>NZ_FOTF01000046.1 GCF_900114485.1 Loktanella salsilacus | reverse complement strand
TCAGTCCAAGCCATTGTGATCTCCATTCAGCTTCACAACCGAACAGAATCACAAACCACTGAACTCACTCAAATAGTTTTAAATCGGGCTCTAAGGCAATCTTGGCTTTACTCCTTCTGTCCAGTCTCACGGCCTGTGCAGAAAATCAGGGCCGCCAAACAAATTGCTGGTCCTCGAACGCGCTGTCATTTGCTGCGTCTGACGCCTCGGTGACGGACTGCGATTGGATCCCCATTGGTGGGTAAAATGGTGCGCCTTCCCGCCATGGCGCTTGCGCTGACCGCCTCCGGGGCGGTGGCGCAAGGTGTGCCGGAGATTGATGTGTCTGCGCTCGCCCAGATGCAGTCGATCAACGCGGGCGAACAGGCCCAGATGGCTGAGCAAGCCCAGATCAGCGCCACGCTGACCCAAAACCTCGGATCGCGGACTGATCAGATCGCCGCCTTGCAGGACACCATCAATATGCTGCGCGGATCGTCGGCCATGACGACGGACCTCGAAGGCTTGGACGGTATGGTTGCAAGTGCGGTCTATTCGATTGAGGACAACAACCCTTATGCCGGGCGGTTGTTCGGTGACGCCCGTGAAACCATCGAGTCGATGATCGCGCAGACGGCAGTGAAGTTCGGCAACGACCCGGCACTGGCTGCAATCGGGATCAACGCGGTTGAGTTTCGGTGCTGGTTTCAGGCGCTGGTCAAACAGGAAAGCCGGTTCCAGATCGGGGCGCGGTCGCCAAAGGCGGCGTTCGGGCTGACGCAGATCATCCCCGGCACGGCGCAAGACCTCGGCATCTATCCGGCCTACTACACCGACCCCCAGCTGCAACTGGACGGCGGGGCGCGCTACCTGATGCAGCAAATTCGCCGCTTTAAAAGTATGCCCTTGGCGCTTGCAGCCTACAACGCTGGCCCCGGTGCCGTGATGAAATACGACGGCATCCCGCCCTACCGGGAAACGCAAGATTACGTCAAAAAGATCAGCGGTTTCTACAACACCTATGCGGCCCAGATCAGCGGCGCAGACCAGACCGGGACACTGGCGCTGGAAGATATTTCGATTTCTGAAATGTCGAACATATCGGACGCGGCCATGTCCTACGCCGGATACAGCCAAGAAATTCTGATCCAGTCGCTCTCGCGGCTGCAAGAGATTTTGCGGCGTATCTCGCTCTCGGCCTCGGCCAAGGAAGCGATGGACCTCAACAGCTACGCTAAGGCGGAAGTCACGCGCATGGCCGGTGTTTTGACCCGGCTCATGGCGGTGAAGCGCAAGGCGGAATGGGCGCAATATGGGATGCTCTTTGCGGCCTACGCCCGCGACCGTGAATTTTTTGAAGGAGTCACACGATGAACAAATTGCTCTCGACCGTTGCCGTGGCCCTCGCACTGACTGGTGGCTCTGCCGCGGCGCAGGGTGTCCCAACGATTGACGTGTCCTCCATCGCCCAACTGCAACAGATGTTGGCGGAAGCCCGGTTGCAACTCAATGAGGCGGTGTCCCAGAACCTCAAACTGGACGACCAGACCTTGAAGCTGATCGCGCAAATCCGGCTGATGGAAGATCAATACAAGGCGCTGACGGACAGCTTTGCCGAAGGCAAGCTGCTGCTGACGGGCGACTGGTTTAAGGACTTTTTGCCGGAAATTCCTGACATTCAAGCGTCATTGCAGGACGCCTTGGCTGGCAACTGGAGTGCGATCGGTGCGGGCGGGAATATCGGCGGACGCGCGACCACGGCCATTGTCGGTGGCATCTTTGCGAGCGCCGGCACGTCTACCACGCAAATGAAGGACCTCGCAAACAGCGAAGATCCTGCGGCGGCGCGGATCGGGGTGCAGGGCAACACTGGCGCGATGATGGGGGTGGCTGCGGAAGCCTCGCAAGAAGCGGCTGGAAAAAGTCTCGAACGGATCGGAGAACTGACGGGCAACATTCCAGACACGCAGGGCATGAAAGCGGCGATCGATCTGAACACGCGCATGACCGCTGAAATGGGCATGGCGCTGGCGAATATCTGGCAACTCGAAGCGGCCCAGACCATCGGTCTCGGCCAAGCCGGTGTCATGACAGCTGCCACGCTTGCGGATGAACAGAAATATCTGGACCTGACCCCCTCGGACACATCGGAATGATGAAAAGGAAGAACACCACGAAAACCCTGCTGCTGGCCTGTGCTGCTGTCGCCGCAATGACTTCGCCTGTGATTGCACAGACCTATAAAACACAGTCTGATGATGGTGTTCGTCACCTTGTGCCAAAGGATGAAAGCAAACAGAACGCTTTCGGCAACTTGATCCAGTCACGGGCAATCGACATGGGTTTTTTCCAATGGCCCATCCCCAGCAAGAAAGTTGCCGCCGACCCTGCAACCCGCCCTCTCCAAGTATCGAGCTGCGTTGGACATAATCCAGACTACCGGCCTGCACCTGAATTTTCTAGCGAGCGTGACTTGCAGGTCCGCAAATCAGGTTTGGCAAAAACCTTCCTGTATGAATGGGCAGCATACGAAAACGCAATTACGGAACTGGATTGCACCTGCAACACTCTTATGGCTGACTGGCCCACTGCTGTCGCAGCCTTCGATGCGCTGACAGAAGGTGTCGATAATCCGAATTTCTTTACGCCGACACCGATCATGGCTCGGGACGCAATCAAGCGGGACTACGACCGCATGTGCGACATCACCATGCTACTCGAACTGGAATAATTGAATGGCAATCGTCGCAGAAGTTATGGGTTTCATCGACACCGCTGTCAGTGGTGCGGCGGAAGATACCTTTGTTGCTGTGGCGAATGGCTACGGCGGGATCATTACGATCTTGGCCGTCATGGCGTTCATGGTCTTTGGGGTTGCTGTGGCGCTCGGAGTTGTGACGGCGCGGGCTGGAGATCTGACACAACTCGTTCTTAGGATTGTGCTGATCTTCATGTTCGGGCTTTCGTGGGCCAATTTTGAAGTAATCTACAATGCACTGACTAATACGGGTGACGGCTTGGTCACAGCCCTGTTTTCTGTCGCCAATGATGGCACAGCTACATCGTCTATAGACCTTGCCGAAGGTTTTGCGGATCAGGCACAAATCGCGGCAGGGTCAGTTATCAAAGCGGAAAGTGCCATTGCTAGAGGCTTTCTCGGTGCCGCTATGTATCTGCTGCTTGCCCTCTTGCAAGCCGCCTACATTCTAGTTGCGGGCTTCGCCAAGATTATGATCGGTATTCTGGTTGGTCTGGCACCCTTCGCCATAGCGGCAACCTGCCTGAACCGGACACAATTTCTCTTTGAGGCATGGGTATCGTCGCTGATCGGCTACTTCATGTATCCGGTCGCCGCTGCCGGTGTGATGGGGTTTGTGGCGTCAGTTGCCGCCGCTGCCTTCGAGACGCGGGATGAATCAACCCTTATCGGTATCACTGGCGTCGTCGTCATTATCATCGTCGGCATCTACGGATTGCTGACGATCCCGCAAGTAGCCTCGAACATCACCGGGCAACTGAACCTCGGCGGAATTGCTCCGCAAGCGCTTAGCATCGTCAGTCGTCCTGCAATCAAAGCTGGTGAGATTGGAAAAGGTGCTGCGGCGCAGATCGCGAGTGGTTTCACGACAGGCGGCGAAACCGTCCAGCGGGCGAACCAGAATCGCCGCTTCGGATCGGCCATGGACATGAAGCTGGCGAACGTCGGCGCGAAACTTTCAGACAACTCGGCTGGGCGTTTCGTCCAGCGGCGGCGCGATGTGCAATTTGCCCGCGCGTCCAACGAACGCCTCCGGGCCAAAGCTAAAACTTAACCGCAAACGCGACCTCAAAGATTGGAGAACGGCATGACCTCGCTCACTGCTGAACAGAGAAAGATTCTCAAAAGCCCACTTTCAAAGGTCGCGCCGCAGGATCGCGCCGACGTTGAAAAAGCGGTCGCTGCGGCCAGTGAAGCGGGCGGTTCCTACTTCATTGCTGAAACCATCCTCGGGATGCGCCAGCGGGAAAAGCGGGCGTGGGCCGTGGCCGTCGTCGGGATGGTTCTGGGGCTGGCCGGGGTCGGCATGGGGGCCTACGGGCTGGCCCACAATGAGACCCAAGCCTACCTCGCAATCGTGGACAAGGACACGGGCGTCGTGGAGCGCGGCGTCAGCGTGGACCGCGCCAGTGTGGACCAGCAACAGGCGGTCGTAGAAAGCCTGATCTACGCCTACGTCATGGACCGCGAAACCTATGACGCGGACGACAACGAATACCGCATCCTGTCAGTGTTCAAGCGGTCTGCGATCCCGGTTCGCCAGTCCCTCGAACGGCTGTGGACGCCGGGCAGTTCCAACTATCCGCCCGAAAGCTACGGTGTGGACGGCACCGTCGATGTGACGATCAACAACGTCCTGATGATCGACAACGACACGGCGCAAGTCCGGTTCACCAAGACACTGCGGCGTCCCAACGCCCCGGTCCAGCGCGGCGATTTCGTCGCAACCGTCACCACCAACTTCAATCCCAGCACGGTCGATAACAACCTGCTCCTTTGGCAGAACCCATTTGGGTTTCAGGTCACTGGCTACCGTGTCGCATCGGAAGGAACGAGCGAATGAATAAGCTGCTGTGCGCCGCCCTGCTGGCGGTATTTGCCACCCCTGCCCTCGCGGAGACAACGCCCCGGTCGATGCGTGTCGATGCGCGGAGCGCCACCGCGAGTTATCAGGAAGGTCAGGTTTACAAGATCAACACCCAACTGCGCCGGGTCACGCTGATAACGCTCGCTCAGGGCGAACGCTTTGTGGACTTCAAAGCCGGTGACACGGAAAGTTTTCAGTTTGCCGACACGGACGGCGGCAACGCCATTCTGGTCAAGCCGGTGATTGCGGGGGCCGTGACCAATGGCGTGATCGTCACGAACCAACGGTTCTATCTGGTCGAACTGCACGAAAGCGCCTCGGCGCGTCCGCACTATTCTGTCAGCTTTCAGTCGCCAGCCGGAAGCACGGCGGCGGCGGCGCAATCCTCGGTGCCAGCGGGAAAACCGCAGACCTATGTGATTTCGGCCGCCACGAAGGACGCCCAGATCAAGCCGGTGAATATCTATGACGACGGCAGGCGGACATTCTTCACCTTCAGCCCCGACGCGCCGATCCCCAGCATCTACCGGGCCGACGCTCAAGGCCGGGAATACATCGTCAACGGTCGCACGGATGGAACGCGCGTGACGGTCGGGTCGCGGTCTCACCGTTGGGTCATTCGCTACGGCGACGAATATATCTGTGTTCAAAGCGGGAGAATTACCAATGGCTGATGAAGTAGCAGACCGCGCCGCCCGTCTGAAGGGAGCCAAGAAAAAGTCGAACGTCCCTGCCCTGATTGGTGTGGCGCTGATAACCGGCCTCGCAGCTGGCGGCGCTAGCGTGGCCTACCTGTCAGGGCGCGATGGATCAGTGACGATCCCGCAACGCGACACGTCCGATGCGTCCGAATTTCAGCGTGAGGCGACAGACGGCTTCACGCCGGTGATCGCCCCTGCCCCCGACTTTCCAGTGACAGAGACCGGCCCCTCTGAGGTGGAAATTGCGCTGCAAAACCGGCTGGACGAAGTGACCCGTCAATTGGAAGCGGCCCGCAATCAAGCACCCGCTGCGCCTGCGGTCGATACGACCCAGCTTGAAACGCTCCAAACGCAACTTGATAAGTTGGCGACTGACATGGCTGAACGATCGGCCCAGGTTCAGGATCTTGCCAACGAGCGTGACCAGCTCAACCGCGACCTAGCGCGCACCCAAGCGGAAAATTCTAGTCTGCTGCTGCAAGTCAATCAGGCCAGCAACGACTCTCTGGCCGAACAAATGATGGCGGAGGAAAGGCTGGCGCGGCAACAGGAACTTGAACGGCGGCGGACGGAAGCGGAATCCATTCGGCAAGCGCAGATCAACAGCCCCATCGACGGCATGTCAGGCGGCGGGACGGAAAGCGAAGGCCGCGACTATACCGGCGATGAGGCGTTCATCCGTGCCGGGTCGGACAAGATCGCGCCAACGCAATCGCGGATCATCGGTGCGCCGTCCAATACCGTCATGCAAGGCACCGTGATTGAGGCCACGCTAACCACCGGCATTAACTCGCAACTCTCTGGCACGATCACCAGCACGGTCTCCTACGACATTTGGTCATTCGACATGAGCCGGGTCCTGATCCCGCGCGGGTCGCAGATGTTTGGTCGCTACGCGAACGAGGTGGCCGTTGGCCAGAAGCGGGTGCTGGTTGCGTGGGACCGCGTTGTCACCCCGAATGGGCAGGTTGTGGACCTTGAAGCCTACGGGTCGGATCGGCTGGGACGGTCTGGTCTGACTGGAAAGGTCAACAGTCGGTTCCTGCAAAGGTTCGGGTCTGCGGCGCTGATTTCGATTTTCAGCGCGGCCCCGGCTGCTGCTGCGGCCAGCGTCCAGAACGGCGAAAGCGCGATCTTGGCAGAGGCCGTCAGCACGGACGCCAGCGACAACGCCAGTGCGGTGATCGAAGAATACCTGTCACTGGCGCCGATCATCACGGTTCAGCATGGCTCGGTGATTATGGTCATGGTCACGAACGACATGGAGCTGTTCTAGTGTCCTCCTATCTCGCGGAATACCTCAAGCCGTTCGATCCTCTCTTTCAGGATCAGACGGTGATCGAAGTCGTCATAAATGGTGACGGTCAGTGCTATGTCGAACGGCAGGGCCTGGCCCAGATGGTGCGGGCCGCTGACCACGATATTACGCCGCAAGCCGCAAAAGACATTGCACAGCAAAGCGCGAACGAAAGCGCGACGGCGCTGACAGAAAAAGCGCCGCTACTATCCACGTCGGTCGAACACGCGGGGATGATGCTGCGCGTTCAGGCGGTGATCCCGCCCGCATCGGCCAGCGGCACAGTCCTGTCGTTTCGGATATTTCGACCGGGCCATACTGGGGAGCCGCGCACCTTCTCTTTTCTGCGGGACGACGTGACGACTTCTCAAGATGAAGAACGGACCCGAAAGCTGCGCCACATCGAGGGCATCGCCCGGGCGGGAAGCGTCGACGATTTCCTAACCGAAGTGCTGCGGCTAGAGCTGAACATCGTGATCGCGGGCGGCACGTCCACCGGGAAAACGGAATTGGGGCGTCGCATGCTCTACCTGATCCCCGATCACGAACGTCTGGTGACGATCGAGGATTCCTCCGAACTCCGGCCGCGCCAGCCCAACGTGGTCAGTCTGATCGCAGACAGATCCCCGGCCAGCCCGCGCACGGCGGAAAAACTGCTGCAAGCGACCCTGCGCCTGCGTCCTGACCGGATCATTGTGGGCGAGCTGCGCGGGTCAGAGGCGGCGACCTTTCTGGAAGCGATCAACACCGGCCACGGCGGATCGTTCACTACGTTGCACGCGCAGACCGCCCGCAAGGCGATGGATCGGTTGGCGCTGATGGTGATGGGGACGGGAACACAACTGCAATATGCGGAAGTCATGCGGTATCTTCGGGCGACTATCGACCTTGTGATTCAGGCTGGTCGGGTCGGGAACAAGCGGGGCATCGTGGAGATATACTTGCCGTCTCTTGATGTTTTGTAGCGGGCAAGCGTCGTGCATCGCTATCTCAAAAGGTCTGATTGAATGAGTCTAATCGGCTCGAACTGTCAGGCAGTCCCGTCTCAAACACTAAGCGTTTCTGGCCGACACCGGAACTTCGCTGCAGGCCAAACGGAGGTCCGCCGTGCGGCCCAAGCAGACATTGCTACTTTCCCTGAGTTTTGAAAGATCTGCCCTAAGCTTAAAGGAAGGTTCACGCTCTGCTTCATCTTGGTTCATACGGTCCTGCCGTCGCCCGAAGCTCGCCAGTAGAAGCGATGCGTGCAGGAATCGGGGCCTTCATCGGTCTTGCGCTTGCCGGAGCCTTTATTTTAGCACCGACAATCGATCTGACTTTAGGGCTATTCCTTGTGGCTCCATTTGGGGCGACTTCTGTCCTGCTTTTCGCATTGCCAAACAGCCCACTTGCCCAACCATGGTCTGCGATTGTCGGCAACATTGTGGCGGCTTTAGTCAGCGTGTCCGTGTGCTTGATCGTGCAAGACCCCGTCTTGCGTATTGCTTTAGCCGTCGGCCTTGCGATCACAGCTACTATTCTGTGCCGTGCTCTACACCCACCGGCTGGTGCTGTTGCGATGACTGCCGCGATGAGCCCTGACGCAGTGCGGGAACTTGGGTTTCTTTTCGCTATCGTGCCAATCGGGCTAGGCACGGTCGTGCTGGTTCTAATCGCCATCGCATACGGACGCCTGACCGGGCGACATTACCCTTTCCGGCAGTTTGACGCCCCAAACATTCACGGCACCCAAGACCCTGTGCCGATGGAGCGTTTGGGATTGTCAGAAGCCGACCTGACAAACATTCTTGATCGATACAAACAATCCTTCAATCTTGGCGTGGAGGATTTGGCCCGGCTTATCGGCGCGGCGGAAATGCAGGCGGCGGCCCACAGATCAGAGCCTACTACCGCCGGTGCAATAATGTCGCGCAATCTGGTGACCGTAAAACCTGACACAACTGTGACAGAGGTCGCCGACCTATTTAGGCGTCACCGGTTCACAGCGGTGCCGGTTGTCGGCGAGGCGGACAGGTTCTACGGCATCATTTTTCAGATCCACCTCATTGATCGCGCACGTGATGACGGACTGCGCTTGAACCGAAGTTTCGGCAAGGCGATGGGTCGACTGCTTGACCGACAAAGAGAGATACCTGTGCAAGCTGCAGATATCATGAGCGTCGGCGGCCCGCGTGCCACGTCAGGAACGCCACTTTCGGCGCTTTTGCCGCAGATGGCGGACGGTGCTATCGACGCTGTGCCCGTCCTGGATCGCGGTCGCATCGTTGGGATCGTCACCCGCACAGACCTGATCAGCGCTTTGGCGCGCGAAAGCCTAAAATAGCTTTTCAAAGCGCCTCTGTGCCTCGAAATACCGGGCGGTCACGGCTGCGCAAAAATTGTTCAGCGCAAAAAGAACGCCAAGGCCATTGTCGCACCAATAGAGGTGACAAAATAGCGCAACAGGTCGGTTTGTACGATGCGCCGGGTCAATCTAGCGCCAAGATACCCGCCAATCGCCGAACTCACCGCCATGATCAAAGCCTGTTCCCATTCAATCAAACCTGCGCTGATAAAAGCCAACGCAGAGACGAGCGAGACTACGGCCGAAAGGACGCTTTTCAGTCCGTTCATGCCGTGTAGATTTACGTATCCAATAAAACCAAAGGTCGCGAGCAGCATGATTCCAAGCCCGCCGTTGAAATAGCCCCCATAGATTGACACCGTCACAATGGCAAAAGCCGAACCGACGGCTCCGACCTTTCCCGCTCCTCTTTGTCGCAAATGCCGCAAAATGAACGGCCCCAAGGCAAACAGGATAGTAGCAAGTAGCAAAAGCCATGGCACAACCCACAAGAAAGTATCACCTGGCGTAACAATCAGAAGCAACGCACCAATGATGCTGCCAATAACGCCGATGAAAACGATGGCGTTAAGTGAAAGCGCACCTTCGGCCTGCATATCCTGGCGAAAGCCCCACGCGCTGGTTACATAACCCGGTAGCGCTGCCAAAGTCGCCGTTGCACTGGCGCTGACAGGCGGCACGCCGACGTAAATCAGTGCCGGAAAACTGATAAATGTTCCGCCACCAGCCACGGCGTTCAAAAGCCCTGCGGTCAAGCCGGCGAGCGCAAGAATTGAAATTTCTAACATTATGGAGCTTTCCATTTGAGGTTTTAGATACAGAAAAGTTGCGGGAGTGATCACCGGAAAGGCGCATCACGCACTGGCTACTGCGCAACCAGGTTCGGCAGCGCCGCAGACATATGCGCCGAAGGCTGAGGCACCGCGAGTTGATAGACTGATCCGTCATTGAGGCCCTTCAATCGAGCTATGCCGTTAGCTTTACTTGATGCAATAAGGTTTGCGTTTTGGGTCTCCAAATGACCTGAACATTAATTCCTTCTTCCGCGAAAAGGGTTGTGGCACCGGCCAATGGTTTTAATCGATTAATTTATTTAGCCTCTTGCTTTCGGATGACATCGTCTCTTTCAGCTCATACAATGGTCTGCAAATTGGTCTAAGAATGATGCCGTGACGAAAAGCATAAAAACCGTTCTTCCAGAGCTACGCTTTGCCATTGAGAGTGTCGCCCCTGTCGGTGGAGACCGATTACCGTCTGAGCGGGAGTTGTCGAAATCGCTGGGGTGCAGTCGCGAAACGCTCCGGGGCTGCTATGATATCCTAGAGGCAGAAGGCAGCCTTTGGCGGCATGTGGGGCAAGGCACTTTTCGGGGCCGCCGACCACGGCACATGCCGGTCAAAGAGACGCTTCTTGTGGAAGGAGCCACGCCCCCGGATTTGATGCGCGCGCGTCTTATAGTGGAACCGCAAGTCGCGGCCGAGGCAGCCCAACATGCTGATAAATCTGACGTCATAAAACTTCGCAGCAAAGTGGCGGGCGGACGCGCAGCTCGAGACAGATCAGAGTGTGAGCAAGCCGATGACGCGTTTCACCGGGCTGTCGCTGAAACGTCGCGCAATCCTGTTCTAGTCGGCTTCCTTATCTACCTTTCGGGTGCCCGCAGGCGCGTTGTGTGGCAACGTGAATGGGATCGCACCTATCGGCGCATTGCACCCAATGAATTCCAGACAATTCACAGCGATCAACATAGCAAAATCGTAGATGCGATCGAGGCTGCCGATCCAGCCGCTGCCCTAAGAGCAATGGAGGCACACCTGAAGTCTATCGAACTGATGATACTCGACCCCACACCCCATCAAAGAAGAGAGTAGTCCGACAATATAAAATCCATATGGGCAGGCGGGGTCAGTAAGCTTGGGCTCGTTCCGGCGCTTCACCTCAGTCAGCACCGAGCTTTTGAGTTCGGACAGCCGACCCTTTTCTGCGGCTAGCAGCCATGTCCACTGTGCAGACTTCGCCGACATTGACGGTTGCTGGGCGAATATCTGCTATTAGTCTCCAGATAGTTCGCGGACAAATAAACCTTGCTGGTGCGGCCTGACGCAGCAGGCCTTTGCTTCGGGGCTGCGTAGCTCTGCCAATCATCCTTGCAAATTCT
>NZ_FOTF01000045.1 GCF_900114485.1 Loktanella salsilacus | reverse complement strand
GCCGCGGCGACAGCCTGCGCCTTGAACTCATCAGACCAGCGACGACGCTCTCCGACGGGCGCACCGTCAAGACGTTCGACGACGGCTTCGATCAACTGAAAGCTACCATGCGTAGGCATAGGCGTAGGACTGGTCGTAGACATAAAACCCCGGCGCTTGCGTGAACGTCGCAAACCTACCAAGGAATAGGCCGCCCTTTAACCCACGGGGCTGCCTTGTCGCTTACGAACTTGAAGATGCACTGGCAATATCGGAAGCTATCGAAATCTAGGCGTTTGGGCCGTTCGACATGGACGGCCCTTTGCGGACATTGGCCCAATGATCGGCATGCTGCGGTGCGGCCCGTCATTGCGGACCTTCGCTGCCACTGCAAAACGAGCGATAATGGTAGCTGGGTTAACAGCGGTTACAATACAATGCTAACGTTTTTTATTTACCCCAGGGGCAGAGTGCTTCGACCTGTTGGCGACCAAGTTTATTCAATGTTTTTATGTTATCTATATAAATCTTCTTAGGGTCCAAAACGTGAGCGAGGGCTTTAGTCATTTGATCTTGACGCAGAAGATGTATGGTTGGATAGGGTGAGCGATTAGTGAAATGGCTAAGATCGTTAGCAGCTACACCTTCAAATTGATATTGAGGATGAAATGATGCTAATTGGACATGCTCTGTCAGTTCTGCCTTCTCCAATAGCTGCTGAAACCAATCGAGTAAGTCGAGGTAATCGTCGAACTCTTCTAGACCTCGGGTAAACATGAGCAAGCTAGTGGCAACGTCATTTTCGTTAGCCCCAAGCAGGCGCTGTAATTCATTCACATAGAACTGCTTTAGTTGTGCATCGATGGTGGCATCACAGATGGCATAATACACTTGGTCTTGGGCTATGACGTTATGGGAAAATGGGCATAGATTTAATCCTACTACCATTTGTTCAAGCCATCGACGGGTGTTTTTAACTACGTCTTGATGAGCTATTGATAGTGTCTTAGGGCCAAACTTATTGATACGATAAATCCTTTCTTGCTTAACTAACTTAAAGCATATTTTGCCTATATCTCTAATTTATCTGCAAAAGCCAAATCCATCAACTCGGTGGAGTTACAAGCGTCCATTGTGTCATACCATCCTTCGCCATTGGCAAGCGGCCCTAAGCTGACATTGACTATGCCTTCCCAATGCTGCGGTGTGGCCCGTCGAAGCGGACTTTCGCGCATCGCACAGCTTTTTGTCGGCTTGAAACGTCGCTGTGCAGACTGAGCTACTTTGTCAGGAGAGTCTCATCTCCATGTCTCGATGTAAGATTCCAGCATCTAAATACTCTTTGCTGCATTCGATGAATCCTAGCTTGTGATAGAATTCAAGGGCATGTGTCTGCGCACCCAAACGGATCGAAGCGATGCCCCCAGAATTTGAGGCGTAACCGACAATAAATTTGATAACTTCGGCACCAATCCCATTTCCGCGGTGCTCTTTGGGGACACAGACTCGTTGGATTTTTACATATGAACCAAGCTGCTGAAAACGGGCTGCACCCGCTGGCATTCCGTTTGCCAACGCAATAACGTGAGTGCAATTTTGATCTTGGCCATCGACTTCTTCATGTTCGGCGACGTTCTGCTCTTTGATAAATACTGCCCGACGAAGCCGCATGCATGCGGCCACCTCGCTCTCATCGTTAGCAATTTTCACGTCTAGGTTCATTTCACATACCCACATCAAAGATCGTTAATGATTAGGTTCTCATGCGATTTTCTACAAGGCACTAAGGGCTCACAGCCGCCTTCAGCGCTGCAAAGTGAACTTTGTCGCCGTGGATCATGCTGCGCGACATGGACGGCCCTTAGCAGACCTTCAGGAAACTTGCGGCGAAGGTCCGGTTAGAGCCATTGCTACCGGTTACATTGGCCCAGCATTTCGGCGGTGCAGCAATTTGGCATCAGAAACTGCGGCCGTTAACGGACCCTTAACAAGAACTCTGTAAATGCAATGCAGCTTTACGTCAGCAGACATCAATGTGCTCAGATCCGACACCGAATGCACCGCAGCATCGCATGATACGATGTAGCGCCTCGTCGGACGGTTGGCTTGAGAAGAAAAAATAATAGAGGAGCCGTTATATATACGCCAACAGCGACGAGCATTGCCGAACGGTTTTCCGGTTAGAAGTAAGGTCGTATCGTCGATCAGAAACTGCCGCTGAAGCCCGCCGTATGACAGACGGGCTTCTTGAACAATCTCGGTAGCTTAGCGGGCTTGGGCAACATCGTCCGTGGTCAAGACGCCGTAATCGTTACCCCAGCTGTTGCGGATGTAGGTGCCAATCTCGGCAATTTCGGTGTCAGACAATTGGCTGCCAAATGCGGGCATGTAGCCAAAACCATGGACGACGGTCGAGGCGACATAACCAGCATCGGTCAGTTTTTCGTTTTCGGCAAGAACAGCGGCCGCATCGCTGCGCCCTGCGGGACCATGGCATGTCGAGCATGTCTGCGCGAACTGGGGGCCACCGCGAGCGACAACTTCCATTACCTCTGAGTCTGGCATGACCGCTGCCACGTCATCGGGCGCAGTTTCCTTGCCGGTGTTCGGATCTTCGAACTCTTTCGGGTTGTCCGACGCAATGCCATCGGCGCGGGCTTCCTCGACAGTCTGGGAACTGCGCGTCATGCCAAGGTCAGAACCGCCTTCTTCGCCATAGGTATAAAGAAGGATAGCACCTGGATTGTGCAAGATTGACGTATTCAGCCCGTCACCAAACTTTTGCGCTGCAGAGCCAAAAGCATCAGTCGCGATAAAGACTCGGTTTTCAGGGGCAACTAGCACATCCCGATAACGGTTTTGCGTGGAGAGCCATGCGACAGGATCCCCCTCTGCCGCGGTGCCATCATCGGAGAGCGACTGAACGTATAGGGTGCCATGCTTGAGTGTCGTCAACAAAACGGAATTATCCCATTCCGCGATCCCATCCTCGCCCGCTGAGTATGGCAAGATCGATGACGGTGCGATGGTCGGGTCGCAGATATAGCCACAGATCTGTCCGATCGGATAATCGTCATCGACCGTGAAATAGGTCGCAAGAGGTTCGACCATGTCGCCGTCGAAGGTGCTTTCAGGAAGCTGGGGAACAGACTCCGGGAGGGGATCAGTATTTTCGCTGACATCCTCGGCCGCTTCGCTCCAGTTGATATAAAGGTAATTGCGATCGTCGATCCGTCCTGCAACCCGGGGCCAGCCGTAATTGCCGCCGGCTTGAATGATGTTCAGCTCGTCATCAGTTGCCGGACCATGCTCCGCTTCGTAAAGCGTGCCGTTCTCTCCAAACGCAAGCCCTTGTGGGTTACGGTGGCCATAGCTGTAGATATGACTCCTGACGCTCTCAATTTCGGGGTTGTCGTCAGGAATGGTGCCATCAAGGTTCAGGCGCAGGATCTTGCCTGAATAGGTGCGCCAGTCTTCGCGGCCGACTTCGTCTGCCGTAGGAAGGACCAGCGCCAAGTTTGGCTTGCGCAGGTTGCGGCCGAAGTTGTGACCCTGCTCGCCAATGGAATAGTAGAGCTTGTCGTCCGGTCCGAAGACAACGCGGCCGGCATTATGATCGTTGCCTGCAGGCATGCCAGAAATCAGGACCGTTTTATCAACTAACTGCTGGGTATCGGCGTCATACCGGTAACGGACGATCTGGGCAGAGGGATCAGGCTCCGCTTCGCTACCATCATTAACAGTATAACCGATATAGATGAAATCGTTGCCTGTGTTCTGCAGCAACCCCGGATGCAAAGCGAGGCCAAGCAAACCTTCATGCTGTGGACCCGTGTAGACGTCGTCGAGTGTCAGCAAAACCTGCTGGGATCCGGTTACTGGATCAACGCGCGTGATCTCTCCTGAGGTGCGTTCCGTGACCCAAATCTGATCGTCGGGCCCCCAGCGCATTGCCCAAGGGTTGTCCAATCCAGTCGTCAAAACGCGTGACGAAAACAGGCTGTTATCCCCGGACTCGATTGGGGTCGGCGTGACCTGCGCCATTGCAATCGAAGCGCCAATTGACAGTGTTACCGCCAGCCCGCCGCTCAGGTAGCTCAAGTGTTTCATTTTCATAGCCAGTCTCCTTCTCGATATCACGTTCGATCACGATATTGAAATCACTAAACCCAACGTTGAATCGGCAGCAGAGTTCCTTCCGTTCATCGACTCTGTTGCGTAATTCAGCTGACGAACGGATCTCCCCTTTCCCCAGACGGATTTATCCCACGGCTTTCGTGACAGGGATGCCGAGGGCGGTGTATCCGTTCAGGATCGCAACGCGCACCTGAACCTCAGCGACTTGGCGGTCAAAGTCGCGCGCCATCAGCCGCTGGCCCAGCAGTTTCATGCAATGCATCTTCGTCTCGACGCGGCTCCGGCGGTGGTATCCGCTCCAGTTTCGCCAGAGTGCCCGGCCCAGATATCTTGACGCGCGCAGAGCGTCATTCCTGGCGATGGCACCGGCGGCGGTTGGCTTCCATGGCTGCGCATTTCTGCGTGGTGGGATGACTGCGGTCGCACCGCGGTCAGCGATGGCGCTGTGGCATCGGCGCGTGTCGTAGGCACCATCCGCGGTCACGCTTCCAATCTTCTGGTCGTGCGCGATCTGGTTAAGCAGATGAGGTAGCATCGGTGCATCCCCAGTGTTGCTGCCCGTGATCTCAACTGCTCTGACTTCCAACGTTTGCTCGTCGATACCGATGTGGATCTTGCGCCAGACGCGGCGCTTGGGGCCGCCGTGCTTGCGCGCATTCCATTCGCCTTCTCCCTCAACCTTGATCCCTGTGCTGTCGATCAGCAGGTGCAGCGGGCCCTTCGCGCCGCGATACGGAATGTTCACCGCAAGCGTCCTCTGACGTCGGCAGATGGCGCTGAAGTCAGGCACGTCCCAGTCCAGCCCCGTCAGCCGAAGCAGGCTTTCGACGAAGCCCGTCGTCTGGCGAAGCGCCATCCCGAACAGGACTTTCATGGTCAGGCAAGTCTGGATCGCAGCGTCACTGAAGGTCCGCGACCTGCCCCTCTTGCCGGACGGTTCGGCATGCCAATTCATCGCGGGATCGAACCAGATCGTCAGTGACCCGCGGCGCTTCAGCGCCTCGTTGTAGGCAGGCCAGTTCGTCGTCTTGTAGGTAGGTGATGTCGGTTTGCTCATGCACACCAGCTACCACACTGGATTCACGACATGAATCCCCGCTGGATTTGTGCAACATAGCCGCGAAAAGATGGCATGAAAATTAGGTTGCCATTTCTGAAATCAAAAGCACAACAGTGTCATTGGGTTTCAAGACGTGGGAGGACCGCCTCGAATGTCCCTGCAATGCTGATACTACGACTAAGATCAGGTTCGTCCTGATCAGCCGCTTCGTAATAGGCGGTTGTGCTGAACTGACCAGCCACATTGGCGCTGGTCTCGGTTTCAACATAACTGTCGACGCTTATAGTCGACCCAGCCTGCGATAGGTCCGCGACCCACCCCCATTTTTCGCCGCCCTCGGCGTAAAAGAGAACCCCAGAGAAAAATTGATCTACCTCTGTAGGTTCCCCCGAAACGCGGTGAAATATAGTGAGCATTAAGGGGATCTCACTCGTCTCTTCTGTGGTCCAAAGGACCAAAGAAACGATACCTGAAAATTCGTCTAATTGCGGGGCAAACGTGGATATCGCCTCGGCGTCACTCATACCCAATGCCTCACCTGCATTGCTAACGATCGTGAACACAAAATCCTTACCGTCAATCTGCGTGATTAACTGCCCAGACGCCTCTTGCGCAGTAGAAAAGCTTGGCATTATCAGGCCAAAGAAGGCTGCAGGAATGACTCTCATAAAAACGTGCATCTTATCGTCCTTCATGCGATTATATTCGGCCGACTTGATGGATGGCCGCCTTGGCCATTCCTCAACAATACAGGTCGTTCTATTTGGTCAATTCGCCATAAAAAATGCCGAAAAAGCTGATTAGCGTGTCAATCTGCGGATCGTCCGCTAGCAAATTTCCACATGTATCCAGCCGCGTTGTTTGCCCGTCTCGCGTGATTTCAAAGGTGTAATCTTCACCATCATTATATGATGGACAAGTCCCCGTGAACACAGAATTTTCAAGTGTTTTCAAGTGACCGGTAGTTAAGGATTGGGTCAATACTAAAAAATCTTGGGCATCCATTATTCCCGTTTTTTGTTTGGCTTCACCATCTAAAATTCCAGGTTGTGTATAGTTAATCGTGCCATTTGGGGACATAATGTAAAATGCGCAGGCTTTCATTACCTCACATCCGCCCTGCATCTTGGCGCTAATTTCAAAGGTCGCTGTGGCCGTTTGTGCTGCTAGCTGGATATTTGAAAATCCAAATACCACTGCCGTTGAAAATATCATTCCAAAAAATATGTTCATTGTAGGCCCCTTAATTTATTTTAAGTGCCATAATCAAAGCCCGTTAAACGTATCAAAATTTGATTTGAAGTTTGGCGCAAGCCATGTGGGCATGCCGTCAGAAAATACCGCGCTCCAATGACCGCCAGCAGCGGCACAGCTATCGGTTTCGCTATCGGTGAACGCACTTGTTAGAACCAAAGCATCTGCGCCGCCGCTGCAAAACCGTGCAATCGCGGCCGCGCGGCTGTCTGGTACTGGCTGCATAATCAGGCCCTTTCTGGCCAATAGTGGCGTTAACTTAGCAACACTTGCAGCCTCGCCCGCCAGCCGTGGCATACCCATTTCAGGCACCGCCACTACCGGCGTTTCGTTTTTAGCTACACATGCGGCCAAGACGCCGGCGCAAAAGAGAGATGTCATAAATTTCGTAAATTTAGTCATATTATCCTCACTCTACTTTGTTAAAATGTCTGGTTTGAACGGTTGAATTGACGCCAAACGCGGCTAATTGCACCGTTCATAATGGTCGCCCCAAATCTCATCCATGCTTGCAAGCCCGCCGTCATGGGTCTGCATCAGAATAAAACGCGTGCTCCATGTTTCACCTTCGCCCTGACATGCCGCATCATAAATGGTCGTTCTTTCAAGACCGGGAATGGATTGCGGATTTGTAATATCGCAAGACGATTCATAAAAAGCGAGATGGTTACCCGTGACTTCAATGCGCTGGTCGCTGATCCGGACAGAGCAGTCGTAAGCATCGTAAATGCCGTCTGCGATTACCGTGGATTGCGCACCTGCACCCATCGGGGCACAGAGAGTACATATGAACAGAATTCCAAACAGGCGCATCATTCTTGATCCATCAAATAGTCCGCGATTTGCAACGCACTTGACTTTGGGTCGTCAATACTGCGCGCATCGACATTCACGTGGATCACCAGAAAATCCTCGGTCATTAACGAAAGCTGGCGCCGATTTGCCGACCAGATTGCGATGATACCCACGTCTTCGACGGGCTGCGCGTCTGGTGTCACAGAGACCACCCGCTCAAAATCCTCGATGCGGCGTGCCTGAGCAAAAACAGTCAACAGTTTTTCACCGTCCGGCCTGCCGCCCATTTTGATCCGCGTTTCGTCATCGCTATCAAAGATGCCCCAAACATAGGTGCAGGTCGGATAGGATTTTTTCTCGCATTCCGCTAGCTTGAGGATATCGTCGTTGCCGAATGGAACCAGCGTGCGCAGGTCGCCCTCTGGGATCAATTTGCTTTCACTTTCGGCGATAGCTGGTGCCGCAATTGACAAAAGGCCAGCAAGCCAAATTGCCGCCGTTATTTTAGAAAACCCAAGCGTCATATTTTACACCTTCTATCGAGTTTAGCTATTTTAAGAAACTTGTTGTGCCCGTCGAATTCCCAAAGCTCCAGTAATCAAACCTGAAAGGAATAACCCAACCGCAGCCATCAATGCGAGCTAAAAGTTTGTGTTCCTGTTTGTTGGATCAGCGACATTAATTAATGGATCGGTTGGGATGTAGCGCACAGTGATTTCCGCACCCTCACTGACACTATCATAAAGCGTTTTGCCGACATCCTGCATGCCTTTGACATACGGGTCGTCGGGTATCGCAAAGCTATAGCTTAGACTGTAATGGACAGTTGACCCGGATCCAGATTTCGCTTGGCTTTGTGTTTTATGCGTCACAATGCCGATCGCATCGATACCATCATTCGCCATTTCCGCCGCACTCTGGTTTTCCAAAAATTTGAACCCAGCAAGTGCAATCCCCGCGATTATCATAAGCGCGCATACCCAGCCTTTGTCGCGCAAGAAATGCCCCACACCGGATTGATTTTGCTTTCTCACTTTAGACTTCCCACCCAGATTCTAACGAGCCTAGCGCGTCATTGTCACCGCGCGCCAACTTTTCACCGAAATGCCGTTTACAATGCTCTAGGTATGAAAAATACCATAGATCGACGTTGCCCCAAGGATCATTAATCGCAGCGTAAAATCCATTGTCACACTGTTCATTGTCACCTGCGAATGACCGATCAGACGCGCAAGATCATCAACCTTGCAGCCCATCATCGACTCAACATCCGATGATGATAACAGCGGCGCAGGAATGCCATCCGCCTTTGCATGGGCTTCAAAACTCCATGGTGGTTCATCCGCCCAAACGAACTCAATCGGGGACTGTGCCTCGGGGTGGGTGCCAATAAGGCGGCCATCCGAGGTCATCTCGATCTGCATTGTTTCAACGTCGCTACTTGCCGGGAATGGCATCGTTGTCGGGCCTGCAATAACAAAGCCCGCGTGGTGAACGATTTCCCAAGACCCCACAATCGTCCCGTCAACTTGCGCCCACGCGTCTGGGGTCCCATAGTCGCAAGCAACATCAGGCGCGGAATAGGAAGGAGATGCTAGGCAAAGAAGGGACAAAACAAGGGCAATGCTGGGCTTGAAACACATTCTAAATACTCCTTAAGCGATAATAAATGGAGCCTATAAAGTTTAGCCTAGCACGCAGTTTTAGAAATGCGTCATAGAAAATCGTGACCTTGAAAATCTGAGTGTCGGGATCTGAATAATTTGTTGGCAGACTGAAGGGTTGGTCGCTACGCTTTGGTAAGGCCACCTGTTTAGCCGCAACTATCTCACCATTCACTGATTGGAACGCCAATGCCATTTTCATCCTTTCACAAAGCTGTCTTTGCTGCTGCACTTTCCATCGCGCCGACGGTGTCATTTGCACAAGACGTTTTTGGCAATATCACTGCCACACTCAACGGTGAAGAACGCACGTGGTTTTTGACCGCACAGGACAACGAAAGCCAATCCTTTGGCCTGTCGATAGCCATTGCGAATTTGCAGTCGTTTCAGCTTTGGGGTCAACCAAGCGAAGATACTGTCAAAATTTCCGAAGATAGCCTTTTGTTCAGTTTCGAGGTTATGTCTGTTGGTGGCCAATTGATCCCGCTTAACGCTGGAGTGATGTATTTGTCAGACGCATGGAGATCTGGCTGGATGGCAAGCGAGTCGGAGGATCAGGCCAACGATATAGCCCTTTCCCTCACAACATTTGAAGAGCGTGACGACGGGTTCTTCGTTGAAGGCAGTTTTGAAGCGGCTGCCCATTATCGCGAGCCGCTTGCAGGTGGGGAATTTGACCCAGCGCGGACGATGCAAATCAACGGCAGTTTTAGCGCATTGTTGCCCGCGTATATTTTGCAGGAACAATAGCGTTCATGATAGCGCTTCCTTCGCCATAAGCGCGGGGGGCACCCAATTCCACTTTGATCGCCCTATTTAGCAAGGTCAATCAGCAACTCCGTTTCTAGTTCAACGTCGATTGTGGTTTCCCCTTCGCGCCAGTCAACGATCAATGTGTACCGCCTCGCAGGCAACGTCACCGCATCCCCCGAAACTGTGCCAAATACGGCAACCCCGTCAGCGGCGATTGCGCGATATTTGGTTTATCTCGGATTTCAATGGCTGCTTCGGTGATGTGCGCTGCATCGCGGCAAGAAATTTGCTGCAACTGCAAGGAAATACTGCGTGAGCAAATGCTGCGCCAGCAAAAGTCGGCTTCTTCCGCATAGCGGACTTCCATGGAGGATGCAGCGAATGGCCGCTCTCCGCCCTTCTGAACATTGCCGTCACGTTGCGTTCAGATCGCGTAAGCGTGACTAGGGCTTTCAGACGTGGGCACGCGATTAAAGAACGGACGTCGCTCCTACCTCAAGCTTCATCAGCCCAACATAATTTGGTTTTCAGCATGACCTCAGACAGATTGCGGATGCCACTCGTCGAGCGATGTACGCAGTCACCTGAGCCATTCGTAGTTTCGCATCGCATTGTTCCACGCATCCGGAGGAACGTATTGGCTAAGGCCTTTGCGCGCTTTCCATCCTCAGTTGTCGGATCTGGACAGGTCACACCACGCAACGTGAAGCGTGTTTTGCCTAATTTGATTTCGTGACCTGAGTATGCGCGAGCACCGCCGATTGCTCCCAGCGAAGACAAGCCTTCCTGAGCGCCCGCACCACTATAGGGAGTCAAAGATAGAACGATTAACGTAACTGACATCCTGAGATTTGACATAAGCCCAACTTAAAAGTGTCTTTCTTTTGCGGCAATGCGACGGAACATTCCTTAACCGATCCACCAGGGTTGAGAAAGTCGAACGCAACACGGGTGCCTTTCAATAATGCGGCAGAGCAGTACAGGAAACGCCCTCCACGCACTTAGCCGACCTTTGCTCACGCCGCAGCGAATGTCTCCTTCCCGGCCGACGTGTCGGGTGGTGCGGCCGCGAACGCCATGGACCTGGCCGTCCGCGTATCTGCTGGGAGCATGGCATCAGTCGCGCCGCCGCAAATCGACGGCACGAATACGGATTGGCCGTCATTGTCTGGCGCCTGAATGGCAGAACCCCGCCCAGGAAGCGATCGATGCTGTACGTGATCGAGAGGGCGCGGGCTGCGTGAACTGAACGATGTGAGGATCATTCAGCCACTCCGTGCGTTAACCCCGGGAGGCAAGAGCTGGCTGAAGGCACGCCTTTCGATTTCGAACGCTTACTGAAGGGGCAAGGATGCTGAATTTCATTCGTCAAGGAGCGGGCCCGCCGCTTCTCCTCGTGCACGGCCTCGGTGGGTCGTGGCGGTCATGGACCACGATCCTTCCTGCGCTTTCTGAGTCCCGCGATGTCGTGGCCGTTGACCTACCCGGGCACGGCAAAACACCAGCAGCTACCGATAGTGACACGTTCAAGGGGCTCGCTGACAGCGTCGAGGCCTTTATCGTTGATCAAGGCTTTGATGGGATCGATATCGTTGGCAGCTCAGTCGGTGCAAGAATCGTACTCGAGATGGCGCGGCGTGGGAAAGTCGGCGCGACAATTGCTCTGGATCCCGGCGGCTTTTGGCAAGGCTGGGAGAGAACTTACTTCCGCTCCACCCTTCTTGCTTCGATCCGGCTTGTTCGCGG
>NZ_FOTF01000042.1 GCF_900114485.1 Loktanella salsilacus | reverse complement strand
CACGCGTAGAAATAGCCCCGAACCGTTGAAACCGGCGGGAAGTCGTTGGGCAACATACGCCATTGGCATCCGGTCGTTGCAATGTAGAGGAGTGCGTCGACCACGTCGCGCAAACATGTCGTACGGGGCCGACCAGTTGTCTTCGGCGGCGACATCGAAGGCGCTATCAACGCCCATTCCGCATCCTTCATATCGCTTGCGTATTTATCGCCTTTTCGATCATGTTGACGGCGGGTGAGTTCAGTCCAAGCCATTGTGATCTCCATTCAGCTTCACAACCGAACAGAATCACAAACCACTGAACTCACTCAAATAGTTTTAAATCGGGCTCTAAGCAGATTGTGGAGCTTTCAGGAGGTGAGATCGGCTTTGATAGCATCGTCGCTGACAAGACATCCTTTTGGTTTACAGTATCAAAGGAGCCGTCTCCGGGACATAAGCCTGTTAATTACACTAATAGTATCCCGAAGCCGATGACCGGGCGAAAACGAACTACGTTTTAGCGTGCACACGACTAAGTCAATCTCGCTTGCAAAAATTATATGGCGTCAGCCTTTTATAATTAGTGATACCGTTTACAATTTTCCGCACGGCCTCCTATTTTAAAAACCTGATTAGAAAAACGCTGTTAGAATTCCCTATTTTTTTCTTTCAAAGGTTTTGAAAAATTTACACTAAAATGAAGTACGTTTCTGGGGCAGGTCACCCATCAAGTCCACCTTTCCGGAATAACGCAAAAATTTATTCGTTATGATCCGGGTAAATATAGATAGTCAGGGTCGAACTCGGCGATCAGGTTCAGAGCGGCACGGTCCTGAACGACCAGCTCTCCCTTAACGTAGGTGCAGCAGTTTGCCTCGCGCAATGTCCGCAACACGCGATTGATGTGCACACCGCTTAGCCCGCAGGCGTCGCCGATATGAGGTTGCGATAGATTTAGGGCATAGCTGCCGGTGACGGCCGCGCCACCCGCGTCCATTCGGGTGATCAACTCTGCAAACAAGTTTGCCACCCGCTGCAGGGCTCGCATGGTGCCGTTCCGCAGCGCCCAATGCCGATGGATCGCCGCATCCACTAAGGTCAATGACCAAAGCTGACGGGTAAACTCCGGCTGGTCATCAATAACCGATTTGACCCGTTCATGAGAGATCACCGCCATCTGAACATCGGTGATGGCGACAATGTCGTGGTCCAGCACCTTGAGGGGATAGGCATGCAAGTCAACGAAATCGCCGGGCACCTGCAGTGCGACAAGGTGGTGACGTGCGCCTTGCTTGCGGCCGACCTTAATCCGTCGGCCAACAATCCCGTCCACAAGCAATAAGCTGTGATCTAACGGCTGGCCACGCTCGCTAATAACCTCGCCAGCAGTGCACTCACGCAGGGTGGTAAATCCGGGCTCCAGTTGCGCCCAATGCGGGGCGGAAAGCTGGTGCATCATTCCGATCTGCGCCAGCGGCGCGGTCTTTTTAAACTCAAGCATTTTCGCGTAATTGTGGTTCCAATGTCAGTTCAATCGGGGCAAAGGCTACGTCCGGCACATCGCTGCGTCCCAGACCCGCAATCGCCTTAGCATAGCAAGCTTCGTAATTTTGAATCATATGCGCAACGGTATACCGCTCGACGACCCGCTGAAAGGGCACCATTGGGTCGATCAACATCGCCCGCCGCAGGGCCGTCGCAAGATCTGGCAGGCGATCAGCCGCGGCATAGATACCGGCCACTCCAATGACCTCTTGCGCGGCACCATTGGCAATCGCGGCAACCGGCAGTCCGGTCGCCATCGCCTCGATTGCCGCCAGACCAAATGGCTCCTCCCAGCAGGGCGTAAAAAGCAGGACCGAGGCTTTGCCATAGGCCGCCGCTAAATCGCGTCCTTGCAGGTGCCCACCATAGCGGATGGTTTCGCTTAAATAGGGCCTGACGCTGCGGTCAAAATAGTCCGCATTCTCGATCGTGCCATATAGTGTCAGCGGCACCCCGGCCATGCGGGCGGCTTGGACCGCAAGATGCGTGCCCTTGGTTTCTGTGATCCGCCCTGCCCATATCGCAGAACCATCACCGCCGGGCTGGTAAGGCCATTGCGCCGTGTCGATCCCGTTATAGGCGACGGATGCCTCGACCGGATAGCCATCCGGCCACCAAATCCGCAACTGACGATGAGAGGTCACAGTAAAACGCGCCCAAGGCGCTGCGCTTTCATGAACCGCACGGCGCAGCGCGTCGAAGGGCGGGATATGCAGCGACGTCACCATTGGCAAGCGGTGAACACGCGCCAGCCGCGGTGGATAGCGATGTAGGGAATTGTTGTGGATCACATCAAACTTGCCGTCGATCAAGGCCTGCCCCGCACGGGCAAAGCCAGCATCAACATGCGCGTTCAGCGTGTCCGTGCCATGGTAGGCATGCCACGGATAACGGCTGTCATAATGCTCTGGCAGGATTGGGAACAGTTCGACACCCTGTGGAAGCGCGTCCGCGCTGTCGCCACTCGCAAATAGCGTGACATCATGTCCGGCCTGCGCCAGCGCCGCGACAAGGTGCCAGGAATGAGCTTCCATTCCGCCCATAAAGGGGGGCGCGATGGGATGCCGTACATGGGATACAACCGCGATCCGCATTATTCGGCCGCGACACTAGCGGCGGCATGCGCCGGAAACAAAAGGTCCTCTTCTGCACGGCTCATACGGGCCAGACGTTCCGCCATAGGCGCATCAGACGGGGCTAGACCCTGCTGCAAGCGCTGGCGGTCTTCTAAAATGCGGATCACACGGCCGGTGGCGGCATAGGGCATGTCCTTGCCTTGGCGGCACAGGGCAAAGTCAGCCTCATCCGGTTCACGCAAGATGCGCAGACCGGTGCGGCAATTCTCGATCAGGCCCATCATGCGAAAAGCGTTGAGCCAATGCTCCATCGTGCGGTGGCCCCATTTGCTGGCGAACAACTCGCTGTTGCGAATGACAGAGGCGACGTGGTGGATCGGTGGCATGCAGTGATCATGATACTGGTGAAAGACTTTCGCCCCCCGGACCCACCAGATCGGCAGACCGATTTCGGACAGCGTGCGGCCAAAGTCCGTATCCTCGCCGCCATATCCTTCAAAGCGTTCATCAAACCCGCCAGAACGATCCCAATCAGCGCGGGACATTGCAAAGTTCAGCGACCAAAAGCAACGATAGTCATTGCAGGCGCGGCGCGCCTCTTCTGGTGGACCTTGGCGGTCGGAATGACGGACGGCGACATCATCAAACGTGCCATAGGTCCAGCCTTCGCGCGCGGCCCCGTCAGGCAAATACATCACCTCACCCATATGCAGGCCTTCAGCCTCGGCCATCTGGCCCACGTAGTCGGCTACCAAGCGGGGCGCTGGAATGCAGTCAACATCAAGAAAGATCAACATCTCGCCCGATGCCTCAGTCGCGACACGGTTGCGCGCGCGGGCCAAGGGAAGGTTGTCGCCGCCGATCATCACCTGACGAACAGGAAAGGATGTCGGTGGCAGGTCGGTGTAGGGTTCATCCTGCATGACGCCGATAATCAGCTCTTGCGGCGGGCGGGTCTGGTGCGACAGGCCAAGCACAACATTGTGCAGGTGCGCCGCACGGCCACGGGCCAAGGTCAGGACAGAAACGGGCGCATCGGTGGCGGGCAAACGTGTGGTCATCATGGTGCTCCTTAATTTCAGTTAGGTTTCAGCCAGCGCGGCGGGGCGGCTTTCGGTCATAATGGGGGTCGCGGTTTGCGGCCAAAGGCGGTCAATCAGCGCCTCTAACCAATCGGCGGTTTTCCCTGCGGCATCAGGTGTCACGCAGGCCTGCTGACGCGCCGGATCGTGATTATCCCGCGCCGCCATAATGGCCGCGCGCCATTGCTGCACGCTCGATGGCAGGCCGGGCACGGCATGGGCCACGCCTGCCTGATGCAGCACCCGCGCCTTTTCGACTTGCTCGTCGAAATAGCGTCATTCCGGCACCGCGACCCAAACCTTACCTGCCGCCAACACATGCTGGCAGGTGGTATTCCCCGTGGACGCCACGATGCAATCTGCGGCGGCGATGTAGTCCGCAACATTGTCGACCCAGCCATCGTGACGCAGGTTCGCAGGTTCTGTCGCATGCCAGTCGCGCGCAATCTTGCCCACCGTCAACCAAAGGCTATCCGGCAAGGCGCGGGCCCCTACCGCAATGGGGGCCGAAGGGAACCCGCTGCCGCCACCGCCCGACAACACCAGCACAATGTCCTGATCCGCCGCAACATTCAGCCGACCCCGCGCTGCGTCGCGGTCTGGCAAAGCAGTATCGACGCCAAGGCCGCCAGCAAAGCAGGTCTTCGCCCGCATCCCGTCGTCCCAATCATCCTGCGCCAGACAGGCAGCGCTTGGAACCAGCAGACCTGCTGCACCGTCATAGGCCGCGCGGTGACCCGGATCGGATCGCTGCCCATGCTGAAGCACTTTGACATGCGGCACCGAGCAAATCCGCGCCAGTTGCGCGACCTCGGCCGATACATCGCAAATTATAAGCGCTGGATCAGCGGTCATAAACCAAGCCGCCATCGTGCCCATTGCCTGCCGAATTCCGGGCCAGCCCAAGGGCGCACAATGCAGCGTATCGGGTTGCGCCGTGAAATCCTGCACAACCTCCGCTCCCGTCGGCTCGAATAGCGACGGGATGACCACGATATCGACCCCTGCCCGCATCCGCGGAAAGATGTCGCCGCGTGCGCAAAAGATCGTTACGGGGCGGTGGGCAGGCAAGGCATTGACGATAGCGGCGCAGCGCTCTGCATGACCGCGGCCTTGATGGTGGACGAAATAGCCGATCGGTGCGGCGGGGGTCAGGGCGCGCGGCGGGGCGGTCATGATGCCACCTGCAAAATTGGTGCCGCCTTGCGGCGATAGGACGGCGCTGCGCGCCGCTTCCCTGCCAGCCCAAAGGCAGCTAGCCCTTCCAGCACACCTTCTGCAAAATGGCCGCGCGCGTGATAAAGCTGTGGCAATCCGCGCAATTCCGCGATTTCGGGCAGAGCATTCCCCACAACGACTCCGCGCCCGCACGCCAGAAGCATATCGACGTCATTGCCGCCGTCCCCTGCCGCGATCACATCGGCCGCCGTCAGGCCATAGCTTTGCGCAAGAAAGGTCAGCGCCCGCCCCTTTCCGCCGCGCACCGGGAGCACATCGATCAAACGATCATGAGAGGCGACAACACGCGCTTTAATCCCCACATCTCGCAGCGCGCTGCGCAAGCGATCCGCATCCGCCGCGCTGCCAAAGCATCCAAACTTCCAGCGGCGCTGCTCGATATCCGCCTGCCATGCGATACCGGCCTTATTGATGCAGTCCTTGATAAGGTCGGGCGACCAATCGCGATCCAAAAGGTCGGAATAGTCGGCGTCCAACACCCAGTGCCCATCCGGCTGCTTGCGATGTATCTCTGTCCCGACAGCAGTGATGAACACATCAGGAAGCGGAAGTGCCCAATCGCGCAGAACACGCCGCGCTTCGACGATGGACCGCCCCGTCGCTACGGCGAACAGGCCCTGACGACGACCATGCCATTTTGCAAACGCCTTAGCACCATAGGCCGACCCGGTAAGCGTGTGATCAATATCACTTCCCAAGATATAAGCGGGACTTTGCGGCGCGCGTTTTGGCATAATCAGATCGGCGCAAACTGCCGTGACATGACCAGCCCAAGCCGACCAATCAAACAGCGCAATGTTATCCTTCGCAGCCTGCGCGTGACGATCCCAAGCGCCCGTGTCCGACAACAGGTTTAAAAGGCCTGCCTCTATGACGGCGGAGTCGGTCGGATCAAGGGTCACGCCATGGCCAGTCTGTGCCAATATATCCAGCGGACCGCCACGGTCACCGGCGACGACAGGCACGCCGTGGCTGGCTGCCTCTAACAAGGTCAGTCCAAAGGGTTCGTGAAAGGCAAGGTTTACAAAAACGCCGCGCGTGCGATGCGCCATGGCATAAAGCGATGCAACATCCTCTGGCGCATGTGACGCCGGCAACGATACGCGCCCACGCAGATGGGGGGCGGACAGGATTGATTTTAGCTCGTTCCAAACAACGGCGGTTTCGCAGCTTTCGGTCACACCCTCACCATGCTGCCCGGCAAGGATCACGAGGTTGGCCCTGTCCTGCAGCGCTTCGCTCGCGGCATAAGTGCGGGCAAGTTGCTGCAGATTTTTACGCGCAACGGGTCGTGCGATAGCAAGGATCAGCGGACGGTCCGGCTGTGCAAGGTCATCGCGCAGCAAGTTGCGCGCAGCGCTGTCCGTGACGTTTTGTGCCCCTGCTTGTTCGACACCGGGCCAGACCCGGTGCACTTTGCCGTCCACCTCTAACCCGTAGGCGGATACTTGGCGTTCTGCCTCGTCCCGAGACGACACAACCACCGCATCCGCCTTCTGCAATCCCGCTTTTTCCTGCGCAATACGCGCTGAAAGCAACGGACCCGCTGCACCTTTAAGGTGTGTTAGTTTGTCAATGGCCAGCGAATGAGGGGTATAGATAAACGGAATGCCAAAGCGCGCCTTTGCCGCGGCCGCCAGCAAGGCTGCATCGGCAAAATGTGCGTGGATCACATCGGGCCGCACCTTCATGCCGTTAATCAGGACAAGAAATGCAGCCGTCAGATCTGGCAATTCGGCGGCTAGCCTTTCTTTTGACAGGTACGCGCTGTTTTCTGTGCGCAGCCGCAGGATGGCAAATTTGTCCTGTATCGGCTGATAAAGCTTGGCATGATCAGCGCCGAGCGCAGGATCATCAAAGGCACGCGTCACAACGGTAACAGAACTCACATCATCGCGCGCAGCCTGCGCTGCTGCGGCACCCAGAATATAGGCGATATGACCGCCCGTATCCTCGGTCAGACCATATTTCACTTGTGGGGCTGTCAGACAGCCACCCAGGGCAAGGTGGAAAATGTTCATGTGCAATCCTCTTATCGTCCAATAACGTCCCCCCCTCCCCCCGGTTCCTGACGTCGAACAACTTCAAGTTGCGCCCCCTATCGAAGGCAGATAAATATGTTAGGCTTTAAAACGGGTTGCATCGCGCCCAATCATTTCGATGTTAATATTTGTTAAGACGCAGGTTGAATTCGCATGCAACATGGCCCTGATTATCGCTACGTTTTCGTTTGCGGATTGCATCGTTCTGGCACGAGCTTGGTGGCGCGTATGATTGCCGATTTGCCGGGCGTCGGCGCGATTACCGGTGCGGCAGTCCCAGAAAACGAGGGTGCCTATTTGCAAGGTGCCATCCCGCATCACGCCTTAGGCGGCATCCCCATGCACTTCGCGACAGATCCGCAGCAGCACATGACAGAGGGACATCCGCTTGACCGGCTAGAGACCCGCCAACGGTTGGAAAACGATTGGGGTCCTTGGTATCCATCAAGCTGCCGCTGGCGGGTCGAAAAATCGCCGGTAAACCTGACGCGCATGCGGCTTTTGCAGCAACTCTTTCCCATGGCTCATTTCGTTATTGTCTTGCGACATCCCGAAGCTGTCGCCGCTGCCGTCGCAAAATGGGTGGACACCCCTGCCCCCGCCTTGATCGACCATTGGCTGGACGCCCATGACCGTGTCGGGCAGGATTTATCCTATCTGCATGCCGCGTCCGTGGTCCGCTACGAAGACCTAGTGCGCAATCCCGCACGGATCCGGGCCGGCCTAGCGGCCTTTCTTGATATAGCATTAACTGGCTCGTCCGGAGAGGTTATCCGCGACGGGAATAAGGATTATCCAAACCCGCCGGAAATATCGCCTAGCCAAGCCACCCGTGCAACGGTGTGGGGCTACGGCCCGCAGTGCAGGGTGGACGCGACGTGGCCGCCGCTGGTCCGCCACCCCTTGCGTGACATTCGCGAGGGTGTGGAAAAGGTATTTAAAGTTTTAAAATAGTGTTTCGGACTTTTAAACCTCGCCTTTCCACCTTCCGGCGCAGCTATGTTTTTATCGCACAATGTAAGCTGGTGGCAAAGTCGCAGGCGACCTGTGGCAATGTGATACCCAAGAGTTATTTCATCGCGCGATATAAAACCCTGCCTCAAGGCCCAGCAGTTGCGGAAGGTTGTTGGTACCTTGCCAATAAGTCATTCGCTGCTTCGCAGAATATCGGTGAGATAGGCTATTCCCGACGTTCGCCGTACCGAGAGCTTTACAGGAGCCAAAGGATCACACCTGTAGCGAATGCGCCCACCGTGAGGATCGCGGCTAGCAAAGTCATTCTTTTGTGTGGCTGCGCCTCCACATCGTGATCTTTCATTCTGCTTTGGCTTGCCGGCACTTTTGAGCAGAGCTCCAGAAAATGAGTATCGCGACCACAATAAAGATCTCGGCAACGCCTTTGGCCAGCATCAGGTGATCGGTGTCTTTAAATACCGCCTTTAGACCTAGCGCTAAGGCGATGCAGGCCATACCTGTGCGCATCCATCCTGCAAACGTGCGCTCATTGGCCAGTACTGTTCTGTCTTCCGCCCACGCTGTCCTCGTATCCGCCAGATCATTGGCGTCAGGATTGTCAGCAAGTTTGGTGCTGGGCATAGCGATTTTCCTCCAGTGTTAGGTTGCCTTAAGATCCTTAGACAGCACGTCCTTAGAGCCAGCGACATGATCAAGCATATTCGGATCATTCAAAGGTTGGTCTGCACCGATAACGCTGTGCTATGAGTTGGTCTCTAGGATGACCCACTGGACGTCCCGTACGCGGCTATACCCGGCTGTGCGGATCGCGGCAGGAATTTCTGCCTCGTTGAGGCGCTCCTTGTGCATAGCCCCAGCCAGTAACTGACCGCGGTGGAGCAGAAGGGTCGGTTCAGACTTCACACTTGTCGTTGCGATGTCTGAGTTAATCATGATTTTAGTCAACGCCCATTGCAGTATCAACAGAGCGTATATGGCGGCCGCACCTTTGATGATTGTGACATCAGCCAAGAGCACACCTGATGCCATGAGGGTGCCGATGGCGACGGTAACAATCCAATCGAAGTTGATCATCCGGGAAGTTGACCGCTTCCCAAAAATGCGGACTGACATCACCACCGCTGAAAACATAATGAAGGCAAAAAATGCCGTCCTGCGCAGGCCGCCGAAGCCGTCGTAAAAAAGGGATCGTCGAACATATCGAAGCGAGCCTTCATTCGTTTATAGCATGCAAAGCTTGAGATAATGCAGCGCTAGTTTCGATGATATCACGAAAACAATGGATAAATGCCCCGAAGGTTCCGTTATATTTTACGGGTACGATCCAATATCCGGCAGTATATCTAAGAAGTGCTGGTGCCGATTTCGCCTCAAGTTAAACGCACAATAATTGATAGCTGGCTTCATGAGCTGCTGACCGACAGCAAAACCATCATAAGTTGTCAGAATAAACCGACAGTGCTTAGCAGCAAAAACCGACATAGCTACGCAAGCAAGCCGACATACTGTCATCAGCCACCAATTTGCGGCAAATAGTTTGACTATAGCAAAGGCGGAAAGCGCGTAGACCTCAAATTTCGCAGCGTTTCCCGCCTTTGCGGAGAGATCGCGCTGACAGCTCACGGTCGTTGGCTCGAGCTACCGTATTCTAAAATTTTGCGTGTTTGGCAACTATTGGTTGGTGGCGCGGCCTACAGCCTAAACCGAATCAGGAAGCAACTTAGTTGCTCTGTCCCTTTCGGCGCATTGCGGACCTAGGGCGGCACTTGGGACGCTGCGATGTATCTTCCCAAAAGCGGTCATTAACTGGTATTCTAATTTTCCATCTACAAGCGGATCTCTACGCGCAGTTGCACGAGCCGCACACTGCATGTTAACGGGGCCATAGCCATTCTTGGGTATGCTGCTCAGGTGTCGGTTAGGGCTGGCTCGGTGATTGCACACCTTGCCAGCCTGAACAGGGACGGCCCAAACCGGCCATTCACCGCCTCTTCGAGATGCTGCAGCGCAGCCCGTCATTGCAGACACTCGTGCATCGCGCAGCATTTTCTCGGCTATAAGTTAGGTCTGCGGACGAAGTTGCCATTCGCTTCGGCTTCTTCAAATGACGGCTTCGTTGACGACCATTGATGTAAGCTGAACACATTACGGTATTCGGACTTAAGTCTATAGGAATTTCGTCAGCGTCGGTGCATCAACTTATGATGACAGCAAAATCGCACAGAATTGGGCGCATTTTGCGCTCCTTATCGGTCCAGTTTCTTTTGGCTGGTGGGGTCGTCCTTTTGGTCGGCGCTTATGCCGTTGGCACATGGGTGACGGACCGCATCGAGCGCGGTGTTGTTCAGAATTCCGGGGCGTCTGCAGCGCTCTATATCGAAAGCCTTCTGCCAAACCAGACGCGAGGTGCAGAGGGCAGTGCATCAGTTTCTGAAGACGCACAGCTTGTCCTGCGGCAAGCGTTTCAAAAAGGCATCCTGAGCGAGCGGGTCGTCACCTATACTATCTGGAGCGAAACCGGCGAGGTTTTGGACTCTTTCAGACCAGAGCAAAGGGGGCTGCAATATGAGCCCTCAGAGGCGCTATTGCAGGCTTGGGCCGGTGATGTCGCGTCCCGATTTCAAACCTTGCAAGCGCAGGCTGACCATCCGGAAGCAACGGTGGGCGTCCCTTTGCTGGAAGTTTACGTGCCGATCAGAGATGCCAATACGGGAGAAGTCTTGGCCGTCGTTGAGTTTTATCAACGTGCAGAACGATTGGCCGAAGAATTGGCCAAAGCCCGACGCGAAAGCTGGACGTTGGTCGCGCGCATTTTTGGTCTGAGCGGCGCATTCCTATTCGTGATCGTCCATGCCGGTAGCCGTCTGATCGAGCGGCAACGCGAACAACTAAGATCACAACTCCTCGAGAGCCATGAACTTTCAAAGAACAATGACGCACTGCGCAAGCGGGTGTCTCAGGCGGCGCAAAGGTCAACGGCGCAATCCGAAAAGATCATGCAGCGAATTGGCCAAGATTTACACGATGGTGTGGCACAGCACTTATCATTAGTCAGTCTGCGTTTAGAAGGCGCAGGGCTTGGCCCTTCTAAGGATGCAGAAACCATCATGCAGTCTTTAAAAAATGCAATGAAGGAGTTGCGTGAAATTTCACGCGGATTGTCGCTGCCGGACCTCGCCACACTCGATTTACGTGAATGTGCCGCGCAAGCGGTGACGGAACACAACAAAGCTCATGAATCAAATGCGCAGTTCGTTGATCAATCGGTCGGTTCAGTTCACGTCAACGACGCAACAAAACTTTGCGTCTATCGGTTCTTGCAAGAGTCACTTTCTAACGCCGCACGTCATGCGGTCGCATCAAGTATCACCGTAGAACTGAATGTTGAGGATGATTGGATCGACGTCTTAGTCTCAGACAACGGGCGCGGTTTCGCGCCGGACGAACTGCTAGGCGTTCGCGACGACGGTGGTCAAGGGTTGCTTGGTCTATCTGATCGTGCCGCCACATTAGGAGGCGCGTTTGTAATTGCGTCTCATCCTGGAAATGGGACCCAAGCCCGACTCCGTTTGCCAATTTGGGAGGACGACGCGTGACCATTCGCATCATCGTCGCAGACGACCACCCCATTTATCGCGACGGTGTCGTGAAAAGCTTGGAAGAAACAGGTGAATTTCGTGTCGTTGGCACGGCCAGTTCAGCGCAAGAGGCCGCGCGCCTTGCCGAAGTCAAACACCCCGACATCGCCCTGCTCGACCTTTCTATGCCCGGTGGTGGGTTGACGGCCGTCAAGGCGATCTCAGCAGCAGGCAGCGCCAAATATGTGGCCATGCTAACCGTCTCTGAAGAAGACGGGCACGTTTCCGATGCGCTTAAGTTCGGGGCGATCGCCTACATCTTGAAAGGTGTTTCAGCCAGCGAACTACGAAAGGTTTTGAAGGGCGTGGCGGAAGGCGAAGCGCATGTGTCGCCCAACTTGGCAGCTAAGGTGTTGACCTACATGTCACGAGAAGATCCCAGCACGCCCGCCTCTCCACTCGAAGATTTGACCAAGCGCGAAGAAGATATCTTGAGACTGGTTTCCAAAGGCCAAAGCAACAAGGAAGTCGCAATCGCGCTCGACCTTCAGGAAAAGACGGTAAAGCACTATATGACGGTGATTATGGGCAAACTACACGCCCGCAACCGGGTTGAAGCCGCGTTGATCGCGCATGAGGTTTGGGGCCGCGCGGAATGACGCGCTCCATCTGGTTCCCATTTGTCGCGGTTCCATAAAGCGGGGAAACGTCTAAGCTTGATCCTTCGACTTCTGCCGCGCCTTCTTGAACGTTGAATTAAAGGCAATCGTAACCCGGTCCTGTGATGTTTCGTAGGGATACACCCAATGTAAAAGTTAGGCTGGGAACAGGATCAATTATCCAGGCATGGGTGGATCTGGGCTGGCCACACAGCGCTTTGGGATACCGGCTGCCAGCGCCAAAAAGCATCGTCCCGATAAACCTAAGACCGACCATGCACAAACATTCAAACAGGATCACCCGATGGGGACACTCCAACCGGACACTCTCTGGACTTAGGGTGTAGCAGGCAGTTGCTTTGATTTTCAGCTGCCTACTACAAAGATGTCAGTTTAGAACAACGCTACAGATCAGTCATCGCCGGATTCATCGCTGTCACG
>NZ_FOTF01000050.1 GCF_900114485.1 Loktanella salsilacus | reverse complement strand
CGGCCTCCGTCTTCAGCCACCCGGTCAGCTTGTCGGCGAACGGATCGAGCTTACTTTGCCGCTCCGGCGTCGTGAACTGCGGCTCGATCGTGCCCGCGTTCAAATATTTGGTGATGGTATTGCGCGACATGCCCGTGCGACGCGCGATCTCGCGGGTCGATAGTTTCTCGCGCAGTGCCATACGTCGAATGATGTTCAAAAGTCCCATGTGTATCACTCCAATGTCCCCCATTGCGCATCGCGCTGGAGGAAAGGTCACATGGCTCAAATCTCAGTGGAAATTATCCGCTTACCCGGCTCACTTCTGCGTGGAAATCTACACGTTGTTTACAGGACGCGCAGATACGCAGCCTAGAACAGAAAAATAGAGATCTCTCGCGTCGCAACACCGGTCTGAATGGTGAAAACAGAAACTTGCGGCAATCACGCGACTTACTTGATACGAAGCTCGCCGACGAACGCGTCTTACGCCGCACGATGACAGAAAAAGGGACTGACATTACCCGTCGCATGACCCAGCGCACGACACGCGGCATCACGGCGAACTTTGGAAGCATGGCGGCAGAAGCAGTGCCCTACGTGGGTATCGCAGTCATCATTGGTGTGACCTTTTACGAAGTCCGCGATGCTTGTCTGACGATGAGCGACATGCGGGAACTCAGCGACATGTTTGGAACGCCGTCCGATGGCGACAATCGCTATTGTGGCTTTACACTTGATGAGTTTAAGAATGCCGTTTTTGATTTCGGCTCCAAGGTGGACTGTTCCAATCTGAACATGCCTCCCGAGATGGTCGCACAGTGCCAAGAACGGCCGACGATCGATAGCACTTCTTCACTCGTTCCGCCCACTGGACATATCGAAGCCCCTGCCCGACCTTGACGTTCTGTTGCCAACTGCAGCCCAAACAGGGCCCAGAGCAAGGTCATCCCGACTCGACGGCCGGCAAGTGCGGGCTAACGGGAAGAGTGGCACCACGGATGGCGATGTCCTCAAACCGCACCGGTTTGAAATTCCAGACATCCAGGCCGACGTTTACGCAGTTCCTATGGCCCTGCCAGTTGTAAGGTAGCGCCGAGTTTTGAGTAACTTGCTCGATAAGACAAATAGGGGCACCCTTTAGTGAACGGTATCTCAATTGTGAAATATCGTTTTTTTGGAGGTTACGATGAAGGCTTATTTAGTCATTACCGCGTTACTTCTTACAGCATGTGCTGGTCCAACCGTTGTTGCGCCGCCGCAGGCGTTCAACGGACAAATTACGAATCAGGCCGAATTTTCCACTATTGTCGGCCGAAGACTGACCCTTGGCGACGATTTTGTCGTAATTAACGCAGACGGAACATTCGCCGGTAATTACGGTGGCGTCGAAACTTTCGGGACTTGGGAGTTCCGAGACGGTTACTTTTGCCGCACCGTGACACAAGGTCCGTCTGGTCCTGATCCAGAGAATTGCCAGATTAATATTCTCCAGGGCAATACTTTAACTGTGAAGACGGATCGTGGGGCGGGCCGCACAGTCGTCTATACCGTGACTTAGAATTGAATCTGAAGGCCAACAGGGCCGCCCTCAAAGCGGCTCTGTTGCATAGCGTCTTACCGTCCGGGGCCAATCAGTTGTTAACCCTACCGAGCGGGCGTGCCGCTGCCGATTTTGGTCACTACCATGCATCAACTAACCGCGTCATCACGCGGAATATGGTTCGACTTCAGTCCAGTGCGGGCTAACAGGCAAAGCAGCACCTCGCGCAGCGATGTCCTCAAACCGCACCGGCTTGAAGTCCCAGACGTCCACCCCGACGTTCACGCAGTTCCGATGCCCCTGCCAGTTATCGTGGACGTGGCCAAACATCATGAGGGCGTCGCGGCGCGCATGGTTCCACGTCAGCATCGGATAGTGGCACAGGGTGTGAATCTGGTTCTTCGGTCCGTCGCGGACTTCGACCAGTGGCGTGACCGTGTCCCACGGCAAGGACAGCACCAGATCCTTGTCATGGTTGCCGGTGACGAGATGTTTGCGCCGACCTGGCAGCAAGCCGAAAAGGCTGTCCAGCCAGTCGCGGCTCTTGGCGCGGGGTCCCATGGCCAAGTCACCCAGGATCCACAGATCATCCTCAGCGCCGACGCTGGCCTGCAGATTGTCCAGCAGGACTTGCTCCATGTGCGCAGTGCTGCGGAACGGACGATTGCAAAACTTAATGATGTTATCGTGCCCAAAGTGGGGATCGGCCGTATACCAGTTAACCATGTGTTGCTCCTGTTCGTGAAAAGGGATCACGCAGGTGGCAATGGTTCTTTGGGGGTGATGTCAGGTCACGCGCATGGCCAATGCCACCCGCGATGCGGGTGTCTATAAGCGTGGAGGTATGACGCGTGCATAAGACATGCGCCGACACTACGGGCGATCAATCGGTCAGGCAATGACGCATGTCAGACTTCACACTTCACATGCCGTGCCCTGTCAAAGCGGCGGCGGAGGCGGCGGAGCGGGCACGATCGGCGCGGCATCAGTGAACAGGTTCGGAAACAGCCGTTCGCGGTAGTCCAAAGGAAAGGCGACACGCAGGGCGCCCTTCGGTGTCGCAGACTTTAAAAACCCGCCGCTGATCAGTTCGCCAAGGTCGCTTCGTGCGGATCGTTCCGAGGCACCAGTTACAAAACGTGCATCTCCACGTGCCATCTCACCATGACGGAGAACATGCGCGACCAACTGGGGAAGACGCTGCTTGCCTGGGTATAGATCCGCGATCAGTCTGGTATAGCGCTCCTGCAAAGCGTTCAGGTCGAACATGGCCTCGGTAAAGCGGATCTGGTCCAGCATGACGGTTAGGAACCAGCCCGTGAAAGACGTCAAAGTGCTAAGTGACAGGTTTCCGCGACCGTCACGGTCTCCGCGACGCGGCTGATCCGCAGCATCCATGTGCTCTTTGTATTCGGCAGGATCCCGCAGCCCTCTGGCCAGCCCGCGACTGATCGACCATAGGCCATGCCCACCAATACCTGCGGCTTGGCACATCGCATGGGACATGAGCCGGCTGACACGGCCGTTGCCGTCGAGGAATGGGTGAATGTAGTTCAACCGGTGATGGGCTGCCGGAATCGACAAGATCCGGCCTGTGGGGCCGCTGGTCAGTCCACGATAGCGCAGGGCGAAATGATCTATGAACGCCGGAATGCGGGACGCCGACGGTGGCAGGTGGCGCCCCACCGACACTTCTTCGCCCGCAGCACGGAAGGCACCGGGAATGATCTCCTTGCGCTGACCGTCGTGTTCGGTGAAGCGCAACTCCTCCGGCATCGCGTCGTAGAACCGTCGATGCAGATCGCAAATGAAGGCCACCGAGGTCGGCTCTGGTAAATCGCCTCGGGACGAGGTCTCGTCGATCCAGGCCTGGACGCGCACATGCGCCGCGGCCTCTTCTGCGAGGGGGCGGTCCTCTACCTCATCCAGACGACCGGCCAATGCCGCCTCGATATCGCGTGGACGCGTGTTGTGGCCTTCGATGAGATTCGAATAGTAGGCGTTCATGACCCTGGTCATCGCGCGAAGCTCCGCAGCGCTGTCAGGATGAAGTCTTCGGCCGAGGGCCTCTGCCGAAGACCTTATCTCCAAAACAAGATCAATCAACGCAACTGGAATCGTTTCCTCGATACCGCAGGGTTCAATACGTGCCGGTGTTTCGAGGACCATCTTGCCGATCTTTCGTCAGAGATTTAGACTTATATTGTGTATCTTAACGAGTGCTTTCGCAAGTTGTTGCCGGTCATGATTGCCGATCGTTCACTCTTCGATCAGACGATAGTCTTCGCCCTCGTCCGCAAATGCACCAAAAGCTACAACCGCTTGCCCTGCCTCAGCATGCAGGATGACCTCCGCTGCGGCCCGCGCATCCTCCCCCGCATCGTGATGTTCGAATGACAGGCCAAGGTAGCCCTTCAACGAAGCCAGACCGTGTCCCCCATTGCCTTTGCCCTTCAACTCTGGCCAGGCCTGTCGTGCAACCTGAACGCTGTCTTTCCAGATCCACTCAGGAGTGGGCAGATTTTCTGCCTGACAGGCTTTCGCGACGGCACCGCGGTCAAAGCTGGAGTGCTGGTAAATCACATAGTCCCGCAACGCCTCAACGAGAACGGGAAGGACCTCCCGAAATCGGGGTGCGCCCCGCACCGTTTTGGCGCTGATCCCGTGCAGATAGGTGAAATGCCAGCGATCGACCTCGGGGTCGACATAGGTCACCCACGTCTCGATAGAATTATCGGGCCGAACACAAGCGACGCCGATCTGGCAGATGCTGCCGCGGTCGTTGTTTGCGGTCTCCACATCAAGAGCAACGAAGCGGAATGGCCCTTTGGGGAAAGGCGGGACATTCCGAGCACCGACGGGTGGCTTCAAAGCAATTAGGACTGGCCTTACCGCCCCCTTTGACTGTCGCTGTCTCTGTCTCTGACGGTCCAGCGCAGCGAGGACGTCCACCCCATAGCCAAGCTTGGCAATGACGGCATCGACCAAGTCTTCCGGTTCATCATAGACGTCCATTGCACGACGATTCCAAGCCACGGCCTCGGCCGGAGCCAGAGCAATGACTTCTCGCTCAAGGCCCGCGATGTCAGAATTGTCCGGAAGTGGCATCCAGACTGCGCGGCAGTATTCTGCAATGAACGCATTGCGCAGTGTCTTGGCGATATCCCCGTCCGCAGCCGTCGCGGGATCGTTCCGCTTCCGCCACATCCGGCCGGTGTTATACATCCGGGAAAAGTAGTGGCTGCTGTCTTCCGAGCCGGTGCGGTGGCGCTGATGGATCCGCTTGTAGAAGGTTTCGGCAGCGGCGGACGTTGAGCCGATATATCGCAGACTGCCATGATGATCGACGAGACCGTAGATCCCGCGCTGGTCCTTGGGCGCGAGCGCTGTCCGCTCTGGCGTTGCCCGCAGGAGATAGGAGAGAACGTCCAAGGCGGACATAGTTGTTTGGCAAAACGTGTTCATTAAAAACCCTTTCTTAATTGCGCGCCAGAATGGCTTCGACAGCCCGGCCAGAAAACAATGGGACCCCAACCTCCAGGCAGGTTGCGAGACGAGCCAGCGCATCAAGGTCACAGGAAACGTCAGCCCCTGAAATAAGGGCATCAAGCCACGGTTCATCAACATTGGCATCGTGCGCCAGTCTTTGAGTATCGATGCCGCGCAAATCCATGAGGGAGATCAGTGCCGGCCGGAAAGGGCGGTAGATGAATGCATCAATGGCCGTCGCGATCTCTGACGTGATCATCTCGCTGTCGAATTCCAGCGTTGGCACGTATCCCCGTCGGCGCCGAAGCCAAGGCTCGGCAATATCCACGCTGACGCATGCAGGCTTGCCCTCGGTGCGAATACCGTCGGCGCTCAGAGCCGTGCGCACCGCCGTCTCACCAATGTCGGCCAGCAATGCGAGCTCACGGATGGTCAGCGAAGAATCTTGTCGCAGCGCAATGCGTGCCATCATCATATCGAAGGTGCGACGCAGCGAACTGTCCTCAATTGCAAGAGGGGTCAGCTCTCCACCAAAGCTGCATCGCGCGGCACCTTGGCTAAAGATTTCAAGATCGTTCCAGTCATCGTCCGTGAATGCAGTGCGGGCTTTGGTATCACCCTCCTGCAGGCCGAAGTCATAAGCAGCTTCTATTTGGCGCGCGATGTGAAAGCGTGTCAGGTCGATCTTCGCGATGTCGTTACGAAATCCCCCAGGCATGCTGCCAAGCGAATATTCGTCCAAACTCATACCGAGATACGCTTCTGCAAGCTCAGCTTCTCCGCTGGACAGCAGGATTTGACAAGCATTTCCCAAGAGCACCTCCCGCAATTCGTTCATTACCGTCGTCTTGTCGACAGGACGGAGTGAGGTGGTGGTCCGGCGACTCATGTGCTCTCTCCGAAGCGCTTGTCACTCTGATTTGATGTATGTGCGCTTCTGCTCGCCGGCCTTGACGAAAGATGCGCCCGACCAGTTGAAGTCGCGTGGGACAGGCCGAATAGATGGAATGTGTGATTCAACGGTTTAAATCCTTTTGCGAAAATATTCAGTGAATGTGGCGACGGGTTGCGCGTGCGACAGTGACGACGCAGTCGCCGGCAGCGATGAGGTAGGCACCCGCATATCGGCGCAGGCGACCGACTTCGGTTGCTGTCAGCACGTCTGCCGCAAGGTCGAGAGCCTGACGATCGAGGCGAAGGCCGATGAGTCCCCGCGATGGGTAGTCCGTCCCAAAATCAAAGATCGCCTCGATCACCGACACGGGGATAGATCGCTGGATGGCGCGGTGCGTGGCATGCTGTGACAAGTGCATCTTCACTCCTTTTAGTATGTATATGTATATCCAATATCTTCTTCTCGTTTATTCAAACAGCTTCGTCAACAAAAATATGATTAGTATATAAAAGTATATTTATCAGCACACCGCGCCTTTCGGTCCGGTATGGAAGAGAAGGACCGCCTAAAACGGTCGTTTTTGTCCCAGCCCCCTGCCCCTCGCGATTTCAAAGGGTTGACCTGGACAAAACCCCCTGACAAAACTGATCACGTTTTGGGAGGTTTTTGTCCATGATTTTAGGCTACGCTCGGGTCTCAACGAAGGACCAGAACCTCGACGGCCAACGCGACGCGCTCTCCGCTGCTGGGGCGGAACGCATTTTCGGAGATACGATCACAGGAACCGCCCGATCCCGTCCAGAATTAGACCGGATGATGAAGGAGCTCCGAGATGGGGACGTTGTCGTTGTCTCTAAATACGATCGTCTGGCCCGGAGCCTGAAAGACCTTCTCGAAATCGTCGACCTGATCCGGGCTCGCGGTGCCGGGTTCAGGTCCATCGGGGAAGACATCGATACGACCACCCCTGCCGGACGGCTGGTGTTTCACGTTTTCGCATCGATCGCCCAGTTCGAGCGAGAACGGATCGTTGAGCGGACGAAGGAAGGTCTGGCAGCGGCCAGGAGGCGTGGCAGGGTCGGTGGCAGGCCCCCTGCCCTCTCGACCGCCCAGAAGGCTGAGGTCAGGCGTATGAGGGATGAAGAGCATCGGCCTATCCCGGAGATCGCCGCCCTGTTTAAGGTGAGCGCGAAGACAATCCGGCGGGTGGTTTGATTGCGCACGGGATCGGGACCTGACAGCACGACGGAGGTCCTCTCCGGGCTTGTGGAGCGGGTTACCTTCCACATTGAGGAGAGCGGCTTTTGTGTTCTGCGCGTAAAGGCCCGGGGCCACCGGGACCTCGTGACCACGGTGGGGCATGCCGCGATGATCTCTGCGGGGGAATGGATCACCGCCTCCGGGGTCTGGCTCAACGACCGGAACCATGGGCTCCAGTTCAAGGCGCATTTCCTAAAGACGTCTGCTCCATCCAGCATAGAAGGGATAGAGAAATACCTCGGGTCCGGCATGATCAAGGGGATCGGGCCGGTCTACGCCAAGCGGCTGGTGAAGATGTTTGGAAAGGACGTTTTCGACATCATCGAGGAATCACCCACTCGGTTGCGCGAGGTGGAGGGGATCGGTCCCAAGCGTGCGGACAAGATCACCGCTGGATGGGCGGATCAGAAGGTGATCCGGGAGATCATGGTGTTCCTTCATCAGCACGGGGTCGGCACGGCCCGGGCGGTGCGCATCTTCAAGACTTACGGCACCGACGCCGTTCAGGTCATGAGCGAGAACCCTTATCGATTGGCTAAGGATATCCGCGGCATCGGGTTCCGGACCGCCGACCTCATCGCCGAGAAACTCGGAATCGAGAAGACCGCAATGATCCGGATCCGGGCCGGCATTTCCTTCGCGCTGACCGAGGCGATGGGGAATGGACACTGCGGGTTACCCCGAGCGGAGCTGATCGGTCTAGCTGAAAAACTTTTGGAGGTCCCTGCCCCACTGATCGAAACCGCGCTGTCCGAAGAGCTGGTGGAGGAGACCGTCACGCTGGACCGGGTGGGCGATGCGGAGTGCGTCTTCCTGACGGGGCTTTATATGGCCGAGCGCGGTATTGCAGAACAGATCAAGCGGATCCGGTCAGGTCCCCTGCCATGGTCCGAGATCGATGCAGACAAGGCGCTCCCTTGGATCGAACAAAAGACAGGGCTCACACTTGCTGCCAGCCAGGCCGAGGCGGTCCGGCTGGCGCTGCGGTCGAAGATCATGGTGATCACGGGTGGTCCAGGCGTGGGCAAGACCACCATCGTCAACTCGATCCTGCGCATCCTCGCTGCAAAAAGGGTGAGCCTGCTCTTGTGCGCTCCGACGGGTCGGGCGGCCAAGCGGATGACGGAGGCCACGGAGATGGAAGCCAAGACCATCCACCGGCTTCTGGAGTTCGACCCGAAGTCGTTTAGGTTCAAGCGCGGCCTTGAGAACCCGCTTGAGTGTGACCTCCTCGTCGTAGACGAAAGTTCCATGGTTGATGTGCTGCTGATGCAGTCACTCCTGAAGGCCGTTCCGGACCATGCCGCCCTCCTCATCGTCGGTGATATCGACCAGCTCCCATCCGTGGGCCCGGGTCAGGTCCTTGCCGACATCATCGGCTCCGGTGCCGTGCCGGTCGTCCGTCTGACCGAGGTGTTCCGTCAGGCAGCTCAAAGTAAGATCATCACAACAGCGCACGCGATCAACGCCGGGCGCATACCGGACCTCGCGCCACCAGATAGCCAAGCGGATTTCTACTTCGTTCCGGCCGCCGACCCGGAACAGGCGGTGTTGCGCATTGTCGAACTGGTCTCCAAGCGCATCCCGAACCGGTTCGGTTTTGACCCGATCCGGGACATCCAGGTCTTATGTCCGATGAACCGGGGCGGCGTCGGGGCCCGATCCCTGAATATCGAGCTTCAGGCGGCCCTGAACCCGGCCGGAGAAAAGAAGGTCGAGCGGTTCGGCTGGACCTTCGCGCCCGGCGACAAGGTCATGCAGATCGAGAACGACTACGACAAAGACGTCTACAACGGCGACATAGGCATGATCGAGGATGTCTATCTGGACGAGGGGGAGGTCGCCGTAAACTTTGATGGGCGAACCGTTACGTTTGTGTTCGGCGAACTCGACACCCTGGTGCCAGCCTATGCCGCCACAATCCACAAGAGTCAGGGCTCAGAATACCCCGCCGTGGTCATTCCCATGATGACCCAGCTCTACGCGATGCTCCAGCGGAACCTGATCTACACCGTAACCACTCCATTGGTACCGCGGTTATGCAGCCTGGCTATTTTGCAAAGCCATCGGCGTCCAATTCCACGGCAGTAGTTCATCCAACCGGTTGATCTTGTGATCATGGATGCGGTCGAGGATGTCAGCGAGATAGGCTTGCGGATCAAGGCCGTTCAGCTTGGCGGTTTCAATGATCGTCATGGCGCGTGCGAGTGTTTCCGCACCGGTGTCCGCCCCAGCAAACAGCCAGTTCTTTCTTCCGATTCCGATCGGGCGCAGTGCGCGTTCCGCCGGATTGTTGTCGATGGCCACACGGCCGTCTGTCAGGAACAAGCTGAATGCCTCTCGGCGATTGAGGCCATAGCGGAAAGCCTTGGCGAGATTGCTCTTGCCCGGAATGCGCAGGAGCTGCTGCTCGGACCAGGTAACGAAAGCCTCAACCTTCGGCAGGCTATGCTTTTGACGTGCCGCGTGACGGACGTCAGCAGGCTGACCACTGATGTCGCACTCAATGTCATAGAGCTTGCCGATCCGGTCGAGCGCCTCGCGGGCGATCTCGGACTTGGTCGATGCCCAGAAGTCGTGGAAGTCACGGCGCAGGTGCGCCCAACAGGCCGCCTCGCGTAAACGGGGGGTGCCGTCAGGCTCTGGCTCATAAAGCTTAGCATAGCCCTTGTAGCCGTCAGCCTGAAGGATGCCGCGGGCGCTGGCCAGATGGCTCAGGACATGCTCTTCCTTCCAGTCCTGTGCGAACCGATAGACGGCCCCGGGCGGGCTTGATCCAGCCCAAGGGCGCTGGTCGCGCACATAGGCCCAGATCCGGCCCTGCCTGACGCCTTTACCAAGCCCCTTGTCGCGCAACGACCGGTCCAGCACACGGATCGGCGTGTCATCTGCGTG
>NZ_FOTF01000040.1 GCF_900114485.1 Loktanella salsilacus | reverse complement strand
ATGGATACTCCTTCCTTCTGTGATGGTTTCAACACTCATCATAGTGGCACATTGCGATGCCGTCGGGAGGGGGCATCCAAGCCATCAACAAAGCCATTCACGGCTATCAATATTACGCTGGCTAAAACGTTGAGAGTTGCAAATTATGGATGTTTTCCAACTCTCAACTTATTTCATCAGCAAGTGGAGGCAGGTTTAAAAGCGAAATGAAAGCCGTAGTGCGGCGTCTGTTGCCTCGAGATCAACATTCGAATCTTCGAAATTATCAAACTGGTTTTTGATGACCTCGGCGCCGAGAATTAAATTCTGCCCGACTTGGTAGTCAACGCCCAATCCGATCAAAGCACCTGTATCGGTACCTGCAAAGCTGCTGCTGGATACTTTTGCGCTGGCGACACCGGCGGTTGCATAGGGAAGGAACTTGCCGAAATCATAGCCAACACGCACTTTAGCGCGGGCGACGCTGTCTAACTCAAGAAAGGACGAACCTTCCTGAACATCCGTTGCTTCATATTGGAGTTCGCCGCCCAGAACAACTTTGCCAAAACCATGGTTGTAGCCTGCGTGAACTCCATAGGAGGTGCCGTCGAGTGAGCCGCCGAAGAGGTTGGCACCGTTCGTTGATCCGTCCAATGAGGTGTACCCGAGGCTTCCACCGATATAGGCACCCGTCCAACCTGAAGTTTGAGGCGTAACTTGAGTCGCGGTTATGGGTGTAGGTTCAACCGCCATGATGGGTTCAGCCAAGCTTCCGGCTGAGGCAGGCGAGATCAAATGCAAGCAGGCAGCCATAGTGGCAGCGGTACTGCAAATTGATCGTATCGAAATTGTAGGGGCCATTTTGTAAATCCTTAAACATTCAACACAACAACATTGGACCATGCTCGTGCCAACGTGACGCGTACGGACCAGCATTAAGATCATAGCATACTTATCGGGACAGCCATCAACGGCAAATGGCGTTTATTGAAGCAATGTGTAACGTTTGTGATAATAAAGTTCGATTAGGCCGTTGAATCGGGACCATTCTGATCGGCGGCGTGGGTGCTGCTTAGTCGAAGTCAGGCCGTCACCATTTGTCACTTGCAAGCCAGACGGTGAAAAAGGCTATTGCAAGCCAAGGTCCAAAAGCGATGCGCTTTTGCGTATCCTGCTCACTAAATATGGTAACTACTAGGGCGCTAACGGCGGCGATGAGGACTACCAAAGGCAACGCTTCCAATCCGACCCAAGCCCCCGCAGCTGCCAACAGTTTCGCATCGCCAAGTCCTAGCCCGTCGACGCCGCGTAGCTTAAAGAACGCTTCCCCAATAAGTGCAAAAGTCAGGTATCCTGCGGCCGCGGCCGCGATGTAGTTCCATGGTATCGCTGCGAGATGCAGGCTATTCAAGGCCAGGCCGACTGCGATCAAAGGCAAGGTGTAGTGGTCGGGCAGACGGTAGGTTCGCACATCAACTTGTGACAAGCGCAAGAGAGCTATACCGAGTGCCACAGTCGTGATGGCGGTAAACATTTTAGACCTTTGTTTAGTTGCCAGTAACGATAAGTTGATGGAGCGATATTAGAGATATTTCAGGTGTTGTGAAACTTTAAAAACCAAACGCCGTGCCTTCCATTACTGATCTTGAAAGTCGCCTCTTGTTTGCTGCTGCCGTTACGTTAGCATCTGCCTACGATAGCGCCTTTTGGGGAGTGAGTTTAGTGTTTATGAGAGGGCAAGATCAATGAAACTCAAGATCAATAACATATTAAGCGGGACGACTGCACTGGCAGTTTGTCTGACCGCAACAATGGCAGGTGCATCTTCGCACCGAGAAGCATCAGCAATCACGGAAACTCCTAAAGTCGATGGTACTGACTTTTACATGTTCCGTAGCTACGAGCCTGGCCGCGAAAACTACGTTACTTTAATCGCAAACTATCAGCCTATTCAGGCCCCTTATGGCGGTCCAAACTACTTCACGATGGACCCTGATGCGATCTACGAGATCCACATCGACAACGACGGTGATGCCGTTGAGGACATCACTTTTCAGTTTGATTTCAACAATAACCTTGCAAACAAGGGCAACGGTATTGAATTGAATATCGGCGGTAAGAATGTGGCGATTCCGCTTCGCCAAGTCGGACCGGTTACAGCAGCTGATCCGACCGGCAATCTTAACGAAATAGAGAATTACGGCGTTAAAGTAATACGCGGCGATCGTCGCAGTGGTACCGCGCAACAGCTGACGCGGGCCGGTGGCGGCACTAACTTTGTGAAACCGCTTGATAACGTGGGCACAAAGACGCTCCCAGACTATGCGGCATATTCTGACAAATTCATTTATGATAAAGTCACAATTCCGGGCTGTTCCGCCAAGGCACGCGTGTTTGCCGGCCAGCGAGCTGAGGCATTTGCCGTTAACCTTGGGCCGATTTTTGACCTTGTGAATATCATCCCCTTACAGGGCGCTGACAATGCGGAATACCCACAGTACAACGCACCAGACTACGCCTACAAAGGTGTTGGAATTCAGCAAGACCGTGCAAATGATGACTTGGTTGGTAAGGCGAACGTGACGTCTTTGGCAATTGAAGTGCCGATTTCTTGTCTGACCGGCGGAGACGATCCCGTCATCGGTGCATGGACAACGGCAAGTCTACCACAAGCAATGCTAGAGGATCCGTCGCCCACCTATGAACAGGATGCTAAATATGGCGGGGCATGGGTTCAGCAGTCTCGCCTTTCCGCACCGCTCGTAAACGAAGTTGTAATCGGTTTGCGTGACAAAAACTTGTTTAACGCTGCCGAGCCGACCCAAGATAGCGCCTTGGCAACCTACGTGACCAACCCGACACTACCTGCGTTGCTGGACGTTCTATTCCGTGATGCGCTTGGTGCGCCGGGAAACATCGCACCATCTAACTTTCCGCGCAATGATCTGGTGGCGGCCTTCTTGACTGGCTTCCCAGGCTTCAACCAGCCGGCCAGTGTGACGCCATCTGAAATGATGCGTCTGAATACTGCGGTTTCGGCAACGCCGCTGGCACAGCAAAACGTCTTTGGTGTGGTCGCAGAAGACCTTGCAGGCTTCCCCAACGGTCGTCGTCCTGCTGACGATACTGTCGATATTGCGCTGCGCGTTGTCATGGGTGCGCTATGTCATCCCGTGCCGCTTGGCGCAGAATTGGGCGTGCCTAATGCAACGGAAGACACGGCAAGCGATAACGTGAACCTTGGCCTTTGCGCTCCGAGTGATGCGCCAGTTGGCACGCTGCCGTTTACCGATGGCGCACCTATCAAGCCGTCCGAACTGCCGGCTGCGTTTCCATACCTGAACACGCCACTGCCTGGCGCACAGGGTTAAGGGGGAATTATGCAACAATCGTTCAACATGATCCGCAACGTCGGCTTCGGGTTTGTCGCAATGGCCGCACTGGTTGCTTGTGACAATGCAACAGGTGGCCAACTTGGGAAGGGCATCACGTCTCTGGGTAGCGATTTCGTTCGGGCTTTTAATCAAGACCGAAACGATACGCCGATCTCGCTAGAGAATGTGACGCTGCTTCAGACACCCCAGATTGAGCCGTTCAATCCGTAACTGAGCTAACAAGAAAAGCGAAACGGCCGGTCCCAAGGACCGGCCGTTTTTAATTGGACGGCTGCGTCAAAGCCGGAGCCGAAAGTTTTCGAGAGATCACTCGCACCTCACGCTCAGCCGGTGTGCGACGCAGGCGTAAAATGCGGCTATTCAATGTGATGACTGCGTCATCCACGCCAGCAGTGACTTTGACATCATAGACGTCAGAGGTAAAACCAATCCCGGTTGCGGCCAGACCACCCAGATTGGCAAGGTCTGTAGGTGTAATGAAACCTTGTCTGTCCCGCAGCGCCAGCAGTCGCGATGCTGTCGCAGGATTACCTAGTACGGCTGACAGAACTGGCATAGTTGAAGTGTTTAGGTTCACATTTCCCGGGACAGGCAAAGCTACAAACAGTGTTTTTAACGTAGATAAGGTGGTGTCATCAAGATCTCGCAAGGCGTCCAGATCAGCCAGAGGGCCAGCGGACTGAACTTGTTTTATGATCCCCTGACCGACACTGGCAGGAATCCCAGCCTGTGCAATCAGTAGCGCAAACACTTGCGTTTTCACCAATCCTCCATCTGCAAGCTGGTTGATGTCAAACAGCGCCTGCGCATCAACGATCGTCACAGAAAACGTTCCTGTCGCCAGCTGCACGGGGGCCTGTTGGATCAGCGCCCAGTCTTCGGTGAAGTTGTCCGTGTCCGGGCCCGTGATCAGGTCGCGCTGCAGGGCAGCTACGACGGAGGCTTCCCCGCCAAGTGCGAGCGCCTCGGCTTGGGTGGCGGCCGCGGCGCGGCGGGTGCGGTCGATTAGGTTGTCTTGCGACGTAAACATTAGCACTACCAACGCTGAACCCAATGCCAGCGCAACCAACACGTTAACCAGAATAATCCCGTCGTCGGTGCGGCGCATTAGTTTGCATCTACCGCAGGTTCCGGCGCGGCGTCCACCGGTAGCGACGTGTCCGCACTACCAGAAAATGCGGACAGTGGATTGGTGTCCCGCCGGTCTGGCGTCGCGTCTGGTACTTGTGCCAGTCGCAGAAGGACTCCCTGCGTCGGTCCCAGATCGAGTGCCATTTCCACACCGCGCAAAGCTGGAGCTTCTTGATCGTTCGGCCAGATTTGAAACCAGGCGCCCTCGCTGTCGACAAAGCGAAACTGCGCGTCCGCTACGGCCAGGAGGGATTGTATCAGCGCGGCTTCTGCCGCCGATGACTGCGCCTGCCGGGTTAGGGTGCCGTCCTGCATTTGCCAGATGAGCGCGGGCTTTGCCCCGCGATAGACGGTCAGGGTGGTGCCATCCCCGGTGATGCCGCCCGGGACGGATTGGGTCAGATCGCGGCTGAATAGCTGCAGCGCACGGTCAATCTGCGCAAGATTTTCCAGCCGTCCTTCGGTTCGATCGCGCACGCGGATAATCGTGTCTAACGTGGTAAAGGACGCAATCCCGACCATTGCAAACAGCACAAGAGCCACCAGCATTTCCACCAGTGTCAGACCTGCTACGCTGTCGCGCTGCGTCATGCGCCGGTCGCGCCGATCAGGGTCGTCGCGCCTGATTGCACGCCAAGAACGGCCAAGGCGCGGTCGCATTGTCCGCTTTCGGTAAAGCGGTAGGGACCAAGCACCCCGTCAAAGCCACCCTCGCGCAGCAGTCCAGCGCGATTTTGCTGGCCAATGCGGCCCAATAGGCGCGCCATCTCGACTGCGTCAAAGGCCAGACCCGCCAGAATGCCTGCCTCTTGCCCAGTCTGTTCTTCCAGCGCGAGCGCAAAGGCTTCGTATCGAATCGGGTCCGGGGCGGCGAACCATGCGCCTATCAGGGCGGGCACTCGATAAGGGACTATCGACGACCATTGATCCGACCCAAGGATCTGGATCCCCGCCGCATTTAGGGCGGCAGCTTGCGCGTCGAATGCACCGCCAACAATTGGCAGATACACGGCGTCAGGTGCGCTGCCACCATTGGCGGCCGTCAGCGCGGTGATTAACCCGGTTGCGCTGTCGGTGACGACGGGCGCTGCGATAGTGGTCCCAACGGCGGCACCCGCCGCTTGCGCGGCATTAGCCTGCAGCTGGCCAAAGGGCGATGTCGGCACGACAACGCCGATCCGCCGCTTGCCGCGCTGGTTGGCAAAACCGATGACGGACCGCGCCGATTGTAGCGGAGTCAGGCCAAAGACGAACACGCCGTTGCCCGCAACAGTGCTGTCGTTCGTTAGGGCCACTACGGGCACTCGTCCTGCAACGGCTCCGACGGCTCGGCTTTGCCCTGACAATAGCGGGCCTAGCAACATCTGCGCCCCATCGGCCAAGGCGGCCCGGGCCGCCGTGACGGCGCTGCTATCGGAGCCGCCGGAATCATAGACTGCAACCTCGGCCCCCGGACCGATATCATTGCCGCCAACACTTGCGGCGGCCTGCATGATCTGACCTATTGAAGTTTGAGCCCCCGATAGCGGTGCCAACAATGCGGCTCGACCAATTGTGCCCGCAGGCGGCAAAGCCGGCTCTCCTGACAAGGCTGCGCAGCCCCCCAGCAAGGTAACGCCCGATGTTCCGCATAACCCCGCAAGAAAACGTCGGCGCCCCAAAGGGATCCCGGCTGCGGCGCGTGATAAGATGGGGTGTTCTGACATGTGTGACTGCCTTGCTCTATATCGCGGCTCTGGTGGCGACGATGCCTGCCAGTGCTTTGCGCGATCTTGGCACCATCCCTCCGCAAGTCACAGCCCTTTATGGCACGATCTGGCAAGGTAGCGCCGGTTTGATCGGCGGTTATACTATTGATTGGGATGTGCGCCTGCGTGATCTGGCGTTGCTTCGGCTGCGCGCTGATCTAGCTGTGCATGGGACAGACACGCAGTTGTTCGGTGCGGCGACGCTGTCACGGCGGGCGGCGGTGATGACGGATGTGGCAGGCCGGGCCGGGCCGGGGTTGCTGAAGCTTGTTCCTAACCTGGCGGTGGACAGGTGCAACACACGCGCCATCATTGATATTGCGCGCATTGGCTTGTTACCGGGGCAGGCGATGGTGCAGGGCCGCGTCGATATAGGTGCAGGCACCTGTACCGAAGCCAATGGCCGGATCAACCCTGTCCCGGCCATGACCGTGACGCTAACCAGCGCGGGGTCCGATGCGCAAGCCGTGTTGACCGCACAGGGTGCCACCTTGGCGGAGGTTACAGTCACCGGCGACCGCCGCTTGCAGCTGACCTTGCAGCCCGAAGGAGCGGCCCTGATCCCGGGCTTGCCGACCGGGGCTCCGATTATGCTGGAATTTCCGTTCTAGTTGACCAGATTGTTTAGGTTCACGATGGGCAGCAGGATCGACAGTACCAGAAGCATTACGATCCCGCCCATCAGCAATAGCACGGCGGGTTCCACCAGCGCCACCAGCGCCGCGACAAGGGCGTTCAGATCACGCGCTTGATCGTCTGCAGCCCGTGTCAAGGTCGCCCCCAGCACACCGCCTGCCTCGCCACTCGCGACCATTGCGATCAACATGGGCGGGAAGATTTCAGCCTCAGCTAGGGCGCGTGATAGGGCCGTGCCTTCGCGTACTCGGGCGCTGGCGGCCTGCACGCGGGCGCGGATATAGAGGTTTGGCACCGTCTGGGCTGCCGCCTCCAGCGCGTCGGTCAGGGGGACCTGACTGACGGTGAGTGTGGACAGTGTGCCCGCGAACTGCGCGGCATTCGCCTTTAGGACAAAGGTTCGGGTGACGGGCGCAAGTGCCAGGAACCGGTGCCAGCGTAGCCGCACCGCAGGGCGGCGCAGGATCGCCCCAACGCTAAACGCTGCAGTCACGATCGCCGCGAGCATTACCAGCCCCCAGGCGTTGATGAAATCCGACACCGCAATCAAGGCGCGGGTCAGAAACGGCAGCTCGGCCCCACGGGATGTGAACACCCGCACGATATCGGGCACCACAAAGGTCAGGAGTGCAACAATAACCGCCAATGACACGACCGCAAGGATCGCGGGATAGAGCAGCGCCAGTTGCACGGTCTGGCGGTTCTTGGCGCGGGTTTCGACGAAGAATGACAGCAGGTCCATCACACGCCCCAATTGCCCCGAACTTTCCCCTGCTGCGACAGAGGCGCGATAGTAATCGCCAAAGGTCTGCGGATAATCGCCCAAGGCCTGGGCAAAGCTGCGGCCATCAAGCACCGCTGCGCGCAGGTTCAAAAGCAGGGTTGAAATCGCGGGCTTGTCCGATTGATCAGCGACGGTTTTCAGTGCCTGTTCAACCGAAATGCCAGACCCGATCAACGTCGCAAGCTGCCGCGTCACCAGCGTCAGTGCCCGGATCGACACAGTTTTGACGCGGGCGGCGGTGGGTCCGCCGCGTTTTGATGTCGTCGGCTCCACGCTGACCGGCGATAGCTGCCTCGCTCTTAAGGAGTGGCGGGCGGCGGCGGCATTGGTTGCCTCGGTGATGCCCTTGACGGTCTTTCCCGCCGGATCGACTGCCGTATAGGCGAAGGCGGCCATTTAGGTGCCTACCTCTGGCAGGGAAGGATCTTCGTGGACGGCGCGGGCGACCTCTTGCGGCGTAGTCAGGCCGGCACGCATCTTTGCCACGCCGTCCAGCAAGATTCCGGCCCCGCGCTTACGGGCGGCGGCGATCATATCGGCCTCTGACCCGCCTTCGTGCAGCATCCTTTCAAGCGCCGTATCGACCTCGATCACTTCATATAGCGGCAATCGGCCCCGGTGGCCCGACCCGTGGCAGGTATTGCACCCAGCGCCTATCTGAACTACCTCGCCCGCAGGCACGGCGTGGGACAGCAGAGCACTTTCGGCCTCTGTCAGGATGTGGTCGGCCTTGCAGTCCGGGCAAGTCTGCCGCACCAGCCGCTGCGCGATTAGCCCCCGCAACATGGGAGCCAGCAGAAATCGTTCTACTCCCATTTCGACCAGACGCGACACAGCACCGATTGCCGTGTTCGTATGCAGAGTCGAGATGACAAGGTGCCCGGTCATGGCGCTCTCTACCGCGATTTGCGCAGTTTCGCGGTCACGAATTTCACCGACCATTATGACGTCGGGATCTTGGCGTAGAATAGCGCGCAGGCCGCGGGCAAAGGTCAGATCGGTCTTGGCGTTGACCTGCATCTGGCCGACGCCGTCCATTGTGTATTCGATCGGGTCTTCGACCGTCATGATATTGCGCTGCCGGTCATTTAGCATGTCGAGCCCAGCATAAAGCGTCGTAGTTTTGCCCGACCCCGTTGGCCCTGTGACCAGCACTAGCCCGTCGGGTCGTGCAAGGATGCGTTTCAGCTTGGCATTGTCAGTGTCAGATAGCCCCAGATAGTCGATACCACGTAGGGTCTGACCCCGGTCCAGCAGACGCAGCACAACCCGTTCACCAAACTGGCTAGGGATAGTGGAAATGCGCACGTCAAGATCGTATCCACCAACCCGCAAGCTGACGCGTCCATCTTGCGGAAGGCGCTTTTCTGCAATGTCGAGTTTACCCATGACTTTGATCCGGCTGACCAGAAGAGGGGCCAACGCACGCTTTGGGCTAATAACCTCGCGCAAGACGCCGTCGATACGAAAGCGCACCAACAGGCGGCGCTCCTCCGTTTCGATATGCACGTCAGATGCGCCTTCCTTAACCGCCTCTAGCAGTAGGGCATTGATCAGGCGCACGACGGGGGCATCGTCGTTCTGCGCCAGCAGGTCGTCTACGGACGCCGCAGTGTCAGCGAGTGAAGCAAGGTTGTCGTCTGCATCCGCTGCAACCTGCGCCGCCTCTGACGCGGAGTCCCGATAGACGGTGCCAAGCGCCGCCTCAAAGGCGGCAGCGGAGATTTCTATAAATGGCAGTGGACCGCCATTCACGCGCTGTGCCTCGATTAGGGCCGCGACGGGTGCATCCGCGCGGTAGCGGCAGACCGCGCCGCCGTCATCCATTACTATCACGCCCTGTGTTTGGGCAAAGCCATAAGTCAGGCGGGGGATCATTGCATATCCTCCAGCAACAGTCTGGCAGAAATTGCGCCAGGTGCCGGGCGGCGGTCCAGTTCTATCGCGGCGACGCGGACGGCAAAATTTGCTTCCATGTCCGACATCCACAGCATGATAGATTGGAATGGCACTTCGTCCAATGTAACCCGCAGACCAGTGCCATCAGGCTCTAGCCGGCGAAGTTGCAGGCCTGCGGACTCGGCGCTTTGGGTGACGCGTGTGGCAATGGGGTCAGTGGGTGCGGGCACGGCGATTGGGGCGGGGTCCGCCTGCAAGCGCGCGGCGGCGCTGCTGACAAGGCGATAGGCTGCAATATCTGTCAAGTGCGCGGCGCGGGTTTGCTGCAATGGCACCCAAGCAAATTGGAACAGCCCAAACATCACCGCAAGCGGGACAAGGCCTACCAGAAGGACGCGTTCTCGCATGGTCAAGCTGTTGAACCATCGGGTCATGCTGGACCCCGCGAGATGCGCAACTCTGCCTCTGCAGCGCCGTCACCGGCACTTGCCGCTCCGGATTGGACTGCCAATCCTGCGGCGATCAGCCCACGTTCGATCGTTTGTAACGCCTCCAGCCCGCTGGCTTGCACGAGCACGACAAGCCGGTCTTCAGCGGCCCCCCAACTAAGCCTGCGGAACGTGGCATCGGTATTTGTGACCGCCAAGGCGGCGGCCACATCGGCCATCAGTGGCAACAACGTACTGCCAGCGGGCGTGGCTTGCGTTGGTGTCAAAAGCGCCAAGATAGGGCCGACATCTGGCATCAGCGTCATACCCGGCAGCGTGTCTGCAATAGACGCCTGCGCCGCCGCCTGCTCTCTGTTTGCAATCCGGTTCAAGGCAATGACGTCAAGCGCTAACAGCGATAAATGTGCAACCAGCCCCGCCGCAATCACTGCGCCGGCCAAAACTGCGGGCCGCCAATAGCGTGCCGTATCTCCTAGACGGACGCGGGGCAGGGTATAGGCCAGTTCCACCGCGTTAGGAGGCGGGACATTCTGCGACAGGTCCGAATGCGGCAGGTCTTGCGGCAGTGGCATTGCGAGTGATGTCAACGCTGGTTGGCCAGCCCGCGTCCAAAGAAGCGGCAGCATCTCTGTCGGGGCTGCAAAGCCGGTGCCATCGGCGGCACGCACAATGCAACGGTCGCCGTCACGCCAGACGGCCCAGCCGTCGTTCGGGCGCGCAATTATTAGGTATTCAGGCAAGATGCGCGGCGCGATATCAGGGCAGGTGTCGATAATCCGCCGATCCACAACAAAGGTAATCTGGGGAGTGCCGGATTTGGCGATTACTGGTCCGGCAGTAATTAAGGTTTGGTCAAGCGGCATGGCGATGCGGTCTTCGGCGGCGAAAACAAGCATGGCGGCCCGCTGCCGGGTCGAGGCGGGGGGGAGGGTAATTAGGTGACTGGTAACTTGTTCGCCTGCCAGCAGAAAGGGCAGGGGGCGCTGCGTGACCCCCCGGGCCAGAAGCTCCTGCAGGGCCGCGCTTCCGGCTCGTGCGACCGACATCGAAGTGGGGTGGGGAACTTGCAGTTCGGTGTGATCATCAGGCAATATAACGGGCGGCGCTGACGCCACTTTTTTCGCATTAATCCCTTGATTATTCACGAATTATTGCCTTTTCATCCGTCCTGCGTATCATGTATCATACTGACAGCCACGCTGGCGAAAGGGAAACAGTTTCATGCGCCTTATCCTCAACCGCCTCCGCTACCGGCAGAAGCGCCGCACACCCGATGCGGGCGTCACTTTGATCGAGATGATGGTCGTTCTGGTTATCATCGCATTGGTCGCAGCAATTATCGTGCCAAATGTCATTGGCCGCCCTGACGAGGCACGCGTTGCCGTCGCCCAAACCGATATTCGGGCCATCGGCTCTGCGCTGGAACTTTACCGGCTGGATAACCAAACCTATCCGACGACATCGCAGGGGCTGCAGGCTTTGGCCGCGCGTCCGACATCGCCGCCAGAGCCTCGCAATTGGGTCGTGGGCGGTTATCTACCGCAATTGCCTGTGGATCCTTGGGGCAACGAATATCTGTACCGCTCGCCGGGGGATACAGGCGGGTTCGATCTGATAACGCTGGGGGCAGATGGAGCGCCCGGCGGTGAAGGCCCCGCCGCCGACATCGCCCACGGGCAAGCGACCGCCACCAACTGATGCGAAGCCGTGATGCGGGCGTCACATTGGTCGAAGTGCTCGTTGTGCTCGTTCTTGTCGGCATCATGGCTGGCGCTATCGGTTTGTCACTGGGCCCCGCGGACCGCGGCGACGCCGCGAACAGAGAAGCGACATTACTAATTGCTCGCCTGAACCGCGCGGCGGATGAGGCATTGCTGACTGGGGCGGCGACCGCCTTTGTCTGGGGTGACGGCACCTATCGGTTCGAGGTGCGTCAGATAGATGGCAGTTGGGGACCGCATCCGATTGAGCTGTTGGGGACGCCGCATCAGGTAGGTATCATCAACTTTTCTGGCGATGGCGGCAGCGATGGCCGCTATGTCGTCGACGGTGATCTACTTCCCGCAACGATGGCCGCATTGAGGCTGACCATGCGCAGCGCGAATGGTTCGGATGAGGTGGTTAGCTTCGACGGTGTCAACGCCCTTCAGGACCCATCCTAATGGAAAGCCGTGACGCGCAATCCGGATTTTCTTTGATAGAGGCGTTGGTCGCGATGGCCGTGCTGGCGTTGGGTGCGGTATCGCTGCTGATCGCAACTGAAGGGCAGTCCACCCGGATCGGAGCCGTGACGGAACGCACGACCGCACGTTGGGTTGCCGACTATGCTTTGACAGCGGCCCGTATTGGCGTGTCCATTCCCGAGAACATCGAGATGTTGGGACGTTCATTCCCTGTGACCGTGGCAGAGACTGAAACTGGCGATCCTGATCTTTTATCGCTGGATGTCACGGTAAGTTCCCCCGCCGCGCAGGTTGGTGACAGCGTCGCCAATGTGCTTTACCGTTTGACGGGTTATAGATTGTCTGGTTCGACGTTGAGGGAGGGCGAGTGATGCATGTGCACGCCGCAAAATGGCTGCCCTTTGGTGCAGGCGCACTTATGCTTGGGTCATTGGCCATCTCTGCAGCCCCTGTGACATGGCATCTGCGGGGCACAGTCGCCGGTAGCAACAACGCCACTCTGCCCGAACCTGCGGTGTCAGACTCTGCCCCGCGCCCATCCGCTGATATCGCACCGGTGCTATCGTTGGCCCCCTTTGGGCGCCCCGATGCACCTCCATCTGCCGAAGAGGTGGCACCGATGATGCTTGATATGGCGCTGCTGGGTATCATCCGGCGCGATAATCCGGCTGAATCCATGGCGCTGATAGATACCGGCGGCCGCCAAGCGAATTATAAGCAAGGCAACAAAATTGGCGAAGCGGCGATTCTTGATCAGGTGAACGCCGATCACGTCGTTTTACTAGTGGACGGCGCGCGGCGGATTTTGGGATTTCCTAACTCCGATACTGTCTTGGAGGCGCCTGACGCGGCGGCGACAAGCAGTGGCGACAACATGGCATCGCTTCTGGCGGCGGCCTTGGCCGCGCCAGCGACGCAGGCCTATGCAGAGCCGGCCACCGCGCCGGCGCCAGTGACCACGCAGGACTATATAGACCTGTGGCGAGAGCGTATCAGGGCCAATCCAATGCAGGTTCTGGACGAAATAGGTTTGGTTGCTGGCGACGGGGGCTATACCATCGCAGAAAATCACGATAGCGGGGTTACCCGCGCAGGATTGAAGGCAGGAGACTTGGTAAAATCTGTGAATGGACAACCGGTGGGCAATATCGATAGCGATCGTGCACTATATGACGAAGTCGCGAATTCAGGCCTTGCTCGGGTCGAGATAGAGCGGGATGGCCGCTCCATTTTGCTGTCGTTTCCGCTGCAATGATGCGCCGCCTTATCACCTTTGCACTGGCGATGGCTCTGGCAACCGCGCCGTTGCGGGCGCAAGACGGCACCTTTACGATCAACTTGCGGGACGCCGAAATCTCGGTCTTGGCGGAACAGATTACAGAAATCACGAAGCGGACCCTGATCCTTGACCCCGGCCTGACCGGCACAGTCACGGTCGTATCGTCAGAAGCGCTGGATGAAGTTGGGATCTGGTCCCTGTTTCAATCGATCTTGCGCGCACGTGGCTTTGTCGCGGTCCAATCTGGCACGATCTGGCAGGTTGTGCCAGAGGCTGAGCAACGCACCGTCAGTGGTCCTGCCGGGGGTACACCCGTTGGCGGTCAGGATGTGGTGACCGAAACTTTGCGTCTTGATAGGCTTCCCTCTGCCGAAGCGGTGCGCGTGCTGCGCCCTCTGGTGGCCGAAAGCGGTTATCTTGAGGCGGTCGAGGACCCCAACGCCATTATCATCACGGACACACGGGCCAACGTGGACCGGATCATTCAGATCGCCAACGCCTTTGACGGCGATGCGCAGGTTCGCGCCGAGGTAATCCGTTTCCGTCAGGCCGAGGCGTCGTCGGTGGGGCAGGCCATTCTAGACGTGCTTGGGCCCGCGGGCACTGGTGCACGGCTAAGCGTTGATGCGGGCGCAAACTTACTTCTGGTGCGCGGCACGCCGTCCGATATAGAGGAAATTCGCCAACTCGCTCAGGCTATGGACGTGCGCGCGCCAGTGTCCCCGGCTGCGCAGGTCAGCACGCGTGTATTTAACCTGCAGTATGGCGATGCCGGGGTTATAGCAGATATCGTACGCGGCACGGTTGGTGACGCGACGAGTATTACTAATCCAGTCGCGGCTGATGTAGGGGCCGCGATTGATCCAGGAGCTGTGGACCAAGACGGCAATCAGATTGCTGGCTTCTTCAGCCCGGTCAGCCGCGATACTACGTCCCCTGCGGTGACAATCACGCCTTCGATCGAGACAAACTCGGTCATAGTCCGCGGCACTCAGACCCAGCTTGCAGAAATCGGAGAGTTGATTCATGCGCTGGACGTTCGCCGGCCACAAGTGATGATCGAGGCTGCCATAGTCGAAGTTTCTGGTGATGTGGCCGAACGCTTAGGTGCGCAGCTTGGCTTTGGGACTACACAGGCCCAGGGAGCCTTAGGCGCGTCATCTTTTAGTAACGGCGGAGTGTCGTTGCAAGGCGTCTTGGCAGCCGTGGGCGCACCAGCATCGGTTGCGCTGTCGACTGGGGCGACGTTGGCCGCGAGCAATAATGACTTTGGTCTGCTGGTGCAGGCGCTTTCAAACTCAACGCGCGCCCGGCTACTATCGACGCCATCGGTCACGACGCTCGACAATGAGCCGGCTACCATCGTGGTCGGCCAGAACGTGCCATTCCGCACCGGGAGCTTTGCGACTGACGGCAACACTGTAACCCCGTTCACGACCATTGAACGTCAGGATGTCGGGATTACTATGAACGTCGTGCCGCGCATCACTGCAGGTGGCGTTGTGCAACTTGTGATCGAGCAGGAAATTAGCAGTCTTGTGAACGGTAACGTCGAGGGGGCAGCCGATCTTGTTACCAATCGGCGTGTTATCAACACCACAGTCATGGCAGACAATGGGGGCACTGTCGTGCTGGGCGGCTTGATTACGGATGACCGCCTGTCGAGCGAGCAAAAGGTCCCAGGGCTCGGTGACATTCCTGTCGTTGGTAACCTATTCAAATCTCGCGACGCTCGAGAGTCGCGTCGCACTCTGTTCGTCTTTCTGCGGCCGACAATTCTGAGGGATCGGGCGGACATCCAAGCGGCAAGCGCCAATCGGTTGACGCGACTAAGGCAGGCCGATGGAATCGCAGCGCCACGCACAATTTTGAGAGAGCAAGAGGTGCGCCAGCTCCCCTTAGAAATTCAAGGGCTTTACTAGCAACTATATCTTTAATCTGCTGGATAAGCCCAATTCAGTCGTGATTTGCATAGCGCATTCGCGATGGTGACGAGTTTTCGGGCATCTTGCCGTCCTCCTCTGCGCATGGCGTTGAACAACACGACCTTGGCACATCGCGATGCCGTTTGGGGAGGGCGGCCACCACTCCATCTCGCATGAGAGGGCAGAGCAGTAAGGGCTTTTTGACGACGACGGTTGATTTGCAGTAGTGTGAAATTTGCACAGCTTTCAGTTTGCCAACACCGCAGCTCGATTTTTACTGAGAGATTGGAATATAAGGTGCAATATTCAGCAAAATATTATTCCCATTGGAGGGTAGGTCATGTTGCATTGAGCAAGACGCGACCTTGCCACCAATGATTATGCACAGGTTTGCTTTAGATGTTTCGATCAATTGTTGAGAATGCGCCGATTGGCGTTTTGATAATAGATAGCTCCGATGAAGTTATATTCTGTAACTTGATGGCCTTATCAATATTATTGATGCATGATGAGACGATAGTTGGAAGGAAAATATTAGACATCTTGCCAGAAATTTCTATTTTAGAAAAACTGCCAATCCAAAATAAAAGCTACAACGGCGATGCAGAAATAATATCTATCTTGTCTGCGGATGGAAACGAAAATTACTGCGAAGTTCAATTGAGTCGACCTGCAGGCGCTCACGACAATATAAAGCACATCGTAACACTCACCGATGTGACACGCCGTGTTCGCGCTTTGCAAGCGGTGCAAGGTCAGGAACATCGCTGGGATCTAGCATTGCAGGGAAGCCAGATTGGAGTTTTTGAATCCGATTTACGCACGGGTACCGGGTTCGCGTCACAGACATGGTTTGAATTGCTTGGTATATCGAAGGCAAAAGAGCGAGATTCCGACGCAGAATGGCATGCTCGCGTCCATCCAGACGACTTGGCTCTCGTGGTTTCGAGCGACGCTCAATGTATTGAAGGATTGTCGGAAAAGTCTGAAGCCTCCTTCCGTATGATGGTTCAAGACGGCACCTGGCACTGGATGAAATCTATCCTAAGAGTGACCGAACGCGATGGAACCGGAAAAGCTGTTCGTTTGCTCGGCACGATGGTTGATATTACTGAGCAGAAGCGTGTTGATGAACTGAAAGACGATTTTGTTGCGACGGTTAGCCATGAATTACGCACTCCGCTGGCAGCAGTTTATGGTGCGCTCAGACTTTTAAGCGAATCTATGAGCATGAGCGCTTCAGAAAAGACAAAAAAACTGTTTGGGATGGCTTACCGAAACACTTCCCGGCTCATTCAGGTTGTCGACGAACTTCTCGATTTTCAAAAGCTCAAGACAGGCCACTTCTCAGTTGAAATGTCACGTGTCGATATCGTGGACATAGTTAATCAGGTGGGTATCGACAATGAACTATATGCTAAAAAATATGAAGTGACTTTGATAGTTGATACTCCAAAGAAAAGTATATTTTTAAATGCAGATCCGTTAAGGCTTAAACAAGTCCTCACTAATCTAGTATCAAATTCTGCAAAGTTCTCTTTTCCGAACGGGTCGGTAATCATTAGAATAGAACTTGAAAAATCTAACTGTATGATCTCTATAATCGATAATGGCCACGGCATTTCTTCCGATTTTAGCAAGCGAATATTTATACCTTTCTCTCAACAAGCTGATCATTTGACGCGGAACAGTGGCGGGAGTGGGCTTGGGCTCGCTATTTCCAAAAGTCTTATTGAACTCATGTCAGGAGAAATCGGCTATCATTCCGAGCCAAACGTTGAGACAACTTTTTGGGTCAAAATACCCGTAATGTCATGAAATATTATGTCGTAAATGGGCTTTGTTGATGGCTTGGATGCCCCCTACCGACGGCATCGCAATGTGCCACTATGATGAGTGTTGCGGCCATCACACAAGGAAGGGGAATCCAAGCCATCGAGACAGCCGTCGGAAAGCCCGCACTATTTCGGGGCGGGCTTTCGGTCGCGTCTGAGCTTTTACTTCGTGAAGTGATCCTTGAGGAAGTTTGCGGCCTCGGTGATTGCCGCTTTTGTCGCCGGCGTTTGCGCGTAGGCGTTCAGCATCACGAAATCATGCGTTGTAAAATCATAACGCGTGCTCTGCGTTTCGACCCCGGCCAATGTCAGTTTCGAGGCAAAGGCCTCGCCTTCATCACGAAGCACGTCGTTCGCGTCAGTGATGACCAGCGCTGGTGGCAGGTCTGCCAGATCTTCCGCACCGTAGTTCAGGGGAGAAATCATCGGATCGGCACTATCGGAGCCCTCGGGCAGGTAAGCTTCCCAGAACCACGCCATGCTGGCTTTCGACAGCCACGGTCCGTCCGCAAACAGTTCATAAGAGTGACTGGTCAGGTCGGCGGTGGTGACCGGGTAAAACATAACCATCGAGTCAAGGGCGGGGCCATCGGCCTTGGCGCGCATGGCCGTCACCGCCACCATCTGGCCGCCGACTGAGTCACCTGCAATTGCCAGCTGGTTGGCATCAATGCCAAACTCTGCGGCATTTTCCGCCACATGCTTCAAAACGGCATAATCCTGATCGAGCTGGACAGGATGCTTTTGCTCGGGCGCGGGACTGTATTCGACAAAGACCATTGCGGCATTCGCCTGCGTCGCCAGATCGCGCATCAGCCGTTCATGTGTGGTGAAATTCCCCAGCACCCAACCGCCGCCGTGAAAGTAAACAACGCCGGGAAGAGCTTCTCCTTCGGTCCCCGCGGGGCGAACCGTGTAGACCTTGATCTCGCCGGTGGGGCCGACATTCAGGGTCATCTCCTGCACGTCCGCATCCGGCATCTCGACGTTGCCTTTAGTCTGCGCGTCGATCAGCACCTGACGCGCCTCGTCATAGGGCAGCTGGTTGATTGGAGTAGAGCCTTTCAGACTGTCGATGAATTCTTGGGTGGTCTTTTCCAGCACAACTTCGGGAACATCAGTGTTCGGGGCGGTGGTGTCCTGCGCGAACGCAAAAGCGGGAATGGCTACAATTGTGACTGTAGTCGCGAGTGTCCGAAAGGCTTTCATGGGTGTGTCTCCAATTTACGTTTCAGTGCCCAACGCTGAGCTCGGATGTAAGGCTACCGAAATACTCTAGGAACACGGTGACGTGACCGTTGGGCAGTTTGATGGAGCCGTCCAAAATCAATCTGATCTGCATTATTGCCCGGGCTGGATGTGTTTGTACAAGCTACCGCATAGTGCGCCCCATCATTCCGGTGCCGCACCGCTGAGAGGAGAAGGCAACACCCCAATATATGCCATGTGTGTAGATTTCCACGCGGAAGTGAGCCGGGTTTTCCATCGAGAAGTGAGCCACCTTTAAGTTATGTTTCGGGTGTCAGGCTTTGGTCAATGCATG
>NZ_FOTF01000068.1 GCF_900114485.1 Loktanella salsilacus | reverse complement strand
TTGTTGCGACGCTCAGACAGCATGAAATCAAGGGTTTTTCCCGTGTTGTCGACCGCCCAGTAATAGTAGGTCCATTTGCCTTTAACCTTGATGTAGGTTTCGTCCATGCGCCAAGATTCGGCGGTTGGTTTCTTGCGGGACTGCGCTTGTGCCGCCATCAGCGGCGCAAACTTAACCACCCAACGGTTCAGCGTCCCATGATCAACATCAACGCCACGCTCCTCCATGATCTCCTCGAGATCGCGGTAGGAACCAGGGTAGCGCAGATAGAAGAACATGGCATACAAGATCGCTTCTTTTGGGAAGTGTACGCCCTTGAAATCACCCATCACTCCGCCCCACTCGTCCGCCACCTCTGCCGCAAAATTACTGCCGCATCACCTGACCCGGCGAAAGTCAAAAAAGTTTGCGACAAAACCCGGCCGCCTGATCCTTTCCGTCACTCCCGGAAAATCACTGGACGGCCCTGACGTTTTCCCGTTGCACGTGTCAGGGTGCCAGCCATGCACCTACACATTCGTTGTGCCGATCAAACCGGGCGCGGCGATGGTTCCGGCCAAGATGCAGGGCGTCAAGTTTTGATATCTGAAGCCGCAAGACGACAAACGACCCGGCGTCAGAGACTTTCGTGTGATCCAGCGCTTGTGCGATGGGATGGCCCGGTACCGCGGTGCTGACGTAAGACAGGCGCGAAGCTGCGGGCACGCCATCCCAGTTCGCGGCCACATCCTTATCGATCAGAATTGTGAGGTGGGCTTCAAGCCGCATTTGCAGATGGGTCGAAGTGTCCTATTCATGAAGTGCTGCAAAAGGTGTGACGCGCAAATACCCGACCTTAGCAGACCGCATATCAGTATAATGACCCAGCGTGCCTGCCGATTTGTCGGCCGCGCTCAGAACGACCGTTCGGGTCTGCGGCCTGGCTTCCGGAGTGACGGTCGCCAGTGCCGGTTGCCGGGCCGGGGCGTGTAGGATGTGGACGCCATGGGTAAGGCGTGTCTAGACCTCGGCATACAACTGCGACAGATCGCAAACTCAGGGAAGTGGGTCAGGATTTATTTATAAACCTCTCGCCGGTCGGCAAAAGCGCGCACACGTCTGCGCCAGGCGCGGTAGCTGCCGGATTTCAAATTTTGCCGCATCAATGCCTTTACTTGGTCCGGACCCAGCCCGTGAAGTGCACGGATCTGGTCGAAACTGGTATGGTCGCTTAGCGCCATCTCGATAATTTCGCCAACTGCCGCGGGGTCAAGGAGCTTGAATTTCATATGCTAAAAGGTGCCTTTGCCGCGTCACAAGTCAAGCTCCCCGTGCGACTTGGGCCGTTCACGCAGCACGAGACATCGGCCTTTATGAGCGCCGGACTGGCGTTGGGCAGCTTTGTCACCGTGTAACGCCCCTTGGACTGGCAGTTTGATTTCGCGGCCATCAGGCCATATCTCAAACGTGGTCCCAAGCGCGTGTTCCGTCTTTATGGTCATTTTCATGCGACTCGACGCGGATCTAGTTCTTCAGAAAATAACCGATCGGCCGAAGTCCATCACACAACCGGAAGACATACAGAAAGGCTAGGTGGCCGTCCTGCCGCATCAAGAATATTTCCTCTAACAGTGCCGGACTGGTGCCCCGCAAGGAACACCAGTCGCGTCAAAACTTAGTCGGTTCTACCTAGCTGTCACTGTGAACGGGACGACCATTCCGGCAGTCACGTGGCCTTTGAGGCTGCAGATCAGCACGTAATTCCCTGGCTCAAGCGTCGTTATCAGTTCACCTGTTTCTGTGGCTTTTAAGCCGGAGACGGCATTGCCAAGTTGTTGGCCGCGTGTCGTAGGTGTTGCTCGTCTGTAAATTACACCACCATCTCGATGGTGTATTCTGCCCAGAGGCTGAATGC
>NZ_FOTF01000038.1 GCF_900114485.1 Loktanella salsilacus | reverse complement strand
GCGCAGAGGCTTGGATCCTCATCGCACACATCAGACGCGTCACACGGCATCTCGCAAGGGATTGAGAAGGTGCAGTTAGTTTTGAATCAGACTCTTAGATCTGCGTCGCGGACTGAACCGCCATACTCTAAGTGCAAACCTATTGGAAAAAGAAGAAGATTATTGCCGCGCACAGTGCACCTTCGGCTGCCAACACCATAAATTTTTGAAGAATGGCTGCGCCAAAGTTGTTGTCAAATAAGGAATCCCTCAGTGGTAGCTGAATCCGTGTGCAAAATCAGGATGCTGATGTTACGGAACATCTGATCAACGTTCCCGGCTGTGCCGAGATTGCCGCCTGAGCGCTTTTGGGGGCTGATTTCGGATGCGAAAACGGTCTAAATCCTGCCCTCAGTGCCGCTCTTGCGGCCTGACCCCGTTTTCGGGCGGCCTCGTCCTTATGCCATCAGCTTTCGTCGCACCAGAAACAGATTGCCGAGGGCAAATAGCGTAAAGAGCTGGGCCCGGTTCTTGGCGAGGCCGCAGTAGCGGGTCTTCACATGGCCAAACTGGTATTTGATCACCCGGAAAGGATGCTCAACCCTGGCCCTTACCTTGGCAATGATGCAGTTGGTGCTTTCCTTAAATGGATGCAAGTTTTCGCCCGTCGGGGCCTTACGCATCACGCCCCAGAACTGGCCGGGTCCACTGAACGCAGCCGCGCGCTCGGCGCTGACGTAGCCCTTGTCGGCGCAGACAGAGGTCTCGTTGCCATGCAGCAATGCGTCCCATACCTGACTGTCGTGCAGCCTGGCAGTAGAGGTGTCGAGGCTGTGGATCACGCCGCTCTCTGCGTCGACGCCAATGTGGGCTTTCAAGCCGAAGAACCAGTATTACCCTTCTTTATAGACGACATCTCGGGATCTCGCGCCTTCGCCTTTTTCTTGGTCGATGACGGCGCATCGATAATTGTCGCATCCACCAACGTACCTGAGCGCAGGGTGATGCCCTTGTCTGCCAGATGCGCATTCACTTCCGCAAAGATCGCCTCGGTCAACCCGTGTTGCTCCAGCAGACGGCGGAAGTTGAGGATGGTAGTGTCGTCCGGAATGCGGTCATCGCCCAGATCGATGCCGGTGAAACAGCGCATCGCGTCACTATCGTAGAGCGTCTCCTCTACCATCGGATCGTTCAGGGCATACCAGTTCTGGAGGAAGTAGACGCGTAGCATGATCTCAATCGGCATCGGCGGGTGCCCGTCCTTCAGGCGGGCTTTTGGATAATGCGGTGTGATCAATCCCAGCAGCCGCCTCCACGGGACCACTGCCTCCATCTCGGACAGGAACACCTCGCGCCGCGTCTGCTTCTTCTTCATTACGTCGTGTAAGACGGGAAATGCAGGTTGCTTCGGCATCAGAAGGGCTCCTTGCAGGGGATGCCCGAGATTACCCTATCAAGCTGAGAGCGGGAGGTTTTTCAGACGTTACTTGCGTGGGGAACCCACCTGTCGCAGCTATCGAGTTTCCCTAAATTGCCTTTTTTGGTGCCACTCAATATGACCCGATCGGCTTAGAAGCACATTCGAAAGAGTTAAGTTATTGGCGCACGGATGGGCATTATTTTCACTCCATTTTCATTTTCCATTTTATTTAGAATAAATCGATAACATTAACAGTATATTGAGATGATTCACCCTCGATCCCGGAGGGAAGTCCCAGCCCATCCGACTGGTCATCCGCATGGTCAATTGCCTTAGCACCGCCGCGTCGCGGATGCTTGATCATCTGAGCCAGCTCGTTCGAAGGGAGATCTCGCGTGACAATCATTGATGGTGCCTTGACGGACTGGCCTGCCGGATCCCGGCTCGACACCGTTCAGACCGGCGCACCGGGCTACGGGCTCTACGGCATGACGGACGCGGACTTCATCTATCTTGCGATCACCTCCGCCGACGCCACCATCGGTGCCGGCACGACGATCTGGCTGGACACGGATCTCGACCGCACCAATGGTTATCAGATCTGGGGATGGACAGGCGGCATTGAGTATCACGTCGAAATTGGTGCCGACAATATGCCTATGCTGTTTGCAGGCGGTCCAGGCGGTGCCGTGATCGAGGGTCTGACCTTTGCCTATTCCGCGACGGGGGACACGCTGGAGTTGCGCATTGATCGTGCAGCGGTCGGCAACCCAGCACAGTTTCGCATCTTTTCGGACGTCAATAACGCGGTGTTTCTGCCGAACGACTATGCCAATGTGAATTTCATCGTCGGTGATCCCCCTGCGCCACCGGGCCCGGTCGTCGCCGGCGGCAAGACGCTCGACGGCGACCTGAGCGAATGGGGCGCTGGGACAAGGCTCGACACCGCTTCGACTGGTCACACGGGGTATGCCCTTCACGGCGATTTGCAGCAGAATGTCCTCACCTTTGCCATCGGTACGGACGGCACGCCGATCGGCACAGGCACGACGATCTGGTTGGATAGCGACCTCGATACCGGTACCGGCTATCAGATATGGGGATTTACCGGCGGCGCTGAATACAATCTGAACATGGGCGCGGATGGTAAGCTGCGGCTTTATACCGGCGGCGCAGGAGAGACGCTGGTCGGCGATGTCCAGTATGCACTGAATGCCGAAGGTTCGGTTCTGGAAGTCGCAATTGACGCGAGCCTTCTGGGCAGTCCGTCACAGGTGCATGTTCTTGCTGACGTGAACGACAGCATCTTTTTGCCAAACAGCTACAGTACGTCGAATTTCATCGTCGGCCAGCCGCCCAGTGTGCAGATCGGGAACACGACGATTAACGGCGTGATAGACGCCGCCGAATGGACGATGGCGGATACGCTTGTCGCTGGCGACGACCGACTGCTTGGCAGGGCAGAGGTCACAGCCGCGGGGACCACCTTCGTGTTGGCCATCGCAAGCAATGCCGCAGCGATCGGTGCCGAGACGACGATCTGGATCGACTCCGATCGCGACACCACGACCGGCCACCAGATCTGGGGTTGGGCTGGGGGGGCGGAATACAACGTCAACATTGCGGCCGATGGGACGGCACGGCTCTATTCCGGCGGGGCAGGAGAGACCTTCGTGTCGGACCTGACGTACCGGCTCGCGGCAGACGGGTCCGGGTTCGAGGTCGCCATCGCGAGCGACCTTCTGGCCGGGTCACCGCAATCCATCCGGGTGCTGGCCGACGTCAACAACAGCGTGTTTCTGCCAGGAGCCTATGCCGGTGCGAACCTCGTCATCTCGACGCCCACCGGACCGGCGGTCGACGATCCCGGCTTGCGGATCGGCATCGTCTATTCCGAGACGACAGCACAGAACTACTACAACCTCACGAACTACGGCCAATTGTTCATGGCGGCCCAGAACCAAGCCATGCAGGCCGGTATTCCCTTCGACCTGCTGACCGAGGCCGACCTGCTGAACCCATTAAACCTCGCTGTTTACGACGCGCTGGTTTTTCCGGGGTTCAGCCACGTCAAGGCCGGTCAGGTTGATGCCATTGCTGCCAGTTTGGCCACGGCGGCCAGCGCCTACGGCGTTGGCCTGATCACGGCGGGCAACTTCCTGACCAACGACGAGACCGGTTCCGCGCTGGCCGGCAATTCCTATGCGCGGATGCAGTCCCTGCTAGGCGTTACGCTGGAAGGCTTCGGCCAGACCAACGGGATCCAGATGGAGGCGACGGCGGCCGGGCAGACACTTTTGGGCAGCTACTCGTCGGGACAGCAGATCGGTGCCTACGGCAACCTGTCATACCTGTCGTTCACCGATGTAACGCCGGACGGCAACGGGCAGACCCTGTTCGACCAGATCGTCACCGACGAAAGCGGGAACACCCTTCGTCTGGACGGGGTGATTGCGACGACGACGGCGGCGCGCAACGTGCATTTCGCGACCGATGCCCTGCTGGGAAATAACAACGTACTGGGCAGCGCGCTGGACTGGGTCGCAACCGACAACGCGCCTGACGTCTCGCTCAATATGACGCGCGGCAGTTCGCTCTTCTATGCGCGCAACGACATGGATCAGGCGATGGAGAGCTCCGATGTAGGCACCTCGGGTCAGGGCATTTACGACAAGATGCTGCCCATCGTCGAATCTTGGCACAACCAGTGGGGTTTCGTCGGATCATACTATATCGACATCGGCGCTAATCCACCCGATCAGTCTACTGACTGGACCGTGTCGGGGGACTACTACCAGCGATTGATCGCCCTCGAGAGCGAGGTCGGATCCCATTCCTACACCCACCCCGACGACACCAATCTGCTGTCTGCCGACACGCCGGCCATCCTGGCCCTTGCCGCCCGGGTCGATCCGCGAAATCCGGGCGCAGTTGACCCGTCGACGCTGACGCAGGCCGAACAGAATGTGCTGTTCAATTCCTACCGTTTCCAGTTCGAGACCTCGAAACTGATCATCGAGGACCGGTTAGGTATGACAATCACCGGCGCTGCGGTGCCCGGTGCACCAGAGAGTGTCGACACCTCGCGCGAGATCATTCAGTATTACGAATACCTCAGCGGCGGCTATTCCGGAATTGGTGCCGGGTATCCCGGAGCATTCGGGTTTTTGACGCCAGGCGAAACGGAAAAGGTCTATCTCGCGCCGAATGTGAGTTTCGACTTTTCGCTTGTCGAGTTCCAGGGTTTGACGCCTGCGCAGGCCGCGGATGTCTGGCTTCGGGAATACGCAGCGATTACCGGCAATGCAAATGCGCCGATCATTGCATTTCCTTGGCATGATTACGGCGCAACGACCTGGTTCGCCGATACGACCTACAGCCTTGACATGTACGAGGCCATCATATCTGCGGCCGCCGCCGATGGGACCGAATTTGTGACGGGCGTCGATCTGGCACACCGTATTGAAAGTTTTCAAGGCAGCGCGCTCTCGGCGTCGCGCAGCAATGACGTGATCACGGCGCAGGTCACATCGACCGATGCCGGCCACTTCGCGCTGGATGTCACGGACGAAGGCCGCATTGCAAGTGTCGCGAACTGGTATGCCTACAACGATCACGCCGTCTTTGTGCCTCGCAACGGCGGCACGTTCGAGATTTCGCTGGGCGCGCAGACCTCTGACGTCACTCACGTTGCGGAACTGGCACAACGCGCAGAACTGATTTCCGTCTGGGGCGACGGGCAGGATCTGGATTTCGTCTTCAATGGGCGTGGCGATACCGTCGTCGACCTTGCCACCCAGGGCAGCCAGTGGATCACGGTGACGGGGGTGGACAACGGTCAGATCGACACGACCGGAAACCTGGTTTTAACGTCCAATAATTTGGCGAACCATGCGGTTGGCATTGATTATTCCACCGGAACCGGCGAGTTCTTGGGGACGGCGGCGGACGAATTGCTAATCGGTGGCAGTGCGAACGACACGATCCGGGGTCAGGCCGGCAAGGACATCCTGATCGGGAACGCGGGCAACGATGTGCTGGCTGGCGGTGCCGGCGATGACGTCCTCTCTGGCGGCTCAGGCACCCACAAGGACCTGACCGGCGGCATCGATACCTTCGTGTTCGAGGCAGGCGGTGGCAACGATTCCGTTCTAGATTTCACGAGCGGGATCGACATCCTGCACCTTATCGGACTGGGGTTTGCCGACGCCGTCGACGCGGCCGCGCAGTTTGCACAGACCACAGACGGCCTGCTGCTGACCTTTGGGTCGGGCAGTAGCTTGTTGCTGGCAGATCTTGCATTCGGTGACGTCACGGCGACCGACATCCGGATCTTCGAGGCGGCAGTGGCCTGATACGCGTCACACCCTTCTTTCAAGCCAAGTTACAAACATTTCTCGACAAATCGAATTTTATTGAGGGAATGATATGCACACGAAGATCTTTGGAACCGACGGCGTGCGGGGCAGGGCCAACCGCTGGCCCATGACGGCGGACATGGCGCTGCGCCTCGGACAGATTGCCGGGCTGCATTTTACGCGGTCAAAGCGGCGCCATACCGTCGTGATCGGCAAGGACACGCGTTTGTCCGGTTACATGCTGGAACATGCGCTGGTCGCGGGCTTTACGGCGGCCGGGATGGACGTGATTCTGACCGGGCCGCTGCCGACACCCGGCGTCGGCATGTTGACCCGGTCGATGCGGGCGGACGCCGGTGTCATGATCTCGGCCTCACATAATCCGCACTGGGATAACGGAATCAAGTTCTTCGGTCCGGACGGCTTCAAGCTGTCCGATGCGGACGAAGAGGCTATCGAAGCCGGGTTGCGGATGAACGCCCCCATGGCAGAGCCTGCGCACATCGGACGCGCCATGCGCATCGACGGTGCTGTTGATCGCTACATCGAATTCGCCAAGCATACCTTTCCGCGCGATATGCGGCTTGATGGCATGAAGATCGTCGTCGATGCCGCCAACGGGGCCGCCCACCGGGCGGCGCCGCGCCTGATCTGGGAACTGGGCGCTGAGGTGATCGAAATCGGGACAACGCCCAACGGCACCAACATCAACGAAGACTGCGGGTCGACCGCACCACGGGCCGCCTGCGAGGCGGTCGTGGCCCACGGCGCTGATCTTGGCATTGCGCTGGATGGCGATGCGGACCGCGTCCACATGATCGATGAGACAGGCAAGGTCGTCGACGGCGACCAGATCATGGCCGTCATCGCCACAGAGGCCAAACGGCGCGATGCGCTGCGGCGCGACACGCTGGTTGCGACAGTCATGTCCAACATGGGGCTCGCCCGTCATCTGGCCGCAAACAACATTGCCCTCGAACGCACGCAAGTCGGCGACCGGCATGTGGTGGAACGGATGCGCGCCTTGGGCTGCAATGTTGGCGGCGAACAGTCCGGTCACATTATCATGTCCGATCATGTCACCACCGGTGACGGACTTATTGCGGCCCTTCAGGTTCTGGCTGCGATACGGCGCATGGATGATGCAGCCTCGGTTGCCATGAATCGCTTCAAACCCATGCCGCAGGTCCTGCGCAACGTGCAGGTCGCGGCCGGTGCCCAGCCGCTGGAAATGGAGGCGGTCCAAAAGCTGATCGCCTCGGCCGGGGCGCGTCTGGGCGATACCGGACGCATTCTGGTGCGGCCGTCGGGCACAGAACCAGTAATTCGCGTCATGGCAGAGGGTGAGGATGAGGCGCTGCTGCACAGCATGACCGAGGAAATTGGCGACGCCATGGCGCGGACGCAACCTGCGCACGCGGTGGGGGTCCACACCCTTTTCAAATCACTGTCGGCCTGAATTGAAAGGACAAGATCATGTGTGGCATCATTGGCGTCCTCGCAAAAGACAGACCGGCAGCGCCGCTGCTGATGGACGGTCTGCGCCGTCTGGAATACCGGGGCTATGACAGCGCCGGCGTGGCGACCGTATCGGCGGGCTTTCTGGACCGGCGCCGCGCCGCCGGCAAGCTCGCGGCGTTGGCCGATGTGCTGGGCACCGCGCCGCTGCCCGGCACCAGCGGCATCGGCCACACCCGCTGGGCGACCCATGGCTGCCCGACCGAGGCCAACGCGCATCCCCACCGCGCCGGTTCGGTTTGCGTTGTCCACAATGGCATTATCGAGAACTATCGCACATTGCGCGAAGAGCTGACGTCACGGGGCGCGCATTTCGAATCCGACACCGACACGGAAGTCATCGCCATACTCTGCGCCGACATGCTGCGCCGCGGGTTGTGCGAAGAGGACGCCGCGGCCGGCACAATCGCCCGTCTCGAAGGCACCTATGCCCTGTGCTTTCTGTTCGAGACTGCGCCGGACCTGCTGATCTGCGCCCGTCGCGGATCGCCACTTGTAATCGGCCTTGGCGACGGAGAGACGTTCGTGGGATCGGACGCCATCGCACTGGCGCCGCTGACGAACCGGATCTGCTATCTGGAAGAAGGCGACTGGGCGGTCGTCTCGCGCACCGACATGCGGGTACACGACAGCCATGGCAATCCGGTCACCCGACGCGTCCAGGTCATCGCACTGGATCACCTCATCGCCGACAAAGGCCAGCACCGCCACTTCATGGCCAAGGAAATCCATGAACAGCCGACCGTCCTGGCCCGCGCCCTTGGTGCATGGACGTCGAGCGATCGCAACAGGATCACCTCCGACGCCGAGCACATCGACTGGTCCGCTGTGTCGCGCCTGTCCATCGTCGCCTGCGGCACCGCCTATCTGGCGGGGCATGTGGCCAAGATCTGGCTGGAACAGATCGCGCGGCTGCCGGTAGAGTTGGAGATCGCGTCGGAGTTCCGCTACCGTGAGCCGCCGTTGCCGCGGGATGGCGTGACGATGGTGATCAGCCAATCCGGCGAGACGGCGGATACGCTTGCAGCCTTGCGGTATGCCAAGGCGCAGGGTCAGCAGACCCTCGGCCTGGTGAACGTCACCACCTCGACCATTGCGCGAGAGGCCGACGTGGTCCTGCCCATTCATGCCGGGCCGGAAATCGGTGTCGCCTCCACCAAAGCCTTCACGGCCCAACTGATGTGCATAGCTCTGCTAGCGTTCATGATTGCCCGCAAGCGCGGCGTCATCGGACCCGACGCAGAGACCACAGCGATCGATGTGCTGTCCACGATACCCCGCATCCTGTCGGAAGTGTTGGCGCAGGAAAACGATTTTGCGGCGCTCGCGGCGCAGATTTCGGACGCAACTAGCGTTCTCTTCCTGGGGCGCGGAATGATGTATCCGCTGGCGCTCGAAGGTGCCCTAAAGCTCAAGGAAATAACATACATCCACGCGGAAGGTTATGCCGCAGGAGAAATCAAACACGGACCGATTGCCCTTGTCGATGAACACACGCCGATCATCGCACTGGCGCCGTCGGGACCGCTTCTGGAAAAATCGCTGTCCAACTTGCGCGAGGTTATCGCGCGCAATGGGCGGGTGGCAATCATAGGGGATGCCGCGGCCTGCCAAGTATTCGGTAACGAGGCCTGGCATTGCCTCGCGATCCCCCACGTCGATCCGCTGGTCGCGCCATTCGCCTATGCCGTCGCGATCCAGTTCCTTGCCTACCACACTGCGCTGTGCCGGGGCACAGACGTCGATCAACCCCGCAACCTCGCAAAATCGGTCACCGTCGAGTGACCGTAGAAAAAGGGAGACGCCGCTATGAGACATGACTTCAGATCCAGAACACCATGCATCCTTGCCACGGGCGGCGCGGGTTACATCGGCTCTCACGTGGCGGTCGAGTTGCTGAACGATAATTACCGGGTCGTGATCCTGGATAACTTCGAAAACGCGGACCGCGGTGTGGCGGCCCGCATTCCGCAGATCGCGGCGGGCGATGTGACGCTGATCGAGGGCGACGTGCGCGACCGTCGCGTAGTCGAGGAGGTGCTGCAAAATTACCGCGTCGATGCGGTCATCCATCTGGCCGGCAAGAAAGCCGTCGGAGAATCCGTTGCTGACCCGCTGCTCTACTTCTTCGACAACCTGTTCGGCGCGATTTCGCTCTTTCAGGCGATGCAGGCGACCGGCGTGTCAAACCTCGTCTTCTCGTCTTCGGCCACGGTCTACGGCTATCCTGAAGCCATGCCGATCGACGAGACGGCACCGACAGGTGTGACCAATCCTTATGGCCGCACCAAACTGATGATCGAGGAGATGATCGATGATCTCGTGATCGCCTGGCCAGAGCTTCACGCGATCTCCCTGCGCTATTTTAATCCGGTCGGCGCCCATGCCAGCGGCTTGATCGGGGAAAGCCCGCAGGGCGTTCCGAACAACCTCTTTCCCTACGTGGCCCAAACCGCTGCGGGCCAGCGCGCAAGGGTGCAGGTGTTCGGGGGCGACTACGACACGCCGGACGGCACGGGCGTGCGCGATTTCATCCATGTGGTCGATCTGGCAAAGGGTCACTGCCGGGCCATCGAACGTCTGCTGCATCGCAGTGATGACGAAGAGGACCGCCACCAGAGGTTTAACCTCGGGACCGGACGGGGCTATTCAGTGCTTGAGGTCATCTCTGCCTTTTCCCATGCGTGCGGCATTGCAATCCCCTACGATATCGTCGCCCGCCGCCCCGGGGACGCGGCCGCTTCTCTGGCCAATCCTGGCCGCGCGCACCGCCTTCTGGGATGGCAGGCGACCCGGGACCTGCAGCAGATGTGCCGCGATCACTGGGCCTTTCAGGTTGCGCATGCTGTGGAACGGTCCGCCGTCACGCACGGCATGTTCCACACCGTGTCACCGGCGGCCACCGGAAAGAGGCAGGACTTTAGACCCGGATTGCCCATCTAACGGTGCCTGTCCACATCCGCGTTTCGGCCAGCCGGCCGTTTTCATATCAGAAAGAAGGTAGAGTGATGCATGTCATGGTCTGGTTGATCGCGATGTTGACAGGAACCGCAGCCCTTGCCGACGATGGGCAGACACCCCTGTCGCTAGCAGGACCGGATGCCAGCGCATTGCCCGACGTGCCCACCGCCGAGGCTGATGACTGTCCGGCGAATGGGGTCAAACTGCGGTCCTTCCGCCTTGAAAGGGCACTGGCCGACGGGTTCGGTGTGCAGTATTGGGGCGAGGACTACTCCGCCGACGGCCTTGCTGCACAGCCGCACGGCCTGCTGATCATGGAGGCGACCCGCATCGGCGCCAGCTACAGTGACACCGGTCGCGAGGTTCTCTTCAGCCCCGCGGAAATCGCGGTGATCTCCAAGGGTGGATCGCGGCCGGTGCTGGGGTATCTCAACATCGGTGAGGTCGAGGACTACCGCGACTACTGGATAGAGCAGCAGGCTAGCGATAGGGCGGCCCGGTGGTCCGGCCCGGTCCTGCCCGATGGCGACCATCTGGCCGCATACTGGACGCCCGAATGGCAGGACCTGATGATGACCCGGGTCGACCGCTTGATGCGGACTGGCATCGACGGGCTCTTTCTTGATGACGTGCTACAATATTATTCCTACGTCGCGAACCCCGATCTGGATTGGTCGCACGAGGCGCGTCCGGCTGGGCCGGTCACTCCGGCCCATCTGGCGCAGGACATGATGAAACTGGTGATCGCCGTCACCGACCGGATGCGCGCATGGAACTGCAACGCCTTCGTCGTGGTGAACAACGCTGTCTTCATCGGCCGCGATGCATTGAGCGACCCGGCACAGGGCGACGGATCGCGGCTCTTCGACACATATTTGTCGAAGATCGACGCGGTCATGGTCGAAAACATCCTCGGCAACCCGGCCAACGACACGACGCGGCAGGCGGTGATCGAGGATTTCCAGAACAACGGCATCGCGGTGCTGACCCTCGATGTGCTGTCACGTCACGAGGGCGGCGACGAGGACGACACCCTGCGCTGGAAGCTGGGCGAGGAATCGACGCGCTCGGGCTTCAAGCCCTATTTCGCCGACGACGACAGATTCAATCGCCTGTCGCCGCCGGTGCGGCTGCTGGGAAAGACGTAGGCACCAGCCCCAGCACGCTGGCGCGCAACAGCGTCGTGATGCCGCTGTCGGCCAACGGCCCCGACAGCAAGTCGCGGTAATAGGGCGTGCCGCGCAGATCCTGCGCCACGAGCATCCAGATCTGCCTGTCCCATTCGGTCAGCAGTGGATCCGTGGCGTTGACTGCATCACGCAGGTAAGCGAAGGTCTGTGGCATGTCGCGGTGCAGGTTGCACCACGCGGCACCCAGTAGCGGCATCTGGCTGAACAGGTCAGGCGTCATAAAGGCACGATAGGGCAGTAACGCCCGCGCCCCCTGATACCGCAGCATCTGCAGAAAGACCGCTGGCGGCGGCGGTGCATCGCCCGTCGTATGTCGTGCAAGCGCCCGTCGCAGGGCCGCCATGTCGCCACTGCGCTCTGCGTTCAGTGCGAGCGCCAGCCAGTCCGCCAAGTCGAAGTTGGGATCCGCGTCGAGCCAGAGAGTCTGCAGATGACGTCCAATGCCACCGTAGCCAGCGGCCAGAAAGGCATCGACCGAAACGTCACCGATCTCTGGATCGTTAACGATCGACCGCTCTGCCACAGTCAACGCCTCTGTCGTTGCACCGCGCCCGATCAGCGTCCGCAGGCTCTGGTCCAGCGTGTCCCGGTCCGCGGGTGCGGCGGTATTCCAGTCTGACGCGCGCGCCATGGCCTGATCGGGCTGACCCGTTTCAATATCCAGTTGCAGCAGCTGCCGCCGTGCCGTCAATGCCGTCTCATCCGTCCCGTTCGACAGGAAAACCAACACGTCGCGGTAGGCGGCGATATCACCGGATGCCAGCAGCAGCTCTGACAGCCTTTGTTGTTCGAAGGGGGTCAGTTGCCGCGGTGACACATCTTGCAGTAGTTCCATCTCTGCCCTGCTATTGCCGGACAGGCGCAGCAGATAGCCGAGATCCTGCCGGCGCACCATGTCCGGTGCCTGAAAATACCCCCGCTTTCGCAGCCGCACCGCTGCGGTCAGATCGCCGCGCAGCGCGGCCAGTTCTGCCATTTCGTCAAGGGTCTTCGCATGCCCGGAGGCATCAACCAGAACGCGCAGATATTCCCGATGCGCCGCTTCGAAGTTGCCGTGGGCCACGTCAAGCCTGGCGTGCATGAGGTAAAGGTTTCGGCTCAGGGGGCCAGCTTTCTCTGCCGCGGCCAGCCGGTCAAGCGCATCGCGGGGCTCTAGGCTCGCCAATTCCGCCTCGAGCCTGACCATCGGGTCCGGTTGCAGCAGCACGACGACACCGACAGCCAGAAGACATATCGCAGAGATCGCAAGGACATAACGTTGCATGACATTCAACTCCCGTTGCAGGCGTCGGTGAACCGGATCGCGGTCGGAGCACTTCCTGGAAGGGGAAACTCTACGCTGAACCGACCCTCCGCATCGGATGTCAGCGTCTGCCAAAACGCAGGGGTTAGACCGTCGCTCTCCATCATCTCGACGTCGTAGGCGTGATCCGGCGCGCCCAGCCATTCGGTATTGCCGGGTCCGAAACCCCGAAGGACCATGCGGCTGATGCAGTTATCGCGCGCAGACTGCAAAATTTCCGCACGCGCATGCACAAGCGCCGGCGTGCTGCCCTGCGGAACCAGTCCCGCCGCGGCATTGCTTTGAAGCAGGGTGACCCGCGGCTGCGCATTGTCCGGGGCCAGCGCGACGTAGAGGGATGTTCCCGTGCGACGCGCACCCAGCACGCCGTTGCTCCGCGACAGATCGACGGACCATGCGACCGCATCGTCAAAACGGACCGTTTGAAGATCGCCGCGATCCTGGATGCGCCATGTCAGCGGCCCCTCCGCGATAATCTGGACCGCATCATATCCGATAACCGCCCGCGCATAGCGGGCTGCTGTCACGGGCGTCACCTCTGCACTTCGGGCATACGCCAGATGCGCGCGCACTGCGCTACGGCTGGCAAAATCCACGGCAGATCGGGCCGCAAACGACAGCTGGAACGGCTTCAGACGCCGGGGGGCCTCGGTCCGGTCCAAGGTCTGCTGCAGCGCGTAGAAGGCCGCGGTGTTGCTGGTCCAGCCCTGCGTATAGTCGGCGTCGCCGTCGAGCGCATCGTAAACCTGAAGTCCCGCATCCGTGCGAAAGCCGAGCGGCATTAGATTGGCGAGGGATGGCCGCACCATTGTCAGACGGCCGCCCCCACCGCCAAGATTCTCCGACCCGGCAGCGGAAACGCTGGAAAGGGCGGCGGCAAATGGCATTGCGTCACCGCTCCACCTGTAAAGGGGCGGAGCGGTGTCGCCGGGCGCGATGGCTGCCGAGGCCGCAATTGCGCCCGCCGTTTCCGTCCAGAGGTCGAAGGCCGTGTTGACATACTTGCGCGGCCCGCCCACACCACCGCCCAGCAAGGACCGTGGCGACACCTGATCACCAAGGCTGCGGATGGCATTCACCAGCATGCCGCTGTCGACACTAGTGGTCGCCCCCCCTAACAGCAGCGCCTGCTCGGACTGCGCATTATAGTCGGCGAAGAAGGACCAGTTGTAGATCATGCTGGCACCCGACGTGGCAGGTTGCACCTGTGGCTGTCCGAACAGGTGGCTGGCGACAGCGCGACCACGGTCAGCCGCGATCCCTGCGACGTTCGCGTCCAGATCACTCTGAATCAGCGCTACACTGACGGGCAGATCCGGGAACGGAGAGATCAGATCTGAATCCAGCACCTCTGATGCAAAGGGCGGTTGGTCACCGAATTGGCGGGCGGGCAGGCGTAGAAGCCAGCCATCGGAATCCACCGTGGCGAAATAGATCCTGCGACCGCTAAGCGTCGTCACATCGGGGACCGGCCATTGAGAACTGCCAAGAGCCAGTTCAAAAAGCGCGAAGGGATCGGAAACCCAGAGCGGGCCGCCACGCGGATCTTCGCGTACTAAGACGCTTGAATCGGCATAAAGTGCACCGGGCGAGATCACCAGCAGGTCAATCGTGTCGGACCCGGTGTCCAGTGTCAGGTACGAAGCGGCCGGATCACGCGCCATGATTCGCGTCTGAATTCCGGTACGGATGTCGAACATCGTGTCGTACCCGATCAAACGGTCATCCACCTTTTGGACGATCGCGCTCGTCCCCACGGAAATCTGGTCAGACCCCGCAACGACTCCGAGACGTCCGAGATATGCGGCCCCCGCCGCGGTCGCGATCGTGGCGTCGTCCAGTCCGATGTCGCCGAGCGTCAGCATCGCGGGGACGTGTCCGCAGGTGTCGCGCAGGTCCGCCAGTCCCGCAGCCAGACCCGCCGGGTCGGGCACCGGTCCCTCGAACCACGAAAGGGTTGCGGCGATGGGCACATCCGGCATGGTCCCAAGGCCATGCGCCACGTCCTGATAGACGAGGCGGTAGCCCAGATCATTCAGCGGCATCTCTGCGTAGCGATGGATCGGGCTTATGCGGGACGACGCCAGTTGCGTGCCGTCATACAGCGCGAGGATGGTGCGCGGCACTTCGAGCGCATCGCGGCAGGCTCTGGCGTCCCTTGCCCCCGCGGCACAGGCGACCACGGCACAGGACATCAGAACATACGTCTTTCGAATAATGACATTTCTGCGGTCTTTTGAACCTTTAGGCGTATGCCGAGCTAATACCAATGAAGCACTCCAATTCCATCTAATTGAATTGCGAATTTTGGTTATTTATCATAATTAAATATTCATTGGCAATTAGTCTGATGGCGGCGGGCCACGACGAAGTCGATGATGACCGCTCCGAACTAAAGGATTTTCATCATGTTTTTAAGGACATTCAGGAATTTTCTAGGCACAACATGTCTTATCAGCGTCGGAATTGGCGCCTTTTACGTGGAAAGATTCGTTTCAGAACATGGACCGCAGGCGGTAATGGAGCCTGTGGCTAATGTATTTCGCCAATTGCGGCCGTTCGGCGATGCGGTCGAATCGCGCTTTTCGGACCTGCGCGACAAGGTCATGGCACAGGATGCGCCCGTGACCGGGGGTGGTGGCAACGCATCCCCGGCCGCCTCTGCAACCGACGCGCTCGCTGTTGACGCGACCCGGAATCCCGCGACGAAGACGGCAGCGATCGGCACCGATCCGGGGCCGGTCGACCAGACCGTTGCCGGGATGGTGGCTGACTGCATGCCCGATGGGGGCATCGCGGATGTCGTCGTTCTGGGCGACCGTTTGACCCTGCGGGTCTTCGAGCAGAGCGCGCTGGCACCGCTGCCGGCAGAACAGGCCACAACTGACAGGGAACGCGTCATTTTCGAACGGCTCGACCTATCCGGTTCCTACGAAATCGGACCAAGCGGCTCCGTGTCGCTACCGGCCATCGGCCACGTCGACATCATCGGCCAACGTCTAGATTGCGCCGAAACACTGATCGGCCGGACGATCAGCGAGCGTCTGCGCGTGAATGCCAGCGTCAGTGCGGGCTTTGCCTCGCGTCCTCCCGTCCTTGTCAGCGGCGTGGTCAGGACCCCTGGTGCCCATGCCTATGCGCCGGGTCTGACCGTGGAACGGGTGCTGGCCCAAGCGGGTGCGATCCAGCAGTTTGACCCTCCCTCACCGCAACAGGTCGCAACGTTGTCCGCGCGCGAAGGCGAACTGTCGATGCAGGATGCGAGCCTCATCATTGAGCGCGCCCGGTTCGACGCGGTGCTTGACGGCGATTACGAGCTTGCGAAGGACGATTCAAAATGGACGTCTGTTGCCGATGCGCTGGGCACGGAACGCGTCGTTTTTGAAAGGGCTCTTCTCATGGCCCAGCTTGACGAACAGGCAGAAGAGTCGAGTCGGATTAACAGACGGACCGCGGACCTTGAAAGCCGGATCGCTGCGGCGCGCGAAAGTCTCGAAGCCGCCGAAAGCCAGCTGGTCTACCTTGAGGAGCGCGAAGCGATCCGGGTGGACTTTCTGTCGCGGCGCCTGTCGAACAACGCAAATGTGGACGAGGCGACGCTGCGTCGCATGGATATGTCGCGGGTCGTGCTGGACAAGCGTGATGCCCTTGCGGCCCTCGAGGGCGAGCTGCATATGGTCCAGCACGACCGGACATTGCATGACGCCAGCCACCGCCTGCAGATCGCGACTTTCATGGTCGAGACCAGCAAGGCGCGGGCGGCTATCGCTGGAGAGTTGCGCACCGTCCGCCAGCAACTTGACGTCGGGGACGACATACCCGAGCAGTCCTTTGTCGTGACCATCGAGCGTCCGACCTTGTCCGGCACGGCCAAGTTCGCGGCCAGCTTCGACACCGTCGTGCGGCCGGGCGATCTTGTCGCTGTCAAATCCGCCGACACGCGCGCCGTGCAACGCGAAGTGCCGACGGCCTTCACGGGCTTGGACCAACCGGAAACCCTGATCACGGCTGCAGCGCAGTGACCGACGCGCCCGACATCGCCATGGACCCGCCTGGCGGATTTCCAAGCGGGGGCGTCATGACCGTCCTGCGCGAGATGATCGGCGTTGTGGTCCTGCTTCTGGTCGTGCGCGCCGCAGAGCCGCTGTTTTTTGGCGAGGGATTTTACGCGACGCTCTCTGCGCATCCCTACTGGATTTTGGTGATCCTCGCTTCGGCACAGGGCGGCATCCTGACAGGTGTCCTGACTGCGGCCTTCGCCGCGCTAGTGATGGACTGGCCGCCCCGACCGATCGGCGTCGACATCACTGCGCATTATGTCTCGGCAGCGATCGTACCGGTGCAATGGCTGCTGGCTGCGATCGTCATCGGTGCGTTTCGCCAGCAGCAGATCCGCCATGAAATGCAATTGGCCGCCGAGGTGACGCGCCTCACGGGCATGGTGACGGACTTCGCACAAGAGATCGAGCTGCTCGATCAAGAGATCATCACTCTAGAATTGCGCGCCGCAACGGGGGCTGACTTGCAACCGCCAAAGGCCGGCGATAACCCGACGCCGCCCGTCGGCGATGCTGACCCCGATGCCGGGATGACCGTCGCGGGGGCCGCATGAGCTTTGCAGCCGAAGCGGAACCCTTGCGCCCGCACATGCCGGACACCGTTCCGCGGATCTGCGGGGCGCAGCCCCTGTCAATCGCAATGGCCGCCCTTGATCTGTTCCTGATCTGGGGCTGGGCGTTGAGTGACACGACGACCATGACGGCACTGCTGTGGCACGGCGCTGCGACCTGCGTCCTGTCCGCCGCCGCGTGGCCATTTCAGCGGCGCCACTGGATCGCCATCGTCAGCGCCATGTTGACCTGCTTTGTGCTGGGTCCGATCGGGGGTCTTGTCCTCGTCATTATAGACTTGTCGGACGGCCCCACAATGGCGAGGGTGCCATCGCGGCCCACGGACCAGAAGACCCCTTCAATTGCCGATGTTCTGCACAGCCAGATCACGCAGCAGCGCCGCCGGGCCACCGGAACCGGAACCGGGACCGCAGACTTCGTGTCGATCTTCCTCTCGGGGTCGCTGGCCCTGCAACAGGACGCGATCGCCGCAATCTCTCAGCGTTACACACCTGATATGATGCCGGCCTTGCAACAGGCACTGGCATCCGAAATTCCGGCAATCCGCGTGCAGGCCGCCGCGGTCTTCGCAAAGCTGCGCGGCGTCTTTACCCAGCGCTGCAAGATCGTCCTGCAACAGACCACAGGCGAGACCGTGTTGCCCGCATTGGCAGCCGAAGCGCGCGCCATCGCCATGTCCGGCTTTGTCGACCATGAAACTGCAACAGCCCTCGGCGCTGTGGCCACCCGTCCGACAGTGCTAGGCGGACTGCCATTTGAGGAGTGGATTGCTGCGCCGGATGCTACACTGGTCCGTCCGCCATCGCTGAAACGGCATGCCTGCGGGGGGATCGCATGACCGGTGACAAAGACCTGGATGTCTGCATCGTGGTGGAAGGATGCTACCCTTTCGTTGCCGGTGGCGTGTCGTCTTGGCTTGACTGGCTTATGCTGAAACAGCCTGATACGACGTTCGGTGTTGTGGCAGTCGTGGCCGATGCGCAGCCGCGTGAGATGAAGTATGCGCTGCCGCCCAATGTCGCGCATTTTCAGACCGTCGCGCTGGCGCCGCAGTTCAAGAAGTTGACGGTCTCGCAGCCCCTAATCGACCCCGCCGTCCTCGCGGATTTGCTGCACGGCGTTTTGCGCGATGGCGATCTGGCGGCGATGGACGGCCTGACGCAGCTTGCGCAGACCCAGATCGGACGCTCGGGCCTCCACCGGTTCGCGAAACCGGCCCCGCCGACACTGACCGATCTGGTCTGTTCGCGACCCGCGTGGGACGCCATGGTCGACTGCTACGGCCGCCTCGCGCCGCAGGCGGCATTTTCGGATTTCTTCTGGGCCTGGCAATATCTCGTCGGTGGGCTGCTTTCGGTTCTTACGGCCCCGGTTCCGCGTGCTCGGGTCTATCATGCCATCTCGACGGGATTTGCGGGTCTCTACGCGGTCGGGGCGGCCCGTCGGACGAATGCGAGGTCCGCCATCACCGAACACGGTATCTATACCAACGAGCGGCGCATCGACTTGATCATGGCCGATTGGATCGAGGATCGCATCGCGGTAGGCCTTGGTGGAGGCGACTGTCGCACGGACGTGCGCGATGTCTGGATCGAGACCTTCGAAACCTTTGCGCGCCTGTGTTATGGCGGCACGGACCGGATCACGACACTCTACGGCCAGAACCAGACCTTTCAGCGCTCACTGGGCGCCGAAGAGGACAAGCTGCTGGTCATCCCGAACGGCATCGTGCTTGAACGCTTCAACGCGATTCCCAGAACGCCGGCCGCACGGCCGACGGCCGCACTCATCGGCCGTGTCGTTCCGATCAAGGACATCGAGGCCTACATCGCTGCTGCAGCGGTCGTCAAACGGGCGATCCCCGACGTTGAAATGCTGCTGATCGGACCGACCGACGAGGACCCTGACTATTTCGCGCTCTGCCAGCGTCGTATTGCCGAACTTGGCCTGCAGGATACCATCGTGTTTACCGGCAAGGTCAACATCGTGGACTACCTCGGCCGGATCGATGTCATGGTCCTAACCTCGATCAGCGAGGCGCAACCACTCGTCTTGCTCGAGGCGGGGGCGGCCGGGCTGCCTTGCGTCGCCACTGACGTGGGATCGTGCCGCGAGATCATCGAAGGCGCGCCCGATGAACACCCGCCGCTGGGCAGCGCCGGTCGCGTGGTGCCGCCGATGAATGCCGATGCGATCGGCCACGCGATCGTCGAGCTGCTGGCCGATCCCGCGTTGCGACAAGCCTGCGGCGCCACGCTGAAGAAGCGCGTCGAGACCTATTTCACTTCGGAAATGTCGGCCCAGCGTTACGCGGCGCTCTACGAATCGCTGTTGTCCGCATGACGGCCCGGCCAGCAACGGGGACAGTGGTCGGCCTATTCAGATGGATCCTCGGCGGACACCTCTTGGGCCCCGTGCAGCGGTTCGCCAGCGCCGTGATAATCGCCGCCGGCCCCTGGCTCGTCTCCGTCATCGCACTTGGCCTCGTGTCCGTCACGGTGCAGCCCATCGTCGGTCTGGCCGCGGTCGAGGATCTGCGTCTGACGGTCGTCTACGCCTTCTGCATCGCGCCGCTGGTCGCCGGTCCGATCGGGGCTGTCGCAGCACGGCTTGTCGCGGAAGAAAGCGAATCGGGGCTAATCCGACAGGCACCCGCGATCTTCCTCGTGGCCGCCCTTGGCTCTGCACTGGTGGCGGAAGGCCTGACCATTGCGATGGTCATCATCATGGGAATAGGCCCGGTCGAAGTGGCCGCTGCCTTCGTCGTGCTGACCGGTGCGGCCGCCCTGCTGTGGACCAGTTTTGCGATCCTGACCGCGCTGAAGGCCTATTCCTTCCTCGTCTGGTCCTTCATCAGCGGGATCGTCTTTGCGCTGACCTGCATCGTGTGGGCGACCCGCGCGGGCATCAGCACCGAAATCCTGATCTGGTCCTTCGCGGCCGGTATAGTGCTGTCGGTCTGCATGGCGCTGATCAGGGTCCGCCACGCCGCAGGTGGGCAGGCGGGCGATACGGTAGCGGCAGCACACCGGCTCTGGTCTGCGGCAGGGCAACTGCGTATGGTGGGGTGGGGCATCCTATTTGCCATCGCAGCCGTCTGGATCGACAAATGGGTCTACTGGGTGACGCCGTCTGCCGCGCGGTCCGACGCGGGTTTCGCCCATTTCAATCCCTACGACACTGTCATGTTCGTGGCGCATTTATCGGCGATCCCGACCTATGCCGCCTTGCTCCTGTTCCGCGACGGCGATTTGCGCCGTGGTGTCGAACGGTTTAGGGCCGATGTGCGCGACGGCGCAACCCACGCGCGCCTACGGCAGACCGTCGCTGCCCTGAGCCTGTCGATCTGGACCGGCCTGTTTTCGGTAGTCTTCCTGCAGGGGACCCTCACGGCCTGCGCGGTGCTGATGGCCCCTGCTGCGGCCACGATCCTCGGCTTCAACTTCGATCAGATCCTGACCCTGCGTGTCGGACTGATAGGCGTCTTCTTCCATTCCATTTTCTTCGTCTGCTGTGCCGTCATCTTGGTCTGCAACCGAAGTCTGGTCTTCCTGCTGCTGCAACTGGGCTTCCTCATCTGCAATCTGTTCACTAGCATCCTGTTCTATGTCGTCGTTGGGTTTTCGGCTTACGCCTTCTTCACCAGTGCCCTCATTGCGGCCGGGGCGGCCTTCGTCTGTGCCTACCGCGCCTTGACGAGCCTTGACTATCTGACGTTCCTCGGTGAAAATGATGGCATTTACGCCAGACTTAGCCACGCATTACGGGATCGATGATAGCGTCATTTAAGCTGCCCGCATGATTTTCGGGCTCGTCAGTCCTGAAATTGAGAACCTGATGTAATGTGCTACCAGTTGTCCGTGGTGCCCCCGCGGTCCCCGGCGAAGCCGCCTCATCGTGCGCGTGCAAGCTTACAACCATAACTAAAAGACAGTGGTCTAATCCAATAACAAAGACATACTATTAGTATTAAGCCTTAACATAATTAGGGCAATGTGTTAATTATCAACAAAAAAAATAATGTATATTACAGCGACCTGTAGCCTAATTTGAGATTCATGCAATTTTTCAAAAATTGGAACAGATTATGAAAACCATTAAGAAAATCACGATTCTCGATGACCATTATATGCGGGCATCAGGATATGCTGCTTTACTCTCGCGGGCGGGCCTCGGTTTCGATCCGGATGGTACCGACGTCACAATATCCGATGCCTCGTCGCTTTGTTTGGATGAAGCGCTATCCGGGCAAGATGCTTGTATTTATGTCGTCGGGGCAGAGTCACTGACCGACGTGAAGGTCCAGGAAATCATCCGGACGTGCCGGATTGCCCTGCAGGACCGTCCCCTAATTCTTTTGTCTGACCAGGTTGTAGCGGAAGACATTCGCGCCGCGATTAATGTCGGGATCAGCGGTATCGTTCCGACGCATACGCGGCCCGAAATCGCGATCGCTGCAATTCGTTTTATCTTTTCTGGTGGACACTACTTTCCGCACGCAGTCAGCGATGTCGATGCTAAAATACCAATGTCAGCTGCGCCGACCCGTGTGCGCTACACAGATCCCAAAGCAATCAAAAGCGCTGACATGCTTGCAAATGTCGGTCAGAGTGCTGGAGGTGCGATGGACCCGCTTGCGGAGGGAGCCAGAATGGCCGCCCCTGATGACGGCGTTACACTAACAGAGCGCCAGAACGACGTCATGCTCTCCTTGGAAAAAGGCTGGTCTAACAAAGAAATCGGAAGATCCCTTAACCTTTCAGAATCCACGGTCAAGGTCCATATCCGTCACCTGATGAGGAAGTTCGGGATGAACAATCGCACGCAGCTTGCGCTGATTATGTCGTCCGCACGGAGTGCAAACTGGAGGCACAAGATGGCGCAAACGGCACCGCGGGAGAAGAACGGGCGCCTGTTCATTGATGATTTACACCCGTAATATTTTTATATTTTAACGATTATACCGCCATTACTTCAAAACCCGAAAGTTCTCTTGGGTTATGACGTGGAAGTTGTCTGAGAGTCTGATTCAAAACTAACTGCACCTTCTCAATCCCTTGCGAGATGCCGTGTGACGCGTCTGATGTGTGCGATGAGGATCCAAGCCTCTGCGCTTGCGATGGATTTTTCCCAATCTTTCGATAGGCGGCGACATCGGTTCAGCCAGGCGAAGGTGCGCTCGACGACCCACCGTCGCGGCAGCACTTCAAAGCCCTCCGCGGTGTCAGAGCGTTTGACGATCTGGACGGTCCATCGGCCGAGGGCCTTTAGCGCGTCCCGCAGTTTGGGCCCTGCATACCCGCCATCCGCAAATACATGTCGCAATGATGGATAGCGCGAGGCGATCGCTTTCAGCACATCGGGTGCGCCATCCC
>NZ_FOTF01000064.1 GCF_900114485.1 Loktanella salsilacus | reverse complement strand
TCACCCATCACTCCGCCCCACTCGTCCGCCACCTCTGCCGCAAAATTACTGCCGCATCACCTGACCCGGCGAAAGTCAAAAAAGTTTGCGACAGAACCCAGCGCTTCGGCCAGTGCGTCAACATCGGCTTGCAGCACCAGCACATCGCCCGCCTTGATCCGGCGCAAGCCATGGGGCGCGGTCAGGCGGACTTCGTTTCGCACTAAGCCGATAATCTGTGCGCCGCTGTCCTCGATCTTGGCCTCGAAATCGCGCAGGGTCAGGCCGACGGCCTTGCCACCGTCAGGGACGCGGACCTCGGTCAGATAGGTGCCAGTGTCGAAACCTGTGCCAGCGGCAGATTTGCGCGCAGGCACCAGACGCCAACCGATCAACGCGACGAACAGAACGCCCAAGGTCGCAACCGCGGTTCCAACGGGCGCAAAGTCGAACATCGCAAATTGCCCCAGCCCGGCCTCTTCGCGAAATCCGGAAACGATCAGGTTGGGCGGCGTGCCCACCAGCGTGGTCATGCCCCCCAAAATCGTGCCGAAAGCGAGCGGCATCAGGATCTGTCCGGGAGCCAGTTTCAGCCTGCCGGACAGTTGCACTGCGATTGGCATCAAAAGCGCCATTGCGCCCACGTTGTTCATGAAGCCCGACAGCGCGGCCCCCAGCCCTATCAGCGCGAGCAGGGTCGTGATCCGTCCAGCATCGCGTGGCAGGATGCTGCGCGCCAACCAATCCACGGCACCGGTGCTGCGCAGCCCCTGACTTAGCACCAGGACGCAAGCCACCGTAATCACCGCCGGATGACCGAAGCCCGAGAAAGCCACACCTGAGGGAACCAGCCCTGAGATGACGCAGGCCAAAAGGGCCGCCAGTGCGACTACATCATGGCGAAACCGCCCCCATAGGAACAGCCCCATCATGGCAACGAGAATGGCAAAGATCAGGATCTGTGGGGTGGTCAGAGTCACAGCTTTCGTGCGGGGTCTTCGCCAAAGACGCATTTCTTAACCGGGTGCTGATCCGGGTGCGCCCCAGTGTCAGGACCACTTGGCTCAGCCCTCGGTCACAAGCGAAACTTAACGATCGCTTACGCCTCACCCCATTTCTGTCACTCTGACGAACCTTCCTTCTCGTCGGCTTTGTTGACGCGGGTTTGGCCGGCAGGGCGTTCGTTGGACCGCTTAAGTTCATCTTGCGTGCCAATGTCTCGCGGCAGACGGCCGCCTGACCGACCCGCCTGTGAAATGGTGCCTTCTGCGCCTAGGCCGTGGTCTGCGTTGTCGGGCTTTGGGGTTTTATCCTGGGTCATTGTCTTTCCTTTGGTTTGAAGGGTTGCGGGGTAATGCACCCGCTGCCCTGATAGGGCGACGGGCCGGAGGTGTTAGGACAGGATCATCGAGAAATTTCCCCCGATCAGCGCCAGAACGATCCTGAATGCGTAGCTTGCCGGATAAGGCACGGCCGCAACACCTTTCGACGCGACCCAGATACCGGGAACCGCATCTCGCGGCCCGCAGAGGCCCATAAGATTATCGACGCGCCTGCGCCCTCTCTTCAGATCCTTGACGACGAGGTATGGAACACAGTGCAGGAACGCCTTGAAGCGACCCACGCAAAATCTGCTGGCAAGACGTCACCGCTCAACGACAGCCACCGCGCCAAATATCTCCTGTCGCGCTTACTTACCTGCGACCGCTGCGGCGGTGGTTATACGCTCGTCGCCAGTGATCGCTACGGTTGCTTTAACCGTAAGTCCAAAGGACTTGCTGTCTGCGCAAACACGAAGACCATCAAACGTGACAAGATCGAGGCGCGCGTTCTTACCAGTTTGCGCAAGGGATTAATCCACCCGGATCTGGCCGCGCATTTCGCGCAAGAGGTGCTGCGGCAGATGATGAGTGCTCCGGCAGAACGCGGCCCCAGCCGCAGCGACTTGGAGACCAAGCTCGCCAAAGTCGATCAGGCCATCGGGAGGCTCTTGGATCTTCTCGAGGATGCCAGTGATAGCGCCTCGCTCTTGGCTCGCCTCAAGGGCCGGGAAGCAGATCGCCTCCGCTTGCAGCAGGCACTTACAGAAGCAGAACAAGAGCTGCCGGTAGAAGATCTTCCAACTGCGTCTGACCTCATCGCAGGCTACGACGCACACGTCGCGCATCTCGAGACGCTGCTGTCAGGCTCCGGTGCCGTGATTGAGGCTAACGAAGTGCTGCGGGCAATGCTGGACACAATCGCGGTTTGGCCAGACGAAGACGCACAGGATGGGCTGCGGGTGGAGATCCGCAGCTCAGCGAGCCAGTGTTTTCTGCATGCAGGGGGTGTGCCAAACGCAAAAGGCCTCCCGAGGGAGGCCATTTTGCGATTGAGTAAGATCTCAGTGGTTGCGGGAGTAGGATTTGAACCTACGACCTTCAGGTTATGAGCCTGACGAGCTACCGGGCTGCTCCATCCCGCGCCATTATTGGACGTTATT
>NZ_FOTF01000044.1 GCF_900114485.1 Loktanella salsilacus | reverse complement strand
CAATTGGCCGACGGCGATGTCATCGTCGTGCCCCAGCGCCGTTTGTTTGAATGACGGTCGTGTTTGCACCCCGCGCTGCGCTGCGCGGGGCGTGGCTGACGGCATGGCTTGCAGCCCTGCCACTGGCCGGTCACGCGCAAAGCTATGAAACCGGCGGCATCCAGCTGACATTCGGCACGGCCTTTGGCCTTGTCGGCACCGACAACGAAGGTCCGCGGTCTGACGGGGGCGAGTCCACGATTGACGCGCGCTTTACCCCGTCCTTTGGCCTGCTGACCCAGACGCCGACCTCGTCCTTTGGCTTCGAGGGCGCGACTGATATCCGCTATGGCACCAGCAGCCCCGATGTCGGCCTGACCTCGCCGCGGGTGGAAACCCGGTTCGAGACTCATTCCGCCAATGCCGGGCTAGAGTTGACGGGCAACTTTCGCCAGATGGATCTGGGCGAAGAGAAATTCACCGTCCGCGACGCCGATGGTCTGACCGATTTCGTCAACGGCACGGCGACGCGGCAAACCAGCCGCGCCACGGTAGAGCTGGACTGGGGCCGGGACGCGATGGCGGCCTTTAGCGTCTACGCCCGCGGGAACCAGACGATTTACACCAGCGGCAATGCCAGCGGCCTGAACGGCAACAGCCTAGCCGACAACAGCCGCCGCACGGTGGGGGCCAGCACGCGGCTGGATATCAGCCCGGCGATGCAGCTGGATGCAGAGCTGAGCTATAGCGCGTTTGAAGACGGCACATCGCCTGATCCCAGCGAAACGGTCACCGCGACTGCAGGTTTTAGCCTTGATCGCCCGCTAGGCGCTGTCAGCACCGAGGCAACGCTGGTAGATACGCCAAACGGGCAGCGTTATGGCCTGTCTGCCGGGCGCACGCTGGAATTCCCGATCGGGCCAGTCACGGCGCAGATCGGCGCGATGCATCTGCCGCAAGGCGAAACCGTGATGACAGGCTCGCTCAGCACCTTTCGGACCTATGTGCGCAGCGAATTTGAATTTGCCCTGTCGCGCGATGTGTCATCGCTGAATGAGCAGGACTCAGAGCGGCTGAACACGCGGATGCGGGTCAACTTTACCCGCGCCCTGACGCGGGACGCAGAGTTTCAGATCAATCTGGACGCAGTGCAGGCCCGCGATTTTGAAACCGACGCCGAGTCCTTTGATACCACGCTGGACATTCTTTACAGCAAGGGTCTGACCAAGGACTGGATTGGCGATGCGGGCTATAGCTATCGCTATATCGAAGACACGCCCGGTGATATGGCGCAGGCCAATACGCTTTACCTGCTGCTGCGCCGCAAGTTCGTCACCAGTTACTAAGCGGTCGCAGCTTCCGGGGCAGGGCGGCGCATCTTGGCATAGATGCGGTCATAGGCGGCTAGCAATTGCGGCTCTGTATGGGCCCAAGACAGATCGTTCAGCACCCGGGCGCGGCCCAATGCACCCATGCGGGCGCGCCCGTCCGGGTCGGCCATCAGATCCGCGATCTTAGCCGCGAAATCCGCCGGATCATTGGCCTTGGCATAAAGCCCGGCTGCCCCGGCAGAGACGCGCCCTTCGGTCAGGTCGAACTGCACCAGCGGCTTTTCCAGCGTCATATATTCCATGACTTTGTTCATGGTCGATATGTCGTTCATCGCGTTCTTGGGGTCAGGGGCCACGCCGATATCAATCGCATTCAGCGCCGCCAGCAGGTCATCGCCATACAGCGCGCCGGTGAAGGTAAAGTAGTCCTGCAAATCATGCGCCGCGACGTCGCGCTGGACCTCTTCCAGATGTGGGCCGAAGCCGACGATCAGGAAATGCACATCGCTTTGGCCTAAGCTGTGGATCAGGTGATCTGCGGCCAAAACCAGCAGGTCCATCCCCTCTTGCTGGCCGATCACGCCGACATAGCCCATCACCGTGCCCGCGCCTTTGCGCATGGCGATATCGCCGGGGCCGGGGATAAAGGTTTCGATCCGGGGCGCAGAGCGGACGACAAAGACGTCCTCTGGGTCCATCTTGCCGCGCCGCACCGCGATATCGCGAAAACTGCCATTGGTCGCCATCGACACGGACGCGGTAGCAAAGGTCATCCGTTCCCACACCAGCATAAAGCGATAGAGCAGTCCCTTTTTGCCAAACTTCGCCTCGAACAGTTCCGGGCAGACATCGTGGTGGTCGAACATATAGGCGACGCCCCAAAGCCGGTACCACAGCGCGAGCAAGAAGATCAGATCGGGCGGATTGCAGCCCTGAATGACGTCAAAGCGCCGCCGCGTCCAAACGGTGCGGGCCAGACGAAACCAGTGCCGGATCGCATGACCATATTCGCGCGCATAAGCGAGGGCACCTGCATGCGCCTCTGGCGGGGCGGGGTGGCGGTAGATGTGCACGCCCTCGATCACCTCGTAGGCTTCGTCCCAGCCGCGGCCCATCGGGCTGATGACAGACACATCATAGCCCGCCTGTTTCAGCGTCGTGGCTTCCAGCCAGACGCGGCGATCCAGCGGCACGGGCAGGTTTTCGACGACAATCAGAATGTGGCGATCATTAGGGGCGATACGGTCGGTCATGTTCATCCACAAAAGTAAAAGAGGCGTATTTCCATTAGCTTATGCGGGCGGGGCGGTGAAATTACGACGCAGGCAGGGCAATTACATAACCGCCTGCGCAGGCCCGCGTCACTGCTTGCCATCATCCGGGTGCTGCGCCTGCATCCTGAGGGTGATCAGAAAGGTGATCGCAAAGCTGACCGTGCCGCCAAGGATATAAAGCCCGATCAGGCCAAACACGCCCACACCGCACCACATCCCCGTCAGAACGGATGCGATGGCACCGGCTACTCCGCCCAGTGTGGTGGTGATGATCATCAGCTCGGCTCACTCGCGCTAAAGGTGTTTGCGGATCATAACACCTCTGTCCTGATGGATCGAAGGAATATGGCAAGAATATGGCAAGAATATGGCAAATGGGGCCGCAGAGCGGGGAGAATAAATCACAGTTTATCAGTTTGCCGCCGCCTTGGCCGCGCCGCTAGTGCCGCGCAGCAGTGGCGAGTGCGGCGCGTCTGGTTTAAGACGGCAGGCAGGCTTTACCAAAGGGGCGCTGGGTGATGGCAGATGGATACCTTGCACTGAAGTTCCGTGAGTGGAAGCACAGCAGGCGCAGTGCGCGGGCGCTGCGCGAATACGCCCGCAGGGTCGCGCGGGGCGAACGATCGACCCGGCCCCACGGTCTGCCGCGTCCGCTGGTCGTGTCCCTGACCAGCTTTGCGCCGCGCTTTGGCGTGCTGGAAAAGACGCTGAACTGTTTGCTGCTGCAAAGCGTGCGGCCCGATCATGTGGTGCTGTGGCTGGGACATGACGACGTGGCCAAGCTGCCCGCCGCGATCCTTGCCCTGCGCGATCTGGGGCTGGATATTCGCGCCACGGATGATCTGCGATCCTTCACCAAGATTATCCCAACGCTGCAGGCCTTCCCCGATGCCTTTGTCGTCACCGCCGATGACGATGTCTATTACTGGCCGACGTGGCTAGAAGAGTTAACCGAGGCCCATACCCAAACCGGCGATCCGGTGATCTGCCACCGCGGCCATACAGCTGGCACCGGGGCATCCGGCGCACGATGGCCGCGCCCCTGCTGTTTCCGACGGGGGTGATGGGCGTGCTTTATGATCCGCGCATCTTTCACGCCGATGTCACGCGCCGCGATTTGTTTCAGCAGCTGTGCCCGCACGCCGATGATGTCTGGCTGTATTGGATGCACCGGCTAAGCGGCAGCGTGCCCCGCATGCTGGCCTGTCCGCACCGTGTGCTGGAATGGCCCGGCGGGCAGGAGCAGAACCTGCGCAGCACCAATGTCGGCCTGTCGGGTAATGACACCGCGATTGCCGCGATGATCGCGCATTATGGTTGGCCGCTTACTGCGGAATATAGCGGGGCAGGTGGGGCAGCAGGTGGCCCATGAAATCCTGTAGGCGCGCATCGGCAAGGGCGACATCCTCGCCTTCCGCAATCGCGGTGACCAGCCGGACCAGCGCGCCGTCGGTGCGCCCGGTGGTCAGGCTGTCATAGACCACATCGATCTTGGCCAGATAATCGTTGGTCATCCGGGTGCCGCGCTGTTCGAACCAGTAATAGACCAGCTGCCGCGACAAACCCTTTTCGATGACCGCGCGGTTCAGGGTGAAGGTGCCGTGCACCGTATCCGGGAATGACACTTCTTCGCCGTCAATCGAGAAGATTTCCCAGCCCCCCACAGGCAGGCAGACTTCGGGCGAATGGATGCCTGCGCCTTCGGTCTGGCGGTCGTAGTAGGCGGAAAAGAGGCTGACAAAGTGGCCGGGATGGGCGGGGTCCGCATAGACCGCGTTGATGGTGTCGGATGCTTTCAGCACCGCCTCGACCTGCGGCTCGAGCGGGACGTTGTAGCCGTGCCAGCCTGCAATCTCGCGCGGGAACAGGACAAAGCCGTCGCGGTCCGGCGTGATGCGCGCAGGCGGCGGGGTCAGCACGAAGGCGGCGGCGATTAGTATGCTTAGGCCCGCCGCGATCATCACGCCGCGGGACGGGGCCACGGACAGGATACGCCGCGCCTGCGCGCCCAGACCCTCGGTATCCATATCCAGCGTTTCGCGCAGGCTCAGCGGATTGGCGGTGGTGCGTTGCAGCAGCACGGCCATGCCGAACAGGATCGCGATACAGGTGCCAAAGATCACCCAGCCTTCAAAGAAGTGCAAAAACCCTTCGGCCTGCCCGATACCATAGCGGTCCACCAGCACGCCGATCATGCCGATGCGAAAGGCGTTCATGCAGACCGTCAGCGGCGCCGCCATCGCGAACATCACCGCCTTGTGCCAGAACGGGCCGCGATACAGGATCGCGAAAAGATAGGAAAACGACAGGATCGGGAACAGGTAGCGCAGGCCAGAACAGGCCTCTGCCACTTGCAGTTTATAGACGCCCAGATCGATGACATTGCCGTCCAGGAACACGGGGATGCCGGCCATCTGGATAAACCAGACACCCATCTCCGACGACACCAGCTGCAGGAAAATCGTCAGCTTCCAATAGATGAACTGCGGCAGGGGCAGCATGAACACCAGATGCAGCACCGGCAGTTGATGGCGCCGTCCCTGCGCCCAGCCAAAGCCGGTCAGCACGACGCCCGCCACCCAGATGATTAAGGCGTAGGTCACGATATCGGGGATCTGCACCAGATTGCCAAAGATGCCGCCCACCAGCCCCAGCGCGATGACCGCAATACCGGGGGCGCGGCTGGTGCGCGCACCAATGGGCGCGGGGGGCGCATAGCGCAATTCGCGCAGAAACAGATAAAGAGAGATCAGCGGGATCAACGGGCCGTGACTATATTCCGGCGTCATCCACGCCTGGCCAAGGGACACAAACCCCAGCCAGAACACCGGCACAGCCGCCAGTGCAAGCAGCACCAGCCACAGCATGCCAACAGGCAGACGCCCAAAGACGCCAAAGGCAGAAGGGTGGGCGCTGTCTGACATCACATCTTTCGTGGCTGCGGCGGGGCGTTACACTTTGCAATATAGCGCAACGCATGGCCGGAATTCATGCCAGATGGGGGCATCATCAGGGCCTTTGTGTGTTCACCCAAGCGCTCGGCGGCAGCGGCGCATAGCGCAGGGCCGCCTGCCAGCCTGCGATCAATGCCAGTGATCCGGCGATCCCGGCCAGCGCCATAGGGACGGTCCCCGGCTCTGCGATGCCCGTCCGGTCTGCCAAAGACAGCACCAGCGGATGCACCAGATAGACGCCCATCGCCGCCTCTGCCGCCCACCGGGATACGGGCGTCGCGGGCCGCGGATAGGCGGTGCACAGGGCAAAGACTGTGCCCGCGACGGCGATCTGCAACACGCCGCCCGGCCCGCTGATCAGCATCGCAGCCCCGACCAGCCCCGCCACAACCAGCCCCACCGCAGGGGCCTGCTGCATGGTCCGCGTGCCCAGCAGGGCAAAGATGCTGCCAAGGCAGACCGCAGGGCCCGCAAAGACCCATTGCGCCAGCGGCACAGGCAATCCGCCGCGTTGATGCAAGCTCAGCAGCGCCAATGCCGCCAGCAGCAAGACCGCGCAGAGTGTCTGCACTGGCACTGGTAGCACTTGGCGCAAACGGGCCAAGCCATAGACCCAAAGCGAGGCGGCAAAGGCGAAGGGCAGGAACCACAGGTGCAGCGCCGGGCCGGTCAGGATCATGGATGCGGTAAATTCAGTGCGCAGCGGCGCGCCGGTCACCGCGACCTCTGCCAGTTTCAGGGCGGCATAGACGGCGGACCAGATCAGCCATGGCCGCAGCAGGCGCCGCGCGCGCAGGGCCGCGAAATCCGTGAACGACATGCACTCTGCGGCCGGCAGGGCCAGCAGCACCAGCAAGATCAGGAAAAACGGCAAACCCGCATAACCGATGGCCGCGCCGGGGGCACCTGCGTGGAAAACCACGATGCCAAAGGCCGCCAGCAGCCTTGCATGATCAAATGTCCCGTTCCGTCCCATGCGATGCTCCTGCCCTATGTTTTGGGCATCATGGGCAGGTCATACTTAACGCGCCGTTAACGCGCAAAAGGCGAAGCGACAACTGTGGCAAACACCCTTCTGCGTGTGTTGATCGGTGTCGATCTGCGCGACAGGCAAAAGCCTTGAATGGGGGTGCAGCACTAGCAGGATATGTGGAGTGTAATACAAAATTCGTTTTAGGATAATTCAGGGATGCGGAACGTACTCGGGGCATCAATGCCGCAGGTCGCTATAAACACCCCCGCGCGCCCGATTGCGCATGGCTTTGACGCGAAACCAGCCATAGGTTTTGACGGCGCACGCAGATGCCCTTGATAAGTTGAAACGATCCTATGCCTGACACCGCCTCTTTGACGGGTTTCTTACATGCCGCGGATGCGATCGCCGTCGTGATCCCGCATCTGAACCAGCCGGACTTTTTGGCGCGGTGTCTGGACTCGCTGGCGCGCATGACCCGGCAGCCGGATGAAATCGTCGTGGTCGATAACGGATCGCAGCAGATGCCGGATGCCGTCTGCGCCAAACATCCCAATGTGCGGCTGGTGCAGGAACGTAACCCCGGCCCGGGCCCCGCGCGCAACCTTGGCGCAGCGCTGACCACCGCGCCGATCCTTGCCTTTATCGACGCCGATTGTCTGGCGGACGAAAGCTGGCTGACGCAGGCCGCCGCTGCCATGGCAGACCCCACTGCTGCCATCCTTGGCGGCGATGTGCGCATCGCGCTGGCGGACCCTGCCCGCGTTACCATGCTAGAGGCGTATGAGAGTATCTACGCCTACCGCATGGACCGCTACATCACCCGCGAAGGCTTTACCGGCACCGGCAATCTGGTCGTGCGCCGCGCGGTTCTGAACCGTGTCGGCCCCTTCGGCGGCCTTGATGTGGCAGAGGATCGCGACTGGGGCCAGCGCGCCACAAAGATGGGAGAGGTCATCCGCTATATTCCGGGCATGAAGGTCTATCACCCCGCGCGGCAGCAGTTTTCGCAGCTGGTGCAAAAGTGGGACCGCCACATGAGCCACGACATCACCCGCGCCCGCACGCGGCCTTTGTGGCAGCTGCGCTGGGGGGCCAAGACGCTGGCGATGGGGGCTTCGCCCTTGGCGGAAATACCGCGGATCATCGCCTCTGATCGCATCACCGGATTGCGGCAACGCGCCTTGGCCTTTGCCGGGTTGGTGCGCATCAGGGCCTACCGCGCGCGGCGGATGACGGGGTTGCTGGTGGGCACCACCGATGCGCAAACCTTGGCGGGGCGCTGGAACCGGGGCTAGGCTTTGCGCTTATCGCGCTGCGCAATCAGCACATCGCGCAGGGCATCCTCGTAGACCTGCAGCTTGCGCAGACCTTCGGTCAGGGCCGTCTTCGCCTCTGCCGCCAGTGCATCGCGGCCGTCATATCCGGCAAAGATCGCGGCCTTGATGTCATCTGCGCCCTGCGTCGTGCAATCGACGGTGCGGTCATAGCCCAGCGTGCCAAACAATCCGGCGAACTTGCGGCTATAGGCCATCGGCACCACCGGCACGCTACTGGAAAACGCGGCGATACAGGCGTGCATCCGCGCGCCCATAAAGAAATCGAGGCCGGCGATGTAGCTCTTCGCCTCTGACGGTGTGTCAAACGCCGGGGCCAGCACGGTGCCGGGGAATTCTGCGGCCAAGGCGGCGCTGGCGCGGTGATCATCCTCGCCGCTCAGCCGTCCGCTGGGGACGATGACATGGGGGACCAGATGCACCTCGCAGCCATCGGTGTGGCTTTGAAAGTGGCGGATCAGGTCGCGGATCAAGGCGGGGTAATCCATGGTCAGCCCGAACTCGTTACGGCCCGTGTAACCGCCGCCCATCAGCAGGCCAGAGACGTTGATGCCGACCTTCACTGGCCCGCCGCTGCGCGGGGCAGGGGGCGTATAGGGCAGGCGTAGCGCCACATCGGACGCCTCGATCACCTTTGTGACCCCCAAATCCCGCGCCGCCTGTGTCGACATCGCGTCCCGGCTGGCAACCACAGCGCAGCGCTTCAGCGATGCTGCGGCCAAAAAGCGAGAGCTGGCGCGCGTAAACGGCCCCACGGTCTGCGGCGCCATGACCAGTGGCGTGCCTGCCAGATGGGTCAGGTATTTCAGCAGGAACATCCGGTTCAGCCGCCGGCTGCCATAGATATCGGCAAAGCTGTCGCCGCCGCCAATGTCGATCACCAGATCGGACTGGCGCGCGACAGCGAAATAGCCGCGCGGATTGACCATCACCCGCCCGTCCAGATCGCGCACGGTGACGTCCGGCCCGGTCACATAAGGCGCGCGGGGGTCTTTCCAGTCCATCACCGTGATGTCGATGGGGGTGTCGATCTGGCGGGAAATATCGCGCAAAATCTCGACCTCTGACACGGTCAGGGCACCGACGCCAAGGTTGTCGGAACGGGTCGAGTGCATGATCAGACAGATGCGAAGCGGCGCGTGGGTCATGGTGATCCTGATGCTTGGTCAGGCACGCGGGCGCAGGGCGCGCCGCAGGGTGCCAAGGAGGTTTTTGAGGTTGCGCCGCAGCGGGTTCTGCCGCGCGGCAGCGAGGATCTGCAATCCGGTATAGCGCGGCACGGGCCGCCCCAGCAGGCGCAGGGCGGTCAGGCGGGCCAGCAACGCGCGGCGCCGTTCGCGCTGTCCGGGCTGGATCGCGGCGAGGGTATTGATGTCAAAAGCCTGCGTCTCAATCCGCCCCGCTGCGTGCGCGGCAGCGATCAACTCGGCCCCAAGGGGCGTGCGGGCGACGATCAAGCTGATGCCGTCAGCCTCGGCGAAGACGGGATAGCCTGCGGTGTCACTTTCCCACGCGTCGGCGCAGACGATATCGGCGGCGGTGCCGGTGCCATCGGCGCAGATTTTGCAGCGGTGCTGGACGTGTTTGGACAGGATTTTGCCCCAGCTGTCATGATAGCTCATCGCGCGGGTTTGGCCGGTGTGGTCCGTGGCTGTGGCCTGCCCCGGCCAGCCGTTGCCGCGAAACCGAAAGCGGACGGTCTGGTCCAGATCGGTGCCAAGCGCCGCCAGCACGGCCCGCCCGCCCGCATGGGATGGCACGCCTGCGCAAAAGAACGACAGCACGACGGGAAAGGCGGCGGCGATGGCCGGATCACGCGCCATCATCGCCCGCAGCGCCGCGACGTCGCAAGGCTTGCCGACAAAGGCGAAGCGTTTGCCCGATGCCACCTGCGCCGCCAAATCCGCCAGCGGGGCAGAGGGCGCATAGCGCGAGCCTGCGGCGGCGATAATGGCCGTTTCTGCGACGGAGACGGTCGTCGCATTGCCAATCGCCAGATCAGGCGCGGCGCCCGTTTGCACCACCGCATCCACCACGCCGCTGGCGATAAGATGCATCAAGATCGCCGACAGCGCCCCGCCCGACGATCCGGCAAAGCGGACCTGCGGGTCGCGCGCCCAGCCTGTCATCACATCGGTATAAGGCCCCCAAAGCACCGGATCGGCGCGGCCCGCAGCCTGAACGTCTTGCCCAAGGCCCGGGCAGACCGCCGCAATCGCCGCCGTCTGCCCTGCGTCCAACGGCGCGAGTTGGCGCGGGCGCAGATAGCCGGGGGCGACGGTTTCCATCGCGATCCGCCCCGGTGCCAATGCCGCACAAGCACCGCAGCCAGCGCACAGATCACCGCGCGCCACGCGGGCGAGCGCCGGGCTGGCGGGGATAAGCGGTGCGCTGGCCATGAAAAATCGCGGTCCCGTAGATAAAATGTCGCAAAGCTGGGCTGGTCTTGCCCCATTGCTGTGCGATTGCATAGCCTTGTCGCCCCGCTTGTTGACGCAAGCATGGCAAAAGCGGGACAAACCCCGGACCGTCTCTCCCTCCCTTTGAAAGGGCGCCTTTACGTCATGTTCCGATCCGCCCTGCTGATCCTGTCCGGCAATGCCACCGCGGCCTTGCTGCTGCTGGCGCGCAACCTGATCGTGGCGCGGATGATCCCCGTGGCCGATTACGGCGTCGCTGCGACCTTTGCGATTGCGATGGCGGTGGTGGAAATGGCCTCCGCCCTCGGCCTTCAGCAACAGATTGTGCAGGCCCGGAACGGTGATGACCCGCGGTTTCAGGCGGCCTTGCAGGGGTTTCAGGTGCTGCGCGGCGTCCTGTCCGGCGCGGTGCTGTTCGTCTGTGCCGGGCTGATTGCGGATGCGCTGAACGTGCCGCAGGCCGCCTGGGCCTACCGCGTGATGGCGCTGGTGCCGGTGCTGAATGCGCTGGTGCATTTCGACATCCACCGTCTGAACCGCACGATGGTATTCTGGCCGGTGATCCTGACCGGCGCTGTCCCCGCCTTGCTGTCCGTGCTGGCGGTCTGGCCGCTGGCGCTGCATTTCGGCGATTACCGCGTGATGCTCTACGCCATCGTCGTGCAGGCGGTTACGACAGTGCTGATCTCTCACCTCGTGGCGCATCGCCCTTACCGCTTGGTGTTGGACCGCGCGGTGATGGCCCAGTCCCTGCGCTTTGGCTGGCCGCTGCTGGTGAACGGTATCCTGCTATTCGGCGTCTTCAACGGCGACAAGCTGATTGTCGGAAGGGAGCTGGGGATGGAGGTGCTAGCGATCTTTGCCATGGGCTTTACCCTGACCCTGACGCCGACACTGGTCATGGCGAAATCGGCGCAAAATTTCTTTCTGCCGCAGCTGTCCGCCGTGGACCGGAGCACGCCGGAAGGCGAGGCGCGGTTCATTCATCTGGCGATGAGCGTCCTGCAAAGCATTTTGCTGATGGGCATGGCGCTGGTCATCGGCGTGGCCCTGTGCGGTATCCCCGTCGTGACGGTTCTGCTGGGCGATAAATACGCGGCCCTACTGCCCTATCTGATTTGGCTGGCGGTGA
>NZ_FOTF01000008.1 GCF_900114485.1 Loktanella salsilacus | reverse complement strand
GCCGCGGCGACAGCCTGCGCCTTGAACTCATCAGACCAGCGACGACGCTCTCCGACGGGCGCACCGTCAAGACGTTCGACGACGGCTTCGATCAACTGAAAGCTACCATGCGTAGGCATAGGCGTAGGACTGGTCGTAGACATAAAACCCCGGCGCTTGCGTGAACGTCGCAAACCTACCAAGGAATAGGCCGCCCTTTAACCCACGGGGCTGCCTTGTCGCTTACGATATCGTGTTTCAATCCACGCCTATACCGGCTGACGGATCTGCCAAAGCATGACCTTCGACGCCGCGATAAGAGCGACGGAAATCCTACTGGCGCTGGCTTTTTTTCAGCAGTCAGCCGAGCATATCATCCCTTCTGGCTCCGTCAGGCTGCTTTTTCTACCGCGCGCGATTGGCAGCCTATTGGTGCTGGTGGGGTTTCAAACTGACGTAGCATTGCTGCTGCTGTCCCTGCATTCGGCAATTGTGCTGCATCACTATCAGGGGCCCTATAACGGCGGCAGTGACCGAATGGGGCTGCTCGTTTTGTACTGCCTCACGCTTGCGCATTGGCTGCCCGCGGGTTTTTCGGCGCAGATGGCCTTTGGATACCTCGCGATACAGGTCGTGCTGTCCTATTTCATGTCTGGTCTGGTTAAGATCACGAACCCTGACTGGCGCAGCGGCCAAGCCTTGCAGGATGTCTTCGCATTCTCGGCCTACCCCGTGTCCGAATCCCTGCGTCTTTTAGCAGATCGGCCCCGACTGCTACATACCGGCGCATGGGCCGTTATGCTGTTCGAGCTCGCGTTCCCCATGGGGTTTGTGCACCCAGCGCTGCTGAAGATCACACTTGCGATCGCATTCGCTTTTCACGTGGCAAACGCCTGCTTGTTCGGGCTGAACCGGTTCGTCTGGTTTTGGGCTGCGTCCTACCCATCGCTTTTTTGGCTTCAGGCGCAGATCTTTCCGCCTTGATCAGGCCCGCTTCCCAATCACGCCGACGCCCAAAACCTCTAGTACCTTCGCCTCGATATCTGACGCGTTCAGGCCCGCCATGGCATACATGTCCGCAGGGCTGGACTGGTCGATAAAGGTATCGGGTAGCACCATGGACCGGAACTTTAACCCGGTATCAAACACCGCCTCATCCGCCAGCAACTGCGCGACATGGCTGCCAAAGCCGCCAACGGCACCTTCTTCGATCGTGATCAGCGCGTCATGGTCGGCTGCCAGTTTCAGGATCATGTCCCGGTCCAGCGGCTTAGCAAAGCGGGCGTCAGCGATGGTCGGCGTAATGCCCTTAGCGCCCAAGGCTTCGCAGGCTTGTTCAACCTCTTGCAGCCGGGTGCCAAAGGACAAGATCGCAACCTGTTTGCCTTCGCGGATCATGCGGCCTTTGCCGATTTCCAGCGGCTTGGCATCCACGGGGATTTCAACGCCGACACCTTCACCGCGGGGAAAGCGGAACGCGATGGGGCCGTCGTCATGCGCGGCTGCGGTGACAACCATGCGCACCAATTCAGCCTCGTCTGCGGCTGCCATCACGACCATGCCTGGCAGGTTCGCAAGGAAGGCTACATCGAAGGACCCCGCATGCGTCGCGCCGTCGGCCCCAACCAGACCCGCCCGGTCGATGGCAAAACGCACCGGCAAACGCTGAATCGCCACGTCGTGGACGACCTGATCGTAGCCGCGTTGCAAGAAAGTGGAATAAAGCGCGCAAAACGGCTTCATCCCGCCCGCGGCAAGACCCGCACAAAACGTCACGGCGTGCTGTTCAGCAATACCTACGTCAAAGCAGCGGCTGGCGTAACGCGCCATGAATTTATCGAGGCCGGTGCCATCTGGCATCGCAGCGGTGACAGCAACGATCTTGTCATCCTTCGACGCCAGATCAATCAGCGTATCGGCAAAGACCGACGTATAAGACGGCGCATTGCTTTTCGCCTTTTGCTGCTCTCCGGTGATGACGTCAAACTTGCCGCGCGCATGGCCCCGGTCTGCGGCACCTTCGGCGGGTGCAAACCCTTTGCCCTTTTTCGTGATCGCATGGATCAGGATCGGCCCGGTTGCGCGGTCCTTGACGGTGCGCAGAACAGACAACAGCTGCTCCATGTCATGCCCGTCGATGGGACCGACATAGGAAAATCCCAGTTCTTCGAACAGGGTACCGCCGACGGTCATATGCTTGAACATATCCTTGGCGCGCTTGGCGCCTTCACGGAAAGGCGGCGGCAGAAAGGATACGGCCCCCTTGGCAGCGGCCTTCAGATCCTGAAACGGGCCTTCCGCATATAGACGCGACAGATAGGACGACATCGCACCGACAGGCGGGGCAATCGACATCTCGTTATCGTTCAGGATCACGATCAACCGCTTGCCCAAATGACCCGCGTTGTTCATCGCTTCATAAGCCATGCCAGCAGACAGCGCGCCGTCGCCAATCACCGCAATGGCATCGCCGGGATCGCCGCCCAGATCGCGTGCGGCGGCAAAGCCCAGCGCCGCACTGATCGAGGTGCTGGAATGCGCCGCGCCAAAGGGGTCAAACGGGCTTTCGCTGCGCTTGGTAAAGCCAGACAAGCCATCCTTCATCCGCAGGGTCCGGATGCGGTCGCGCCGCCCGGTCAGGATCTTGTGCGGATAACACTGGTGCGACACGTCCCAGATGATCTTATCGCGCGGCGTATCGAACACTGCATGCAGCGCCACGGTGATTTCCACCACGCCCAGACCCGCCCCAAGGTGGCCGCCCGTGGCAGCAACCGTCGCAATCGTCTCGGCCCGCAGTTCGTCCGCAAGGCGGCGCAATTGCGCGTCAGACAGCCCCTTCATATCCGCAGGCACATGCACACGGTCAAGGATCGGCGTATTTGGGCGGTCGGTCATGATCGTGTCCTTACTTGTCGCGCGCGATGACAAAGCGGGCAGCATCCTTTAGCGCATCTGCACGTGTCCCAAAAGAACCTAGTGCGTCGCAGGCAGTGTCCACTAAATCCACCGCACGCCGCTTTGCGCCGTCCAGCCCCAGCAAAGAGACAAAGGTTGCTTTGCCAGCAGCGGCATCTTTGCCCACCGCCTTGCCGACCGCATCCACAGACCCGGTTTCATCCAAGATGTCGTCCGCGATCTGAAACGCAAGGCCCAGCGCATCGCCGTAAGCCTTAAGTGGCGTAATATCCGCCTGCGCGATCCGCGGTCCGGCGCAGCAAGCCCAAGTCATCAGCGCGCCGGTTTTACCCGCCTGCAGCGTTGTAATCTGGTCCAAAGTCAAAGCGGGGCCTGTTTCGGCGGCAATATCCAGCGCCTGCCCCAGCACCATACCGCCAGCACCTGCGGCCTGCGCCAAAGTTAAGGCAAGCTCTGCCCGGGCTTCGCCCGCCACACCAGCCCCCGGCGCGCAAACCATCTCGAAGGCGAGCGCCTGCAGGGCATCGCCGACAAGGATCGCTGTCGCTTCGTCCCATTTGCGGTGCACTGTGGGCTGGCCGCGGCGCAGATCGTCATTGTCCATCGCGGGCAGATCGTCGTGCACCAGCGAATAGGCATGTAGCGCCTCGATCGCTGCGGCCGCATGACCGGCGCGGTCGCCAACATCATACAGGCGCGCGCTTTCCAGCACCAAAAACGCCCGCAACCCCTTACCGCCGCGCACCGCATACAGCATGGCGTCGCGCAAAGGCACGTCTGGCACTGGCGTCAGCGCAAGTTCAATCAGCCGCTGCGCCGTCGTGGCGTCCAACGCCAGCTGATTAGTAAACATCACGGATCCAGCGGAGCCGTGCCAGCCGCCTGACCATCAGGACCAACAGTAATCTTGGCGACCTTTTCCTCGGCCTCGCTCAGTTTCGTCTCGCAACGCTTTTTCAATGCGGCACCGCGTTCATACAGCGCAATACTGTCATCCAGCGCGACATCGCCGCGCTCTAACTTACCGACGACCTGCTCTAGCTCGCGGATCGCATCCTCGAACGTCATTTCTTCAACCGGCGTTTCTGCCATCGCTCTGCTCCCTCAACACGTTGACATGCGCGGCGGCACAAGCCCCCAGCGCCGTCAGGTCATAACCGCCCTCTAGGCACGACACCACCCGCCCGGCGCAGTGTTTATCCGCCAGATCACAAAGTGCTTGCGTGATCCACGTAAAATCATCCTCGACCAATGCAAGCCCCGCCAGCGGATCGTCACGATGCGCGTCAAACCCAGCCGAGATGATGATCAAATCAGGCTTGAATGCATCAACCCGCGGCAGCACACGGCGCTCCATCGCGGCGCGAAATCCGCGACCATTGGTCCCCTCATCCAGCGGGACGTTGACCACGTTGTCATCAACGCCAGTCTCATCCGCCGCCCCAGTGCCCGGATAAAGCGGGCTTTGATGGGTCGAACAGAACAAAATACGCGGATCATCTTCGACCAAATCCTGCGTTCCGTTGCCGTGGTGCACGTCGAAATCGACAATCGCGACCCGCCGCAACCCGTGGTGATCCAGCGCATGTTTGGCCGCAATCGCCACATTGCCGAAAAAGCAAAACCCCATCGCGGTCGTGCGCTCTGCATGGTGCCCCGGCGGGCGCATCGCGACAAAGGCATTCGCGACATCGCCGCCCAGCACCAAATCAACGGCCCGCACAGCACCGCCAGCGCTGCGCCACACAGCGGCCAAAGTGCCCTGCGACATATGTGTATCCGCATCCAGCGACACCCAACCTTCAGTAGGTGCCGCGCGGCGGATTGAATCAAGGTGTGACTTCGGATGTGCCCGCAAGACGTCATCTTCGGCGGCCATCGGCGCGGACACTCGGTGCAGATCCATGCCTTGCAGCGCGCCAAGGACAGCGTCCATGCGGGCCACCTGTTCCGGGTGGCCGGGCGGCGTGACGTGATCAAGGCAATCGGTGTGGGTAATCAGTGCTGTTTTCATACCACTACCAAAGCGAAACCACAGCCCAAGGACAAGTCACTTCATCTGGCCAAACAAACTCCCGCCGGAGGCACCTCGCCTCCGGCAGGCCGTTCGACCGCTTATTCGGCTTCCTGACAGATCAACGCCTCTTCCAGCGCGGCCATCGTGCCGGTCAGGTCGATTGTCATGACCGAACCGGAGCTATTCGCGAGATCCATCGTCTGACGGGCAGCAATGTCGAACAGGAAATCTTCGCTGTCGAAATAGATATCAGCACCCGGCACACCATTCAGGTACATGCCCGTGGCTTCACCCTCGTATGGTTCGCCATCCAAGGCGAAGGTCACGGGATAGGTCGCGCCTTCTTCAATGTCGCCCCATGCCATGTTGAAGGCGGTCAAATAGCCCATGCCAGCGTTGTTATCAAAACCGATGCGGACGACGGACCCGTCAGTGAATTCGGACTGGATCAAACAACCATCGCCCAGCGATGGGTCCCACATCACGTCCCAGCCCCCGGCCGTACCCCAGTTTTCTAAATCTTGGGCATACGCTGCACCCGCCGATAGCAAAGCAAGGGTGAGCACCGTCATCATTGGCTTAAACATGTTTCTCTCCGATCAAATGTTTGTGTCCAAACGATCGGTCATCAACCCTACTAAGTCTGCAATTTTCACGCGCCGCCTAACCTAAAGGCCGAATTGTCGCTAATCAGGTGCCAACATATACCCCGCCCCGCGCACCGTTTGCAGATAGCGAGGTTGCTTTGGATCCGCCTCAATCTTGCGACGCAGACGCGTAATCTGCACGTCGACAGCGCGTTCCTGCGTTTGTCCACCAGACCGGCTCAGCTCTTCCACCAACTCTAACCGCGTCACAGGCTCGTGCGGGCGGGCAGAGAAGATGCGCATCAGCTGGCTTTCCGTCGCCGTCAGCCGCACCAAACCGTCATCGCGCCGCATTTCACCCTTGGTGATGTCATACCGCGCAGGCCCAAGTTGCAGAACGGTCTGGGCAATTGGCTGCGCCTCTGCCTGCGGGGCGCGGCGCAGGATCGCATTGATCCGCAACAACAGCTCTTTGGGCTCAAAGGGTTTGGCGAGGTAATCGTCAGCCCCGGCCTCTAGCCCGGCAATCCGGTCCTCTGTCTCTCCCCTCGCGGTCAGCAGCATGACGGGGGTGCCGGTGCGGTGCCGCAGGTCGCGGCAAAAGCTGATGCCGTCCTCGCCGGGCATCATCACGTCCAGAACGATCAGATCAAAGGCAAGCCCGCCCAGAATGCGCCGCGCATGGGCGGCGTCGCGCGCTACCGTCACTAAAAACCCGGACCGCACCAGAAACTTGCGTAGCAAGCCGCGAATGCGTTCATCGTCGTCAACAATCAACAGATGGGGTTCATCAACGCCCATCAGGTTTATCCACCAATGCCAGATAGTGGTGCCGCATTTCGTCGTCCATCATCGCCTCCAAGACTTGTCGAAAGCCGGCGACAGCTGCCGGGCCCGCAGCGCGATAAGCGCTGCGCATCCGGTCCCGCTGCGCATCCGACAAGCTACGCTCTAACGCAGCGCCTTTGTCCGTCAGATGCAGGTGCCGTTCTCTCTTGTCCCTTTTCCCTACAGTAGACGATACAAGACCGTCCGCGATAAGGCTACGCAACACACGATTAAGGGATTGTTTCGTAACACCAAGGATCGCCAATAAATTATTGACCGTGGTTCCGGGGCTACGATGTATAAAATGGATCGCCCGGTGATGCGCCCGCCCGTACGCCAAATCCGACAGGATCCGGTCCGGGTCAGCGGTGAACCCGCGATAGGCAAAGAACATCGCCTCGATCCCCTTGCGCAGCTGTTCATCCGTCAGGAACAGCAATGTCTGCCCCGAGGTGCCTTGCGGTGTCTGGTTCATATGCGCGCCCTCGGTGAGTTCCGGCAGTACAATACGTCAGCCTTGTTGACATGACTAGACTCAACTGGTAGCGAAGCGGCACAAATTGCGCAACTTTATGTCCGAAACGGACATAAACGCGATACAAATGCAAAATAGGAAGGAGTTTGGCCATGGATGGCGCCTATGACGACCGCGACGGTAAAATCTGGATGGACGGCCAACTGCTTGATTGGCGCGATGCAAAAGTCCACGTTCTGACCCACGCCCTGCACTACGCGTCCTCTGTTTTCGAAGGCGAGCGCTGCTACAACGGCAAGATCTTTAAAGACCGCGAACATGCAGAGCGTCTGCACTTTTCGGCCAACTGCCTCGACTTTCAAATCCCGTATACCGTCGACGAGTTGATCGCTGCCAAGGCTGAAACGCTGCAGGCGAACGGCCTGACGGACGCCTATGTGCGCGCCTTCGCATGGCGCGGCGCTGGCCCAGACATGGGCGTCGCATCCGCGCGCAACCCGGTGCGCACGGCGATCGCGGTGTGGTCATGGGGTAATTACTATGGCGATGCTAAAACCAAAGGTGCGAAACTGGACATCGCAAAATGGAAGCGTCCCAGCCCCGAAACGATCCCGCATCAGGCTAAAGCGGCCGGTCTGTACATGATCTGCACCATGTCCAAGCACGCCGCAGAGGCGAAGGGCTGTTCCGACGCCATGATGTTCGACTATCGCGGCTACGTGGCCGAGGCGACGGGCGCGAACATCTTCTTTGTCAAAGACGGTGAAGTGCACACGCCCAAGCCCGATTGCTTCCTCAACGGCCTGACCCGTCAGACCGTCGTTGGCATGCTGCGCGACAAGGGGGTCACCGTTCACGAACGTCACATCATGCCAGAAGAGCTGGAAAGCTTTCAGCAATGCTGGCTGACCGGAACGGCTGCCGAAGTCACGCCCGTCGGCCAGATTGGCGACTACAACTTCGAAGTCGGCAAGCTGACGCTAGACATCGCTGCCGACTACGAAAAGCTGGTGCGGGCTTAAGGTCCTAAACCTGTTCGGGCGTGCGTGCCTTAACCCATCCCGCAATCAGGCCACCCGGCCGGTTGCGGGACCTTGGCCGCCGCAGCAGGGCCTCTGCCGCGGCATTGCGATGATCGCGGCGCGCCAGACGCAGGAACCGTTCTAGCCGCTGGCTGCCGTCCTTTGTTTCGATGTGATCCAGTGGATGTCGTGCCATAATCGTATCCTCCTGCCCCCTGTATACACTAAAACGCCCCATTCTCGAAATCGCGCTGCTTGACGCACCCCAGATCTGCGCCATTTCCTGCTGACAAGAGTGAGGATGCGCATGAATAACGAGATTGAACCGGAACTTCGCCGCGCTGTCAGCGAAAACGAAGCCCACCGCCAGAAGGCCGTATCCGATCGCGTCGAACAGGAAGCCAACCTGCCCGACGAAGAGGAAGCCGTCCGCGAAGCATCACACCTGTCGGCCAAGCTGGTCTATCAAGTCGTGCGCCGCGAAGGCGACGAAGAGCTGCGCCGGCCCAATTCCTCGCTTTTCTGGTCCGGCATCGCGGCCGGTGTCTGCATCAGTTTTTCCGTCATCGGCGAAGGTCTGTTTAAGACCTACCTGCCGGAAACGACTTGGCTGCCGCTGCTTGAAAGCCTTGGTTACACGTTCGGCTTCTTGATCGTGATCATCGGGCGCATGCAATTGTTTACCGAAAACACATTGACGACAGTGCTGCCGCTGTTCGCGCGCCCCAGCTTTTACAATCTGTGGTGCGTTGCGCGGCTGTGGGGCATCGTGCTCGGGGCTAACGTGATCGGTTGTTTTATCGCCGCCGCCTTTATCGCCTATATGCCCACGTTCGAGCCTGAAATGCTGACCAGCATCACCGAGATCAGCAAACACGCGACCGAAAACAGCGCATGGATCGGGTTTGCTAAGGCAGTCCCGGCTGGCCTGCTAATCGCCGCCCTTGTCTGGATGCTGGCAGCAGGAGAGCAGGAAAACTTCTTTATCATCATCCTGATGACATGGCTGATCGCCGCAGGCGGCTTTACCCATATCATCGCAGGCTCGGTGGAAATGGGTTTCTTGATTCTGACCGGAGAGTTGGGACTTTTCGCCGGTATCTTTGGCTTCTTTATCCCTGTCTTCCTTGGCAACGTCGTCGGGGGCACCTTGGTGTTTGGCCTGATCACCTGGGGCCAAGTCCGCGAAGAAGTGCGCGATGCCAGCGACGCCAGCAAGAATGGCACCAAGTCGCGTTAATGATGCCCCACGGTCCCGGTAACCTTACGTTGCCGGGCCCGCTTTAGCCCCAAATGGCGTTCGCGTAGAATGATCATCAAGCCTGCCGAAATCACGATTGCAGCGCCGATCATCATCGTGACGGTCGGCACTTCGTCAAAGATGAAATAGCCCACAATCAATGCGAGTAGCATTGAGGTATAATCGAACGGGGCCACCAAAGACGCATCGGCAAAGCGATAGGACGAAGTCAGGAAAATCTGCCCAATCCCGCCCAGCAACCCGGCCATGATCAACATCACCCACTGGGATGCACTTGGCCATGCCCAGCCCCACGGCAATGTCAGCAGCGACAGGCAGGTCGCTGTCACAGAAAACCAGAAAACGATGGCAGCGGTATCTTCGGTAAACACCAGTTTACGCACAAACACCTGCGCGAGCGCGGCGCAAACTGCGCCCATCAGCACCAACATCGCACCCAATGTCTGCGCGTGATTGACCGACGCGCCCATGGAAAACCGCGGGCTTAGCACGATCAGGACGCCAATCAGGCCCAGCGCAACCGCCGATAGCCGAAAGGCGCGCACCTCTTCGTTCAGAAACATTGCCGCAAAGATGACCACCAGAAGCGGCGCAGCATAGCCAATCGCCGTCACCTCTGGCAGCGGCAGCAGACCCAGACCTGCAAAACCGAACCCCATCGCAAGCGTACCAACCAATCCGCGCCAAACATGGCCCATCGGCTGCTTTGTTTTCCAACCGTGGCGCAATTCATGCCGCATCGCCAACCAGCCGATAATGATCGGCAGCGCAAACAAGCTACGGAAAAACACCGCCTGCCCCGGCGGAATATCAGTCGAGGCCGCTTTGATCAGCGATGCCATCCCGACAAACACCATGACCGAGACGATTTTGTAGCTAATTCCGCGCAAGGGCTGCATAGAAAGGACCCCTTTCGCCGCGACCCTATGCCTGCCAGCGCGCGGATAAAACCCCACGACATCGCCCTTGGAAAGATTTTATCGGGCCACGCGGAACGCGCTTAGCGTCCCGGCGTCACCCGCAAAATTTGTCCCGGATCGGCATCGATCAATACCAGCAAATCGCCATTATCCAGCACCTCGACGTCGCGCACACGGCCGACGTCCTGCAACAGACGTTCTTCACCCACCACACGGCCATTTTGCAGCCGCAGCCGCGTCAGCGAGCCGGGGTTCAACCCCGCGATCAGCAAATCACCCTGCCAAGGCGCATAGCTGCCGTCATAGAAACCCATGCCGCCCGGCGCGATCACCGGATCCCAATAATAGACGGGTTGTTCCATCCCCTCCATCACGGCCTGACCAGAGCCAATCGGGCTGCCATTGTAATTCACACCATAGGAAATAACCGGCCAGCCATAGTTCGCGCCCGGTTGCGGCTGGTTCAACTCGTCACCGCCGGCAGGGCCATGCTCCATCGTCCAAAGTTTGCCGTCCGGCCCCAATGTTGCGCCTTGCACGTTGCGATGGCCATACGACCAGATGCTCTCATCCGCGTCCTGCCCTGCGAATGGATTATCCTGCGGCACCGATCCGTCCGCATTCAGCCGGATCACTTTGCCATAGGTCGTGTCCAGATCCTGCGCGAGCTGCCGGTTCGCTTGGGTAAAATGCTCACCCGTGGTGATATATACCTTGCCGTCCGCCGTCGGTACGATCCGGCTACCATAGTGCGCATAGGTATCCGACGGCGGCCCCTGCACAAAGATATCCCGCACATCGGTCAGCGTCGTGCCTTGCAACACAGCCCGCGCAGCCGCCGTCACAGTGCCACCTGGCACACCCTTTGCATACGTCAGAAAGATCACGCCGCTTTGCGCAAAATCCGGGGCGATCGCGACATCAAGCAACCCGCCCTGCTGCCGCGCATCGACCTGTGGCACCCCATCAATCGGACCTGACAGCGTGCCATCTGCCGCAACCCGGCGCAGTCGACCCGGCCGTTCTGTCACCAGAAACGTCCCATCCGGCAACTCTGCAATGCCCCAAGGGTTCGCCAATCCTTCTGCGAAGGGTGCAACCGTCACAGGCGTCGCATCCAGCGCCGGTGCCCGCGTCTGGTTCTCGAACGCAGGCTCGAAAGAGGCGTTGCGGTCACCCTGCGCGACCTGCGCAGCGGCTATTGTTGGGATGAAGGCGATAAGGGCGGCAAGTCGCATGGTGGCTCCAGTCCTAGCTGTGCCAAGGCCCAGGATGCGGCATCAGCCACAGTGGCATCGGCGTCGGTCATCAGCGGGGTCAACACCTGTGCCAAGGCGGGGTTCCCGCTATTCCCGATAGCGTAGCAGACATTTCGCACAAATCGGTTGCGACCAATGCGCTTGATCGGGCTACCCGAAAACCGAAGCCGGAACGCCGCATCATCCAGCGCCGCCAATTCCGCCAAGGGCGGTGCCCGCAGATCATCCCGCGCCGCCAATCGCGCATCACGCCCCTGCACCGCAAACTTGTTCCAAGGACAGACCGCCAGACAATCGTCGCACCCGTAAATCCGGTTCCCCATCTTCGCGCGCAGATCAGGGTCCACCGGACCACTATGCTCAATCGTAAGATAGGAAATACACCGCCGCGCATCCAGCTGATAAGGCGCGGGAAACGCCTGCGTTGGACAAACATCAAGGCAGGCCGTGCAACTGCCACAGTGGCCGACTTCGGCCTCATCAGGTTCTAGATCGACAGTCGTGAAAATCGCGCCCAGAAAAACCCAGTTCCCCAGATCGCGCGCCAAAAGATTGGTATGCTTCCCCTGCCACCCTAAACCAGCAGCCTGTGCTAGGGGCTTCTCCATCACAGGTGCCGTATCAACGAATACCTTGATCTCCGCCCCAGGGACCTGATCGATCAGCCAGCGACCGACGACCTTCAGCCGCTTCTTAACCACATCATGGTAATCGCGCCCCTGCGCATAAACAGAGATCGCTGCGCGGTCCCGGTGCGCCAGCACGGCCAGCGGATCGACATCCGGTGCATAGTTTTCCGCCAGCATGATAACGGATCGCGCCTGTGGCCATAGCGCCGTTGGATCTCCGCGCCAGGCCATGCGCTCGGCCATCCAGCCCATCTGCCCATGACGCCCCGCATCCACAAAGGCCGCAAGCCGCTCAGCTGTCTCAGGCACCGCCCCCGGACGGCATACCCCTACCTTGGCAAACCCAGCCTCCAGTGCAAAGGCGCATAGATCAGCTTTCAGCCCCATCTTTCACCTGAACGAAAATATGTCGGGGGAGTCGCGCCAGCGACGGGGGCAGAGCCCCCAAAAACGGGTGGGTGGGCGGGCCGACCCACCCGGCTCTTAAAAATCAAGGTTCGCATAATGCGACGGCGGCAAGAAGCCCGGCACTTGATCAGCCAGCAGCGACCGAAACGCAGGCCGCGATTTGATCTTGGCGTACCAGTCCTTCAACACCTCGGACCGGTTCCAATCAACATCACTGATATAATCCAGACAGGACAACTGCGCCGCCGCTGCAAAATCAGCAAGGCTCATTTCATTCCCGGCCAGCCAGCGGCGGTGCTCTAATAGATGCGTCATATAATCCAGATGTAACCGCATCGCCCGGCTGCCCGCTTTCACGTTGGTGCTGTCGGGGTATCCCGTACCCATCACCTTGCGAAAGACACGTTCACCCAGCAGTTTCTGGGTACACTCGGTATAAAACTTGTCGTCGAACCACCCGACCAGACGTCGCACCTCGAACCGCGAATCGGCATCGCGAGGCATCAGTGGCGGGTTTGGGTGCGTCTCTTCCAGATACTCGCAAATTGCGGCGCTCTCGCTCAGCAACTTGTTGCCCAGCCGCAAGACAGGGACCTTGCCCGCGGGGTTCCGGCGCAGGAAATCACTATCCTGCTCCCAGTAACGCTCCTCGACCAATTCAACCTCGATCCGTTTCTCGGCGAGGCTCAGTCGGACCTTGCGTGAAAACGGCGATAGCGGGAAATGATAAAGACGGTTCATGGTGCTCTCGGGGACAGGAATGCCCCCTCAATGCCGCACCTTGGCCGCGCATTCAACTCTGGAAACAGGCCGCCCGCCCGTCGGCCCTGATCGTTGCAGCGCCATCAAGGATACTCGCAGACCGCCTACGCTGCGCAGACGTGGGATTTGCGGCGTCCCGGCCCTTGGGATCAGGCAAGATCATCGCCAGCCGTGCGGCCTGCACAGCAGACAAATCAGCGGCATCGACGCCAAAGTAATGCTGCGCTGCGGCCTGCACGCCAAAGACGCCTGTTCCGAACTCTGCCACATTCAAATACAACTCAAGGATTCGCCGCTTGCTCCACAGCGCCTCGGTCAATGGCGTCCAGACAGCCTCTAGCGCCTTACGGGTCCAATTCCGGCCCTGCCATAGATAGACATTTTTCACGACTTGCTGCGAAATCGTTGACGCGCCCCGGTCGCTCCCCGCTGCCAAGGCTGCCCGAATGGCCGCCACATCCAGCCCCCAGTGCAGGCAAAAATTCGCGTCCTCTGCCGCGACGACAGACCGGACCATAACGGGCGCAATATCGCCGATCGGGGCCCAAACCTGCGCCACACCGCCCAGCCTGCGGCCTTCTGCGAACATGTAAGGCGTCGTTGGCGGGTTCACGACTTTGTACAGCAGAGTCAATAAAACCACTGCTGCGATGACCCCAAGGCAGATCCGAAACACCCAGCGCCGCACGCGCAGGTGCAAGCGCCGCTTGGGCGCAGGAGCGTCTTTTGATTTTCGCGTTTTACGGGTTTTTGCCATGACGCCCATAAGTCACGGCGACCGCCCCCGGGTCAAGATTGCCAAAACGAAAACACCCCGCCGCGCGATGTGCGTGGCGGGGTGTCTTTTCAAACGAAGGCCGATTTACTCAGCTGGGATCGCCTGCTCTTCATGGCTCAGCGGTGCCTTCAGATGCACCAGCATTTCCTTGGGGCAAACCTGCAAGAAGTTGCCTTTTTCGCTATCCCAATGCTGCAGGATCTCGCTGGCTTTGCGGCTGCCTGTCTCGGCGGCATGCCGTTCAATCAGCGACTTCAGCTGCGATTCCCAGTGATCCACAGTGACCTGGCAAGTCACCAGCGTTTCAGGGTTAATCAACTCGGCAGAAGTGCCTTCGGGATCGTACAGATAAGCCATACCGCCTGTCATACCGGCACCAAAGTTCGCACCGATGGACCCAAGGATCACCGCCACACCGCCGGTCATGTATTCACAGCCATTGGTGCCGCAGCCCTCGATCACGACATGCGCGCCAGAGTTTCGCACGGCAAAGCGTTCACCCGCGCGGCCAGCTGCGAACAGATAGCCCTTGGTCGCACCGTACAGCACCGTGTTGCCGATGATCGTATTCTCGGACGCGACCAGCGGGCTTTGCATCTGCGGACGCACCACGATGGTACCACCCGACAGACCCTTACCGACGTAGTCATTGGCGTCGCCGCTGACTTCCAGCTTCAGGCCATGCACCGCAAAAGCACCCAGCGACTGCCCCGCACTTCCGCGCAGTTTTACTGTCAGGTGATCATCCTGCAGGTCGTTGTTCATGCCGAACCGCTGAACGATATGGCTCGACGTGCGCGTGCCGATCGTCCGCAGAGTGTTTTGCACTGCATATTCCAGCTGCATCTTTTCACCATCTTTCAGGAAGCGTTCAGCGTCCTTCACAATGTCGACGTCCAGCGTATCCAGCACAACGTTGCGCGGCTGCGCGCGGTCGTACTTGATCTTGGACGCGCCATCGACGGTAATCAGCAGCGGGTTCAGGTCCAGATCGTCAAGGTGGGCAGAGCCACGCGAAACCTGCGTCAGCAGGTCCGCCCGGCCAATCACCTCTTGGATCGAGCGGGCACCGATGGACGCGAGGATTTCCCGCACTTCCGTCGCATAGAAGGTGATCAGGTTCACAACCTTGTCGGCATTGCCCACGAACTTTTCACGCAGCGCCGGGTCTTGGGTACACACGCCCACCGGGCAGGTGTTCGACTGACACTGGCGGACCATAATGCAGCCCATCGCGATCAGGGCGGCGGTCCCGATGCCGTATTCCTCGGCCCCCATCATCGCAGCCATGACGATGTCACGGCCTGTGCGCAGGCCGCCATCCGTGCGCAGCGTGATCCGCTCGCGCAGGTTGTTCATCGCCAGCACCTGATGCGCCTCGGTCAGACCCATTTCCCACGGCAGACCAGCGTATTTGATGCTGGTTGCAGGGGACGCGCCCGTGCCGCCGTTGTGGCCCGAAATCAGGATCACGTCAGCCTTGGCCTTAGCCACACCAGCAGCAATCGTGCCGACGCCGGACGACGCCACCAACTTGACCGTCACCTTGGCGCGCGGGTTGATCTGCTTCAGGTCGTAGATCAGCTGCGCAAGGTCTTCGATGGAATAGATGTCGTGGTGCGGCGGCGGGGAAATCAGCGTGACGCCTTTGGTCGAATGGCGCAGACGGGCGATCAGGTCCGTGACCTTCATACCGGGCAGCTGGCCACCCTCGCCGGGCTTTGCACCCTGCGCGACTTTGATCTCAAGCTCTTCACAGGCGTTCAGGTATTCGGCAGTCACACCGAAACGGCCCGAGGCGACCTGCTTGATCTTGGCGGACGGGTTGTCGCCGTTCGCCTCTGGCAAGAAGTGTGCGGGATCTTCGCCGCCCTCGCCGGAGTCAGATTTTGCGCCGATGCGGTTCATCGCGACGTTCAGCGTCTTGTGCGCCTCTGGCGACAGCGCGCCAAGGGACATGCCGGGCGTCACGAACCGCTTGCGGATCGCGGTGATGCTTTCGACTTCCTCGATCGGGATCGCCTTGCCCAGTGGCTTGATCGCCAGCAAATCGCGCAGGTGGATCGGCGGATTCGACTGCATCGCTTTGCTGAATTGCTGCCACATCGCATAGGACGACTTGGCACAAGCCGCCTGCAACATGTGCATGGTCTGCGCTTCCCAAGCGTGCTTTTCACCGGACCGGCGGGACTTGTAAAAGCCACCGATGGGCAGAACCTGGTCAGTCTGGCGCCAGCCATGGGCGTGCACGGCCTCTAGCTTGGACTGAATACCGTTGATGCCGATGCCGGAAATGCGCGACTGCATGCCAGGGAAATACTCAGCGACCATAGCGCGGGACAGGCCCACAGCCTCGAAGTTCAGACCGCCGCGATAGGACGACAGGACCGAGATGCCCATTTTCGACATGATCTTCAGCAGACCGGCGTCGATGGCAGCGCGGTAGCGGCCAACAGCTTCGGTCAGGGTGCCATCAACCAAACCGCGGTTCACACGGTCGGCAATGCTGTCCTGCGCAAGATAAGCGTTCACTGTGGTCGCGCCGCAGCCGATCAGGACGGCAAAGTAATGTGGGTCGATACATTCAGCAGAGCGCACGTTGACGGAACAGAACGTCCGCAGACCATTGCGCGTCAGACCCGAATGCACGGCGCTGGTCGCAAGGATCATCGGCATAGCAACGCGGGTTTCGGACTGGTGCTGATCCGTCAGGACCAAGTGACCGGCACCGGAACGGACCGCATCCTCTGCCTCTGACCGGATACGCTCTAGCGCATGGGCCAGCGCATGATCGCCGGGCTCGAAGGTACAATCGATGATCGAAACGGTTTCGCCGAAATGCTTCATCATCTCGTCGAATTCAGCGTTGGCGACAAACGGGCTTTCCAGCACCAGAATCTCTGTCTGGCTGCTGTCTTCGTCCAACACGTTCTTCAGGTTACCAAACCGCGTCTTAAGCGACATGACGCGGCTTTCACGCAAGCTGTCGATCGGCGGGTTCGTGACCTGAGAGAAGTTCTGCCGGAAGAAATGCGACAGCGGACGGAAGGTCGTCGACAGCACGGCAGAGGGCGTATCGTCGCCCATAGACGCGATCATTTCCTTGCCGTCCTCGGCCATCGGCGCAAGAACCTGCTCTAGCTCTTCAATCGTGTAGCCAGCGGCGCGCTGACGACGGCGCAGGACTTCACCGTCAAACATCGCCTTTTCAGGCACGTTCTTTAGCAGATCAGACAGTTCGACGACCTTTTCGACCCAGGCCCCAAACGGCTGGGCGACGGCCAGCTTATTTTTCAGCTCTGTGTCGTGGTACAAACGGCCTTCGGCCATATCGACGGCGATCATCTGGCCAGGGCCAAGCGCGCCTTTTTCGACGACCGTTGCTTCGTCCACGGGGACCATGCCGACTTCGGAACCTGCAACCAGCAGGCCGTCACCCGTTACGACATAGCGCATCGGGCGCAGGCCGTTACGGTCAAGACCGCCGCAGACCCAGCGGCCATCGGTCATCGCCAGCGCGGCGGGGCCGTCCCACGGCTCCATCACGGCGTTGCAATAGCCGTACATGTCCTGCCAGCTTTGCGGCATTTCGGCCTGCTGCTTGGACCATGCCTCTGGCACCATCATCGTCTTGGCCATCGGCGCGTTACGCCCAGCGCGCACCAGCACCTCGAACACGGAATCCAGCGCAGCAGAGTCGGACGCGCCCGACGGGATAATCGGCTTGATATCGCCAGCAGCCTCGCCAAAGGCAGAGGACGCCATGCGGATTTCGTGGCTGCGCATCCAATTTACGTTGCCCTTAAGCGTGTTGATCTCGCCGTTGTGGGCCAGCATGCGGAAGGGCTGCGCCAGCGACCACTGCGGGAAGGTGTTGGTGGAATAGCGCTGGTGATAGATCGCAAAGGCGGATTCAAACCGCTGATCCATCAGGTCGGGGTAGAAGACAGCAACCTGTTCGGCCAGCATCATACCCTTGTAGATGATCGAACGGGTCGACAGCGAACAGATGTAGAAGCCCGCAACGCCAGCGGCAGTCACAGCTTTTTCAATGCGACGACGGATAATGTACAGCTCGCGCTCGAACTGCTCTTCGTCAATATCGCCCGTGCAACGGATCAGGATCTGCTCGATCTCTGGCCGCGTCGCGTTGGCCTTTTCGCCAAGCACTTCGTTGTTCACGGGCACATGGCGCCAGCCATAGATCCAGTGACCCATCCGCAGCACTTCGGCCTCTACGATGGTGCGGCAGCGTTCCTGCGCAGCGAAATCGGTGCGCGGCAAGAAGATCTGACCAACGGCAATCCGCTCGCCTTCGGCATGTTCGTGCCCGGTGCGGCGGATTTGATCGTGAAAGAACGCCTGCGGGATTTGAACGTGAATACCCGCGCCGTCGCCTGTTTTGCCATCGGCGTCGACAGCACCGCGGTGCCAGATCGCTTTCAGCGCGTTAATTGCCTTTTCGACGACGTCGCGGGATGCTTCGCCTTTAATCGACACCACAAGACCAACGCCGCAAGAGCTGTGCTCGTCTTCTTCGCGATAGAGGCTGTTTTCAGCCATCCACTTGCGCTTGGCTTCGGTCGCGGCAACCCAATTTTCATCATAGGTGGTCATTGGAAATCTCCTTGGGTGTCAGGGCGGGGGCGGACGACAGGACCGCGCCGCAATCGAATTTCGGGTTGGCGGATAGAAAACCGGGTTCCCCCGGAAAGATGAACTGCACCGGGCGGTCATCCTTGTCGAAGGAATCGTCCGGAGAGGTCACCGTGGTGGTTCCGCCGATAAAACTGCGCCATTCGGCGTTGACGAATTCATTGCCAGCGGACGACCACAGCTCTGTCCCGTCGGGGCCATAGGCGGTGATATTGTAGTCTGTCTGCTGCAGGACGACGTCGTCGATGATGACGGTCCGGCCGGTCAGGCGATCCTCGCCCACGTAGCGGGTCAGGCCGATTTCGTCAGAGTTTGTCTGGAAATCGTAGGTATCGACACCCTTGGCTAGCAGCTCTGACAGCGACGCTGGGTCAGCAGGAGAGGACTCTAACTCTTCACGGTGGTCGGTAAAGGGATAGAAACTCGTCAGCCATTGCGCATCGCGGTCGGTGCTACCGACAAAGTTTAGGCCGTCTTCGCCCAAGCTAACGCGGCGCTTGATGCCCTCTGGATCACTTTCGCAGGTAAAGTAGTGCTCGACCGCGCAGCTATGGCTTTGGATCGTCACAAAGGCATTGCACCCCTGCGGCAGGGCAAATGTTTCTGCGGCCAAGGCGGGGCCGCAGGTCAGGATCGCAAGGGCGACCGATGGGGACAGCGCCCCGCGCATCATTCGGCAGCCACCGCACCGGCTTGCGACAGGTAGTCCATGATCGCAGCGGCGCAGTCGCGGCCATCCTTGATCGCCCAGACCACAAGGCTTGCGCCGCGCACGATGTCACCGGCCGCATAAACGCCATCGAGGGACGTTTTACCGGTGGTAAAATCAGCTTTGACCGTACCCCAGCGTGTGACTTCCAAGCCGTCGACGCCCCATAGCGCAGGCAGGTCTTCAGGCTCGAAGCCCAGCGCTTTGACGACAAGGTCCGCCTCTTCGACGTAGTGCGCGCCGTCGATCAGTTCCGGGCTTTGACGGCCCGTCGCGTCCGGCTGGCCAAGGCGCATTTTGTCGACAACAACACCGCGGAGTGGGCCGCTGATGGCGCGGCCGTCGTTCAGGTTTGCCGCATCGTCCACGAACATCTTGGGCGCGGACAGCCAGACGAATTCCACGCCTTCTTCTTCGGCGTTCTGCACTTCACGCTGAGAGCCGGGCATGTTGTTGCGGTCGCGGCGATACAGGCACTTAACAGAGGTCGCGCCCTGACGGATTGCGGTGCGGACACAGTCCATCGCCGTGTCACCGCCGCCGATCACGACAACCTTTTTGCCGTTCGCGTTCAGCTCGCCAGAGTTGTATTCAGGGACTTCATCGCCAAAGCTGACGCGGTTAGACGCCGTCAAATAGTCGATCGCGCGCACGATGCCGTCGGCCTCGGCACCGGGGTTGTCCAGATCGCGGGTTTTATAAACACCCGTCGCGATCAGCACAGCGTCATGCTTGCCACGGATTGCGTCGAACGACAGGTCTTCGCCCACATTGCAGTTCAGCACGAATTCCACGCCGCCGTCTTCCAGCTGCGCCATGCGCTTCATCACGACGTCTTTTTCCAACTTAAAGCCGGGGATGCCGTATGTCAGAAGGCCGCCCCCGCGGTCGTAACGGTCATAAACCGTGACCTGAATGCCCTGACGGCGCAGCATATCCGCCGCGGCAAGGCCGCCGGGGCCAGCGCCGATGATGCCAACGGATTCGGTCCGCTCTGAGTGCGGGCGGATCGGCTTGACCCAACCTTCGTCAAAAGCAGTGTCGGTGATGTATTTCTCGACCGCGCCAATGGTCACGGTGCCGTGGCCGGATTGTTCGATGACACAGTTGCCTTCGCACAGGCGGTCCTGCGGGCAAATGCGACCGCAGATTTCTGGGAACGTGTTCGTCGCCTGGCTAATTTCATAGGCTTCCTGCAGGCGGCCTTCTGCTGTCAGGCGCAGCCAATCGGGAATGTTGTTCTGCAGCGGGCAGTGGGACTGGCAATAGGGCACGCCGCATTGGCTGCAACGGCTTGCCTGCTCTTCCGCTTTGGCGGCCGCATACTCCCGATAGATCTCGCCGAAATCTTCGGTGCGGTCATCAGCAGACCGCTTTTCCGGCATATCCCGGCTGACGGTCGTGAACTTGAGCATCTTTTGGCCGGCCATAGTCTTCTCCATCCTCGCGTTGAAGACGTTCTATGACGCGCGCAAAAGAAAGAAAAGGCAGCCTTGCTGACCTATATTGCAGAAAATGACAGGCTTTCGCCCAAACAACGCACTTTATTTGCCCATATAGGTCAGGAATAGTTACCTAATAGTCTAGAAGCCCATAGAGAGTGCGACAAACGCAACGGACCCGACGATGATTCGCCACCAGCCGAACAGGCCGTAGCCGTGGCGACTGACAAACCCAAGCAGCCACTTTACGACGAAAACGGCACTGATGAATGCGCAGATCAACCCAACCACGATCTCGTTCACCGCTCCAGCGTCTAGAAGGTCGCGGTTTTTGTAGATGTCATAGGCAAAGGCGCCAGCCATTGTCGGCAGGGACAGAAAAAAGCTGAATTCAGCGGCGGCCCGCTTACTGGCACCCAACATCAAGGCGCCAACGATGGTCGCGCCGGACCGGGATACGCCAGGGATCATCGCCAGACACTGCACAAAGCCAATAATCAGCGACATTTTGACGGGGAACGCAGTGGCGTCATCGTGGCGTGGTTCTGGCGCGATCTTATCCACAAACAGCAACACAACGCCGCCAAGCACCAGCATCACGGCAATCAGACGCGGGGTTTCAAACAGTACGTTTTTGATGAAGTCATGCGCCAGCACGCCAATGAAAACAGCGGGCAGAAACGCAACCAGCACTGACAGAATAAACCGCCGCGCCGCAGGATCGCGCGGCGCATCCCGGAACACTTGCCACAGCTTTCCGAAGTAGATCGTCAGCAAGGCCAGAACGGCACCTAGCTGAATGACGACCTCGAAGGTTTTTCCTGCGCTTTCAAAACCCAAGAAGTGCCCAGCCAGTAGCAAATGCCCGGTCGACGACACGGGAATGAACTCTGTCAGCCCCTCAATCAAACCCAAAAATGCGGCGATGAGGGTGGTATGCGTTTCCATGATTTATGACTACTTTAGGTTTTTCGCGCTGTTCTTAATCTCAGCGTATTGGCCGGAGGGACGAAAGCGCCACAGATAGTCAGGAAGCACCGACACCATCGACCGCGGCGTCAGACCCAGATCGGCAAAGCCGCGCGCATCGTCCGCGACGACATTATCAACCGCAAGGTTGCGGACTTGATCTGTCGTCAGCGGCGGGGTGAACAGGCCCAGCGACAAAGTCTTCGCCAGTCCAAAGCCTGCAGCCATGGCGCGCGCCACAAAGAACGGGATGTTCGCGACAATCCGGTTGCGCTGCACAACGGTCAGCATCGTCTGCATTAACTCGCGGAAGGTGGCGACATCGGGCCCGCCCAGCTCATACACACCGCGCGCGGACGAATCGCCCAGAGAGGCGACGACAGCCGCAGCGACATCATCAACGAACACCGGCTGGAATTTCGTATCCGCACCAACGACTGGCAGCACTGGCCCCATGCGGGACATGCCAGCAAAGCGGTTGAAAAAGTCATCCTCTGGCCCGAACACGATCGACGGACGCAGGATCACAGCGTTTGGCATATACTCTAGGACTGCAGCTTCGCCTGTCGCCTTGGTGCGGGCGTAGTCGCTGTCTGCTTCCGCATCCGCGCCAATGGCAGAGATATGGAGCATCTGCGCGACACCTTCTTCGCTGGCGATCCGTGCGATACGGCCCGGCGCCTCGGCCTGAACGGCCTTGAAGGTGTTTTTGCCGCTTTCAGCCAGAACGCCAACGCAGTTCACAACAGCATTGGCCCCTTTAGTGACCGCGCGCACACTATCATCGTCGCGAATATTGCAAAAGACAGGCTCTACCTGACCGACGGCACCATAGGTGCGCACGAACATAGCCTCGTTCGGGGTGCGACATGCGACGCGGATGCGCCAGCCGTCCTTGGCCAGACGGCGGGCGATATATCGTCCGACGAAACCGGAACCGCCGAAAATGGTGACAAGCTTGGTCATTTAAAGCCTCTTTCGCTGCTAAACGCGGTTTAAACCCGCACCCTTCATCAGACAAGCCGAAACGCCGCTTGGCTGCTTATGAGGAATTATCGATTTGGTGTGAAATTCGCGTTGACACTCCCCCGCCCTCCTTCTAAATCCCCCTCACGACACCTGCCCAGGTGGCGGAATGGTAGACGCGCTAGCTTCAGGTGCTAGTGTTCGCAAGGACGTGGAGGTTCGAGTCCTCTCCTGGGCACCAGTCGGATGGCATTGATTTGTAACGCAAATCAGCCACCGACTTTCACTACCATCCCCAACACAGATTGACCTGCAGACAGGCATAACTTAGCCCTGATCGCAGGAGGACACAGTGCCGTTCAACTGGTTGATCACCCATGCCGAAATTGTCCTACTCAGCGCACTCGTCCTGTTCGCTGCGGCCTTTTTGCTGCAACAGCGCAGATCACCGCAGTCGACAGCCGCTTGGCTGTTGTTCCTGATTTTCGCCCCCTACATCGCCGTGCCAATTTTTGTGGCGCTTGGGGTGCGAAAGCGGCCGCCGGGGACGGATGCCCTGCATCTGGAACAAATTGGCCAACAGGTGCCCGCGTCTGCCGTCGATACGATGCTGCGCAGCTATCACCTTCCGGGCGCGTCAGGCGGGCACGACTTTAAATTGTTAAATCAACCCGATGCAGCCCGAGAGGCATTGTTTGACCTGATCAATGAGGCACAGGAGCAGATCGACGCCCTGTTCTATATCGTTGCGAACGATCACATCGGTCATGATTTTCTGACTGCGCTGACCGCAAAAGCGCAGCAAGGCGTGCGTGTGCGACTGGTCATTGACCGGCTTGGCACCCTGAATGCCCCCACTGCCGCATTGAAAAAGCTGAAAGCTGCGGGCGGCGAAGTGCGGTTCTTCTCTCCGCTGACGCAGGGGTTGATGCGGGGGCATCTGAATTTGCGCAATCACCGCAAACTGATGGTCGTCGATCAAAAGGCTGCCTTTGGTGGCGGCATGAATATTGGTAAAGAATACCTGACCAGCGGCGATCATACTTGGGCCGACCTTGCCTTTACCCTCCGCGGGCCTGCCATTGCGTCCTTTACCCAGCTTTTCGCGTCGGATTGGCGCGCCGCAGGCGGCACAGAGGAGGCGATTGCTAGCCCCAGCCAGCAAGTCAGCGGCGATGCCGTTGTGCAGCTGGTCCCCTCTGGCCCGGACCTGCGCCATGACGCGCTGCACGATGCGCTGCTAAACGCCATTCACCGCGCCAATACCCGCGTTTGGATCGCGACACCTTATTTTCTGCCCACTGACAGCCTAAGCGAAGCGCTTTGCGTTGCCGGACGACGCGGTGTCGATATCCGCATTCTGATCCCGCGCACGTCGAACCAAAAGATCGCCGATTTCGCACGCGGTGCATATCTGCGCGATTTGCAGGCGGCGGGCTGCCAAGTCCTTTTGTTTAATAGCAGCATGATGCACGCGAAGGCTGGAATCATTGATGACTCTGCATATGTCGGGTCAAATAACTTGGATGTGCGCAGCATGTTGCTGAACTTTGAAGACGCACTTTTTGTGCACGACGCGGACAGTGTGCAGACCTTGGCAAACTGGTTTTTAAACCTCGCGCCCGATTGCGACGTTGGGATCGCGCAAGCCAGCACGCTGCGCCGCATCGGCGAAGGCTTGTTCCGCGTCGGAGCGCCCATTCTATGAGCAATCACGCCGATCTGCTGCACGTCGTCAGCTATAATATTCGCAAGGCGATGGGGACCGACCGCCGCCGTGATCCGCATCGCATCCTGACGATCCTGCGCGAAGCCGCACCTGACATTGCGATCCTGCAAGAGGCTGACCTGCGCCTTGGTCAACGCCCAACCGCCCTGCCCCGCGACGCCATCGAAGACGCAGGATTCGTACCTGCCGCGCTGGCGGAAAATACCGTCAGTCTAGGGTGGCATGGCAATGCGATCCTGATCCGGCCTGATTGGCCGGTGATGTCGATCGACCGGATCGTTCTACCGGGGCTAGAGCCGCGCGGTGCCGTGGCCGCGGTCGTCGATTCGCCCTTTGGCCCTTTGCGGATCGTCGGTTTGCATCTGGGCCTATTGCGCAGGTCCCGGCTTGGCCAGCAGCATGCGGTGCTGGACTGGATGGCGGATCAAGACGACCACCCCACGATCATCGCCGGCGATCTGAACGAATGGTCCGCGCGGCGCGGGTTGGGGCCATTGACGCGCAAGTTTGGTCTACGCTCTCCCGGGCACTCGTATCACGCCCGCTGGCGCCTGGCCCCGCTGGACCGGATCGGCATGTCGGACCATTTTGAAATGGATGATCTGGACATGATCGACACGAACCTAAGCCGCATGGCGTCAGACCATTTACCGCTTAGCGCCAAGATCGCAGTGCGCCGCGCGCCCTAGCGACCCTTGAGGACCGTGCGGGGCCTGGCTAAATCCCGGTTAGGGCTTGAGCGGGTGGCCCTAGGGCCCTATCTGATGGCAACCTCGGACAGGCGGACCATACATGGCCAATCATCTTTATCACGGCGATCTGCCCGATGGGCTGGACCTTGGTCCAGTTGTCGCGATCGACTGCGAAACCATGGGTCTGATCCCGCGCCGCGATCGGCTATGCCTGATCCAGATGTCCAGCGGCGACGGCGACTGCCATCTGGTGCAGGTGTCCCTTGATATCGCGCCCGCGCCAAATCTGTGCCGCATGCTGGCCGATCCCAATGTGACCAAGCTGTTTCACTATGGCCGCTTCGACATTGCCGCATTGTTCAATGCTTACGGCGTGCTGTGCCAGCCTGTCTGGTGCACGAAAATCGCATCCAAACTGGTGCGCACCTTTACGGAACGTCACGGCTTAAAGGAGCTTTTGCGCGAAATGGTTGGCACTGACATCTCTAAGCACCAGCAGCAAAGCGATTGGGGTGCACCGACCCTAACCGCCGCACAACTGGATTATGCCGCGTCCGACGTTCTATATCTACATAAGTTAAAAGCAGAGCTTGAAGGCCGCCTTGCCCGCGAAGGGCGCACCGCGCTCGCGCAATCCTGCTTTGATTTTCTTCCCACCCGCGCCCAGCTTGATCTGGCCGGATGGGCTGACCCAGACGTGTTTGCACACTGATGGTACAGAATAAAATCTTTTGCGACGCTGGTCGCCGCGTGATCGAGGCTGAAGCCGCCGCACTTGTGGCACTTGGCCAGTCCCTAGACGATAGCTTTGCCGCTGCCGTGCAAATGCTGCTGGACGTGCGCGGCCGGGTGATTCTGTCGGGCATGGGCAAGTCTGGCCATATCGCGCGCAAGATCGCTGCGACCTTTGCCAGCACCGGCACCCCAGCGCATTTCGTCCACCCCGCCGAGGCAAGCCACGGCGATCTTGGCATGCTGACGCCCGGCGACGTGGTGATCGTTCTGTCCAATTCCGGCGAAACGCCTGAGCTGGCGGACCTTGTCGCCTATACCCGCCGGTTTGGCATCTCGCTGATCGGGGTGGCCAGCCGGCCGAACAGTACGCTTTTGACCCAGTCCGATATCGCCCTTGTCCTACCCCAACTGGGCGAGGCGTGCGGCACCGGCGTTGTGCCGACGATATCAACCACGATGACGTTGGCTTTGGGTGACGCGCTGGCCATCGCGCTGATGGAACACCGCAAGTTCACGCCTGAAAACTTTCGCGACGTGCATCCCGGCGGCAAGCTGGGCGCGCGCCTATCGACCGTTGCAAACCTGATGCACACCGGCGCTGAATTGCCGATTGTTGCCGCCGACACACCCATGGGTGATGTGCTGCTCGCGATTTCCCAGCGCGGCTTTGGCGTGGCAGGCATCGTGGCGGATGACGGCACGCTGACGGGTGTGATCACTGACGGCGACCTTCGGCGCCACATGCAGGGCTTGCTGGACCATACCGCTGGCGAAGTCATGACCCGCAACCCCACCACCGTGAAAAGCGGTGCGCTTGCGGAACGCGCTGTCGCGATCATGAACGAACGCAAGATTACCTGCCTTTTTGCCGTCGATGACGCAGGCAAAGTTGCTGGCATCTTGCATATCCACGACTGCCTGCGCGCTGGCGTGGTCTAGGCCATGGCGGCGGCCACAAACTTTCATTCCCAACTGGTTGGCTGGCTAAAGATCCTGCTGCCGCTGGCCGCGCTGATGCTGTTGTCGACGCTGTTCCTGTTCGCCCGCAATACTGGCACCCCGACAGAGATTCCTTTTGCCGAAATCGACGCTGCCGCTGCCGAACAGCGCATCGCAGCGCCGCGTTTTTCCGGACTGACGAACACGGGCGACACCCTTGCGATCAGCGCAGAGGCCGCACGCCCCGATGCCAACGGCGGGACAGAGGTGACAATCGACAAGCCGCGCCTGTCGCTGGACGCGACGGATGGCACAACCTTGCGGATCAGCGCAGGTACCGGCCTCGTCGATACCGCCGCAAAGACTGCGCACTTGGGTGGCCTTGCCCGGCTAGAGACATCGTCGGGCTATGTCATGGAAACCGCTGGCCTACAGGCTGATCTGACCACTGGCACCGTGACGTCCGATGGCGCGCTAGAGGTCCAGGCCCCCTTTGGCCAATTGAACGCGGGTCAGGTGACGATCCAAACCGGCAGCGACGGGACCGGCCAGCAGATGAATTTTACCAAAGGCGTAAAGCTGGTGTATACACCGCCAACCGCCGCACCAAAGGACGATTGACGTGAACCGATTTTTTGCCGCCCTGATTGCTTTGGTGTTTGCTGTTCCCGCGACGGCCCAGACGAATATTAACCTTGGCGGGATTGCCGCCGATCCCTCTGCGCCGGTTGAAGTCACAGCCGATAATTTGAACGTTGATCAAGACACCGGCTCTGCCGTGTTTAGAGGGAACGTCGTGATTGGTCAGGGCGATCTGCGCCTGTCAGCGCCGTCTGTTCAGGTCACATATGCGGCTGATTCGGGTGATATCACACGGCTGCAGGCCACAGGCGGGGTGACGTTTGCCACCGCGACCGAAGCGGCAGAGGCGCAAAGCGCCGACTATAATCTGGCCAGCGGCTTGCTGACCTTGAACGGCGATGTGCTGCTGACCCAAGGCCAAAGCGCCCTGTCCGCAGACAGCATGGTGCTGGACCTGAACGCTGGCACCGCGCAAATGAATGGCCGCGTGCGGACCGTGTTTCAGCAAGACGGCAACAACTGATGCCCCGCGACGTGCCCCCCCCTGCTGGCGACGGCCTACGCGTCACCAACCTGCGCAAAAGCTACCGCAAGCGCCCTGTTATCCGCGACGTCAGCTTGCATCTTGGCAAGGGCGAAGTCGTCGCGCTGCTGGGGCCGAACGGGTCGGGCAAGACGACCTGTTTTTACCTCATCGCAGGTCTTATCACGCTGGAGGGCGGACAAGTCAGCGTCGACGGCGAGGACGTGACCACCCTGCCAATGTATCGCCGCGCGAACGTTGGCATCGGTTATCTGCCGCAGGAAATGTCCATTTTCCGCGGCCTGACAGTCGAAGACAACATAAAGGCTGTTCTGGAAATCGCTGAGCATGACAAGAAGCGCCGCCGCGAAAAGCTGGAAAAGCTATTGTCCGAATTTTCCATCGAACACCTGCGGCGAGCCCCCGCCGTTGCTTTATCTGGCGGTGAGCGGCGACGCGCTGAAATCGCGCGCTGTCTAGCTGCGGGGCCAAAGTATGTCCTGCTGGATGAACCCTTTGCCGGGGTCGATCCGATTGCCGTTGCCGAAATTCGTGGCCTTGTCGCAGACCTGAAAAATCGCGGCATCGGTGTACTGATTACCGACCATAACGTGCAGGAAACGCTGCAAATTGTGGACCGCGCCTATATCCTGCACGACGGTAAAGTTCTGATGAGCGGAACGACCGAAGAGGTCGTGCGCGACGAGAACGTGCAGCGCGTTTATTTGGGCTCCAGTTTCCGCGTAAATTGAGCTGCCATTGACACACGGCCTGTTGTGGCGCTGAATGTCTGGGATGATGCAAGAGATTTTCCATCGCCTTTCCGCCGTAGCGCCTGCGCTGGGTGGATCCTTTAAGCCTTTGGAAACGCCTACTGCATCATCCTATCAAGCGCATATGAATGGAACTTTGGGCCGCCTGCGGCCTTGGTCCTTTGTGCGTTAATACCAGCAGAACAGGAGAGATCATGCGGTATCAGATCAGCGGAAAACAGATCGACATTGGCGCGGCCCTGCAGACCCACGTTGAAACTGAACTGGGCGAAACGCTGGCGAAATATGCCGGTCGCCCGACCGAAGCTTATGTCGTCTTCTCCAAGACCGGACACGAATATGTGGCAGAAGCCGTGGTTCATTTGTCCACCGGCCTAACAGTTCAGGCGTCTGGCAAGGATTCGGAAATCTATTCTGCTTTTGATGCCTGCGCGGAAAAAATGGACAAACAGTTGCGCAGGTATAAGCGCCGGCTCAAGGATCATCACCGCGATCGCCCCGACCCTGTTGAAGTTTCGGGCGGCGGGTCGTATATCCTCGCCGCAACGAGTGATGATAGCGACGAGGATGAGCAGTCCAGCGACGCACCGGTTATCGTGGCAGAAACAGAGGCGAAGATCCCCTCAATCTCTGTTGGTGAAGCCGTGATGCAGATGGAACTGTCCCATGCGAACGTGATGGTCTTTCGAAACGAAAAGCAGGGCCGCATCAATGTGGTCTACAAGCGCGAAGATGGGAACATCGGCTGGATCGATCCGCACAACGCGGGCTGAACGGCCGGATCCGCACCAAGGGACGAATTGATGCAACTGGCCGACATCCTGCAGCAAGGTGCCGTCAAAATGTTGGGCGGTTGCACCAGCAAAAAACGTCTCTTTCACGATCTCGGCGCGATGGCAGAGCAATCCTACCATATGCCGTCCGCCGACGTGATCGACGCTTTGATCGAACGCGAAGGTTTAGGCCCGACCGGGGTGGGGCATGGTATTGCCCTGCCACACGCGCGCCTGGCCGATGTCGACCGCGTGCGCGGGTTGTTCCTGCGTTTGGAAAAGCCGCTAAATTTTGATTCCGTTGATCGCCAGCCCGTTGATCTGGTCTTTGCCTTGCTGGCACCAGAGGAAGCCGGCGTAGAACACCTACGCGCGCTAGCGTTGGTGTCGCGCACCATGCGTAATCCAGATATCTGCGCCAAGCTGCGGGCAAATAGCGACCCTGCGACGCTTTACACTATCCTGACCGAAAATCAGGCGACGCAGGCCGCCTAACGTAAAGCGCCGAAGCCGAACGCCTCGTAATCGCGGCCATAGGCATCGCGCGCTGCTGCTTCCACCACATCATCATAGATCGCAGCCAACCGCGCGGCATAGGGGTCGGTCTGCTCTGGCAGGTCTGGCATGCTGGTGCGGCCAATCTGCCCAGCCAGCCGCGCCATGTCGGCCCGCAAACTATCCTCGCGGGCGATAAGGTCCGCGACGCCGAAGTCGGCCATGCCCTGCAACAGTGACTGCTGCGACGCCCACGCCGCATCGGTTCGGACTGCCGTTTGAGCTGACAGGTTGTTGCGGAGGAATTTTAGGAATGCCAGAAACGCCTTGCGATGGGCCTGCATGTTATAGACCACGTCCGTTTCTGGCACCGCGCCGCCATCTGGCACGTCTACCCCGTGGACTTTGCGCAGGGTCGCCCGAATTTCGGCAAAGCTACCCGGCCCGTTTGCCACGATCCGTTCGCAAAACGCAGTATGCGCCCAAATGACCGGATGGCGTACGACAGAGAATTTGCGATGACCGGGATGGGCCCGCAGCCAGTCCCGCAGGCTTTTCTGGCTAAAGCCGGTTTTCAAATCCTGCACTGTCGCTTCGTCCACCGCAGCCAGCCAGTCTTGTACGACGGCATTCGGCCCGGATTTTAGCGGCATATAAAGCAGCGGGCTGTGCGGCGCGGCGATATACGTCGGAATCATCGGCCCACGGCGGGGTTCGAAATTTGGCGTCCGTGTCAGATTAAACCGGTCCATGCGTGCAAGCGCGGTTTCCATCTGGGCAAAGTTCGCAACCTTATCCGCCATCGGATCGGGATTTTGCTTTTTCAGCGTTTTGTTCAAGGATGTGATGTGGCTGTCGACGCCAAGCCAGCGCACCAGGCCATTCATGACCTCAACGTCCTGCAAATCCTCGTAAGCGACGTAGAACGCCGTCTGCCCGCTGCGCTGCAGGGTATTCAAGATGCGCGTTTGAAACGCTTGCAGCGCGGCAAGATGGGTTTCAAACTCTATCCCGTCGAAATTAACCTGCTGCGTTTTGGCGTGGGTGACATTCGTCAGCTTCCACTGCCCCGTCGCGCTGGCGATTTTCCAACTGACAAAGCTGTCGACAGGATTGCGCGTCAGTACAATCTTAGCGCAGCGCGGGTCAGTCAGCGCAATATCTAAAACGCGGGAATCGTGATCATTGAAAAATCGGAAACCGTTAAGCCCCTCGGCCTGTTTCACCCGATCAATCAGCGCCTGCGGGTCGGACTCTCTGTCAGCTTGGGTCATCCCAAGAAGGTCGGGGGTATTTGGAAAACCGATAAAATGCGGGTTAAATGCTTCACCCAAACAGGCGACGCCGTCAAACATGTTCAGGTTGGCTTCTAAAAAGTTAGAGCCCGTGCGCATTTCAGCAAAGACTACGAAGTAATCGAATTTTGACACGTTATTTGACCAAATAAGGTTTGCGCGCCGTGGGCGCTTGATTAAGCGGGGCGGAAGCGACTGGGAAATCGCCCATCAAATACGGGTGCATCCCCTGATTTTTCAGGTTTTGCAGAAACTGGCCAAAACCGGTCAGGTCATGCATCCGCGGCGCTTCGGCAATGCGGCGCGTCTTTTCCCCCGTCATTTCGTCGATCACAAGCTGAATCGCCTCCATCGGGGACTCGATGAAATCGGCCATCGTCCAGATGCGAATGCGGGCCTTGGCCCAGGTCGAGCGCAAGGCGGCTAGATGTTCGTTTTCGACGCGCTGTAGCAACGCAGCCTCGTGCCGCAGATCGGCAAAATCGCGGTTAGACTGAAACAATGGTACAGCCCAACTGCCTGAAATAACGCTGATTTGTGCGTTCGGATCTTTGGCCAGCGTCCAGCTAATCTTTTGCGAATCGGACGGGCCAAACTGAAACGCCTGCCGTTCGCCCCGTGTGTTCCAAATCAGATTGGTCAGGAACATCTGCGGATTGTGATCCCGCAAGGCGGGTGCATCGGACAATGCACCGTTAAAAAACTTTTGCCGACCATCAAACTGCACGCGATCGCGCGCATAAAGGTGCCCGTGCACCCGCGACCCCGTGATCCGAGCCAGCCAAGGTTCAAAGTTTTCAAACAGCTCACCAAAGCCGCTAAACACAGAATAGGGCGACGACGTGATGCCGTTTTCCCAATCCTGATTCGGCCAACGGCTTTGCATATAAAGCCCCGGACGCCCTTTTGTGCGGCGATCAACAGCCTTTGAAAAGATGCGGTCAATCTTGCCCGGGCTTGGCTCTGCCCCTTTCATGGTAGCGGCGTCTTCGACCAAAAAGGCCTGGTATAGCAAATCAGCGCGCGGCCAGATTTTGCGCGCAACAAAGCAGTCAGACCGCCGCAGTAGCTGTAGGTGGTCGTCGTAAAAGATGTGCGGCTTGCCCTGAAAATCAAACTTTGAAAGCGTCAAAGACCGGCTTTCGATATTAACCGCATACAGGCGCGCAAGGGTCTGAAAATAGCTTTCGTCCGGGATCCAGACCTTGGCGAAATACTTATCATAAAGCGGCCGATCGGGGTCCTGCAGGATCGCCGATAGGGTCTGCCGGGTCAGGCACCACCACTGCGATCCCATATGTGGCACGATGCCTTCGGGGATCTTGCGCCGAAACCGGAAACGGCGTTGCAAGGCGACGTAGCGGTCGAACAAATAGCGGTTCTTGCGCCATGAAAACGGAAAACGCAGGGTAAAGCGTTCGCGGTCAAGCCCGCCCACCGTCCAAGGCACGTCAGAGGTCGTCGCGCTTTCGATAAAATCAGTACGCGGACGGCTGTCCAGATACCTGCGCAATTCGCGCACCGGGCGCAGCGGCATGCAGGACCCCGATGCCAGAAAGACATGGCGCACATTCGGAAAGGACCGCAGCATAAGTTCTGACGCGGACTGCGTGCCGGCGACGATCCCCCAAGTGCCCCATTCGCAGCGATGGCGACGGCTGAATTTAACCTTTTCCAAATCGCCAAGCGCCGTTTTAAAGGTTTCAAACTTGTCGTCCGGCACAGTTTTATCGACGTGGATCACAACAGGGCAGCCACCCTCGACCCAGTGCCGGGCGATCTGTTCGGCCCGGTCAAAGGCGGTGTGCACCAGCATGACGACGCCAACGGTCATGCCCAGTTCCCCTTGGACATAATCCCCAAAATCTCTAACTGGCGCCAGTTGATATAGCGCTCGCTCCATTTGCACCACAGGTCCGGGTTTGCGTCGCCAGACGCGGCATAGGCGCGATATTCGTGGCTGTTGGCATAGTGCTGACCACGCTCCATCTCTTCCTTTGCCTTTTCGGTAAAGTTGGGCAGGAATTTGGTGTGCAGCAACACGCCACTGGCTTTTTCCCCGCCCCATTCATCATAGACAAGGTTCAGGCCGCGCGGCAGCAGCATGTGCGTGCTGCTGACATAGGCGTATTTCTTGTCCCATTTGACCAATGGGATCTTGTTCAACGCAGGTGCGCGGGTTGGCTCTGCTGGAAAAAAGGTGCGCGCGCGCGGGCCGCCTTGGATCCACAAATTGCCAAATTTAGGATTACGCTTGATGTTATAATTGCCACTATCGAACCATTCGACGACCTGAAGCGGGTCGGCACCCCGGCGATAGGGCACATCGTTAATGCGTCCCTTGGGATACATATCCAGCAGCATCGCGCCAAATGATTTAATCGAGGACGCATCAAGCCAGTCAGTCAATGCCCGCAGAGGCCGCGTGTCGCAGAACGGATAGACCAGCAGTTCGTCTGGATCGACAACCAGCGTCCAATGACCATCCGCATATTTTCGCTGTAACCAGTTTAGCCAATCAACACCAAAGCGCGCCCGCTTATAGCTGCCATGCGCATGAAACAGTGTCACGTCAGGCTGATCTTTTAAGAATTCGGCACCGCCATCGGTGCTATCGTTGTCGACCATAATGAAATGGTTGACCCCAAGCCCCCGATAATACTGGATAAAATGCGGCAACCGCAGGTCTTCGTTGCGAAAGGTCGAAAAGACGATGATGTCGTCAGGCTTGATCTGCCCAGTCCGGTTTGCGACAGCTTTCAATTCGCGGCGCTTGCGAAAGGCGCGCACGAGCCAGCGTTGCCGCTGCACCCTTAGCCGGTAGGACCGCAAAATGCCCACGCATTTTTCCTAACTGTCTTTGCATCTAGCGCAGGTCACTATCAGGCTTCGCCTAATACCTTCCTAAAATGCGCGGACCACGTGGGGGGAACAAGCCTGCCCGCGCGATCCTGCGGCGCTATCTGCAGGAACCTCGAAATCTCTTTTTTCCATGAATAGCGGTCTTGGGCATCCACGTAAACGGCCCAGTCACCAAGCAGTTCGCGGCAAGGTGGCAAATCAGCACATAAGACCGGAACGCCCAGCGCCGCCGCCTCGATCGGGGGCAGGCCAAAGCCTTCGGCGCGGGATGGAAAGAGCAGACCTTGCGCGCCCTGAAGGAGGGCTGCAATAGCACCGTCGGACAGGTTTGGTGCCTCTTTGACGTGGGGCACACCAGCATCGAGGCGGTCAAAAACGTCCTTGTTCAGCCAGCCACGATGACCACAAATCAGCAGATCCGGCGCGCCCGGCCCCCAGTCGTCCCAAAGATCCAGTAGCAAAGCATGGTTCTTGCGTGGCTCGATTGTGCCGAGGATTACAAAATAGGGGCGCATTGGCATGACGCCGAGGGGGATATCCTCTGGCGCGGAGCTCGGCACATCGACGCCAAGGTGCGCGGTAACGATAGGCGGCACGGGTCCCAGCGCAACCAGATGGCGGCGCACATCAGAAGCGCAGGCGGCCGAGGTGCAGATGATACGGTCCGCGAATTTTCCCGCAACCTTTAGCTTTGACGCGAACTCCGCCACAGTGCCGGGGCGTTGCATGTCCGGCCAGTCCAGCGGGATCGTGTCGTGGATCAGGATCGCAATCTGCGCGCCGCGCCGCGATTTGATCGCCCGGCAGACAGGGCGGGTCAGGTTGCTGTGGCCAACGTTGAAATAGGCGAAGTCCGCGGGAAGGTGTTTTAACAACCGCTTCAGCCGTGCGCGCCGCGCCCGCGCAATCGCATGGCGACGCGCAAAGCTTTGACCGTGCCGGGCCGCATCTGTCAGCCGCCGATTGAGCCGCGACAGCAGATCAGGTTTGGGAAAATCGCGGGCCGTGAATGCCGCGCCCAGCGCAAGCAGTCCCGCCCGGTCCAGCAGCACAAACCCAAGCGCCGTGCGGCATAGGCCGAAGACTGGCACGTCTGTGTCGCCTGTGAACGCCTGCAGATAAGCCAGTTCGACACGGTCGACCCCCGTCGCCACCAAACCCGCCCGAGAGGCGAGTCTGGTCACATCAAGAAGTCGCGCCGCTGTCACTGATCCTATTTGGCGGCTGCGCGCCGCGCCAAAATGTCTTGCAGATAATCGACAAACTCGTCGCTTAGCTCTGGACGGTCCAATGCAAAGGCAACGGTCGCCTGCAAATAGCCAGCCTTAGAACCACAATCGTAGCGCTGACCTTCGAATTTATAGCCAAACACATCGCGATCTTGGGTGATTTCCATCGCAATCGCATCGGTCAATTGCAACTCACCACCAGCGCCACGGTCGATTTTGTTCAGGTTCTGAAGCACCTTGGGCGTCAGAATATAACGGCCAATAACAGCAAGGTTCGACGGTGCAGTGCCTGCGGCCGGTTTTTCAACCATGCCTTTTGCTTTGACGATGGGACCGTTCACCGATTCCACATCAAGCACGCCATATGACGACGTCCGATCCGGTTCGACTTCCATGGCCGCGACCATGGATCCACCAGTTTCCTCGTAGGCTTCGACCATCTGCTGCAAGCAAGACTTCTCGCCCGCGATCACGTCGTCGGGCAACATAACGGCAAAGGGCTCGTTACCGATCAGACGGCGCGCGCACCAGACCGCGTGGCCGAGGCCCATCGCCTTGTGCTGGCGGATGTAAGCAATCGCGCCGCTGTCCATGTTGGTGGACTTCAAGATTTCCAACAGCTCGGTCTTGCCAGCTTTGCGCAGGGTGTGTTCCAGATCTGGTGCGTGGTCGAAATAATCCTCGAGCGCGTTCTTGCCCCGTGCAGTGACAAAAATGAATTCGGTGATGCCAGCAGCACGGGCTTCATCAATGGCGTACTGGATCAAAGGGCGATCCACCAAGGTCATAATTTCCTTTGGAACGGCTTTCGTCGCTGGCAGGAACCGAGTTCCCAAACCAGCTACCGGAAATACGGCTTTGGTGACTTTGCTACGCATGCGTTCCCTCGATCAATCAATTCGTGGCTGACAATTCGAGTCGTCCTACGCCACGTTTGTGACTAAACCAAGTCACCAGTTATCGTTTTGCGTGAAGGCTGTTGTAATCCGCCGAGTGAGGATCACGCAGGGCGCGCATTTTCTGCGCTTCGTCATCAACGCGCCTGCGTGCCCGCCACGGCGCCCACCACGGATCAGATCGGTCCGACTTGCCAAACTGCCCACCTGTCTGAATCCACACGCCGTTTTCATCAAACTGGCGGCGGTGAAATAGCCCCGTTGGTGACATCAGATACAGCGACACGATTTGCCCACCCGCGACCGCCTGCTTGGCCGCCATCAGCGCCTTTGCCGCATGCCAAGACCGGGCGCTTATGACTTTGTGCGTCCGGCTTTGCGCGCCAAACGGCACGAACGGCGGCGGTTTGCTAAAATCCGGATGCTGCGCAGGCGTGCGCTTCAGCCCCTCGGCCCAGCCGGCATCGAACGTTTGCAGCAACCGCCTGACATCACCGGGCATCAGCCGCCCAGCGACCATATGTGCCAAAAGCCGCCGCCGCTGGTGCGCGCGGGGTACATGCGCTGTGGGGTGGGCCGTCCCGCCATGTTTGCGCAAAAACACCGCAAGGCTGGCCCCAATCTGAAACAGCGTGCGCGGCACGCGATCCGCGCGGCGCCTGGCGCTGGCAGCAAAGCCGTGATGGACCTGCGCCAGCGGAACTATCGCTGTCGTGGCGCTGTCTTGGGCCAGCCGTAAATTAAGGTCTGTCTCGTCCAGGTAAAACGCAAATGCCTCGTCAAAGCCGCCCATCGCAATCAGCGCGGCGCGGCGGACGGCCATGTTCGTGCCTTCGGTCTTGACCGCCCGCCCGGGCCCGGCGGTCATCAGCGTTGGGCGCAGCTCGTCCACTTCAAACGGCGTGGTCTCACCGTCGCCAAAGGCCAACCGGGCGCGCCATTGGAAATCGATTCCATTGCGCCCGCGCACAAAGCCGCCCGCAGCCGTGACGTTTTCATTGGCGAAGGGTGCAGTGAGATACGACAGCCACGTCGGCTCTGGCACAGCGTCGTCGTCGATAAAGGCGACGATATCCCCCGCCGCCAGCGCCAGCCCCGCGTTGCGCGCCATCGAGATATTCGGCACGTCGCACCGCGCAGCCTTGATACGGCCCGCCAATCCGCTTTGCGTGATGGCAGGCCAAGAGCTATTATCGGCGACGACAATTACCTCGCAATTGGGGTGATCGATTTGGGACAGGCCCAACAAACAACGGTGCAACGCGTCAGGGCGGCCGTTGCTGACAACGATCACACTGACGCTTTGCTGCACGTCAGTCTGCCCCCATCTCTTTCAACATCGCCTCGATCCGAGGGACATCTTCGGGATTGTTTAGTTCCCAGAACTGGCGGCCTTTGGCATCGACTTCAACACATAGGACAGACCGGGCCTGTTCAAGGAAGCGAAGCTGCTCTAGCCCTTCGAGGGTTTCCAATGGGCCGATGGGCCATGTGCCATAGGCTCGCAGGGCATCCGGGCGGTAAGCGTAGACGCCAACGTGATGAAAAACCGGCGTATCCGCATCATCCGCAAAGGTCTGACCCGTGTAAGGGATGACCTCTTTTGAGAAATATAGCGCGTTCATGCTTGCGCCGAATACGGCTGTCGTGCCGCCAACCCGGCCCGCACGGCGGTCGTCCAGAAAACCGTTCAGCGCGCGCCCTTCGGTGCGCAGCACCGGGGTCGCGACATCGACGTCAGGCCGTGCCTGAATGCCTGCGACGAGATCGCTGATAAACCACGCGGGTGTCAGCGGTGCATCGCCCTGCAAGTTAACCACAATGTCATAGCTTTCGTCCATCGCGTCGATAGCGGCGGCGCAGCGCTCTGTCCCGTTGCGGCAGGCCTCCGAGGTCATGACGACCTCTGCGCCGAATGCCTCTGCGGCCTGCTTGATCCGGTCGTCGTCTGTGGCGACAACGACGCGGTCAACGCCGTCCACCTGCATCGCCGCATCCCAGCTGCGTCGGATCAACGACTTCGCGACGCCGTCAGCGCCGCGCAAGTCGACAAGCGGCTTGCCCGGATACCGGGTAGAGGCATAGCGGGCGGGGATAACAATCAGGACTGACATCAGGATTTCTGCAATGTAACGCCGGGGGCGTGGGCGATGAAGAAGGGGTTTGCGTAACCCTCTTTGCCGTAAATCAGCGGCTTGTGGTTATCAAAGCGCACGACTTCGCCGCCAGCGCCTGTCAGAACGGCATGGCCTGCGGCTGTGTCCCATTCCATCGTGCGGCCAAGGCGCGGATAGATATCCGCCTCACCGGTGGCGATCAGGCAGAACTTTAGCGAAGAGCCTGCGCTTTTCATGTCCTTGACCAGATACAAATCGATGTAGTCATCCGTCGCTTGGTCGCGGTGCGATTTGGACGCGACGACCATCAGGGCATTGTTGTCGGGGTTGGTTGTGACGGACATCGGCTCGACTTCGCCAACAGTGTCTTTGGCGAAGGGGCCCGTTTCTTCGACCGATTGGCCAGAGGCGTCTGTGTAAAACAAGCGTTCCTTGGCGGGGGCATAGACCACGCCGCGCACGGGCACACCGTCGACGACATAGGCGATGTTTACAGTAAAATCGCCGCGGCGCTTGATGAATTCCTTGGTGCCATCCAGCGGGTCCACGATCAGGAACGTGCTGGCCTGCACCTTATGGGACGCGGCCTGCTCTTCTGTAATCAGCGCCACATCGGGAAAGGCTGCGCGCAGGCCTGCGCTGATGATCGCATCAGCAGCCTCGTCCGCGGCAGTCACGGGGCTTTCGTCGCTTTTGGTGCGCACTTCGAAATCGGGCGAGTTATAGATTTCCATGATCTTATCGCCTGCTTCCAGCGACAAACGGCGCATCACATCGGACAGCTTGTTGAAATCCATGGTCACATTTTCTCCGTAATTGCGGGGCACACAGTGAATTGATTGAAAAACCGCCCTTTTCGCTCTTATGCTGCGGCATAAAGCGAACGGCAAGAATTTCATGGCATCAGACATGCGACGCCGATGCGAATCGAATGAAAAAGGCAACGTCAGATGTTTCAGGTGCAGGCCCCAAGATCACGCACGCGCTCTGTTTTGGGGATGGCCGAACTGATTTACCACAGCGCCGTACGTGACGTCCGCAAAAACCACCGCAATCCGCTGGTCGGATTGATCATGAACATTTTTCAGTCTGTTCTGATGATCGCATCGTTCTACGGCATGTTCGCACTGCTGGGGATGCGCGGCTCTGCGGTGCGCGGGGATTACCTGATGTACATCATGTCGGGTATTTTTCTGTACATGGCCCACACAAAGGCAATGGGCGCGGTCGTCGGATCCGAAGGGCCCGCGTCCGCGATGATGAATCACGCCCCGATGACGACAGCAATTTCGATCTGCGCCGCGGCGCTTTCGTCGCTGTATTTGCAATTTCTATCAATCGTTGTGGTGTTGTTCATCTATCACGTCACCTACAAACCCGTCGTGATCGACAATCCCATCGGCGCGCTGGAAATGCTGATGATCTCTTGGTTCTCTGGTGTGGCGGTTGGAACGATCTTTTTGGCGATCAAACCTTGGGCCCCGGATTTCACCCGCATTGGCAGTACGGTCTATGGCCGCGTCAACATGATCGCATCCGGCAAGATGTTTCTGGCAAATACGTTGCCTGCATCCATGCTGTCGATTTTTGATTGGAATCCCTTGTTTCATTGCATCGACCAGATTCGCGGCGACATCTTCTTGAACTACAACCCTCACTTCAGCTCTCCGACGTATCCGCTGTATGTGGCGCTTGTGTTGCTGATGCTGGGACTGCTTGGCGAATTCTACACCCGCCGCCACGCATCGGTCAGCTGGAACGCCTCGCGCTAAGGGCCGAACCTGCGCCAGCGCGGCCGCGCGACGTACCGTTCATTGCCAAAAATTGGCGCGCTGTATGGTTGCCCCCTGTTGCAGGGGCCAAAACGCCTCCCTATATACGCCAGACAGCCGGTGCAGGACGTTTCTGCAGCGCAATCATGTAAACGGGCGCAGGTGCCGCAACGGGTCTGCGCCTCTCACATCGCCTGAAGTATAAGGGATCTGAAAATGGCTAAAATTATTGGTATCGACCTCGGTACAACAAACTCTTGCGTTGCCATCATGGATGGCAGCAAACCCCGCGTGATCGAAAACAGCGAAGGTGCACGCACCACGCCGTCGATCGTCGCGTTCACGGACGACGAGCGTCTGGTTGGTCAGCCCGCCAAGCGTCAGGCCGTCACCAACCCCGAAAACACCATCTTTGCTGTAAAGCGTTTGATCGGCCGTCGGTTTGACGATCCGCTTCTGGTGAAAGACAAAAAGAACATGCCGTTCGAGGTCGTCAACGGCGGCAACGGCGACGCATGGGTCGAAGCCAAGGGCGAAAAGTACTCCCCTTCGCAAATCTCTGCTTTCATCTTGGGTAAGATGAAAGAAACCGCTGAGTCCTATCTGGGCGAAGAAGTCACGCAGGCCGTTATCACCGTGCCCGCCTACTTCAACGACGCCCAGCGTCAGGCGACCAAGGACGCAGGCAAGATTGCCGGTCTTGAAGTGCTGCGGATCATCAACGAGCCGACAGCAGCCGCACTGGCCTACGGTCTTGACAAAAAAGACACCAAAACCATCGCGGTCTATGACCTAGGCGGCGGTACATTCGACGTGACCATTCTGGAAATCGACGACGGCCTGTTCGAAGTGAAGTCCACCAACGGCGACACTTTCCTTGGCGGCGAAGACTTTGACATGCGCATCGTCAACTACCTTGCTGACGAGTTCAAAAAAGAAAACCAGGTCGACCTGACCAAGGACAAGATGGCGCTGCAGCGTCTGAAAGAAGCTGCTGAAAAAGCCAAGATCGAGCTGTCGTCCTCCTCCTCGACCGAGATCAACCAGCCGTTCATTTCGATGGGCAAAACTGGCCAGCCGCTGCACATGGTCATGAAACTGACCCGCGCCAAGCTGGAATCGCTGGTATCTGACCTGATCAAAGCGTCGATCAAGCCTTGCCAAGCTGCGTTGAAAGACGCTGGCCTGTCCGTTGGCGACATCGACGAAGTCGTTCTGGTCGGCGGCATGACACGTATGCCCCGCGTGAAAGAAGAAGTAGCCAAGTACTTTGGCAAAGAGCCGCATCAGGGCGTGAACCCTGACGAAGTCGTGGCGCTGGGTGCTGCTATTCAGGCTGGCGTTCTGCAAGGCGACGTCAAAGACGTGGTTCTGCTGGACGTGACCCCGCTGTCGCTGGGCATCGAAACCTTGGGCGGCGTGTTCACCCGTCTGATCGACCGTAACACGACGATCCCGACGAAGAAGTCGCAGACCTTCTCGACCGCAGAAGACAACCAGAACGCCGTGACCCTGCGCGTCTTCCAAGGCGAGCGTGAGATGGCAGCCGACAACAAGATGCTGGGCCAATTCAACCTAGAAGGCATCCCGCCTGCACCGCGCGGCATGCCGCAGATCGAAGTGACGTTTGACATCGACGCCAACGGCATCGTGTCCGTCGGAGCCAAAGACAAAGGCACCGGCAAAGAGCAGAATATCACGATCCAAGCCTCTGGCGGTCTGTCGGATGAAGATATCGAAGCGATGGTCCGCGACGCCGAGGCAAATGCCGACGCCGACAAGGAACGCCGTGCACTGGTCGAAGCGCGCAACCAGGCTGAAAGCCTGATCCACTCGACCGAAAAGTCGATGGAAGAGCACAACGACAAGGTCGACCCGACGACCATCGAAGCGATCGAACTGGCAATCGCCGCGCTGAAGGACGAACTGGAAAACGACAACGTCGACAAGATCAAGTCGGGCATCCAGAACGTTACCGAATCCGCGATGAAGCTGGGCGAGGCGATCTACAAGTCGAGCCAAGACGCTGAAGACGGCGGCGACGCAGAGCCGAAAGGCGCAGACGAGGATGACATCCTTGACGCCGACTTCGAAGACCTCGACGACGAAAAGCGCAACAAGTAAGGCATCCGCCTGACGGGATAGACCGGCCCCTGAACCGGGCCGGTCTTTTCCATTCCCAAGGGGGACCTGTAAGATGGCTAAACGCGATTATTACGACACGCTTGGCATCCAGAAAGGTGCTGGCGCAGACGAGATTAAGAAGGCCTATCGCCAGAAGGCGAAGGAATTGCACCCGGATCGTAACTCCGACAATCCCAAGGCCGAAGAACAATTTAAAGAGGCCAACGAGGCCTACGAAGTCCTGAAGGACGGCGACAAAAAGGCCGCCTATGACCGCTATGGTCATGCCGCCTTTGAGGGCGGAATGGGTGGCGGTGGCCGTCATCCCGGTCAGCAAGGTAATGGCGATTTCGCCTCGGCATTTTCTGATGTGTTCGACGATCTGTTCGGCGACTTCATGGGCGGCCAACGTGGCGGCGGCGGCCGTAGCCGTGCTGCACGCGGCAATGACCTACGCTATAACCTGCGGATCAAACTGGAAGAGGCCTATGCTGGCCTGACCAAAACGATCAACGTGCCCACTGCCGTGCAATGCGGCAACTGCAGCGGCACGGGCGCGGACGACGGCTCTGAACCTGTAACCTGCCCGACCTGCTCTGGCATGGGTAAAGTGCGTGCACAGCAGGGCTTTTTCACAGTCGAACGGACCTGCCCCACCTGTAACGGCGCAGGTCAGACGATCAAGAATCCCTGCCACGTCTGCCACGGCGCAGGCCGCGTCGAAAAGGAAAAGGCGCTGTCGGTCAACATCCCGGCCGGCGTCGAAACCGGCACACGCATCCGCCTGGCTGGCGAAGGCGAGGCTGGCATGCGCGGCGGACCTGCGGGCGATCTGTATATCTTTATCGAAGTCGCAGATCACGCGCTGTTTGAACGCGAGTCCAGCAACCTGTTCTGCCGGGTCCCCGTCAGCATCGCCTCTGCCGCCTTGGGTGGAGAGATCGAGGTGCCGACAATCGACGGCGGTCGTTCGCGGGTCAAGATCCCCGAAGGCAGCCAGTCGGGCCGTCAGATGCGCTTGCGTGGCAAAGGCATGCCGTCCCTTCGAGGCGCTGCTGCTGGTGATATGTTCATCGAACTACAGGTCGAAACGCCCGTGAACCTGACATCGCGGCAACGCGAAATCCTGAAGGAATTTGATACCCTATCAAAGGACAACAACCCGCAGGGGTCGACGTTCTTTAAGTCTGTCAAAGGGTTCTGGGATTCGATGAAAGGCTGACGCAGCGGCGGGCATCCTATTGTATCGCCACCAAAGGGCCCCTGCGAAAGCATGGGCCCTTTTTTAAGGTCACTGCCGAAATCGGAATCATTTTAACCGCTTTTTCATTAACGAGGGGTCATCCTAAGCGCATGACCCAGTCTTTTCAGGAAGCCCTGCCATTTTTCACCCCCGCTGCCATTGACGAGGCAGACGGTACGATCCGACCCGGCCGGTTGCCGTCCTATATCAAAGACCACCGTGCGCGCCTGCGAGACCGTTTTGTCAGTGGCGGGGCGGCGGCCTTGCCGGAGTATGAACTGCTGGAACTTGTCCTCTTTCGCGCCATCCCGCGGCAAGACGTCAAACCACTGGCCCGTGCGTTGATTGATCAGTTTGGTGATTTCAACCGCGTCATTTCGGCCCCCGTAGCTGCACTAAAACGGGTCAAAGGGATCGGCGATGCCGTCGTCGTGGAACTTAAGGTCGTAGAAGCGGCAGCACACCGCATGGCCCGCAGCAAAGTTATGGCGCGCCATGTTGTCAGCAGCTGGGATGCGCTGCTGGACTATTGCCACACTGTCATGGCCCATCGCGACACCGAACAATTCCGTATTCTGTACCTCGACACCAAAAACACCCTGATCGCGGACGAGGAACAGGCGCGCGGCACGATTGATCACGTTCCCGTCTATCCTCGCGAGGTCGTCAAACGCGCGTTAGAGCTGAATGCCGCATCGATGATCTTGGTCCACAACCACCCCTCGGGCGATCCGACACCGTCGCAAGCTGATATTACCATGACAGCGCAGATCGAGGCGGCAGCCGGGGCGCTTAGCATCTCTGTCCATGACCATCTTATCATTGGCAAATCGCGGGAATTGTCTTTCCGCGCTGAAGGGCTGCTTTAATCGCCGACCCAAACCTCGACCCGGCGGTTCATTTGACGGCCCCATGCAGTATCGTCACAGCCAATCGGCAATGCCTCTCCAAACCCGGCAGTCCCAAGGCGAAGGTCGTCTGGTATCGCGCTAAGTAGTGACAGCAGCGCGCTTTCGACCGCCAAAGCGCGGGCCGCAGACAGGTCACGGTTCGCATCGGCAGAACCTTCGCCGTCGCTAAATCCAATCAGCATAACCTCGCGCCCCGCATAGACGCCGTCACGCATATCATGGGCCAGCAAACGTAGATTTGCGGCCGAGGCGGTATCAAGCGCAGTCGTCCCATTCGCAAACCGAAACGTCAGCGAAATCCGAACGCGCGCGTCCATCATCGCCACCATGCCCTGCAAATCGCGCAGCGATGTGTCTGGTCCGGCAATGGTGATCGCGTGGGCGAACCGCTCTCCTTGATCGTCTAAAGTGATCGGGACCACCCCCCGATCAGCAAAGCCGGCGCGTCGCACGATCAGTTCTGCGGCTGGGCTGCGTAGCCAATTCAGGAAAGCACGGACGATTTCAGGTTTCCGTTGCGATCTGACAAAGGCAAATGCTGGCGTGGTCAGCGGATAGTCTTGCGTCTTAATCCCGCGCAGCACCGGCGGTGCCGTCAATCCACATGCATCACGCAGGCCGAGTGGCTGCGCAATGCCAGAAGTACCAAGCGCCGCTATCCCAAGCGCCCCCGCATCAGCAGCGACAGCTTCGGCCAGCGCATCAGGGTCTGCATGTCTGATCACGGCAGCGCTGGCGGGCGCGGGCAGCATCGCCAAAAATGCATCGGCCTGCCCGTCACCCACTGGCCCCAGATGCAGCGTCAAAGGCATCTCTGGTTGGCCCATCTGTTCCCAATCGGGAATATCCCCGGCAAAGGCTGCGATCACGTCAGCCGGATCGATAACCCGTATTGGGTTAAGCGGAGAGACGATAGGAACCAACGCCTCGCCGCCCAGCACGACGCTGCCCCCCGCAAGTCCCGGCAGAGCGATCCCGACCTCTGCGGCGCGGGCCTGTTCGTCGGGCAGCGGGTCACGAAAGGTCAGGGCGACATCGCTGTCATAGGTCAACAGATCAGCAAAAGCCTCGGCGCTTTGACTGTTCCGCAGGTTAACCAGCAGCACTGGCTGGGCGTCTTCGACCAAAGTGATATTAAGCGCACCACCGTCGGTGTCCTCTTGTATCAGCTTGAGGCCGCGGTCGCGTGCAAAGCCATCAATCAACGCAGGAAGCAGCAGGCTAGCAAGGCGCGGCTCGCCGGACAGGCGCAAATGCGGAACGTAGCTCTTTAGATCGGGGCAATCAGCCCCAGCGCAGGTGACGCCCGCATAGGCCAGCGTCAAAGGGCCATGCGGCGATTCGATATCCAGATAGGTGCCGTCAAAACCTGCAATACGGCCAGTCAGGACCAGATTGCCTTGGGCAGAGGTGATCGTGACCTCTTCTGCAGTAGCGCTATCCATACACAGCAACAGTGCGGCAAGTCCCCCTGCCGCACTGCGCACTATCGAATACCTTGTGGATCGTCGCTGCGAATTCATTTCGCCGCGAGTGTCAGGTCCGCGAACATATTTTTCAACACCAGAAATTCACCAATTGCATCGCAACCCGGCATTGTCATGGTCAGGTCGATGGCGTCTGCCGCGTGATCTGGACCAATCTGGATACTTTGCGCCGAAACGTCGCGGCCACAGTTCCGGCTTGTGACCTCTGCCTCTACGTTCAGGACGACCTGACCGTCACGGACGGATTGACCGCTGGGAAAGGTGTACACCTCTGCGCGCAGAGCATCGCTGACGGCAACATCGCCGAGCGACGTTAAGATACCGCCGCTGCCGGTTTGCACGTTTCCTGCAGCACCGGTCGACGCAGACCAGATATGTCCCGCGTCATCATAGCCAGCGCCGAATTCAAGCGCGTGCAGTTGCACGCCATCATCGCCCTGCCACTGCAGAACTGCGCGGTCCACCGTATCAAGATCAGGCACCAAGACAGAGGCAGCCGCCGCCTTGCCCGTATTGAAATCGGCAATAAACAGCGCGTCCCGCGACAGTGCCGGCACGTCCACCGACAGCTCACCGTCTGCATCGGTGATCGCGCTAAAAATCATACCCTGGTGATGGATCGAGACAGGCGCCCCCTTGTGGCAGGTGTCAGTCAACTGAAGCTGCACCATCGCCATAGGCTGCGCCGTGGCTGTCATGATTGGATCGCAAGCGGCCACTTCAGGGCTTGGCATGACGGGGGCCTCGGTCATGGCAGAGGCAAGAATGAGGTCTGAAACAGAGGTCGAATCGGGCATTTGCAAGGTGGGCGTTGCCAATTCCTGCGGGATATCTGCCACTTCTTTGCTGTCATCCGTCATGCGCGGCGCCAACAATTGTGGGACAACCACAGCCTTGCTTGCCGTGACAGCCGATCCAGGAACGCTGACCTGCGTGCGACCAGCAGGGCCACCGATGGGTTCGTCGATCCCAAGCCGTGCGGCAACCGCGTCGCCGTATTGCATGACGAAACCGATGCTAAGCGCGACAGAGAATGTCGTGGCGGCGGTGACTATCTTGCGGGTTGCAGGTTTCATGCGTCGTCTCCTTGCCCGTTATGGGGTTAACAGGAGTTATGCACATCGCAAATGTCGGCGGCGGGACCGCCGCAAGGAATTAAGGTGTCGTGAATGTGGCGAGGGCGGACCAATTGGCCCGCCCTCCGTTACATGAGATCAATGCGCGCCGTGGCAGTGCTTGAACTTTTTCCCGGACCCGCATGGGCAGGCGTCGTTCCGCGTCGGGTTGCCCCACGTCGCCGGATCATTTTCGTCAAATCCAGTGCGGGCGGTCGCATCCCCAGCGCTTTGCGCAGATGTCGCACGCTCAATCAGCTTCTCGGGCTCGGGCTGTGCATCAGGTTGGGGCGCGGCGACAGCGCCCGCTGCAGCGGCCTGCTGCTGACGTAATTGCGCGACCATCTGGTCCTGCTGTTCTTGCGTCATCGGCTGGATCTGACCCAGCTTTTGCGTCACGTCCAAACGCAAACCGTCCAGAAGCCGTTCGAACAACTGAAAGCCTTCGGTCTTATATTCGTTCAGCGGATCGCGCTGCGCATAGCCGCGAAAACCGACGACAGACCGCAGGTGTTCCAGCGTCACCAAATGCTCGCGCCACTTGGCATCGATCGTCTGCAGTAGAACCTGCTTTTCAATATTGCGGATCGCAGAGGCACCAAACGCCTCTTCTTTCTTGGCCATATGCGCGTCAGAAGCGGCCTCTAGCCGTTCGCGCATCGCATCCGCATCTACGCCCTCTTCTTGCGCCCAAGCCATGACCGGTTCGTCCATGCCAAGGTTCTGGATCACATCAGCATAGAGCGCCTCTGTCGTCCATTGATCGGCATAGCTGCGGGGCGGCATATGCTCGTCCACCATGTCTTCGACGACCTGATGGCGCATGTCGCTGACGATTTCAGACAGATCGGTCGCTTCCATGATCTCGCGGCGCTGGCCAAAGATCACTTTGCGCTGCTCGTTCATCACGTCGTCAAACTTTAGCAGCTGCTTGCGGATATCAAAGTTGCGGCCTTCGACCTTGGCCTGTGCCCGCTCTAGCGATTTGTTGACCCAAGGGTGCACAATCGCTTCGCCTTCTTTCATGCCCAGCGATGACAGCACTTTGTCCAGACGCTCGGATCCAAAGATCCGCATGAGGTCATCTTCGAGAGACAGGAAGAACGACGACCGGCCCGGATCGCCCTGACGGCCAGAACGGCCACGCAACTGGTTATCGATCCGGCGCGACTCGTGGCGTTCCGTGGCCAGCACAAACAGGCCGCCAGCTGCCAGAACCTTTTCCTTTTCGCCGGCATGCTCTGCCTCAATCCGCGCGCGGATCTCGTCAGGGTTTGCCTCGGGATCAGCGTCCAGCGCCTCGATCACCTTCAGCTCGACGTTGCCGCCCAGCTGAATGTCGGTGCCGCGGCCAGCCATGTTGGTGGCGATTGTGACAGCGCCCAGTTTGCCAGCGTCGGCAATGATCTGCGCTTCTTGCTCGTGCTGGCGGGCGTTCAGCACGTTGTGCTTGATCCCTTCGGCGGTCAGCATTTGCGACAGAAACTCGGACTTTTCGATGCTGGTCGTACCGACAAGGATCGGCTGCGACTTTGCGTTGGCTTCCTTGATCTCTTTGACCACGCCTTCGAACTTCTCGCGGGCCGTGCGGTAAACCTGATCGTGCTCGTCTTTGCGCTGGATGGGCCGGTTCGTCGGCACCTCGACCACACCAAGGCCATAGATTTCCATGAATTCGTCGGCTTCGGTCAACGCCGTACCAGTCATGCCGCCCAGTTTCTTATAAAGGCGGAAATAGTTCTGGAACGTGACAGAGGCCAGCGTGACGTTTTCAGGGCGAATACTGACACCCTCTTTCGCCTCGATTGCCTGATGCAGGCCGTCAGCAAGACGGCGACCCGTCATCATACGGCCCGTGAATTCGTCGATCAGAACGATTTCATCACCGCGCACAATGTAATCTTTGTCCTTGGCGAACAGCTTGTGCGCCTTCAGCGCCTGACTGGTGTGGTGCACCAGCGTGACGCTTTCGGGATCATACAGCGTCTGCCCCTCTGGCAGCAGGCCAGCGCGGGACAGTGCGTCCTCTAGGTAGTCGTTGCCTTCGTCGGTAAAGCTCACGGACCGCTGCTTTTCATCCAGCGTAAAGTGTTCCGGCAAAATGCCCGGCACGATGGTGTCAATGTCGCGGTACATCTGGCTGCGGTCTTGCGCCGGGCCAGAGATAACCAGCGGCGTGCGCGCCTCGTCGATCAGGATCGAGTCGACCTCGTCCACGATCGCAAAGTTATGCGGGCGCTGGTACATCTGGCTTAGCTCTGACTTCATGTTATCGCGCAGATAATCAAAGCCCAGCTCGTTGTTCGTCGCGTAGGTCACGTCGCACTGATAGGCGACCTTCTTTTCCGCCTCAGGCTGTTGCGGCACGACAACGCCGGTCGTCATCCCAAGGAAGCTATAGACCTTCGACATCCAGTCCGCGTCACGGCGGGCCAGATAATCGTTCACGGTAACGATATGCACACCTTTGCCGGACAGCGCGTTCAGGTAGGCCGGAAAAGTCGCGACAAGGGTCTTACCCTCGCCTGTCTTCATCTCGGCAATGTTACCTTGGTGCAGGAAAATACCGCCCATCAACTGCGTATCAAAGGCCCGCAGACCCAAAGCCCGGCGCGCACCTTCGCGGCAGTTGGCAAAGGCTTCGGGCAGCATATCATCTAGGCTTTCGCCTGCTTTTGCCCGCTCTTGCAGGGCGCGCGTGCGGTCTTTGATTTGCTCATCGCTCAGCGCCGTAAACTCTGGCTCTAGCGCGTTGATCTTGTCGATCAGGGGCCGGACGCCCTTAACTTTACGGTCGTTCGCGGTCCCAAAGACCTTTTTCGCAATAGATGACAGACCCAGCATGTTCTCTCCAAGCGGACTCTTGCCGCCCCTGTGATACCGAATTGAGAGGAGGTCGCTTGTCGGCTTGCGCCAAGGCCCCTAAACAGGGCCCAAGACCAGCCCCCTCAAGGCTTCCTTGCGATGTAAGGGGCGGGCTGATTACTGTCAACGTTGCGCCCCTTCGGGGGACTCTTTGTAAGGACCGTTTCCATGACCCGTATGACCACATTGCTGGGCACCGCCGCACTGGCGCTAGCCCTGACAACCGCCGCGCAGGCGCAAGACACCACCACTGAGGCCCCCGTCGCTGACGCACCGGTCGCAGAGGCCGCCCCGGCCCCCACCGCTGATCCTGCGGCAGTCGTTGCCACGGTTGATGGCACCGAAATTACGCTTGGTCAGATGATGATCGCACGCGCTCAGCTGCCGCAGCAATATGACCAGTTCCCCGCCGACGTCATCTATCAAGGCGTGCTGGACCAGATCGTGCAGCAGCAACTGCTGTCCAACAGCCTGACCGATGTGCCCGCCCGTGTCGGCTGGGCCATGGCGAACGAAGAACGGTCTTTGCGCGCAGGCGAGGTCATCACCGACCTGACCAAAGCCGCCGTGACCGATGAAGCGATCCAAGCCGCCTATGACGAAATGGTCGCTGCAGCCGCAGAAGAGCCCGTCAAAGAATGGAACGCGAGCCATCTGCTGGTCGAAACCGAAGAAGAAGCGCAAGCCGCTAAAGACCGCATCACTGCGGGTGAAGATTTCGCGGAAGTCGCCAAAGAAGTCTCTACCGGTCCGTCCGGCCCCACGGGCGGCGAACTGGGCTGGTTTGGGCCAGGTCAGATGGTCGCGGAATTCGAACAGACCGTCGAAGGCATGGAAGCTGACGATGTCTCTGATCCCGTGCAGACCCAATTCGGCTGGCACATCGTCAAGTTGAACGAGACGCGCGATAAGCCTGTCGCAGCGCTGGAAGAGGTCCGCGCAGAAATCGTGGGCGGCCTGCAAGAGGCTGTGATCCTGTCCAAAATCGAAGAGTTGAAGGCCGCCGCAACTGTGACGCTGGCTGAACCCGACGCCTTTGATCCTGCCGTCCTGACCAACCTCGACCTGCTGGAGAAGTAAGTCATGCCATTATCCCCGCTTGCCCCCGCCGCCTTTCCTGACCTGCCCGTTATCGACGGCGTCACCTTCGCGGCGGCGCAAGCGGGGGTAAAATACAAAAACCGAACTGACGTGATGCTGGCGGTGCTCGCCCCCGGCAGCACTGTCACCGGCGTATTTACCCGCTCTGCCACGCGTTCCGCACCTGTGCTGGACTGCCAAGCAAAGCTGGGCCCTGACACGGGGCCTGCCGCAATCCTGGTGAACTCTGGCAATTCCAACGCCTTCACCGGCAAGGCAGGCCTCGAATCAGTCGCCGCCATTACGCAGGCCGTCGCCGCCGCTACGGGCATTGACGCCGCGCGCGTTTTCACCGCCTCGACCGGCGTGATCGGCGAACCCCTGCCCCACGACCGTATCGTTGCCAAAATCGACGACCTGAAAGCCGCCCAATCCGCGACCGCCATGACAGATGCCGCCCGCGCGATCATGACGACGGACACCTTTCCAAAAGGGTCCACGCAAACCGTCACAATCGATGGCAAGCCGGTCCAGATCGCGGGCATCGCTAAAGGCTCCGGCATGATCGCCCCCGATATGGCGACGATGCTGGTCTACATCTTCACCGACGCCCAGATCGCCTATCAGCCACTGCAAGACATGCTGGGGCGCCTGGCTGACAAGACCTTCAACAATATCACCGTCGACAGCGACACCTCGACCTCTGACAGCTTGATGCTTGCTGCGACGGGCACCTCTGGCGTCGATGTTACTGGCAACGCCTCTTTCGAAGACGCGCTGCACACCGTCATGCTCGACCTTGCGCACCAAGTCGTCCGCGACGGCGAGGGTGCGACCAAGTTCGTCACCATCGCTGTGACCGGCGCTGAAACCGATGCGGATGCCCGCCTTGTGGCAATGGCTACGGCCAACAGCCCGCTGGTGAAAACCGCAATTGCGGGTGAAGATCCCAATTGGGGCCGGATCGTCATGGCCGTCGGTAAATCCGGCGCTGCAGCAGATCGCGACAAGCTGACGATCAAACTTGGTGACATGGTGCTTGCGGAAAACGGCTGGCGTGCGCCAAGCTATTCCGAAGAAGCCGCGGCTGCCCATATGAAAGGCCAGAACATCGACATCAACGTCGACCTTGGCCTCGGGGATGGCGCAGCCACCGTTTGGACCTGCGATCTGACCCACGAATATATCACGATCAACGCCGACTACCGCTCGTGAAGGTTCTTCTCGTCTCTGCCGTCGCGCTGATCGACGTCGACGGGCGGGTTCTGCTGGCCCAACGCCCTGCTGGTAAATCACTGGCAGGGCTGTGGGAATTTCCGGGCGGCAAAGTCGATCCTGGCGAGACCCCAGAAATCGCCCTGATCCGCGAATTGCAAGAAGAGCTCGGGATCGACACTTGGGCCTCTTGCCTCGCGCCGCTGACCTTCGCCAGTCACACCTACGAGGATTTCCACCTACTCATGCCGCTTTACGCCTGCCGAAAATGGAACGGCACACCGCAGGGCCGCGAAGGCCAGACGCTCAAATGGGTCCGCGCGAACGACTTGGCGCAATACCCCATGCCGCCTGCAGACATCCCGCTGATCCCGATTCTGCGCGACTGGCTGTAGGACGCGCACGGCCCCCCTCGCTTTTTCCTAAATACTCAAATCCGGCGGCCGACCCAAATCACCTCCGCATCCCATTCATCTGGCCAACTAAACTCAAACAAAAAGGCCCGCCAGCATCGCTGACGGGCCTTTTCTCATTCTAAGTCTGCGTCCTTTACAGGTTACGCTCGACCGATTCGCGCTCAAAGATCTCGATGACATCGCCAGGGCGCATGTCTTCGTGGTTCTCAAACGCCATGCCGCATTCCTGACCCGACTGCACTTCGGACACTTCGTCCTTAAAGCGCTTCAGCGTCTTCAGCGTACCTTCGTGCATCACGACGTTGTCGCGCAGCAGACGGACGCCAGCGGAACGACGCGCCACACCTTCGGTGACCAGACAGCCCGCGACGTTACCAACGTTCGAGACCTTAAAGACCTCTTTGATGTTGGCATAGCCGATGAACTTTTCACGGATTTCATTCGACAGCAGACCAGAGGCCGCCGCTTTGATGTCGTCCACGAGGGCATAGATGACCGAGTAATAACGGATCTCTACGCCCTTCTGGTTGGCCACGTTCCGCGCCGTCGCATTGGCACGCACGTTGAAACCAATCACGGGTGCGCCTGACGCTTCTGCCAGACCGATATCCGATTCCGTGATCGCGCCAACACCAGAGTGCAGCACGCGGACGCGGACTTCGTCGTTGCCGATTTTTTCCATCGCTTGCACGATCGCCTCGGCAGAACCCTGCACGTCGGCTTTCACGATGATTGGCAGCTCGGACACGCTCTGGTTGGCTTTGGCGTTTGCCATCAGCTGTTCCAGCGTCGTCGCAGCACCGATGGCGGCGCGCTTATCTTTCGCGGCCTTCATCCGGTAATCAGCGATTTCACGCGCTTGCGCTTCGGTGTCGACCACGTTCAGAACGTCGCCGGCTTCCGGTGTGCCGTTCAGACCCAACACTTCAACTGGCACGGACGGGCCGGCCTCTTTGACGCGGTCACCCTTGTCATCGATCAGCGCACGGACCTTGCCCCACTGTTCGCCAACGACAAAGATGTCGCCCTGACGCAGCGTGCCGTTTTGCACCAGAACTGTCGCAACGGGGCCGCGGCCCACGTCGAGTTGCGCCTCGATCACGGCACCCATGGCGGCGCGGTCGGGGTTGGCTTTCAGTTCCAGAATTTCGGCCTGCAGCGCAATGGCTTCCAGCAGTTTGTCCAGACCAGCACCCGTCGCAGCCGAAACTTCGACGTCCTGCACATCACCGGACATCTTCTCGACGATGACCTCGTGCTGCAGCAGATCGGTCCGCACCTTGTCAGGATTGGCCGACGGCTTGTCCATCTTGTTGATGGCCACGATCATTGGGACCTTAGCGGCCTTAGCGTGGTTAATCGCCTCGATCGTCTGAGGCATCACGGCGTCATCTGCCGCAACAACCAGCACAACGATGTCAGTGACATGTGCACCGCGCGAACGCATTGACGTGAACGCAGCGTGACCCGGCGTGTCAAGGAACGACAGAACCGATCCGTTGTCCGTCGTCACCTGATAGGCACCGATGTGCTGCGTGATGCCGCCTGCTTCGCCAGCCACAACCCGTGTCTTACGGATCGCATCCAGAAGCGATGTTTTACCGTGGTCAACGTGGCCCATGATCGTGATGATCGGCGCACGCGGTTTAAGGTCAGACGCTTTATCTTCAGCTTGTTCGATGACCTGCTCGACGTCGGAATCGGACACGCGGACAACTTTGTGGCCAAATTCTTCGATCAGCAGTTCAGCTGTATCAGCGTCGATGGTTTCGGTCTGCGTGACCATCATACCCATCTTCATCAGTTCCTTGACGACATCAGATGTCCGTTCGGCCATCCGGTTCGCCAATTCGCCGACGGTGATCGCCTCTGGCAGCTGCACATCGCGCACGATCTTCTCGCGCTCGACCTGACCGCCCATCGCCTTTTGGCGGGCGCGGTCTTGCTTACGCTTCATCTGCGCCATGGAACGCTGGCGGCCACCTTCGCGGCCCGTCAACGCGTCGTTCAGCGTCAGCTTGCCACCGCGGCGGCCATCGCCTTCGCGGGCGGGCTTGGCTTTGGTGGTGTCGCGTGTCTGTGCCTCGCGGTCACGTTCGGTCGCCTTGCGCGGTGCGCTGGACGTCGGACGGTCGACCTCGGTCTGGCCCGGAGGCGCAGCAACCTGCGCCGCAGGTGCGTTCTTGGCTGCTTCAGCAGCGCGACGCTTTTCTTCTTCTTCCTCGGCTTTCGCCTTGGCACGCTCTTCGCGGATGCGATCTTCGGCTTCTTTAGCCTCGATCTCAGCGCGGCGGCGCTCGCGCTCTTCAGCACGCTCTTTTTCTTCAGCTTCGCGCTTAGCCGCTTCTTCGACTTCACGCGACTTGGCTAGCGCCAGCGCTTTCATCCGGCGGGCAAGTTCCACATCGGAAATGCCTGCGGGCCGCTTGGACGGGTCACCGCCAGCGGGCAGGCCAGCGGCCACACCAGTTTTGGGCGCAGGAGTGCCCGGCTTAGGCACCACAACGCGCTTACGCTTGGTTTCCACAACAACGTTCTTCGTGCGACCGTGGCTGAAGCTTTGCTTCACGTTGCTCGGACGCGACCCGCCAAGGCCCAATGGTTTCTTGCCGTCAGTATCGCTCATCTAGCTATGTATCCTTCCCGACAGCCATATTGCTGTCGTCAATCTCGCGGAGTCCGCGCAGTCTTGCGGCTTCCTCTACAACACGGTCACTGAGTCCGCCAGTCGCGAGCGCGCCATGTATCACACTTTGCCGCCCGAAAGCCAAACCCAATTCAGCTGCGGTCAAACAGCTGTAATATCTTGCCCCTTCGGGCGTCCAGAGTTTGGCCTTGCCACGCTCTGATCCGTCACCGGCTTGCAGCAGGACGCGCACGTTTTCGCCCCCGGCCAACCAGCCTTTTACCTTTTCGAACCCGCAAACCGCGAGCCCCGCCTTGCGGGCCATCGCAATCAAATCCAGTGTGCGCCGGACCAGTTGGCGTTCGACTTCTTCCGTTAATCCATCCGGGACTTGAACCTGCGCTTTTGCAGATCGGCTGAACTGGCCCTTCTTGGCCTTGTCCAGCGCGTCGCGGGTGGATGCAACATATATACCACGTCCGGGCAACTTGCCCAAGATGTCAAGCACAACATGATTGTCGGGCCCGACAACAAAGCGGATCAACCCCATCTTCGGTTGCGTTTCGCCGGTGACAATGCACCGACGCTCCGGTCCGTCATCCAGGTTCTTTTTCAATCCACCACGGGTCATAGGGTTAAGTCAGAGGCGCTTACGCCTCTGCCTCCTCTTCCATATCGGTGTCATCTTCATCGGAAACAAGGTCCGCCGGATCAACCCAGCCCAGCATAACGCGGGCGGTCATCACCAGATTCTGTGCTTCTTCCAGGCTGACCTCGAATTTTTCCAACACGCCTTCGTCTTTGTGGCGCTGTCCGTCAACAACAGTCCAGCCGCCAGCCAGTTCCCAGTCTGCGCAAGTTGCGAAGTCTTCAAGCGTTTTCACGCCGTCTTCCGCAAGGGCTTCGACCATTTGCGGGGTCAGACCTTCGAAGTTAACTAGCGAATCCTCGACACCCAGCTCGCGGGCGTGATCAAGGGCCTTTTTGCTTTGCGCTTCCAGATAATCGCGGGCACGGGCCTGCAATTCGCCGGCAGTGCTTTCGTCAACACCTTCGATGACCAGCAGCTCCTCGGCTTCAACGTAGGCGACTTCTTCAAGGTTGGTGAACCCTTCGGACACCAGCAGCTGAGCAAAGAATTCGTCCAGATCCAGCGTATCCATGAACAGCTTCGTGCGCAGTTCGAATTCGGCCTGACGACGCTTGGACTCTTCTTCTTCGGTCAGGATGTCGATATCCAGACCAGTCAGCTGGGATGCCAGACGCACGTTCTGACCACGGCGGCCGATGGCCAGCGACAGCTGCTCTTCGGGGACGACGACTTCGATCTTACCGGCTTCTTCATCCAGAACGACCTTGCTGACTTCAGCAGGCTGCAGCGCGTTCACAAGGAACGTTGGCATGTCTTCGTTCCACGGGATGATGTCGATCTTCTCGCCCTGCAGCTCGTTCACGACAGCCTGCACGCGGGAACCACGCATACCAACGCAGGCACCGACGGGGTCGATGCTGGAGTCGTATGAAATGACGGCGATCTTGGCGCGCGAGCCGGGGTCACGGGCGACGGCCTTGATCTCAATGATGCCCTCATAGATTTCAGGCACTTCCATCTTAAACAGCTCTGCCATGAATTCCGGCGCAGTCCGCGACAGGAAAATCTGTGGCCCGCGCTGTTCGCGGCGCACGTCCTTGATGTAGCAACGGATGCGGTCGTTGGGGCGATAAGCTTCGCGGCCGATCTTTTCGTTGCGGCGCAGGATGGCTTCGCCCGAACCCACGTCGACGATGACGTTGCCGTACTCTTCGCGCTTGACCAGCGCGTTGATGATCGTGCCAGCACGATCTTTGAAGTCTTCGTATTGCTTGTCACGCTCGGCTTCGCGGACCTTTTGCAAGATAACTTGCTTGGCCGACTGCGCAGCGATCCGGCCCAATTCAACCGGTGGGACTTCTTCGACCAGCGTATCGCCGATCTTAGCGTCCTTGATCCAATCCTTCGCTGTTTCCAGCGTAAACTGCGACTGATAATTCTCGTAGTCGTCTTCTGCGACGACGGTCCGGACGCGGGTAAAGGTCGCACGACCGGTCTTGCGGTCAATGCTGACACGGATGTCCATTTCAGCGCCGTAACGCGACTTGGCAGCCCGGGCGAGCGATTCTTCCATCGCCTCGACCACCAGGCCGGGTTCGATGTTCTTCTCGCGGGCAACCGCCTCGGCGGTTTGCAGCAGCTCTAGCTGGTTTGCAGACGTAATGGCCATCAGGTGTTCTCCTCATCCCCATCAATGATGGTTTCAATCTCGTCGAATTGGGCCTCGTCGATCTGGCCCGCGTCTTTACGTCCGCGCAATACGTTGCGGATCAAATCATCTGTCAGCACCAGCTTTGCATCCGACAACCAGTCGAATTTCAGGCCGATGGTGACCTCATCCTTGCCGTGATCGCCGGCCGGAATGGTAATCAGAACTTCGTCGCCCTCAACGCCAGCCAGCTCGCCCTTAAAGCGGCGGCGACCGTCGATCAGCTGATCGGTTTCGATCTTGGCCTCAAAGCCCTGCCACTGGTCGAAATCTTTCAGACGGGTCAGCGGACGGTCGATGCCGGGGCTGCTGACCTCTAGCGTATATTCATCAAGGATCGGGTCTTCGACGTCCAGCACAGCACCAACGGCGGTGCTGATCTGGCCGCAATCATCAACCTCGATCGTGCCGTCGGCCTTTTGGGCCATAATCTGAAGCGTCGATTCCTTGCCAGTCATCAGACGGATGCGCACGACCTCGAACCCCATGTCCTCGATGACAGGGGTGATGATCTCTGCGATCCGGCGGTCGATGGCCGCTTTGGCAATCAAGTCGTTCATGGATATCTCCAAGCACAAAAAAACGGGCGCGCGGCCCGTTGCGAATTCCGGTTGGGCGCTGGGGGTGGAGGCCAGCACGCCGCTGTTGAAAAATCATTTAGACTAAAACGCCGCCCGCCGCAAGGGCGGCGTCTATCACAGCCTGAGCCGCGTCTTGTCGGCAGCAAACCCATCCATCGCGCGCACCAGCTCAGCGCTGATGCCGGGCTCTGACAGCGCATGCCCAGCGCGCCCAACAAAGGTCAGTTTTGCCAGCGGCCACTGCTGCGCCAAGGTATAGGCCGACAGCGGCGGACAGATCATATCGTAACGCCCCTGCACGATAACGCCGGGAATATTGGCCAGACGGTCCGTGCGCGCAAGGATCTGGTGGTCGCTGTCTAGCCAGCCACTGTGTTGAAAATAGTGGTTTTCCAGCCGAGCAAAGGCGCGGGCATAATCCGCTGGGCTTTCCCCCGTCACCCCGTCGCTGTCAATCGCGGCCAGCGCATTTTCCCACTGCGCCCAAGCGCGGGCATACTTCGTTTCGGTCATCATATCGCCGGAAAACAGGCGCTTGTGATAGGCCTCAATCAGATTGCCGCGTTCGTCCTCTGGCACAAGCTGGACAAAGCGCTGCCACAGGTCAGGCCAAAACCGCCCCGCGCCGCCACCATAGAACCAATCAAGCTCGCCCTGCGTCATCAAGAACACACCGCGCAGCGCCAAAGCGGCCACGTTTTCTGGATGGGTCTGCGCATAGATCAGCGCGAGCGTCGCCCCCCAGCTACCGCCGAACACAATCCAGCGATCAATGCCAAGCGTGACCCGGATCAGTTCGATATCGGCGACAAGGTGCCACGTCGTATTGGCCACGACGCTGGCATGAGGGCGCGATCGCCCGCAACCACGCTGATCAAACAGCACGATGCGATACTTAGCCGGGTCAAAATACCGCCGCATCGCAGGGCTACACCCGCCGCCCGGACCGCCATGCAACACGACAACGGGAATACCCACAGGGTTGCCGCACTGCTCCACATAAACTTTATGTCCATCGCCCACGTCCACAATGCGCTGATCGAACGGATCAAGCGGCGGGTATAAATACGCGACTGCGCTCTTTTGGCTTGGGACGTTTTCCATAGATCACCTATATAGGGCAGTAACGGGCACAACCACGGCTCGTTGCAGATGCCACTTGCAAAGCCGGAGGTCAAAATGACCACAAACACCATCGACGATCAAGAAGTCGCCAAATTCGAAGCCATGGCCGAAGAATGGTGGGATGAGACCGGTAAGTTCAAGCCCCTGCATATGATGAATCCGGTCCGTTTGGATTATATCACGCGGCAGATCGCTGCTGAATACAACCGCGACCTTGGCGCGGACAAACCTTTTGCCGGGCTGCGAATCCTCGATATCGGGTGCGGCGGCGGCTTGCTGTGCGAACCGATGGCGCGCCTTGGCGCTGATGTCGTTGGCGTCGACGCCGCCCCGCGCAACATTCCGGTGGCGCAAATCCACGCCGAACAATCCGGCCTGACCATCGACTACCGCCATGGCACTGCCGAGGCGATGGCCGCAGCCGGCGAGCAATTCGACGTTGTCCTGAATATGGAAGTCGTCGAACACGTCGCCGACCCCCTTGGCTTTTTGACCGCTTGCCAGCAGCTGTTGAAACCCGGCGGCTTGCACCTGTGCTCGACGATCAATCGCAATCCAAAATCGTTTGCGATGGCGATTGTAGGGGCAGAATGGGTCATGCGTTGGCTGCCCAAAGGCACCCACGACTGGAACAAGTTCATCACCCCGGACGAGCTGTTCGATCTGCTGAAAAACGCTGGCCTGACACCCGTCGACCGCACCGGCTATGTCTTCAACTTCCTGGCCTTCACATGGTCCACGTCGCCAGACGATCTGTCGGTAAATTACGTCACTGCCGCAACAAAACCGGCCTAACACTACGCCGCCCTCCTCGCTTTTTTCTCAATACTCCCGCCGAAGGCACCGGCCGTCAGGCCGGGTCCGCTAGTTTCGCCCGCAATTCACGCAGCACCGGCAGGGTCGCACGCACGCGATCCTCGCCGACCTTGGCCACCACATCGGCCACCAGCGGGCTGATCGCTGCAATCGCAGCGTCCCGGGCTGACAGGCCCGCCGGGCTGATCGATACCAGCTTGCGCCGCGCGTCATCCCAATCCGGACGGACATGCACCCATCCGGCCCATTCCAGCTTGCTCAGCGTATTGGTGATCGCCCCGCGCGTCAGGTGAAACGTCTGCGCCAGCTGGGCTGGCGTACGTTCTGCCCCGATATGGGCCAAATGGTTCAACACCGAAAAATGCGACAGCTCCATCCCCTTGGGTAGAACCCGTGCCATACTGGCCCGCGCCAATTGGTCGACCGCCAGTAATTCGCTGAACAGTGTCACGGCAAGGTGTTGGATCTGATCGGTCATTGTGGGTCCAGATAAGGTCGATCGTGGCGCAGTGAAGGCACACGGCCCCGCGACTGTGACACCAAAGCCAAATCCAGATCAACCATAGTGACGCCGGGTTCTGTCCCCGCATCCGCTAGAACCGTGCCCCAAGGGTCAACGGCCAAACTGTGTCCGTAAGTCTGACGCTGCCGCCCAGATCCCGCAGCATGCGTCCCTGTCTGCGCGGCAGCCAGCACAAAGCATCCCGTTTCGATCGCGCGGGCGCGCAACAATGTGTGCCAATGCGCCGCCCCCGTGACAGGCGAAAACGCCGAAGGCACCAGCAGAATATCCGCCCCGGCCTGCGCCAGATCCCGGTGCAATTGCGCAAAGCGCAGATCGTAACAGATGCTAAGGCCCAGCGCCGCGTCCGGCATCCGCGCCAGTACAGCGCGGTCCCCGGGGCGATAGCCGGCAGATTCGCGATAGCTTTCGGTATCCGACACCGTCACATCAAACATGTGGATTTTGTCATAGCGTGCGACAATCGCGCCGTCCGGTCCGATCAGGAAACTGCGGTTGGCAAATCGCCCGTCCGCATCGCCCGTCTTGACCGCTAGTGATCCAACGGACAGCCAGACACCCAACCGCGCGGCCTCAGCGCATAAGGCGGAGAGCGTGATATCGTCCTGCTCTAACTGCAAGATGTCCTGCTGCCGCGCACGGTCTTGCGACACGCAATTCGTCACCTCTGGCGTGCAGATCAGCGTCGCGCCCTGCGCAGCAGCTTCAGCAACATATCGCAGGGTTTTGATCAGATTGACGGCGGGATCATCCCCCGCCGTCATCTGGATCAGCGCCGCCTTCATGCGGCCAGCATCGCGTCCAGCTTGCCCGCGCTTTCCAGCGCAAACAGATCGTCACAGCCACCAACATGCGTCTTGCCAATAAAGATTTGCGGCACGGTGCGACCACCATTGCTGCGCTGGATCATCTCAGCTTTTTTGTCGGGGATTTGCGACAGGGATACTTCGGAAAACTTCACGCCCTTGGACGTCAGAAGCCGCTTGGCGGCATGGCAGTATCCACAGGTCGACTTTGTGTAAATCTCAACGTTTTTCATCAGCAGGCTCCTTGGCTTGGATGCTTACTTAAGTGTCCTTCACCACCCGCGCCAGTGCAAGGATACAGACACGCTGTGCGCCAGCGGCCTGTAACGATTCCGTGGCGGCAGCGAAGGTGGCACCTGACGTCATCACATCATCCACCAACAGCACATCACGTCCCGCAATCAGATGTGCCCGCGCCGGATGATGCGCAATTGCCCCCGCCAGCGCGGCAAAACGCGCATCGCGCCCGACCGTTTCCATCTTGGTCGTCCGCTTCACCCGGCGCAACGCGTCCGGCACATGCGGCGCACCCAGCCCCCGGGCCACCAGCCGCGACAGCAACGCCGCCTGATTATACCGCCGAGAGATCAGCCGCGTCCAATGCAGCGGCACCGGCACGACAACCATATCAGGACGGATAATCTGCCGCCCCGCATGCAGCATCCATTTCGCCGCAGGCACTGCCAGATCGGTGCGGTCGCCATGCTTCAGGTTCAACACCATGCGCCGCCCGATCCCTTCATAAACCAGCGCTGCCCGTCCCTGATCCCATGGTCGCGGGATCGTCATGCAGTCATCGCAATGCACGGGTCCAGCCCCCTGCCCCATCAGCGGCGTGCCGCAGGCGTCACATATCAACCCGTGAATGAACTGCGTATCGCGCCAACATGCGCCGCAAAGCCCGTGATCCTCGGCCGTTTGCGTGTCGCAAGCGACGCACTGCGACGGATAGATTGCCCTGATGACACTTTGCATTCGCCCGCATTCCCCCTAGATCAGCCAGATGCAGACCCTGACCGACACCCTTGCCCTGTCCCGCAACCGCGCCCGCGCAACAGAAATGTTCCTGCGCGAACGTGTTGCCGATGACGTTCAGGAAAGACTGGAAGAGGTTAACAGGTCATTTACATCCCCCTTGATCGTGACGCCGACACCGGCGCTTTGGTCACAAATCGTGCCAGACGCGCCGACCATTCCGGTGACCGAAACGCTACCTGTGTCCGAAGCCGCGCACGATCTACTGATCCACGACCTATCCTTGCACTGGGCGAACGACCTTGTCGGGCAACTCGTCCAATCCCGCCGCGCGCTGGCCCCTGACGGATTGTTCATTGGCACGCTGTTCGGCGGTCAAACCCTGCACCAGCTTCGGACCTGTCTGGCAGAGGCAGAGTCCCGCCTAACCGGGGGATTGTCCCCGCGCATTGCCCCGATGGGCGAAATTCGCGACCTTGGCGGCCTGCTACAACGCGCGGGCTTTGCCCTGCCGGTGGCGGATAGCGACACGATCAACGTCAGCTACACCGACGCCTTCGCCCTTATGCGTGACCTACGCGCCATGGGAGAGGCGAACGCTCTGCACGCCCGCCTGCGCCGCCCGACACGGCCCCGCGTCCTGCTTGATGCGGCGAAAATATACGCCCAACATTTCGCAGATCCGGATGGCCGTATCACAGCCACGTTCGAGGTCGTCACCCTGACCGGCTGGGCCCCCGCCGCAAGCCAACCGCAGCCCCTGCGACCTGGCTCTGCCACGGCGCGACTGGCTGACGCATTGGGAACCGCCGAAACGCCGCTTAAAACAGACCAAAATTGACCCCGCGATAACTCCCTTGATCTAAGCATCGATTGCGGGACCAAAAGGAAAGCCAGTATGTTCGACAAAACACCCCCCGAACGGCCAGCCACCTGCCCCGTGCACGCGGCCCCCGATCACCCGGCGATCAAACCTGCGCGCGTCGGCGTGCTTGTTGCGAACCTTGGCACGCCAGATGGCTATGATTACTGGTCCATGCGTCGGTATCTGTCAGAATTCCTGTCTGACAAACGCGTCGTCGATTACTCCGCTTGGCTTTGGCAGCCGCTACTGCAACTGGTCATCCTGTCTAAGCGGCCCTTTGCCTCGGGCGCGAACTACAAATCCATCTGGAACGAGGCAGAGAACGAATCCCCCCTGCTGACGATTACGAAAAAGCAGACCGCCGCGATCCGCGCCAAAATGGTCGCGCAATATGGCGACGACGTCCGCGTCGATTTTTGCATGCGCTATGGCAACCCCTCGACCCCGTCCAAAGTGCGCGAGATGGTCGAAGCAGGGTGCACCAAGATCCTCTTTTTCCCGCTTTACCCGCATTACGCTGGCGCAACTTCGGCCACGGCTAACGACAAATTCTTTCAAGCGTTGATGAAGGAAAAGCGCCAGCCAATCGCCCGCGTCGTCGCCCCCTATTTCGAAGATCCCGCCTATATCGAGGCGCTGGCCCAATCCATCGAACGCGCCTACGCAAGCGCCGAACAGCGCCCTGAAGTGCTGATCTGCTCTTACCACGGCATGCCCGAACGCTACTTGAAAGAGGGCGATCCGTATCACTGCGAGTGCCAGAAAACGACGCGCCTGCTGCGCGAACGCCTTGGCTGGGACAAAACTGAAATTCGCACCACCTTCCAGTCCGTCTTCGGCCCCGAAGAATGGCTCAAGCCCTACACGGTCAAAGAAGTCGCCCGCTTGGCAGAGGAAGAAGGCATCAAACGCATCGCCGTATGCGCCCCTGCCTTCAGCGCCGATTGCATCGAAACGCTCGAAGAGATTAACGAAGAGATCAAAGAAAGCTTCGAAGAGGCCGGCGGCGAACACTTCACCTATATTCCCTGCCTCAACGACGACCCTGCCCACATTGACGCACTTTGCGGCGTGATCGATCAGAACCTGCAGGGCTGGTTGAAAACGGCGGACTAAGCATCCGGGTAAACCTAACACGGTTGCCCCCGCCGGGGCCCAAAACGCTCCGGCGGGATCCCCTTCATCTGGCGAAATAAACTCTCGCCGAAGGCTGTAGCGCGAAGCGCTGCATCCGGTCCCCGTTGGCCCGCACAGATAACCGTGATTAAGTGCGCCGGATTTAATGCCGAAAGCACCCCTCATGTCGATCTCCGCTCGCCTTGCCCCGCATCAGCGCGTCTTTGCTGCCTTTGCGATCTATAGTTTTGCATTGGGCAACCTTTTCCCGCGCCTGCCGGACATCAAACGCGCGATGGGCATCGAAGAAGGTGCCCTGGGGTTGGCCCTGATCGGCACATCGACGGGCACCCTGATCGCCCTGACATTGGCTGCGCCAGTCATTGCGCGTCTTGGGCATCGGCAAGCGCTGTTCATCCTTCTGCCGCTGATGTCGCTGTGCTTCGCCATTGCAGTCCATGCGACCGGACCGCTGGCGCTGTATTTCTTGCTGATCCCCGCCGGGCTAACGATGGGCGCGACAGAGGTGATCGTGAACGTCGAAGCGGACCGCGTCGAAGCCGCCTTAGGCCGCCGCATCATGAACCGCGCCCACGCCTTTTGGAGCTTTGGTTTCTTCGCCGCCGGTCTGTTCGGCGCCGCAATGGCCCAGTTTGGTGTGCCGCCGACGCTGCACATGGCGCTTGTGTTGCCAATCATTTTCCTAGGGGTACGCGTGCTTCTGGCCGACTTTCAGCCAGCCCCAAAACGCGGCACCGAAACAGCCGATGCCGGACCGGCGATTGCACGGCCGACCAAAGGCATCATGGTACTGGTCGGCGTATCTCTGTCGGCGATGCTGCTAGAAGGTGCCAGCATCGACTGGTCGGCCATCTATATGCGGTCCGTGTTTGACGCCCTGCCGTTTCTGGGCGGCCTCGCCGTCGCCACGACCGCGCTGTCGCAGGCGATCACACGCTACTTTTCAGACCGCATTGTTGACCGCCACGCCCCGGACCGGGTCGCGCGGGCGATGCAGGTTGCCATGGCGCTTGGTGTCCTTGTCGTGTTCTTCGCTCCGTCTGCGCTGGTCGCTCTGCTTGGCTTTGCGCTGATCGGTGCCGGAACTGCCGCAATCTTTCCGCTGGCGATGTCGGCGGCTGCCCAGCGCAGCGATCGATCTGCCGCGCTGAATGTCGCCGCGCTGGCGCAGTTTTCCTTTGTCATCTTCTTGCTAGGGCCGCCGTTGCTTGGCTTTGTCGCCGAACACGCGGGTCTGCGCTGGACCTTTGGCCTTGGCCTGCCGCTTGTGGCCGTCAGCTTTGTTCTGTCAGGCGCGCTAGGGTCAAAACCAGCGCGCGCCTGATGTGGCATGTAATCTATGCCCCTGCGGGAAAGCGCGACCTCACTGATGTGGCATTTGAAGTGGTTGCCTGTCTTCGGTAAGAGAGCGCAACGGCCAGCAAAAGGGTGCCAAAATGCTACGACGTCAGATGATCTTTGGGGTGATGGCCCTTGGCCTTGCTGCATGTAGCGGCGCGCCCAAGGGTCGGATCGGCCCTGATGGCCTGCCTTTGCCGCAAGTCTACCGCATTGGCCCGGACGACACCGATGATATCCAGTTCCGCATGTTGGATAGCGTCAACACCTTGCGCGCCGCCGCTGGCGTGCCTGCGGTCGAACTGGACCCACAACTGAATGCCGCTGACGCGACCCATGCGCGCGATATGTCGATCCAGAACCGGCCTTGGCTGTTCGGCTCTGACGGATCGTCACCGCTGGAACGCGCGCAACGCGTCGGCTTTCAAGGCCGCGTGCTGGGTGAGAATATCTCTGAGTCCTACGAGACAGAGCTTGAAACCCTTGCCGCTTGGATGAAGCAGGCAGATACGCGCCGCGTTGTGCTGGACCCGGCTGCACGCAAGATGGGCCTGTCGTGGTTTCAAGAACCCGCTGGCAAAATCTGGTGGGTGATGACCATGGGCACGGGCCCTGTGGTGCAGGCACCGACCTTTACGGCCGATACCTTTGCGTCCCTGCCGCCGATGACCCAATAGGGTCTCGCCACCTTAGGGATAGATAAAGATCGGCGTGCCGTCTTTGACCATGGCGTAGATCTCTTCGATCTCGTCATTGCTGACGGCGATACAGCCCCAGGTCCAGTCGTCCTGACCAATATAATTGGTCGGGGTGCCGTGGATAAAGATATCGCCGCCCGGGCGTTTGCCCATAGCTTCGGCCCGCGCGATATCGTCCGAATTCGGATAGGAAATGCCTAGCGACAGGTGAAAACGGCTGTTCGCGTTGCGCCGATCAATGCGGTACGCGCCTTCGGGCGTACGGCCGTCATTCTGGATTTGCTTGTGCCCGTCGGGCGCAAATCCCATTTCCATTTTGTAGTCTTTCAGCATGCGATTACCGCTGAGCAGCTGTAATCGACGCTGCTTTTTGAACACCTGCACCCGCGTCACAGGTGGCCCATCATAGCGGCGAAACTTGCTGACTGCAGGCTTTCCGCAAGCCGTCAGCAAAGCGCCCATGGCCGTGGCCATCATTAAACGTCGGTTCAAAATCATAACATGCCCGCTATCTGTCCAATGGTCGATCTTGGTCGACCTTCCCTATTGGCTACACCAGCACCCACCCAGCGGCCAAGCGCTAAGACAACCGCGCCGGTCACGCCCGCGTGAGCGACGCAATCATCTCGACATGGGGGGACCAGCGGAACTGATCGACGACTTGAACCCAGTTTAAGGTAAAGCCTGCCTCGACCAGCGCCGCGACGTCCCGGCCAAAGGTGACCGGGTTGCACGACACCATTGCCACGGTCTTGATCGTGCTCACGCTGATTGTTGCCACCTGCGCCGCAGCGCCTGCGCGCGGCGGGTCGATAACAGCCGCGTCAAAGCGGTTCAGCTCGTCTGGCTCTAGCGGGCGGCGGAACAGATCACGTGTGATACCAGTCAGGCGCTTGACGCCTTTGGCGCTGCGCCAGCCGCGATCCATAGCCGCGATCATCGCCGCTTCGCCTTCGACCGCCGTCACCTCTGCCGTGCGGGTCAGCGGAAGCGAGAACGTGCCGCAACCTGCAAACAGGTCCACCACGCGGGAGGCGTTGCCGACGATGTCCATCACACCGCTGCGCAGCGTCGCTTCGCCGTCTTCGGTCGCTTGCAAGAACGCGCCCGGCGGCGGCGTCACGGTTGCGGGGCCAAAGACCTGCACAGGATCGCGCAGTGTGACGACGGTTTCATCCACCCAAGTCAGACGGGACAGCTTATGCTGCTGGGCAAAGCCCGCCAATTCGATGCGCAGCTGATCGGTCAAACGCTGGTCGGTCTGCACCAGCACGTCCAGCCCAGCGGCGCTATCGGTGACGGTCAGCGCGACTTCGCCCCGGCGGGACGCAGAGATGACGGTCAGCGCCTCTAGCATCGGGATTCCAGCCAGCATGCCCGGCGTAACCAACTGGCAATCTGGCACAGCGACCAACACATCAGATGCGCGGGCGTGAAAGCCCACCATCGCGCCGGACTTCGTGCGCCGCCCCGAAAACTTTGCACGCCGCCGCGATTGCGCAGGCGATGTGTGCATAGGGCGGAATTCAGGCTCTAGCCCATGCGCGAGCAGGGCACGCGCCACGACAGTTTGCTTCCACTCCGCCACGAAATCATCCGCCGCGTGCTGCAAGGCGCAGCCGCCGCAGGTCTTGAAGTGGCGGCAGGGTGCCGCGACACGTTGCGCTGACGGCGTCAGGATTTGCGGGGTTCCGTCGGGGCGCAATGCCACCTCTTCACCGGGCAAAGTGCGCGGCACAAGTGTGCCGTCATTGGCGCGGCCAGCGCCCAGATGGGTCAGACTTTCGATAATCAGGCTCACGCGTCGTCCTCTACGCTGATGAAGCCCCCCGATTGCCTGTTCCAGTACCGCGCGTAAAGCCCTTCTTGCGCCAAGAGGTCATCATGATCGCCTTGTTCGACGATCCGACCCCCATCCAGCACAATAATGCGGTCCATTTGGCGCAAAGTGGACAGGCGGTGCGCGATGGCGATCACGGTCTTGCCTTCCATTACGGCGTCCAGCGCGTCCTGAATGCTTGCCTCAACCTCGGAATCCAGCGCGCTGGTGGCCTCGTCCAAGATCAGGATCGGCGCGTCTTTGAGGATCGCGCGGGCAATGGCGATGCGCTGCCGCTGACCGCCGGACAGTTTCACACCCCGCTCGCCCAGATGCGCGTCATAGCCTTTGCGCCCGGCGTGGTCGCGAATGTTGGCGATAAACTCCTCGGCCTCTGCCCGTGCGGCGGCGGCCTTGATTTGATCATCCGTCGCATCCGGGGCACCGTAGCGGATATTGTCCCGAGCTGATCGGTTAAACATCGCCGTTTCCTGCGTGACCATTCCGATCTTGCGCCGCAAACTTTCCTGCCCCACCTGGCGCAGGTCCTGCCCGTCGATGGAAACGCTACCCTTTTCGGGATCATAAAGTCGCAGCAGCAAGGCCACGAGCGTTGATTTCCCCGCGCCAGACCCGCCGACGATCCCCAGCTTTTCGCCACTGGCGATATGCAGCGTCACATCGCGCAAGCCGCCCGTGCCGCCGCCATACGTAAAGGTCACGTTATCCAGCGCGATGCGCCCAGCGCTAAGATCCAGATCAACGGCGTCAGCCGCGTCTGGCAGCGCGTGGGGTTTGGACAGCGTTTTAACAGCGTCCTCGACCTCTCCGACATTCGAATACATGCCCATCAGGGTAAAACTGACCCAGCCCGTCATCTGCGCCAGCCGCAGACCGATCGTGCCAGCGACAGCGATATCACCCGCCGATGCCGCGCCCTGCTGCCACAGGTAAAGCGTGATCCCGACCAGCAGAACGGGCAGCACGCCCGCCAGCGTCATCAGCCAAAAGCGGAAGCCCGCAGACACCCAGCCGAAGCCGAGAGAATCCAAACGAAACTTCTCCATTGCGTCAGTGGCGGCGCGGTCCTCGTGATCAGCATGGGCGAACAGCTTAACGGTTTTGATGTTCGTGATCGTGTCGACGACTTGCCCCGTCACCATCGCCCGCGATCCGGCGCGCAGCTTTGACGTTTCGCGGATGCGGGGCATGAAGGCGCGGATCAGACCGATGTACGCAAGCATCCAGATCGCCAGCACGACGGCAGACCAGATATCGATATCGGTCAGCAAGATGATCGAGCCCACGACCGACGCCAGCGCGTAAAACACGGTGTTGATCGTATCGACGCCCAGATCCGTCGTTGCCCGCGCCGCCTGCATCTGTTTCTGGCTTATGCGCCCGGCAAAGTCGTTGTCAAAGAACGTCACTGCCTGCCCCAGCGTGTGGCGGTGCAGCCGCGACAGCACCAAATTATAGACGGCGGGTGCCACCACGACAGATTGCATCATCCCCGACAGGCCCAGCACAAGCGGCCGGAACACGACAAAGAACAGCGCGACGCCAATCAGCAGCCACGCGTTTTCACCGAAATATGTCGTGCTATCGCTGGCCAGCGCCGAGTCGATGACACGGCCAAGAATCAATGCAGCCAAGACTTCGAGCACGCCAGCAATCGTGCTAACGACTGCCCCAGCGCCCATCGCGCCAAAGCTGCCGCGCAGGGCCCAGCGCAAAAAGGCGATCAAAGTGCTGGGCGGCGGACCTGCGGCGCGGGAAAAGGGGTCGATCCAGTCTGCGAATTTCATGTGTCGTCCCCTAAAAATCCACCCGATTGCCGCGCCCAGAACCGGGCATAACGACCATTCAGCGCAAGCAACTCGTCATGGGTACCGTCCTCGATGATGCGTCCGTCGTCCATGACGACGATCCGGTCCATCCGGGCGATGGTGGACAGACGGTGCGCGATGGCGATCACGGTTTTACCCTGCATCAGCGTCTCTAACGTGTCCTGGATTGCGGCCTCTACTTCCGAATCCAGCGCACTTGTCGCTTCGTCCAGCAGCAAGATTGGCGCGTCTTTCAGGATCACCCGCGCCAGCGCGACACGTTGACGCTGACCACCCGACAGCTTTACCCCGCGTTCACCGACGCGCACATCATAACCGCTGCGGCCTTCGGCGTCGGCCAGCACCTTGATGAAATCATGCGCCTGCGCTTGGCGGGCTGCGGCGATCATCGCAGCGTCGCTTGCGGTTGGGGCACCATATAGAATGTTTTCCCGCACAGACCGATGCAGCAGGGCACTATCTTGCTGCACCATGCCGATAGCCTGCCGAAGCGACCCTTGGGTCACGCCAGCGATGTCCTGACCGTCGACGCAGATCGTGCCACCCTCGGCATCGTAAAACCGCAAAAGCAGCTTAATTAGGGTCGATTTACCTGCGCCGGAGGCACCGACAAGGCCCACTTTTTGGCCTGCTGGAATGGACAGGCTGATCTGGTCCAAGCCGCCTTTCGCTTTGCCATAGTGGTGCGACAGCGCGGTCACCTCTATCTGGCCAGATGTGACCTGCAGGGGCACAGCGCCGGGCGCATCGGTGAGCGTGACAGGCTGGCCAATCGTCTCTAGCCCCTCGGCCACCACGCCAAGTTCCTGAAACAACTGGCTGACGGCCCACATGATCCAGCCGCTCATGCCATTCAAGCGCAGCACCAGCGCCGCGGCAGAGGCGACAACGCCAACGCTCGCCAGCCCGCCCAGCCAAAGCGATAACGCCCAACCGACAACGCCGACCACCAGCACGCCGTTCAGAAAGACCAGCGCAAGGTCCATGATCGTATAAAGCCGCATTTCGCGCATCAACGTCGTGCGCGAAACCTCTATCGCGCCCTTCGCATAGGTCAGTTCGGCGTCGTGGTGGGCGAACATCTTCACCGCGTGAATATTGGTGTAGCCATCAACAATCCGCCCCGTAACAACACTGCGTGCGTCAGAAGAGGCCTGCGAGGCGGGCTTGATCCGCCGGATCACCCAGCGCAGCAAAAACAGATAGGGAATGAACCACGCCAGCAACGGCAATACGAGCCGCAGGTCCGCGTCTGCAAGCAGGATGAAGGCACCGATCAGATAGGCGGCGGCGAATGCGACAGCCTCGAAGAACTGGTTCATCACCGATGCGACGGCATTTGGCGTCTGCATCACACGGTTGGCGATCCGTCCGGCAAAGTCGTTTTCGAACCAGCCGATAGACTGGCGCATGATTTGCCGATGCGCGCGCCAACGGCCAAGGGCGGTCAGGTTCGGCATAATCGACTGATTAAGTAGCGCCGTATGGGCGGTCTGGATCACGGGCCGCAGGGTCAGAAAGAACACCGCCATCGCGATCAGCTCTACCCCGTGATCCGCCCAAAAAATGCTGGGGTCTTTATCCAGCAGATCGACAAGGCGACCAAGGTAGCCGATCAACGCGACCTCTATGAACGCCACAATCGTTGATAGGCCCGCCGTCACTGCAAAAATGCGATGAAACGGCCGGGTGTAGTCCCACAGGAACGGCGCAAGCCGCGTGGGCGGTGTGTCGGTCTCCTCATACGGCGTATAGGGATCGACAAGGCGTTCGAAATAACCAAACACGACAAGGCCTCTGTCTCTCGGACCTTTGATGTAGGCCGCAAGTTGTAAAAGGAAAAGCCTTAAGCCAGCAGATCGTTCCGTGTCAGGGTAAAGCCGGATGCGATCCAGCGGGCTTCTGCCTGTTTCAGCGCCGCGCCAAGGGCGGGACCCTTTAGACTGGGCATGAAATCGGCGGCTTTGACAGGCAGAATTTGACCCGCGCCATGGCGCGCCGCTACAACGTCGGCGTCGCGAAGCGGCTGCGATAGGGATGCAGCCAAAACCAGCGCGCGGTCGATGGCAATTTGTGCGCCAAAGCGATATCCGGCTTCGCCTGCACCAATGTCCATATCCCGCAAGATCTCATGACGCTGCGCCTCTGCATTCGTCAGCCGCAAGCGGGTCGGATCACCGCCCAGCGCCGCAAGGCGACGGCTGAAATCTGGCTCTATCCCGGCGATTTCTTCAAGATGAATCAGCACAGTCAGCGCGTTTGGCCCCGCCCCAGGCAGCACCCGCAACAGCGCACCGCTTGCAGCCATGCTAGCGACAGCAGGTGCGGGGTTGGGCGCGGACAGCAGCTTGCGCATTTCCTGACCGATGCGTTCGGCGGAAAGCCCGTCGATACCATCTAGGTTGCCCGCGCAGGCGGCCAGACCGTCGGCGTCAATCCCCATCGCCGGATCGCCGTACCAGGCGAAAAAACGGAAAAAACGCAGGATGCGCAGGTAGTCTTCTTGGATCCGTAGCCCAGCATCGCCGATAAAGCGCACATGCCCCGCCAGCGCATCAGCGATCCCGCCAAGCGGGTCGTGCAGCGTGCCATCGGGGGCGGCATAAAGCGCATTCATCGTGAAATCGCGGCGGCGGGCGTCTTCATCGGCGGTATCGGCAAAGGCGACGGTGGCGTGGCGACCATCCGTATCGACATCGCGGCGGAAGGTTGTGATTTCGAACGGGTTGCCATCCACGACGACAGTGACAGTACCATGGTCAATGCCTGTCGGGATCACCTTGAAACCCGCAGCTTTGCCCAATTTTGTGACTGTATCGGGGCGCGCATCAGTCGTCAGATCTAGATCGCTGGCAACAGCGCCGATCAGAGCATTGCGCACGCAGCCGCCCACAAACCACGCCTGATGCCCTGCATCCGTCAGCATTGCGCAAACGCGCTGCGCGTTTTGGTTCGACAGCCAGTCTGACGCAATTTTCATGGATGCATCCGATCAGCGAAGGCCCGCAAAATGCGCCCGGTGGCACCCCAGATATAATATGGACCAAATGGCACGGTATAATAGTTGCGCATATGGCCCTGCCAGCGACGCGACTGGACCGCGAAATGCGCGGGATTGCTGACATGGGACAGCGGCACCTGAAAGACCTCAGCGACCTCTCCGGCCTCTGGCACAGGGGTGAATTCACCGTGGATCAAGCCGATGACAGGGGTCATCAGAAAGCCGGTCACAGTTTCATGGCCGGGCATGACGCCCAAAACCTCGACCTGATGTCGTGGCAGACCGATTTCTTCTTCTGCCTCGCGCAGGGCAGCAGCGGTGGTGGTCGGATCACCTGCGTCCTGTTTGCCGCCCGGAAAGGCAATCTGCCCCGGATGATGCTTTAGCGCGGCAGAGCGCATGGTCAGGAAAACATTCTCTGTTTCGGGCGAAATGCCGATCAGCACGCCTGCCGCCCGCAATGTGCGGCCAGCAGGCGCGGTGATATCTTTGTTCAGATCAAAGTCGGTCGAGGGCCGGCCCGGCCGGGCCAGCGCCTCTTGTAGGCGGCTTTTCAGATCACTCTGCGCCATCGGACGATACAGCCTCGAACCCAAGGGTTTCTGGCTGGAACTCGTAATGAGCGCCGCAGAATTGGCAATCAGCAGTTACGATGCCTTCGTCCGTGGTCATCGTTTTGATGTCCTTGGCCGAATAAATCGACAGGCTTTGCCGGACACGATCAGCCGAACAGGTGCAGCCAAAGGTGACAGGCTGCGGATCATAGACACGCGGCTGTTCTTCGTGGAACAGGCGTACCAGCAGGTCCGTCGGCTGCACGGTTGGGCCGATCAATTCCAGCGCATCCACCGTATCAAGCAGCATATTCGCGCGGCGCCAGTTTTCACCTTCGTCGTCGTCCAAGATATCCTCTGCTGCAAGCAGGCCATCCTCGCCAGAGGGGCCGTCTTTGTGCATCAGCGGCGATGCCTTTGGCATGTGTTGCAGCATGACACCGCCCGCGCGCCAATGCTCGCCTTCACCCGGCAGGGTGCTGCGGCCATGGGTCAGGGAAAAGCGGGTCGGGATCTGCTCGGACTGGGCGAAATACGTCTCGGCGCAGGCGGACAGTGATCCACCAGCCAACGGCGTGATGCCTTGATAAGGCTGCGTGCCTTCACCTTGATCGATCAGGATGGCAAAATAGCCTTTGCCGATCTGCTCGAACGCGTCGGCGTTCAGGTCCAGCGTGTCCTTGTCATAGGCGGCATAGGCGCGAATGCGCCCCGGCTGACCGTCTTCGGTGGGGCCGTAGTAATCCGTTGCAATCAGGCGCACTGGGCCACCCGATCCGCGCACTTGCAGCGACAGTTTCCACTGCAGCTTCATCGTTTCACCGATCAACGCGGTCAGCAGGCACATTTCAGCGACCAGCCCTTCGATCAAGGCGGGGTAGTCGTGCTGCTTTAGCACGTCTTCTAATACGCCGTCCAAACGGGCCACACGGCCACGGATGTCAGATGCGTCAAGTTGGAACGGCAGGACGGTGTCGTCCCACGCGATACGAGAGCCAAGGGTCATGGGCTTTCCTTACAGGGTCGGATTTGGCATACCGACACCATATAGGGACCGCAAGCTTTGGTCCAAGGGGAGAGCCATGATCAGACGGTATGGCAGCACGCCCAAAGTTGGGCAGCACTACGGATTGCGGGCTGGCGTTTACGTCATTTTGCCCCGCGACGGCGCGATCCTGATGACGTTTCAGGGTGCCCCGCATAACGAACTGCAACTGCCGGGCGGCGGTATTGACCCCGGCGAAAGCCCCCTGCGCGCGCTGCACCGTGAAGTGTTCGAGGAAACCGGCTGGCACATCGCCCGCCCCCGTCGGCTGGGCGCATTTCGCCGTTTCACATATATGCCGGAATACGACCGCTTTGCCGAAAAGCTGTGCCACGTTTACGTCGCACACCCGGTCCGCCGGATTAGCCTGCCAACCGAACCGAACCATACCGCACTGTGGATTGATCCGGAAAACGCGCTTGATTTGATGGCAAACGCGGGTGATGCGGCGTTTTTGGCGGATTATTTGGCAGGTATGTAACGCGCGGGGGCTTTGGTCGCGCGGCAGCGCCCGCCAAACCTTGCCCCCTTTGCGGAAAACCAGTATCGCGCTGGGTCAAGTAACATTGACAAAAAGGCCGCGCCCATGACCGCCCCTAAGAAAGTCGTCCTCGCCTATTCGGGCGGTCTGGACACCTCTATCATCCTTAAATGGCTGCAAACGGAATACGGCTGCGAAGTCGTGACCTTTACCGCCGATCTGGGCCAAGGCGAGGAGCTGGAGCCAGCCCGCGCCAAGGCAGAGATGATGGGCGCGTCCAGCATCCACATCGAAGACCTGCGTGAAGAGTTCGTGCGCGATTTCGTCTTCCCGATGTTCCGCGCCAACGCGCTGTACGAAGGCCTTTATCTGCTGGGCACCTCTATCGCGCGCCCGCTGATTTCCAAGCGTCTGGTTGAAATCGCCGCCATGGAAGGTGCCGATGCTGTCGCCCACGGCGCGACCGGCAAGGGCAACGATCAGGTCCGGTTCGAACTGGCCTGCTATGCGCTGAACCCCGACATCAAGGTTATCGCACCTTGGCGTGAGTGGGATCTGACCAGCCGCACCAAGCTGCTGGAATTTGCAGAACAAAACCAAATCCCCGTCGCCAAAGACAAGCGCGGCGAAGCGCCGTTCAGCGTTGATGCGAACCTGCTGCACACGTCTTCCGAAGGCAAAGTGCTGGAAAACCCTGCTGACGAGGCACCAGAGTACGTTTATCAGCGCACCGTCGATCCAGAGCAGGCCCCCGATACGCCAGAGATGGTCGAGATCACCTTTGAAAAAGGCGACGCCGTTGCGATCAACGGCGAGGCGATGTCGCCCGCTACGATCCTGACAAAGCTGAACGAACTCGGCGGCAAGCACGGCGTTGGCCGTCTTGATCTGGTCGAAAACCGTTTCGTCGGTATGAAATCTCGCGGCATCTATGAAACGCCCGGTGGCACTATCCTGCTCGAGGCGCACCGCGGCATCGAACAGATCACGCTGGATTCCGGCGCTGGCCACCTGAAAGACAGCATCATGCCCCGTTATGCAGAGCTGATCTACAACGGTTTCTGGTTCTCGCCAGAGCGTGAGATGATGCAGGCCCTAATCGACAAGAGCCAAGAGCACGTCACCGGCACCGTCCGCGTGAAGCTGTACAAAGGGTCCGCCCGCACCGTCGCGCGCTGGTCCGATCACAGCCTGTATTCCGAAGCGCACGTGACATTCGAAGACGACGCCGGCGCATATGACCAGACGGACGCCCAAGGCTTTATCCAGCTGAACGCGCTACGTCTGAAACTGCTGGCCGCGCGCAACCGCCGCCTGAAATAAAAACAACCCCGCCTGCAACATCTGCTGCAGGCGGGGCTTAACCGAAAAATCGTTAAATACTTTAAGTCACGCGCAGGCTAGAAACACATCTACGCGTAACAAACAAACAGCCCGGAGCAACTTTAAGCCGTTCACGCTTTCATCCACGAAAGCCCGGCTCAAAGAGTTTCAGTTATTTCCATCACAATTTGCGAACCTCCATGTCACGCGGCATTCAAACCCGCGTGACCGGCCCGCGCATTGCTTGCTCTGCCTCCAGCGCCCATGCACCTTGGTCCAAACCGGAGGGACCGACATGGCCAAAGTATTCAACCTTTTGAAATCTGCAGCGCTGACCGTTGCGATTGGCGCGGTCGCAAGCCTCGCACCCTTGGGCGCACAGGCAGCTCAGCAAACCGCCATCGTTGCAGGCGGCTGTTTCTGGTGCGTCGAATCCGACTTTGAAAGCATACCCGGCGTCGGCGACGTGGTCTCTGGCTACACCGGCGGGCGCACGGAAAACCCGAATTACGGTCAGGTTGGTCGTGGATCCACTGGCCATTACGAGGCAGTGATGATCCCCTTCGACGACAGCGTCATCAGCTATCGCCAGATCATGGACCTGTTTTTTCGCAGCGTTGACCCAACGGATGCTGGCGGCCAATTCTGCGATCGTGGCAACCAATACCGCACCGCAATTTTTGTAACGACGCAGGCGCAGGCTGATACCGCCGTGGCTGCCAAATCCGCAGCACAGCAAGCGCTTGGCCGTCAAATCGTGACGCCCATTGTGCAGGCCACCACCTTTTACCGTGCTGAGGCCTACCATCAGGACTATTACAAAGGCACGAGCCTTGTGTTGACGCGCGGTGGGGCAAAGCGCCAGAGCGATGCTTACGATTTCTATCGCAAAGGCTGTGGTCGCGATGCGCGTGTGCAGCAGCTATGGGGTGCGAATGCGCCGTTTATCCATCACTAAGCCGCTTTTTAGGGTCTGAAATCCTCTAGCTCTTTTAAATCGGGGATGACGTCCGCTGTACCGTGGCGCGTGACCATCAGCGCCGCGGCACGCGTTGCCAGATTGATGGCCTGCGCCATCGGATGCCCCCGATCGAGGCCCGCCAGCACATACCCCGTGAACGTATCGCCAGCGCCCGTCGTATCAACGGGAGTCACAGGAACCGCGTCAAAATGGCGATGCCCTTCCGGACCAAACCAATCGGCACCATCGCCGCCAAGCGTGATGATCACATCGCGCACCCCAAGGTCCTGAGGGCGCTTGCCGGTTGCTTGTTCTAATTGAGCCGCTTCAACAGCGTTCAGAAAGAGCAGGTTCAAGTAAGGCAGCACCGCCTTTACCCGGTCCGCATCGAACGGCGCGGCGGCATAGGCGACTTGCAGGCCCATCTGCTTTCCCAACGTCGCGGCCGTGCGTTGTAGGTTCGTCTCGTTCTGGATCAGCAGCCAATCGCCGGTCTGGGCCTCGGCCATTGCTTCTTGCAAGATCGCCTGGGGGATCGCGACATTGGCACCTGGGTGCAAGATCACGATATTTTCGCCCTTCGGGTCGACCATAATCATGGCTTGCGCGGTATCTTCATCAACGCGAGCGATAAACCGGGTATCAACGCCGTATTCCATCAGGCGATCAACGGTCCATTCACCGTCATCACCAACGGCCCCGATATGGTGGACAATCGCAGCTGCACGGGCGGCGGCAACGGACATATTCGTGCCTTTGCCGCCCAGAAATACGTTCCGCGCCGTGGACGACAGCGTTTCGCCGGGGCTGGGCATATGCGGCAGCGAAAAGACTGTATCGACGTTGATCGAGCCCAGATTCCAGATCGCCATTTTTTAACCCACCTTACAGGCGGCAATGACCGCCATATTCAAAATATCATTAACAGTACTGACGGTCGAACAGATCTGGATCGGCTTGTCGATGCCCGACAGGATCGGCCCGATCACCGTCGCTCCTGCCATTTCCTGCATCAATTTTACCGAGATCGAAGCCGAGTGCCGAGCCGGAACAACCAACACGTTCGCCGGCCCCGTCAGGCGGCTAAACGGATAATGCGCCTGTGCTGCGGGGTTCAAGGCGACATCGACTGTCATCTCGCCCTCGTATTCGAAATCAACGCCGCGTGCGTCGAGCACTTTGGGTGCCTGATGCATTTTTTCGGCGCGTTCGGACACCGGATAGCCGAAGGTGGAGAAAGATAGGAACGCAACGCGCGGCTCTAGTCCCAGATCCCGTGCGACGGCAGCGCCGCGCTCGGCAATATCGGCAAGGTCATTTTGATCGGGCCACTCATGCACCAGCGTATCCGCGATCAGCACGATCCGTCCCCGGTTCAACACTGCCGTTACGCCAACAGCACCGTCGTGCGGGCCGGCGTCAAAGACGTGGTTGATCAGTTCTAGCACGTGCGCAGATTTGCGCGTCGCGCCGGTCACCATGCCATCCGCATGACCATGCGCCAGCATTAGCGCGGCAAAGACATGACGGTCACGCGCGGCAAGGCGATGCACGTCCTGCCGGTCGTGACCTTTGCGCTGCAAACGCTCGTACAAGAATGCCTTATACGTCTCTAAATGCGGCGTATTGGCCGCATTGACGACTTCCAGCTCTTCGATCGCGTCAGACAACCCCTCTGCATGCAGCATGTCGGCGACGTCTTTTGTCCGCCCGACGACCAGCGCCTTTCCAAGTCCCTGCCGCTGATAGGCGATGGCTGCGCGCAGCACGCGTGGATCGTCGCCTTCGGTAAAGATCACAGACGACTGTGCCGCCCGCGCCCGCGCATTAAGACCACGCAACATGTTCGCCGTGGGGTCCATACGGGATTTGAGCGACGCCTCGTAGGCGTCCATGTCGATGATGGGGCGCCGCGCCACACCCGTCGCCATGCCTGCTTTGGCAACGGCAGGCGGAATGCGGTGGATCAGGCGCGGATCGAAAGGCGTAGGAATAATATAATCCCGGCCAAAGGTCAGCTTTTTGCCATAAGCGACGGCAACTTCCTCTGGCACGTCTTCCCTCGCCAATTGCGCAAGGGCATGGGCGCAGGCGATCTTCATCTCGTCATTGATGGCACGGGCATGAATATCGAGGGCACCGCGAAACAGATAAGGAAAGCCCAGCACGTTATTGACTTGATTGGGATAATCGCTGCGGCCGGTGGCCACGATAGCATCAGGGCGTACAGAGTGCGCCTCTTCCGGGGTGATTTCCGGGTCAGGGTTCGCCATAGCGAAAATCACGGGATTCGGGGCCATATCAGACACCATTTCAGGGGTAACGGCCCCTTTTGCACTGACACCTAGGAACACGTCAGCGTCCTTCATCGCCTCTGCTAGGGAACGCGCCGGGGTGTTCGCCGCGTGGGCGGACTTCCATTGGTTCATCCCCTCGGTCCGGCCCTGATAAATCACGCCTTTGGTGTCGCACATGATGCAATTGTCGTGGGTCGCGCCCATGGATTTCAGCAGCTCTAGGCAGGCAATACCCGCCGCCCCCGCCCCGTTTAGAACGATGCGAACATCTTCGATCTTTTTGCCACTGATATGCAGCGCGTTCAGCAGTCCGGCGGCGCAGATCACCGCGGTGCCATGCTGGTCGTCGTGGAAAACGGGGATATCCATTTCCTCTTTGAGCCGCTGCTCGATGATAAAACACTCGGGAGCTTTGATATCCTCGAGGTTAATGCCGCCAAAGGTCGGCCCCATCAACCGAACAGCGTTACAGAATGCGTCGGGGTCTTCGGTATCCAGCTCGATATCAATCGAATTGACGTCAGCGAAGCGCTTGAACAGCACCGACTTGCCTTCCATCACCGGCTTGGACGCCAGCGCGCCAAGGTTGCCCAGGCCAAGCACGGCTGTGCCGTTAGAGATGACAGCGACCAGATTGCCCTTGTTCGTGTAATCATAAGCCGTCGCAGGGTTCGCGAAAATCTCTTCACAGGGAATCGCGACGCCGGGGGAATAGGCCAGCGACAGATCGCGCTGGGTGGCCATGGGTACGGTTGCCGTTACCTCCCACTTGCCGGGGGTTGGCGCGATGTGAAAGCCAAGTGCGTCTTCGCGCGTGATCTTTTGCCGTGTCATATGATCCCCTCCCGGTCATGAACGATCAGGTGTAGCGCGGGTGCCTTCACCGCTCAAGCACGGCTTTCATCGCGGGCGCGCGGATGATAGCAAAACCGCAATACCGGGGGATGCTATGACCGAGACTGTGACGCCGATGATGGCGCAATATCTGGACCTGAAACAGGGCTATCCTGATGCCATCCTGTTCTACCGGATGGGTGATTTCTACGAGATGTTCTTTGATGATGCCGTCGCCGCCGCCGCCGCGCTGGACATCGCACTGACAAAGCGCGGCAAGCATCTAGGCAATGATATTGCGATGTGCGGCGTGCCGGTTCACAGCGCTGAAGGCTACTTGCTGACGCTGATCCGCAAAGGATTTCGCGTGGCTGTCTGCGAGCAGATGGAAGACCCCGCAGAGGCCAAAAAGCGCGGATCGAAATCCGTTGTGCACCGCGACGTCGTGCGGCTAGTCACGCCCGGCACATTGACCGAAGACACGCTGCTAGATGCGCGCCGCCATAACTTTTTGGCGGCGATTGCGCAGGTGCGCGACATCACGGCGCTGGCTTGGGTCGATATCTCGACCGGGGCGTTGCGGGTGATGGAATGCCCTGTGCTGAACCTTGGCCCAGAACTGGCGCGCCTGTCCCCCAAAGAAGTGTTGATCGCGGATGGCACCGAACCCGAATTTCGCGACATCGTCGAAGATGCTGGCGGCAGCCTGACGCCGCTTGGGCGATCCGCATTCGATAGCACGCAAGGCGAAAAGCGGCTGTGCGATATCTTTGCCGTCGGATCGCTCGACGCTTTTGGGAGCTTCAGCCGGGCAGAGGTGGCGGCGCTCGCGGGCCTCGCTGCGTACCTAGAGATCACGCAAAAGGGCAACCTGCCCCTGCTGCGCCCCCCGGTACAGGAACAGCGCGCCGCGATCATGCAGATCGATGCCGCGACACGGCGCTCGCTAGAGCTGACGCAAACTATGGCCGGTGGCCGCGCTGGATCGCTGTTAGACGCAATCGACAGGACAGTCACCGCCGCCGGGGCGCGCCTGCTGGACCGCAGACTCTCTGCCCCGTCGCGCCGTATGGGCGTAATCACTGCGCGGCAGGATGCGGTTGCTGCGCTGTGTGACAATTCAGCTATGACGGCTGATCTGCGCGAACAACTGCGCAGCGTCCACGATCTGGACCGCGCGCTGTCGCGACTAGCACTAGAACGCGGCGGTCCGCGGGATATGGCCGCCATTCGCAATACAATCGGTCAAGCTGCGATCCTGCATCAGACTCTCAGCAAAGCGGAATTGCCCGACCTGCTCGCGACTGCCCAGCGTGACCTTATCGGGCAAGACGAACTGCTTGCACTTCTGGATGCCGCCCTTGTCGCAGAGCCGCCATTGCTGGCCCGCGATGGTGGGTTCATCGCGCCAGGCTATGATGAAGCGCTAGATGCTGCGCGGCAGTTGCGCGACGAAGGCCGCAGCGTGATTGCGCAAATGCAGGCGGAATTCATCAAACATACCGGCATCAACGCATTGAAGATCAAGCATAATAACGTGCTTGGCTACTTTATTGAAACCACGGCAGCCCACGCAGACCGGATGTTGGCACCGCCGCTGTCCGACACCTTTATCCACCGCCAAACCACTGCCAACCAAGTGCGTTTCACAACTGTTGAGCTTAACGAAATTGAGTCGCGCATCCTCAACGCAGGTGGAGAGGCGCTGGACATCGAAAAGCGGCTCTATTCAAACCTTTCGGCACAGATTTTGTCGCATCAGGCTGCGTTAGGTCAACTCGCCCGTGCCATAGCAGAAATCGACCTTGCTGCCTCCTTCGCGCATATGGCGCGGCAAGATGGCTGGGTGCGCCCTGTGATCGACGACAGCCGCGCGTTTCACATTATCGGCGGCAGGCACCCTGTCGTCGAAGAGGCGCTTCGCAAGTCCGGCACGCCTTTCGTTGCCAACGACTGCGAACTGACTGAAACGCCAATCTGGCTGCTAACCGGTCCGAACATGGCGGGTAAATCGACGTACCTGCGCCAGAACGCCTTAATTGCCGTCCTCGCACAAATCGGGGCCTTCGTTCCTGCCGCGTCAGCGCATATCGGCATCGTCAGCCAAATCTTCAGCCGCGTCGGCGCGTCGGACGATCTGGCACGCGGACGATCAACCTTTATGGTCGAGATGGTCGAAACCGCAGCGATCTTAAACCAAGCCGATGACCGCGCCTTGGTCATCTTGGATGAAATCGGCCGCGGCACCGCGACTTACGACGGTCTATCGATTGCATGGGCGACGCTTGAACACCTACACGACGTGAACCGCTGCCGCGCCCTATTTGCGACCCACTATCACGAGATGAGCAGCCTTTCCGCTAAACTTGACGGTGTCGACAATGCCACGGTTAGCGTCAAAGAATGGGATGGCGACGTCATATTCTTGCATGAGGTCAAGAAAGGCACCGCTGACCGCAGCTATGGCGTCCAAGTGGCGCGGCTGGCGGGCCTTCCACCGGTCGTGGTGGCGCGGGCAAAAGTTGTGCTTGAGGCGCTTGAAAAAGGCGAACGCGAAGGCGGTACCGCGCGCCGCGCTGTCATCGACGACCTGCCGCTGTTTGCAGCGACACCGCCAGCACCGGCGCACGCGCCCGTGAAACAATCTATGATCGAAGATCGCCTGCGCGATATTATGCCAGACGATCTGACACCAAAAGACGCGCTGGCATTAGTATACGAGTTGCGGGAATTACTGTCTGGAACAGGAAAATAGGATAACGGCGCAGTTGGTGTCCTAAACTTCTTCTGGTTCTAAATACCTTGGGGGTCCGGGGGCAAAGCCCCCGGCCGATCGCCGCGCAACGCGCGGCGAAACCTTAGCTTGCTGGCATCGACGATACGCCGACCTGTGCAGGGCGCAGCAGGCGATCGTGCAGCATGAAACCTTCGGTCGAGACCTGAATGATGTGGCCAGCTTTGGTGCCAGGGACAGGTGCCTCGAACATTGCTTGGTGCACGTTCGGATCAAACTTATCGCCAACCTCGGGCACGATTGGGTCGATGCCATGCTTCTTAAAGACGGAAATCAGCTCGCGCATCGTCAGCTCCACGCCTTCCAGCAGGGCAGCGTTCACGGCTTTCTCTGCCTCTTCAGCCGACTGAAGGGCGCGGCGCAGGTTGTCATAGACCGGCAGCAGATCGCGCGACATGCGGGAGGAGCCGTAGTTCTCGGCCTCTTTGCGGTCCCGGTCGGCGCGCTTGCGGGTATTTTCCGCATCGGCGAGCGCACGCATGAATTTGTCACGCATGTCGTCACGCTCGGCCTCGATCGTAGCGATACGAGCCAGAACGTCGTCGCCTGCGGCGTCCATGGCGTCGCCTTCGGCGGCCAGATCATCAAGGGACATCGGTTCAGTGTTTTCGTCGGACATTGTCACTTCCTGTCAGGTGCGGTCGGCGATCATCTGGCCGACCCGCTGTGCGGTATAATTCACGATGGGCACGATGCGCCCGTAATTCAGCCTTGTCGGACCAATGACGCCCACGGCGCCGATGATCTTACGGTCGGCGTTCATATAAGGAGAAACGACCAAAGAGGAACCCGAAAGTGAGAAAAGTTTGTTTTCGGACCCGATAAAAATGCGAACGCCGTCGCCGTCCTCTGCCAATTCAAGGAACTGCGCAATATCACGTTTGCGTTCAAGATCGTCAAAGAGGCTGCGGATACGGTCAATATCCCCCGCCTGATCGCCATCACCCAGCAGGTTACTGCGGCCGCGGACGATCAAACGCTCATTCTGCTCGCCCTCATTTTCCCACAGCACGGCCCCCGACTGGACCAGCTCTGCTGCCAGCACGTCAATTTCGCGTCGGCGGGCTTTGATCTCTCGGGTGATGACACCCCCTAGGGTGGACAGGGTTTGCCCCTCTGCGATGGCATTTAGAAAATTCGCGGCCTCGCGCATAGAGCTTGGGGTTTGACCGGTTGGCGGCGTGAAAAGGCGGTTTTCCACGTGACCATCGGCAAAGACCAAAACGACAAGCGCCCTTGTTGCGGACAGCGAAACAAATTCGATATGGCGGATTGGGGCTTCATGCTTTGGCGTTAGGACCAGACTCGCAACCTGCGTCACGCCTGATAGGGCAGAACCCACGCGGTCCAGCATCGCGCCGACGTCATCATCGCCGCTGCCTAGGGTCTGGTCGATCCGTGAGCGATCTTCGCCAGACAAATCGCCAACCTCGAGCAGGCCATCGACGAACATCCGCAACCCCAATTGCGTCGGTACCCGCCCAGCAGAAACATGCGGACTGCCGAGCAGTCCCAAGTATTCCAGATCATTCATCACGTTGCGGATCGTCGCTGCGCTGACCTGTTCGGATAAGGTGCGCGTCAACGTACGGCTCCCGACTGGGGCACCCGTTTCCAGATAGCCTTCGACAATGCGTCGAAACACCTCGCGCGAACGGGCGTTCATGTCGTCGATAAGGGGCGTTCGGTGCGTCATGGGCATCCAATTCAAGGCGATGTCATTAAAGCGTGTCGGCACGCGGCGTCAATCGGGCTTGGATTTCATAGATGGGCGGCGTATCCGACGAACGCAACCTAGAAAGGACCCATCCCATGCGCCCATCCGGCCGTAAGATCGATCAAATGCGTGAAGTCAGCATCGAAACTGGCGTTACGCGTCACGCGGAAGGGTCCTGTCTGATCCGCATGGGTGATACGCATGTCCTGTGCACAGCAACGATTGACGAACGCGTTCCGCAGTTTCTGAAGAACTCTGGCCTTGGTTGGGTCACGGCTGAATACGGCATGTTACCACGTGCCACGCATACTCGGATGCGGCGCGAGGCGAAGAATGGCCAAAGTGGCCGCACACAAGAGATCCAGCGCCTGATTGGGCGCTCTCTGCGGGCTGGTGTGGACCGTGTCGCCCTTGGCGAGCGTCAGATCACCGTGGACTGCGATGTCATCCAGGCGGACGGCGGCACGCGCTGTGCCGCGATCACGGGGGGCTGGGTCGCATTGAAGCTGGCTGTGAACCAGTTGATGAAGGCTGGTATCGTGATCAGTGATCCGCTGGTCGATCCGGTCGCAGCCATTTCCTGCGGCATCTATGCCGGGCAAGAGATCTTGGACTTAGACTATCCCGAGGATTCCGAAGCGGGCGTTGACGGCAATTTCATCATGACCGCTGGCAAGTTGGTCGAAGTGCAGATGTCTGCTGAAGGCGCGACCTTTAGCCGGGGCCAGATGGACAATCTGTTGGACCTTGCAGGCGCCGGCATCACCGCCTTGAACCGCGTTCAATTGGACGCCGTGAAATGAGGAAGTTTGAAGGAAAAGAACTGGTCATCGCCACTCACAATAATGGCAAGCTAGAAGAAATTGCGGACCTGCTGTCGCCTTACGGTGTCACACTGACCTCTAATGCCGATCATGGGCTACCAGAACCGGACGAGACCGAAACGACTTTTGTCGGCAATGCCCGGATCAAGGCGCACGCTGCAGCCAAGGCGACGGGACTTCCAGCGCTGGCCGACGACAGTGGCCTGATGATCGACGGTCTAGGCGGCGCGCCGGGCGTTTACACCGCCGATTGGGCCGAAACGCCGAACGGCCGCGACTTTGGAATGGCCATGCAACGTGCCTGGGACGAGCTAGAGGCCGTAGATGCCCCTGCCCCGCGCACAGCGCAGTTCTGCTGTACGCTTGTACTGGCCTGGCCGGATGGTCATGACGAGGTATTCCCCGGCCTTATGCCCGGGCAAATCGTCTGGCCTGCACGCGGTGATCAAGGGCACGGATATGACCCTATATTTCAGCCCGGAGGCTATGCTGTGACATTCGGCGAGATGGATCGCTGGGAAAAGAACAAGATCAGCCATCGCGCTGACGCCTTTGCCAAGCTGCTGGCGGGTTGTTTTGCCTGATTTTATCCCAGCAGACGATTGGCGTTCAGGTGGCTTTGGGCTGTATCTGCATTGGCCTTTTTGCAAGGCAAAGTGCCCCTACTGCGACTTCAACTCTCACGTAGTAGCAAACATCGACGAGGCACGTTGGGAAGCTGCATACCTGAGCGAGATTAAGCGTCTTGCAGCGCAAACCGAAGGCCGGGTTTTGCAGTCTGTGTTTTTTGGCGGCGGCACACCTAGCATGATGTCCCCCGATCTGGTGGATTCGATCCTGCGCCAGATCCGGGCCAGCTGGCCCGCAGCCAATGACATCGAGATTACACTAGAGGCTAATCCGACCTCTGTTGAGGCAGGTCGTTTTGCGGGGTACCGTGATGCGGGCGTCAACCGCGTTTCCCTTGGCGTTCAGGCGTTGAACGACGGCGACTTGCGGCGGCTGGGGCGGATGCATTCGGCGCAAGAAGCCTATACCGCTTTTGATATTGCGCGCAGCGTGTTCGATCGCGTCAGTTTTGATTTGATCTATGCGCGGCAGGACCAATCTTTAGCGGACTGGAAATCCGAGTTATCGCAGGCCCTTTCGATGGCTGTGGATCACTTGTCGCTTTACCAGCTTACCATTGAGGACGGGACAGTATTTGGTGCCCGTGCCGCCGCTGGACATCTGTCCGGCCTACCCAGTGACGACCTTGGGGCGGACCTGTACCTGATGACACAGGACATGTGTGGCGCGGCTGGTTTTGATGGATACGAAGTGTCGAACCATGCGCGGCCGGGTGCGTCCAGCATTCACAATCGGATTTACTGGCAGTCTGGTGACTATGTCGGGATCGGCCCAGGTGCGCAGGGCCGACTGACGCTTGACGACACCCGTTGGTCTACATCGACGCCGTTGGCCCCAACAACGTGGCTTTCTCAGGTAGAACGGACTGGAATGGGTGAAGACCCCCGCGATATCGTATCAGCGGGTGACCACCGTACTGAGTTGCTGCTGATGGGGCTGCGATTGCGCGAAGGTCTGGACAAAGCGCGGCTTGCGGCCAACGGCATCGACACAGATGCCAAACGCATTCGGGACCTTATCCATTTGGGATTTGTCGCGGACGACGCCGAACGACTGCGCGTGACGGATGCAGGACGCCCGGTGCTGAACGGAGTCCTGCGCGAAATCTTAGCGGATTAATCGCCAGTCAGTTGGCGCATCAGGTCATCTAGTTGCGCCAACGTCTTGTAGGAAATCGTCAGCTTACCGCCCTCTTGCCCGGCGGCATGATCAATCGTCACGCCCATGCCGAGCGCAGCAGACAGTTCACGTTCGAGCATAACGGTGTCAGGATCTTTTTCCTTGTTCCGCGGCTGGGAACTACTGCGCCCTGCGGCCGGACCTTTTTTCGTCAGCCGCTCCGCTTCGCGAACGGACATCTGTTTCCCGATGATCTGCTGCGCCAGCGTTTTCGCGTCCGGATGCCCCACAAGAGTCCTTGCGTGGCCTGCGGTCAGCTTGCCGTCGGACAGCCAATCTAACACTTCGGTCGGAAGCTGCAAAAGCCGCATCTGATTGGCGATATGGCTGCGACTTTTGCCAAGCGCAGTTGCGAGCTGTTCCTGCGTATGGCCAAAACGATCCATGAGCTGGCGATATCCTGCAGCCTCGTCCACGGGGTTCAGATCGGCGCGCTGAATGTTCTCGATGATAGCAATTTCGAGGACTTCGGTATCATTGAAGTCTCTGATCAGGACCGGCAGTTCATGGAGCTGCGCCATCTGCGATGCGCGCCAGCGTCGTTCACCCGCGACAATCTCGAACAGATTTGGGTCTTCCGGCGCAACACGAACGATAAGTGGCTGAATCACACCCTTTTCGCGTATAGAATCAGCCAGATCAGACAGTGCATTGGGTTCGAAAGTGCGGCGCGGCTGATCCGGGTTTGGGCGAATCCGCTCTACGGGCACCATCATATCGGCACGGCGTGGTGCCGATGTGGTGTCAGATGGCTGATCAACCGCTACATCTGCCATCAATGCCGAGAGTCCACGGCCTAAACCGCGTGATTTGGGAGGCGTCGCCATTAGCTGACCCTTTTCAAATGAATGTTATCCTTTGCCATGACCTCTAATGCGAGTTCGCGGTAGGCTTGGGACCCAGCCGAGTTACTATCATACGCTAAGGCGGGCAAAGAATAGGAAGGCGCTTCGCTTAGTCGAACATTGCGCGGGATGACCGTTGTATAGACAAGCCCACCGAGGTTTTCCCGTGCGTCGGCTTCGACCTGTTGGGAGAGGTTGTTTCGGCGGTCGTACATTGTCAGAACGACGCCCGCTATTCGCAACGATTTGTTTGCTGTTTGCCGCACTTCCCGAATAGTCAGCATAAGTTGCGACAGCCCCTCAAGCGCAAAGAATTCACTTTGCAGGGGGACGATGACCGCGTGCGCTGCGACCATTGCGTTCACGGTTAGGATGTTGAGAGAGGGTGGGCAATCAATCAAAATGTAATCAAAGGCGAATGCGTCCATCGGAAGTTGGCGCAATGCGTCAAAAAGTAGGAATGACCGTTTTTCGTTTGAAATCAATTCGATGTCGGCAGAACTAAGATCGGTCGTCGCAGGGATGATGGACAAATTTGTAAAGGTCGTGGACTGAATGGCCTCTGACGGAGACGCGTCCCCAACAAGAAAATCATATGTGGTCACGCCGCGCCGATCTGCGGTGATCCCCAGCCCCGTGGACGCATTCCCTTGGGGATCGAGGTCGATCAAAAGTACGTTTTGTCCTTGCTCGGCTAAGGCAGCTCCAAGATTGATGGTCGTCGTAGTTTTACCGACGCCGCCCTTTTGGTTGGCCACAGCGATTATTCTCGCGTTGATTTGGTCATTTAGTGGCACGGCGGATATCCTTGATCTGCAGAATACGGGCTTCTTGATCAGTATGGCTTGGATAGAGGTCGATACTGAAATCCCAGGCATCGCGTGCCTGAGAAATTTCATCTTCAAATGTTCTACCTTTTTGGAATAATGCGATTCCATCAGGTTTCAGCAACTGCACCGCATAGGATAGAAGTTTAGGTAGCGGTGCTAGCGCTCTTGCGGTTAATACATCTGCTCCGGTCTCGGTTACATTTTCGATGCGATCAGCTTTCACTGATACCGATAATCCCAACTCTCGTACTACGGTGCGTAGAAAAACCGCTTTTCGTTGATCACTTTCTACAAGAACGGACTGCAATAACGGCATCTTTTCCTTGGCAAGAATCGCAACGACTATACCTGGGAGCCCCCCACCACTGCCAATATCTGTAAGTTTGGTCGAGCCGGATGATAAGAGGTGAAAAATCTGCGCAGAATCGACCACATGTCGTTCCCATGAGGTCGAAATGGTGGACGGTGCGATCAGATTAATCTTGTCTGTCCACTTAAGGAGCAGGCTTTGATAGTGCTCTAGGCGGTCGATTGTTTCACGTGAAACATCGCGAAGTGGCGCACCCAATTCCATCAAATAGCATCCCTAAGTGTTTCCCGCTGAAGAGCCGCGGCAATCAGAAGCGCTGCTGCCGGTGTCATCCCTTCCATCTGATTAACCTGAGCCATGTTGCGCGGCAACGTCCTGTTAAGTTTTAGCTTAAGCTCATTCGACAAGCCTGACAGCTTTTCGAACGAAAACCCAACCGGTATTATCATAGCCTCGTTGCGCTGCAACGCATCAATGTCGCGCTGTTGCCGCTTGATATAATGAGCATAAAGCGCATCATTCCGAATCTGGCGTCCTACAACAGGCAAAATTCCACCCGTCTCGGGTCGTAACCGCTGAAGTGTCTCAAATTCGAAGTCGGCGAGCGACAGTGCCGACAATGCAGAACGTCGTGGCGTGTCGGGGTTAACGTTAATTCCAGCTTCAGCGAGCTCGGATCCTGAAAAACTTATGCCTTCAAGGGACTCTGTCGCTACTTTGATGTCGGACATTTTAGTTGCGAAGGCGGCCCACCTGCCCTCCCCTACCAAACCAAGGTCCCTGCCAACCGGTGTTAGACGTTGATCAGCATTATCGGCACGCAAAGCGAGTCGAAATTCTGCACGAGATGTAAACATCCGGTATGGCTCTGTAACGCCCTTGGTTGTCAAATCGTCGATCATGACCCCGATGTAAGAAGTTGCCCGGCTAAACACGACATCAGATTGACCCAATGCGCGGCGTGCAGCATTAAGCCCCGCCACAAGACCCTGAGCCGCCGCCTCCTCATAGCCTGTCGTGCCGTTAATTTGCCCAGCAAGGAACAGCCCCGGGCATGCACGCAATTCCAACCCAGCGGTAAGATTACGCGGATCCACGTAGTCATATTCAATTGCGTAACCCGGTTGTTGAATAATCGCTTTCTCTAAACCGGGAATCGATCGCACATATTCTTCTTGAACATCTATCGGAAGTGACGTGGAAATTCCATTGGGATAGATGACATCCGTTGTAAGCCCTTCAGGCTCCAAGAAAATCTGATGAGATGATTTATCCGCAAACCTCGTTACTTTGTCTTCGATTGAAGGACAGTACCGTGGCCCAACACCGCTAATATGCCCCCCGTACATGGCAGATCTATCTAGGTTTTTCCGAATGATATCATGCGTATGTGGCGTTGTGTGGGTAACACCACACGAAATCTGACGAGCAAGCTTTCCGGGCTTCAAAAACGAAAAAAGAACAGGATCAGCGTCACCATCTTGGCGATCAAGGGATTCCCAATTTATCGTTTTGCCATCAAGGCGCGGGGGAGTGCCAGTCTTGAGGCGACCCATCTGCAAACCCATGTCATCTAGGCGCTCTGCCATACGAACGGCGGCTTGGTCGCCCATGCGTCCGCCTTCGTGCTTTTTATCCCCGATATGGATGACGCCGCGTAGAAATGTTCCGGTGGTCAGAACAACTGACTTCGTCGAAATTTCAGTACCATCGGCAAGTCGCACAGATTCAAGACCATCAATACTAGGCGTAAAGTCGACGACCTCGCCTTCAATGATCGTCAGATTTTGTTGCGACATCGTCACCGCCTGCATCGCGTTTTTATACAGAACGCGGTCAGACTGGGTCCGTGGACCTTGAACGGCAGGCCCTTTCGTGCGGTTCAATAATCGAAATTGAATACCGGACACGTCAGCAACGCGCCCCATTGCGCCACCAAGTGCGTCTACTTCACGAACGAGGTGTCCTTTTCCAAGGCCGCCGATCGCAGGATTACACGACATGACCCCTATACCGGCAATCGACATCGTTATTAGCGCAGTTTTAGCACCGGCACGTGCAGCAGCTAATGCCGACTCACAGCCAGCATGGCCACCGCCCACCACAATTACGTCAAAATGTTTCACGTGAAACACCTCATTTCCCGATGCAAAAACTGCTAAAAATCTCGTCTAGAAGGTCCTCTACATCTACCCGCCCGACGATCATGTCAACCGCACGCGTTGCTGACCGAAGGTCTTCAGCGATCAAATCCGGCGGGCCATCGGCAACAATAAGCTCCTCCGCCGCGCGTATAGAAACAAGGGCCTTTTCCATAGCATGCCGGTGGCGATCGCGGATCGCAATTCCCGCCCCCGCACTAAGTTGAGATAGAACACTTGTGATCTTCTGAACAAGTTCATCGACGCCGTGCCCAGTCAAACCAGAGACCCCCTCGCCACCGTCGTCCACCTTTGCGCGCACAACGATATCGTTTTCCAGAGGTTCAAGCGGCAGATCTCGATCTTCTTCGATCAGAAAAACACGCAAATCCGACAACTGCGCACGATCCAGTGCCAGCTGAACCCCAAGGGATTCGATAATATCGTCCGTCTCTCGCATACCCGCAGTATCCAAAAGAGTGACAGGCAACCCGCCCAGATCCATTCTGACTTCGATGATATCTCTTGTCGTACCCGCAACTTCGGACGTAATGGCCGCAGCACGCCCCGCCAACCGGTTCAGCAGCGTAGATTTTCCAACATTAGGCCGACCGACAATCGCAACTTCAAAACCGTTCCGAATCCGTTCCGCAGCACCAACGCCTATAATTTGCTGCGACATCGCAGATGTTGTGCGATCAAGTAGCGCATTAACTTCTGGATAAACGTTGACCGGCACGTCCTCGTCGACAAAATCTATTGTCGCTTCAACCAATGCCGCTGCCCGTATCAAATCTTTACGCCATGTCTCAGCCAGATCGCCAAGGACACCGCTGAATACCGCCAAAGCCTGCTTCCGCTGAGCTTCGGTTTCTGCGTCGATCAGGTCGGCCAGACCTTCAACTTGTGCCAGATCAAGTCGACCGTTTTCCAACGCACGGCGCGTAAATTCACCCGGCTCCGCAAGTCGAGCACCGAGTGACGCAAAACGATTGGAAACTGCCGCAGCGACAGCGACACTCCCGTGTAAGTGAAATTCAACGACTTCCTCGCCAGTGAAGCTCCGGTTTTGCGCAAATCGCAAAATCAGCGCTTCATCCAAGATCTCGCCATCGCCATTCCGTACGCGCCGCAGTCCCCGAGCTTCTGGAACGCTCCCTACCATTAAGACAGCAATATCAGATGCTCTGGGACCGGACAGTCTGAAAACGGAAACGCCCGCCCGGCCAGGGGCCGTAGCGAGCGCATAAATCGTATCCATGAGGTAACCTGTTGTCAGGAATAAGGGATCAGGTGTTCATCGAATCGAAGAAGTCAGCATTGGTCTTCGTCTGCTTCAGCTTTCCGATCAGAAATTCAATCGCATCTGTTGTGCCCATCGGGTTCAAAATGCGCCGCAGAACATAAGTTTTCGCCAGATCCGACTTTTCGACCAACAGCTCTTCTTTCCGAGTGCCGGATTTCAAAATATCCATCGCAGGGAAGACCCGCTTATCAGCGACTTTGCGATCCAACACGATTTCAGAGTTACCCGTACCTTTGAATTCTTCAAAGATCACTTCATCCATCCGGCTACCTGTGTCGATCAGCGCCGTCGCAATAATCGTCAGCGACCCACCCTCTTCGATATTCCGCGCAGCACCAAAGAACCGCTTGGGGCGTTGAAGCGCATTCGCGTCGACGCCGCCGGTCAGAACCTTACCGGACGAGGGCACAGTTGTGTTGAATGCACGACCCAAACGCGTAATCGAATCAAGCAAGATGACGACGTCGCGCTTATGCTCGACCAGCCGCTTTGCCTTTTCGATCACCATTTCGGACACAGCAACGTGCCGCGTTGCCGGCTCGTCAAAGGTAGAGGACACGACCTCGCCCTTCACGCTGCGCTGCATATCTGTAACTTCTTCGGGGCGTTCGTCGATCAAAAGAACGATCAGATAAATCTCAGGATGGTTCTTCTCAATCGAGTGCGCGATGTTCTGCAACAGCACAGTTTTACCGGTCCGCGGCGGTGCAACAATCAGCGAACGCTGACCCTTACCGATCGGCGACACAAGGTCGATAATACGTGCAGATCGGTCCTTCTTATCGTGCTCGCTATCGACTTCCATCTTCAGTCGCTCATCCGGATAAAGCGGCGTCAGGTTCTCGAAAGCAACCTTGTGTTTGGTTTTTTCCGGGTCTTCAAAGTTGATCTTTTCAACCGTCTTAAGCGCAAAATACCGTTCATTATCATTGGGTTCCTTCATGGTCCCCTCAACAGTATCGCCCGTCGACAGCGAATACTGGCGGATCATGTCGGGAGAGACGTAGATGTCGTCAGGCCCCGGCAGATAGTTTGCTTCTGGCGAGCGCAGAAATCCGAAACCGTCCTGCAAAACTTCCAGAACACCGTCGCCGCCGATCAACCATTCCTCATCAGCACGCTCGCGCAAAATGGCGAACATCATATCGCCTTTACGCATCGTCGAAGCGTTTTCGATTTCCAGCTCTTCAGCCATCGCCAAAAGATCCTTGGGGCTTTGGGCCTTCAGGTCAGCAAGGTTCAGACGGTGTTCGGACATGGTCAAGGTTCCAGCGCCGCTTACGGCGTTTTAAAAAAGGTCAGGTCGGGATTACGTAATACGCCCGGACGGGCTACGTCCCAGTTAGCTAGTTTGAAAATCATCAAAAGTCAACGTAGCTTAGAACGGCCTGACAATGACGGCGATAACCGCGACGACCATCAAGAGCGTCGGCACTTCATTCGCAATCCGGTAGACCCGCCCAGACCGTGTATTGCGCCCCTCAGCAAAGTCCTTGCGCCGCGCGGCCATCCACATGTGGGCCGCAGTCATTGCAATCACAGCACCCAGCTTTGCCCAGCCCCAGACAGCGCCAAAATCCAAACCGCCCATACCAATCATCAAAAGCCCGCAGATCCATGCCGTGATCATCGCAGGGTTCATAATCACCCGCAGCAGTTTTGCTTCCATGACTTGGAATGTCAGATCAAGTTCCGACCCGGGTTCTGCTTTCTCTGCGTGATAGACAAACAAGCGCGGCAGATAGAACAAGCCTGCCATCCAAGCCAGCACTGCCATCACATGCAATGCTTTGATCCAAGAGTAGTAAGGCGCTAGCCAGTCCATGATCTTATCCCCGCTCGGTGCCCTGACTTCCTTAAAGAATAAAGAAAGAAAGAAAAGATGATGATGTTATAGGTAAGCCCAGAATCTGTGGATTAAATGTTCATCCGCAGACTTATCCCCACTTCACTTGTCTAAATTCAACTGTAACTTGACGTTGGGTTCAAAATTTTATTTATATTTAACAACAGGATATTTGATCATCCTCGCTAAGATTTACACTATCTTCACACTTGACTCGTCCAAACCACGTGACTTGCGCACATGGGCCCTTTATCCCGTCCCCAAGTTAGGAACTTGTTCATGAATGTGAATTCTATCCACCTTCCCAAGGTCCGTTTTCATTGAACCAACGCCGCGGTCGCTTCGCCCCCAATATGAACCACAACTTGTCCAGGAGTTTTCCACATGCCTGAACCCCTGATTTTGGCGAGCGGGTCGACAATCCGCGCCACGCTTTTACGCAATGCCGGTGTCAGTTTCACAACCGCCACCCCGCGCGTTGACGAAGATGCAATGCGCGACGCTTTACGCGCCGAAGGGGCCTCTCCGCGCGACATTGCCGACGCCTTGGCAGAGATGAAAGCCGCAAAAGTCTCGGCCCGCAACCCCGGCGCGCTTGTGATTGGCTGCGATCAGATCTTGGCGCATGGCTCTAACATCCTGTCGAAACCCACCAGCACCGACGATGCGATTGCCCAGCTTTCCGAATTGCGTGGCGGCGTGCACCAGCTTTTGTCCGCTGCGGTCATCTATGAGAACGGCAAGCCGATATGGCGCCACGTCGGCGTCGTTCGCCTGCATATGCGCGATGCCAGCGACGCCTACCTGCGCGACTATGTTACCCGCAATTGGGAAGAGGTCCGCCACTGCGTCGGTGCCTACCAGGTAGAGGCAGAGGGAGTGCGGCTCTTTCATCGCATCGAGGGGGATTATTTCAATATCCTTGGTCTGCCGCTGCTAGAGCTCTTGTCATATCTGACGTTGCGCGGAACATTGCCAGCATGACCCGACCAGATATCCCCCTCGCCGGCGTGATCGGAAACCCGATCGGCCACTCTCGCTCGCCGCTGATGCACAAGCATTGGCTGCGCCGCTATGATCTACGCGGTGACTACGTCCCCCTGCATGTGGCAGAGGGTGATTTGGAACGGGTCGTGCGCACCCTGCCCCGCATGGGTTTCGTTGGCGCGAACGTCACATTGCCGCACAAAACTGCCGTTCTGCAGATTGCCGATCATCAATCCGACCGCGCCACCCTGATCGGTGCCGCAAATACGCTGACATTCCGCGATGATGGTAGTATTTTTGCCGACAATACAGATGGTTACGGATTCATGTCCAACGTGCGCCAAGGCGCGCCGAATTGGGATCCGAAATCCGGCCCCGCGCTCGTGCTGGGTGCAGGCGGCGCGGCGCGTGCGATTATCGTCGCTCTGGCAGACGCTGGGGTGCCGCAAATTCTGCTGGCGAACCGCACCCGCGCCAAGGCAGAGGCGTTGAAGGCGGATTTTGGCCAACGTATTCGTATCGTGGACTGGGTGCAGGTCGGTAGCGTCGTTGAAGACGCGGCAATTGTCATCAACACAACCTCGCTCGGGATGACGGGACAACCTGCGTTGCGCATTCCGCTTGATGGCTTGCAGTCTGGCACCGTTGTTACTGATATCGTCTATTCCCCGCTACAAACGCCTTTGCTGCAAATGGCCGTTGCCATGGGCTGCGTCACGGTCGATGGCCTTGGCATGCTCTTGCATCAAGGCGTCCCGGGGTTCGAGCGGTGGTTCGGCAAACGGCCAGAGGTTGACGACGCCCTCCGGGCTGCCGTTCTGGCATGACCCATCTGCTGGGACTGACCGGGTCCATTGGTATGGGCAAAAGCACGACGGCAGATATGTTCCGGGATGCTGGTGTGCCCGTCTGGGACGCCGATGCCGCGGTGCATCGCCTATATGACGTTGGTGGCGCTGCAGTTGGTCCAATAGGCAAGGTCTTTCCGTCTGCTGTAATTGACGGTGCCGTCTCTCGCGCAGCGCTGAAAGACGTGTTGAACACTGACCCATCACATTTGAAAACCTTGGAAAACATCGTTCATCCACTGGTTAAAGCTGATCGCGACGCTTTCATCGCAGAACAAACTGGCCCGCTCGCCCTGCTCGATATCCCGCTCTTGTTTGAGACGGGTGCAGATACTTGGCTGGATACGGTCCTTGTCGTCTCGGCCCCTGCGGATGTGCAAGCTGCGCGTGTGATGGCGCGGCCTCGGATGACACAGGACACCTTTGACATGATCCTTGGCCGTCAAATGCCCGACGCCGAAAAGCGCGCCCGCGCAGACGTCGTGATTGAAACGCTGACACTGGACGACACCCGCCGTGCCGTGCAAAACCTGATCTTCGATCTGACGGGGAAATCGCATGCGTGAAATCGTTCTAGACACTGAAACCACCGGTTTCGAGCCTGAAGACGGCGATCGCATTGTCGAAATCGGCGCGGTTGAGCTGATAAACCACATGCCCACGGGCCGCACCTATCACCAATATATCAACCCGCAGCGATCCATGCCGCAGGGTGCGTTCGAAGTGCACGGCCTTGGTGACGATTTTCTGCGTGATAAGCCCTTGTTCGCTACTATCGCCCAAGACTTTCTGGATTTCATTGGCGACGACGCCAAGCTGATTATCCATAACGCTGCATTCGATATGAAATTCCTGAATGCGGAGCTCGGCTGGGTCAAAAAGCCGCTTATCGCTATGGACCGCGCGCTAGATACGCTGGCCATCGCCCGGCGCCGTTTCCCCGGCTCTCCGGCATCGCTTGACGCGCTGTGCCGCAGGTTTGGCATCAACAACGACGCGCGCACCCTTCACGGCGCGCTGCTTGATAGTGAAATTCTGGCTGAAGTTTATCTGGAACTGATTGGTGGTCGTCAGCCTGACTTTGCCCTGTCCGCAAAGTCGAACAAATCAGATACCGCAGGCACAAACACAGCATGGCGCGCTGCGCCGCGTGAAACGCCCCTGCCCTCTCGGCTAAGTGCAGAGGAAACCGCCGCCCATGATGCTTTTGTAGCGAAACTGGGCGACGGTGCGTTGTGGAAACGGCTGGGCTAAGCCAGGTTTAGTTGCCCGCCTTAGTTAGTTAACTGGCTGTTCAGCCTGCATCTTTTTCTGCGCTTCGATCTGGGCAGCCAGCTTTGCACGGTACAGCGCGACATAGTCGAACTGTTCTAGGTTCAGCGACTGAAAGCCGCCTTCGCGTGTCAGATCAGCGACCAGTTTACGCACATATGGGAATACCAAACGCGGGCATTCGATCATCAGGTACGGACCCATTTGGTCATCAGGCACGCCGCCAATCTGGAATACGCCAGCATAATCCAGTTCCAGAACGAACAGCGTCTCGCCCTTTTCCTTGGTCTTGCTGGTAATGTTCAGCTTGGTGATGACCTCATACTGATCATCTGCACCGCGCTTGCGGGCGTCGACGTCAACACGGGCCTGAATATCAGGGGTCGCATCGCCAGTGATGCCTTTCTGGGCCAGAATGTTTTCGAACGACATATCACGCACATATTGCGCGATAATCCGGTTCGTCACGACGGGCGGCTGCGCTGGCTTTTGCGGTGCTGCGTCTTGTGGTGTTTCGTTTTCGGCCATCTGAAGTCTCCTCAACTCTAATTGCAGCAAGGCATATCAGGCAGCCGCAGGTTGCTCAATGCCGTGTCCAGCCGGATGCATCGTGGGTTGGGCGCTTGTCTGGATCAACGGCCTCAAACTCGCCGTCGATGACGCGGTCATCCGGCCCGTTGTGACGCGGGCCCGGTTGACCCTGTGGTCCCATTTCAAACTGCGCAAACCGCACGCGGGATTTGATGGCTTGAAATGCGCGCGCCCGAATACCCGGCACCAACAACGCAAAGCCGCAAGCATCCGTGAAAAAACCCGGCGTCAGCAGCAATGCGCCTGCAAACAGGATCATCGCGCCATTGGCCAGCGGCTCTGCCGGATCTTGCAGGGTGGAAAAGGATTGCCGCAACCGCCCCAGTTCAGCCGCGCCTTGCGTGCGCACTAGGTATGATCCCAAAACAGCGGTAAACAGCACGATTGCCAAGGTCGGCCATAGGCCGATCAGGCCGCCAACCTGAATAAACAGGGCGATTTCGATGAGCGGGATCGCGATAAAAGCCAGAAGCAGTCGCATTTGTGGGTCCTTTGGTCACGGTCGTAGGCGCATAGGTGGACTTGGCCTACTGTGACACCTACATAGGAAACACAATCGACGGTTTCCAGCCGCCCCCGAAAGAGGATCCTATGAACGCACCGATCATCCAGCTGCTTGTTCTTGCCGGTATTGCCCTTTTCCTGATCCTGCGGTTGCGCGGTGTCCTTGGCACCCGTGAAGGGTTTGAAAAGCCGAAAGTCCCAGTGGATCAGACGAAAACCGACCCGCGCCGCAGCAACTTTGAGGTGATCGAAGGCGGTCCTGATCGTGACATCACCGACCACGCTGCCGACGGCAGCGATACCGCTCAGGCACTTGCTGCGATGAAGCGGATTGATCCGTCGTTCAACGTGACGCAATTCCTGACGGGCGCGCGATCGGCCTACGAGATGATCTTGATGGCGTTCGAGCGTGGCGATCTGGACGAGGTTAAAAACTTCATCTCTCCTGAAGTGTATGACGCTTTTGAATCCGTCGTGCATCAGCGCGCCGATCAAGGCCTGACCATCACCGCCACATTTGTCGGCATCAGCGATTTGGCTTTGAAAGAGGCTACCGTTGATCCGCAGACCAAAGAGGCAGAGCTGACCGTCCGCTTTACCGGTGAAATGACGTGGGTTGTCCGCGATCACGGCGGCGATATCGTCGATGGCGATACGAACGCCATCAAGCGTCAAAAGGACGTCTGGACCTTTGCCCGCGTGATGGACAGCAACGATCCGAACTGGCGGCTTGTTGCCACTGGCGAATGATCGCAAGTCTGGCGCGAACGGCCCTTGTGGCCCTTGGCATGACGGGGGCCGCCATGGCTGAACCAACCTATACGTTCCTGACCTTCGACGACCTAGACGGCTGGGCCGACGATGATCACGCCGCAGCGCTGGATGTTTTCACCCAGACCTGCGGCGACATCGCCCGCCCTGATTGGGCGCAGCTGTGTGCTGTTGCAAAAGACGGCCCCGCTGCACGCGATTATTTCGAGACATTCTTCCAGCCCGTCCTGATCGAAGACGGCGAGCCGATGTTGTTTACGGGCTACTACGAGCCTGAAATCGCAGGCAGTTTGACCCCTGACGACACCTATCGTTTTCCGATCTACCGCCTGCCCGGTGACGGTACCGAAGGCACCTATAGCCGCCGAGAGATTGAAGAGTCCCTGCCCTATGCAGGTCGCGATCTTGAAATCGCGTGGCTTGCTGATCCGGTCGATCTGTTCTTTTTGCAGGTTCAAGGCTCTGGCCGAATCCGCCTGCCTGATCGCCGTGTGATCCGCGTCGGGTATGCTGGCAAAAACGGGCGCAACTACACCTCTGTCGGTCGCGCCTTGGTGGCGCGCGGCGTTTATACGCTGGATCAAGTGTCATCCCCTGTTATTCGCCAATGGGTGCAGGACAACCCCGAAGAAGGTCAATCGCTGCTTTGGCTGAACGATTCCTACGTCTTCTTCCGTACGATCGACGAAGTCCCGGCTGAAAAAGGCCCGCTTGGCGCGATGAATAGGTCGATCACGCCGATGCGCAGTATCGCCGTGGACCCAGCGATTACCTTGCTTGGTGCCCCGGTCTGGATCGAAAAGGAAGGCGTTGAACCACTGCGCCGCTTGATGATCGCGCAGGATACCGGATCGGCGATCAAGGGTGCGCAGCGCGCTGACGTTTATTATGGCACAGGCGACGCAGCCGGTGCAGCCGCTGGCGCGGTCAAGGATCCGGGCCGGATGGTCGTGTTGATGCCGATTTCCTACGCGTTGGCCAAAGTTACAGACCCGCTGGATTACTGATGCGACGGCCCCGGCATCTTTCGCCTGACGACAAGGCTGTCTGGGATCACGTCCGCAGCCAAGTCAAACCCCTGCATCCCGTGAAGAAACCTGCGCCAGAGCCAAAGCCCGCGCCCGCCGCGAAAAAAATGGCCCCACGCCCGCCCGTCGCTGCGTTTAAGGTCGGCACCAAGGCCGACATCACCCGTCCCAATGACATTCTGCCGCCCCTGCGCGACCGACTGCGCAGTGCGCCTGTCACTATGGACGCCAAGAATTTCCTGCGCATGAAGGCGGGCAAGCTGAAGCCCGAAGGCCGCATCGACCTGCACGGCATGTATCAGGACGAGGCGTATCCCGAGCTGATTGCCTTTATCCTGAACGCGCAGGCGGCTGGCAAACGTCTCGTCTTGGTTATCACGGGCAAAGGCCGTCTTGATGATGGCTGGGGCCCTGAAGGGCGCGGCGTTCTGCGGCGCTATGTGCCGCAGTGGCTGCAACTCCAACCCCTTGCCCCTGCGGTGTTAGAGGTCCGCCCAGCCCACCTGAAACACGGTGGCGACGGTGCCTACTACGTCTATTTACGCCGCCGAAAGTGACTTGCGCGCGGTTGTGACGCCGATGGTCGCAGCACCTGCTGCAAACACGAAATAGACTGCGTAACCCCACATTTGCTGTGGGAATTCAATACCATGGTCGATGAGTAGGCCAGATATACCCGGACCTATCGCCGACCCGAATACCATGATTGCCGCCGCTGCCGCCTTGATCGACCCGATATGGCGCGTGCCAAAAAAATCTGCCCAGAACGCGGCAGGCAACGTCGACTGCATGCCCTGCCCTGCGCCGAGCACGAGCAAGGCAATGCCTGCCGCAAACAGACTATCCGCGCCGGCCATCAATGCAAAACCGACGGCAAAGGGCAGCATATAAAACGGCACGATGCGACCTGTGCCAATCTTATCGACGCCCCACCCAGTGCCAAAAGTCGCGGCAATAATCACACCCGTATATAGGGGAAACAACGCGACGAACCCCGCCAGCGGCCAGCCCTTTACCTCTGTCAGGTGCACCTGCTGGAAAAACAGCGCAGTGCCCCAGGCGGGCGGGCCCAACAGCGCGGGCACCATCAGCCAGAACAGCGGATGCCGCAGCACCTGCCCCCGTGTCCAATGCAGTCCATTCATGCCGGCAGCTTGTTCGTCCTTCGCCATGCTTTGCGGCGTGCGTTCCTGCCGCAGCAGCATGGTCATCAGCGGGACCGTCAGCAGTACGATCCCGGCTGCGACAACCCACAGCATCCGCCAATCCCACGTCATCAGCAGGGCAACGAAGATGATTGGCAAAACGGCCTGCCCTACGGCAAAGCCCATCGACGCGATCGACAACGCCTTGCCGCGGGATGCGACAAACCAGCGTGCCATAGCGACGACAGCCAAATGCGACGACATCCCCTGCCCGAACAGCCGCAGAAAAAAGATGGCGAGCACCAGCAGCGCCGCATTTGGGACCGCCGCCATGAACAAACACGCCGCCGCCAGCGCGAGCAGGACCAGCGTTCCCAGCGCCCGCACGCGAAAGCGGTCCACCAAGGTGCCAGCCCAGACCATCGTGATGGCAGAAGCCGTTGTTCCTAAAGTATAAATTCCGCCCCATTGCCCATCGCTTAGGCCGAAATCGGCCATGATCTGCCCGGCGAAGAGCGAGATAAAGAACGTCTGCCCATAGGACGACGTCAGAGTCAGTGTGAAGCCAGCCAGCAGGAACAGCCAGTTGGCGCGAACAAAATGTATGAAACTCATACCACTTGTTCGCGCCGCGAGGCCGGAAAGAAAAGCCCTAAAGCACGTAGCGGGACAGGTCTGTGGACCGGGACATTGCGCCGACGTGCTTTTCAACAAAGGCCGCGTCGATCACGATCTCTTCGCCGCCGCGGTCGGGCGCGGTAAAGGACAGATCCTCGAACACACGCTCGATCACCGTATAAAGCCGCCGTGCGCCGATATTCTCCACGCTTTCATTCACCTCTGCCGCGATCTTTGCCAGTTCTGCGATCCCGTCTTCAGAGAAGGTCACCGTCAGATTTTCTGTCTTCATCAGCGCAGAATACTGCAATGTCAGTGCGTTATCCGTTTCAGTCAGGATGCGCACAAAGTCGCCCTCCGTCAGCGGCTGCAATTCTACCCGGATTGGCAGACGGCCCTGCAATTCAGGCAGCAGGTCAGACGGCTTAGCGACATGGAATGCGCCAGAGGCGATGAACAGGATGTGGTCCGTTTTGATCGGCCCGTATTTCGTGCTGACGGTGGTGCCTTCGATCAAGGGCAGCAAATCGCGCTGCACGCCTTCGCGGCTTACATCGGCGCCGCGTGCATCCGACTTGGCGCAGACCTTGTCGATCTCGTCCAGAAACACGATGCCGGATTGCTCTACGGCCTCTAGCGCGGCCTTGGTCACGCTTTCGTCGTCTAGCAGCTTGTCCGCTTCGTCTGCGATCAGCGCCTCGTAGCTATCTGCGACGGTCATCCGCTTTTTTACGGTGCGGCCGCCGGACATTTTACCGAACATATCGGCAAGGTTCATCATGCCGGGCTGCTGACCCGGAATTTCGAACCCGCCCAATGGGTTAGATGTATCGGCAAGCTCTAGCTCGATCACGGTGTCGTCCAGCAGACCATCGCGCAGCTTTTTGCGAAACAGATCGCGGGTGCCTTCGCGGGCGTCCTTACCAGCGACGGCAGTGACGACACGTTCCATCGCGGCATCAACCGCCTTCGCCTTTACATCATCGCGCATATAGCCGCGCGTCTCCGCGATGGCGCTTTCCATCAAGTCGCGGATGATCTGCTCAACATCGCGGCCAACATAGCCGACCTCGGTGAATTTCGTCGCCTCGACCTTAATGAATGGTGCACGGGCCAGCTTGGCCAAGCGGCGGCTAATCTCTGTTTTGCCGACGCCGGTGGGTCCGATCATCAGGATGTTCTTGGGATACACTTCGTCGCGCAGGTCATCGCCCAGTTGCTTGCGGCGCCAGCGATTGCGCAACGCAACGGCGACAGCACGCTTCGCGTCGCCTTGGCCAATGATGTAGCGGTTCAGTTCAGACACGATTTCGCGGGGGGTCAGGTCTGTCATGATCAGTCCTTTGTCAGATGGGTGGGCGGCAACCGGTCAAGGGGCAGGACCCCCGCCAATGGCCGCAAAAGGGTGGCGCGAATGGGTTGCCAAAACGCGCCAAGGGTCAAAAGGGCGATGCCAAGCAGCAGGATCGGCGTCGCTGCATGGCCAGGGACGAACACTGTCAACGACAGCGTCACGATATATCCGATTGCGGCGATCAGGAACGACCGCCGATCAATGATGATGGCAACGGCGGCAAAGAATGCGAGCACCGCCAGCAGGATCAGGTTGGCCGCTGCGCTGTCTTGGTCCAGCAGCGACAGCGCCACTGTGTTCACCAGCGCCGGTGCCGCCACAAGGTGCAGCCAGAACCCGTTCGCTGACCGGCGCGTCACGCGGTGTGGGTCAGACATGTCGAACCACATGGCAACGGCAAAGACCGCGAGGCCGACCAACAGGGTGATCCACGCGAATGGCCCGCTTGCTGACAGCTTGAACATCTCGGTCCAGGTCGCGGGCGTACCGCGTGCGATCGCGGCAAGTAATATCGCAATGCCAAAAACGCCGACAGCGACAACAGCCAAGGCAAAGGGCACGCGAAAGCGCACCCAATAGACCAACAGTGCCAGCGTCGCGCAGATGGCTGGCCATGGCAGGCTGCTAAAATCACGCTGCGCTACCATAAAGGGTTCGGCAAAATGCGCGCCAAAAGTGCCAAGCGCCGTGATCACAAAAAAGATGCTCAGCGCGATCGCTGGGGCCACCATGCGGCGGCGGCGGACAAAGTATTCTGACAAGCCCCAGATCAGCGCGCCGGTTAATGCACCAACCATCAGGACGTTGCTTGTTTCTTGCGCCAGAAAAAGGCCAAAGCTAGCAGCCCAACCCGCGGCAAGAATGCACAGACCGACGACGATGAAAATCTCGTTGAAGCCTTTGAACAGCTCGAACGGTTCATCAATCTGCCGCAAATCGGACCGCGCCGCTTGCCGGTTCTGCGCGAGGGACGCCAGCGACGCAGCCTGCGCCTCTGAAATGACCCCGGCAGCCGTTGCAGCGCGTAGGTCGTCGCGGTCGATCATGCTGGGATGGTCTCTACGGTCAGTTTGCCGTTGGTGTAGACACAAATGTCAGACGCAATCGCCATCGCTTTGCGGGCAATCGCCTCTGCGTCCAGATCGCTGTCCATCAGCGCCCGCGCGGCAGCGAGGGCATAGTTCCCGCCAGAGCCAATCGCAGTCACATCATGTTCAGGTTCCAGCACGTCGCCTGCGCCGGTGATCACGTAAAGGTCTTTGCCGTCGGTGACGATCAGCATCGCTTCTAGCTTTTGCAGGTATTTATCCGTGCGCCAGTCCTTTGCCAGCTCCACACTGGCGCGCTGCAGTTGACCGGGGGTGGCTTCTAGCTTTTTCTCAAGCCGTTCCAGCAGGGTAAAGGCGTCAGCAGTCGATCCGGCAAAGCCGACGATCACATCACTGCCTTTCACGCTTAGCCTGCGGACCTTGCGCGCGGTGCCTTTGATGACGGTCTGGCCAAGGCTGACCTGCCCATCGCCCGCGATGACAACTTTGCCATCCTTGCGCACACCGATGATCGTGGTCCCGTGCCAGCCGGGGAAGTCTTCGCGGCTCATGGATACCTCTTGTGTTAAGTTCATTGGCTATATGGACACCGGACCTGTCCGGGGCAAGGTCAGCCCTTGATTGCGCCTATGCTGCACCGTAGCGTCCGCGCTATGGATCAGCCCTTTGACGTGACATTTTATCTGGACCCCGGCCTGCTCAAAAGCGCACGCGCGGGCGAGCATAATTTTATCGGTCTGATTGCCAAGACGCTGACAGACGCAGGCATGCGCGTGTTCTATCAGCCCAATTCGGACGCCGCCCGCCGCGCGTCAAAGGACTTGCCGGGCTACGCGTTGTTTCACATGGACGACCCGACACACCCACGGGCGCTGACCCTGCGGCGGTCCTATTTCTATCCATTTTGGCAAATCGAATCCTCTGCCCGGCGGTGGGAATGGAATGTCGCCCTGACACCGTTCAAGCCGCAAGATATCGACATGGCCGAGGCGAAACGCTTTTTCGAATTCTGGCGCAAACGCCTGTATCCTCTGGCCAACGCCGCGCCTGTTACGGATGGTCCGGTTTATATCCCGCTACAGGGCATGATCCGCCAGCACCGCACATTTCAAAGCTGCAGCCCGCTGACCATGATTGCAAACACAGCAGACCGCTTTGCGAATAACGATATTGTCGTCACCCTGCACCCGAACGAAGTGTATAGCGACGCAGACCATGGCGCATTGCAAGATTTGGCGGCGCGATATCCAAATGTTGCCATCAGCGATCAGGATATGGTGACATGCCTGAACGCTTGCCAGTTGGTCGTCACGCAAAACTCCAGCGTTGCGCTTGCGGGCTTCTTCTTTCGCAAGCCGGCGGTGTTGTTCGCGCAGATCGATTTCCACCACATTGCCGGTAATGTGCCCCGCGACGGCGAAGATCGTGCCTTTGCCACTCGGCGCAATGACGCCGAGTATGAGGCCTATATCTGGTGGTTCCTACAGCACATGTCGATCAATGCAGGACGCCCGCCGGAAGAGGTGACAGAAAAGATCGCCAGCGTTCTCTGGAACCACGGCTGGCCGGTCTAAGATATAGACCGCAACGAAAAAGGGCGCCCCAGTGGGACGCCCTTTATTATCTTGAAATCGTGTCGCTTAGATCGCGCCTTCGATCCAGCCTTTGATCGACGCTTTGGGTGCAGCGCCGGCCTTGTTGGATACGACTTCGCCGTTTTTGAACACGAACAGCGCCGGAATACCGCGCACGCCCATCTGGGCGGGGGAATTCGGGTTTTCGTCAACGTTCACTTTGACGACTTTAATCTTGCCGGCCATCTCTTCGCTGATCTCTTCCAATGCTGGGCCGATCTGCTTGCACGGGCCGCACCATTCGGCCCAAAAGTCGACGACGACAGGAATGTCGGACTGGCGCACTTCGGCGTCAAAGGTGGCATCGGTGACGGCAATGGTAGCCATGGGGCTTCTCCAATTGGATGAATGTGTCAGGGGCAGAACCTAAGAACGCGGCTGGGGAAGGTCAAGGCTGGACCGGGCCAATGCCGCAGTTGTCAGGGCAGGGGGCAGGTCCATCAAAACCGCATCGCGGGTCCATAAAATAGCCGTTTCAATCGCGCGGTCTGGGTAAATCTGTACCAGCGCTGCGGCGTAGGCCCCCATCTGACGCAGCAGCCCCTCTGGCACTTGATCGGGACCCGCAGGGGTGTTGCGGTTCGTTTTAAAGTCGATGGCCGTGACCCGATCAGGCGTAACAATCAGCCGGTCAATACTGCCGTGCATGCGCCCAAGACCAGGTAATTCGGCTGTAATATCAACCTCTGCCAAGGTGTCAGGGGCGTAAAGCGCAGACAGATGCGGTGCGTCTATCAGGACCAAGGCAGCATCGATGACATCGCCCGTTTCAACGGTATCCGCCTCTGGATAGGCCGCAATTAGACGGTTCGCGATGGTGCGGCGGTCATCAGCGGGCAGGGCGGGCAGGTGTTCAAGCAGCAAGTGCAATAAGCTGCCGCGCAGTAGGGCATCAGCGTCGCCATCGTTGAATTCACCAGCCAGCGTTTTGTCACCGCCAAGGTCCGATGGCGACAGCGTCATTGGCCGCGCGGCGTCGGGCAGGGGCTCTAATACCTCTGCCACGCGCCGGGCGACCGCCCGATTGTCGCGGGGCAGTAGGGGGCCAGCAAACCAATCGCCATGTTCTACCCGCTGCACCGTCAGATCACCCGCCAAGGCATCCACGGCCCCAGCATGCCCAATGCCGTCCATCACGATATCGTGCCAAGCTGTTCCGGATTTCGCCGTCTCACCCGCTGCGCCGACGATCAGCCAGCTTTCCGCGCGGGTCATCGCGACGTAAAGGAGGCGCAACCGCTCGCGGGCCTGTGCCTCTGCCATATCGTCCACGCGGCCCGCCATGCCGGCTGGCATATGCGCTTTGGCTGATTTCCATAGGGGCACATCGCCGGGCAAAACCTGCGATTTGACGTCATTCTTGCGCTCTGCCGTGTCTGGTAAAATCACGATCGGCGCCTCTAATCCCTTAGAGCCGTGCACCGTCATCACCCGGATCTGATCGCCTTGAGAGTCGATCTGCCGTTTCACCGTCAGATCGTCCGTATCCATCCAAGTCAGAAAACCCGTCAGGCTGGGCGTATTGTCAGATTCGTAGGCCAACGCCTGTGCCAGAAGCGCATCAATTCCGTCCTCAGCCTCGGTCCCGAGCCGCGCTAATAAGGCTTGCCGTTTGCCGTGCCGCACCAAAATGCGGGCAATCAGATCATAGGGGCGCAAGAAATCAGCTTGATCCAAAAGGTCGCGCACGACGGCTTTTGTGCCATCAAATCCTGCCGCATCGCGCAGGGCGGGCCACAGATAGCCCCCCTGCGGACGGTGATGCGCTAGCCTGAAAATGTCCTGCTCGGTCCACCCGAACAGGGGCGAGCGTAAAGCGGACGCCAGCGAAAGGTCATCCTCTGGCAGCGCCAAAAACCGCAGCAGGGCGGCAATATCTTTGACCGCAAGTTCCCCGCCCACGCGCAGCACGTCGGCACCAGCGATGGGCAGGTCAGCCTGCTTGCAGGCGCGGATCAACTCGGGGAACAGCAGTTGTTGCCTTCCCTGCACAAGGATCAAAAAATCGCCCGCCCGGATCGGCCGGCGCGCAATGCTGCCGTCCTTCTGCTTCACGGGCAGCGTTTCGTGGTGAATCATACGCTTGATCTGCGCCGCGACCCGGTCGGCCATCTGTACATGGTGATGATCCTCGCTGACCTCGTCCACGGGGGCGAGCCAGTCATCATCGGGGTCTACCTCTGCCTTTTCGGGGCTGATGACCGGCCACAGATCGACCCGTCCCGGCATGTCCGCGTTGAACGCGATGTGCTGCGACACATCCCCAAGCCCGGCGGCCCGGTCGCGCACAAACGTCTCGTCTACAACCCGTAGGATCGCGGCAGAGGACCTGAACGAATGCGCCAGCGTGCGGGTCTGTAGCGGGTCATCGATCTGCGCCAGCGCGGTGTCGAAATAGTCGCGCATCCGGTCAAATTCAGCCGGATCGGCACCCTGAAACGAATAGATCGACTGTTTCTTGTCACCCACAACAAACACAGTGCGGCGTGTATCCCGCGCACCCTCGCCGCTGACAAATTCGCGCGTCAGATGCTGCACAACGGCCCATTGTCCGGGCGATGTATCTTGCGCCTCGTCCACCAGCAGATGGTCGATGCCGCCGTCCAGCCGGAACAGAACCCAAGCGGCCACGGCCTTGTCTGTCAAAAGGTCGCGTGCCTTGCCGATCAGGTCGTCGAAATCCAGCACGCCCATCGCTGTTTTGCGCGCGGTATAATCCTGCACGAACACATGGGCGAAATCATGCAGCGCTGCGCTGCGGTCAAAGGCCATCAGCGCTTGGCGATCTTCGCGCAGGGCGGCGACCGTTTCCATCAACCCGGCAAGCGCATCCGTCAGGTCAGGATGTGCCGTCCGCACGCCCTTTGTTGGAAAGCTTTCGGTCTTGGGGCCAAAGGGGTTCTTGGCCTTTTCGCCAAACAAAAACACGTCTTCTAGGATCATCAAATCCGCCACACCGGGGGTGGATGTATTCACACCCTCCAGCTTGTCAGCGGCTTTGTTGTCCATTGAACCGCCCGTGCGGCAGGCGGTGATCAGGTCGCGCACAATCTCGGCCGTATCCGCGTCAAAAACTTGCGACAGCAGGCTATCCATCGTCTGCCCTGGCGCAATCCCAAGCGATGCGCGCAGGGCATCCCGGTCGCAAGGCGCGGTAAAATCCGGTGTGCGGCCAGCAAGTTCGCGGACTAGCTTATCTAGCTCTCCGCCACCGAAATACCGCAGGACGTTTGCCAGCAATTGCGCTTGCGACCCCGAGGCGATCTCGTCCAGCACAGCGCTGCGCATCAGGGCGGCGGTGCGATCCTCGATCTCTTTGAAATTGGGGCTGACCCCGGCCTCTAGCGGAAAGCGGCGCAGGATGCTGGCGCAGAACGAATGGATCGTCTGGATTTTTAAGCCGCCCGGCGTTTCAATCGCCCGCGCAAACAATCGGCGCGCGGCCGACAGCTTGTCCGGCGCAATCACCCCGTCCACGCCAAGGTTCGCCAGATCGCTGCGCAGCGCCTTGTCGTCCAGCATCGCCCAACCGCCAAGGCGTTTGAACAACCGGTTCTGCATCTCAGCAGCGGCGGCCTTTGTATAGGTCAGGCATAGGATGTTCTGAGGCGAGACGTCCTCTAGCAACAACCGCGCCACACGGTCCGTCAGCACACGCGTCTTGCCTGATCCGGCGTTGGCCGACAGCCAAGTCGACAGTGTCGGATCAGCAGCAGAGACTTGGTTTTGCGTCGCGTCGTCGCGGATCATGTCAGTACCACTTTCACAGCCGCATCCGCATCCGTCCATTCGCCATAGCGCGACAGATGGTCATAATAACTGTCATAACTTGTCATCGCCGGTGCCCGCCGCGCGACGTACCCCCAGTCCGCTTGCCGGGTCATCGTCAAAAACGTCACAAGCTCTGCCCAGACCTTGGTGGGTGGATGATCGTCTAGCGGCGCAGGCACCGTTTTCATCGCTGCGTTAAAGCCAAGGAACGCTGCCGCCGCCACGTTGCGCGTGCCGACTGTGGCAAATGCACCGCGTTCGACCATCGCGGCCTCGAGCAGAAGCTGTTTATCAAACCGCGCCTGCTGCTTTTCGGTCGGGATCGCGCCTGTTTTATAGTCGTAAATCAGCGCGGCGCCGCTCGTGGTTTCGTCCATGCGGTCAGCTTTGCAGGTCAGGCGCATGTCGGGGCCGGGAACGGTGATCTCTCCCCATGCCTCTAGCGCAAGCAGTTGCCCGGCTTGCTGACGCTGCGCCTCGTCCGCCAGAAAACCGGGGGCGATGGATTGCAACTGCGTCATCCATTGCAGGCGCACGGTCGGCCAGGGGCACTGCGCGGTCAGCACGTCGCGGGCGACGCCCATAAACTGATCGTATGCGCCGGGCGCGCTGGCATCCGGGCGCTGGGCGATGAACTTTTCCAAAATCTCGTGAAAGATCGTGCCTTTCATCGGGGCATCCGCATCCGCAAGCAGCGGATCAAGCGCCCGCAAACGCAGTACCTTTTGCGCATAAATCACGAAAGGATCGCGGTAGAGCGTTTTGATCTGCGTGACAGAGATATCCTTGGGCCGCGCTGCAACAGGCGGGCAGGGCGCAGGCCGCGCGGCGCGGGCGATATCCTGCACTGGGGCAGAGACGGCAACGGCCCGCGCGATCCATTCGTTGCCCCGCGCGCGCATGTGTTCCAGCGCCTCTGGTCCGTGTTGATCGGGCAGGCCCGACATCAGGTTCGTCAGGCGGTTCACCCAGCGCGACGGCACCGTTTCCGCGTCGCTGCTGCGCCGTGACCGCGTGATCACAACCTGCGGCGCGCAGGCCGCTTGCTGGTAATCATGCGCGGACAGGCCGATCTGTCGTTCTGGCAACAGCAGGCCAGCCTTTTGCCGCATGGCGCGGTTCAGCCAAGGGTCAGGCTTTGGCGTACCCGGCCAAACCCCATCATTAAGCCCGCCAAGGATCACCAAATCAGCGCCGCCCACACGCGCCTCTAGCGTGCCCCAGATCAGGATGCGCGGGTCAGTCGCCTCCGGCTCTCGGACCTGTCCTTGGGACAGAAGCGTGCGGAATAGCGCGGTATAGTCGCGCAGGTCCAAATCGCCGCCCGCATCCGCGTCGCGGGCCAGCGCATCGCAAATCCCCTTGGCCGCCTTGCCGGGCGCTTGCAGGAACAATTCGCCGCTGCCAGTGCCGTGCGGGCCAGAAGCGAGCGCAACAGTCGCAGCCAAATGTGCCGTCAGATGATCGGCAATCGGCAGGGTGCCATCATGGCCCAACAGGGTGACGACCTGCCCGACCCATGCGGCCCATTCAATCAGCCCATCGCGCGCATTTTTCACTCCTGCCGCCCAGTCGGAGACAGTTTGTGCCGTGATAAAGGGCGGGCCATGACGGCGCAGACGCAGCTCTAACTCTCTGGTCCAGAGCAGATGCTGATTGCGGTCCGGGCTGGCCGTATGCGTCAGCGGGTGTTTGAGCAGAACCAGCAGCGCCTCTGCCGTGATGTCCTGCCCCATAGCGTCGATCACATGGGTCAGCAGCCGCCCCGGTGCCGACAGCGCAAGCGGCAGGCCCGCACTGTCGTCAGCACGGATTTGCCAACGATCCAGCGCCGCCGCGACTTGCCGTGTCAGCATCCGGTCCGGGGTGATCAGCGCGGCGGTCAATCCCTCGGCTGCGGCTTGGCGCAGGCGCAGGGCAATCGTTTCAGCCTCGATCCTTGGGCTGTCGGTTTCGATTAACGTGACCTGCGTCGTGGCGTCCCGCAAATCGCCCAGATCCGCGCCCTCTGCCCGCCATTGGTCCGTGACCGGGGCAGGGCGCAAAGACAAGGAAATCAGTTTGTTACGCGCGGGCGAAGGGGGTGCCACCGATGCCCACTCTTTCACGTCATCCACGGATAGCGCCAAAGCCTGCATCATCTTGGCAAAGCGGAATTGAGGATGATCCTCGTGGTGCAGCGCATCGTCCAGCCCATCCCAAACGGGCTGAGGCATATCGCGGTCAAAGCCGGGCAGGACGATGGCACCTTGCGGCAGCCGCGACACCGCTTGCATCAACAGCGCGGTCGCCCCGCGCGATCCGGTTGAACCTGCGACGATGATCGGGTCTGTCGGCGGCTGCGCCTCCCACCGGGCGATCATCGCATTGACCACTAGCCGCTGGCGGGCCGCGGCGTCGGGGGCATCAAATCCATCGATAAAGTAGTCGCGCAGGATGTTGAGAAAGGCGAGCGAGCGCTGCCAATGCCCAGACTGATCGCTGACATCCAGATCAGCAAGCGAGGCCGGATCAACGCCTTCGCCATGCATTTCATCCATCAAGGACGCAAGGCTATCGGACAGATCGAAAAGGGCCGACCGCGGCGCAAGCTCTGGCGCGGCGTCCAGCAGGCGGCTGACAGCGCGCGAAAGCTCCAGCCGCCGCCGAAGGGGAGAGACGGGAACGGGCAGGCCCGCCAATGTCCCCTCGAACGCCAGATCGGTCACAAGCTGCACGCGGGGTAATAGCCGTGCGGGGCCCGCGTCAAATACGGACCTGATGCGCCGCTGCATCCGCGAGGTGTTCACGAAAAGCCGCACGCGGCTTAAGTCGCCAAAGCGTTCCGTCAGCCCGTCTACAAGGCCCGTCGCAAAATCGACACCCGGTTGCAGGCCGAAAACGCGGGGCTGGTCGGTGGGGTCAAACATCGGGGGCCTGTAGCATCTGTTCAGCAAGGGGAATGCAATCGGGGCGGCCAACATCGCACCAGCGGCCGTCATAGCTAATGCCGTAAAGCCCGCCGCGCTGGGCCATCTCGTTCCAAATCAGGTTCAGGGAAAAGGCATCCTGAGGCACATCGCCCAGCCGATCAGTGCGCATGATCTGCGCCCCGGTGTAGATCTGTGCCGGGGCGCGGGTCAGGCGACCATCGGGGGCGATTGCGAAATCACCCTTGCCCACATGCCCGGCAACTTGCGCGGGGGGCACCAAAAGCAAAAGCGCCTCCATCTTCGGCTGCCAGGCAGCGGCGAGCTGCGTCAGCGGGTTCGGCCCATGCCACACAGCGTCAGTATTCAGTGTCATCACCGGGCCAGCGCCTAGTATCGGCAAAGCGTGCCGCAGACCGCCGCCGGTTTCCAGCAGAGGGTCCTCGGCCGAAATCGCAACGTCGCGGCCCGCAAGATGGGCGCGCACCATGCCTGCTTTGTAATGCACATTCACCACACGGCGGCCGACTTGCGGCACGTCCGTTAGGTCCAACGCGTGATCCAAAAGCGCCCTGCCTGCGACGCAGATGAGCGGTTTGGGCCTGTCCGCCGTCAGCGGTGCCATGCGCGTGCCCATGCCGGCTGCGAACAACATGACAGAGAATGGTGCGGTCATGGGCGATCCTGTGGCGGTGGAAGGTTGGCGACGACAGCTCTGCGCAAATTCTGCAGCGCCGGGTGGTCCAGATCGCACATCAAGGCGTCCCACACCGCAGGCAAAAAGGCGGCATAGCGTGGTTTGCCATTGGCAACGAGCCGCGCAAAAACGCCTAAGATACGCAGGTTTCGCTGCGCCCCAAGGGTGGCAACCTGTGCGCCAAATGCGGCGGGATCGGTGTTTGTCGCTGCGGCAAATCGGGCAAGCTGCCGTGTCACCTGCGCGGCGGACACGGGCCTGCGGATATCGCGTAGCAAGGACGCCAGATCATAGCCGCGCGGCGCGATGAATGCGTCTTGAAAATCGAGCAGCCCAATGCGGTCCAGCCCCGTCCGCTCTGGTCGCCAGATCAGGTTTTCGGCGTGATAATCGCGCAGCGCCATCCGGTCTGCATCAGGCGCAAAGGCACGCAACGTGTCGCGAACGGCGGCGACCAGCGGCGCGGGATCGCAGGCGTGGTAGGTCTGCGCCGTGATCGCAACCATATCGGCGCCAACGTCGGGAGTCATCCGCGCCAAATCTGGCGGAGCTATCATGCCGTCCAGCGCGATCAGTACATCGACGGCGGCGTCATAAAGCTGATCCTCGGCGACGGCATTGGCCGCTTCTGCAATGGTTTGCGGGCCAAGGTCGTCGATCAGCAGCAAACCGCGCGGCATATCGCTTAGCAAAATGCGGGGGGCAGACAGGCCGTTTGCGCAAAGCCATTCTGCAATCGCGACAAAGGGCGCGACGGCCTCGCCTTTGGCTGGATCGGCGTCCATCAGAATGACGCTCGCTCCGTCGGGGCCAGTCAGGCGCAGGTATCGGCGGTTCGACGCGTCCCCGGCCAACGGCCTTGCGGACCAATCTTGCCACGGCGTTCCTGTGATGAATGCAGTGGTGCGTGCGTTCACGTCAGACATGCAGATCACCCAGCAAATCCTGCCAGCGTGCGCTACCGCTCAACGTTAAAACGTGGTGGTCGGTTTGAGCCGAAAAGTGGCACAGCAAGGCGTCAGTCGGTAGGTCGGGGCCAAGCCTGTCGGGCCATTCGATCAGGCAAATGGCGCCGATAAAGGCGTCGTCCAGCCCGAGTTCCAACACTTCTTGCGGATCGGTCAGCCGATATAAATCGCAGTGCCAGATTTCCAGATCACCCGCGTCATAGGTTTGCACCAGCGTAAATGTCGGCGATGGCACATCCTCTTTCGGTGACTTCAGCCGGGCGCGGATCAGCGCGCGGGCGAAGGTGGTTTTGCCAGCGCCGATGTCACCTTGCAGCAAAAGGGTGTCGCCAGCCCCCAGCGCCATAGCGATATGACCTGCCATAGCGGCGGTCGCGTCGGCGTCAGCCAGCAGGATACGTTTGAAAGGAGGAGCCATGCCCCCAGACTAAATGACAGAGGGGCCGCTGCAAGCCAATTCCGTCAGAATACGCTGTCAGCCATAGGCTTGACGCGGCGGTTGCGGGCTGCTTTCCAACCGGGCCATGGCAGGGGTAAAGCGCACTAACGTCATCCCCCCGGTAATTGCCTGCACGGCGCAATCCAGACGGCGCCCGTTCGTCATGATCAGCCCGTCAGATACGATATGGCTGTCTCTACGCATCTGGCCAAAGTTCTCGACATCCTGCCACAGGCTAGAGGGACCGCAGCGCGCCTTCCAAATTCGCAAGGCGCTGCGCAGATCGTGCACCAGCATCTGCGGTTCATCATCGCGCTGCCAGATTTCATCATAGGCGGCGTTCGTCATCACCAGCGTATTGCTGGGCGAAAACACGGCGATCGCGTCGGGTAGGGCATTCATCACCGACTGGCCTGTCTCAATCTCGGCGCGGAAATGACGGGTCAGGGACACTTCGGCCGTGATGTCTTCAAACAGAAACGCCAAGGCACCATCAGGATGCGGACGCCCGGTGACGCGGTATGTCTGGCCATCAGGCATTTCCCACAGTTCGGAATAGGTGCCTTTCTTGGCGGCGGCCTCTAGGGCCGAAAATTGTTCTTTCCACGTGTTATAGTTCTTTGGTTCGGGCAGTTTGCGTGTTTCACGCAAGCGGTGCAGCACCATGTCGATGGTCGGCCGCGTCGACATAAATCCAAAGGCAAGCCCGGTCATATCCAGCAGGGCCGGGTTAAACATGGCCAGCTGCCGTTTGCGGTTAAAGATCGCAAGGCCCGTTGAAAGCTGGGCAAAGGTCTTGGCCAGTGTCTGCTGAAATTCCTGCTGGGCGCGTTCCGCCCGCACTGCGGCATTGGCGTCGATGGCGAAATAGATGACAGAGCCGTCTTGCGGCACAGCGGTAATATCGAACCAATGTTCTGCACGCTCGCCCGGTAATTGCAGCGCATGACGCCCGCCAAAGGTACGCGGGGCATTGGGCAGGGGCGGCGGAATATCAGCAAAAAGCCGCTCTCCTGGCCAGACGCGACCACTGCGGTCGTCGTCTGGCATCTGGCGGTCAGCATAAGACAGATAGGCGGCGTTGGCCCAGATCAGATGCCCTTGGGCATCTTCGGTCCAGATCAGCTGCGGGGTGTCGCGGGTGATCAGGCGCAACATATTCAGCTCATCCAGCAGCGACTCGCGCTCTAAATCCTCGTAGTGACGGGTCGCGGCCTCGACCCCGGGGGCGTTTAGGCTGATGCGCAGCAGCCCCTGCCGGTCTGACAGGGTCAGCCCCAACCCGGCATCGCCAGTGCCTGCCAGCGCGACACTGCAATCCGTACCCAGCGACAGGATTTTTTCGCGCAGATTCGGAAATTGCCGCGATAGAACGGCAATGACGGCGTCGCGGTCGGACTGTCCTGCTTGGCTGTTTGCGATCAGCGCGGCACCGCTGGGCGAGGCATCAACCAACGTATCCTGATCAAACAAAAAGGCTGGCGTCTGCAGGTCTGGCAGCGTTTTGACGGACTGCCGCGGAGCGGGAAAGGAATAGGATCTAATGGCTTGAACCGCTGCAAATAAACCGATCAAGGCAAAGCTGCCTGCAGCGAAAAAGCGTATCAACTCATTGGTTAAAAGCATTCCATATCTCCCGGTCACAACAACTTGAAATTGAATGAGCCGGGTTAACGCAGGCTTAAGAAATCTAAATCAATCCAAAATTAGTTGGTTTTTCCCTAACGCCGGATAGTTGCCGTGATCCGTGCGCGTCAACGCTTTCATGGGCCACGTCACCGTGACAATCGCACCTGTGCCCAGATCGCTTTTCTGCCCCGCCGGAATGCGCCGTTGTCCGTTTGCAAACAACAACTGGGCACCGGATCGTTCCAGTAACGTCTTGGCAATAAACAACCCTAGCCCCATGCCGTCATAGCCTGGCCGCCGCAAGCCGTCCAAGGCCACACGCCTGCGCCGCACAAAAGGATCACCGATTCGGCCGATCACCGATTGCGGAAAGCCGTGACCATCGTCGGCAATACGAACAAAGATTTGGTTGTCAGACCAACGCACATCAATCGCAATCTGCGTCTGAGAGAAGTCGACCGCGTTCTGGATCAGGTTACGCAACCCATGAATGATCTCTGGTCGCCGCAAAATGACGGGCTGGGGCAGGGTGCAGCCATCCTCTGGGGTGACATCAAAACTGACGTTGCGGCCACGTTGCAGATGCGGCTCGGCTGCCTCTTTTACAACAGTTTCTAGCGGGGCGGATCGCAGGTGTAGGTCGTCTTTTCCAGCGCGGCCCATGGAATGCAGAATATCGCGGCAACGATCAGCCTGTGATCGGATCAGCTCTGCATCCTCGCGCATTTCGGGATGGTCAGCGAGGTCGTCTATCAGCTCGTTACTGACCAGCTTTATCGTCGCCAGCGGCGTGCCAAGTTCGTGCGCGGCGGCGGCGACAACACCGCCAAGGTCGGTCAGCTTCTGCTCTCTGGCCAAGGCGAGCTGCGTCGCCAGCAAGGCGTCACCCATCGTATTCATCTCTGTCGTGACCTGCCGGGCGTAGATACCCAGAAAGATGACGCCAATCACCAGCGACGCCCAAAAGCCGAAGTGCAGCAGCGGTGGCAGTAGCAAAAGCGTGCCGTCAGCGACCTGAAGCGGCACAAAGGTCAGGGCAATCGCGGTAATCATGCCGATGGCAAGCAGTCCCAACAGCACAAAGCTTAGCAAATGCAGCACGGTCGCAGCAATAATCACGGGCGCGAGGATCAGCAGGGCAAACGGATTGTGTAGCCCGCCCGTCAAATACAGCAGGACTCCAAGCTGGATGATATCAAAGGCCATCATTGCGCTGGCTTCGCGTTCCGACAAACGCTTGTTCTCGGGGTAGACGAAGCTGGTGATCAGGTTGGCGATCATCGCCGCCCCGATGGTCATGGCCGATGGCCCGGCCTCTATCTTGAGGCCGAAATAGCGGGTGGCGATGACAATGGCGACGATCTGCCCGCCGATGGCGCACCAGCGCAGAATGAGCAGTGTCCGCAGGCGCACCCAGTTGCTGCGCTCACGGTCCTGCAGAATGTCCGTGTCATCGCTGGTCATCGTGAAATCCTAGATCAAGGGGATGTGCTTGCGCGCCCCATTGTTACGGGGGCCGGGATGCGCGATCAATGCGACGCTTTGGATAAGGACACCCCGATGAAACGACTGACTGCGATTTTAGCTGGTAGCGCAACACTTGCTTTGCTGGGGGCGACCTTTCTGGTGACGATGGGGCGCAATAGCGCCGAGTCGTGTTTCACGTCGACTGCCGCAGGGGCGGACATTGGCGGCCCGTTTACGCTGGTGAATGGGGCAGGGGAAACCGTGACCGACGCCGATGTCATTACCGAACCTGCGCTGATCTATTTCGGCTACAGCTTTTGCCCTGATGTCTGCCCCATCGACAATGCGCGCAACGCGCAGGCTGTTGATCTGCTGGCAGAGGCGGGTCACAGTGTCACACCCGTGTTCATCACCATCGATCCGGCCCGTGATACGCCGCAGGTGATGGGCGATTATGTGCAAAACTTTTCCGACAAAATGATTGGCCTGACGGGTAGCGATGCGCAGGTCAAAGCCGCTGCCGATGCCTACCGCGTCTTTTATTCAAAGGGCGATGACGATCCCGACTACTATTTGATGAACCATTCCGTCTTTACGTATCTGATGATGCCTGACACCGGCTTTGCCAGTTTTTTCCGGCGCGAAGAAAGCCCAGAGCAAGTGGCCGACCAAGTCGCCTGCGCGATTGGTGCCAGTTGACCACGGGGCCGAAAAGCCTAATTCAGAACAAACATTCAAGGAACGCGGCATGAACCAAGAGCCTCTCGATCTGGGACCGGACAAGACGCTTTTGCTGGTCGATGATGACGAAGCCTTCGTCAAACGTCTGGCAAAGGCGATGGAAAAGCGCGGCTTTATCGTCGAAACTGCCGAGTCCGTCGCAGCAGGTAAAGCTATCGCTACCGCCCGTCCGCCCGCCTATGCCGTGGTTGATTTGCGGCTAGAGGACGGCAATGGCCTTGATGTGGTAGAGCTTTTGCGCGAACGCCGCCCGGATGCGCGCATCGTTGTGCTGACCGGATACGGTGCTATCGCCACCGCCGTGGCCGCCGTGAAAATCGGTGCGACGGATTATTTGGCGAAGCCCGCTGACGCGACCGACGTGACCAACGCTTTGCTGGCCCGCAAGGACGAACTGCCGCCGCCGCCCGACAACCCGATGAGCGCGGACCGCGTCCGGTGGGAGCATATCCAGCGCGTATACGAGCTGTGCGACCGCAACGTCAGTGAAACCGCGCGGCGCCTCAGCATGCACCGCCGGACGCTGCAGCGCATTTTGGCGAAACGCAGCCCGCGCTGATTTACATCTGCGCCAGCAGCGCCGCGACGCGGGCGGTATAATCCTGCCGCACCGCAACGGGCGGGCGCAGCGCAATACTTAGCGTTTCCACCAAAGCAGCAGGCTGTTTGCCAAACAGCTTGTCTGCCTCTGTGCGCGAAAACCCTGCGATCTGTATGGCTTCCAGCCAAGCCGACACATTGTCCGCGGTCTTAATTTGCTTTTTCACCCGCACGGGTAGCACCGCAGGCAGGCCAAAGCGTAGATGGATCGCCGCTGTCAGCCGCGCGTCCAATTCTCCATACCCTGGCCCCACAGCCGCCTTGACCGGGGAAATCATGTCACCAATCACATACTCTGGCGCGTCATGCAGCAAGGCCGCCAGCCGCCACTTGGCTGGCGCGGCGGGCTGCTGGACGCTGAAAATCTGCTCGACCAGCAGCGAATGCTCGGCCACCGAATAGGCATAATCGCCTAGCGTTTGCCCATTCCAGCGGGCGACGAATGCCAGCCCATGCGCGATGTCCTCGACCTCGATATCCATCGGGGTTGGGTCAAGCAGATCTAGCCTGCGACCCGATAGCATGCGTTGCCACGCGCGGGGTTGTTTCATGGTTGTCCTCGTGTCGCGTTGCCCAGATTTGGCCGGTGTGTTATCGCCTTGCGCAAAGCTGATGCGCAAGGAACATGCAACATGACTCAGGACTACATCGTCAAGGATATCGCCCTTGCTGCCTATGGCCGCAAAGAATTGGATATTGCCGAAACTGAAATGCCGGGCCTGATGGCCTGCCGCGACGAATACGGCACGACGAAGCCTTTGGCTGGTGCGCGCATCGTTGGATCGCTGCATATGACGATCCAGACCGCTGTGCTGATCGAAACGCTGACAGCGCTGGGCGCTGACGTGCGCTGGGCGTCCTGCAACATCTTTTCGACCCAAGACCACGCTGCTGCCGCGATTGCCGCAGGCGGCACACCCGTTTTCGCAATCAAGGGCCAGACGCTGGAAGAGCATTGGGACTACCTTGACCGGTCCTTCCAATTCCCCGAAGGCGCGAACATGATCTTGGATGATGGCGGCGACGCGACGCTGTACATCCTGCTGGGTGCCCGCGCTGAAGCTGGCGAAGACGTTATCGCTGTGCCTCAGTCCGAAGAAGAAGTCGCGATCAAGGCGCAGATCAAGAAGCGTATGGCGCAATCCCCAGGCTGGTTCACCAAAACCCGCGACGCAATCAAAGGCGTATCCGAGGAAACGACCACAGGCGTTCACCGCCTGTATGACCTGCACAAGAAGGGTCAGCTGCCGTTCCCCGCAATCAACGTGAACGATTCCGTCACCAAGTCGAAGTTCGACAACAAGTACGGCTGCAAGGAATCGCTGGTCGACGGCATCCGCCGCGCGACTGACACCATGATGGCTGGCAAAGTGGCCGTCGTCTGCGGCTATGGCGATGTTGGCAAAGGTTCTGCCGCGTCCCTAAGCGGCGCCGGCGCGCGTGTGAAAGTCACTGAAGTCGACCCGATCTGCGCCCTGCAGGCCGCCATGGACGGCTTTGAAGTTGTCCTGCTGGAAGACGTCGTCGCCACCGCCGATATCTTTATCACCACGACCGGCAACAAAGACATCATCCGCATCGAGCATATGCGCGAGATGAAGGATATGGCCATCGTCGGTAACATCGGCCACTTCGATAACGAAATTCAGGTCGCCGCGCTGAAAAACCACAAGTGGACCAACATCAAAGAGCAGGTCGACATGATCGAGATGCCTTCCGGCTCTCGTCTGATCCTGCTGTCCGAAGGCCGCTTGTTGAACCTTGGCAACGCCACGGGCCACCCGTCCTTTGTGATGTCGGCATCCTTCACCAACCAGGTGCTGGCGCAGATCGAACTGTGGACCAAGGGCGATGAATACCAGCCCGGCGTTTACATCCTGCCCAAGGTGCTGGACGAAAAGGTTGCGCGCCTGCACTTGGCCCGCATCGGCGTTAAACTGACCACGCTGCAAAAGGATCAAGCGGACTATATCGGCGTCACCGTCGAAGGCCCGTTTAAGCCCGAACACTACCGCTACTAACCACTTTTGGCCGCGTGACGGTGTTGCGCGGCCAAACTTTCCCCCTCGTTTTTTCTTGTTTGGCGCGGCAACGTCGTTTTAGGCTGCCTTAAGGCCGCTTGACGGCCGTATAGAAAACAGGGGTACGACATGGGAAAACGTGACGATCTGATCGCGAAATACGCGGAAGACATCAAAGAAAAATGCGGCATGACGCCGGATATGGAACTGCTGAAAAAGGTCACAATCGGCTGCGGCCCGTCAATTTATAACGACGACGCCAGCACCGTTGCCGGCAGCGATACCGAAGAACTTCAGCGCGTCGTTGACGGTTTCCTGCGCAAAAAGCTTGGCCTGCCCGACGGTCCCGAATTGATGGGCGGCGTGCAAAAAGCGATCGAGACCTATGGCCGGTCGAACCGCAACAAATACCGGGCCGTCATGTATTACCTGCTGACCAAGCATTTCGGCAAAGAAGCCGTCTACGGCTGACATTTGCTATTCAGGGCGCCCGCCAATGTGATTGGCGGGCTGTCCATCTAGGCCTGTTTTAGGCCCATCGCGCAGATCATATCCCATTCGGACTGCGTCACCGGCTGCACGGACAGGCGCGAATTCTTAACCAGCACCATGTCCGCCAACCGCGGATCATTTTTGATAACGTCCAGCGTGACTGGCCGATCAAAGGGCTGCGCTGCTTTGACATCGACGCAAGACCATTTGAGGTCAGGCGCGGTGGGGTCGGGGTAGGCGGGCGCGACGATATCCATGTTTCCAACGACCGCCAGACCCGTGCGGGAATGATAGAAAAATGCCTGATCGCCGACCGCCATATCACGCATAAAATTCCGCGCCTGATAATTGCGCACGCCATCCCAAGGGCTGACGCCCTTCGCGACCAGATCGTTCCAACCAAATTCATCCGGCTCGGATTTCATCAACCAAAGCGACATACTATTCTTCCTTTAGCGGTCTGCTAAGCAGGTTCTGCAGCGCAGTTTCGACACTGATCTCACCCCGCGTCAGCGCAGCAACCACCGCGCACACTGGCAGATCAATCCCCCGATCCTGCCCGAGCCGCGTGACTGCCCAAGACGTCGCGGCCCCCTCGACCGTCATCGCGGGATCAATTGCCGTGCCCGCCCCTAGTGCCAGCCCGTAACGATAATTGCGCGATAGGGGCGACGTGCAGGTCAGGGCCAGATCGCCCAAGCCTGACAGTCCGACCAAGGTCTGCGGCTCTGCCCCAAGGATCTGTGCTAGGCGCTGCATCTCTGCAAAGCCGCGCGTCATCAGCGCGGCGCGGGCGCTGTCACCAAGGCTTGCACCAATCGCCACGCCGCAGGCAATCGCGATGACATTCTTAAGCGCACCGCCCAGCTCTGCGCCAATCGTGTCTGTCGTGCGGTAAATGCGCAGCGTACCTGTCGACAACTGCTGTTGCAGGTTCTGGCCGACGGTATCATCAGCGCAGGCGAGCGTCAGCGCGGTCGGCAAGCCGCGCGCGATGTCGGCGGCAAAGGATGGCCCGGTCAGGATCGCAGGCATAGCATTCGGCAAGGTGCGTGCAATGGTGGCTACAGGTCCTGTCAGCGTTTCAAGGTCAATCCCCTTGCAACAAGCGACCAGCTGCTTGGCGTCCAGATGCGTAGCATTTGCCGTCAAAACGTCCCTTAGGCTTTGTGCGGGAACAGCCAGCAAAACAGTCTCTGACGCGGCAATATCGACCATATTTTTGGTGATGTTTATCCCGTCCGGAAGCGTCACATCTGGCAGGCGCGGACTGCGGCGCGTCTGTGCCATATCGCCTATATCGCGCGCCCAAAGCGTAACGCTGCGCCCATCGCGGGCCAATGCTATCGCAAGCGCCGTCCCAAAAGCGCCAGCACCGACGACGCCAATCACGCCTTAGCCCCTTTTTTGCCAGACCCCAGCATCCCCGGAGCTGCACCGTCGAGCGGCCAGCGTGGGCGCGCTGACAGGCTTAAGTCGTCGAAATCAGCGCGGGCCAGGCGATGCAGCCCCGCAAAGGCGATCATGGCTGCGTTGTCCGTGCACAGCGCCAGCGGCGGCGCGACAAAGCGGACGCCTGACGTGGCACAAAGGTCGGTCAGTGCGTGCCGGATCGGCATATTTGCAGCCACGCCGCCTGCGACGGCCAAGACAGGTTCTGCCGGGGATAGCGCAAGGTAAATGTCCAAAGCCCGCGCCGTTTTCGCGCGCAGCACATCGGTCATGGCCGCCTGAAATCCGGCGGCCAAATCCGCTTGATCCGCCGCTTTCAGTGTCTGATCAGGTCCAATGACGCTATCACGCGCACGCAGTAGGGCAGTCTTCAGCCCCGAAAAGCTCATGTCGCAATCTGCGCGGTCTAGCAGTGGGCGCGGCAGTTTGAACCGCTTGGGATCCCCCGTTGCAGCCGCACGTTCCACAGCGGGACCGCCCGGTTGCGGCAGGCCTAGCAGCCGCGCTGTCTTGTCAAACGCCTCGCCCGGGGCGTCGTCGATGGTGCCGCCGATGCGTTCAAAGCGATCATCGCTATGGGCGATCAGAAATTGGCAATGGCCACCAGACACAAGCAGCATCAAATAAGGAAACGCGACATCATCCGTTAGGCGCGGCGTCAGGGCATGGCCGGCTAAATGGTTCACACCAATCAGCGGAAACCCAGTCGCGGCAGCCAGACCCTTAGCGCACATGACCCCCGACAACACACCGCCAATCAGCCCCGGCCCAGCAGTCACCGCAATCGCATCGCAGTCGCGCAGTTTCACATTCGCCTTTAATAGAGCCTGTTCGACGCAGTGATCTACCTTTTCCGCATGCGCCCGCGCCGCAATTTCCGGCACCACACCGCCAAAGGCCGCATGCAGCGTCGTCTGGCCAAACACCACAGAGGACAGGATAACCGTTCCTTCATCATCTTGCCGCACAACGGCGGCGGCAGTGTCGTCGCAACTGCTTTCGATACCAAGGATCGTGCGTGTCATGGGGTAAGGCCTGTTGTGCTGGAACGTCTTGCACGTAACACTGGCAGCGCAATCAGACAACAAGGCCGCGATGCAACCTATTCTGATCATCACCCGCCCGGACCCCGCGGGCACGTTATTTGCCCAAGATGTGCAGCGCGTGATGCGCAAGGCGGTGCCCATCATAAACGCCCCCGCGTTGAGGATCGTGCCGATTGCATACGATATGCCGGATGCGTCCCATGTGATCTTTACATCTGCCCGCGCCGTCGCGCAGGCACCGATTGGTACGGGACTGACCGCGTGGTGCGTTGGCGGCGCGACAGCGGCGGCCGCAGATGCCAAAGGGTACGACGTGCGCAGCGCCGATGGTGACGCTGACGCGCTTGTCGCCATGATCACGGCGCACCACCCCGCCGGGCCGATGGTCCATTTGGCGGGTCGCCATCGCCGGGGCGCAATTGCCGCGCGCCTGACCGCCGCCGGTCTGCGCTGCACAACGATTGAGGCTTATGACCAAGTCGCCCTGCCGGTCCCGCAATCGCTGATTGATGCCGCAGCCGGGTCCGTACCGCTTGTTGCGCCTATATTTTCGGCACGCTCTGCGCAGGGGCTGCTTGATCTGACGTACACTGCACCGCTGCATATCGTTGCGATCAGTGCTGCCGTCGCAAACCTGTTTCGCCATATTCCACAGGCCCGTGCCTTGACCGTTGGCCATCCCGACGCAGATCATATGACAGACATGACGATTGCTGTGCTGCGCGGTCTGGACCCGCAGGCGGAGTAGCCCTTGAGCGTAGAAGCGGCGCGGGCTAACGTCTTATGATGATGGCCGGGACGTGACCGGCAGGGACAGGAAGGTGAATTCCGTGGCGACAAAACCGGCAAATGGGCGCAGTCCGAAATCGAAGGCGAACCCGGACAAAGTGACCGAGGCTGAAATCGTCGCGACACCGCAGACGGCTGATGCGCTAGCACAGGTCGATATGGCGATGCCGCCCCCTTCGATTGCGACGGCTGCGGAAAAACCCGCCGCGTCGACCCCCACGCCAAAGCCTGAGCCTGTGGCCCGGCAACCCAAGGCAGACGCACCTGCCACCCCGGCTAAGGCGGAACCCGTCAGCACGCCGCCTCGGCAAGAGCCGGAAAAGCGCAAAGGCGTGTTCTTTCCGATGTTGCTGGGTGGCTTGATCGCGGGCGGCATCGGTTATGGCGTCGCCTATACCCAATTTGGCCAGACCACGCCTGTGGATATTGACGGCCTTCAGTCCCGCATTGATGCGCTGCAAGCGCAGGTTGATGCGGTACCGGTCACAGATATGTCCGGCATCACGCAGGACTTGGCCACGTTAAACCAGGGCGTGACCGACCTAAGCGCGAGCGTTGATGAACGCTTTGCCGAGGTGAACGACAGCATCGCCCAAGCCGGCCAACTGGCCCCGCTGATGGGTGAGCAGGCGCAAGAACAGGCCGTTGCGCAGCTAAGCGATCAGATCGCCGCACAGCAGGCCGCGCTGGAACAGCAACGCGCTGATTTGCAGGCCCAGCTTGACGCCACCCGCGCCGAGGCTGAGCAGATCCAGCAAACCGCTGTGGTGGCCGCACGTGACCAAACCGCTCGCGCAGCCCTGTCCCGCGTCCAAGGCGCGCTCGAAAGCGGCGCGCCGATGCGCGAGCCGCTGGATGACCTTGCCAGCACGATGGACGATCCTCTGCCAGAGGCGCTGACCGCTGTTGTCGACGGCGTACCTACGCTCGCCACTCTGCGCGATACCTTTCCAGAGGCATCCCGCGCTGCCCTGTCCGCCTCCCGCTCTGCGGGCGAAGCGGGGGATGATGTTGGCGGCTTTGGATCGTTTCTGCGCAATCAGTTGAATGTCCGGTCCGTTGAGGCCCGCGAGGGCACAAGCACCGACGCGACCCTGTCGCGGGCGGAAGACGCCCTGCGCAACGGCCGCCTGAACGACGCACTGGCGGAAATCGCCACGCTTCCTACTTCTGCGCGCGACGCGATGTCCGATTGGACAACGCAGGCCGAGGCGCGCGCCGCCGCCGTCGATGCTGCCGATCAGCTCGACGCTTCCCTGACCGCTAATTAAAGGCCGCAGACATGATCACAACCCTTATCAAGATCCTGATTTTTGTGGCCATCGTCACCGGCCTAACTTGGGGCGCAGTGCAGTTGATGGACGTGCAAGGCGGGGCCAATATTGCGGTCGCCGGCTATGAAATCACGCTGAACGCGCTGCAATTGGTCTTTGCCTTCGCTGCCTTGATCGTTGCGGTATGGCTGGGGCTGAAACTGCTTAAACTGCTAATAGCCGTGTTTCATTTCCTCAATGGTGACGAAACTGCGATCTCTCGTCACTTTGATCGCAACCGCGAGCGTAAGGGCTTTGAGGCGCTGTCCGAAGGCCTGTTCGCCCTGGCCAGCGGCGAGGGGCATCTGGCAATGGCCAAGGCGAAACGCGCCGACAAATACCTTGACCGTCCCGAACTGACGACCCTGCTGACCGCACAGGCGGCAGAGATGACCGGCGACACCCGCACGGCAGAGACGAGCTACCGCAAACTGCTGGAAAATGACGATACACGCTTTGTCGGCGTGCGCGGGCTGATGCACCAAAAGCTGGCGATCGGCGATACTGACACCGCGCTGGGCCTTGCCCGCAAGGCGTTCGAAATCAAGCCGAAGCACGAAGAAATCCAGAACACCTTGCTCAAGCTGCAGGCTGAAAAATCCGACTGGTCCGGCGCGCGCGAAACTCTTGGTGCCAAGCTGAAATCCGGCAACCTGCCCCGCGACGTGCACAAACGCCGCGACGCCGTTCTGGCCTTATCAGAGGCGAGGGATATCCTTGACGAGGGTCAATCGATAGAGGCGCGTGAAGCCGCCATTCAGGCCAACAAGCTATCCCCCGATCTGATCCCCGCGACCGTCATGGCCGCCCGCGCGATGATCGCGAACAACAACCCCAAGGGTGCCAGCCGCATTCTGGCGAAAACCTGGGGTGTGAACCCGCACCCCGATATCGCCGCGGCCTTTGCCGAAATCGCCCCGAACGAGGCACCAGAGGCGCGGCTGAAGCGCTTCCGCACCTTGACCAAGCAGAACCCGACCCACCCCGAAACCCAAATGCTGCTGGCCGAACTGAACATCGCGGCAGAGCATTTCCCGGACGCAAAACGTGCGCTAGGCCAACTTGTGACCGAAGACCCCACCGCACGCAGCCTGACCTTGATGGCCGCAATCGAACGCGGCGAAGGTGCTGACGATGCCGTTGTGCGCGGTTGGCTGACCCGCGCCCTGACGGCCCCGCGCGGCCCACAGTGGATTTGCGATAACTGCCAGCACATCCATGCCACGTGGACGCCGGTCTGCACCAACTGCGCGGCCTTCGACACGCTAGAATGGAAACGCCCGCCTGCTGGCGAAGTCGCCATGCCGGCCGGCACAGAGATGTTGCCGCTGATGGTCGGTCGCGCGCCAAGCGCCGAAGTAATGGACGACGAGGACGTTCTTGATGCGACTCCTGTGACTGATCCGCACGCAGACGCAAAATAGGTCTTTTCCAGTCCAGCGCGGGGTGCTAATGCAGCCCGCGTAGGCCGCACTAGCTCAGTCGGTAGAGCACATCATTCGTAATGATGGGGTCGGGGGTTCGAATCCCTCGTGCGGCACCACAACCCCCCTACAATTTATAACACTGCTGATTGGCCGGAAAACTCCGATAGCTATGATCTGTTATCGTATACGCATGGCCCCTCGCGTATGTCTGGTGCAACAAATGTGCCATAACGGATGACCGCCATGACTCGCCTGCCCCTGATCGCTGCCCTGTCTATCCTGCTGGCGGGCCCTGCCTTGGCCCAAGACCAAAGCTTTGCCCTAATGCTGGGCAATCGGCAGCTTGGCACGCTTAGCTTTGATGGCAGCGGCGCGAATACGCACCTTTTGTCGCGCCTCGATAACACGCCACTCAGCGTGGCCGATGGCACGTTCGAGGCAACCTCGCGTGCTTCGGGTAACACGGTCGAATACCTTGGCCAAAACCGTGGCAGCAAAAACCGTGACATCATGATCACACGCCAAGGTGCCGCGGTGGGGGCGGTCAGTGTGTCCCCAGCCGACGAAATGACTGAGCTTTCGGATGTCGCCAAGGTGCCCGCGGGGACGCTGACAACAGCGGAAGTCTTTGGGGTTTTGGCCAATGGCAAGACCTGCCCAAACCCACTGACGATGTATGATGGGCGCCGCGTTGTGCAGCTGGCAACGACGGCGATGGACACGAGCGGTGATACCGTCACCTGTCAAATGTCCTATCGCGTCACGGCGGGTAAAGGGCACCTGTCGCCCTTTAACTTTAAATCGCTGGCGATGACCGCGATTTATACCACCGGCGCGCTGTCACAGGTGACCGTCAGCGCCGGCGGTTTTGACGTTAATCTGGTGCGGCAGTAGCCTTACAGGCTGCGGCCTTCCAGATCTTCGACCATTTCGAAAAATTCAAAGATCAGCGGCATGTCATCGGACCAGCCGCCGTTCCGTTTGAAATACGCTTCTTTTGACGTCTGCCAGCCCTGCAGAGTGTAGCTGCTGCTTTCTGCCTGGGCCATTTCCTCGGTCACGTCGCAAAACCGGACGTGTTCGACCCGGGTTGTGCGCACGACAATCGCGGGCGAGCCGCCCCAGTTCGCCGCAATATCGCAGCGGCCGACGACGGGCATCGCCTCCGGGTCATCCTTGAAATCGCGGAATGGCGCGCAATTCGCCGACTTTTCACCCAAACGGACCAAGGTGATCTGCTGCTGGCATTCGGTTTTGTTGTTACCGAATTTAAACGTGCCAGCGCCGGGATAAATATCGTTTAGCTCAACGATGGCGTCATAGTCGTCTTCTTTATTGGTCATCGCGAAAGCCCCCCACGCAGCGTCGGTACATCCAGCGCGCTAAAGCCATAATGGCGTAGCCAGCGCAGGTCGGAATCAAAGAACGCCCGCAGATCGGGGATGCCGTATTTCAGCATCGCGATCCGGTCGATCCCCATGCCAAAGGCAAAGCCTTGCCACTGTGCCGGATCGACCTTGGCGGCCTGCAGCACCTTGGGGTGGACCATACCGGACCCCAAAATCTCGAGCCAATCGTCGCCCTCGCCGACCTTGAGCGTGCCGCCTTCCCATGAACAACGGATATCCACCTCGGCAGACGGTTCGGTGAAGGGGAAGTGGGACGCGCGGAAGCGGATATCGACGTTATCGACCTCAAAATAGGACTTCACGAACTCTTCTAGCACCCACTTCAGGTTCGCCATGCTGATGTTCTTGTCGATGGCCAAACCTTCGATCTGGTGAAACATCGGCGTGTGCGTCTGATCGTAATCGGCGCGATACACGCGGCCGGGGCAAATGATGCGGATGGGGGCACCAGACGCTTCCATGCTGCGGATTTGCACGGGGCTGGTGTGCGTGCGCAGCACGGCTGGGGGGCGGTCGTCGCCCTCTGCCCGCTTCATATAAAATGTGTCCATCTCGGCCCGGGCAGGGTGGTGGCCGGGGATGTTCAGCGCGTCAAAGTTATACCAATCGGATTCGATCTGCGGCCCTTCGGCGACGGCAAAGCCCATATCGGCAAAGATCGCAGTGACCTCTTCGGTGACTTGGCTGATCGGGTGGATCGTGCCCGCAGGGCGACCGCGCGACGGCAGTGTCACGTCCAGCCATTCGCTGCGCAGACGCTCGTCCAGCGCGGCATCGCCCAGTGCGGATTTTTTCGCCAGTAGGGCAGAGTTAATTTCGTCCTTCAGCGCGTTCAGCGCGGGGCCAGCGGTCTGCCGTTGCTCAGGCGACATCTTGCCCAGCTCTCGCATTTGCAACGAAATCTCGCCCTTCTTGCCAAGGGCCTGCACGCGCAGATCCTCAATGGCGGACTCGTCCGCCGCTGTCGCGATCAGTTCCAGATATTTCGACTTCAGATCGTCCATCTTCGTCCCCTTGGTGCTTGGCTTGGTGCTAACGCCAAGTGCCCCTCGGCGCAAGATCGCGGCCTGCGGGCAAGACCGATGGTGCCGAAAAAGGCTACCAGAGGTGGAGGAGGTCAGGTTGGCTTGGCAGGATCAAGGCAGCGTTCTTGGTATGGGTATGGCGAATTTTCCCATTTGCGTTGCACGGGGCGCTGATAGGCACCTTTTCCCGCGTAGGCCGTTGGCCGGATTGGAACCCGACGGCCTTTGTGCGGTCCGGCGATGATGTGCGCAGTCGGACGCGCTGTTTCGTCGTTCGGTTGGCTTGCAAAAGCTTCGGACTGCGCAAAGCCCAAGCCAGTCGCGTCTTGCCGCGCTGGTCGCATGGCGTCACCGATAAACAAGTTTTCTGCTTCGACCCCGTTGGCCAGCAGCGTGATGTGTTTAGCGCAGTGAAGATGGTGGTAGGTCACAGTTTCCATATCCATCGCGAATTCAGCCATATGGCCGACAAGCGTCACGGCAGGGGCGAAGCATTCAGCGTTTTTGAATAGGGTTTCTGTCATGGGGTGCCGTAGTTGAACGCGGTTCTGTTGTGGCACGATAAGATCGTCAAATGGCGCGAACTCTCTGGTGACGTCGGCCCTGATCCTGACGGGAACGAGCTTCTGGTATTGGTCATCACAAAGCGAGGTCAGGTTGATCGTTGTCGATCCGGTCCACAATACCGCGTGCGGATGCCCAGAGGTATCGAGGATAACCTCGCCCGGCCTGATGTCTTCGACCAATACGTTTCCGCGCCGAGTCACGATGCGAGTGCCATACGCGAAGCCGGGGACGAATCCGTTCAGCTTTAACGGCGTATCTGCAGAAATAATAACGCTGGCCGTGACCGCGCTTAACGGCGGCAATCCGTCCGGCGTGTAAAAGTAGACTTGGTCATCTACCTCAAAGGCCGAAATTCCTTTGCTAAACAGAGGGATGTTTCCAATGCCGCGCCTGAAAATTGTCGCAGAACCGATGTAGGTCAACGCATCCGTCTGGCCGCTGCCATCGCGGGTGAATGTAGTGGGGGCGCCTGAATTCAGTGTTCCATCGGTTGTATTGATGGTCGCGGCAATCGGAGGGCCTATATCGTTGAATCCAACTTGATTGAGATTCCCACCTTGAAGGTCTGCAAGACTTCCGTTGAAGGCGCGAACAGTGATGCTGATGGACCCCATGATCGTCTCCTTTCTCTGGAAATCTGCGCACCTCTGGTGCCGTGATCTACTCTGACCCTGCAGACATTGGGGGTTTTTGGGATCGATTTGCCAAGGTCAAACTTCGGTCATATGTGCAGCAATTAGTGCGTCAATTTCAGTTAATCTTTTAAAAACATATGATTGGATGCCAGCCCCCTGTGGGCAAAGTAGTCCAATTTGCAGAAGCGTTGATCTGGAAAAACCCCATTCGGGTCCATTTACCCTGAAATGCACCCCCTTAAAGGGGGTGTTTCCACGATGGCAGCAGTAGGGATGCGAATCGCCAAGCAAAAAGGCCGCCCAAGGGCGGCCTTCCTGTAGATTGGAAAAAAGCGTTGCTTAAGCCAGTGCGGCTTTGGCTTTGTTCACGATTGCTTCGAACGCAGCAGGCTCGTGCACGGCCAGATCGGCCAGAACCTTACGGTCGACTTCGATGCCGGCCAGGGACAGACCGTTGATGAAGCGGGAATAGGTCATCGCTTCGTCAACCGAACGCACACCTGCGTTGATCCGCTGGATCCAAAGGCTGCGGAAATTCCGCTTGCGATTGTGCCGGTCGCGGGTTGCATACTGGTTCGCTTTGTCGACGGCTTGCTTGGCGACCTTGAAGGTCTTAGAGCGACGGTCGAAATAACCTTTTGCAGCGTCGAGAACTTTCTTGTGACGACGGTGCGTGACGGTACCACCTTTAACGCGCATATCAAATTCTCCTTAACGTGCGTAGGGCATCATGCTCTTGATGATCTTCGCATCAGGAGCTGACAAAAGGGTCGTGCCGCGTGCGTCACGAATGAATTTGGTAGTGCGCTTGATCATGCCATGGCGCTTGCCGGCCTGACCTGCTTTGACTTTACCACTGGCAGTCATGCTGAACCGCTTTTTGCAGCTCGATTTTGTCTTCATCTTCGGCATTTCCGTCTCCTCTGGGGTAGCGGTGAACGTGCGACTCGGCATGCCAACTTGGCCGGACGCGCGGGTTGAGCGGGCCTTGTAGGCCCGCTTTGGTTTCTTGGCAAGTCGTTAGCGTGTAAAGTCAGCGAATACGCGGACAATCACATCGGGCACCGTATCATAGCCATAAGCGCCGGGTCGCTCGCGGACAGCATAGGCGATCATGACCGACCCGATTAGAATGGTCAGCATGGGTGCGCGAGGCACCCTGCTGTCCATAAAGGCACTGACGATCGCAGGGATCGCAAGCACAATGATAAAGAAGCCGACAACAAAAATTACGTCGGTATCCATAATTGCGCCCTAGACCATTAAATATCGGCTAACGTTATTCCGATTCAGACTGATAAATCAAGCGCTCAGCGCATGGCGCAACCCTAAGGATGTTCGTCGAGCCGGGCGTGTTGAACGGCACACCAGCGGTGATGACGATCATATCGTCCTCAGTCGCCATGTTTTCAGCTTTTGCAGCGCGCACAGCTGCGATCACAGCATCCTTGAACCGATCGACGGGACCGGACAGCACGCAATTTGTGCCCCATGTCAGGCACAACCGACGGGCGGTCCGGATTTCGTTGGTTAGCGCCAGAATTGGCACGCGAGGGCGTTCACGCGCGACCAGCAGGGCCGTCACGCCGCTTTGCGAAAAGCAGCAGATCGCAGCGATATGCGCAGCTTCTGCGATTTCGCGGGCGGCGGCCACGATACCGTCGGCGACCGTGTTGCGCTGTGCTTTACGGCTGCTTTCGATGATTTCTGTATAGGTCGGATCGGCCTCGACCTCTTGCGCGACGTTGTCCATCGTCTGCACGGCTTCGATCGGGAACGATCCGGCAGCGGATTCGGCGGACAGCATGATCGCGTCGGCACCTTCGTAAATCGCAGTCGCCACGTCAGATACTTCGGCCCGTGTCGGCATCGGCGAATCGATCATTGATTCCAGCATCTGCGTTGCAACGATCACCGGCTTGGCAGCCGCGCGGCACTTGCGCACCAGCTGCTTCTGGATCGGCGGCACGTTCTGCACAGGCAGCTCAACACCCAGGTCGCCACGTGCAACCATGATGCCGTCGCTGACAGCCAAAATCTCGTCAAAGACTTTGACGGCGTTTGGCTTTTCAATCTTGGACAGGATCGCAGCGCGGCCTTTGCACAGGGCGCGGGCCTCTTCGACGTCAGCGGCACGCTGGACAAAGGACAGCGCCAGCCAGTCAACGCCCAGCTCGCACACGAATTCCAGATCCTTGCGGTCCTTGTCCGACAGCGCGGCAAGCGGCAGGATCACGTCAGGTACGTTCACGCCCTTGCGGTTGGAAATCATGCCGCCAACGATCACTTCGCAATCGGCGAAATCAGCGCCACATGCCTTGACGCGCAGCTTGATTTTACCATCGTTCACCAGCAGGTGGGCACCCGGCTCTAGCGCGTCGAAAATCTCTTTGTGGGGCAGCTTAACGCGGTTCACGTCGCCTTCGTCATCGTTCAGGTCCAGACGGAAGGACGCGCCGACTTCCAGCATTTCTTCGCCGTTCTTGAACACGCCAACGCGCAGCTTTGGCCCCTGAAGGTCGGCCAGAATGCAGATCGGGCTGCCAAGGTCTTCTTCGACCTGGCGTATCATGGCGTGGCGCACGCGAATTTCTTCGTGGCTGCCGTGCGACATGTTCAGGCGAAAGACATCGGCGCCTGCCTCGTGCAGCTTGCGGATCATCTCATATGTATTGGATGCCGGGCCGAGGGTGGCAACGATCTTGACGTGACGATTACGTTTCATCGAAATTGGGTCCCTTTTACGGCGGGCTGCACGGTGTTAGCGGTAACGCCGTTTTCGTGGCCCTTATTGCTTAATTCCATTCCTGCCACAACTATTCTAAATGCGGTGAAGAAAGAATGACAGGTGACATGCTGAAAACTGCCTATGAAATAAGCGGTGCGGTTCGCTCTGGCCGGTGGCTGGTGACCGTCGATCATGCCAGCAATGCGGTGCCTGATTGGGTCAATGGCGGCGATCTGGGCCTGCCTGCTGCTGACATGAATCGTCACATCGCCTACGACGTTGGCGCCTTGGGCGTCGCGCAAGGGATTGGCGAAGCGTTGAATTCCCCGGTGATCGCTTCTCGGTTTTCCCGGCTGGTCATCGACCCTAATAGGGGAGAGCTTGATCCGACGCTGTTGATGAAGCTTTATGACGGCACAGTGATCCCTGCCAACGCCCGCGCAGGTGATGCGGAAAAAGAAGCGCGCCTTGACCGGCTGCACCGCCCTTATCATGCTGCGATCGCGGACCTTGCGGCGCAGCGCGCGGCCCCTGTCATCTGCGCTATCCACAGTTTTACGCCGCAGCTTAAGGGTCGCCCGCCCCGCCCATGGGAAGTCGGCGTGCTTTATGCCGCCGACGCGCGCTTGGCAGGGCCCTTTATCGCCGCTTGCCGTGCGCAGGGTTGGGCGACAGGCGACAATCAGCCCTATTCCGGCCACCTGCCCGGCGATAGTATCGACCGACACGCGCTGAAACACGGCCGCCCCAACCTGCTGATCGAGGTGCGGCACGATTTGATTGAAACACCGCAAGGCCAAGCCGACTGGGCCGCACGCCTTGCCCCGCTTTTACAACAGGTTCTGGCCGACACCGGCCTTTGAAGGAGAGTTACGATGGACGATCAAACCAAACTAGAACTAGAAGCCGCCGCCTTTCGCCGTCTGCAGCAGCACCTGATGCAGGACCGCCCTGACGCACAGAACATCGACATGATGAACTTGGCGGGCTTTTGTCGCAACTGCCTGTCGCGCTGGTACCAAGAGGCCGCGAACGAGCGCGGGATCGAAATGACCAAGGCAGAGGGACGAGAGGCGTTCTATGGCATGCCGTTCGAAGAGTGGCAGTCAAAGCATCAGACCGAAGCCACGCCTGAGGCGCAGGCCGCTTTCAAAGAGACCCACTAAACGAAAAGGCCGCCTCATTCGGGCGGCCTTTGCATTACTTCTCTTCGGGCTTGTCGTCCTTGAGGGGGATATGATCCGCACCCTCTGGCCGGTTCTTCTGACGCTCGTTTGCGTCAACTGCTTTACCGTTGCCGGTGGTGCTGTCGTTTGTTTCGCCGCTCATGATTTATACTCCTTCATGTTAAAGCGTGAACACGTCCCCGCGCGGGGAAGTTCCATAAAAGCATGCGATTTGGTGTCGACTGCAGCGGGAATTTACCTTTCAAGGTGTCTTGTAACTGCGCTTTCGCGGCGATCTGCTGCACGTTGCTTACCTTTGGTGCCAACGTGTTTTGCCTCGCGCATGCTCATTTTCCGCAAATCGGACCTTGGTACAGATCGTTGCCAAGGCCCGCGTTTCGCGCTGCGTGTTGACTGTAGCGAACGGCCCCAGAAATGTTTTTTTCTCAACCATGTCGAAATCTGCAATCATCAGACGTCCTTGGGGTATCGAACCCTCATATAGAAAGGAGTTGTGATGGTTTTCGCGATTACCCCAATCTACGCGCTACTTGTCGCGGCGATTTATCTGATCCTCTGGCTTCGCGTTTCTTCGGCCCGAGCGGCGACGGGCGTGTCGTTTGGCGATGGTGGCAATGCCGACCTGTTGCAGCGTATCCGCCAGCATGGAAATGCAGCAGAGTGGTCGACCTTCGTTCTTATCTTAATGATGTTGGCCGAAGGTATGGGCGCATTCCCTGTTTGGCTGCATATTTCGGGTGGATTGCTTCTTGTTGGACGTGTCGCGCACCCGTTCGGGCTTAAGCCCGACAACGCAGGGCACATACTGCGTTACGTCGGCAATGGCACCAACCTGCTTGCCGCTGTGACTGCCATGATATGCATCGCCACCCACATCTTTTGACTGACAGAATAAGAGAAATTCCATGCAATACATGCTTTTGATCTACAATAATCCCGTGCTGGAACCAGCCCATGGAACACCTGCGTTCAAACAGATGATGGACGGCTATTTCGCTGTGAATGAACGCTTGAAAGCCGATGGCGTCCTGCGTTCTGGCGACGGGCTGCAAGGTGTCGAAACTGCCACGACTTTGCGTATCAAGTCGGGCAAAGTGGAAACGATGGATGGCCCATTTGCAGAAACGCGCGAACATTTGGGTGGGTACTATGTGATTGATGTGCCTGATCTGGATGCTGCGTTGACCTATGCGGCCCTAATCCCGTCGGCGCATTTCGGCACGATCGAAGTGCGCCCCGTGATGGATTACACCCCCGCAGGCTAAGAGCATGGTCAATCCCGCCCCCGGCGCTGTCAGCGCCATCACAGTGGCAAAGGAGCTTGACCGTGTCATGCGGTCAGACCAAGGGCGGCTTTTGGCCGCCCTGGCAGCAGGACTGCGCGATATTTCTTTAGCCGAGGAGGCATTACAAGAGGCCGCGATCTCGGCCCTGGCGCATTGGGGGCGGTCCGGGTTGCCCAGATCGCCGCAGGGCTGGCTGCTGCAAGTGGCTCGGCGAAAGGCCATCGACCGCCTGCGCGGGACCACAAGAGAGGCGCAAAAGGCCCGCGCTTTGGCGGTCCTGATCCCGGATGAGGGGGCCACTCAGTCCGAGACTATACCCGATCAGCGCTTGCGCCTGATCTTTGCTTGCTGTCACCCAGCGCTTGAGCTGAAGTCACGCGTGGCGCTGACGCTGCGCAGTGTTTGCGGCCTGACAACCGCCGAAATTGCCCGCGCTTTTCTTGATACAGAGCCGACGATGGGACAACGCCTTAGCCGTGCGAAAGCCAAGATCGCTGTCGCTGGCATCCCCTTTGCAATCCCAGAGGCTGACCTTTGGCCATCCCGCCTCGAATCCGTGCTGACGACAGTTTATTTGATCTTTACCACGGGCTATCTGGCCCCGCCGGATGAACCGCGCGATCTGTGCCGCGAGGCCGAATTTCTAATGCGGCTGATTGATCAACTACGGCCAGACGATCCTGAAATCGAAGGTGCACTTGCGATGATGCTACTGACCTCCGCGCGGCGGCGGGCACGGATTGGCGTCGATGGGATAAGCCTTCCACCCAGTATGCAAAACCGAAGCTTATGGGACGCCTCTCGCGTCGCCGAGGGTCGCGCAATCCTTGCGCGTGCCATGGAGCGCCTGCAACCCGGGCCATACCAAATAAAAGCCGCCATAGCGGACTGCCACATGGCTGAACCCGGACCTGATTGGCCGCAAATTGCTGCCCTCTATTTTGCGCTTTGGCGCCACGAGCCAACGCCGATTGTCAGCCTGAACGCAGCTGTCGCCATCGCCGAGGCCGGTGATCCAACGCATGGGTTGGCAATTATAGAGGGGCTCGAGGAGCAGCTTCGGGACTATCAGCCTTGGCACGCAGCCCGCGCTGCGATGTTAGGTATGACAGGTGACAAGTTTGCTGCGGCGCAGGCCTACCGCCGCGCCATCGCAATGGCACCAACCGCGCCGGATGCGCTGTTTCTGGAACAACGTTTGGCCGATATTGAAACGCAGGAAAACGTGCAGCCTGACGCATAAACCGCGCCCAAATATTGGTGTCGAACGCGTGATCTTGGCCCGCAACACTTGATACCGTGTTGACCTACCGACGGATTTTTCGCCCACCGCCAAAGTCTGCTTCGTCTGCTTCGTCTGCTTAGGGGTCATTAGGGCCGTGCGCGGCGAAGGTCCGGTTTGAGCCCAAGCCTACCTATTCTGTTCGTTGGCGAAGCTCGCTTCATAGGCTGCTTCACATAACCCAAATTGGTTGGCAGCGGTTTGCCAAAACTTCACAGCGGCCAAAAACCGCGCAGCAATAAATGATGCAACCGCCTTTTCAGCGTCGCCTCCTTCTTCCGAGTCGAAGTAGCGATCATCAAGCGCATCGATTTGATTCTGCGAAACGTTATGCCATTGAGTTAAAGAATGTTTCGGAAGAAGTTGCACGGCCTCGTCCGGCAAGTTCGCCAGTATCTCTACCAAGATGGCCATTACTTTCGCTTTGGCGTCAGTAAAGCACGCGGAATTGATTTGCTCCGCAAGGTCAGGGTTCGTCGTTTTCAACCGAGAGATCATGATGCAACCATATGGCGTTAAGCCGCGGACAAAAAGGTCGAACGACGCTTTGTCCGCTTAGCAGACCTTGCCGAGTGTTTGAAAACGGTCGTTTTTGAAACCTGTCTGAAATGTCATGAAGAGATACTTGCATAATGGATCAAGAGCCAATCTAGCCACACTGCGGGTATCAGACCTTACTTAGGAATAAAATAAATGGCTAGAAATCCAACGTCCCGCATCGACAAGCTTCTGTCCTCGATGGGCTATGGCTCTCGCAAGGAAATGGCGCGACTGGCAAAGGTTGGCGGTATCATCCTAGACGGAGTTGAGCTGTCGGACGTTAACCTGCGCATTCTTGTCACTCCAGATTTACCGACCCGCTTCGTGATCGACGGCGAGGCACTCGATCCTGTCGCAGGGATGGTCATTCTTTTGAACAAACCTTTGGGTATGACCTGTTCCCACAAGGAAGAAGGCGCATTGGTTTATGATATCCTGCCTAAGCGATGGAAACTTCGTAATCCGGCGATCTCGACCATCGGGCGTTTGGACAAGCAGACGTCCGGCCTTTTGTTGCTGACGGATGATGGGGACCTATTGCACCGGATCATCAGCCCTAAACGTCACATCAGAAAGACCTACCGCGTCAAACTGGCTCGCCCGCTCTGCGGCACAGAAGGCGAGATTTTCGCCTCGGGTCAATTGATGCTGGATAGTGAGGAAAAGCCGCTGGCACCTGCCGAATTAGAGATTGTTTCACAGACCGAGGCTCTGCTCAGTGTCACCGAAGGCCGATACCATCAGGTGCGCCGTATGTTTGCGGCCACGGGCAACCACGTCGCCGAACTGCACCGCGAACGTTTGGGCGGTCTTTCACTGCCTGAAGGTATGACACCCGGTCAGTGGAAACTGCTGAGTGAGAAAGAGATTGCGTCGATTTTTAAGTAGGCTGGTAACCCGCCCCAAAACCGAGTGGGTGCAGGCTTAGAATTTTCTCAGCAAGATGGCTGAGGGAAATCTGATAGAGATGATGAGATTTTGTGAATGCCAGATCCTTGTGATCCGGGGTTTGGCCTAGGGCAGTGTGCCTTTGCACGTAGAGTGCCCCCATCGAGTGGTCCGGTTTGATTGTTAATGCATGGTCAGTCTTTGGTCTATCGGGGCGATGCTTTTCGGCGCTGGCAGACAGTAGTCCAAAGCGCAGTGTGGCCTAATCATACTACAGTGGTTCAATCAGGATTTGTGCCTCGCGGAACGTGGTGACGACCTCGCCATTGAGTTATTCGTCCCGATCGCGGGCCTTTTCGCGGTGAGGTGGGGCATCATATTAGCATGCACTGAGCAAGGTGCTCTTAGGTCAGAAGACTGATCCCAAAGGCAAAACATCTCTGCAATTTACAAGGCGGATATATGGTCGGGCTGAGAGGATTCGAACCTCCGACCCCCTGCTCCCGAAGCAGGTGCGCTACCAGGCTGCGCTACAGCCCGACCGTGGCGGCGTCATAAGCGTTTGCCAAGTAACTATTCGCTGTCTTTTCGGCGTGGTTCTGCCACTGGCGGGACGCGTCCCGGCAGCCCGCGCAGGTGCGGCCGGGCGGCAGCAGAAGGCGCAGATTGCGGCACGATCCGCGGTTCTGCTGCGGTCTTGTCCATCTCTCTTGGACGGGGGCGCAGGAACGTCCCCGTCTCGAACCTAGCGCGTGTGCGCAGTACCGGTGTGCCGCTTTCGGTCGACCGGCTCTCTCGCAGCACGATATACAGGCCAGAGGCGATGATGATGCTCGCGCCCAGCACTGTGGCACCGTCAGGCGTTTCGCCAAAGAACAACATACCATAGGCCGTGGCCCACAGGATCTGACTGTATTGCATTGGCGCGACAATCACCGCCTCGCCGGATTTATAGGCCGCGATCACAAGCAGGCCCGCGATAAAGGCAAAGACTGAAATCACCGCCAGCATCCCGATATGCGCAATCGGCATTGGCTCGTAAACGAACACCAGCGCGATCCCCATGACGACAAAGTTGCCCAGCATCGGGAACAGCATCAGGACGACGGGCCGTTCATCCGCGCCAATTTTGCGCACGATAATCGACCCCAGCGATCCGCCAATCGCCGACACCAGTGCCGCCGCATGACCCAGCTCTAGCTGGGTGCTGCCGGGCCGTAGGACGACTAAAACGCCAACCAGTCCCACGATAACCGCCAGCCCCCTGCGCAGACGCACCGTTTCGCCCAACAGCGGCACGGCCAAGATCGTGATCAGCAAAGGGGACGCGAATAAGATCGCGTAAACCTGCGCCAGCGGCAGCACGGTAAAGGCGTAAAACGCGCAGAACCCGGTCACAACAGCCGCCAGCGTGCGCACCAGCATCCACCACGGATGCTTTGGCAGCAGCGTGCCCGGCGTCGCGTCCCGCATCAGTGATACCGTCGCTAAGGGAAACGCCAGCAAGACGGAAAAGAACACGATCTGGATCGGGGAATAGCTGCCGCCCAGCACCTTAATAAAGACGTCGTGCGTCGCGAAAATACCAAAGGCAAGCAGGGCGAGCAGGGCGCCGCGGGCGTTAGATGACATGGGTGAGTCCTTGTTCGGCTGCAATATCTGAACGCAACCTTGGTCGACCCTGCACCGCAGAAGGTCAAGACGGCCTTAAAGCAGGGCGGCGATCTTTGCCGCCCTGCCGTCTATTTCAGCGCTAAATTACAGGCTGGCGTCCAGCGCCGCCAGAATTGCATCGCCCATTTGCGTGGTGCTGATGGGCGAACCGCCCTCTGGCCCCAGCAAATCAGCGGTGCGGGCACCGTCAGCCAGCACCTGCTCGACCGCTGCTTCCAGACGATCCGCTTCTGCGCCAGCGTCAAAGCTGTAACGCAGCGCCATGGCAAAGCTTAGGATGCAGGCAATCGGGTTCGCTTTGCCCTGACCTGTGATGTCGGGGGCGGAACCGTGTACCGGCTCGTACAGCGCTTTCGGGCGACCATTCGCCATCGGCAGACCCAGCGAAGCGGATGGCAGCATCCCCAGCGAGCCTGTCAGCATTGCAGCCGCGTCGGACAGCAAGTCGCCAAAGAGGTTGTCGGTCACGATGACGTCGAACTGCTTGGGGTTCCGCACCAGCTGCATCGCGCCGTTGTCGGCATACATGTGCGACAGTTCGACGTCCGCGTATTCCTTCTCGTGGATCTCGGTCACGACCTGCCGCCAAAGCACGCCGGATTCCATCACGTTGGCCTTTTCCATAGAGCACACACGATTGCTGCGACGACGTGCCAGCTCAAACGCAGACCGCGCAACGCGGGCAATCTCGGACTCGGTGTAGCGCTGGGTGTTGATGCCGACGCGCTCGTTACCCTCGAGGTGGATACCGCGCGGTTCGCCGAAATAAACGCCAGAGGTCAGCTCGCGCACAATCATGATATCAAGGCCGGCCACGATGTCGCGCTTCAGCGACGAAAAGTCCGCCAGCGCGTCAAAGCACTGCGCCGGGCGCAGGTTGGAAAACAGGTCCATTTCCTTGCGCAGACGCAACAGGCCACGCTCTGGCTTTACGCTGAAATCCAGATCGTCGTACTTGGGGCCGCCAACAGCGCCCAGCAGCACGGCGTCGACTTCTTGCGCCTTCGCCATGGTGTCGTCGTGCAGTGGCGTGCCGTGCTTGTCATAGGCGCAGCCGCCGACGAGGTCTTCTGAGATATCAAACGGCATGTCGCGCTTGTCACCATACCAGGTGATGATGCGCTTCACTTCGTTCATGACTTCAGGGCCGATGCCGTCGCCGGCGAGGATCAGAAGGGTTGGATTCGACATGGGATACGTCCTTGGCTGCAAACGGGTTGACACCGCGTAACGCCAAGGCGGTGCGGTTTCAAGCCGCACCCTATCGGCGCAGGTCGACCCAGACCAGCCGGTGCGGGCCAGCGACCTCTGCTATCTTGGCATTTGGGTCATCCGGCGGGGGCCAAAACACACCCGATCCCGTCACAGTCCACGTCGCTGCAGGCAGCACATAGCTCACCCGCAGGTTCCCCGGCGCGCCGTCGGGCCAATCGGCTGTATCCAGCGCCGGATCGCCGGTATGTTCGGCGTCAGCCGCCGCAAGGCCGCCGTTGCTGCGGGGCAGGGGGTCCGTCAGGCGCGGATCGGCCAGCATCGCGGCCATCGCACCCCGCAATCCATCGCCGTCCATGGGGTCAAGGTTGGCATTGCCCGCAATGACATAATCCTGCGGCGAAGCGCCGAAATCACCGTCCAGCGCGTGCGCCCACAGCAGCAGCTCGTCCCGATTGCGCAAACCATTGCGATCCTCTGGCCCGTCAAACACAGGCGGCGTCGCGGAGAATGCCATGACGGTGACGGGACCATACGGCGTTTGCACTGGCACGATCCAATGCCCCGTCGTGGACAGCCGCTGAATGTTTGCGATTTCATCGGTCCACAGCGGACCGTTCGGCAGCGTCGCCCAAGGCAGATCGCGCCACAGCAGTGGTGACAAATCCTGTACGGCATCCGCATTAATCGGCCAGCGCGAAATCAAAGCCATGCCGCTATCGCCGCTGAATAGGCCGTACCCCTGCGCATCGCGCGCCTCGCCCACACGGCCATTGCCGTCCAGATCAAGACCGGTCGCCATGCCCGCGTTCGGCAGCAATGCAAAGCTATGCGCAAACCCCATCCGGTCTGCCAAGGCCTGCGTCGCAAGCCCGTCCCGGTCGTAATCGACATCGGTCAAAAGCAAAATATCGGGGGCAACCTGCGCCACAATGGCGGCAACCGCATCAATCTGATCGTCCGCCCGGCCCAGATCGCGCAGCAACAGGCCGGGGCCCTTGCGTCCCAAAGGTGCGGCAAAGGTGGCGATGCGAATGTCTTGTGCGCTGACCTGCCCGGCCAGCAGCGCGCAAATCAGACCGGCAACAAACCCTCTGCCGCAGCGCGGGCGTATTCGCGCTTGCGCTGCACGTGGATCATCTGCGCCACACGCGACAAGGCAATGCCCCGCATCAACAGACTCGCCGGAAGAAAGGCCCATGCGGCAACCATCCAGATCAGAGTTTGCGGGTCGTTCACGACAATCGGCGTGAAAAGAAGCGACACCGCCTTACCCAGCGCAGGAAATACGAAGGGCAGCAAAAAGCCAAGGATCAGATTGATTTGGCTATCGCGGTTCAGCCGCTTCACGACGTCGCCGCCAGTTGTGGGGTCGAACATCGGCAGGTTGACCCAAACATTGAACGAACCGCTACGCCGGGGCCAATGATGAAACCGCAGCAGCACACCAAAGGTGGCGATGGACAGCAGCGACACCAGGTAGGCCAACCCGGCGGTGATCGAGATCAGGTAAAGCACGCGGCTTTCCGTGCCTTCGGGCATCATTAATACCATCAAGCGCACAGGCGAAAACGGGAAATCCAGCGATCCGCCAATGCGTTCACCCAACAGCTGCATCAACCGTGTCAGGGTCGACGGTGCCTCGAACCCGCGCATGATTAGCGACAGCACCAGCACGGTGGTAAACAGTGCGATAAACCGCAGCCGGTTGAACGGCGGCGCACTGCGAAATTCGATAAAGCTGGGACTAGCGACGGAATATTCAACAAAGGTAAAGATTGCGGCAAAAATCGCGACAAGGGCAACGATTTGTAGGCCATCCTGGCTTTGCATAGGCAGCAATATTGATGGAAGGGATATGAGCGCGACCACGCAAAGCGCCCGCATTCCCGCTGCCGGGAGGGTCGAATGTACTGCCATAACGTCCTCTGCCCGGGCAGCTGCGATACGATGCCGCAACTTTGTCCCGTTCTTTCCCCGTGATTGTGTCGCGGGCTGCCTCTTTATTGCCATTATTTTGCCCCGATTCAGATCACTTCGCAACTACCTGTTAATTATCGGTAAATATGCATGGCATTTTTGCGGCGAGGGTGGTGCGGCTTTGCAACCTTTTCTGGTTTAACTTTGGGCAGGCTAGAAGCGGGCACAAAATATGGGGCCGGATCGCTCCGGCCCCATATGGCAGTGTTAAAAACTTTGGGGGGTCTTAGACCCAGGGACGGGCCGTCGCAGCCTGCGCTTCGAAGGATTCGATCGACGAGGCCTTTTCCAAGGTCAGGCCGATGTCGTCCAAGCCGTTCATCAGGCAATGCTTTTTAAAGCTGTCGACTTCGAAATTGAACACTTCGCCATCGGACGACGTGATGGTTTGCGCTTCCAGATCAACTTCGATCCGGGCGTTGGACCCTTTCTCGGCGTCCTTCATCAGCACATCGACCTGCTCTTGCGGCAGCGCAATTGGCAGGATGCCGTTCTTAAAGCAGTTGCTGTAAAAGATGTCGGCATAGCTGGGCGCGATCACGCAGCGGATGCCAAAATCCTTGATCGCCCAAGGCGCATGTTCCCGCGACGATCCGCAACCAAAGTTGTCGCCCGCCACAAGGATTTCCGCATCCCGGTACTGCGGCTTGTTCAGCACGAAGGTCGGGATTTCGTTGCGGTCGTCGTCATAGCGCATCTCGTCGAACAGGTTCACGCCCAAGCCAGACCGTTTGATGGTCTTCAGGAACTGCTTGGGGATGATCATATCGGTGTCGATGTTGATCAGGGGCAGAGGGGCCGCGATGCCGCTCAGTTTGTCGAACTTATCCATTACATCATCTCCCGAACGTCAGTGAGGTGGCCAGTGATCGCGGCGGCAGCAGCCATCGCAGGTGACATCAGGTGGGTGCGACCACCCCGGCCCTGACGGCCTTCAAAGTTGCGGTTGGACGTCGCTGCGCAACGCTCGCCCGGCGCCAACTGGTCGGGGTTCATCGCCAGACACATGGAACAACCCGCCATGCGCCATTCAAAGCCAGCATCGATAAAGATCTGCGCCAGACCTTCTTCTTCAGCCTGCGCACGGACCAGACCCGAACCCGGCACGACCATTGCGCGGGTCACGGCGATTTTCTTGCCCTTCAGGATCGCAGCAGCGGCGCGCAGATCTTCGATGCGGCCGTTGGTGCAGGACCCGATGAACACGGTGTCGATCTTGATATCGGTCAGCGGCATGCCCGCTGTCAGGCCCATATACTCGATGGACCGCTGGGCTGCATCGACCTTGCCACCCTTAAAGTCGCTGGCGGCAGGCACGGTTGCCGTGATCGGCAGAACGTCTTCGGGCGAAGTGCCCCAAGTGACGGACGGCGCGATGTCTTCGCCCTTGAGCGTGACAACCTTGTCCCAATGCGCGTCGTCATCGGAATAAAGCGTCTTCCACCATGTCAGCGCGGCTTCCCACTGCGCGCCCTTGGGGGCATGCGGGCGGCCGTTGCAATAGGCATAGGTCTTTTCGTCCGGTGCGATCAGGCCAGCGCGCGCGCCGCCTTCAATCGCCATGTTGCAGACGGTCATGCGGCCTTCCATCGACAGATCGCGGATCGCTTCGCCGCAATATTCGATGACATAGCCGGTGCCGCCAGCGGTGCCGGTGACGCCGATGACGGACATGGTGATGTCCTTGGCCGTGACGCCCGGGCGCAGCTTGCCCGTGATCTCGACCTTCATGTTCTTGGACTTCTTCTGGATCAGCGTCTGGGTGGCCAGCACGTGTTCCACTTCCGACGTGCCGATCCCGTGGGCCAGAGAGCCGAATGCACCGTGAGTCGCCGTGTGGCTGTCACCGCAAACAACGGTCATGCCGGGCAGGGTCCAGCCTTGCTCTGGGCCGACGATGTGCACGATGCCCTGACGGACGTCAGACACGGGGTAATAGTGGATGCCGAATTCTTTGGCGTTGGTATCAAGCGCCTCAACCTGAATGCGGCTGTCTTCGGTCATCGTGGCCGCATTGGCGCGATCCAGCGTGGTCGGCACGTTATGGTCCGGTACGGCGATGGTCTTGGCCGGATCGTGCACGGTGCGACCCGTCATGCGCAGACCTTCAAAGGCCTGCGGGCTGGTCACTTCGTGGACCAGATGGCGGTCGATGTACAAAAGGCAGGTGCCGTCTTCGGCTTCATGGGCGACGTGGGCATCCCAGATTTTATCGTAAAGCGTCTTGGGGGACATATGTCCTCTCCCGTATAAAAGGTGTCGTGGATGGGTAGACATGATGCGGGCGCAAAAGCGCCGCGCGCATCATAGATGAGCGAGGATCGTGCAGGTCGCGCCAAAAAACCGCCAAGGCAGCCGTGCGCGATCATCCATGTCAAAAACTGGTGTCATACGCGCTCAGATATACCTCTGCGTCATTTGCCGCAAGGGTCTGTTGGGAATGCCGCAATGGCGGTGTTTGGACATGGTATCGTGCGTTTTGGGTGTGACGGGCGAAACCAATGTGCCATCTTGTCTGCAACAAGGGATGGATCAATGGCGCTTCACGATGACCTGCTGAACACTAGCGTAAGCGCGCCGCTGGGCGATGTGCTAGGCCTGTGGCAGGGGATCATCGGGTCGGTTGAATCCTACGTGATGACGCTGTGGCGGCCTTGGGTCGGCTATCAGCTGCTTATTGCCTTGGCCGTACTGCTGGTGGCGCAGCTTTTGAAAATGGTGCTGGCCCCGCGTCTGCATGCATGGATGCGCGCCCGCGAAGGCTGGCCGATGTGGCGCATCCGTTGGCTTGTTGTGCTGCATAAACGCCTGCGGGGGATCTTGTTCGTTGGCATGATTTGGCTGGTCGTGATCGTCATGCGCGATCTGACGTGGAACAGTCGCAGCTATCAGCTGTCGATCATCGCCAATCTAGCGACCGCTTGGCTGGTCGTGGCGCTGACAACGCGGCTGATCGGCAATCCGATCCTGCGCAAGGCCGTGCGCTATGGCGCTTGGGTCTGGGTGACGCTGTCGATCCTTGGGCAGACCGATACCTTCACCAACCTGATGGATAATATTGCGTTTTCCATCGGTACCATGCGGATTTCAGTGCTGCTGGTCGTGCAGGCAATCCTGATCCTTGGCGTGTTGTGGTTCGCGGCCCGCTTTATGTCGCATACCGTGCGCAGCCGGATCACGGGCAACGCAGATATCAGCCCATCCATGCAAGTGCTGGCCGTCAAAGCGATGCAGTTGCTGTTCTATGGCATGGCTGTCTTCATTGGCCTGAAGACCATCGGTATCGACCTGACCGGCCTTGCTGTTCTGTCCGGTGCCATCGGCGTTGGCCTTGGCTTTGGTTTACAAAAGGTAGTGTCGAACCTTGTGTCGGGCATCATCCTGCTGCTGGATAAATCGATCAAGCCCGGCGATGTCATCAGCCTTGGCGATACCTTCGGCTGGATCAATTCGCTGGGGGCGCGCTATGTCAGCATCACGACCCGCGACGGCAAAGAATACCTGATCCCGAACGAGGATCTGATCACCGGCCAAGTGGTCAACTGGTCCCATTCGAATGATTTTGTCCGGCTCGATATCTACTTTGGCACCGCTTACGGCGATAACCCCCACGACGTGCGCCGCATCGCGATAGAGGCAGCAATGTCCGTCCCTCGCGTGTTGGAAAGCAGGCCGACCGTGTGCCACATCGTCGGTTTTGGTGACAGTTCGGTCGACTATATCCTGCGCTTTTGGATTTCCGACCCGACGGGCGGCCTGACAAATATCCGCGGAAACGTCTTTCTCGCGCTGTGGGATGCTTTTGCCGCCAACGGCATCTCGATCCCGTTCCCGCAACGCGAAGTGAAAGTCCTCGAAGGATCAGAGCTGCGCACAAGGCCTGCGTCATCGCAGCTGCGCGAAGATGCGGCGGATGCGGGCAGGGCACCGATGCCTGACTAGCCCGGACGGCAAGAAATGGCCTCCGCCGATCAGTGCGCGTAAAACCTGCTACCACAGCGTTTCGCTAGCTATCTGCGCGCTTTGCCGTTGACACTTGCCTGACGACACACTAGCGCGCGGCCTTCGGTCATTGAAATGACACCCAATCCGGCCTACGTTCGGATCAGGCCTTGCACCGGGGCCGTCCCGTCCGGTGCCTATCATCGGAGGACGATGCACTGTCTCTTTCCACCTCGGCAGCATCCGCTGCCAACACGGGAGCCCACGCTGTGAAGGCGGCGGCTTCCTACGACAGCGACCAGCTGCTTGATGCAATCCTGAAATCGCTAGATGACGACAAAGCCGAAGAGGTTGTGAAAATCAACCTGCGCGGCAAGTCTGAAATGGGCGACTGGATGGTTATCGGCTCTGGCCGTTCCACCCGCCAAGTCTCTGCCATGGCTGAAAAGCTGACCGAGAAGCTGAAGAACGAATACGGCATCATCAGTAAGATCGAAGGCAAGGATATCGGCGACTGGGTCCTTATCGACACCGGCGACGTTATTGTTCACCTGTTCCGGCCCGAAGTCCGCGAATTCTATCAGCTGGAAAAAATGTGGACCCCGGGTGCACAGGACGATCTGGCGATGGACCCGACCAAGGCCCCCTGATGCGCGTGCGTATCTGCGCCGTGGGCCGCCTGCGTGGCGGCCCCGAATCTGCGTTGATCACCGACTATCTGACCCGCTTTGACCGCACGGGCCGTGCGCTTGCGCTTGGCCCGGCGGAAATCATCGAAGTCGATGACCGCAAAGGCGGCGGCATGGCGGGCGAAGCCCCGCTGCTGGCCAAAGCTGTGCCTGACGGCGCGCTGCTCTGCGTGCTGGATGAGCGCGGCAAGGTGATGTCTTCCCCCGATTTTGCAAACCAGCTTGGCACATGGCGTGACCAAGGCCGCCAAGACGTCGCCTTTGTGATCGGCGGCGCTGACGGCATCGACCCGTCCCTGCGTGACCGCGCCGATGCGGCGCTGTCCTTTGGTAAGATGGTCTGGCCCCACATGATGGTGCGCGTGATGCTGGCAGAGCAATTGTATCGCGCCGCGTCCATCCTTGCCGGGTCGCCCTATCACCGCGTGTGAAGGTGCCTCCGGCGGGAGTTTATCCGGCAAGGTGAATAGGGGCGCTATCGCGCGAGACTGGCGATGTTTTCGGCAACGACTTTACCTAAGATTTTGTGAGTTGGGGCATCATAATGAACGCCGTCCTGCTGGCTCACCTCGATATGTTCGCCGGCGTTCAGAAAACCGACACCCCAGTTCTTGGCGAGCGCTGCGTAAAGCGGCGGCAACGCGCGTGATTTGGCAGCACCGCCGTAAAACACCTGCGCGATCGGGCCTTGTTCCAGCACCGGCGGCGGGCAAATCAGCAGCACTTTAAACCCGCTATGCCGTGTCTGCATCGCCTCGCCGCAGGCAATGGCAAGCAGGCCCGCGACGCCGGCGGTGATGCCTTCGGCGGTCAGGCCAAAGTGCGCTTTGCAATCGTTTGTGCCCAGCATGATCGTCAGCACATCAATCGGTCCGTGGCTTTCAAGCGCGACCCGCAGACCCAGATGCCCGTCCATATGCGCGCCCATTTCGGGATCGGCTCCGGCGCAGGCAGTGCGGCCGGGCAGGCCTTCCTCGATCAAGGTGCAGCCGGTCTGCGCGGCCATAACTTGCGGCCAACGCGTCGACGCATAGTGGCGCGCGTAAATGCCGCGCACCGTGATCGGCGGCGTGCCGTGGGTGTTGCTGTCACCAAAGGTCAAAACGGTCTGTGTCATCCTCAAATGCTAGGCTGCCGTCACTGCGCCGGCAATCCCCCCTTGGCCTTTGGCCCCCGCGGGCACATATAAGTCACGAAACGGATGAAGGAGATCGATCATGGAACTGCTCGGCGCCAAGACCCCCACCCCCCAAGCGGGGAATATCATCGACGGCACAGACGCGACATTCATGGCCGAGGTCGTCGAAGCTTCGATGACGATCCCCGTGATCGTCGACTTCTGGGCCCCCTGGTGCGGCCCCTGCAAAACGCTTGGCCCCGCGATCGAGGCTGCTGTGACCAAGGCTGATGGCCGTGTGAAGCTGGTAAAGATCGACGTCGATGCCAACCCCAGCTATTCGGGCCAATTGCAGGTGCAGTCGATCCCGACTGTCTATGCCTTTTGGCAGGGCAAGCCTGTTGATGGCTTCCAAGGCGCGCTGCCGGGCTCTGAAATCGACGCTTTCGTCGAAAAAACCGCAGCCTTGGCAGGCGAGCCGGACAACGGTCTTGCCGACGCCATCGCGGCCGCGCAGGAAATGCTGGACGAAGGGGCCGCGGCCGACGCTGCTGAAACCTTTGCCGCGATCCTACAAGAGGACCCGAATAGCGCGCCAGCCTACGCGGGCCTCGTCAGCGCCCACCTTGCGTTGGACGACGTGGATCAGGCAGAGGCGATCTTGAACGGCGCCCCGGCGGGCATCAGCACCGACCCCGCACTAGAGGCTGTTGCTGCCCGCATCACCCTGCTGCGTGAGGCTGCTAACACTGGCCCGCTGGCCGAACTGGAAGAGCGCATCGCCGCTGACGAGAACGACCACCAGGCGCGCCTAGACCTTGCGACTGCCCTGCACGCCAAGGGCCGCAGTCAAGAGGCGGTAGATCATCTTCTGGACCTGTTCCGCCGTGATCGTGAGTGGAATGACGGTGCCGCTAAGACACAACTTTTCAAGGTGTTCGATGCCCTTCCGGCCAAGGACCCAATCGTTTTGACAGGGCGGCGCAAACTTTCGTCGATGATATTTGCCTGATGCGTTGCGCGGGCTAACTGGAAGGTCATCATGAAAATATCAGACCTTCCAGACACCATCCCCGTTTTCCCGTTGCCGGGGGCCTTGCTGCTGCCACGTGGCAAGCTGCCGCTGCACATCTTCGAGCCGCGCTATTTGGCGATGATCGAGGACGCAATGAAAACGCCATCGCGCCTGATCGGGATGATCCAGCCCTATGACGCGCCGGGAAAGGCCGGCAAGCTGCACAGCATTGGCTGCGCAGGCCGCTTGACCGCGTTTAATGAAACCGACGACGGGCGCTATATGATCACGCTGTCCGGCATGTCCCGTTTCCGCGTGACCGAAGAGGTCGAGGGTTTCGCGCCTTACCGCCGCTGCCGCGTCAGCTGGGCCGGCTTTGACCGCGACCTTGGCCCAGTAGAGCGCGACCCGGAATTTGCCCGCGACGTCTTTATGAACGCTCTGTGCCGTTACTTTGACGACCAAGGGCTGAAAACCGACTGGGACCAGTTGGGCGACGCCGAGGACGAGCTGCTGATCAACTCACTCTCGATGCTTTGCCCTTTTGCGCCAGAAGATAAACAGGCGTTGTTAGAGGCACCAAGCTTGTCAACGCGGCGCGAAACCTTGATGACACTGATTGAATACGCCCTGCGGGGCGGCGATGACGAGGTGATGCAATGACCGATTTCGACCCCCAAATGCTGGAATCGCTGGTGTGCCCGCGCACCCAGGGCAGCCTGCGTTATGACGCCGCCGCGCAGGAATTGATCAGCAAATCCGCGCACTTGGCATTCCCAATTCGCGACGGCATCCCCGTCATGCTGGTGGACGAGGCCCGCCGGATCGACGACTAACGCATCAGGCGGGGCAGGTCCCCGTTCAGGCCTGCGGCTTCGCGGATAAAGCGGCGGCGCAGGCCAGGAACAGCGTTAATCACGCCCATGCCCATGTCTCGCAATCCGCGCAGCACAGGGTTGTCGTTTGAAAACAGTCGGTTGAACGTGTCTGTTGCAATCGCCAACCGCGTTGCGTCGAACCTGCGCCAGACCTGGTAACGCTCTAGCGCGATGACACTGCCGATATCCTCGCCCCGCATTTTCGTGTCTTCCAGCACCTGCGCCAAGGCCGCGACATCGCGCAGGCCAGCGTTCAAGCCTTGGCCTGCAATCGGGTGAATCCCATGCGCCGCATCGCCGACCAGCGCCACGCGCGGGGCAATCAGGCTGTCGGCCAGCGTCAGGCCGAGGGGGTAGGAAAACCGCTGACCCACTAGCGTGATGTCACCCAGAAAAGACCCGAATGCGGGCTTTAGAGCCTCTAGAAATGCGCCATCATCCAGCGCTAGAACCTCTTTTGCGCGGCGCGACTGTTCACTCCAGACGATCGAACTGCGGTTGCCGGTCAGCGGCAAAATCGCGAGCGGCCCGCCGGGCATAAAAAACTGATGCGCAATTCCGTTATGCGGCAGCTCATGCGCCACAGCGCAGACAATGGCGGTCTGGCCGTAATCCCACCCTGTTCGCTTGATCCCCGCGCGCTGGGCTACACCGCTGCTGCGTCCGTCGCAGCCGACCAGCAGGCGCGCAGACAGCACCTCGCCATCGTCCAGCGTGACCTCGACTTTGCCGCCAAGCGCCAGTTGCGCGACAACTTTTCGCCCTGTCATGTGGTTGATGCGGTCTTGCGCTGCGACAGCATCTAGCAGGGCGGCGCGCAAATGGCGGTCTTCGACCAGCCAGCCCATCGGGCCTTCCTCAATCTCGGCGTGGTCGAAATGCATCATCCACGGACTTGCGCCTTCGCCGGCGCGGCCATCCGTGACCTTAATATCCAGCATCGGTTGGGCGTCGCCCTTCAGCGCATCCCAGACCCCAACGCCGCGCAGCAGACGCATCGACCCCAGCGCAATCGCATAGGATCGCCCGTCGAAATCGCGCGCGCGGTGCGTATCTGGCGTGATCGCGTCAATAATCGTAACCCGCAGCCCGGATTGCGCGGCTGCCAATGCCAGCACGGGGCCGTTCAGCCCGCCACCGACGATGATGATATCTGTCTGTTCCATACCCTGACATATGGCTGCGCGCGCGGGATTGTCCATGCGGTGCGCGGTCGCTAGCGTGGCGAAAATATCGAAAGGGATCGCAATGGACGACTGGCGCTGGATGACCGCAACCGCACTGGGGCAGGGGATTGCCGATGGCAGCATTGATCCGGTCGCCCTGACCGAAGTCTTTCTGACCGCCATCGACACCCACGAACACCGCGACCGCATCTATGCCCGCGTGACAGCGGACCGCGCCCGCGCTGAAGCGCTTGCCGCAAGTCATCGCGCCAAGGCCGGCCTGCGCCGCAGCCCCCTTGATGGCGTGCCGGTCAGCTGGAAGGATCTGTTCGACACCGCCGGCGTCGCGACGGAGGCGGGCACCCGCCTCATGGCGGGCCGGATTCCGGATACAGACGCCGAAGTGCTGCGCAACGCCACCGCGGCCGGCCTCGTCTGCCTTGGCAAAACGCATCTGTCAGAAATCGCATTCTCTGGTCTTGGCCTGAACCCGATGACCGCGACTTCGCCCAATGTGAATGACCCAGATGTCGTACCGGGCGGGTCGTCGTCAGGGGCTGCCGCTTCGGTTGCCTTCGGTCTTGCTGCCGCTGGAATCGGCTCTGATACAGGCGGATCGGTGCGTATTCCGTCGGCTTGGAACGATATCACCGGGTTCAAGACGACCCACGGCCGCTTGTCCTTGGCCGGGTCCGTCCCGCTTTGCGGCACCTTCGACACCGTCGGTCCGCTGTGCCGTTCGGTGGGGGACGCCGCCCTGCTGACTGCCGCGATGGCGGGCACGAAAGCCCCCGATCTGCGCGGCACGGACGGCCCTCTGCGGCTCGCGATCCTTGACACCATCACGATGGACGATGTGCGCGAACAGCCGCTCGCAGGCTTTACCGACGCCGCAAACCGTCTGCGCGACGCTGGAGCCGACATCACCCACATCGCCCTGCCGGACCTCGCGCAGGCGTTTGCCGCCTCTGCCGCGCTTTATACCGCCGACAGCTGGGCGTGGTGGCGCGACCGGATAGAGGCGAACCCGACAGCGATGTTCCCGCAAATCTATGCCCGGATCAGCGCAGGCCGCGATATTGGTGCAGCGGATTACATCGCCGCGTGGTCGATGCTGCGCGATTTGCGCAAGGCCTACGCCGCCGCGACAGCCTCTTTTGATGCTGTCATCATGCCCACTGCTGCGATCATGCCGCCAAATGTGGACCGACTGCTGACTGACGATGACTACTACAAAACCGAAAACTTGCTGGCCCTGCGCAACACCCGCGTTGCAAATCTGATGGACCTGCCCGCCGTATCGCTGCCCACCGGCACCCCGTCCTGCGGCATCATGCTGTGCGGCCATACCGGTCAAGACGACCGCCTTTTGCGCGTCGCCGCACAGGCCGAGGCCGCCTTGCAGCGCTGATCAAGCAGGACACAAAAGACACAATACACTGCCGCGCCCCTGTTTTATGGGCCTGACCTTCTGGACAGGCCCATCACCCACCGTTTAACCTAGGCCCAAGCGGGGCGTTCATGATCCCGTAACGAGGCAGTGATGGAATACCCCAAGCGGTTTGCGAACCTTCCGGTTGCGACGTGGCCCCGACTCCGTGGGCTGCTGGATGCTGTCCAACCGGGCGGCGATCCCATCAACATGACCATCGGCGATCCGCAGCACCCCATGCCCCCGTTCTTGGCTGATGCCATGGCTGCGCAGATCGCAGGCTTTGGCGGCTATCCCAATAATGACGGCGCGCCTGCTTTGTTGGATGCGATCTCTCGTTGGTTGAACCGTCGCTATGGTGTCACCGTCGCCACAAATGAAATCATGGCCCTGAATGGCACGCGAGAGGGGCTTTATAACGCTTCCATGGCGCTGTGCCCCGAAGTCAAGAACGGCCAAACGCCCGTCATCTTGACCCCGAACCCATTTTACCAAGTCTACGCCGTCGCCGCGCTTTCTGTTGGGGCAGAGCCTGTTTATCTGCCCGCCACCGCAGATACCGGTCACTTGCCAGACTTCGATGCCGTTCCCGCCGACGTGCTGGACCGCACTGCGATCGCCTATATTTGCTCGCCCGCGAACCCGCAGGGCGCTGTGGCAACCGAAGACTACTGGCGCAACCTGATCACCCTTGCTGAAAAGCACGATTTCAAGATTTTCGCGGATGAATGCTATTCCGAGATTTATCGGGGCATCCCCCCCGTCGGCGCACTGCAAGTTGCACAAGCGATGGGCGCAGATCCCGAACGCGTGGTGATCTTTCATTCGCTGTCAAAGCGGTCGAACCTCGCGGGCCTTCGCTCTGGTTTTTGCGCCTCTGGACCCAAAAACATCGCAGCGATCCGCGCCTTGCGGGCCTACGCCGGTGCCCCGCTGCCCGGCCCAATCCAAGCCGTATCCGCGCTGGTTTGGGACGACGAAGACCACGTCATCGCGTCCCGCGCGCTTTACGCAGAAAAGTTCGACATCGCCGATCGCATCTTTGGCAATGTCCCTGGCTATACCAGTCCAGAGGCAGGTTTTTTCCTTTGGCTCCCCGTGCCTGATGGCGAAAAGGCGGCTCTAACCCTTTGGTCGCAGACAGGTGTGCGCACCCTTCCCGGTGCCTACCTGTCCCGCGACGTCAGTGGCTTTAACCCCGGCGCGGGATTCATTCGGGTGGCCCTGTGCGGCCCCAAATCGGACGTGGAGCGCGGGCTGACCCGCCTGCGCGACACACTTTACCAGTGAGGAACGGCAAAATGGCATCCTATCAGACACGGCACCGCGACCCGCTTCTGGACAGCGAAACCCAGGCCGTTCTGGAACGCCGTAGCAAGGAATTGCTTGGCATTGGTTTGATCATCGTCGGCTTGCTGGCCGCGATGATCTGCTTCAGCTATTCGCCCACCGATCCGTCGTGGATTTCCGCCAGCGATGCGCCCGTGCAAAACTGGCTTGGCGTTTTCGGTGCAGCAACCGCCGCCCCGCTGATGATGATCGTGGGCAAAGGGATCTATGCCTTGCCGCTGGTCCTGATCGCATGGGGTACGCGCTTTGTGCTGCACCGCGGCTCTGATCGCGCCATTGGCCGCGTCATCTATGTTCCCGTCGTGATCGCCGTTGCTGCGCTTTATGCTGCATCCTTGCCGCGCGGTGACGCTTGGCCCGCCAACTTTGGCATGGGCGGTCTGTTTGGCGACACCGTGCTTGGCATGGCGCTGACGATCCTGCCGCTGGGCCCGGTGATTGGCGTAAAACTGCTGTCGCTTCTGCTGGGCGCTTTGACCGTGGCCGCCATGTGCTTTGCCCTTGGCTTTACCCGCCCCGAACTGCGCACGGGCACCCAGTTTGTGCTGATGGGCACTGTCATGCTGTATGACATGATCCTGCGCGTCGTGGGGCAGGGGACCGCCCGTGCCACGCAGGCTGCTACCGCTGCCCGCGGCACTGTTGCCGCCCGCATGGCCGACCGGGCCGATGCCCGCGCCAGCCGCCCGGTAGAGCCGCCAGTCGATATGAAAGCCCGCGCTATAGCTGCCGTGCGCAGCCGCCCTGTGACAGCTGCCGCGCCCGTGATGACCGCCACTGCCGCCGCTGCCGGGGGGCGTAAAATGCCGCCCATCATCCGCGCCGACGGCTCTTATGACAACGCAGAGGCCGCGCCGCAGCCACAAATCGCGCCTGAAATGGCCGCACCGCGCAAAATGCCCGGACTGGGCAACCTGCTGCGCCGCAAGGACCCAGAGCCTGAGTTGGTCGAGGCGGAAACCTTCGATCACGACCTCGAATCCCCACCAGAGGACCGCGTTCGCAGCCGCATCACAGACGCGATCAAGGCGCGCGTCATGCCCGCCCCGCAAGCAGAGCCGCACCCCGTCACAGGCGTCCGGATCGAACCCTCGCTGACCGCTGGCCGCCGCCCGCAACCGCTGGTTTTGCCGGTGGTCCCGCCGTTGGCTGCCGCCCCCGCGCCAAATCTGCACGACGACTGGCAGGACGACGAGGCGGAAATGTTGATCGACGACGACATCAACGAACAGGACTTCACACCTGCGCCCGCTCCGGTGGCCGCACCACCCGTCTATCAGCGCAGCACCCTGCCCAGAACCGAAGCGCCGTCCCTCACAGCAGAGCCGCTGTTCGACCCCGAAGCGCGTCCTGTGATCCCTGCCGCCACCCCGCGCAAAGCCGTCGTGCAACACGGCATGCAGCGCGCCACCATGCCCAGCAAACAAGCCAAAGCCGAGGCGCAACCGTCCCTGACGTTTGAGGAAAAATACGCGGATTACGAAATGCCACCCCTGAACCTGCTGACCAGCCCGTCAGAGGTACAGCGCCACGTCCTATCCGACGAAGCGCTCGAGGAAAACGCGCGCATGCTGGAATCCGTGCTCGATGACTATGGCGTAAAGGGCGAAATCGTCTCGGTCCGTCCCGGTCCCGTCGTCACGATGTACGAACTTGAACCCGCGCCGGGCCTCAAAGCGTCGCGCGTCATCGGCCTCGCTGACGACATAGCCCGGTCCATGTCCGCCTTGTCTGCCCGCGTCTCTACCGTTCCGGGCCGCACTGTCATCGGCATCGAACTCCCGAACGAGAACCGCGAAAAGGTCGTGCTGCGCGAAATCATCTCGGCTCGCGATTTCGGCGACAGCAACATGAAGCTGCCCCTTGCGCTGGGCAAAGACATCGGTGGCCAGCCTATTGTCGCCAACCTCGCGAAAATGCCTCACCTGCTGATCGCCGGTACCACGGGTTCCGGTAAGTCCGTCGCGATCAACACCATGATCCTGTCCCTGCTGTATAAGCTGACGCCCGAAGAATGCCGGATGATTATGATCGACCCGAAGATGCTGGAACTCAGCGTTTACGACGGCATCCCGCACCTGCTGTCCCCCGTCGTAACAGACCCTAAAAAGGCCGTTGTGGCCCTGAAATGGGTCGTTGGCGAAATGGAAGAACGCTACCGCAAGATGTCCAAAATGGGCGTGCGCAACATCGACGGCTACAATGGCCGCGTGAAAGAGGCGCTCGCCAATGACGAGCTGTTCAGCCGCACCGTGCAAACCGGCTTTGACGACGAAACAGGCGAGCCGGTATTCGAGACAGACGAATTCAAGCCCGTCGTGCTGCCCTACATCGTCGTCATCGTGGACGAGATGGCCGACCTGATGATGGTCGCTGGCAAGGAAATCGAAGCCTGCATCCAGCGCCTTGCCCAGATGGCACGTGCCTCTGGCATCCACCTGATCATGGCGACGCAGCGTCCGTCCGTCGACGTCATCACTGGTACGATCAAGGCCAACTTCCCGACACGGATCTCTTTCCAGGTGACATCCAAGATCGACTCACGCACCATCCTTGGTGAAATGGGTGCCGAACAACTGCTTGGTATGGGTGACATGCTTTACATGGCTGGTGGATCGAAGGTCACCCGCGTCCACGGCCCGTTCTGTTCGGATGAAGAGGTCGAGGAAATCGTCAACTACCTGAAAAGCTTCGGCCCGCCCGAATACATGTCCGGCGTGATCGAAGGCCCGGACGAAGACACCGAAAGCTCTATCGACGCCGTGCTCGGTCTTGCTGACGGGTCTGATTTGGAAAACGCGCTTTATGACACGGCCGTTGCCATCGTTATCAAAGACCGCAAATGCTCGACCTCTTACATCCAGCGCAAACTGGCGATCGGCTACAACAAAGCCGCCCGTTTGGTTGAACAGATGGAAGACCAAGGCGTCGTCAGCTCTGCCAACCACGTCGGTAAACGCGAAATCCTCGTGCCAGAACAGCACTGACCGCGTCCCCTTCTTCTGGTCAAAAATACCTTCGGGGGGGGCCGCATCGCGGCGGGGGGCAGACAGCCCCCCTCCCCCCTTTGCCAAGCGCGCTGAAACCGTATCTAAAGATCTAGGTTCACCATTCGGGCCTACAGGGATCACAGATATGACCAACTACTACACCCCAACTGGCGGCCTGCCGCCGCAAACCGACCTTTTGACAGGTCGCGCCGTCTTTACGGACGCCTACGCCGTCATTCCTAAAGGCACGCTGCGTGATATCACCACCAGCCTTTTGCCCGGCTGGGACAAGATGCGGATGTGGGTGATCGCCCGCCCGCTGTCCGGCTTTGCCGAGACCTTTAGCCACTACATCACCGAAGTCGCCCCGGGCGGCGGGAGCAAATCGCCCGAGACAGACCAAGGTGCGCAAGCCGTGCTCTTTGTCGTGTCGGGCCATGCAGAGTTGACCATCGGCGATCAAACCCACCTGCTATTCCCCGGTTCCTACGCCTATCTGCCGGCAGGCTGCGACTGGACCTTTGCCAACGACCACGATGCGCCCTGCACATTTCACTGGATCCGCAAAACCTATGTCCCAGCGCCGGGCCTGCCCGCGCCAGAGGCATTCGTGACCCAAGTCAGCGATGCTCCGACAATCGAAATGGAAGGCACCAACGGCGCGTGGTCCACAACCCGCTTTGTCAGCCCAACCAACCTGTCCCACGACATGCACGTCAATATCGTGAATTTTCAGCCCGGCGGCGTGATCCCCTTCATGGAAACCCACGTGATGGAGCACGGCCTATATGTGCTTGAAGGCAAGGCTGTTTACCGCCTGAACACCGACTGGGTCGAGGTCGAGGCTGGCGACTATATGTGGTTGCGCGCCTTCTGCCCGCAGGCTTGCTATGCGGGCGGTCCGGGGCCGTTCCGCTATTTGCTATATAAGGACGTGAACCGGCACATGCCGCTGGGGCTGCGCTAAGTCGCGGGGGGCGGAGGGGGCTGTCTGCCCCCGCGCTACGCGCCCCCCGAAGATATTTTTAACCAGAAGAAAGCTGGACCGTGAAGGGGGCCACGGTGTGTTCCTGCAGGTTTGCGCCGCTGCCGATGCGGTCCACCACCGCAAATAGGCCGGGGGCGTGCAGGGGGGTCAAGACACCGTGCCAAGTGCCGCGGTGCAGATTGATCGCCTGACCGGGCTTCGTGATGAAAGCCTGCGGCGTGCCGGGGCTGCCGTCCTCATCCGGGGCGACGATGACCAAGAACGGATGCTGCGTCATCGGGATAAAGGCCTGCGATCCGTCTGGATGTCGTTCCAGCAGGTCGCAGGTGTAGGGCAGGGTGCGGGGCTGCGCATTGAAAATGCTGATCCCTGCGCGACCATCGCTGAAATCCATCTGCGCCCGGTCATGATACCGCCCGCACAGGCCTGCATTGATCAGCTTGTCCGGCGCGCCGCTGGCGTCCATCACGTCGCCAAAAGGCGCAAAGCCTGATGCGGTCAAAGGCTGCGCGATAATCACATCACGGCCTGCAGGCGCAGTGCGGCAATCCGTTCGACTTGGGCGCAGGCGGTGGCGAACTCTTCCTCGACCGAGTTTTGCAGCCGCGTCTCGAATGCGCGCAAAATGCTGTCCTTGGTGTGGTCGCGCACGGCGATGATGAAGGGAAAGCCGAACTTTGCGACATAGGCGGCATTCGCTTTTTGAAACGTATCCCGCTCTTCGTCCGTCAGCGCATCCAGTCCGGCAGAGGCTTGCTCTGCCGTGCTATCCGCCGTCAGCCGTTCTGCTGCGGCCAGCTTGCCTGCAAGGTCAGGGTGGGCGCGTAGGACCTTTAGGCGATCCGCTGTCGCCGATGACCGAAAGGCACGGGCCAATGCGTTGCCGACACCGATTGCGCTGTCATGCGCTGCGCCCAGTTCCATGCCATGCGCCCGCTCTGCCACCCAAGCTGAGTGTTCGTAGATGCCGCCGAACTTGACCACGAAATCCGCCTTGGCCATCTGGCTGGGGCGATCCCACCGGACGTGGGGATGATGGGTGCGCCAGTGGTCTGCGATCTGTTCGCGCGTGGCAAACCAAACGCCGTCATGGGTGCGGGCGTAGTCGATAAACTGGCGCAGCGCTTCTATCCGGCCGGGGCGGCCGACCAGACGGCAATGCAGGCCGATCGACATCATCTTGGCCTGACCTTCAACGCCTTCGCGGTACAGCGCATCAAAGCTGGCGCGCAGGTAGTCGTAGAACTGATCGCCAGCGTTAAAACCCTGCGGCGTGGCAAAGCGCATGTCGTTGCAATCCAGCGTATAGGGCACAACCAGCTGATCGCGCGCGCCAATTTCCATCCAATAGGGCAGGTCGTCCGCATAGCTGTCGGCAAGGTAATCGAACCCTTCCTCTGCCGCGAGCCGCACGGAGTTTATAGACGCACGCCCCTGATAGAACCCGCGCGGGCGTTCCCCCGTCACTTCAGTATGCAGGCGGATGGCGCGCTGGATATGGGCGCGCTCGGTTTCTTCGTGTGCGTCTTTGTATTCGATCCATTTCAACCCGTGAGAGGCGATTTCCCACTGGGCGTCCTGCATCGCAGCCACCTGATCGGGGCTGCGCGCCATGGCGGTCGCCACGCCAAACACGGTGATCGGCAGATCCTTGAGCAGCCGGTGCAGCCGCCAAAACCCGGCCCGCGCGCCGTATTCATAGATGGTTTCCATGTTCCAGTGCCGCTGACCGGGCCAAGCCGCCGCGCCCACGATCTCTGACAGGAATGCCTCTGACGCTGCATCGCCGTGCAAAATGTTGTTTTCGCCGCCTTCTTCGTAATTCAAAACGATCTGAACTGCGATTTTTGCGCCGTTTGGCCACTTCGGGTCTGGCGTTTGGGCACCATAGCCGATCATGTCGCGGGGATAGCGGGTCATGTTGGGTCTTTCCCTTTGGTTTACCTGTTTATACCGTCAAATCCGAGGCATGCGAGAGGGCAAACAGATGTATGATATGGCAATTTTATGGGAATGGCTCGCCTTTGCCGTGCGCTGGACCCATGTCATCACTGCAATCGCGTGGATCGGGTCCAGTTTCTACTTTATCGCGCTCGATCTGGGGTTGAACCGCAACATTCCCGGCCCGGCAGATGGTGAGGAATGGCAAGTCCACGGCGGCGGATTTTACTATATCCAGAAGTATCTTGTCGCGCCCGACGCCATGCCTGCGCACCTAACTTGGTTCAAATGGGAAAGCTACGCAACCTGGCTGTCTGGTTTTGCCATGCTGATGGTGGTCTATTGGGCTGGCGCGAACCTGTATCTGATCGATCCGGCCAAGGCTGATCTGGCGATCTGGCAGGGCATCTTGATCTCTGCTGCCTCGCTCGCTGTCGGCTGGGTGATCTATGATTTCCTGTGCAAATCCCCGCTGGGCGAACGTCCCACTACGCTGATGCTACTGCTGTTCATGATGCTGGTCGTGATGAGCTACGGCTACAACCAAGTCTTTACCGGCCGCGCTGCGCTGCTGCATTTGGGCGCGTTCACCGCCACGATCATGACCGCGAACGTGTTTCTGATCATTATGCCAAACCAGCGCATCGTGGTCGCTGACCTACAGGCCGGGCGCAAGCCTGACCCCAAGTATGGCAAGATCGCAAAGCTGCGCAGCACGCATAACAACTATCTGACGCTGCCCGTGATTTTCCTGATGCTGTCGAACCACTATCCGTTGGCGTTCGGCACCCAATATGCGTGGATTATCGCCACCCTGGTGTTCCTGCTGGGCGTCACGATCCGACACTACTTTAACTCGATGCACGCGCGCAAAGGGCAGCCAACGTGGACGTGGGCTGCGACGGTTATCATCTTTATCATCATGGCGTGGCTGTCGTCCTTCCCCGGTCACGACACCTATGAAAATGCCGAAAGCCGCGCCCTGACCGCGACCGAGCAGCGCTTTGCCGCAGCGGATGGGTTCGAGGATGCTGCCCAAATCGTGCAAGGACGCTGTTCCATGTGCCATGCCCGCGAACCTGTCTGGGACGGTATCCGCTGGGCGCCAAAGGGTGTGTTTCTGGAAACAGACAGCGATATCGCCAAACATGCCGGGCAGATTTATGTGCAGGCGGCGATCAGCCATGCGATGCCGCCTGCAAATGTAACAGACCTTAGCGACGCGGACCGTCAGACCTTAGCCCGCTGGTTCCGCGCCGCGTCTTAATTATTGACCCCGACCTTATTGACCCCGACGCCGCATCTCGGCTTCGATGTTGAACTGCGCATCACCGATGCTGCCGCCCTTGACCAGATCGTTCAAGATCACGGTCGTCTGCTCTCCTACGTCATCGGTCACGATCCACTGACGCAGCTCTACCGGGTTTGCCGTGAACACTAACTGAATGTTGCCATATTCCGGGTGCGCCGGGTCCTGCGCCGTGATGGTCGTCTTGGTGCCGTCTGACGTATGGCCCGTCACCATCCGTGCCTGACCCAAATTCACGTTCCGCTCTAGAATGATGTTCAGCGGCGTTTGGTTCAGTGGATAGCGATCTGCAGGGGTGTTGGACTTGGGGTCAAAGACCGCCACCTGTCCGCCGCCCGCCATCACCAGCGAATTGTCCGGCGCGTTGTATTCAAACCGAATGCGGCCAGGGCGCTTGATGTAGATCTGCCCGGTGGACAGCGTGCCATCGCCGTTGATCTGCGTGAAGCCGCCTTGGGCTGTCTGCATCTGGTTCAAGTAGGCGGATACTTCGTTCAGGGACAATTCCTGCGCCTGTGCGGCACCGCCTGCGACAGCCAAAGCGGCAGCAGAAAGAAGGAGTGTACGTCTGTTCATGGCTTTCACCTATAGTTGCTTGACCACCGACATAGGGCCGCCGGGGTCCCTCTTCCATGCCGATATCGCGTTTGACATGCGATAACGCCCCCCGGTCAGCGACTAACCGCCCCCTTGGGAACTTAAATGCGGGCTTTGCATTGTACAGGTGAAGCGGCGCAAGACTCCGCCGCCAGAATATAAGGAATTTATCATGCCAGACGTATTCGTTGCCGGCCTTGACGGCCAGACCCGCAAAAAAGCAATCGCCATCCTGAACGAAAACTTGGCCGAAGTGATCGCCCTGACGCTCGCCGTCAAGCAGGCGCATTGGAACCTGAAGGGCGCAGGCTTTATCGGCGTGCACGAACTGCTGGACGATGTTGCTGATCGCCTGCGTGACAGTGCGGACCTGATGGCAGAACGCGCTGTAATTCTTGGCGGCTTTGCCCGCGGCACGCTCGAAGTTGCTGCCGAAACAGCCAAGATGGACGCCTATCCCGTCGAAGAAGAAGACATCAACGCCCACATCAAAGCGTTGAAAGATCGTTTCCTGACTGTTGGCGAATCCGTCCGCAAAGGTATTGCCGATGCAGGCGACGCCGGTGACGAAGACACCGCAGATATCATGACCGAGGTCAGCCGCGCGATCGACAAGGACGCTTGGTTCATTGGTGCCAACGCAACGAAGTAAGCACGTCCGGCAAAACAAAAGGCGCGCTGCCCTCGCAGCGCGCCTTTTTTATATCATCGCTTCCGGCAGGACCGTAGCTGCGCATCATATAGCAGCGCGCGGGCCTCGACCTCTCCGGCGATGCGGATCAGCCAGCTTTTGCTGCGCCACGTTCCACGCATATAGCCGGACCGCCCATCGTGATAGGCAAGATACTGATTGCGCACATCTGTCAGCGGCACACCGGTTTCGCGCACCGTCGCGGTCATATACCAGCCCATGAAATCAGACGCGGCGTTAATGTCTTCGCGCTTGGCACGGCTACCGCCGACTTGATCCTGATACTCTTCCCAAGTGCCATCCAGCGCTTGGCTATAGCCGACAGCGGACGACTGACGCCCGACGGGAATCACCCCTAGCGCATATTGATGCGGCGGGCGATTGTTGCCGATAAATTTCGACTCTTGGTAAATGATCGCCATCATGGCGGGCATAGGTACGCCGTATTTCTGCTCTACCTTCTTGAACGCACGCCGATATTCGGGCCGCTCTGATAGGATCGCACAGGCGTTATCTAGGTCGCGCGGGGCCGAATACTCGCGACTAGCGCAAGAGCCCAGTAACGCCAGAAATACCAGTGCGCGAAGGAAACTGCTCATTTGCCTCTCGCTCTTCTTTTATATTTTTTACCACGCTATCCGAAACGCGCGGCTTTGTGAACGATTAAGGCCGCAGCCTGCGTTCACGTTTTTTCCAGCCGGCGGGTCCTTGCCGTCACCTACAGACTGTTTCCGCATTAACCGCACGGCAAATGTGGACTTTTTGGGGCAGCTGCGTTTAGTAACGATTCTGGGGGTAGTTGCATCTATGTTTAAGACGCGCGCGAAATATCATCTTGGACAAGTCGTCCGTCATCGCAAACACCCGTTCCGGGGTGTGGTATTCGACGTGGATGCTATGTTTTCCAACACCGACGCTTGGTACGAGGCGATTCCAGAGGAATCGCGCCCTGCCAAGGATCAGCCGTATTACCACCTGCTCGCGGAAAACGACCAAAGCTTCTACGTGGCCTATGTGTCCGAACAGAATCTTGTCGCCGACTATTCCGGCGAGCCTGTCGAACATCCCGACGTGCCAGAGATTTTCGGCCCGTTCGAGGACGGCCTTTATCCTCTGCAAGTCCAGATGAACTAACGAAAAAAGCGGGCCTAGGCCCGCTTTTCGCTTTTAGTATTCTAGCTTCAGTATCCGAGGGCGCAGCCGTCTTTGCGCGGATCAGATCCACCCTGCAAGACCCCGTCATCCCGCAATAGAATCGCCTGTGCCCCGCCGATCGCCGTCTCTGGGATCACGACCTCATGCCCCAGATCAGACAGCTCGGCGCGGACTGCGTCGGAATAGCCCCGCTCGACCTTCAGGTGTCCCAGCTCTGCAAAGCTGCGCGGCGCGTCGATGGCAGCCTGCGGCTCTAGCCCGAAATCGGTGACGTTGGTGACGAATCGGGCATGCCCGGTGGACTGATAAGCCCCGCCCATCACGCCAAACGGCATCATCGTCTTGCCGTTCTTCTGCAACATGCCCGGAATAATCGTGTGCATCGGACGCTTGCCCGGTCCGCCCTCGTTGGCGTGACCTTCCTCTAGGCTGAAACCGGCGCCACGGTTTTGGAACAGAATCCCGAACTTGTCCGATGCGATCCCCGATCCGAAGCCGTGGAAGATCGAATAGATCAGCGATACCGCCATGCGATCCTTGTCGACCACGGTGATATAGATCGTGTCCTTATGGATCGCCTCTGCCCCGGGCAAACCGCCGGGCAAAGCCTTGGCGGGATCAATCAGCGCAGCCAGCTTCTTGGCTGTGTCCATCGACAGCATGTGGTCCAGCCGCGTCATGTGATCCGGGTCCGACAGGAACCGGTTACGCGCATCATAGGCCAGCTTCGTCGCTTCGGCCTCGATATGCACGCGCTGGGCACCCCAAGGGTCCATGCTGGCAATATCGAACTGGGACAGGATGTTCAGCAGCAGGATCGCCGTCGCGCCCTGACCGTTTGGCGGATGCTCATACAGATCCAGCCCGCCATAGCCGCCCTGAATGGGATCACCCCAAGTGGACTGCGTCTGCGCAAAATCATCAAGGCTATGCACGCCGCCCATCGCATTCAGCGATGCGACCATATCTTCGGCGACTTCGCCCTCGTAGAAACCAGCGCGGCCCTCCATTGCGATCCGGCGCAGCACCTCTGCCTGCTTTGGCGCACGGAACATTTGACCGGGTTCCGGCACCTTGCCGTTTACCATGTACAGATCGCGCGCCGCACCTTGCAGCACACCTTCGTCATTGGCCCAATCGAACGACACACGCGGGCTGACCGGGACGCCAGCCTCTGCGTAATGGATCGCCGGGGCCAGCACGGCCTTTAGCCCCAGCTTGCCCCAGCCCTTGGACAACGTGCAAAACGCATCAATCGCGCCCGGAATAGTCACGGCAGCCGGGTCATTCAGCGGCACAACTTTATGGCCCTTGCCGCGCAGATCACCGGCGGAATAGGCAGCAGGCGCACGGCCCGATCCGTTCAGTGCGTGGATCTTATCCGATCCCGGCGGCGTCATCAGGATAAAGCAATCGCCCCCTATTCCTGTCATCTGCGGCTCGCAAATGCCCAGCAGCACCGCGCCTGCGATAGCGGCGTCAACGGCGTTGCCGCCAGCCTCTAGCATTTGGATCGCGACCTTGGCCGCCAGTGGGTGCGACGTAGCGCACATGCCGTTCTCGGCATAGGTGGGTGACCGCCCCGGTATCTGAAAATCGCGCACGTCTTCTCTCCCGTTTAGCTTTGACTGAATGGTCAATGATTTTGGGAGGAAAGACAATCACACTTTTGGGAATGTGTCCGGCACCGCGCTACTGGGTGGGGGCATTAAAACGCGGTGCCGATATAGCTTTGCAGCCACGACCCAACGTTGCGTTGCGGCAGAGTCTATATGGCGGCGCGTATAAGGTCTTTTTGGGGCTTTTTCGGGCGCAAATAAGGCGCTACGCCAGTGCGCATGAAACATGTTGATTACACCGACCTAACCCGCACCATTGCGTCCCTGACCGAAGGCGAAGATGACACCGTTGCCCTTATGGCGACCCTCGCCTGCGAGGTGCATCAATCCGACGATCGCTTTGACTGGACCGGGTTCTACCGCGTCACCGCGCCAGAGCTGTTGAAAATTGGCCCATACCAAGGCGGCCACGGTTGTCTTGTGATCCCCTTTAGCAGGGGTGTCTGCGGCGCCGCTGCGCGTACGGGGCAGGTGCAACTTGTGCCCGACGTTGACGCCTTCCCGGGCCATATCGCCTGCGCGAGCTCGACGCGGTCCGAAATTGTCCTGCCTGTCGTCAATAGCGCAGGCAAATTGCTTGGCGTCTTTGACATCGACAGCAACCTGCCCGACGCCTTCACTGGGGCCGACGCTGATGCACTAACTGCGATCCTCGCAAGCACATTTGCCAACGCGCAATGACCTATCAAGCCTGGACAGTCTTCGCCCTGTTCTGGCTTGTTTTCGTCACCACGCCGGGGCCAAACGCGGTGAACTGCATTACCAACGGCATGGCCCTCGGCTTCTGGCGCGCTTTGCCCGGAGTCGCGGGCATCCTCACCCAGGCGTGCCTATTTCTGACCCTGTCCGCGCTGGGCGTGACCGCACTTCTGACCGCCTCGCCCATCGCGTTTACAGTCGCGAAGCTGGTTGGTGCAGGCTTTTTGATCTGGACCGGCATCCGCGGCTGGCTGCGCGCCGCAACCCCGCCAAAACAGGACACAGGCGGGCCGGGCAGCATCTATGGCCGCGCGTTCTTGATCGCGACGATCAACCCGAAATCGGTCGTGGGCTACTTGGCCGCGTTTACGCAATTTGTGCAGCCGGACGTGCCCATCATGGCGCAGATGTCAGTCATTGTGCCCACCGCTTTGACCCTGACCGCAGCCAGCTACTGCACCTATACCGCGCTGGGCGCAGGCCTTGGCCGCGCAGCACTTGGCGCAGTCTTTAACGTCTGGTTTCGCCGCCTGCTGGCTCTATGTTTCATCATCTACGGCCTGCTTTTGGGCTTTGCCCACACCCCAACGCGGGTTTGATCCCGTCGGGGTTGCCGCCACACCAGATTTCAGCCAATCAAACGGCGCATAAAAAGGCAGACACGCATATGACCGATATCACTCTTCTTGACGGCGGCATGGGGCAGGAACTTGTCCGCCGCGCGGGCGATGCGCCGACGAATCTGTGGTCCACCCAAGTGATGATCGACCATCCCGGTTTGGTGCAGCAAATCCACGCTGACTACTTCGCCGCCGGTGCCACCGTGGCCACCACAAATACCTACGCGGTCCACCACGATCGCCTAAAGGGCACCGCGTTCGAGGATCAGTTCGACACCCTCCTCTCCGCCGCTGTGGCAGAGGCGCAGGCCGCCGTTGCCGCCCACGGATCAGGCCGCATCGCAGGCAGCCTAGGCCCGCTGATCGCCAGCTTTCGTCCCGACGTCCACCCCGCCTATGATATCGCTAAACCGCTTTACGCGGAGGTCGCGCAAAAGATCGCGCCTGCTTGCGATATCATCATCTGCGAAACCGTCGCGTCGCTGGCCCACGCCCGCGCCGCGATGGACGGTGCATTGGAAGCAGGCAAGCCGGTCTGGCTGTCGATCACCGTCGATGACACCGACGGCACCCGCCTACGCTCTGGCGAGCCGGTCGGCGGTATCCTTCCCATCGCCAGCGAGGGGGCTGCGGCCATCCTCGTGAATTGCTCCGCGCCAGAGGCGATCCACGCCTCCCTTGCCATCCTGTCACGCGGATCGTTGCCCTGCGGTGCTTACGCCAATGGGTTCGAAAAGATCTCTGCCGACTTCCTGAAAGATAAACCCACCGTCGATGCCCTGACCAGCCGCGATCTGTCGCCCGCCGATTACGCCGCCCACGCCATGCGCTGGATCGACGCCGGGGCCACAATCGTCGGCGGCTGCTGCGAGGTTGGTCCCGCCCATATCCGCGCGCTGGCGCAGGCGATCACTGACGCCGGCCACACCATCGTCTAAAACGCAAAACGCCCCGCCAGATCACTGGCGGGGCGTTTTGGCATTCATTTAGCGCAGATCAGTTTCCGGCAGACGACGCATCCGTCACTGTAAGGTCCACTTTCACCTGTGGGCCCAGTGCATGAAGACCCTTCAGAATATCAATGGCATAGGCCAGCTGATAATCGTCATCACGCAGCTTTGCGGCCTCTTCAGCCCGCGCGCGGTCCTCTTCGATCTGTTTGATCTCGTCCTCGGTCAGACTGTCGTTCGACAGCGTGCCGCGCAGATCAGCCTCTGACCGCATGGTGGACGCTGCTTGATCCTCTTCCGTCTCGTCCGACGGCACAGGCATTGGCTGCTCCACGATGATATCGGGCGAAATGCCTAGGTTCTGGATCGACCGACCCGATGGCGTGTAATACCGCGCCGTGGTCAGACGCATCGCGCCATTGCCCTGCAGCGGCACAACGGTCTGGACCGATCCCTTACCAAACGACTTCGTGCCCACGACAATCGCCCGGCGGTGATCCTGCAACGCACCCGCCACGATTTCAGAGGCAGACGCAGAGCCGCCGTTGATCAGCACGACCATCGGCAAGCCGCCCGCCAGATCACCGGGAGTCGCATTGTAACGGTCGCCATCAGCCGCAGCGCGGCCACGAGTCGACACGATCTCGCCGCCCTCTAGGAAGGCGTCGGACACATACACAGCCTGGTTCAGCAAACCGCCCGGATTGTTGCGCAAATCCAGCACGATCCCGTCAAGGTTTTCGATTCCGCCGGCCTCTTCGATCTGCTCTTTCAAACCCTCTTCCAGATTGGGGAAGGTCTGCGCGTTGAACGTCGTTACGCGCAGAACAGCGGCCTTACCTTCGGTTCGGGCGCGCACGGCGGTCAGCTTGATCGTGTCGCGAATGATCGACACGTCAAACGGCTCTGTCGATCCTTCGCGCACGACTGTGATAATCACCTCGGACCCAACCGGTCCGCGCAGCAGTTCCAGCGCCTCGTCCAGCGTCAAACCCAGCACGTTTTCACCGTCCACAGCGGTGATGAAATCGCCCGCCATCATGCCCGCGGCCGCCGCAGGCGTGTCGTCAATCGGCGACACAACTTTTACCCAGCCTTCTTCTTGCGTCACTTCCAGACCCAGCCCGCCGAATTCACCGCGCGTCTGCACCTGCATGTCTTTGGCGTCGTCTTCCGACAGATAGGAAGAATGTGGATCAAGCGACGTCAACATCCCGTTAATTGCGGCCTCGATCAGCTTCTTATCGTCCACGTCTTCGACATAGCCTTGACGGATCCGCTCAAAGATATCGCCGAACAGGTCAAGCTGCTCATAGACATTTGCGTCCGCGGTCGCGGTTTGGGCGATCAGCGGCCCGGCAAACTGCGTGGTGGCCACAAGGCCCAACACAGTGCCACCGGCGGCGGCCATCATTAGCTTCTTCATGCGCGTTCCTATCTAGTCCAGTGCAAACCAGGTGCCTGGGTTGACCGGACTTTGCCCGTCTCTGACCTCAAGATAAAGGGTCTGTGTCGCTGCTGGGGCCGTTCCGGGCGTTCCAGCAGTCAAAATCGCGTCAACATCCGGCAAATCTCCGCCCAAAAGCCCCAGCGGTGTCCCTGCAGGCAGCACTTGGCCGGCCTCGCCGTACACCTCTGCCAGCCCGCCGATGACGAACAACACGTCCTGCGCGGGTTCTAGGATGATGACATTGCCGTAATCCAGTAGCGGCCCGCGAAACAGCAGCGTCGCGGCAACCGGAGTCGTGACTAACGCTCGCGGCCGCGCCGCAATGACCACGCCGGGCCGCGCAATCCCCGCCGCATCCGCCGTATTATAGGCGCGCAAAACGGTGCCCTGCACCGGCAATGCCAGATCGCCCTGCGGGATTAACTCTGGCGCGGCCACATCGACGCTATCTGCCAGCGCATCGGCAAAGGCCGCAAGCGTATCCGTGCTCGCCATCAGCAGCGCGGTCTGAACGCTGTCCTCTGTGTACCGCTGCGGCAAATCCGTGCGATCCGACACCGCTGCCGATAACGCTGCCCGCGCCTCTTGCGCGCCCTGAAGCCCATCGCCCAGCGTATCGGCAGCACTTTCCTGAAGCGCTTGCAACAACGCAAGCTCCTGCAACTGCCCCTTCAAATCACCAACCTTGGCCTGCAGGGCAGGGGTCACATCCGCGACCAACATGCCCGACCGCGCCGTGCCGAGCGGCCCCGACGGATGCAGCAGCAAAAGCGGCGCAGGTGCGTTCCCAATCGACGCCAGCACGCCAAGCAGTTGCGACACCTCGGCCTGCCGCGCGTCCATCTGCGTCTGCAGCGTATCGCGCCGGATCGCCACGCGCCGCATCCCGTCACGCAGCGCGATCAAGCCGTCCTCATAGGCGCGCACGGTCTCGGTCAGCGCGGCGACGCGGTCCCGCGATCCACCCGCCGCATCCAGCTGTACCCGCGCAGCCGCCAGCCGCGCCGCGGCCTGCGTGGCTGCATCGCTCGGGCTTTGCGCCGCTACTGGCCCTGCCAGCAGCATCAGGATCGCGGCAAGGCGTATCAATCAATCAGGCTCCGGCCAGTCATTTCTTCTGGCTGCGGCAGACCCATCAGCTGCAACAACGTCGGTGCCAAATCCGCCAGCCGCCCGTCATGAATGGTCGCCCCCGCAGGACCGCCATACAGGATCACCGGCACAAGGTTCGTTGTATGCGCCGTGTGCGGCCCGCCCGTCACCGGATCGACCATGGTTTCGCAATTGCCGTGATCGGCGCAAACCACCATTGCGCCGCCTGCCTTCTCTAGCGCGTCCAGCACACGGCCAAGGCCACGGTCCACTGCCTCGCAGGCCGCAATCGCTGCGTCCAGATCCCCGGTATGCCCCACCATATCGGGGTTGGCATAATTCGTGACGATCAGATCATAGCCCTTTTCAATCGCGGCCACGAAATCATCCGTGACCTCTACTGACGACATCTCTGGCTGCAAATCATAGGTCGCCACTTTGGGCGACTTCGGCATCTCGCGGTCCTCGCCTTCCTCGGGCACTTCCTTGCCGCCGTTCAGGAAGAACGTGACATGCGGATACTTTTCCGTCTCGGCCAACCGGAACTGCGTCTTGCCATGCTTTGACACCCATTCGCCCAGCGTGTTTCGAATATCGCGCTTGGGAAACACGGCGTCGAACCAATCCACATGGCGGTCCGAATACTCTACCATCCCTAGCCGCACCGCCAGCTCGGGCATTTCTCGCGCAAAGCCGTCGAAGCCCGGATTGCCGATCGCCTCCAGTATCTCTCTCGCCCGGTCCGATCGGAAGTTGAGGCAAAACAGCCCGTCCGCAGGTTGCATCCCGTCGTAATCGCCAATCACCGTGGCAGGAATGAACTCATCCGTCTTGCCATCCGCATGCCCTTGCGCAATCGCATCCTGCGGCGTCTGCGCCACGGCCACACCCTTGCCCAAAGCCATCGCGTCAAAGGCCGTCTGCACGCGCTCCCACCGATTATCCCGGTCCATCGCATAGTACCGGCCCGTCACTGTCACGACCTGCGCACCGCTTGGCAGCTTATCCAGCAAGTCGGCCATAAACGCGGGACCAGAGGACGGTGCCACGTCGCGCCCATCCGTAATCGCGTGAATAACAACCGGAATCCCCTGCGCCGCCAGCAACCGCGCCGTTTCCACCAGATGCGCAACATGCCCATGCACGCCGCCATCGGACACGACGCCCATCAAATGCGCCCGCCCGCCAGTGTCCTTCAGCCGTGCCGCAAAATCGCGAACGCCCTGCTGCTCGGGATAAGAGCCATCCTCAATCGACAGATCAATCTGCCCCAGATCCATCGCCACCACACGGCCCGCGCCGATATTGGTGTGCCCGACCTCAGAGTTTCCCATCTGCCCCTTTGGCAATCCCACATCAGGCCCAAAAGTCACAAGAGTCGCATGCGGGCAGGTCGCCATGAGCCTGTCAAAGTTCGGCGTGTTGGCCAGCACAGGCGCATTTGCCTCTGCACTGTCACGCAATCCCCAACCGTCCAGAATGCAAAGGACAACGGGCTTCGGTACGGACGCGGTGATCGACATGGCAACTCTCCTTCAACTTCACAGATGACCTAACGCAAACTTTAGCCTCAGAAAACTGCCGTTCTCATTCACCTTGCCTGAAATACTCCCGCCGGAGGCATCCGCATTTTCAATGAAAATTCGGAAAAGAGCTACAGATCAAACGTCGCGAACACCGGCGCGTGGTCGCTGGGTTGCTCCCACCCGCGCACATGCCGCAACACGCGGCTGGAATGCGCTGCACTGGCGATGTCGGACGTAGCCCAGATGTGGTCCAATCGCCGCCCTTTATCAGCCGTGTCCCAGTCGGCAGCACGGTAAGACCACCAGCTATACAGGTTCCCTTGCGGAATATCCTGCCGTGTCACGTCCACCCAAGCGCCCGAGTCCTGCACCTGTGCCAGATGTTCCACCTCAATTGGCGTATGGCTGACGATCTTCAGCAGCTTCTTGTGATCCCAAACGTCGTCTTCCCGCGGTGCGATATTCAGATCGCCCACCAGAATCGCCTTTTCCGGCCGCGCGGCATGGAACGCGTCGCGCATATCTGTCAGGTAATCCAGCTTCTGGCCGAACTTGTCATTGATTTCGCGGTCCGGCTTATCGCCGCCTGCGGGGACGTAAAAGTTGTGCACTGTCACGCCATTGCTCAACCGGCCCGCAATATGCCGCGCATGGCCCAGCCCCGCGTAATCCGCAGCGCCGACCTCCTCGATCGGCATCTTGGAAAAGATCGCGACCCCGTTATAGCCCTTTTGCCCGCGCCCAATCATATGGGTGTAGCCAAGCGCCTGAAACGTCGCGACGGGGATCTTGTCCAGCGGGCTTTTGCATTCCTGCAGACACAGCACGTCCGGCGCCTCATCCGTCATCAGCTGGGCCACCAGCCCTTCGCGCAGTCGGACAGAGTTGATGTTCCAAGTGGCAAGCGTGAATGTCATGTCAGATCCTTACAGCAGTGCAGCGACGGGCTTGATGTGGCCGCACAATGTGCCGCGCCAGTTGCGAATTTCAGGCACCATACGGGCCTTGGTCGCTGGATGATCTGCGTCTAGCACGCCCAGTTTCACCAGAATGGCCGCAATCGCCGCCTCTGACGCGCGGGTGCTGCCATCGGTGATCTTGAGCGCAACGCCCATCCGCTTTTCGGGGATGATCGCGACGAACACCGCCTCGGCCCCCGTCTTGATCGCCACGCGCCCATCCATCGCCCGCATCAGGTCGGTGCAAGCGCGCGTCTCTCCGGCGACCAGCTCTGGAAACGCCGTCATCGCATCGCGCAGCCGCACCGCTGCTTTGGACCGCGCATCGCTGCGATCATGCGCCGTCGCGAAAAAGCTCATCGCGCGGGCCAGACCATGCACCGATGTCGCAAAGTTCGGGGCAGAGCAGCCGTCGATCCCGTAACCGGGGCTTGTCTCGCCCGTCACATCCTCAAACGCGGCTTTGCCCGCTTGCTGAACCGGATGGTCCAGCAGCTCATAATCCGCCGCCCCGCCCAGATGGCGGTTCAACGTCAAAAAGCCAGCATGCTTGCCAGAGCAGTTGTTGTGGATCTGGTAAGGCGCGGCATGGGCGCGAATGATCTCGTTACGTGCCGGAATATCGCCGGGCCACTGCGGCCCGCAGCGAAAATCGCTATCCGACAGCCCCAGCGTATCCAGCCAGACCTGCACGCGGTCGGTGTGAATATGCGCGCCCTGATGCGACGCACATGACAGCGCCAACTGCGCGACTCCCAGCCCGTGCGCATCTGCCGCACCGCTTTCGATCAGCGGCAGCGCTTGGATCATCTTGCAGGACGAGCGCGGGAAAATCACCGCCTCTGCGTCACCCCAAGCCTCGATCACCTCGCCATCCGGGCCGCAGACAACAGCGTGCCCTTGATGGACCGACTCTAAAATGTCGCCGCGCCAGACTTCGACCAGATCAACAGGACCGCTCATGGGGTATTTCCTTTCATCGCGCCGCCCACGGCATTGTGCGTTTATGGGGGCTTTGCAGTTTGGGCGATTTTTTGCTAGGACCATGGCTATCGCGTTGAACTCAGACCCGCCAGACGAAAAGGTTGTTAAAACCCCACCGCGGGACGGACAGAGGCAAGGGCAGCTTGGAGGCCTATTTAAAATGATTACGACGACATTTCGCACCCTGACACTCGTAGCAGCAACGCTGCTTGCAACGCAGGCGGGCGCACAGGCAACGACAGACAACCTCGTTGCGGCCAACACGGACTGGAGCACATTCGAGGCGGAAAATCCGCGCGAGTGCATCAGCACTTCCGCACCAAAGCAAAGCCTGCTGACCGACAGCGCGGGCAATGCGACTGATGGCCGCCGCGGCGACATCTATCTGATGGTGTTCTACCGTCCTTCGGAAAACGTGAAGGGCCAGATCATGTTCACCGGCGGCTACCCCTTTGCCCCCGGATCGACCGTCAATTTGAACGTCAGCGGAACCACCTTCGAGCTGTTCACCGAAGGTGAATACGCGTGGCCCGCCACACCAGAAGACGACGCTAAAGTCGTCGCCGCGATGAAGCGCGGCTCTGACGCAGTGCTCAAGGCGCGCTCTGGCCGGGGTAACATCACGACCGACACCTTCTCGCTCTCCGGCTTTACCGCCGCTGTGGAAGAAGCCGCCAACCGCTGCGCCGGTTAAGATTTTTCACAGAAAAATCGAAGGGCCCCGGTTTTCACTTGGAAACCGGGGCCTTTTGCCTATATCAGCCTCGCTTTATTGCCCGAAAGGTCCACTGCCATGACCGCCACTGCGCCCATCACGCAAGACGTCCACACGATCCCGCGTAAGCTGCCCGACGGGCCGCAGAACCTGATCGGGATGACCCGCGATCAGATGCGCGACGCGTTGATCGCCGCAGGCACGGCGGAAAAGCAGGCCAAAATGCGTGTGAACCAGCTGTGGCAGTGGCTTTATCACTGGGGCGTGCGTGATTTTGCACTGATGACGAACCTTGCCAAAGACTACCGCGCCATGCTGGCCGATACCTTTGTCATCGAACTGCCAGAGGTCGTCACCCGCCAAGTCAGCACTGACGGCACGCGCAAATACCTTGTCCGCATTGCTGGCGGCCACGAGGTTGAAGTCGTCTATATCCCCGAATCCGATCGCGGCACGCTGTGCATCTCGTCCCAAGTCGGCTGCACGTTGACCTGTTCCTTCTGCCACACCGGCACGCAAAAACTGGTCCGCAACCTGACCCCCGCCGAAATCGTCGGCCAGATCCTAGTTGCTCGCGATGACCTTGGCGAATGGCCAGAGCCGGGGCAGGGCACCGGTGATAATGGCCCGCGCATGTTGTCGAACATCGTCCTGATGGGCATGGGCGAGCCGCTGTATAATTTCGAAAACGTCCGCGACGCGATGAAGATCGCGATGGACGGCGAGGGCATCGCCCTGTCCCGCCGCCGTATCACGCTGTCCACATCCGGCGTCGTCCCCGAAATCGCCCGCACCGCGCAGGAAATCGGCTGCCAACTGGCCGTCAGCTTTCACGCGACAACGGACGAGGTGCGCGACACGCTGGTCCCGATCAACAAGAAATGGAACATCGAAGCCCTGCTCGACGCCCTGCGCGTCTATCCCAAGGTCTCGAACTCCGAACGGATCACCTTTGAATACGTGATGCTGGACGGCGTAAACGACAGCGACGAAGACGCCCACCGTCTGGTGAAACTGATCGAGGGCATCCCCGCCAAGATCAACTTGATCCCCTTCAACGAATGGCCCGGCGCGCCTTACAAACGCTCCTCCGGCAACCGCATCCACGCCTTTGCCGACATCATCTACAAGGCTGGCTACGCGTCGCCCGTCCGCAAGCCGCGCGGTGAGGACATCATGGCCGCTTGTGGTCAGTTGAAGTCCGAGACAGAGCGCGCCCGCAAAAGCCGCAAACAGATCGAGGCCGACGCAGGGCTCTAACTGACCGTTGCGCGGGGGCCCACAACTGGGATCACTGCGCAACGAAACACGGACGACTGCATGTGACCGCCTCGGCCGCGACCAAACAGCAATAGATGCGAATAGTATCCTGACGGATACGTGTTGGCGGCCTATCCCGATGGCGCCGCGCGTATCCGAATGGGATTAAATCAATCCGTCTGCGAATGTGCGCTTCGGATAGGTTCCGGGTATTCTGTTGTCATGAATGCGCTAGACCCCGCCTCCTTTCCAGATTTCTTTATCGTCGGTGCGGCCAAGGCTGGCACGACGGCTGTCTGGCACTGGCTGCGACAGCACGAAAACGTCTTTCTTCCTGATGTGAAAGAGCCGGGATACTTCGCCTTTAACAACGTCTCGGCAAGACCGGAAAAGGGGCCATACGATCCCGCCTATGTCGCGCGCATAACGACCGACTCGAAAAGCTACAGCAGTCTTTATCGTGCCGCAGGTTCGCGCCTAAAAGGGGACGCCTCGCCCTTCTATCTTAGCCATCCTCCTGCGGCATATGCGATCGCCCGCGTGCGCCCTGATGCCCGGATCATCGTCATCCTGCGCAATCCGGTCGAACGGGCGTTTTCGCAATACCTGCATCATGTGCGCGACGGATTGGAGCCATCCCGCAGCTTTGAAGCCGCCCTTGACGCAGAGCCGCACAGATTGGCAAACCGTTGGAGCGCGGCCTACGGTTATGTGGCCAATGGTCACTATCCTGTGCAGATCGCACGGTTTCTGGCCGTTTTTCCAAAAGATCAGGTGCTGTTTCTGGAATACGGTGCGCTGCAATGCGATCCAGAAGAGAGTTGGGGCAGGATATGCGACCATCTCAATCTTCACCGTAGGCCAATCGTTTTAAGTGACCGGGTCAATGCGACATCGACCTTGTCGCAGGTGCCTGGCAGACCGGGCATCAGTCGTCACCTGACCCATCCCGGGCCGATCCAGTCCACCTTGAAGAAAATCATTTCACCTCAGATCAGAACCCGGATGCGCCAATATCTGGAAGGCCCCGGAAAAGCGGTCCCGCGCCTTTCCGACGCGACGCGCGCAGCCCTGACGCAAAAATACATGCAAGACAGGCCCCAGCTAGAAGCGCTGGTTGGGGCGTCGCTAGACCATTGGTATGCCTGATTCGTCAGGCTGGCACGAAAGGGGCTTTGGCCCGTTTCGTGCCAGCCCTTGAAGAGTGTCTTGCGGGACAGCCCAAATAGACTGCCCTGCAAGCCTTGGTCACCGCCCCGGAATATCGCGGCGCTTTTTGCCCTTGTCGTCCCAGTCATCCAGCGCGGCAATTGCCTCCTCGGCGGTTTCGACAAAGCGGAACAGCTTCAGATCGTCCTGCGCAATCGTTCCGGCATCGGCCAGCGCCTGCCAGTTGATGATGCCTTCCCAGAACGCCCGCCCGAACAGCAGAAACGGCACGCGGGCCATGCGGCCGGTCTGGATTAGGGTCAGCGCCTCGAACATCTCGTCCAGCGTCCCGAACCCGCCGGGGAACACGCACACCGCAGAGGCGCGCATCAGGAAGTGCATTTTGCGGACCGCGAAGTAGTGGAAGTTAAAGCACAGCTCCGGCGTCACGTATTCATTCGGCGCCTGCTCGTGCGGCAGCACGATGTTCAGGCCAATCGACTTGCCGCCCGCTTCTTGCGCGCCGCGGTTGCCCGCCTCCATCACGCCGGGGCCACCGCCTGTGGCGATGATATTCTCGCAAGGATCTTTCGCCAGCGACCGTTCGGTGATGAGCCGGGCAAACTTACGGGCCTCGTCGTAATACTTCGTCAACTCCGCCAGCGTCTCAGTCCGCGCTGTCGCCTTGTTCACCGGATCAGGAATCCGCGCCCCGCCGAAAAGCACGATGGTGGATTTCACCCCGGCTTCGTTCATCAACAGCTCTGGCTTCATCAACTCTAGCTGCAGGCGCACGGGCCGCATATCTTCGCGCGCCAAAAAAGCGTCGTCCGCAAAGGCCAGCGCATAGGACGGCGCGCGGGTCTGGGGCGTGTCGGGCACCTCCCTCGCGGCGATCATGTCCTCGGTCGAACGGCGGAATTTGTTTTCGTGGTCTTCGGTCATGAAACGTCCTTAAGATTGCGCGGCAGAGCCTCCGCGTCTATAGCCCGTGCCAACTGTCAGAACCAGCAAAGAGGTCCGCCCATGTCCAACGCCGCCCTGGAAACCGCCATCGAATCCGCATGGGACGCCCGTGATACCATCACTACCGCGACCACAGGCGAGGTCCGCGACGCGATCAATGACACCCTGAACGCCCTCGACTCCGGCAAACTGCGCGTCGCAGAAAAGCAGGACGACGGATCGTGGCATGTGAACCAGTGGGCGAAAAAGGCGGTCCTGCTGTCCTTCCGCCTGAACGACATGGAGCCGATCAGCGGCGGCAACGGCGGCACAACATGGTGGGACAAGGTCCCGTCCAAGTTCGACGGTTGGGGCGAAAACCAGTGGCGCGCCGCAGGCTTCCGTGCTGTTCCTGGCAGCATCGTGCGCCGCTCTGCCTATATCGCCCCCGGTGTGGTCCTGATGCCGTCCTTCGTGAACCTTGGTGCCTACGTTGGCGAAGGCACGATGGTTGATGGCTGGGCCACCGTCGGCAGCTGCGCCCAGATCGGTAAGAACGTCCACCTGTCCGGCGGCGTTGGCATCGGCGGCGTGCTGGAGCCCATGCAGGCTGGCCCCACGATCATCGAAGACAACTGCTTTATCGGTGCCCGCTCTGAAGTCGTCGAAGGCTGCATCATCCGCGAAGGTTCCGTCCTTGGCATGGGCGTCTACATCGGCCAGTCCACCAAGATCGTTGACCGCGAAACAGGCGAAGTCACTTACGGCGAAGTCCCGCCCTATTCCGTCGTCGTCGCAGGCACCATGCCATCCAAGAACGGCATCAACCTTTATTGCGCCGTGATCGTAAAGCGCGTCGACGAGCGGACCCGCTCTAAGACCGGCATCAACGAGCTGCTGCGCGACTAATGATCCTAAGCCGCACCTTGGCCCGCCGCACTATCGCGGCCGGGGTGCGGCCTAGCTGGCTTGGCGCTTGGGTGCCGGTCATCTGCGACACTGTCATCCTTCTTGCCTTGCTGATCGGTGCCCTCTGGCTTGGCTACAGCCCGCTGATGGCGCTGCCGATCTGGGCCCGCATCGTCACTCTCTTCGTATTGTTTTTTGCCCCGCTACAACTGGTGCTGATCACGTCCTCTATGTGGGCGACCCGGTCCCGGTGGCAGGACACCACGCCGCCCCAATCCGATCTTCACTGAACATTCACGCTATCGGGAACCATTTCCAAAGCTGAGACGTTCTGTCGCAGAATGCCCCACAGGGGGCAAAAACGCATAAGGAAGATCAATATGGGCTGGCTCGCAGCAATTATCGTCGGTGGCATCGCAGGGTGGCTTGCCGAACAATTCATGAAATCCAACATGGGCCTGCTGGCCAACATCCTTCTGGGGATCGTCGGCGCAATCTTGTTCAACTTTATCTTCGGCACGCTGCTCGGCCTCTATGCCGCTGGCGCTAGCTTTAGCTTTGGTTACTTGATCGTGGGCTTCATTGGCGCCTGCATCCTCATCTGGCTGGCCCGGATGGTCCGCCGCTAAGATTTACGGCTCTGTTATACGGCAAACGGCGCGCAGCACCCCTGCGCGCCGTTTTGCATTTGCACCCAAACCCGCTTGACAGGTGCCGCCATTGGCGCGATGCCACGCGGCATGAATAAACGTACTCAACAGGTTTACACGCTGCTCGTCGAAGTCGGCCGCAGCATTGACGACGGTCTGCCCAAGGACGCGACCGGGGCGGCTCTTATGTGCTACGCCTCTGGCGTGGACGAGGCTGAAGCCGTGCGCGAAACCGTCGCGATCCTGAAGCAGGCCGATCTGTCGCCGCTGGACGTGTCCGGCTACGGCACGCTGGACGAACGCCTTGCCGAAGGCCACGACATCGACGACGCAGAGCGAGAGCTGATGCAGCGCGCCTTGGACGAAAACAGCGTCATTGTCGCGCAGATGACGCCCTTCTTCGGCGACGAAGACGACGACGCAGCAGTCCACTAACCACCAACATTTGCATCCGGCTCGCCGCAGCGCTACCCCTATCGCAACTGCGACAGGAGCTTGCCATGACAACGCCGATTGACCCCGTAGACCTGACCGCGCGCCTCGTGCGCTGCAACTCCGTCACCCCTGCAGAGGGCGGCGCGTTGGTCCTGCTGGAACAACTTTTGACGGAAAACGGCTTCGACTGCACCCGCGTTGACCGCGGCGGTATCGCAAACCTGTTTGCCCGCTGGGGCCGGAAAGGCGCGAACCGCAGCTTTGGCTTCAATGGTCACACTGACGTCGTGCCCATCGGCAACCCGGGTGACTGGACCGTCGACCCCTTCGGTGCGGAAATTAAGGACGGCTTCCTGTGGGGACGCGGGTCCACCGATATGAAATCCGGCGTCGCTGCCTTCGTCGCTGCCGCCTGCGACTTCGTCGCCGAAACCCCGCCCGATGGTGCCGTGATCCTCGCGATCACTGGCGATGAAGAGGCGGACGCTCTCGACGGAACCACTGCTCTGCTGGACTGGATGGCCGCCAACAATGAACAGATGACCGACTGCCTTGTCGGTGAACCCACCAGCCCCAACCACATGGGCGAGGCGATGAAGATCGGTCGCCGCGGCTCTATGACCGCTTGGTTCACCTTTCACGGGCAGCAAGGCCATTCCGCCTATCCCCACCGCGCTAAAAACCCGCTGCCCGCCATGGCCCGCCTGATGGACCGCCTTGCTAGTCATACGCTGGACGATAGCACCGACCATTTCGATCCGTCGTCACTGGCCATCGTCACAATGGACACCGGCAACCCCGCCACCAATGTGATCCCTGCCACCTGCCGCGCTGCCGTCAACATCCGCTTTAACGACGACCACACTGGCGCGGCCCTGACCGATTGGATGCAATCCGAACTGGACGCCGTTGCCGCAGACACTGGCATCCGTATCGAGATGAAGATCAAAATCAGCGGCGAAAGCTTCCTGACCCCGCCCGGCACCCTGTCGGACCTGATCGGAAAAGCTGTCAAAGCGGAAACTGGCAAAACGCCCGAACTCTCCACCTCCGGCGGCACCTCGGATGCGCGCTTCGTCAAGGATCATTGCCCCGTCGTCGAATTCGGCCTTGTTGGCAAAACGATGCATATGGTCGATGAAAAGGTCCCCGTAGCCGATATTATCGCCCTCAAATCGATCTACGCCCGCATCCTGCGCGACTACTTCGCCTAGATCCGCATCATCTGGCCAAAAATACTCCGGGGTCCGGGGCTGGCCCCGGTCCAAGGGCAGCTCCGGATACATGACATAAAACATGGGCGCCCACCTATTGCCGTGCTAGATGCCCCGGCATGACACAGATCCCCTCCAAGACCGACATCCTCGCGTTCATCGCGGACAATCCCACCCAAGCGGCCAAGCGCGACATCGCGCGGGCCTTTGGCATTAAGGGGGCAGACCGCGTCCTGCTCAAGCAAGTCCTGCGCGAGATGGAGGCAGAGGGCCTGCTGGCCAAGCGCCGCTCGTCGTACCGTGATGCGCAAAAACTGCCGCCCGTGTCCGTGTTGCAGGTCGAAGCGCCGGACGCTGACGGCGATATCTATGCCCGCCCCGTCGACTGGAACGACGCCGCCCCGCCGCCGCGTATCTTGATGACGCTGAAATCCTCTGACCCCGCGCTGGGCGCAGGGGATCGCATTTTGGCACGCCTGACCGCCACACCCGGAGAACAGCACGCCTACGAGGCGCGGATGATCCGGCGGATTGGTACGAACCCAGAGCGTATTCTTGGCGTCTATCGCGCGGGGTCTGACGGCGGACGCGTGATGCCGATCGACAAAGGCTCAAGCAACGAATTCATCATCCCTGCCGGCGCGACTGGCGGGGCCAAGGATGGCGAGCTGGTCGAGGCAGAGCAGACCGGACCCAAGGGCCGCATGGGCCTGCCCAAGGCAAAGATTGTCAGCCGCCTTGGCGATCCCACCGGGCCACGCGCGGTGAGCCTGATTGCCATTCACCAGCACGGCATCCCCGACCATTTCCCTGATGCCGTCGTGGCAGAGGCGGACGCCGCTAAGCCGGCCAGCATCAAGGGGCGCACCGATTTGCGCCAGATTGACTTGCTGACCATCGACCCCGTCGACGCCCGCGACCGCGATGACGCCTGTTATGTCGACGCGCATGACGATGGCAGTTTCACCATCTGGGTCGCGATTGCTGATGTGGCGCATTACGTCACCCCGGGGTCAGAGCTTGACCGCGAGGCACGGAACCGTGGCAATTCCACTTATTTCCCAGACCGCGTTGTGCCGATGCTGCCCGATACGCTGTCGGGCGATTTGTGTTCGTTGCACGAAAACGTCGACCGCGCCTGTCTTGCTGTGGCGATGAAGGTCGACGCGCATGGCAATAAGATCAGCCATGAATTCCACCGCGGTATCATGAATTCTATCGCATCGCTGAATTACGAGCAGGCGCAGGCGGCGATGGATGGCATTCCTGACGACAAAACCGCGCCACTGGTCGAGACGATCATTAAACCGCTTTATGCGGCCTATGCCGCATTGGCCAAGGCGCGTGTGGCGCGGCAACCGCTTGACCTTGATCTGCCGGAACGCCGGATCGAACTGGACGAGGACGGCAAGGTCACGGCTGTGAACTTCAAGGAACGCCTTGATGCGCACCGGCTGATCGAGGAATTCATGGTCCTTGCCAATGTCTGTGCGGCGGAAACACTGATCGCCAAGAAAACGCCGCTGCTGTTCAGGGTTCATGAAGAGCCGAGCCCGACCAAGCTGGATGCCCTACGCGAGGTGGCCGAAGCATCGGGTCTGGTGCTGGCCAAGGGGCAGGTTCTGAAGACCGCGCATTTGAACCGTTTGCTGGCGCAAGCGCAGGGGACGGATGCGGACGAGCTGATCAATATCGCGACCCTACGCAGCATGACGCAGGCCTATTATAACGCTGAAAACTTTGGCCATTTCGGTTTGGCGCTGCTGAACTACGCGCACTTCACCTCTCCGATCCGGCGGTATTCCGATTTGATCGTGCACCGCGCGCTTATCGCGGCGCATGGCTGGGGCAAAGATGGCTTGTCGCCTTGGGATATCGAGCATCTGGATGAGACGGCGAAACAGATTTCCGATACAGAACGCCGGTCGATGATGGCCGAGCGGGACACGACGGACCGCTATCTGGCGGCGTTTTTGTCAGAGCATGTTGGTGCCGAATTTGGCGGCCGGATCAGCGGAATCGCGAAGTTCGGTGTCTTCGTCAAGCTCGACGGAACGGGCGCGGATGGTATGATCCCGATCCGTAATTTGGGGCGTGAGTATTTTCATTACGACGCCGATACCCAGACCCTAACCGGCAGCGAGACAGGCCATGCGATTGGCCTAGGCCAACGCGCCCGCGTGCGGCTGGTAGAGGCTGCACCGATCACAGGTGGTCTGATTGTAGAGCTGCTAGAGCTGGACGGTCGCACGCAGCCTAAAGGCTCGCCTGCGGGGCGCGGCAAGCCGCCGCGGTTTAAACAGGGGTCTGCAAAGAAAAAAAACGCCAAGACGGCGCGTAAGGTCAGCCGGGTTCGCAAAGCGCGCTAAGCCGGGTCGCGGCGGTTGCGGTTGGTGAAAGATGCCTCCGGCGGGAGTTTATTTGGCAAGGTGAATGCGGATGCGGCATCAAAGCGCTAGGGCATAGATCCGGGGTTGGATGGCAGGCACGCCGTGCTACGGTCGGTGCCAATGACCCCTGACTGACCGGACCGATTTTTGATGCGCTTTGCTTTTGTAATTGCTGTTTCCCTGTCCACAGCTGCCTGGGGCGCACCTGACAGCACTCTGCGGCCCGAACTGCGACCTGCAGCGACGCCGGGACGGACGTATGCGCAAGTGCCCGATGCGGGCTTTGATGCTTGGGTGCGGGCGTTCCGGCCACGGGCGCTGGGGAAAGGTGTGTCGGCGGCGACCTTTGATGCGGCCTTCGCCAATGCGGGGTTCATTCCTGACAGCATCGCACTGGACCGCAATCAGGCGGAATTCACAAAGCCACTTTCCGAATACATGGCCACGGCTGCAAGTGATGACCGCGTGGCCACCGGGCGCGCGATGTTGGTGCAGTATGGCGATCTGCTTGAACGGATTGAGGCGGCCTACGGCGTGGACCGTCATGTCGTGCTGGCTGTTTGGGGGATGGAGAGCAACTTTGGCAAGCGGCGGGGCAGTGTGCCGCTGGTGTCGACCTTGGCGACGTTGTCGTATGAGGGGCGGCGCGGGCGGTTTTTTGAAGATCAGCTGATTGCGGCGCTTAAGATTTTGCAGCGCGGTGATACGACGCCGCAGAATATGACCGGAAGCTGGGCAGGTGCGATGGGGCATACGCAATTTATGCCGTCCAGTTATGCCGCCTACGCCGTTGATTTTACGGGCGACGGGCGGCGCGATATCTGGTCGAACGATCCGAGTGATGCGTTGGCATCCACGGCGGCTTATCTGGCGAACTTTGGCTGGACCAAGGGGCAGCCGTGGGGTGTTGAGGTGCGCCTGCCGCGCGGATTCGATTACAGCAAAACCGCGCGGAGTGTGAAGCAACGGGCGAGCGCTTGGGCGGCCTTGGGCGTTGTCGGAACTGACGGCCGGGCTGTGCGGGATCATGGCACGGCCGGCCTGATCACGCCGACTGGCGCAGGCGGGCCGGCGTTTTTGGTGTTCCGCAACTTTGACGTTATCAGCCGCTATAATAACGCCGAAGCCTACATCATTGGCGTCGGCCATCTGGGGGATCGGATTAAAGGGATGGAGCCGTTGCAGCGCCCCTTTGTCGCCGGAGAGCGCAGTTTGAAGCGGGCAGAGCGGATCGAGCTGCAGCAGCGTCTGACGGCGGCCGGCCATGATACGGGCGGCGTGGATGGCAAGATTGGACCAGGTTCGCGCCGGGCAATTCGTGCGTTTCAGACCAGCCGCGGCTTGCCGCCGGATGGCTATGCGAGCTTGACGTTACTGAACCGGCTGCGCTGAGCAAGCACCGTTCTGCATGCAGGTGGTCAGGCGGTCCAGTGTCGCCTGATCCGGGGCAGGGAAGAGCCAGTTGCCGCAGGCGTCCAATTCGATTACCGGGGTTTCCCCGTCGATCCGGGCAAAGGCAAGGAACGGGCCTGATGCTGGCGCGCTGCCGCACCATGGACCCGCGCAGGTGACCTGCAGGACGACGTTGCCGTCAAAGGGGGCCGTGAAGCCGTCTGTGGTCAGGCCCTGTCCGGTCAGGGTGCCCAGCAATGACACAGGCTTGCTTTCCGTGGTGCCGCTCGCAGGTGGAGCGGTCAAGGTGCCGGTCAGGACAAGGTAGGGAAATTCGCTGGCGCTGGCCTGATCAAAGCTGGTGGCCGCGTCAGGGCGCATGCAGGACAGGGCCTGCGCCTGAGATGCCGTCAGCAGCGCGGCAATGGTCAGCAGCGTTTTCACAGCTTGACCCCCAGCTCTGCCAGAACCTGCTCATACACGGCGCGTTTGAAGGGGACGATGTTATCGACCAGTTGGTCCTTAGGCAGCCACTTCCACGCGGAAAACTCTGGGTGGTCTGTGGCGATGTTCACATCGGCGTCGGTGCCGTGAAAGCGCAGCAGGAACCACTTTTGCTCTTGCCCGCGATACTTGCCGCCCCAAGCCTTGCCAACCAGATCATGCGGCAGGTCATAGCGAATCAAACCGCGCGTTTCCGCCTCGATGCTCACCAGCTTTTCGCTGACACCGGTTTCTTCCCACAGCTCGCGCAGGGCGGCGTCGCGGCAGTTTTCGCCGGCATCGACGCCGCCTTGGGGCATTTGCCAAGCGTCGCTGTCACGATCCAACCGCTGGCCGACAAAGACGTGGCCGCGCGGATTGGCCAGCATAACGCCGACGCAGGGGCGGTAGGGAAGCTGTTCGATTTGATCTAGGGTCATGAAGTGGCCTTGGGTTTTCATCGCATGGTCCTCTCGTTTGGACGTGTTCTGCCCCAAAGGTCCAGCGTTAAGCGATAACAAGCCGCGTGTTATGCTTAATCCGGGGCGCAATCCAGTGCAGATGGGCACGTGACAAGGCCACGCAGCCTGCGGTGGGCCGCCCTTTGCCGCGCCACTGGTGTATGAAAATCGCAGAGCCGCGCCCCTTGACCGCATAAGGCCAGTTCCAGTCGGTGATAATGACCACATCATACATCGGATCGGCGCGGCGCAGATCCTCGTGGCTAAAGGCGTGCGGCACGCGCACCATCATGTTGTAATCGACGTCGCGCACATCATCCGACCACAGATCGCCCGGCCTGATCGGCACTGCCCAATCAGCGGGCTGCGCTATGCGGTCAGGGCGATACAGCATGCCGACAATCCGGTGCACCCCGCGCGGGGTCGCGCCGTCGCCTTCGACTTTGCGATTCGTAAACCCGCCGCGCCCGATGGTGCGTGGAAACTGCCGCCCCAAGAACCGCAGGTGGGTTGGCGTCACAACCAGATCAGCTGCCTTCATGCCCGGACCTTTCGCATCATCTTGCCCCAAATACTCCCAGCGGAGCGTCCAAAGTTCATAGCAAATGCCCAGACTTTGCGGCCTTCGTCGCCAGATAGGCATGGTTGTGCGCATTCTCGCCGACCTTCAGCGGGACGCGTTCGACGACGGACACGCCAGAGGCTTCCATGCGGGCAATCTTCGCCGGGTTGTTTGTCAGCAGGCGGACGGCACCAAAGCCCATTTGTTTCAAAATCGCCGCACCGATGCGAAAATCGCGTTCGTCATCGTGAAAGCCAAGGCGATGGTTGGCTTCGACCGTGTCATAGCCTTGGTCCTGCAGGGCATAGGCGCGCATTTTGTTCGCAAGGCCGATGCCGCGGCCCTCTTGGTTCAGATAAAGCAGCACGCCGTGGCCTTCGGTGCCCATTTGCGCCAACGCGCCGCGCAGCTGCGGGCCGCAGTCGCATTTCAGGCTGCCGAGCAGATCGCCGGTAAAACAGGCAGAGTGCAGACGCGCGAGGACGGGTTTGCTGCGGTCGGGTTGGCCGATCTCGACAGCGTAGTGCTCTTCTCCGCCGTCATCCGGGCGAAAGACGTGTAGGCGTCCCGCCTCGGACACCGACATGGGCAAGCGGGCGCTGACGATGCCGTGCAGGGGCGACATTTCGGTCGTCCGTACGGCGGCGGCGTCGACGACGGTCAGGCCGTGCTCTGCGGCAAAACGGGCGGTATCGTCCAGCGGGGCAATCACGGCGGCCGGCAGTAGGCGGGCGGATTTGCACAGGGTGACAGCCGCGCGGGCAAGGTCGGCGTCACCGCCGCGCTGGGCACGCAGGGGGCCCTTCATCGGGCTTCGCAGGTCGTCGGCGGGATTGGCCAGCGCAGTGACCCAGCGGGCATCGGCATCCGCAGGCAGGGCGATGCGGGCGACATCGCCGTCGTAGGCTGCGACTTTCAGCGTTTGCGCGCGCCAATCGGTGATCGCGACAGCGGCCCCCATGCCGTGCAGCAGGGTCAGGCGGGCGGGTTGCAGCGTCTCTGCCGCGAGCATGACGCCCATGCCTGCCACGACGACGGGCACGCCCATTCGCAGGTCAGCGCGGGCGCGCGCCAGTCTTTCAGTGTCGTCAGGTGCGAAGCCCATAGGTCAAAACCTTTGCGATTTGTCCGACGGAGTTAGCGCATGTGGGCGTTTAATGTAATAATTGTAAATGAAATCACACGTCCGTGTGAACCTTTTGCAGCACAACTTGTTGAACTCGTGTGTCCATCACATCTGATGTGTATGAAATTGGAGGGTACTATGGCCCAATTGAAAAAGATCTTGTTAGTCGACGACGATGACGACCTGCGCGAAGCGCTGGGCGAGCAGTTGTTGCTGACCGAAGATTTCGATGTGTTCGAGGCCGATGATGGTGCCTCGGCGATGACGAAAGTCAAAGAGCAGCTTTATGATCTTGTGATCCTTGATGTTGGCTTGCCCGACACCGACGGGCGCGAATTATGTCGCCTGATGCGCAAGCAGGGCGTTAAATGCCCAATCCTGATGCTGACCGCGCAGGATAGCGACGCTGACACGATTTACGGTCTGGACGCGGGCGCGAATGATTACGTGTCCAAGCCGTTCAAATTCCCCGTGCTGCTGGCGCGGATCCGTAGCCAGCTGCGTACGCATGAACAGTCAGAGGATGCGGTGTTCCAGCTGGGGCCGTATACGTTCCGCCCGGCGCAAAAAATGCTGGTGACCGAGGACGAAAAGAAAGTCCGTCTGACGGAAAAGGAAACCAATATCCTCAAGTTCCTATACCGTGCGGCTGACGGCGTTGTTGCCCGCGATGTGCTGTTGCACGAGGTTTGGGGCTATAATGCGGGCGTCACGACCCACACGCTAGAAACGCACATCTATCGTTTGCGCCAAAAAATTGAGCCCGATCCATCGAACGCGCGTTTGCTGGTGACGGAACAAGGAGGTTACCGGTTAGTCGCATAGATTGCCGGGAACCAAACCTGTTTAATGGTGTTGTAACAGCGAAATCCCGCGCCACCGGGTAATGTGGCACCCTCCCTGTTGGACTTGCCCGGGCCTTGTGCCCGGGTTTTTTTTTGCTTGCGGGGGGCGCTTTTGGGAAACGGATTGTGGCTAGATTCAGAGTATTCCAAAGCGCTTAGGTCGCATATGATTTCACAAATTTTTATAGAAGGAATTGCTGTGATGTTTCGTATCGTGACTTTGCCGTGTCTGGTGCTTTTGACCGCTTGCGGCGGTGCAGGCATCCCGATGACGCAAGCCCCGGTAGGGCTCGATGCCCAGATCGCGGCAGGGGATCGGCTTGTATCGCGGTTGGACGGTGTCGCGGCGACGCAATTCTCTGCCATGCCAACGAGCGGAAGTGCGACGTTCACGGGCGTAGCAAGTCTGTTCATTGATCCCGTGTTCGAGACCGATGCGGACGATATCGTCGTCCTTGGCGATCTGACGACAACGGCGAATTTCAGTAGCGGCGTCATGCGCGGGCGCGTTGATAACTTGCACGGTGCCACCGGATTTACTTCAAGCGGTTACCGCGAGATTCCTGTTGATGGTGTGTTGCAGATTGGCGGACGCGAGTCGGTGATTGGCAATGACATTGACGATAACCGCACGAACCGGCCGAATGATTTCTATGCGGATTATCAAGGTGATATCACGCTGCCCGACGGTACATACGCGGTCGAAGGCACGTTGGACGGTCAGTTTTTGGGGACGCGCACATCTGATGGTGTGTTCCCAATTCGTGGCTTGCTCGGGGGTGGTGAAGGTGTCGCATCGCGCGGGGTCGAAGGGACTGCCGGCTTTGCCGAGTATTCGGCGGACCTTGATATAATCGCAGAGGCACCTGGCCGCCCCTAAGCCGAACGCCCGGTTTCGCCTTGGGGATTAGGTTGCTAGGATGGCTCCGAGGCGAATAAAAACAGGATCACGCGATGCGCGGCTTAACTTTTTCTTTTCTTGTGGCGGTCAGTCTGACGGCGTGCAGCAGCAGTGCAGTGGATGCGCCACTGGGCGGGCTGGGGCGATATCAGGTGGCCGGAGTCGAAGACGACGATGACATGCTGAAAATGCGGGCGGGTCCGGGGACCGGATATATCATTGTGCTTGGGATGCCGAATGGCACCTCTGTCTGGGTCGATAGCTGCGAGCCGTCAGGCAACACCAGTTGGTGCAAGGTCACGCTGGGCGGGCCGGGCGGTGTGTCGGGCTATGTGTCAAAGGCGTATCTAAAGGCGGTCTAATATTTTCGCACGGTGCTTAACCTATGTGCGCGGCGCACTAGGTTAGTCATGGAACGTCACTTGAAAGGACCTGCTATGAAGACTGCTAAGGATTATCTGGACGACGCGAACGCTGTTGTGACCCGCATCCCGACCGAGGAAGCGATCAAGCTGCATGGTGCCGATGATGGCATTTGGATCGACGTGCGCGACAGCAGCGATATTGCCAAAACAGGCACGATCAAAGGCGCGCAACGTCTGCCGCGCGGCTTTTTGGAATTTGCGGCTGATCCGGCGTCGCCCCACCAAAAGGATTTCATGAAGCCGGATAACAAGTACTACCTTGTTTGCGGTGCAGGCGGTCAGGCTGCGCTGGCCGGTAAGACCTTGAAGGACATGGGTTATACCGATGTCACCAATGTCGGCGGTGTGCCGGATTGGAAAAACGCGGGCGGTCCAGTCGAGGATTAAGCCCAGATCTGCCAAAGCAGCCGCACCGCAAGCGCGGTCGCGGCTGTGACCAGCACGGGTTTGATCAGGCGCGAGCCGACGCGCATCGCCAGCTTTGACCCAACCCACGCGCCCGCGACCTGCGCGGCACCCATCGCCAGCCCCACGGCCCACCACGGCTGCGCGACCAGCGCATAGGTGGCGATGCCGCCAAGGTTGGACGCAAAGTTCAGCAGCTTGGTATGGGCCGTAGCGCGCAAGACGCCGTAGCCGCCGAGTGCGACGAACCCCAGCATATAGAACGCGCCAGCGCCCGGTCCGATCAGGCCGTCGTAGAAGGCGACGAGCGGTACAATGGTCAGGGCGAACAGCCCCGGCGCAAGCCGCTGGGCGCGGTCCACGTCGTTAAGACCCGGTTTCAGGGCGAAGAAGAGCGCGATGCCGATCAGCAGGACGGGCAGGCCAAGACGGATCACATCCGTTGGTAGGTGAGAGGTCAGCAGCGCACCCGCGATGGCGGCGACGAAGGCGATCAGCGCGGGCTTGATCTGTTTTCGCAGGTCTACGTGACCGCCGCGCGCATAGGCGATTGCGGCCATGCCTGCGCCAAAAACGCCCTGCACCTTGTTTGTGGCGATGGCCGTGACGGGGGGCGCACCGGCCAGCACCAGTACAGGCAGCGTGATCAGCCCACCGCCGCCCGCGATGGAATCGACAACGCCCGCGACAAAGGCGGCGAGCATGAGAAGTGCGACAATGTCGCCTGTGACCTCGAACATATTAAGACGCGAAGTCGGAGCGGGCGTAGCCCTGAATGAACAAAAGCGCGGTCAGATCGCCGTGGTTGATACGCACATCGCATTCCTTTTGCACGGATGGCTTGGCGTGCAGTGCGACTCCGGTGCCTGCGCGGCCCAGCATGCCCAGATCGTTCGCACCGTCGCCAACGGCAAGGACTTCGGCATCGGTTATGCCGATCTTAGTGGAGATTTCTGCGAGCGCGTCCACCTTGGCTTGGCGACCAAGGATCGGGCGGGCGACGTCTCCGGTCAATTTACCAGCGTCCACCAGTAGCGTGTTGGCGCGGTTTTCGTCAAAGCCAAGGGCGGCGGCGATGCGGGCGGTGAAGGCTGTGAAACCGCCAGAGACGAGGGCGGCGTGGCCGCCATGCGCCTTCATCGTTTGGACCAGTTCATAGCCGCCGGGCATCAGGGTGATCCGGGTGTCTAGGACGTGGGCGATGATGGATTCGGGTAGATCCTTGAGCAGGCCGACGCGTTCGATCAGCGCGCCTTCGAAATCCAACTCTCCGTTCATGGCTTTGGCGGTGATGGCGGCGACACGTTCGCCGACGCCGGCTTCGGCGGCCAGCTCGTCAATGCATTCTTGGCGAATCATGGTGCTGTCCATGTCGGCCAGCAGCATTTTCTTGACGCGGCCTTCGGTCGCTTGGATGACCAGATCGACGCCAATCGCTTGGCAATCGTCCCACACGGTCCACTGATTGTCGGGCTTGGCGGGCAAGGTAAATTCGGCGGCTTCACCGACCGAAAGCCAGACCGCTTCGCCCCCGCCCCACGCGTTGCGCAGGTTTTCGACCAGGGTGGCATCAAGGGTGCCGGGCTTTGCAATCAGGGTGGCGGTGAACATGGCGGCGGACCTTTTGCGGGCGCAAAGCGCGGTGATGTTGCGGCTGTGCTAACGCGTTTTTAGGCCTCGGGGAAGGGTGGGAAGGGGGCCAAACGACGGATTTCCCCTATAAAACAGGCGTTCGCATTTCGCCTAAAATTTACCGTTTGATAAAAAATGAACATGTGCAAGGCTACGCAGGTAACACAGTCCCTGAGGTAGACCATGACATCACCCACCGCCCCCGGACTCGCCGCTGGTCGGCTTGACGCCGAGAGTATCGCCGCCGGCTTTGCCGATTTGCACGCCCCGCTTGATCCGCACGAGGTGCTTGTCGCCGCGGATCGTTGCTATTTCTGCTATGATGCGCCCTGCGTCACGGCCTGTCCGACCAGCATCGATATCCCGCTGTTTATTCGCCAGATCGCGACCGGAACATCGGCAGCGGCCGGACAGACCATTTTTGACGCGAACATTCTGGGCGGTATGTGCGCCCGTGTTTGCCCGACCGAAGACCTGTGCGAGGGGGCTTGCGTACGCGAGGCCGCCGAGGGCAAGCCGGTCGAGATTGGCCGCTTGCAGCGCCACGCAACCGATACGGTCATGGCGCGGCAAGAGCATCCCTTTGTGCGGGCGGCCTTGACGGGCAAGCGCGTGGCAGTTGTTGGGGCCGGGCCTGCGGGTCTGTCCTGTGCGCACCGCCTTGCGATGCTGGGGCATGACGTTGTGATGTATGATGCGCGGATTAAACCGGGCGGTCTGAATGAATACGGCATCGCGGCGTATAAATCGACCAACGGCTTTGCGCAGCGCGAGGTCGATTGGCTGCTGGGCATCGGCGGCATTGATCTGCAAACCGGCAAAGCGCTGGGCGCGGATCTGAGCCTTGATGCGCTGGCAGAGGAATTCGACGCGGTGTTTTTGGGGACCGGACTTGGCGGCGTGAATGCGCTGGGCATCCCCGGCGACGATCTGGCCGGGGTTGCGGATGCCGTCAGCTTTATCGCTGATCTGCGCCAAAGCACCGATCTGACAACGCTGCCTGTTGGGCGCAATGTCGTGGTGATTGGCGGCGGTATGACCGCTGTAGATGCTGCTGTGCAGTCCAAGCTGCTGGGCGCAGAGAATGTGACGATCGCTTACCGCCGTGGCCGCGACGCCATGGGCGCGAGCCGGTATGAGCAGGATCTGGCCGCAAGCCACGGCGTGAAACTGATGTTTCACGTGCAACCCCATGCGGTGCGCGATGGCGCGATTGATCTGGAGTATACTTCTGATGACGGCACGGGCCTGCGCGGCACCGGCGAGGTGGTTTCCTTGGCTGTCGATCAGGTGTTCCGGGCGATTGGTCAAACCCTGACGACGGATGGCGGGTTGGTCGTTGAAGGCCGCAAGATCAAGATCAGCGGCGCTGGGCGCACCACGCGCAGCGGCGTCTGGGCTGGCGGCGACTGTGCGCTGGGCGGCGATGATTTGACCGTGACCGCGGTGGCCGAAGGCCGCGACGCGGCGATGGATATCCATGCAACTTTGATGGAGGGCAACTGATGGCCGACCTAACAACCGACTTTCTGGGCATCAAAAGCCCGAACCCGTTCTGGCTCGCCTCTGCCCCGCCGACGGATAAGGAATACAACGTCCGCCGCGCCTTCGAGGCAGGCTGGGGCGGTGTGGTCTGGAAAACGCTGGGCGCCGAAGGGCCGCCCGTCGTCAACGTGAACGGCCCGCGCTATGGCGCGATTTATGGGGCTGACCGGCGGCTGCTGGGGTTGAACAACATCGAGTTGATCACGGACCGCCCGCTGGAAGTGAACCTTGAGGAAATGGCCCGCGTCAAAGCGGATTATCCTGACCGGGCGCTGATCGCGTCAATCATGGTGCCCTGCGAAGAACAGGCGTGGAAAGATATCCTGCCGCGCGTGGAAGAGACCAATGCCGACGGGATCGAATTGAACTTTGGCTGCCCGCACGGGATGGCAGAGCGCGGCATGGGCAGCGCTGTTGGGCAGGTGCCCGAATATATCGAAATGGTCGTGCGCTGGTGCAAGAAATACTATGACCGTCCGGTAATCGTAAAGCTGACGCCGAACATCGCGGATATTCGCAAACCCGCACAGGCGGCCAAGAATGGCGGCGCGGATGCGGTGAGTTTGATCAACACGATTAACTCGATCACATCGGTGAACCTGGATTCGATGGCGCCAGAGCCGATGATCGACGGCAAGGGCACGCATGGCGGCTATTGCGGGCCAGCGGTCAAGCCGATTGCGATGAACATGGTGGCCGAGATCGCGCGCGATCCGGCTACGCGCGGCTTGCCGATTTCCGGCATTGGCGGCGTGACGACTTGGCGCGATGCGGCAGAGTTTATGGCGCTGGGTTGCGGAAACGTGCAGGTTTGCACCGCCGTGATGACCTATGGTTTCAAGATTGTGGACGAGATGAAGTCCGGCCTGTCGCAGTGGATGGACGAGAAGGGTTATACTTCGACTTCTGATTTTGTGGGTAAGGCTGTGCCGAACGTGACGGATTGGCAGTATCTGAACCTGAACTATGTCGCCAAGGCCAAGATTGATCAGGATGCCTGCATTTCCTGCGGTCGCTGCTATGCGGCTTGCGAGGATACGTCGCATCAGGCAATCGCCATGACAGCCGACCGCACGTTCAGTGTGATCGACGAGGAATGCGTCGCGTGTAACCTTTGCGTCGATGTCTGCCCCGTTGAGAACTGCATCACGATGGAAGCGATGGCGCCGGGCACGGTTGATCCGCGTACGGGTAAGACGGTCCAGACCGAATACGCCAACTGGACGACCCACCCGAATAACCCCGGGGCGGTTGCGGCTGAATGATGCGCTGTGCCCAAGAGTCTTCGTAACGAAGACTCTTGGGGCGTGCATTCCAGCAAGCGCTGGTATCTTGCAATAACGGCCGCGACAGATGTGTCGCGGCCGTTTTCACGTTCTATACCCCGGACGGCGGGGCGGACGATGCCGTCTTGCCGGGCGGCCTTGGCGCAGGTTCGCCGAACGTCACCAGCCGTTTTCAATCACCATCTGGGATTTGGACACGCTCAAGTCAGTCAGCGCGTCCCGCATGGCATCAACAAAGCCGCCGGGGCCGCAGATGTAGAACGTCTGGTTCAGGTCGTTCAGAAGGTCTTGCAGCATCGCCTTGTCGATTTTGCCGTAGATGTAATCGGTATCGGCTTGGCCGCTGATGACATAGGTCGGCGTTACGCCGTCCATCGTGTCCCATTTGTCCCGCAAGATGATGTCGTGATCAGTTTTGTTGGCAAAGATCAGGCGATCGCCGGTCACGCCTTCGCGCGCATGTTTGTCGAGGATCGCGATGAAGGGGGTGATGCCTGCACCGGCGGCAAGGAATACACCTGTGCCATGGTCAGTAATCGCGCCGGCGGGGTCTTCGGCAAGGATTTTGTCGCCGGGGGCCATGTGGGGAATCTGTTCGGTCACCCCGTCGTGGTCCGGGTAGGATTTGATAACGAACTCCACAACGTCTGCGTCAGGCTTAGATGTCATGGTGAAGGGGCGGTCTTTGTCACGCCAGCCGTCTTTGTCTAAGAGCCCGATTTAAAACTATTTGAGTGAGTTCAGTGGTTTGTGATTCTGTTCGGTTGTGAAGCTGAATGGAGATCACAATGGCTTGGACTGAACTCACCCGCCGTCAACATGATCGAAAAGGCGATAAATACGCAAGCGATATGAAGGATGCGGAATGGGCGTTGATAGCGCCTTCGATGTCGCCGCCGAAGACAACTGGTCGGCCCCGTACGACATGTTTGCGCGACGTGGTCGACGCACTCCTCTACATTGCAACGACCGGATGCCAATGGCGTATGTTGCCCAACGACTTCCCGCCGGTTTCAACGGTTCGGGGCTATTTCTACGCGT
>NZ_FOTF01000035.1 GCF_900114485.1 Loktanella salsilacus | reverse complement strand
TGGCAATGCCGACTCGAGACCGCGAACAAGCCGGATCGAAGCGAGAAGGGTGGAGCGGAAGTAAGTTCTCTCCCAGCCTTGCCAAAAGCCGCCGGGATCCAGAGCAATTGTCGCGCCGACTTTCCCACGCCGCGCCATCTCGAGTACGATTCTTGCACCGACTGAGCTGCCAACGATATCGATCCCATCAAAGCCTTGATCAACGATAAAGGCCTCGACGCTGTCAGCGAGCCCCTTGAACGTGTTACTGTCGGTAGCTGCTGGTGTTTTGCCGTGCCCGGGTAGGTCAACGGCCACGACATCGCGGGACTCAGAAAGCGCAGGAAGGATCGTGGTCCATGACCGCCACGACCCACCGAGGCCGTGCACGAGGAGAAGCGGCGGGCCCGCTCCTTGACGAATGAAATTCAGCATCCTGGCCCCTTCAGTAAGCGTTCGAAATCGAAAGGCGTGCCTTCAGCCAGCTCTTGCCTCCCGGGGCTAACGCACGGAGTGGCTGAATGATCCTCACATCGTTCAGTTCACGCAGCCCGCGCCCTCCCTACGTGCCCCCAAACCCGCGTTCTCATCCTAATTGACGTTGGATTTTCACCTTGATTGTCGCGCTGCAATCTTGACCTGCAACCGGACTTCTCTAGGGTTTTCCATTACGGCACTGACGCAGACTACACGTTCAAGAAGGGTGGGCGGTTGGCCCACTGTGCGCTGACAAGCCTGACTAGCCTCGAGAGGGAGAAACGTCCGCTAATCACGATTGATGGCGAGCAGACCTGTGAGATCGACATACGAGCTTGTCAGTTAGCCATCCTCTACGGGATCACTGGGACCCCCCATGGACCAGACCCAAGACCCTTACGACGTGCCGGGAATTTCTCGGAATGTGGTCAAGAAGCTGGTCGTCATGGCGATTGGGATGGAAGGTGCGCCTTCAAAGTGGCCTGACGGCTTCAAGGCGGAGCTTCTCGAACTCGGAGAGCAACCGATGCCACGCAATCTTACTTGTCCGGCGGCATGGAAGGCTGTCGTGAAGGTGCACCCTGTACTGCAGGAGCTCAAAAAAGAATGCTTGGCTGGGCTGAGCTTCGCTACAACGAGTCGCGCATGCTCATGGCTACCCTTGTGGAACTCATGGACGCACATAGGGTCGTCGCTTTGCCGGTTCATGATTGCATCATTGTCCCAGTCTCTCAGAAGGACCTTTGGGTGGAGGTGTTCAAGCGCAACTTCGAGGAGGTCTGTGGCCTAACGCCAGAGGTCATCGTAACGGGGCTTAGCTTGCCCTGATCGGGTCAGACCAATTTATGCTGGATTAGGAGGCGTGCCCTATGAGGCATCGAAAGTGGCTATAAGTGGGCCCTTAGTGTTGAAGCTATAACCTCTTCGATTTGGTGATACCTTGGGTCATCCCTAGTCCGCTGAGTGGTCCCAAGGTTGGGCATTGATGGGTAGGTCTCTTGTCTGGTGGTACATCCCTAAGTGGGTCATTAAGCGTACTGGCGGGCGTAAGGACGTGCCAGTCATCGCCCTGACCGCAAGTGTCCAATTGCCCCTGCAAGCAGGTTCTACTTTAGGATCATCCCAAAGTAGAACCTGCTCATTTGCCCAAGATGATTGGTGTCTTGGAACGCAATGGGGTTATTGAGTTTCATCCGGCGCGATAACATCGGGGGGAGTTTAGCTATCAAGAAGGACACACGGTACGTATACCCAAAGGACGGGACGCGCCGTACCGTGTGATCCCCGTCCATGCGGCATACTGAGGAGAATGCGACTCTGAACAGATACCACCATGGCATTCGCTGGTCGGTCTTGGATTGTGACAAATTGGCTCGGACCACAGATAACGTAAGGCGGGCCCCTTGGTCGTCTGGTCTGGTACCTATCTGACACGCTTTTCGATACGCCGTAGATCGCATTTAGCAACCTAGGTCCGATGTGAGTCTTTTAGAGTGCATTGTCGGCGTAGGTTCGCTGTAGACGGTTCATCATTTCGACTGAATAAAGGTCGGCCTTCAGTAAGTGCCCCTCAACAACGGCGCAGTGGCACTCTAAGCTACCCCTTTCCGTTTGAGCGCCATTGGATGCGCCGCAGGTGGCCTTCCAGTGGCGCTAAGGGCTATCGGGGGCGTGACTAGGGGCTGATAGAGGGGGCGTTGCGCAGGACGTAGCCCTAGGGGCTCAACAGGGGGGCTATTGCGCATCCTCAGGCCCTAATAGTAAGGCCCAGAGTTGGAGCGGCTGGTTGTCTCTCAGGCAGCTATACGGCTATCATCGTAGCACAGGGCATCGCTCAGGCGGGGTCGAAATAATCACAGTAACAACAGTAGCTAAAGCCGTTCTTTGCGAACTGGATTTGACCAGAGGGCCATCCCCCTTTGGGATTAGCTTTCAAGGTCCCAAGTAGGTCAGCTACTTCCTAATCAGTGGGACATTCAGAGCCAGACCCTTAGGGTATTGGGTCTGCGTCTGAACGTTTAACCTTGTGTACCATCGGTGTCCCTGATCGGCTGAAATACGTGAAAGCCACAAACTATATCAATGTGAGTTTGATACTTTAAGTGCCACAAAGGTTTGCTCGCTGCGGTTTGGGAGGGTCGTAGTGAACCCCTTCGGCGGCGCTCCTCATGTGACCTATTGGGTTGAGCGCCGTCGATCAGGCTATCCTGCATTGATCCTCAGCTTGTCTGATCGGTAGGCCATAGGGCTGGCGTAATGGGGGCTTTACGGCAGGCCAATCCACACAGGGAAACACTTTCAGGATGGGGCTGTCTTTTAGAGCGGCTCACGGGGGCAACTGCTTTGTAATTAATTGATCTCTGTCAAGTTATCCGTGCTATCATGGCGTTATGATCTGTCGGATGGCTTGAGGTTCAAGGGGGTGCTTATGAAGGAAAATTACCAACTGAAGTCGACTAATGGAGAGCATGTTTGTCATTGGTGCTTCGATAAAGACTCCTCAGTACTTCGGCATGCTGAAAGTGGTACGTATTGGCACTCTGATTGCTTCGATAGGGCGCGCGAGGGCTTAAGCTATCCTCCGCCGTCATTGCGCAAAGCCGACACCGCTAGCGACGTAATCGGATAACCACTGAGCGGACCGGGGTGTGTGCTGATCATCTGGGCACTGAGGGCCTCGTGGATGCTTTTTGCTGAAGGGGCCTTAGGTTGGTTTTGCAGGTATTGCTTCCGAAGCATACGGTGCGATGCGGGGGGAATATTTTCCTAAAGCTTTGCTTGCGATACTATAGCGGAGCTTGAACTGGAGCGGAGCTTGAACTGGAGGATATTGCTATGGAATACCTTGTATATCGAAGTAAGGCACTGGTTTTGCCTGACTCTGCAAGCTGCCAGAGTATTGTCGCGATCTCTGCGATGAAAAACTTGCTCTTCGGTCTCACCGGGTTCCTTCATGTCGAAGACGGTTTGTTCATCCAGTATCTTGAAGGGCCTCCGAGGCAGCTGTGGGACTTGTACAGCCGCCTTCAATTCGATGAACGTCACACAAACATGAAGTTGCTGGGGCATGGAGAACTACGGCGTCCCAGATTTAGGAAGTGGAGCATGGGTTATTCTTCTAGCAATGTGATGTCGCTTAAGGAGTTCATGGCAGAGGCAACATTCAAAAAGACGCCGGAGCAAGCGTCGTGCGCTGAAGCGATTTGGTTTCTCATGGGCGCAAGCGCACGCATTGATCTGGGCATTTCAAGCTCTGTCTAGATTGCGGATATTGACTGGTTTAGCGGCATCGCAGCAATCAGCTGAGCAATAACGTCATAGAGCTCTTTCGGTTTCGTTGACGGCCACTTATGCAACGTTTGAAAACCTCCCGATTTCAGTCTGATCTGGTAAACTTGGGCATCCCTGCAAGGAGCCTTCAAAACGTTGGCGCAAACAGCGAATGCGGTCACAAGCGGCGCCATCAGGTCTTCAGATTGTTGTTGGCACGGCCAGTTTTGATGCGGGGTTGAAGTGGGGACTGACTCATCGGATCGATCCAATTATTGACGTCGAACGCAATCTTCTAATCGAGGATCTGCTGCGCGATGGCGGTTTGCAGCAGAACGGATGGGCACAGGTTGTCACTCCGATGATGGGTCAAAACGTTGTCGGAGATCCGTTCTTTACCGATGGCCGGGCCGCAATTCTGTCAACGTCGCCTGTCATGGGCGGACCTGTCCGCGGCACTTGGCCGATCGCGACGAATACAGTCGGCGAAATGCGCGCCGAAACGATTGACCCAAAGCCGGATTGTTTCCCGGCTTACAATCACGCCACGCTCGGCAAGCAGATCGTCGACATCTGCCGTGCTCAGCGCGAACCGATGATAATCCCAGACGGCGTAGGCGATGATCTCACGGGGGTGGCGAAAGCCCTTTAGGCGCGGCATTGAGGCTGGTATTTTCATGTTCCACCCCGTAGCCAAATCGGTGAGGCCAAACAACTTGGCAATGCCATCGCGCCTTATTCGCTTGGTTGATCGGCGACGGCGATATGCACCTGAAGAATTTGGCACTCCTAAAGTTTGCCGGTCCTGCTGCGGATCGCTTCAGCACAATCCGCCTCGCGCCGCTCTATGATGCGGTCACGACGAGGGTCTTCCCAAGCCTTGAACATGACTGAATGGCACTGAAACTGAATGGCAAAAATAATCGTTTGCAGCGTAGTGATTTCATGCAGGTGGCGGCGATCGCCGGCTTGGCTGCAACCCGTGTGGGCGAAGAGATAGACTATTTCTTGCAGCGCTTCGCCGAAGCCATAGAGGGGGTTTCTGTGCCTGATCTTCCCGGTATGGACCGTGATATCCAGGAGCGAGCAGAGGCGATGATCGCCCTTTGCAGGGAGCGGGTTACGGCCTTCAGATAAATATTGTGACTTTGTACGTCGGTAGATCAAAGGTATCCGTCCGGTGTCGGCGCGGTTTCAGGCCTTTTCCGGCTGCCATTTCCACGGCATGAGTTCGTCGATGCGATTGATCTTGTGATCGGGGAGGCGCTGGAGAACCCATTTGAGCCATGCCTCGGGGTCGACGTTGTTCATCTTGGCGGTCTCGATAAGCGTGTAGGCAATGGCGGCTGCTTTTCCGCCGCCGATTGACCCCATGAACAGATAATTCTTTCTGCCCAATGCTATGGGCCGGATCGACCGCTCACAGGTATTGTTGTCCAGCTCGAGATGCAAGTCGCTGAGATAGCCGCGCGCTTTCGGTATGCGGTTCAGCGCATAGCGGATCGCTTCGGCCAGTTTGGTTTTGCCAGAGATCTTGTGCAGCTGCGCCTTCAGCCAGAGCTCCAACGCGTCGAAGACCGGCTTGGCCTTGGCCTGCCGCAGGGTGATGCGCTCTTCTGGGGATTTCCCCCGCGCCTCCTTCTCGTTAGCGTAAAGCTGCGCGATCTGTTTGATCGCCTGTTGAGCAATGGGAGAGCCGGTGCGCTCGACCTCGTCGACGAACTTGCGGCGCACGTGGACCATGCAGGCCTGTTCGCTGGCTTTGCCTTCGCCAAACAGTCCATTGAACCCGGCATAGCCGTCGGCATGAACGGTGCCAGCATAGCTCGCGAGATGGTTGGCGGGATGCTCGCCCTTCCGATCGACGCTGAACTGATACCAGGCGCAGGGTGGTGCTGCCCCGCACCACGGACGTTCGTCCCGGACATAACTCCAGAGCCGAGCGGTTTTGGTCTTCATTGTGTTGGCGCGCACCTGCAGCTTTACAGGGGTGTCGTCGGCAAACAGGGCTGGTCCTGCCCGGACCAGTTTGCCGATGTGCTCGGCCATGGGTTCCAGCAGGGCCGTTGTGCGCCCAACCCAGTCGCTCAGCGTGGAGCGATGCAGATCCACGCCTTCGCGGGCGTATATCTTGGATTGCCGCTCAAGCGGCAGGTGATCGCAATATTTGCCGACCAACATGTGCGACACGAGGCCGGGGCCGGGCCGCCCGCGTTCAATCAAGCGGGACGGCAGCGGGGCCTGGGCGAAGGCTTCACAGCAGGTGCAGGCCATGCGGGGGCGGATGAACCGACGCACCACGAAGTGACCGGGGATATAATCCAGCTCTTGGGTAATATCCTCGCCCACCTGGCGCAGGGTGCCGCCGCATCCAGCGCATGCCTCACCAGCTGACAGGACTTCATCTTCCCGATCCAGGTGATCTGGCAGCGGCTTACGGCTGTGCTGGCGCTTGCTGGGTGGGGCCTCTTCATCTCCAGCCGACTGCCCGGTGAGTTGATCCGCAGCAGCCTGCGCGATCTCGTCATCTTCCGACAGATCCAGCGCCAGTTGGTCTATGCCTGTTGATTTCCGGGTCGAATTGACCCATTTTTTCATATCGCGCTGACCCCTCTGGCTTATGATAACCTCATGGAAAGTCGCCGGAATTAATGACAGCTGATGGGTCACATCGGTTTAGAAAACTGGGTCAATTTCTCGCACAATTCAACACCTGAAGCTCAACGCGCTCCTGCAGTGAGCCGAGGTAGTACCCGATATGCAGGGCTCCGGTTGGCCTGTCGCCAGTCAGGATCGTCTTGCCGGTGATAGATTGGTAGTTCGTCATGGTAGTGCCTTTTCTATGTGAAAGGCCGCACGACGGTGGAGGGGATCATGATCTTCCGCACATCGTGCGGCATCGAGATCCTATTTGAAACCGGAACAGAGCCGCCTCAGAGAGGCAGCCACCAAGTCATAGCTGGGGTGATGGCGTTCAGTTTCATGGAAATAAGGTCTCAGTAGTTATTGTGGTCGATGGGTGTCAAATAGAGAAATCCAACATGTTTGCAACGACACCTGAGCTACATTTTGGTGTAAGCTATCCCCATAGACGCTAAGGTTTCTATCTCCTTGGCTGCCAGATCTTTCGCAGCTAGGGTAATGGCGTGAATAGCAGCAAGTTTGGCCGTTATGACATCAATCTCGGATTGCTCGAATTCTTGGTCGGTGCGTGCAAAGCTGGCCATGCTGCGGGTGCCATCTGAAACGATAGACGAAATGATGCCGTAGGTCAGCCCATGGTCTGCCGCCATCGAGGCCACGCCAGATGGATCACTTGTGGCATCGAAATCGGACCAACGGAAGGTGCCCTCGTTGGCTAAGCCCCAAGCAATCGCCGGATCGACCATAGCTAGGGAATTTTTTGCGTAGAAAGCAGTCCAGTCTTTGGGGTAGCACTGAAGCATGAAACTGGGACGCATCTTGGTGAAGTGACCTGCCAATGCGAACCCGGCGGGGGCAAGCTTTGAGGCGGTTTCTAGCTGAGCCAGCGCGCCATCGTTATTTGACATGATCTCGTTCCTGTAGTTATCAACGCAGCAACGCTATCTCCTAAAATTTGTCCGTCATCTACTGGCGAATGCAAAACTGCCATTAAGTGCAGTGTAACCGCAATATACCGAGAGCCTCTCAACCTATGGTTCTTCAAGTGACCCCCCGTGACCTAGAGGTTTTGGCACCGGCAGGGCATTATATCGCGCTACGCATCGGTTTCGCGTTCCCGATGGAAGAGATCAATGCGTTCCCTCCAAGGTGGGTGGATCACTACACCAAAAACAGGCTGATGATCCACGATCCAGTCATGCAATGGGGTTACACAAACACGGGCACGGTGCGCTGGTCCGAACTTGCTCAGATGGACACTCGCGGCGTCTTCTCGATGGCGACAACCTTCGGTCTGCGATTTGGAATGTCAGTCGCTATCTTCGATGAGAAACTTGATCTCGATGGGCAACGATCAATTGCCAGCTTCGCACGCTCGGATCGGGAGTTTAACGATCTGGAAGCGAAGCTATTGCATACGTTCATCAAGCGCCGGCATTTTGAAATGGTAGCGCCCACCAACCTGACTACGGCCGAGTTGGAAGCTTTGGGAATGGTAAGGGATGGCAAGAGGCTAAAGAAGATAGCCTTCGATCTCGGCATCACCGAAGGAGCAGTTAAACAGCGCCTCAAGAACGCTAAAGTTAAGCTCGGAGCGAGCACCAGCACGCAGGCCGCAGCTATGGCTGGTCAGTTCAAGCTGATCTAATGCCGGTGCCAGATGACCGCAACAGGCATTGCCAAGTCGTTCAGCTTGCGTGACCAGGTTATTTCAACATCATGAAAATTCCAACCAGTGTGCTGAGCCTGAAGGGCTTCCGGTTCCCTCGCGAAATCATCGCATACGCTGTTTGGGCTTACCATCGCTTCGCCATCAGCACGGCCGTCGTCGAAGACCTGCTGGCCGAGCGTGGTGTGATTGTCAGCCGGGAAGCGATCCGATTGTGGGTCAATCGCTTTGGTCCACATTTCGCAAATTGCGTCCGGCGCGATCGTCCTTGCCCCAACGACAAATGGCACCTGGATGAGGTTGTTATCTCGATTCGAGGGAAGAAACATTGGCTGTGGCGTGCCATCGACGCGGAAGGGGACGTCCTCGACATTCTCGTGCAAACGCGAAGAAACGCTAAAGCAGACGAGCGGTTTCTCCAAAGGGTGATCACTCAGTACGGCGAGCCGAGGGTCGTGATCACCGACAAGCTGCACAGCTATTTCAACGCGGAGCGCCATCTCCATTCACGCAATGACTTTAAGCTCAACCGCGCCGCTGCTCTAACCGAGTGGCGTCAACTTTGTTTAGCATAAGTTCCGACGTGTGGCGGCAAACTGAGACTGGTTCAGAATTAGTCTGACAGCACTTTTTTGGTATCGTCAGACGTCCGCGACCGGGTATGGTCCCGCTAACGTCCGGCTCAGCCTTTGTCGGAATGATCTGAAATTCAACACCATCGGAACCGCACATATGTCCCTTGTTTCAGACACTTCACCATCTTCAGCGGGAGGCGGTTCAAATGGTGGCCTTTCCCATTTTGCCGCCGGGGCAAAGCTGTCCGGTGACCTCACGGTGCCTGGCCACATGGAACTGTCCGGCCATATTGACGGGAAAATCACAGCGGATTCGATCATGATCGAGGCGAACGGATCCGCCATCGGCGAACTGCTTGCGGACAGCGTGGCCATCAAAGGCCGTTTCGATGGCAGCATCCACGGTCAGGATGTCATATTGCACTCAAGCGCAAAAGTCTCTGGTGAAATCTTCTACCAGACCCTCACGATCGAGAATGGCGCTGAGGTGAACTCGTCGTGTTCCCGCCAAAACTCGTCCGAAACCGAGAAAACAGGATCAGCTAGCTGAGCGGCATTGCCAAGTTGTTTGACGTGGGTAGCAAGAGGTGCTGTGCGCGACAATCAGGCGGTCATTTCGTGCGCGTCGATCCGCCTGCATCAGATGCGCAGCGGCACCGTAATAGCCGTCGTGTTTGGGCATGCTTTCATCGCTAAAATGATTGCGCTTCAACTCGCGAAAGATCGTCGACCTGCAGCGCTTTAGAACCTTGGCCATTTCATCGACAGGGACCTTTGCGTGTCTCCAGCGTTCTATTTGGCGTCGTTCTATGATACTCAAATGCGTATAAGTCGTTCCCATACCGATTCCTCTTGGAGTGCCCCCATCGGGTGGTCCAGTTTGAATGTTAATGCATGGTCGGTCTTTGGTCTATCGGGACGATGCTCTTAGGCGCCGGCGGCCGGTATCTTAAGGCGCTGTGGGGCCTGACCGTATTGTAGTGACGTCGCCAGCGTTCAATCAGGATCTGGGCCTCGCGTAACGTGGTGAAGACCTCGCCGTTGAGCAGCTCATCCCGGAAACGAGCATTGAAGCTCTCGCAGTAGCCGTTCTCCCACGGTGAGCCTGGGGTGATGAATGCGGTTTTCGCGCCCACGGCACCGATCCAGGCACGCACCTTCTTGGCAATAAATTCTGCGCCATTGTCCGACCTGATGTATTCCGGCGGGCCGCGTAGGATGAACAAATCCGTCAAAGCATCGACCACATCCGTTGAATTGAGCCTGCGCTTAACGCGGATCACTAGCGCCTCCTTCGTGAACTCGTCGATGATATTTAGCGTGCGGAAGATCCGCCCGTCGTGAGTCCGGTCCTGGACAAAGTCATAGGACCAGACATGGTTCGGGCGCTCCGGCCGCAGCCTTACGCACGACCCGTCATTGAGCCAGAGTCGGCCCTTCTTCGGCTGTTTTTGCGGGACTTTCAGCCCTTCCTGCCGCCAGATCCGTTCGACCCTTTTATGGTTCACATGCCAGCCGCTGTTGTTCAGCAGCCCGGTGATCATGCGATACCCATAGCGGCCGAACTCTTCGGCCAACGCGGTGATGTCCTCGGTCAGCCGGGCTTCGTCCGGCAGACCACAGGGCACCTTGCGCTGCGTCGAGCGATGCTGGCCCAATGTGCGGCAAACCCGGCGCTCCGATACGCTGAGGGTTTGCCGCACATGGTCGATGCACTGCCTGCGGCGGGAAGGGCTCAGTAGTTTCCCCGTGCAGCCTCGGCCAGGATCATCTTGTCCAACGTCAGATCCGACACGGCACGTCTGAGCCGGGTATTCTCAGCCTCCAGCTCTTTCAGCCGCTTGAGCTGATCGCGGCTCATGCCGCCATACTCCTTGCGCCACCGATAGTACGTCTGAACCGTGACACCGATCTGCCGCACGCCCTCCTGAACTGATTTGCCTTGCCCTTGTAGCACTTCAACTTGTCGCAGCTTCAGCACGATATCCTCGGGCTTCTCTCGCTTGCCAGCCATCTCGTCGTCCTCCTGAAAACGGGATAATTCTATCCCAAAAGGTGGACCACTTCAGTGGGGGCACTCCAATTCGCCTAAGCGGTTCCCAACAAATCTCGCGTAATGCGCTCAAAGATTGCGCTCCCCATAGGGATCAAATCATCGGGGAAATCGTAGTCCGGATTGTGCAAGGCCGCATGATCTTCGCCGGAGCCCAAGAACAACATCGCGGCTTTTGCGCCCCATCCAAATACGCCGAAATCCTCTGATGCACGCATCGGCACGCTCTCTTGCCCGTGGGGAACACCGATTGCCTCCATCGCCCTGGTCGCGACATCGTAGGCGTCCGCGTCATTTACCGACGCCGCGAAATGGTCATGGATATCGCACAAGACTCTAAGCCCGTATTCGTCTGCGATAGATGTTGAAAGGTTTCGTGCGGCGTCTTCAAGGCTTTCTATGCCAGCATCTCCAGCCGCGCGCAGGGTTGCGAAAACCTCTGCTTGACCGGGGGCGATGCCAAAGTTTGGTTCCCCGATGTTGGCATGAGTGATCGTCACCAGTCGAAATGCATCGTTGCGCGGACCACCTTCGTCATGCCCCAGATTATCCAGCGCAGGGATCAATTTGGCGACCGCTAACGCAGGGGAGACACCGTCCTGCGGGTTGGCTGCGTGGGCAGTTTTTCCGCTTAACATGACCTTCAGCCCCAGCGAAGCACAGTTCATCAGCCCCACACGGGTCGAGACGAACCCAAACGGGCTTCCGGGATCGTTGTGAATGGCAAAGGCCCAGTCCGGCTTAACTTCGTCAAAGGCGGGATCAGCGACGACCGCCTTCGCACCGCTTCCGTCTTCTTCGGCGGGCTGAAACATCAAGATGACGCGCCCTTGCGCGACCGGCTTGCGCGAGATCATACGGCCAAAGGCAAGTAACATCGTCATATGGCCATCATGACCACAGACGTGGCTTTTGCCAGGGATCTCCGAGGGCCACGCGATTTCGTCATTGTGTTCCTCGATGGGCAGAGCATCAAGTTCAGCTCGAAAGAGAACTGTCGGGCCGTCCTTGCCGCTGTCAAAGATCGCAGCCACGCCATGTCCGCCCAGCCCTGTGAGGATGCCCGTCGGACACAGCAGTTTCAATGCAGCCACAACAGTCTTTGCTGTTTCCGCTTCTTCGCCAGACACTTCCGGACGACGGTGAAGAGCACGGCGAAATTCTGTCAATTCGACCAGGTCGCTATTTGTCAGCATGTTTCGCTCCGCTTTCGAATTCAACTTCCTTAATCATTACCATACCAAGCCGAAGAACGGACCGACAACCGCCTTCAGAAAACAACCGACAGCGCACCCGAGATCCATATCCGCAACTGGCTCCGCCGCAACGAATTCACGCTTCGTCCACTGACCGACGTTTTATCCAGCAAAATGCTGCGCGATGCACGAATGGCCGCTCTGACGGGCTGCGCCGCAGCATCGTGTCAGCGCGTGAATGGCCGGTCTGGGCCGTTTGTGTTGGCTGACCGTGACCTTGGTGGCGGTAGCTTTGTCCGCACAGCGCCAGGTCAAACGCGACGCAGCGAAGGGCGACCCCTTCATTCAGCCGAGGTGGCACCGGGCGGTCGCAGGATAACCTCACGCCTCGCCCGGTGCCGCGGCCGGCTATTTCTTCTTCTTGTCGTTGATGTTCAGCGGGGTCTTGCCCTTGTTGAAGTCAGCGGTGGCCAGGACTTTAACGGCCTCCTTCTTGGGTTTCTTGGCTTCCTTGCTGCCGCGCTGCTTGTCGCCTTTTGACATGATGGTGTTCCTCGCTCCGGATGTCGTCGATCGTCCCGATCGACATGGGTCTCCCTCGGACACCCCGGCGTTGGTACGCAGGTCACGCCCTCCCCGAGCGAAGGGCCGTGCAATGACAACATCTTATCCATATCGCGAACGCCAGCACTGTTTTGACCGCTCCGGTCCCTGCAGGCTGGTGGATCCGCGAACATGTGTTTTGTCAGGGCGCATAGCACCTGCAGTCGCGGGCCGGATACAGCCGATACTAAGCACCACAGCATAGGGCATCGACATAGTTCCGGATTGACAGGATCTGCGGCAGCCCTCTCGCGATTGCGACGTCGATGGGCCTTGCGCTATGGAATAGCGGACCGGTGTTGGGCCGTGTGAACCAGGTCTTGGTAAGCGGGTCGGAGAAATACTTCTCGAGGGCGGCATAGATGCCGACGATGGCGCTCAGGCGCAGACGCTGATCATTCGTCAACCTGATAGTGGAGCTAGGTGTCTTCGCACGCTTCCACCTGCTTTCTGACATGTCGGCCAGGCCCGCCGCTTCCCTTCGAGAAAGGTGCCAAGCCCGAACGATGCGCCCATAGGCTTCAAGCGCTACCGCGTCGATTTCGTCTTGTTCAAAGGTCATCGTGATGTCCCTGTTGATTTCCGGTTCGAATTGACCCATTTTTCCAATTAGCGCTGACCCGTCTGGCTTATGATAGGCTCATGGAAAGTCGACGGAACTAATGACAGCTGGTGGCTCACGACGTTTCGAAAAACTGGGTCAAATTCTTACATAACTCAACAACATTATGATCAAATCTATTGTTACAGACTTGGCCCCCGAACTCATGGCACGCAACGCGATAGGGCTCAACAGCGCAGCCCAACTGTTGCTGACCGCAGGCGATAATCCTGAACGCCTAAAATCTGAAGCCAGCTTTGCCGCCCTGTGCGGTGTGAGCCCTGTGCCCGCGTCATCCGGTAAAACGACGCGACATCGACTAAATAGGGGCGGCGATCGCGCAGCAAATAGCGCAATCCACATCATTGCAATCGGACGGTTGCGGCTTGATCCAAGGACTCAAGAATACGTTGCGCGTCGCGTAGCTCAAGGCCACTCCAAACTCGAGGCGATCCGCTGCCTCAAACGCTACATCGCGCGCGAAGTCTTCGGCATCATCGTGCGTCGCCACAAACAGATCAATCAGGCTCAAATTGCTGCTTGATCTTTAGAAGGGTGTCCAAGGATCTCAGTTCACGTCGTTTGTCTGGACAGATCGCTTGCGCCGGTCAGGCGTCCGCATCTCAATGGACGGCAAGGGTCGTTACTTGGACAACATCTTCATTGAACGCCTGTGGCGCACCCTGAAATACGAGTGCGTCTATCTGCATGCTTGGGAGACCGGTTCTCAGGCTCGCGCGGGTGTCCGGAAATGGATGGAGTTCTACAATCACCGCCGCCCACACAAGGCTCTTGGCGGCCGACCGTCAGCGGTGGTCTACTCATTGAGATTCGATGCAACGCAACCTGATCAGCAGGAGCAGATCAGAGCTTGAAAAACGCCAGATCATGTCCAGGGAATGGGGAGTACCTCAGCCCTAGCAAAAACCCTCTCGCTTCTGATAACGTGTTCATGCCGCGCACCACGATGCATGCCCGGCCGGTCTTTATGGTCGAAGTATCTTTCTTGGGCCAATCCCGGAGCAGAAGAGGCGGAGATTTGATCCGCGTCCATTCCATCGCGGCTTCAGTCCGAACTTCTCAATTCACTGGCCCGCCTTTAAGTCTGCCCAAGTCCTTGTAATAGTGAGACAACCGTGATCGACACTTCCCGTTTTTTATCTGATCTTCATCATCTCCGCAGCTTCGGCGCGCAGGGCACCGGCGTGGTCCGTCCGGCCTATTCCGCGCCCGACCTTGCTGCGCGCGACTGGCTGGCAGGACGAATGGCTGAGGCTGGATTGGCAGTGCATTTTGATGCCATGGGCAATCTCTTTGGCTTAGCCCAGTCGCCGTCCCTTTTGCTTGGATCACATTCGGATACGCAGCCGACCGGCGGTTGGCTCGACGGAGCGCTGGGGGTGATTGCGGCGCTCGAGATTGCGCGGGCGTCGCATATGGCGGGCGGGCCTGCCATCTCAGTCGTATCCTTTCAGGACGAAGAAGGTCGTTTTGGCGGAACTACCGGGTCAGCCGTGTGGTCGGGCCTGCTGCCTTTGGCCGAGGCGGATGTTGTAAGGGACGCCGGCGGTGTGTCGCTGTCTGAGGCGCGGTGTCTGTTGGGGGACCGTGTTGGCAGTGACGTTGACCCTGCGCAGTTCACTGGATTTATCGAATTGCATATCGAGCAAGGACCGACGCTGGACGCTGCCGGCGAACAGATCGGCGTGGTCACCGATATTGTGGGCTACCGCGAAATGATGGTGACGCTGACGGGGCAGCAGAACCATGCGGGCACAACCCCAATGGCGCTGCGGCGGGATGCATTTCAGGGACTATCCGCCTTTAATGCGCGTCTGAACGACCGGTTGCGCAATGTCGTCACGCCGCAATCAGTTTGGACCATTGGCCATGTGGCGGTTGCCCCCAATGCCTCTTCAATTGTGCCGGGCCAGGTTCGGTTTTCCATGCAATTGCGCGACGGGGATAAGGACCGACTGGGGCGGATGCAGGCAATAATAGAGGAGACGCTGAATGAGGTTGCCACCGAGATGAATCTCGGGGTCGAACTTGAACCAAGTTTGGCTCTGGACCCAACCCCTATGGACGCCACTTTGCGCGCAAGACTGGAGGCCGGGGCCGAGGTGGTCGCGCCAGGTCGCTGGCGTCGGATGCCCTCAGGCGCGCTACATGACGCGACCAATGTGGCCCGCCTGATGCCGGTGGCGATGCTTTTTGTGCCGTCGATCGGTGGGATCAGCCATGCGTTCGAAGAAGACACCAATGAAGCTGATCTTGTTGTCGGTCTGCGCGTTTTGGCTGAAGCTGTTGGGGTTAAGGAATAGATTGCCGCGAAGCTTGAAGGCTTGAGTTTGCGTCATGATTTCGATCGGGATGCATGACCTGTCAGCGTTTATGAGTAACCGCGGCCCGATCCGCGAAGATCAGATTCAGACCTTGGCGATAGAATGGTGGCTCAAAGAGTATGGCGAGGATTGCGTTTAGGCCTGGGTCAATCGCAACAAAGAGGCCTATCGCATCCGTGCCGTGATCGTCCACGGCTGATGGACGAGTGGCATATGGACGACGTCGTGATCTTCGTGGCCCCTTGACTGCGGACGTAGAGGCGAGGAATTGACCGCAGCGACATCATATGGATAAGTCTTGAGATGACACATCACCCTATCCTGTGGACCTTTCGGCGTTGCCCATATGCAATAAGGGCCCGACTTGCGTTGGCGAGCGCTGGCTGCAAAATCGAGTTGCGTGAAATTTGCTTAAAGGACAAACCGCAAGCATTCTTGCAGACATCCGCATCTGGTACGGTGCCCGCTCTTCGCTTGAAAGAACAGGTGCTGGATGAAAGTTTGGACATCATGGTCTGGGCGCTCGAAAAAAACGACCCGATGAAACTTTTGGATATGCCCCAGGAGGGCTGGTGTCTGATCTCGGCAAATGACGGACCGTTCAAGGCCGCGCTGGATCATACAAAGTATTCTTCGTGTTACCCAGATTTGGATGAATTGGCCGAGTGTGAAACGGCCGCCAGTTACTTGCGTCACCTCGATAAAAAATTAGTAGGACATTCCCACTTATTTGGAGACCGTCCCACTATAGCTGATCTAGCGTTGCTGCCGTTTGTACGTCAGTTTGCCTACATTGATAGGGCGTGGTTCGACGGACAACCATGGCCAAGATTAATTGCATGGCTGGATCGGTTCTTGGCAAGCGAACTCTTCATGCAAGTTATGAATAAGTATCCACCGTGGGCTGCAGAGGACGCACCGACCTGGTTCAACACCTAAAGGAGCACTTTGAACGGCATGAAGCGTTACGGGTTTCCCGGACTGTTGTGATCGCCATCATCTGATGATGCGTCGATCATATCGACATCTGCGACAATCTCTGGTTTCGCTGGCTGCTCTGCATCCGGGGCAACAGACGCTTTTTTGACAATTGCCATCTGCCATATGGCGGTGAACGCTGAGAGGCTGGGGCTTGGAACTGACACCCGGTGCCCCGACTTGCTGTGCACACTGAGGCCGCCGTCGGCAAAACGGATCATTGCAAGCCGATTGTGCGCTTTGTTGCGCCTGACTTTAACCAAGCGCCCTCCGAACTTCCGTGCAGTGCGACATAGCCGTGCGATCCAGCTTTTTGGTGCTATCAGTCGTCTTCCCCCATCACGTCCCGGACTAGGTGATCGAGATTCGAAACCTGAATCCGCAACGCGTCCTGACCCGCGATCACCGTATCCAGGCGCTGGAATAAAAGTTTTATCAGGTTCTCCTCCTCGCCATTGACTGGCTTCTCCAGAAGGTTGAGCAGCGGCTGAAGGCTGCCGATTGCCTTTTCCATCCGGTCCAGTTGGGCTTGTGCCAGTTCCTCGGGCGTCGAGAGCGTCAGCATGGTGGGTGTCGTGTCGGTCATGGTAAATATCCATTGTGGGGTTGAGAAGATGAGCACGCAGAATAAAGCGCAGCGCAAGTATGGGACGGGCGCAGACCAGATGCGCAGCAAAGGCCATGCGGGCCTCGATCGCACTGACATTCCAAGCTGGGCCCAGTTTGTTGAGAAAGATCGGCTTTTGGTCTATGGTGGCGAAGGTGGCCTTGGCCTTCTTCCCCGGGATTTTCGCGATCCCATACCCCGCCCCGATCCGGCCCAAAGCGATGTTCAGCGCCCACAGAGTGGTCGGCTGATCCTCGGTGAATACCCGGATTAGATCGGTGTTGAGGCGGTGCCGCCTTGCCTTTTCGACGGTGGTCTCCTGCGTGGTGCCGAGTGGCGAACGACGCTGTTTCGCGGTTGGCGTATGTGTCACGCGCCGCAGGATGACCGGTGGCTGAAACGTCGGGACTACCGCCGGATCGAAATATGCGGGCAACGGCAAACCGTAAGCCATCGCCTGACGACGATGAGAGGTCTGTGTCGCGGCAACGCTGAGGTCGACCACGATCCGTCGTCCGGCAAAGGTTCGGTCAAGGAACAGCATATGAAAGTGGGCTTTACCGGTCTCGGCATGCCTTGCAAGAATGTACGGGACTGTATCCGGATCGACACCCCGGTCTGTGACCACTGCCCGCATCAGGTCTACGGCATCTGCGTCGGACATGTCGCATCCTGCCGGCAGATGGAGGGTCGCAAGGTAACAACCATCGCCCGGACGCATCAGCTTCTTCAGCGTTTTGTACACGCTATCTGCCGATCCGAATGCGATCGTGCCGTCCAAGATTAAAGGCTTGTCCTCAAACGGGTATCTGACGATCCTCTTCTTGAGATCGTTTGTCCGGGTAATGTGGGCATACATCAATGCTTCTCCCTCAACCGGACTGGCAGCCTGCGCAATTCAGTTGAAAACCTGTGTAGAGCGGTCGTCAGTTCTTCGGATGACGCCTCGTCCGCCAGAGCTTTCCGGGTCAGCATGTTCATCTGCCTGTTCATCTCGCCGATCGCGGCAGATGTTTCCTGATCGACAGCGGATTGATATGCAGCGACGCAAAGTAGAAGGAAATCGGGTGTGCTCTTGCAATTGTTTCGCTTCGCGAACGCGTCCAACTCATTTATCGTTTTAGCCGAACGGTTAATTGTGATCGTCCGCCGCTTCTGGGGCTGATCTTCCCTATATATTTTTTGATCTGGCAATTTTAAACTCCACTTCGTCTATCGAAGATTTGGTGCTGAGGCCTTAAGGTTTCAAGAACATTTTTATATTTATCCACAGAGTCTTCTATTTTGACGCGTATTCGAAGCATTTTATGTGAAATACAAAATCAATTCCATTCGTAGCGTCTATCTATTTAGGGGGATTGCGTTTGGAACTGAAGGCGTGAACGGTCGCTCTTGCCTGTGAGGGCGAGATGGATTCTGAATTGGGGATTGCGTTCACGGAGTCCCCATCCTTATGCAGATTTTCTATCCGCCTTCGACGACGTTCCCGATCCGCGCGCCAGTAACGCCCGCCACGACCTTGGGGAACTGCTTGTCATCGCTTTTGTATCGGTCCTGTGCGGGTCAGTCTCGTGCGCCGAAATGGCCGCCTTTGGTCGCGCAAAAGAGCGCCTTTTCTAAGACTTCCTGAGGTTGAAGCAAGCCATCGGCTATGTTGCACAAATCCAGCGGGGATTTATGTCGTGAATCCAGTGTGGTAGCTGACCCGCATGAGCAAACCGACATAACCTACCTATAAGACGACGAACTGGGCTGATTACAATGCGGCGCTGAAGCGACGCGGATCACTGACGATCTGGTTCGATCCCGAGATAAACTGGGATGCCGAACCCTCCGGCAAGAGGGGCAGGTCGCGGACATTCAGTGACGCTGCCATCCAGGCGTGCCTGACCAGGAAAGTGCTTTTCGGGATGGCGCTTCGCCAGATGACAGGCTTTGTGGAAAGCCTACTGCGGCTCACGGGGCTGGACTGAGTTGTGCCTGACTTCAGCACCATTTGCCGCCGCCAAAGGACGCTTGCGGTGATCATTCCGTATCGCGCGCGAAGGGCCCACTGCACCTGCTTATCGACAGCACAGGGATCAAGGTAGAAGGGGAAGGTGAGTGGAACGCCCGCAAACATGGTGGCTCGAAACGACGCGTCTGGCGCAAGATCCACATCGGTATCGACGAGCAAACGCTGGAAATCAGAGCAGTTGAGATCTCGGGCAGCACCACCGGGGACGCACCGATGTTGCCTCACCTACTTAAACAGATTCCGCGCAATCAGCAGATCGGTAGCGTGACTGCGGATGGCGCATACGACGCGCGCCGATCGGGGAGCGTCTGCGGTCATCCCACCACGCAGAAATGCTCAGCCATGGAAGCCAACTACCGCCGGTGCCATCGCTAGGAATGATGCGCTCCGCGCTTCGAAGTATCTGTGGCGGAACTGGAGCGGATACCACCGCCGGAACCGCGTCGAGACAAAGATGCATTGCATGAAATTGCTGGGCCAGTGGTTGATGGCGCGCGACTTTGACCGCCAAGTCGCTGAGGTTCAGGTGCGCGTTGCGATCCTGAACGGTTACACCGCCCTCGGCATCCCTGTCACGAAAGCCGTGGGATAAATCCGTCTGGGGAAAGGGGAGAGCTGTTCGTCATCTGAATTACGCAACAGGGTCCGGTGACGTCAGAAGTTATTCGCTTCTAAACAGGGCTTTCACTAATTTTTCCTGATGGCCATCACTTCAATCCGGAAGCCACGAAGAGAGGAAGATCACCGACTTGCTGCTGTTGAAGCTTGCCGCATCTTTAAGGTGCAAAAGGCAGTAATGCAGGTAGGCACCGTTATCTGGATTGCGGAGCGGGATTGCTGCTGAGGCACTTGCCTGTCCATCGGGCCTCTATATTACGAATGCGGCCTGCTAATCATGCTTGCTCTTCCCGCCCCCACAAGGGCTCCGGAAACCTGTCCCCTGTGGATAAATTTGCCAGGCATATCGTCTAATAGTTGGTCTGTTTTGACCGCAGATGATGTGCCTTGGTCCGCGTTCAACTTTGTGAGGGGGCTGTTTGTTTAGACCATTCGCCAAGATATTTTACCCGGCAATCCGCACGTGTTGGAATTGGCCACGGCTGGTGTAAAATAAACCGCACTTAAGTTGGGCGCGTCTCTGACAGATAAAGTTTTACGATGGTTAGCCATGCGCCCCATTCCGCTTTTGCGATGTTTCCCTCGGCTTATGAGCCGATCAGCTTTTTATGAATGACAACTGCAGAACGGAACAACTCTAGTCTTAGTGACGGAATGTTGTTTGAGGTAATCACACAATCTGGTTTTCGCTATTATCAAAGAACCTAGAGAGCATCGAGTGATGGATGTTGTCACACGCAAAAGTAGATATTGGCATGGTGCACCGCGTACAGAAACGCGCACTCGTGATCCGGACGCCAAAAGCCGTCGTCCCGTGTATTAGGGTTTCACTTGTGGCGGTGTTGATTTTCGGGTCGAATTGACCCATTTTTTCATTTCGCGTGGACCACTCTGGCTTATGATAACCTCATGGAAAATTGAAGGAATTAATGACAGGTTGTGGGTCGCGAAGTTTCGGAAAACTGGGTCAATTTCTCGCACAATTCAACAGCTATTATGTCAGTTCGTCGGCACGCTGCGCTGTTCTGGGCGACCGGCGACCGGCACCATGAGGTGAACATAGGGCGTGCCAGTCCACATCACGTATGGGCCGTCCGTCTCGATAACTGTCGGCAGACCTGCAAATGCGGCTGGATCGGGTGTGATGACCATCATGTGCGGCCCTTCGACGACCCATTCATTATCGGTAGCCGGTTGGATGGCTGCGGGGTCGATGTTGCTGGCACCGCCATCTGGCCCGTCGCCCGCCAGCATGTAGGCAATGGCCACACGCTCAGCCTTAAACGGCTTGCCGCCCATCCACGCCGCCATCCAGCGCCGCCATTCGGCATCCATGCACATCGGTCCCGCAAGCCCATTTGGTGCGGGAAAGCAGGTGTAGTCGCTTGTTCCTTCGCGCAGGATATTGCCTTCCAGATCGGAAACGGTCGCCGTTGCAAGAATACCTGCCGGAGCCGCGCTGAGGGCTTCGGCAGTCATCGCAGTGGCTTCGGGAGATGATTGGGCGGCGGCAGCAGTAGCCAGTGCTGTGCAAGCAATAGCCATGCCCGCTACGCTGCGCAAATTTCTTATCATGCAGGAAGCAGAGCTGGCCTCATCAGGGCCATGAGCGCGGCGAGTTAAAATCATGTGAGAAAGCATATCGAAGCTCCTTTCAAGAGAGGTTCGCCTATCCTCGTCGGATGACGAAACTCCCCTGAGGGTGAGGCCGCGGGCCTTGGTCCGATAGTCCAAAAACTGGACCGGTTGGGCCTGCGGTGGTGCGGCGTCAGTGCACCAACTTCGATTGTGCCGCGAATGGGCTGAGACCAAGCCACGTCTGCATTGTTCGGGCAATCGCCGGATCGCCGTCGAGCTGGATTTTATCACTTACGTCCGAGACACTGTTCAGTCCCATCCAGATCGCGGTCATCGTGCGCAGGTCGGTCGTCACCCAAAGATCGACGTCGAAACCCGGATCGGTGGAGCAGATGTCGACCTCTGCCTCCGAGTCCACAACGAGCCACCAGTTGCGTCGGGCTTCGACCAGCTCAGGATACCTGAAATTGACCACAATCCGGCGCGCAGGCATTGGCGAAGGATCGAGATTACGGCGCATGTCCCACATAAGCAGTGAGGGGTCCAAATTCTTCAGCGTGGCCTGCGTCTCTATCCACTTTTGCCCCCAAATTCCGAAGGCCTCGACAACAGTTTGCAGGTCTCGACCAGCTTCTGTGAGACGGTATTCCTGCACGGCTGGTTCGTCGGCGGCAGGCGTGCGGATGACGACACCGGCGGCCTCAAGCTCTTTTAACCGCTGCGACAGCAGGCTTGGCGACATGCGTGGCACGCCACGCCGCAGGTCGTTGAATCGGGTCGAACCGGCCACCATTTCGCGCACCAGAACCATCGTCCAGCGCGTGCAGAGCATCTCGGCCGCCATCGCGACCGGACAGAATTGTCCGTAACTCCCAAGGGTCATTGTACTAATCCTTCGCGGCAATTTCGTCTTTGCCTGACGGTATCTTATCACATTCGGCCCCGATTCCTGCAGATAAAGGCCCGGTCCAGTTTTAGGACTGGCCGGGTTGCGAGTTAGGGCGCAGCCTTCGGGTATACCGAAACTCAAATGGAGCAACCGCAATGGGCCAGATCCTAAAGACACTGAACGGTGATACCGGCGATGTCCCGAATGCCAAACTGACGAAACTTAAGGCGTCACTTCGTGGCAGTCTGATCGACAAAAACGATACCGGCTACGACGATGCCCGGGCGCTGTGGAACGGCATGATTGATCGACACCCCGGCCTGATTGTCTGTGCGCTGAATACCAACGACATCCAGCTTGCCGTGAACTTTGCGCGTGAAAACAACCTTTTGCTGGCCGTTAAAAGTGGCGGGCACCAGATCGCGGGGCATGCAGTGGCCGACGGCGCCCTTTTGCTGAACCTCTCGCAGATGAAAGGCGTCCACGTGGATGTCGATAAGGCGACTGCAACAGTTGGGCCGGGCTGCATTTTGTCCGATGTGGATCAAGAAACTCAACTTTATGGCCTTGCAGTGCCACTGGGCATCAATTCCACTACGGGCGTTGCCGGTCTGACGCTTGGCGGCGGTTTCGGCTGGATTACGGGCAAGCATGGCCTGACTATCGACAACCTGCTGTCTGCCGAAGTTGTATGTGCCGACGGTGATGTGCGCATTGCAAGCGCCACGCAAAACGCCGATCTGTTCTGGGCCATTCGTGGCGGTGGCGGTAATTTCGGCGTCATCACATCATTCGAATTTGCGCTGCATCCGGTCGGCCCGGAGGTGCTGTCCGGTCTGATCGTGCATCCTTTGTCCGACGCACGCAGTCTGTTGCAAAGCTACCGCGATATCTGCGCTCGCGCGCCCGACGAACTGACCATATGGGCCGTCATGCGGCAGGCACCGCCACTGCCCTTTATCCCTGAGGACTGGCACAGCAAGGAGGTTCTGATCTTCGCCGCCTGTTATGCGGGTGATATGAAAGAGGGGGAAAAGGCGCTGGAGGAGCTGCGTGATCTTGGCACGCCGATTGCCGATGTTATCTGCCCGCATCCCTACGCGGGGTGGCAGCAGGCCTTCGATCCGCTTCTGACGCCCGGCGCACGTAATTATTGGAAAAGTAATGACTTTCTGAAGCTCAACGATGAGGTAGTTGATAGCGCTCTCGCCGCCGTCGCAGCACTTCCTGACCCACAATCCGAGATTTTCATCGCTCATTTGGGTGGAGCCATGACCCGTGTCGACCCCGCAGCGACCCCCTTTCCTCAGCGCAAGCGGCACTTCGTGATGAACGTCCATACGCGGTGGTCGGAGGCTGCAAAGGACAAATGCTGTATTGGCTGGGCCCGGGACCTGTTTAACTGCACGGCACAGCACGCGGCCGGTAGTGTCTATGTCAACTTCATGCCATCAGACGACGATGGCCGGATGTCGGAAGCTTACGGCTCCAACATCGACAAGCTGCGCAGGATCAAGGCCAGATATGACCCGAGCAACCTGTTCCGCCTGAACCACAATATTGATGTCTCAGAAGGCGTGAGATTGACGTCCTGACGCCTTCGTTCAAGTCGATTGCGGCACATGCGCTGGTGGTGTCATTCGGAGCGCGATACCGGTTTTGCTTCGAAAATGGAGCGCAGATTCGGTATCGGGGGCTGCAATTTGGTCGCTGATACTTGCGCAGTATCAGAAAAGGGGACATTCGGCATGCTGGGGCGGACGGCAGAAAATTTCGCACAGCCGACCTCGACCTCCAGCCTCGGTACAGATCCTCTGCGCGGGCGCGTCGAAGGGCTGCTTCGAGCCCAAAGCGGGCCCATTGACGATGGAGCAGCGGGACCAATCACGTTAGATCAACTAACTAAGATAGAAGAGAAAGCCCCGCATTAGGCGGGGCCATCTGATTTTCTTGCTCTTGATTTTTAACTGCTAGCGAAGGTGGAGCCACGATGGACGCTTGACATTTTCATTGGAAGTTCTTGTGTGGCTTGACTGCGAATTTCATCGATGCGTGCTTGGGCAGCCTCTCCCGCTGCTGCGTCCGAATACTTCGATACCACAAGGAAACTTACATCGCCCGTTCTTACCATATCGACGCTCTCGGCCCCTAATCCTTTGATCATTGGCACATACTTGTCGCGAGCAATAGCTTCCATTTCATCGGTCCAGTCGGTCGTATCCCAATGTGAGACAGAATAGTAAGACATCAATCAATCCTCCCATTTCAGAAGTACCCTTTTTGGAAACTTCAGATGTCCAGTGTCGCACAGATCCATTTTTTCCCCTAGGTAAACCTCCGCGCTCATGCAAGGGTCAGCTTCGTCCCGCTCTGCCGACCTTCACCCTTCGAAAATGCTGCGCCATGGATAAATGGCCGGTTTGGTGAAGCTGCACAGCAGCGCTCGGCCGTGAAGCGAACGGCAGGTGAGGGCCGGCACGCGCCATTCACATACTGTTCCGTCTAAATTGCCGCAATCTACCTGGCTTAGGTTCAATTTCAGACTTTAATCTTTTCGATGTCCTTCAAAACCGCATGCACGGCGAGGCCCGTCTCGGTCAGACCGTAAGTGACCTTTGGCGGTATGGAGTTCTCTTGTTCGCGCCAAACCAGCCCATCGGCTTCCAACTCGCGCAAGCGGGTTGTCAGCACCTTGGGGGAGATACCGGTGATCCTGCGGCGCAACACGCCGAAGCGACAAGCCTGCTGTTCGCCCAGCACGTAGATCACATGGGTTTTCCATTGGCCCCATAGCTTGCGCAGCAGCGTATCGGCCGCGCAGGGGATTTCAGGTTCGCCCCCGTCAGAGGAAACGAACGTTTTTTCTTGGGTGGTTTCCATTTGGTAACGACTTTCACTTGGTAAGTTTTACCTTACAAAAGCCTCCAACCGATAGACACAATACACCAAGGGGCCCTGCGCGCCTTTTGGCATCGAAAGGAGAGCATCATGTCTCAAGGCACATCCCCGGCCATTCCCGGCCTGCACCACGTTACCGCGATCTCCGGCCCGCCCCAGGGCAACCTCGACTTCTGGGTGCGCATTCTCGGCCAGCGTCTGGTCAAGCGCACCGTGAACTTTGACGATCCCGGCACCTATCACCTCTACTATGGGGACCAGAATGCGGCGCCTGGGTCGATTATGACGTTCTTTCCTTTCGTGGATGCGGGCCCGGGCCGTGCGGGGGCCGGCATGGCGTCGGCGGTGGCCTATGCGATCCCCGATCTGGATCTGCGCATGGGAGACTTGGCAGAGGCTGCCATCGACTTCGAAGGGCCCTTTGAGCGCTTCGGCGAACCCGCGATAGCTATGCGGGACCCCGACGGCCTGCGGGTCGAACTGATCGAAGGCGGGGCGCGGGATGGGGGGGTCATAGCGTCACCCTCTGGCTCGAGGATGTCACTTCCACCGCCGCCGTGCTCGAAGCGATGGGATATGAGCGCGAAGCCGAGGAAGCCACCGCGACCGGCGGGACGGGCGGGACGGAAACCCGCATCCGGTATCTCTCGACCGATCCCGAGCGTGGCTCGGCAGTTGACCTGATGACCTCGGATGCCCGCTCCATCGGGCGCTCAGGTGCCGGCACCATTCACCACGTTGCGTTCCGGGCACGTGACCGAGAGGAGCAACTGGAATGGCGCGCGCGGCTCTCGGCCGTCGGACAGCAAGTCACCCCGGTCATCGACCGGCAGTATTTCGATGCAATCTACTTCCGCACCCCCGGCGGGGTGCTGTTTGAGATTGCCACCGATACACCGGGATTTGCCGTGGACGAAGATCCGGCACATTTGGGCGAGGCGCTGAAGCTGCCCGAGAAATACGAGGCACATCGTAACCGTATCGAGCAGGTGCTGCCGCAGATCCGGGTGCCGTCGTGAGCGGTTTGGCGGCGACGACCCGCGGCACCGGTCCGCACGCGGGGCAACGGCTGGTCATTGCTGGCGCACCGCTGGAGCGCGCGCGCCTTGTGTTGGTGATGATCCACGGCCGGGGCGGCGCGCCCGAGGATATGATCGGCCTTGCCGACCACCTCTCGCTGCCTGACCTCGCCGTTCTTGCACCGCAGGCGGCCGGGCACTCATGGTGGCCGGACAGTTTTCTGGCACCGCTGGAGGCCAATGAACCGGGGCTCAGCAGCGGGTTGAGCGTCATCTCGACCCTGCTTGAGGACGTGTCGGAACAGGGCTTTGATCCGGAGCGGGTGGGTCTTGTGGGTTTCTCGCAAGGGGCTTGTCTTGCGGTGGAAGCGGCTGCGCGGCTTGCCCGTCCGTTCCGCGCGGTGGTCGCGCTCTCTGGCGGGCTGGTCGGCACGGGCGATGCGGACGGCGCACCGCGCGCCGATCTCTACCACCGCCCCGCCAAGACTTTTGCCTATGAGGGGCGGCTCCCAGATGTGCCGGTGCTGCTGGGCTGCCATGAGCGAGACCCCCACATCCCGCTGGCGCGGGTGTATGAAAGCGCTGAAATCATGCGGGGAATGGGTGCCAAGGTCGATACGCTGATCATTCCCGGCGCCGGACATAGTGTCGTCGAGCAAGAGGCCACGTGGCTGCGCGGGCAACTGAACATCGAGGGTTGAGGAGAGTTTCTATGGAAACTGACATCGAAATCACCCGCGAAGAGGGCGAAAGCAAGGGTCGCTACGTGGCAGTGGTCGAGGGCCATGAGGCCGAGACGACCTACTCCCGTCTCGGCGCAAGCACGATCATCATCGACCACACCGGCATGCCGGATGCCCCCTCTGTCAGGGTTGTTGTCCGCTGCTCTACTTTTCTCTAATTTTCAGGTGGGCGGGATAGGACAATGACGTGGGATACTCACCAGAACGAAAATCGGCTGTTCTGAAGCGGATGCTGCCGCCGAATAACTTGGCCATTCGGCAGCTTTCGCAGGATGAAGGGATTTCCGAGGCTACACTGCACAAGTGGCGGGCTGATGCGCGCAGCAAGGGGCAGCTTCTGCCTGACGCTGACGCTGGCCCTGAGGGTTGGTCTTCGCGCGACAAGTTCGCGGCGGTGTTGGAAACGGCAGCACTGAACGAAACTGATTTGGCCGAATACTGCCGCAAGCGCGGACTCTATCCGAC
>NZ_FOTF01000072.1 GCF_900114485.1 Loktanella salsilacus | reverse complement strand
TGTTCCGGACCCTGATCCCATTCCAGATCCGGCACCTGATCCTGATCCAACGCCCGATCCGGTGCCAGACCCCGACCCGACACCTGATCCCACACCTGATCCGGGCCCCGCATTGGCCGCATTGCCGGTGGCCCCTACTACGCGTTGGCATCCGGGGTTTTCGCAGGTCACGGTGCAGGACGGGCGCGTTGTAACGGCCACCGATCTGCAAGGGCTGGCTGGCGTTATATCCGTGGGCGCGGGCCTTGGGCCGCAAGCGCTGAGCGACGGGCAAGGCCGCGCGTTCTGGCGCTTTGCCGGCGCACAAGCGCTGGAGGTCGCGGCAGGGCTGGTCTGCGATACGCGAGCGATCTCGGTCTTTATGGTGGCGCGGGTGCCCCGGCATCCGGCGTCTTATAATCGCTATTTTTCACTGGGCGCGCAGGGGCAAGGCAGCCAAGTCAACACCCTTGGCGGCGCGCTGGAAAGCCGGGTCATCAGCCGCAGCGCCAGCTTTGCGCAAAGCTTTGGTAAGGTGGCGTCTTCGGCACCGTCGGGTGCAGAGTGGCTGGTCACAGGGGCGCAAAAGCAGGTCATCGGCGCGGTTTGCGGCGCGGCGGGCACGCGGTTGTCGCTGAATGAACGCAGCGCAGCGGTGGCGGCGGCCTATAAGGTGACGGGCGTGTCAGGCGCTGAAATCGGCCGCTATGCCTGGTCGCCGGGGGCTGCGGGCAGCTGGGGCGTGTTCGATCTGTATGACATGGTGGTCTATGACCGCACCTTGACCGAGGCCGAGGCGCAGGCCGTGTCAGAGGCCCTTATGCAGGCTCATGACATCGTCCCCATCACCAGCCAGTTGGTGCTAGAGGGCGACAGCATCACCCAAGGCACCGGCGATGTGACCGATGCGCTGTCCTGCGCTGCGGTGCTGACAGAGCCGGGGACAAACCACGTGCCGCCGGGCTGGCGGGTGTGCAACCTTGGCACCTCTGGCAACAAGATCGCAGACTTGGTGGCCAAGCGCGATGCAGTGAACGGCTGGGCGGCGCAGGTTCTGCCGGGGCAGAACGTCATGGCGTTCGAGGTCGGGCGCAACGACGTGGCCGCAGGGGTCAGCCCGGCGGCGCTGTATAGCGGTGTCGTGGCCTATCTGAACACCGCCAGCACGGGGGTGTTGCAGCGCGGTTGGAGTGTGCGAGCGATGGCAAATATCGCGTCATCCCCTGCCCTGATGCCGCAGATCGAGGCGCAGCGCAGCGCGCTGCGGTCAGCGCAATTCCTCAGCGATACGGGCGCACAGGCGGGCGGTGCCTTT
>NZ_FOTF01000032.1 GCF_900114485.1 Loktanella salsilacus | reverse complement strand
GGGCTTTGCCACAAAAACAGATGCTCAGGCTTGGGTAAAATCCTTCGCCAATTGGTATAACGGCGAGCATCTGCACAGCGCCATCCGCTTCGTCACTCCGGGCGCACGCCACGCTGGCCATGACCGCGCAACGCTGGCAAACCGCGCCATGCTCTATGCAAATGCGCGTGCGCAAAACCCAGAACGCTGGTCAGGCAAAACCCGCAACTGGCAACCCGCCGGACCCGTCTGGCTCAACCCAGAAACCGAAATCAGCGCCCCTGAAATCAGAGACGCCGCATGAAATCGGCGGACAACATGTTTGACAAACACCGCATCATGCACGCGAGTTCAAAGCGAAGGTGGTGCTTGAGGCGCTGAAAGGCGGGTAGGCCGTGTCTGAGCTGGCGAGCAGGTCGGGGCGTGCATGCGGCGATGGTCAGGCAATCGAAACTTACGCGGCGTCCGGTACTTTTGAACGCGTTAGCCGCAAGATGCCGGTCAGGCGTCCACTTCTTAATGGACGGCAAGGGTCGATACTTGGGCAACTATTCATTGAATGGCCAGTCCTTGTCCGCCATTTTTCTATGGAAAATGGGCGAGCGGCGCACCCTGAAATAAGAGTGTGCCTATCTGCGTGCTTGTGACCGGTTCTCAGGCTCGCGCGGGTGTCCGGAATTGTATGAAATTCTACAACCACCGCCGCCCACACAAGGCGCTTGGCGGCCAAACGCCAGCGGTGGTCAACTCACTGAGTAGTTGAAATCCCAACCCGATCGGCAGGAGCAGATCCGAGCTCAAAAGACGCCGGATCTTGTCCAAGGAATGAGGATCACCTCATCTTGGTTTCAAAAATACCAAACATAGCGTCTACAAATCTAGGGGCACCTCAGATGCCATACTCACGGCAAAGCTCAGGCATGGTGCCTTAAGTTTGGGGCAGGAACGCAAGGATTTGGGGTTTGCTAAATCTTGTCAGATTCATCAGATTTTACCCGGTCATTTTACTAAGAAAACTCAGCATCTGCATCCCCTTAGTTTTGGGGAAGATTACCCAGCGAAGTCATCATCCTATGAGACTAAGGAATGCTCGATTTCGACTAATCCAATGCGGCTCCGATGAAATCTCCTACTGCCACAACAACCGCTGGTCACCACCAAGCTTTGAGTTAGACAGATTTTCCGTCTTTTGCGCGCGATCAACCAAAGGGGAATTGGGAAACAGCGACACATAAGCTCCCAGAAACGCAAGCTCGTGGTCCTCCAGGGTCTCGGTCCCGTCAAAGTAGCTTTGACGCGCGCCGCTATATTCTTGTGTCAGTGCACCTTCTTGTTCGAAGTCGTTGAAGGCATATTCCACAACGCGGGGCAGGGCATTGTTGCAACTGGTGGTCATGGGCAGACCGGCACGGTCAAGGCGCGCCGCGATGGTGACAAGCGGGGACAGGGCATGGAATTGGTAGTGCAGCCCATATGATCCGCGCTTTGTTTCCTGCGGTAGGCTGCCATCCTCGCGGGCTGTACATAGAATGCGCACGGCAGACGCGCTTGCCCACCAGACGAACGTGTCGGTGTTTGTCACTTCGCCGATATTAAGCAGTGCGAGCGCGGCCCAGGCGCGAAGGTTTCCCGTCCTTGCCCCTGATGTTGCTTCTTTTTCCCAAAACTCTAACTGTTCTTGGGCCCGCTGGATCAGCCATTGGTCCACGTCCGCGACCGCCTTTAGGTCTGTGATAAGCGGCCGGACTTGGCGATACGCCTCGGCAATTGCGCCAATGCGTGCGCCCATCGACAGGCGTGCTGTGAAGCTATCCAGATCCGAAAGCGCTTCCGCACGCGCCCAAGTCGCAATTTGTGCAAGCACGCAGTCGGCTGCACCACTGGCAGAGGTTGGGTCGCTTTCGTTCAACACGCCATTGGAGCGGGCAACAAGGTCGCGGATAAAGTCGTCGACGGGGCGCAATGCCGCGTTAACCACTTCATTACTGTCGACGTCCAGCGTTGATCGCGTGTCGTCATCGTCGGTGTAGCGGCTTCCGTAATTTAGACTTATTACGGGCTCTGGCGCTGCAGCGCATTCGGCGTCAACCGCGAAGGCCGGGGTCGCAGTCATCGTGCCAGCGCTGCCAAGCATGACGCCAAGCGCGAGTGCGGGCAGTCCGCTGGGCGTGCGTGTTCTTGAAAACTTCTGTGCCATGGCGTTAGCCTCCTCGGCTTAGTCGGATCAGACGCGTGATTTCGCCCGCTTTATGGCTTCCGCCGTCAGAGGCGCGCTCTAACCAGACGGTTGCCTGTACTGGATCTGCTGGAACCCCGATCCCAAAGGCGAGCGCTTCACCGTAGTCCGCCATCGCGGTCGCGTCGCCCCATTCGGCCGCTTGGCGCAGCCAGTCTGTGGCCGATGTCAGATCGGCCGGTCCCGTTGCATTGGCCATCAAATACTGACCGTAACTGCGCATGGAATACACGTCCCCGCCGCTTGCGGCGACGCGGTAAAGTTCAGGGATGTCGAGCGTTTTAGCGATCGAACTTTGCGTTGCATCATCGGCCTTGCGATAGCGTCCAAGATAGCCCGCCAAAAGCGGAATCCGTTCGGTGACCACTGCATCCGCTATCAGATCGACAGCCTTGTCAGGTGAAAAGGTTGCCAGTTCGGGGGACACACGCAGCTCAAATAGCTCTCGTCCGGCGGTATCGTCGCCCAACGCGTAGGAGCGTTCGAACATGTCAGCGGCAAGCGTGGCGCCGGAGGGACCTTCGAGATCGTAACGTGCCTTTGCGAGGTCGGTGATGGCCCATGTGTTATCTTCCATCAATGTCTGTGCGACATCGAGCCAGTGTCCCGTGCCGTCGCGGTCCCCGACTTGGCGGGTTACGCCTGCCATCAGCATGGCGTTCTTATAGTCGCATGGCATGATGCCGCGCGCTCTTTGCATCATGCGCTCTCGGTCTGGGCCGGTGACGTAGGGAATGGCGAACAATAGCGCTGAAAAATCGCCATCGACTTCGATGATATCCCGGTAAGTATCAAAGACAGCGCGGCGACCGTCATCGTCTTTTGCGAAGCCTGCGATAAGCTGGATGGCTTTACCGTAGCCCAGTTTTGCGATTTCGGTCAGCAATGTCACCGCTTCACCCTGCGCCTGCGCGGCCGCTGTGGGATCAATTTGTGTGCGGCTATCAAGCAGTGCCTCTGCCAGTGTAAGCGCAGCCGAAGGACCAGACCGCTTGTATTCTTCGCGCAGAAGGCCAAATGCCGCGAGACGTTGTTCTCGGTTCTCGGCAAGCTCGAATTCCAGCTTTGCAAGCGCGTTCAGCACGAGAGAGTAGCGGTCGGAATAGTCTGTCCAGAAGTCTTGCATTTCAGCATCGGCGAAGCCCGCGTATTCCAGTAGCTTTAGCCAACTCGCCAAAGCTGATGGGCGTCCATACAAGGCATGGGACTGCAAAGCAGCCAGGGTCAGGGGATCGTTGTCTGGCGACAGCGCGATGACCTCATGTGCCGATAGGTCGATGTTGGCTGTGGCAGTCGCTTGTTCAAGGGCCTGCCAATGCTGCGCCTCGGCAAGGCGGGGCGCGTCAACTGCACGGCAGGTGTAAGCCGAAAAGAGTGTCTTCAACGGGCTTATTCCACCGTTTACCGACACAGCTTTTGCAAGCAGGTTCACAGCCTGGTCAAAATCGGATGGGTCTGATGCCTGTGCGAGGATTAGATTTGCCAAACTGATCGTTCCATCCAGATCGCCAAGTTCAACCGCACGCTCTAGCAACTGACGGGCATTTTCTGTGCCGGCCCAGCGGCCTTCGGTTTCCAGCACCAGTTCTGACAGCCGGGTGAATGCCCATCCCGGTGGGTCCTGAAGTTTGGTCAGCGCGTCGAGCGCATCGACACGCCGGGACTGCTGGCTCGGATACTCAAGCGCGTAGCGTTCAAGGAAAAGCGCAATGCGTGTCAGGCCGGGCCGTTCGCCGTTGCTTGCCGCTTGTTCGTAAAGTGAAAGGGCTTTGTCGAGGTCTGGCTCAACGAGTGCACCGACCTCGTAAAGACGGCCAAGCTCTATCTGCGCATAAGGAAGACCGGCATCAGAGGCCATGTTGAGGTATTTCAGCAAGGTCGCATTGTCCCGCGCGAAGCCTTCGGCTTCGAGGTGGTATTCCACAACTTTCCAAGCGGAATAGGCATTCCCTAAATCGGCTGTAAAGCGGAACCAATCATGCGCTAGTTGCGGGTCTTTTTGGACAATTTCGCCCGAGTGATACTCTCGAGCAATGCGTGCAGTGCGATCGCAGATGGTCGGGTTCAATTCACCGACAAGCGATCCGAATGCCATGCTGACCGCAAGTTCCAATGGGACGTCCCATTCTTGGGGTGCAGTGCCGTTTAAAACCATCCCCGACAGCGTCAGCAACGCGTCTGCATTCCCTGCGTAGCCCGCAGAAATCAGCAGCGTATCGGAACGGGCTTCATCGCGGGGCACACCGATGCCATCGCGGTAATAGCGGGCCAACGCGGTGCGGGCGCGCGGGGAAAGTGCATCCCCGTAGGCGGCAAGTTCGGGCACAAGCTGTGCCTTCGTGAGCGTTTCAAAACGCCCCGCCACTTCCATCGCGGCAATGCGTGACATCAAGGCATTCTGGCCACCAAACGATGGATTGCGTGCCTCTAGTCGATCAATCATTTGCATTGATTTTTCGTACCATCGCACGCCATCAAGATGCATAAGACGATTGATGTCCCGTCTAATCAGGGTGCTATCCATATCGGGCAGCGCGCCGCCGTCCCATGCGCCCCATAAGCGGATCGTGTCTTCATCCGGGGGCCGCGCTGTGCAGATCGGTTCGATCTGGATGTTTGGCGGCTCAAAGCGAAAGTCGAGCCTGGCCCCATCCTGCGCAGCCAACGGATTAACGGCTGCCAAACTCAACGCCAGACCGCAGGGAACAGATAGAGTTAGTCTTTTAACATAATTACAGATCATGGCTGCGGCTCCCGAATTTTTAGCTTTATTTAAAATACGTGTTGGGGACGGCTGATGCTGAGAAACTACCGCCTTCTTCGCTTAGGACGATTGTGACACCCCCTTTGCGTTTCAAATCGACCGCATCGACGTTTGCGAGTTCCTCTTCACCACTGCGCAGGTCGAAATCGAGCGTCAAAGGTGCCTTGAGCGCGACGGATTTCGTATGCGCTGCATCGACGCTTTCGATCGCGACGGCGTTGGCCAGCGGCACATACAAGTCGATGCCCGAGACTTCGGTGAGGTTATAAAAGCTGACATCTGCTTTTGCGGGGCTCAAGGCGAGCATGTCCTCGATGACGTCTGGATCGGTGCCGTTTAGGCTGACGATCGTATAGTGTTTGGACGGCGCGACAGGGATATCGATGCTTTGCCCAGACAGCATAACGGCAACTGTGCCCGGCATCACGTTGACATAGTCGGACAGGCCAGCGTGAAAATCCCGGACCGTTTTGCCGTCGATTGTTGCAAAGGCTTCGGCGGGCGCGAGCACGCGAATAAAGCTAGAATTAGGATCGTAGACATCCTCATAAAGCGCATCGTCGGCTGATCGCGCGGTACCGGGCACACTTGCGATAAGGGCGGCCGCGGCGGGCAGGGCTATTGCCATGAATACAGATCTAAAGCTCATCATGATTTTTCCTCTTGATGTGGCAACGGGTGACAGACGTAGAGTCGCGCGTCGGCGCCAAAGGGCGCGGACAGATCAATGCGCACCTGCTGCGCGCCATCGGGCCAAAGTCCGGTCATCGGCATGTAAAACCGACCGGTCCGGCGCAGGCGTTCCCCGCGGCGCAGTGCCTTAAGGCGTTCGCCGCCGTTGGCAGAGACGAAGGTGTAATCCACTTCGTGCGCCGTACTGCCACCCGTATCAAGGAAGAGTGTGTCCGATGCGTCCAGCCCGCTGACATCTGCGGTGACTGACAGGCGGTCCTTTGCAATCGCAACAGGACGCTCTGCCGCGCAGTTGTTTGCGGCTGCCCCAATCAATTCGCGCAGGGGCTGGTCGCCGTATTGCGCCAGATTGTTGTAGATTGGATTTTCCCAAACCAAGAATGCCGGCGGCGCCTCTTGGAATTCAGCCGATGTCAGATAGGACGTAATCGCCCCGTACTGGTTGCCCCCGGTAATCGCAAAATTCACGACCTCTAGGCTGGTATGCTGTGCAATCCAGTTCGGGAAATTGTTGATGGGGCTGTCAGAGAATGATGTGCCCACGAGCACGATTGGAATTGTATCGGCGGTCTGCCCGAAAATATCGATGCCGGCGTCAGCACTGTCGCCGAGCCCGATATCGAGGCCACTGTCATTGCCAACAGGCTGGGTGTTCCACGTCATCGTGATGGGCTCTGGCAAGGTAACGGTGCAACGTGTCTGCAACACGCGCCGCATGCCGGAAAATGCCGTCTCTTCGGCCACCGGTTCGGTTGTGAACTGGGTGACAGGAAGCGTTTCATAAAACGGATGCGCCTTGATCACATCAGCAATCGCAGCGGCACCGAGGTTGGCACCATAGGCGGACCAGTGAAAATCAGAGTTGAAAAACGGCAATTTGCCCGGCTCTGCCTTTAGCAGCGCTTGACGGATATCGACGGTCAGAACGCCCGCAGCCGTCAGGCGGTCCAACACATCGTCATGAACGGCGGTCGCGACATTTAGGTCGAACCCATACAGACGCGCCTGGTCAGGCAGGTCGCCGGGCATCGAGACGCTTTTTGTTGGGATCGGAGCAAAGACAAGCGTTGTTCCGCGACTTTCCAGCGCGCGAGACAACTCAGCTAAGTGATTAACAATTGCTGCAGAAAACGGATGATTCATCCTGATATCGGTATTGATGCGATAGAAAACGCCGTGCTTTCCTTCAATCGCAGGAAGCTCTCGGTTGTCTTCAAGGCCAGAACAGCCAAACGCGCTTTGCGCATGAAGGCTGGTCGCTGTGAAAACGCTACACATTGCTATCGTGGCGCAAGTCAGTCTCATCCGGTGTCTCACGGTGTGATCTCCCCTTGTGTGTCGACTTGAAGTGCAAAGCTTTGATCGGGTCGCAGCGCCACGACCCGCGCTTCGACGAGCGGCAGCAAATTTTGCGAGATGAGCCGTGTGCGAAGGCTGTCCGAGTCTTCGGCGCGCAGAAGATATTGGCGGGCTTTTTGTAGCTCGGCAGGCGTCGGGCTATCTGAATGTAATATCTCTGATGCCAGCTGCAGGGCCACGGCATGTGCAGCTGGCCCATCGGTTTCAACTAGGATCCGGTCCAGCTCTGCGCGCATATCTGTGAATGGGGTGTTTCGAGCGTGGTAGCGCAGTACCGCCTCTAACGCTGGCGCACTGCCTGCGTTCGCATATGTGACAAGAATATTCCGTAAGTTAGCCAGCCGTCCGGGCGTGGTCGTCGCCGGGTCAAGCGCGTCTAATGCTTTGATGAAGCCATAAATCGCGCCGCCACGGCCGGTCGCGGCCGCGATCCCGTAATAGTGCGCTGCATGTGCCGCCAGCCCTGGTTTCGCCACGAAATCCAGCCGTTTGGCGTACTGAAACGCGGCATTGCCATCCATCAGGTCAGCAAGATCGCGCAGGGTGGAATCCCGCAAGGCGACGTTGGCGGATAACGCCTTGCGTGCTTGCACAAGCGTCGGCGGCAATTGGTCAGACCGTGTGATGCCCGTTACCATAACAACCGAAACCTGCGGCGCATCCTGATCAACAGCCGTAAAGCCGCTGAGCAGAGCATTAGTTTCGCAAAGTGCGGGCGCGGCGGTCAGGAAAACCAAGCCGAAGGCCACGGCACCCAATCCACTACAGTGACGACCGATCATACCCGATCCTCCGCCCCGGTTGTCAGCATGGCCGGATCGGTCAGGTACCGCACTGGGATTTCCCAGATCACCTGCGCCGCGCCATCTAAGGGGTCGCGCTTGGTCATGTAACTTTGCATCGGCGCAAATGGGCCTTTGCCCTCCTCGGCGTAGTTGATGACGTCCCGATGCAACGCCAGTTTCAAGGCTTCGGCAAAGCTCCAGTTTGGATTTGCGCTGTATGACGTGCCAACAAGATCAACCTTTTCAGAGCCTTCCGCACTGTTGCCAAATATATCCACGATGCCGCCATCCGTCGCCTGAGCTATGGCGCGGTATGGCGTCACCTGCTCTGGCGCGAGGCCAATGCGCGGCGCAAGAGCGTCGGATGTGACGTAAGTCACTAAGTCGCCCGCAAATTTCGTCGTCGCGTCTGTCTGGGTCGAAAATTGTTCGGTCCCGCCTGTCAGCGTTTCGCTGCTGGCAATCAGTTGGGCCACGGCAGATGCCCCTTCTGGGGTCCAGTGTGTGTCTGTTATCAAAAACGGCTGGGACAGCGGCAAAAGTGCAGGGCGTGTATCGATCGCCTGAATACCAAGTTCATTCAGATCCTGCAGAAATGTGCTGTAGAAAAGTTCGAGGCGGCGGGATTCGTCCGCGTTGGGGCTTTGCGCCCGCAACAGATCGACCTTGGCGGGCAGGGGGGCCACCAGCAATTCAACGCCCTGTGCCTGCAGATCATTGGCGACCGCTGCAATTTCAAGCAACGCCTTCTTATACGTCAATGGATCGGCGGCGCGGAACTCTTCAGACGTGAAAAGCGTGCCGCCCCGCCCGACGACGACGCCGGGTCGGCCTTCGTCCAACAGCACATAGCGGGCGGCACCGATCAGCCCGACAGCTGGCGCCTTATGCGGAAGGCTATCGCGATAAAGGGTGTCGATGTCATGGGTGATCTTGCCGTCGAACACGCCTTCAAGGACCGGCATCGGTGTGTCAGGCTTACTGAAAAGTGTAAGGTTGGCCGCAATGGCATAGCCAAAGAAGACGGCGGGGACTGTGGCTTTCAGGGCAAGCGAAAGTGTCATGTCTAACCTCAGAATTGGAAATAGAGGAAGGGTGAGAAGTTCTGCTCGGCAAGCTTCAGGACCGTCAGCATTCCGACGGCAAGAACGAAAGAGGACAGCGCCAATTGCGACGTCGTGCTGATCGCCGCGGGCGCGCTGCCGCGTTGCATCAGGCTTGCCTGAGGCGCATCAGCAAGAAAGCCCGCGATATGTGGTTCTGCCCAGGCGATGAAGATGGCGATTATCATCAGAGCAACGCTTTCGCGGGTGACATCCAGCCACAGCGCCTGATCGCCGGCCCATCCGTTTGCGCCAAGCATCGCGGCATAAATTTCAAAACCCTGCCCCACGTCGATGGCGCGGAACATCACCCAGCCAATCAGAACACACAGCAGTGTCCAAGGGAGCGACCAGGTCAATCCAGAGGCGCGGCGATCGTATCGCGTCGCACGTTCAAGCGCGAGAAATCCGCCATGCCAGAGGCCCCATAAAACGAAGGTCCAGTTGGCACCGTGCCACAAACCGCCAAGCACCATCACAAGCATTAAATTCAGGTAGGTGCGGGCGCTTCCCTTGCGGTTGCCGCCGAGCGAAATGTAAAGGTAATCGCGCAGCCAGTTTGATAGGGAAATATGCCAGCGGCGCCAGAATTCGGTGATTGATCTGGATATATAAGGGTAGCGAAAGTTTTCGGCGAAAGTGAAGCCCATCATCTTGCCAAGGCCAATTGCCATATCGGTATAGCCGGAAAAGTCGAAGTAAAGCTGAAGCATGTAGGCCATCGCGCCAAGCCAAGCGAGCGTCACGCCGACGTCCGCGGAATTGTCGAAGGCCAAGTTTGCCAAAGGCGCGACAGCGTCGGCTAGCAAAACCTTTTTCGCAAGGCCGATCAGAAACCGCGCCATCCCGTCAGAGAACATTTCTAGTGAATGCGAACGCTCTTTGAATTGGTCCTCTAGATCCTTGTAGCGCAGGATTGGTCCTGCAATCAGTTGCGGGAATAGGGCGATAAATGCTGCGAAATCTATAAAGCGCGCATCGGCACGCGCATCGCCCCGCCAGACATCAATCAAAAAGCTCAGCGCCTGAAACACGTAAAATGAGATGCCGATTGGCAGCAGAAGTCGCCAATGAACCCCAAGACCCGCAGCGTCCGTCCCGACCAGCGCCGCAAAGCTGTCGATGAAGAAGTTGAGGTATTTGAAAACGCCAAGAACACCAAGGCATCCAGCGACCCCCAAGGCCAACCATGCTTTGCCGCGCGCGGTGCCGCGGTTTGCTGCGATGCGCTGACCGACAAGGTAAGCAAACCCTGTCGTCAGGAACAGCAAGCCCAAGAAGTCGACCCGCCACCATGCGTAGAAAATATAAGACCCGACGAGGATGGTATAGGATTTCGCCTTCCAAGGCGTCAGGTAATAGGCGGCTAGAAACACAGGCAGAAACAGAAACAGAAAGGACTCCGACGAAAAAACCATGGTCTCAGCTCTCCTCTGCTTGGGTGCAGGTGATGGGTGGCACGAGGTTCGGATCGGTTCCGCCGGCTTGCAAAACGAGCGGGGCGGAGCCTGTGAGGTTGGCAGTGAGGGTCGCGATGCTGCCTGATAGATCGCCTTTCAGGAAACGCGGAAACTGCTGGGAAAAGTCATTAGCGTCCAAATGGATTTCGGCAGGGGCTGCAGTTGAAATGCCCACACGGTTTCCGGCGATGCGGTTTCGCGCAAGTGTCAGAACTGTTCCGTCGGGCTGTTCTGCTACGAATAGGCCAGCGTTGCGCGATCCCAAGACGCTGCTGTCCGTCAATTGGGTTGCGCGTGTACGCCGCAGGGAAACGCCTTTTTGACCGGGGAACAGGACTGACACGTGACTGATCGCAACGCAATCGGACCGATCTACGGACAGGCCGATCTTAGCCGCATTCCAAATCGTTACGTCATCTAGGCGGGTCGCATGGCTAGAGATATTAACGCGGATGCCGTTTAATCCGGCTTCATATATTTCAATGTCGTTGACGCGCGTTCCGACAGAACCGTGCGTAATACGCAAAGCATCGCCGCCGGAATTGATAAACAGATTTTGCGAAACCTGTGCATTTTGTGTCTGACGTAGTTCAAGGGCATTGCCACTGCTATGGTCAAAAATTGATCCGACAATCTTAGGTGACTGCAGCCCGTCGAATTGGGTCGACATAACATCGCGCAGCAACGTGTCTTGGATCGATGACACGTCTTCGGGGCGATACAGCCCCGCTTCGATTGCAGCAAAACCCGAAAAGGCTGGCGCGCTGCCAAACCCTAACGATTGGATGACGGCGCCCCGAACGTCGAAGCTCCCGGTGCCGAGCGTGGTGAAAAAGGGACGAAATTCGGGGATGTTCGCGTTTTCCGTCCCCGTCCCAATAATGCTACCGCCGACGACCTCCATGCGACCGAAATTAATCAAAAAGGCTCCGCTGGCGCGGTCGAGCATGAGCGTATCTGCGATCGTCAAACGGGCGCCGGCTTGAATGACCAATGGAATGGTCAAACCATCCGCGCCATAGAACCCCATATCGGTGGCCGTCTTGATGACAGTCGATAAGTCCGCATCGCCTTTTTGGATTGAGAGAGCCTTGAGGCGCCCTTGCGGCTGCGCGCGCAGGACCGACAGTTGGTCGTTTGTCCCGGTGGCGCGGGCCATTTCGATCAGAATAAACCGAAGGTCGATTAAGTCGAATTCTGCCGAAGGGGCTGCGGCCTGCGGGGGCGGTGCTGCCAGCGCGTGACCCGCACGCGCCAGCATTTGTTCCGGCGAGACAATGCCAGCAACTTGTATTGCGTGATCTTCATAGTCGGCCCGCGCTTGGGACAGGATCTGTTCAACGGGTTCGGCCAAGATCCCGCTTGGGGCCAAGCAAGCCGAAGCCAGTAACAGACTGGCCCTGAATGCCGATGAAGACCGCAAATCACGAGACATGTGTCGGTACCTGGGCAAAGGACTTGGCTGGGCCCGCCATGATTGACGAATTCATCGTCATCAGCAGCACCTCGGCGGTTTTGTCGCTGAAGTTCGTCACTCTGCTAAGCACCTGAGTGTCCAATGTGGCGTGTTCGCCGGGCGACAGTTTGCGCCGCTGCAATCCATCGAACATGTCGACGTTGCCTTCCACCATGATTAGGCGGCGCCCCGGAAGCGGGTCGATTTCCAGTGTATTTCCGGCGTACAGGCGAAGAATGGACATGTCGAAGGCACCGGACCGCATCAAATTGCTCGACTGACCCCACGCATGTTCGCGGCGCCGGTGGCGGCTTGCCTCGACGCGTTCCTCTTTGCGCAAGGTTTCGACAATTTTTTTGACGTCTTGGCACCGACCGCGCTGCGTCACCAGAAGGGCGTCAGGTGTGTCGATGACGATGACGCCCGGAACACCGACGAGCGCGACAAGGCGATCTTGCGAGTGGACAAGTGCGCCTTCGGTATCTGTCGCGATGACATCCCCATGAAAGACGTTTCCTTGGGCGTCAGGTCTACCGATACCGTGGATCGAGGTCCATGATCCGACGTCATTCCAGACTAAATTTGCGGGACATAGGACGACGCGTTCAGAGTTCTCAAAGACGATGCGCTCGGTGGGCTCGCTGCGGGCACGGCGCAATGCGTCCGTGTTCAAATGCAGCTCTCCGGTGCGTTTTTCCCCTTTTTCGCAGGATGTCACGACGGCGTCATAGGTCTTGCGATCACATCGGCGCATTTCACTGATAATCGTTTCGGCAGCGAACAGCGAAATGCCTGATGCCCAAAAGGCATCGCCCGTTGCGACCAACGCAGTCGCCTGCTTGAGGGGTGGTTTTTCGACAAAGTGTGCAACCCGCCGAAGGCCCGGATGGGTCGCAAAAGCGCCGCCATCGACGATATATCCATAACCCGTTTCGGGGTAGGTGGGGGTGATGCCGAAAAGGACGATGCGCCCGTCGTGGGCTGCCTGCACCGGCCCAGAAATCACGCCGTCCATATCACCAGAAATGACGTGGTCGGACGGCAGGACGAGCATCAACGATTTTGGATCAGTTTGTGCGATTTTTAACGCTGCTGCCAAAACCGCTGGGCCTGTGTTGCGGGCCACGGGTTCTGCGATGATCGTTGCAGAACACTGCAATTCTGCAAGCTGGCGGCGCACGGTCGTCAGATGGGTGACGGATGTGACGACGATTGGCGCGTCGTATATTCCAGAGCGGTGCCGTTGAACCGTTGTTTGAAAGAAGCTGAGCGAACCGGGTCCGTCAACGGGGTGAAATTGCTTTGGGCTTTGGCTGCGGGACATAGGCCAGAGGCGCGTTCCGCTGCCTCCGCAAAGAATGACTGGGACGATCTTAGACATCTCGATCTCCAAATATCGGCGCCATCAAGACGCGGGAGGTTTAGGTGAAGGATCACTTGAAAATTCAGGCGGTCTTAAATGTGGTTCCGTGCTTAATGCGTGTTGGTGTTTGCTAAAGTTGAAATTGGTCCGGCAGCAGCTGACGCTGAAACCGCAGGCGCGCGGGGGTTCCTGGTGCGACTGAAATGTCTTCAGGAAGGACGACTGTTACCGGCTGCATGTCAGAGTTGGCATTTTCGACCGGTAACAATTCAAGTGTGACGGGGACCACGCGCCCATCCGTCAGGACCAGTTCAGCGTGATCGCCATTAAGAAGACGCGCGGTCCCCTCGAATGTGATTTCGGTGGTGGCGGTGACGCGGGTGTCGTCGGTCGTTAGCTGAACCAGCGCTGCGCCCGGCAGGACGGTGGCACCGATGACAAAAGCATCGCTTGGCGTGACATCGCAGTCGCAAGGCATCCGGACGCTTAATAGATCGCCGGAATTGGCGAGGATTGAGTAGACGACGTCGCCTTCGGCAGCTTGAGCGTCCACATAAGAAATTTGGCCGGCCGCAGTCGCGCGCAAAAGCTGCCCTTCTTGGACGACCTGAACCGGACGCGGCTCGTACGCGTAAATGACGCGTTCGCTGATCACTCCGGCGGCCAGAAATACCAGACCAGCGGTCAGGGCCAAAACAACCGCCTTGCGCCCAATGCGGCCGAGCCGTTGGATAGCGCCGGGCTGCCCCTCTGCACTGGCGGCCTTCATCTTTATCGGGCCGGTGTAGGATAGCATCCCAGCGATCGACACGACGTCACCAGCGATAAAGCTGTTCAGAAGATAGCGCATGGCAGGAAGGTGCTGCCCGGTCGGGTTCGCAAAAACGAAAATGACCTCGGCATCCTCGGAGCGGTCGGCGACGCCGACGACAACGTCCACCGGAAAGCTGACTGTGAACCCTTCAAGGTCAAACCGTAGGGTTGCTACGACTTGGTGACCATCAAGGTTTGGATTGACAAGGCCGGTCGCAACAGCGCGGGTCACGGACAGGCTTTCGCCTTTTAGTTTGCGCCCTTCTAAGATGATCGCGAACGGAAGACGGACTTGAGGATGTTCGCCTTCGTATGCAAAATTTGGCGGCAGCTCTGGAACGTTGGTCTGAGCGTCGGACATCGTGATGCTCCTTTTGAAAAAATGGGGCGTAATTGGGTTTTAAGAAAAAGATCGGATCTTTGACGAATAGGGGCGGATCAAAACATCCCGGCGAACCAGAATAGCCCAAGTGTCAGCCAACCAATTGTCAGGGCGTGCATGTGTAACGAACCGGCGGCACTGACGCGCTGCGCAAAGCTTGGGCGGGGGCCGCTGCTGCTGGATTGACGCGTCCAACGCTGGCGGTCGAGCCGGAAACAAACGTAGCTTTTAACCAATGCGCCAAACAATTGACCGAAATAAAGCAGGAAGGGGTAAGTGATTGGAAACCCTGCACGACCGCGAAATAGCGTGATCGCCCAGACGAAGAAGTAGCGCGTCAGCATGACCCATGCGATGTAGGCGGGCAAAACGGACAGGTCGAAGATCAGGGCAGCGGTCAAGGCGAGGATTGGACCAGAGAGAGTCGTCCAGATCGACACGCGCTGATCAAGGATCGACCACCAAGTAAAATAGCCGATGCGCGATGGCGGCAGTTGCAGCGCGCGGCCGTTGGTCCGCATCATATTTCCGAACCAGCGCACCATGAGCACTGAAGCGCTGTCGAAAAACCCTGGCTTGGGCTGCGTTTCGGCGGACAATGATTGCACGTCGGGCAGGTAAATCATCTGGTAGCCCTCACGCATCAACCAAAACCATGTCGATTTGTCGTCGCCTGTTAGAAAGTTGACCCTGCCAAGGCGCCAGTGCTCGATGAAATCGGACTGGACCATGGATATAAAGTCGGGGTCCGTCGCCAGGCTGGCCCGAAAGACGGACATGCGCCCTGTCAGAGTGAGAACTCTTTTTGACAGCCCCATAGAGCACATCATGACCTGCCGTTGGTCAAAGCGAAGGCTGAACCAGTCGCGGAATAAGCCTGGCTTGGGGATGTCGACAGCTTCATCGGTCGTCAAAGCGCCAACCTTGGGATCGGTAAAGACCGGCGCGGCCCGTGCCACCAAATCCTGAGGCACGCAGCTATCGCCATCGACGAAGATGACAATATCATGCGCCGTCGGCGCCTGCCGCGCTATCAACTGAAGGCTTCGGGCAAGGGCGTCCCGTTTCCCGGTGCCGGGAATGCGGTCTAGGATCAGTTCGACATCTGCGTCTGGATTGCAAATGCGGCTGGCTGCGAAAAGCTGGCGAATGAGCCTTTCGTCTGACCCATCAACAACAGAGGCCACGATCGTTGCGCCGTCCCGTGCGATTTCAGCGGCCTTAAATACCGATCGGTAGACCGGCATCGTGACCTCGGGTTCGATCTTGTATGATGTCACAAGAAAGAACGCGCGCGACGGTGTGCCTGCTTTGGCGAACCGCTGTTCTGCACGGGCGCGCCGCCGCGGGTGGGCGACGCGCCGAAACCAGATGGCGCGCGTGTAGTTGATCGCCGCCCAGCTATAGCGCCACAGGCCAAGAGCACCGACCACCATTGCCGCCTCTTTGGCCTGACCAAGCATGTTTGACGATGCCATGGATGCCAAAATGATGATCGTCGAAAGGTAGGCGAGATGTCCCAGCACGTGACCGGCCCCTTACCAGCAGATGCCGGCGTAACTGCCGCCGGACACCTTTGACCGGTCCAGCCGGGCAAGGTCGATGATCGGGGTGGTCAGCGCAGCTTCGTTCAGTTCGGGCAGGGTTTCCTTGTAGATGTTTCCGACGATGATCGCATCGGAACTTGCGATCAGCGTGTCGAGGTCACCAACCAGACGGCTCTGTAAATCGGGAACAGCATCGTTGCCGCGGCCAGCGGTAGAGTTCGCTTCCGAATAAGCCTCGAACACGAATGGATCGTAAATCTCTACACCGATACCGGAGCTGATAAGCCGACCGGCCAACTCGGCGAGTGGGCTTTCCCGCATGTCGTCGGTGCCGGGCTTAAAACTGACACCAATCATGCCGACCTTGCGCGCCTGAGAGTGTTCGACCATCGTCTCTGCACGCGTGATCTGCGCTGAATTTGCCTCTAGCACTGCGTTTAGAACCTGTGCGTCGACGCCATTTGCCTTGGCAAGGTGACGCAGGGCGCGGACATCTTTGGGCAGGCAGGATCCGCCAAACGCAAAGCCGGGGCGCATAAAGTAAGGCGATATGTTAACCTTTAGGTCAGAACACAGGATTTCCATCACTGTTTGACCATCAAGTCCGCAGGACTTTGCAATGTTGCCGATTTCGTTGGCAAAGGTCACCTTGACCGCGCGCCATGTGTTTGACGTGTACTTTACCATCTCGGCGGTCCGCAAATCCACCGAATGGATTTTGCAATCCAGCGATACATTCAGTTCTGTCAGAATGGATTCGGTGGGGCGGTCCATCGATCCGAAAACGATCAGACCGGGATCATAGTAGTCTTCGATGGCCGTCGATTCCCGCAGGAACTCGGGGTAGTAACCAACGCCGAAGCCTTGGCCTGCGACCTTGCCTGACGCCGCCTCGAGCGTCGGAATGCAGGTGCCTTCGCAAGAACCCGGTACGATTGTCGACCGGATGATCACCGAATGGAAAGCGTCTTTTTTGGCCAGCGCCGCGCCGATGGCTTCGCACACGGACGTTACATAAATCAGCCCAACTGAGCCGTCTTCGGCAGAGGGGGTGCCAACGCAGACGAACGACGCCTCGGTGTTGTTGATGGCCCATTCAACGTCTGATGTTGCACAAAGTTTGCCTGCCTCAACGACCTTTTTGACAAGAGGGCCAAGCCCCTTTTCGACGATCGGAGACTTCGCGGCGTTAATCGCGTCAATCTTGCCCTGATCCACATCGACGGCGATTACGTCATGCCCGTCTTGCGCAAGACAAGCAGCCGCAACGACCCCGACGTAGCCAATACCAAATATGCTAATGCGCGCCATGAAAATCCCTCTCGTTTCAATATTTGAACTTCTAAGGTCAGCGTGCCGCGCTGCAGAAAAAACAGGTAGTCGGAAACATCCTTACACGTGTAAGGTAAATTACTATTGGCCGTATTTTGTTATTTATTACAGGCGTTTAAAAAATGAAAAGCGGCGCTGAAGCTATTCGCTGCAGCGCCGCAATTTTATAATAATGCAGTTGGATTTAGGCGAGCCAGCCTTGTGAAAGTGCGTGATCAAGCAGCTCTGCACGGTTGCTTAGACCCAGCTTGTTCAGCGCCCTGCCTTTGTAGGTTTCGACTGTCTTTGCGCTGATTTGCAGTTCCTGCGCAATCTGCTTTGCGGGCTGCCCTTTGGCGGTCAAAATAATGACCGCGCGCTCCCGCTTGCTTAGCAAATCGTTGCTACCCAAGCTGTCTTGCGCGACGACCTCATGAAGCAGGTTTCCATATCCAGGATCGAAATACATGCCGCCTGATTGGACAGCCATCAATCCAATCTCCAACTGCTGAAGGTCCGACTGCTTGCCGACACAGCCAACAAATTGTGCGCCGATAACGCCGCGCAATACGGCATCGTCCATCCTGGCCGTATATCCAAAAAGCATTGTCCGGGCCGAGATGATTCGTACGCTTCGCCTGAAGTCCTGCAAGTCGTGCTGAGGGCTAAGAGTTAGCTCTGCGGGGTCCAAGATAAGGATTTTTGGTTGGTACCTCGCCAAAGTCTCTAAGATTGGCGAATCGCCGTGCGCGCACGAAATGCAGCGCAGTTTGAAAAGCTCTGATAGATGACGGGCGAGCACGGCACACATACCAGAGCTGTTATCCAGTATCAGAATGTCAACGCGGTCGCGTTTTGCTTCATCGTTGGTTTCGTTAGTATTTTTAATCGACCCTGCGATTCCAATGCGCGTGCTGCCCGCTGTAAAAGCAGATTTCTCGCCGGTATTCCTCATGTGAGTTCTCCCGCAGCTGCGCAATTTCTATCCGCCTAAATAGGCGCTAGAGCATTCGCAGATATGAATTAATACTTAGAAGTAGGCGTCTCACGACAGCCAATGATAAAATAAAAATGTTTGGCTACAGAAAAAACAGAGCCGTGATGAATATGGCTTTTAGTATTGAGCGCCCTTGCCATCCGTCAACCTTAACCTTCTGTTAACGAAATTTTTTTGGACCTCTGCTCATGATGACACCTGAAAAGATGTTAAAATAAGCAGATTATTAAAGCGTTTTTGAGCTTTCGCAGTGCGATACTGGCCGCTTCTTAGCCCATGTGACCCGCTCTTCTGCAAAGCCGCGACTTGGGGCTCATCGTCAGCCAGACGTGTTTCGCGGCCGCTGTCGACACGTCGCTAGCTGTCATCCGCGCCGCCCGTAAGGTGGACCAGATCGCCAAGATAAGGGGCTATCCCTGAATGGTGGTCAGCGACAACGGGACAGAGCTGACGAGCAATGCGATCCTAAAGTGGCAGGAGGACCGGAAGGTTGAGTGTCACAACATCGTCCTATGCAAACCTAAGCAGACCGGCTTCGTTGAAAGCGTTAACAGTCGTATGCGTTATGAACGCCTCAACGAGCACCGCTGCGATAACTTGCGCCTTGCCCGCAAACTAGTGTCGGCATGGTGCGATGACTGGAACCACCACCGCCTGCTTTCCAGCCTGGCTGGTCTGACGCCGCGGGAAGATGCTTAACGATCAAAAGTGGATCAGAGCTAACTCATAAACGAGGACTCTTCGGGAGCAGGTCAGTGGGATAAGGACCAAGGTTCAGTTTTCGGGATCAACAGACCTTGGACAAACTGCTCAAATTTCCACTTCGTGCGCATGATGCCCGAAGCTGTCTTATTGGAGTTAACTGTGGCGATGGAACAAGTTCTTCGTTCTATGCGCCAGACAACTTAGGCGACATGGAAACTCCTTATTTAAGCCGTTTTGTTGCGGTCATCTCCTGAGGACGACCAACGGAGAGACACAGGCTATGGACTATACTGCCATCTTTATTCTGGCCTGCATCTTCATTCCATTGGAGCGTTTGTTGCCGTTGCACCCAGAACAACGGACCCTGCGACGCGACTGGCTGAACGATGTAGTCTACGTGCTGGTTAATGGAATTGTTGTTCGCGCAGGGTTCACCGTCGTGGCGGGGGCCCTCATGCTGGGGGTAGTTCAGCTTGTTGGGCCGAATCCGATCCAATGGACAGGGGCCATGCCCCTTTGGGCGCAGGTGCTGATGGCCATCGTGGTGGCCGATATCGGTTATTATGCCGCCCACCGTATCTGCCATTCCGTGCCCGCCCTGTGGAAGTTCCACGCTGTCCACCACAGCATTGAGGAGATGGACTGGCTGGCCACGCACCGGGTGCACCCGGTCGACCAGATATTTTCCAGCACTCTGTCTCTCTTGCCGGTCTGGTGCATGGGATTCACACTGGAGGCGCTGGTGATTCACCAAGCGATCTATCAGGCCCATGCCCTGTTGTTGCATTCGAACGTCCGCATCAAGTTCGGTCCGCTGAAATGGCTGGTCGCTTCGCCGGAATATCACCACTGGCATCATGCGAATGAGCGCGATGCCTATGATCGCAACTTTGCCGCACAGCTGTCGATCATCGATGTGATTGCTCGAACGATGTTTATGCCGGTGCGGCGCGCGCCGAAATCGTATGGCGTGAACGAGGACATCCCGCGGTCCTACCCCATGCAGCTCATTCACCCCTTCCGCAGCCTTGTCTCTTCATGGGCGCTAACAGCGCCACCAACACGATTGGAAACCCCCATGCCGACCGCCGCGAAAACCCGCACGACCGAAGATAAATTGGGCAAGCTGGCCATGCTGATCATCTTTGGCTATTTTGGCTACAAACAGATTACGGCGCTCATCTCTCTGGTTGCGAACCGAGACCTAATCCCGCTTTGGGGGCTAGCCTTCTTCTCGGTGATTGCCGGCGCGACCTTTTTGGGCCTTATCTTATATTACACAATTACCCGCCTGCCGCCCCGCGACAGCACCGCTGGGATCATGCCGCGCGTCGTAGCCGTTGTGGGCACGTTCATCATGTCGCTGCTGATCGTGTTTCCGCCGCAGGCGATTTCCGCCGAAATGCGTATCATTTCGACGCTTATAATATCGGTTGGCACAGTCATGTCGATATTATGCCTGCGACAGCTTGGGCGGTCATTCTCGATCATGGCCACCTCGCGCGCGCTCAAGACCCAAGGGGCCTACAGCATCGTCAGGCACCCGCTTTATGCCGCCGAAGTGCTGATGATCGTGGGGGTCATCGTAGGGCACGGTACGGTGGGCGCTTTAGGTTTGGGCGCTATCTGGCTGGTCCTGCAGGTCCGCCGCGCGCAGCATGAGGAGTCGGTCTTGCGCCATACCTTCCCGGAGTATGAGGATTACGCCGCCCGCGTTCCCATGCTGATCCCCGGTCTGCGGCTTTGGTGGCTGGAAGCACCCGTAAAGCCCGCGCCCGAAGCCGTCTGACCTCAAGATATGTCTGAGGGGGGGGCTTTGAGGCCCCCCTCCGCCCGGCACGCAGGACGCGGCGGCCGTGATCCGCGGCAGAGGCTCGCTGCCCTCTGGCCCCGTGCGATCAATGATCATTGATTAATTCAACGGCGCTGACATCCTGCAACAACGCCCGAAACCAACGATGCACCGGGTGATTGCCTAGCTTGGTGTGCCAAACCATATGGATGCTTTGCATCTTATCGGGCGGCTTTAGGGGGCAATCGATCACACTCAATCCGCCATATTCATAGCAGACCTTTGCCACGCTGGCAGGACAGGTCAGCACAAAATCTGTGGTCCCCAAAATCATGGGAGCCATCCCGTATGCTGGCATCGTATAGGCAATATGCCGGGTGCGCGCATGGCGCGCCAAGGCATCATCGACCCAGTTGCGTCTGTCCCCCTGCGGACTAACAAGCAGGTGATTCACCGCACTGAACTGATCGAGTGAGAAGGTGCCCGCGGCCAAAGGATGGTCCTGCCGCATCACGCAGACCCAATCCTCTTGGAAAAGCATCTGCGATGAAAAACGCTCTGGCGGATTTGGCCAGTTTAGCAGTGCCATGTCAGCACGTTGCGTATCCAGGTATTCGCCCCAGTGCTGGCTGGGCGTGATCGTTTGCAACACGATACCGGGGGCCTGATCTTGTAAGGCGACAATCAGTTTCGGGAAAAGCGTCATCGCGGCGTAGTCGGGTGTGGCAACCGTAATACGGTGGGCAGAGGTGCGGGGATCGAAATGCGCACCATTCAGTGCCGTCTGGATATCGTGCAATGCCGCACTGATCGGGCCACTTAGCTCTATCGCCCAGGCTGTCGGCTTCATCCCGTCCGGGGTGCGAATAAACAGCTCGTCCCCCAGGCGCGCCCGAAGCCGCGTTAACGCATTCGAAAAGGCCGGTTGCGATAGGCCGATTGCAGCGGCGGCTCGGGTGACGTGCCGTTCGCGCATCAGGGCATCAAAGACGACGAGCAGGTTAAGGTCGAGTGTGCGTAAATTCATAAAGTGAATATGGCGCATTCAGTTATTCAATTTCAACATATTGCGGAACGCACCATATCTTAAATCAATCAAAACGAGGCGCGTCCTGCGGCGACATTGGTTTTCGGTCGCCCCCGCGCCCACCTAAAAGGAAAGATGAAATTATGGACCATATCAAAAGCGGAATGATTGCAGGATTTGCAGCCACGGTGGTGCTCTCTGTCATGATGATAATGAAGACAGCTGTCGGCATCATGCCTGAGCTGGATGTCATCCACATGATTGCCGGGATGCTGGGCGCTTCGGTTTTTGTCGGATGGGTTGCCCATTTTGTGCTGGGGACCGTTGTTTGGGGCGGCGGATTTGCCGTGTTGAATGATGCCATTCCCGGTCAAGGTCAGATTGCGAAGGGGATTGCATTCGGCGTCGCCGCTTGGTTGCTGATGATGATCGCCGTTATGCCAATGGCTGGGGCCGGTTTTTTTGGCCTGAATATGGGTGTCGCGGCCCCTGTCATGACCCTGATGCTGCACATTGTATTCGGTGCGGTGCTTGGGTGGGTCTATATTAAACAGACGCAAAAGTCGGCGCTGGCCTGATCATGTGCACTGCCTTTGGTCTACGACGAAGGGCCACGCCATGAGGCTAAGGTCATCATTCACTTAGGCTGTCTGCCGCCGCACTCTGCGCATGTTACCCTTCCTGACAACAGGTGGCGCGGACGGCGGCGGCGGCGTAACAACAGGGCGACCATCGCCGGTACTTGCATGTGCCGGCGTGGTCACCTTTGGATGCTGTAGGTGAAACGTAACCCGGCTAGGCTGAAGAATTGTCAGATCGGGTTCGACATCATGTAGGCCAGCAGGCCCATGGCGTCGCGCAACTGGCTGCGTGTGATTTGGCCGCCAAGGCAAACACGCATGGATTCTGTCGGCTCGTCCGTGACAGTGAAAGCGTCCGAAGGCATGATCCCGATCCCCGTACCCGCCATTCGCCCGATAATGTCGGCGCGGCTCACGCCCAAGACGCCATCATCGAATTTCGCCTTGGCATTCTGGGATGCTAACTGGATGACCGCTGCGCGAAGATGTTTCTATCGCTGCAATCAAATCATGAGAGGCAAGCGCCTCTCTGCCGGTGACCAAAGGCTTGCGCTCATGCCGGACCGCATCGACGAAATCTTCGATCATGGCCTGATGCCATTCGTGCTTGCCCCCCAGCAAAGGGTTCACTTTTTGCGGCGCTTTATCCTTTGCCTCAACCGCGACGCGCCCGTCGCGCCAGCTGATTTTAAGGGCATTTTTGTCCAGTTTTAGGCTCGCATGTTCAAAGTGTAGCCGGATGACTTCTGTGCGGTGCGGGAACATCGCCGTGCTTGCGACAAACGACCCGGACGCGCCGCATTGAAATTGCAATCCGGCAATTGCGAAATCCTCTGCTTCCATCCGGTGCAGAGGCGTCGTGGCCGTCATGGCCTGAACCCGGCTGACGGGGCCGGTCAAGCTAAGGGCAAGATTGATCGAATGAATGGCGTTTGTAATCATGACGCCCCCGCCGTCCCGCGCATAGGTGCCGCGGCCAAGCTCGTCGTAGTATGATTGATCGCGCCATAGCGGCACGGCGATTTCCACCAATCCCAACCGCCCAAGCGCACCGCTGGCGACATGGCGGGCCGCTGCAATCGCAGGGGGCCGCACGCGATGCTGGAACAGGATGCCCAGCTTTACGCCTGCGCGCTCGCAAATTTCGACGACTTCGCGCGCTTCCTGAGGGTTTCTTCCTAACGGCTTCTCTAGCAGGATATGCGTGCCGGCTTGCGCCAATGTGGTGATGACCTCTTTGCGCACGCTTGGCGGCGTGGCCACGATGGCAATTGGAATATCGGGGTTGGCCGCAACCGCCATCAAATCAGACGAGAAGTCGGGTATAGGCCCATGATAGAAGTCCGAGAGGTAGCGCGCCTTATCGGGATGGCGCGACACGATGGTGCAAAGCGCGACCACATCCTGCGCATCTGACAACGCCGCGACGTGCGTTTTCGCAATCATGCCAGCACCAATGAGGGCGACACCTGCCCGATCCTGCTGAATGAACTTTGCCAAGGCTATCTCCTCATTCTCGATTGTTAGGCGGTACGAAACCTTGTGTTTGCGGCACCCAAACCGCGACTCTTATTGGGTGCAGGGTAGGGGCCTTATCACATCTGCTCCACCTTTTTTCTTGGCACCTCTGCGGGCCGCCGCTCGCGTAGATCGTCTCTGGCAAGATCTCGGGACCAGCTTCAATCCACTCCGTTGATTGCTCGGACCCAGTCGGTTTGCGCCGGGTTTTGCGGCCCAGATTCGGGGCCACTGGTCGTCAATTTCACCGTCTAGTATACTAGGATACAATCTGCTAGCGTCAGCTTCGGGAGATTCGACTATTACTACAACTTAAGCGCCGTCTCGGTGCGTGCTGTCATCATGCACGCGGGAGCTATGCGCACTGAAATTGTTCGAGGAGGAACACATGACAACTTTTAACACTGCGAAAACCTTTTTTAAGGGTGCTGGCGTTGCTGGCCTTTTGACAGCGGCGGCTTCGGCGGCCAGTGCGCAGGATATGACGTTGCGCGGCGCAAGCATGTTTGACGAGGACCATGCGTTCACGAAAACAATGGTGCGGTTTGCCGAACTTGTAGACGAAAAATATGACGGTGATGTTACGTTCGATTTGCGGTTGAATGGCGAACTCGGTGTTGAAGCCGACTACGTCACGTTCCTGCAGCAAGGCGTTGCCGTCGATTATACCATCATGGCACCGTCCAATATGGCAACCTTCGCGCCGTCTATTCCGCTGATGGATATGCCGTTCCTGTTCCGCGATCAGGCCCATTGGGAGGCCGTGCTGTCTAGCGATGTTCTGGCCCCGCTCGAGGCAGAGTTGCTGGAAAAAGCCGACATCATGGTCGTCGGTTATACCGGTGGCGGTGTGCGTAACATCATTTCGAACGCACCGATCGCGAACCTAGAAGAGCTCAACGGCTTCAAAATGCGGGTGATGGGCGCGCCTATTCAGGCTCAGATTTTCTCTGCCTTGACGGCGGCTCCGTCGGCGATTGCCTATAACGAAGTGTATAATGCCATTCAGACCGGCGTGATCGCTGGATTTGAAAATGAAGCGGCCAGCATTCAGAACCTGAAGTTCTATGAGGTCGCGCCTTATCTGACGCTGACCCGCCATGCCATCACGGTGCGTCCAATCGTCATGAGCGGTAAAACCTTCCGCAAGCTGCCCGAAGACCTGCAGGCTGCCGTTCTTGCTGCCGGTGAAGAAGCCGGGACATTCGGCCGAGAGCTGGAATCCCGCGAAGATGCGCAAAAGCTGCAGGAAATGGCAGACGCCGAACAGCTGACCGTTCTGGAATTCGAAGGTCGTGAGCAGCTGCTCGATATGGTTGTGCCTGTGCAGGACAGCTATGCCGAAAGCCTTGGCGCCGTCGAATTGCTGACAGCCATTCGCGACATGTGATCCCGAAAAAACATGAAGGCTGCGTTACCCGAAGGTATTTCGGGTAACGCAGCCCTTTTTTACTGACCTAAAGAAGCAACGAGCGGGGACTTATTGTGGGACGCATATTAGAAGCATTTTGCCAATGCCTGCGCATCCTGTTGGGCGTATTGACTGCGGCCTTGGCAATTCCCGTCGCGATGCAGGTTATCGCCCGGTATACAGGGATAATTCCTGTGTTTTTGTGGACCGAAGAGCTTGCGACGTTTATCTTCGTTTGGGTCGTGATGATCGGTTCTATGGTTGCCGTCTGGGAAGGCACCCATTTCGACGTTCAGGTTATCCCCACTGCGACAAAGCCACTGTCGATCTTACTGCAAAATGGACTTGTACTGGTGCTTATCGGCGGCTTTGCCGTCGTGTTCGCATGGTATGGTATCGAATACGCGAAGTTCGGCTATTTGCAGAATTCTGTTATGATGCAGGCGAATAAACTGATTACATTCATCTCTGTGCCGATTGCCGGTGCGGTCTGGGCGGTATTCGCCTCTTTCCGTTTGTACGAGGCAGTTACCCTATATCGCAATTCGCAAAAGGTCGCCTCATGATTATTTCTACAGGACTTGCCTGCGCCATTTTGGTCGGCGGCTTCCTCTTGCTCGTGCTGCTTCGGGTACCGGTGGCCTTTGCCTTGGGGATTGCGACAATTCCTGTCGTCGTTCTGGACATCCGGCTGACGCCGTTCATCGTGATCGACCGGATGTTTCAATCCTACAACTCGTTCATTCTGCTTGCGGTGCCATTCTTTCTATTGGCCGCGAACCTCATGAACTCTGGCAAGATCACCGACAAACTGATCGAGCTGGCGCGCGTTCTGACAGGCTGGATGCCCGGGGGACTAGGCCACGTAAACGTGGCGGTCTCTATGCTATTCGCCGGTATTTCGGGGTCATCGACCGCCGACGCTGCCGGTTGCGGCAAAATCCTGATTCCAGCAATGGTCCGCGAAGGATACGACACGCGGTTCGCTATCGCGATCACAGCGTGTTCGTCCGTGATGGGCGTTATTATCCCGCCCAGCATTTTGATGGTGGTCTGGGGCGGCGTCATGCAAGTGTCTGTCGGCGCCTTGTTTTTGGCCGGTGCGATCCCGGGGCTACTGATCGGGCTTGCGCTGATGGCGACCGTCTATGGCTATGCCAAGGTCTATGATTACCCGACAGCAGGGCGGCCGAACTGGGCAGAATTCTGGCATGCGTTCAAAGGCGCGGCGCTGGCGATGCTGACGCCCGTGCTTGTGATCGGCGGTATTGTAGGTGGCATCGTGACACCGACGGAAAGCGCAATTATTGCAGCAGGTTATGCCTTAATCCTTGGTATGTTTGTCTACCGCACCGTGAGCCTACGCGATCTTGGCGGCATCTTCTATGACACGGGCCGGTTCGCATCGATCTCGCTTTTCGCAATTGGCACCGCTTCTGCCTTTGGCTGGATGCTGGCGTTCTTTAATGTGCCGCGCCTGATCGTCACCTTTATGACGAGTCTCGAGTTTGGCTACTATGGCACGGCGCTGGTCATCGCGGGGCTATTCTTGTTCTTCGGTTTGTTCATCGACGCAATCCCGACGATTATTATTCTAGGCACCGTCCTTTTACCTGTCGCGGCGGCTGCCGATATCCACCCGGTTGTGTTCGCAATCATCGGCATCGTCTCTTTGGCTTTTGGGCTTGTCACACCGCCCTATGGATTGTGTTTGCTTATATCGGCGTCAATTGGCGGGATGAATGTCGTGCAGGTTATGCGTGATGTGGTGATTATCCTTATCCCGATGCTTTTGATCCTACTCCTGATCATTATTTTCCCCGAAATTGCGTTGTGGCTGCCAAAGACCTTGATGCCGACAACCTTTCGCTAAGGCCAATCACTGATCTACGGCCGCAATTCAGCGCTTTGCCGTGTATTGAAACACTATCACTTAGGTAACGTATGACCCGAAACGCGCCGTGGTTCGTGAATGACTTTATGCCCCGATGGCTTGATCATGTCATGACGCCTTGCGGCGCGGTGGTAGAAGCGCTGGATATTAAGGGCCAGGCCGATGCCGCGTCGCCATCGACCTTGACACAGGCCCGCACAATATTTGCTTTGGCGCAGCTTTATTTGGCGACGGGGGATGAACAATTTCGATCAGGTGCCTGCACCATATACGTGTTTATGGACGATGCGTTGCGCGATCCATCCGGCGGCTATTGGGCAAATTGTGACAACACGCTGCGGCGGACCTATGACCAGTCATTTGCGCTGCTGGCCCTGACGACATTGCGAAAAATTTCGCCGCAAACCGTTCCGGAATCCCGGATCAATGACCTGTGGGATTTTGTTCAGGGGACTTTGACCGATCCTGAAACGGGGGCGCTTTGGGAAGATAGCGCAATGGCGGCGCAGGGCGCGCGGGCAGATGACCTGCGCGCGCAAAACCCGCATATGCACATGCTGGAAGCTGTGCTTCAGGCTTTTGAAATGACAGCCGATCCCGTTTGGATGGACCGTGCGACGCATTTGGTGCAGCTCGCCGCGCGCTACTTCGTTGACCCCCAGACCGGCGCGATAATAGAATTTGTCGGGCCGGATCTCGCCCCGCTTGCGACCACGGAAGGCGCACGTCGAGAACCAGGTCACCAGTACGAATGGGCGTGGCTTTTGCACCGCTACGTTGCTTTCGGCGGCGATGACATGGCCCGCGCAATGGCAGACCGTATGATACATTTCGTAGAAGCGACCGGGCTGCGCGGCGACGGAGTTTTGAAAGGGGCACCGTTCGACGCCTTGGATGCTGCCGGATGCGTGACCGAAGCGAGCCACTTGCTATGGCCGCTGACCGAGGCCGGAAAATACGACGCGGCCACTGGCGCTGCGGACCGCGCCCGCGACATCGAGGCGATTATATTCGAACGATACTTTGCCGCAGGGCCGGATCCAGTCTGGTGCAATCAACTGGACCGCGAATGCAGCATCCTTTGGCCCACCGCGCTTAGTCGCCTGATTTATCACATCGTGCTATTCGCCACGGAAGGGCAAAATGCGGGGCTGTGGCAACTAGGGTCAGGACGTATCAATCGGATTTAGGCTCTGCGGCCTGCATGCCGTTATACTTTGCGCGCCACTTATAGAAAGACGCCGTGCTCATGCGATGCTCGCGGAACAGCTCAGCCATCTGCATACCTACGTCCATGTTGCAACCATTTAGAAATGTCACCCGCTGCGCAAAGCAGGAATGTCACTAGGAGCGCCAGCGGCAGCAAGGCTTAGCAGCCCGGAGACCTCAAATATCGCAGGTATGATAAGCCTTGCGGGATCGCTCAGCGGACGTTCGGGCGAGACGCGGCGAAGGTCCGGAAAGAGCCCTCTCTACCAAATTTCTGCAACGCAGCTAATGCCAGCTATCAGGTGACGGTCAAAAACCTTCAACAACTGCTTGAGTTTTGAACAGGGTTTTTGGCAGTCGGAATTAGACCGTTTTTCAGCTGTGCCAAAAACGAGCGTTTTTGGAACGCATGTTGTGGTGCTTTTTTTTCCTGAAGACGGACATTCAACCGCAGCTACAAACGTCGCAATCCAAGTCGCAGTTCTTTGAGGCTTTGACTGTAGCACGGCCAAAGCAAGACGAGCCACAGTTGCAACCTTCGTAGATAGCGGCATCACAACAACCATCACGCATTTGCTTACTACAACTGTCTGATTTCTTACTTTTTTCTGATCGGGCTGGCTGGCTTTGATCACTTTGTAGGGTGTGGTACGCGATCTTACACTCTTTAAACCGCTGCCTAATTGAGGGTACTGCGTGAAAAAAACCTTGATTTCGAATCACATGTTTGGCGTATCCTGAGCAACCCGTTCCGTTATGTAAAACGGAATGCGCACAGCGGAACCCTTTTCGAGGTGAGATATAAGTCTGGTATATCCAAATGCCACCAAGTGCTGCGCGAGTAATCATGATAGAACCTTTTGGTAGATCGTCGTCACAATGTTTGTGATAGGATCGTCAACGTAAAGCCGTGGACTTCGATTTTTGGTCAACTGGACGAAGATCCGCAAAGTTACTCACACAAGACCTGCGGGCCACTCCAAAAAGGACCGTTTTTGGGAGGGTTCGCTGAACGGAACTTTGATCCACCTGCAGCGAAGGTTCACTCTCTGCCCCTAATGTCCATCACGAAGCTTTAAATTAAGCCTAGCGATATATGAAATGAAGCTGATTTCACATCTGGATGAAATTGGTGATCATGCTGACGCGCCCAGTTCCACGGCGCCAGTTGCAAGGTTCAGCGCCACGTGTGTTGCCTTGGCCATATCCTGCACCGAGACCCATTCCAGCGGGCCATGCACGTTTTGCATGCCGCAGAAGATGTTGGGGCACGGGGTGCCGAATTCGGTCAGGCGCGACCCATCCGTTCCGCCCCGGATTGCGCCCGACACAGGCTCCATCCCGGCCTTGCGCACGGCAGCGGTGGCTAGATCGACGGGGGTCATGTCCTTTTCGAGCCAATAGCGCATGTTGCGATATTGGTGGGTGATGTCGCAGGTGATGCGAGCGCGGGGCTCTGTCGCTGCAACGGTGTCGCAGACCTGCCGCAAAAGCGCGCCTTTGGCTTCCAGCCCTTCCATTTCAAAGTCGCGCAGAATGAAATGCATCTCGACCTCGGCGGCGCTGCCGGTCATCGACACCGCGTGGATGAACCCTTCGCGGTCTTCCGTCGTTTCCGGGGTCATGGTCACATGGGGCAGTGTCATCAGCACCTTGGCCCCCAGATGCAGGGCGTTCACAAGCTCGTCTTTGGCCCAGCCGGGATGGATTGATACGCCTGTGATCTTGACCACGCCCGCGTCCGCAGAAAAGCTTTCGTATTCCACCACGCCCGGCATCGATCCGTCAAAAGTGTAGGCGAAGTCTGCTGCCAGATCAGCAGGCAGGTTTGGCGTCACGCCGCGTCCAATTTCCTCGTCTGGGACAAAGGCCAGGCGGATCTTGCCATGCGCAATATCAGGGTTTTCCAAAAGGTGCCGTGCGGCGGTCATCACCACGGCGACGCCGGCTTTGTCGTCTGCGCCCAGCAGGGTGGTGCCGCTGGCGGTAATGATATCCTCGCCGACCTTTTCAGCCAGAAATGGGTATTCCTCTGGCGACAGCCGCAGGTCAGGCGCGTCGGCAAAGGTGATGTCGCCGCCATTATAGCCGCGATGCACCACGGGTTTCACGCCGCTTGCGTTGAACTGAGGGGCGGTATCGACATGGGCGAGCCAGCCCATGACCGGGGCACTGACCCCATCTGTCGCGGGGATCGTGGCCAGCACGACGCTGTCCTGACTTAAGGTCACATCCTGCGCGCCCATCGCTGTCAGTTCTTCCATCAGCAGGCGCGACATATTCAGCTGGATCTGCGTGCTGGGAACGGTCGGGCTGTGCGCGTCGCTTTGGCTGTCGATCACGGCATAGCGGACCAGGCGATCTTCGAGCTCTGTATCAAATTCGGTGCGCATGGCGGCTGTCCTGTGTCGGAAGGGAATTTTGCCGCATCTGAGATTGCGACGACAAGCAAGTCAAGAGACCTGACCTGATGGGCGTGGGCCGTGCGACGTGACCAGTATTACCTTGGTGGTCAGGCGGGTTTGCCGGCTGCACGTCATGTGATGGTTCGCGATATTTAAAACGTTCGTTCAGGCTGGGCGCAACCGGCGGCCCGTAGCTGCCGTTCGTCCACGTTGCAACGCATGTCGTGTTTCGCGATTTTGAAAAGGAGTCTCAGTCCCGTTTTCATCTTCTTGAATTACGAACCTTAAAGGCTCTGACATAGATCAAGGCGCTGCAGTTCAAACTGTGCGACCTCTCGCGGTAGTCCATTTTGGGGAGCAATCGTCATGATTTTCGATTTCAACGATAAGACGGCCATCGTAACTGGTGCGGCGTCAGGCATTGGTGCCGCAATTGCGCGCGATCTGGCGCGCTTCGGGGCCAAGGTCGTCTTGGCCGATATGGACGAGGCCGGAATGTCCGCCGTGGCTGATGAGATCAAGGCATCCGGCGGCATAGCTTTCGTGCAAAAGACCGATACAAGCGTCGCCGCTGAAGTAGAGGCCCTTGTGGCGTTCGCCGTGGCGCAGACGGGCGCGCTCCATCTGCTTGTCAACAATGCAGGCATTGGTGGCCCGCCGAACCCGGTCGGCGAATATCCCTTAGATGGATGGCAAAAAGTTATCGATGTGAACCTAAGCGGCGTGTTTTATGGCATGCGCTTCGGCCTTCCTGAAATGGTCAAGGCGGGCGGCGGGGCGATCGTCAATATGGCGTCCATATTGGGCTCGGTCGGTTTCGCGACGGCCGGGGCCTACGTCGCTGCAAAACATGGCGTCGTCGGCCTGACAAAAGTTGCAGCGATCGAATACGCTAAGGCCGGAGTCCGGGTAAACTCGATCGGTCCGGGGTTCATCGCAACGCCACTTTTGGAAAAGAACCTTGATGATGCGGCACTCGATGGCATCGCCGCGCTTCATCCGGTCGGACGTCTTGGCGAGGCTGCAGAGGTCTCGGCACTGACCTGTTTCCTGCTTTCGGATCAGGCCAGTTTCATCACTGGAAGCTACCACCTAGTCGACGGAGGCTATACCGCGCAGTAGACACAGGGCCGGCGTCCAATGCGATGCCGCCCTTTGGCATTCCGAAGGCGCGGGATCAATACGACAGTGCGGGCGTTAGGGTGCCAATGTCAAAACCGGGCATTGGCGCAACCGCAGCGACATGGCGCTTTGTCCGCATAGCCGCCCTCTGGCCAAATTATCCAACGTCAGCTTTCGGACCCGGTCTGTGCCGCCGCTGTGCGTTTAGCCGCGTAATGCAACTCCAGCTTGGACGGTCGGCCGGGTGAACGGCCATTCTTGACGTAGCCGTTCTTGGCACTGACAGGTTTGACCTTCGGTTTTGGTGCAGAGCCTTGTCTTGCTCGGCCTTGATATGGGCCAGCACGGCGCTGAGGTGCTTGTTCTCGGTGATTGCGGTATGGGTGATCCGGCGCTTGGGGTTCATGATCGTGTTGGGCAGGGTGACACCTTTTGCGCGGACCTGAATGCGTCCGTCGGCCAGTTCGTAGACATCGACATATGTCCTGGCAAGGTCGCGTGTCAGATCGTTCACCGCCAGCTTGATCCGTTTGCGGTCGTATTTGAGCATCAGATCTTTGGTCACATGGCGTTTGTCGCGCAGGCAGAAGACTTCGCTCAACCGGTTAGGTGCGATGTTCAAAGCCCGGTGCAGAGTGTCCGACCGGGCCGGGGCCTTTGCGAATTTGGCGTTGTAGCGCTCGAGGAAGCCCGGAAGAAATACGTTTCCGTCTTCGATTGAGGATACACCTGCGAGACGCAGCTCCTTGATCAGCTGATCCTGCAGGGTGCGATTGGCGCGTTCTACACGGTCCTTGACCTGGCTGCTGTTGGCGCACAGAATCTCGATGTTCAACTCACCAAAACATTCACGGCGTGATCTGGGCTGATGAAACGTGCGGCGCTGTTTGCGGGACAGCCACAGACCTGCGTCCTGCATCCATTTGCGCAATGTCTCACGCGAGACCTTGAACCCGTGGTGTTCCGCAGCATCTCGGCCGCCAGTGTCGGTCCGAAATCCTCATACTTTTCTTTGACCAAGGCTACGGCATAGTCGCGCTTGACGTCATGAATCTGGTTGTTAGGTGCCTTGCCGCGCGCCCTATACCGGATCCCGGCGCCGCCCTCGGTACGGTACGTCTTGAGCAACCGAAACATCTGCCGCCTGGTCACGCCCAACAGGTTCGGGCCGTTCTGGACACTTAGCCGTCCATCATCGACCTGCGCCAACACCTCGATCCGGTGGAAGTCGCGCTCGCTCATCATCACCCATCCCATGTCCGTTCTCTCTGTTTGCTTTCCTCTGCAGGGAGAGTGACATTCCTGAATTGCACATGGGTGACACTTTAGCTTTGCGGCTACAGCCCATTGTTGCAACCAAGTTAGAATGTCCCTCGGTGTGCAAAGTAGAAATGTCTCAGGTGCGGTGTTGCAGCATGGCTGGGCAGGGCGGAGACGTCATCTATCGCAGCCCTGAACAGCCATGCTGTTTCGGTCATTCGGCGGGATGTGGCGCGGCAGTTTCACCTTTTGTCTTTGCCCGGCGGGCGAGTTTCGAGTTCCAGCCTTCGGTATTGCGTCGGCCGTTCGGGACGTAGACCGTCGCCTGCTTGCCCGCACGACGCGGTTTGGGCGGTGCCTTGTCCTG
>NZ_FOTF01000077.1 GCF_900114485.1 Loktanella salsilacus | reverse complement strand
TCGTTCTGGTGAGTATCCCACGTCATTGTCCTATCCCGCCCACCTGAAAATTAGAGAAAAGTAGAGCAGCGGACAACAACCCTGACAGAGGGGGCGGCAGTGGTATTTGACTGTATAAGCCAAAGGCAAAATGCCGCATGGCCGATTGTCACATGTGACAATGGCGTTAAATTAGAAGGTAAAAATACTTTAAATCAATATGTTGAGTATCTTATTTTTTTGAATAACCGATTGGCTTTTTTGATGTTATTAGGCTCAAGATTGAAGTGCGACACCTTCCGCCCCAAGGGCATAGGATGTTGCTATGGAAAGCCACTACAAACACTTGAACGTCGAGGAACGCGGCGTAATATTTGCAGAACATGAACGGGGCTTAAGCCTGCGTGAGATTGGACTCCTTCTGGGGAGGCATCACGGCACTATCGAGCGTGAATTGAAGCGAGGCGCCGTGCCTGGTGGCTACAACCCTCAGGTGGAACGGCGTGCTTATCATACTGCGCAGCGACGTTCTGGTCGGCCGCGGAAATTGGCCCTTGGTGCCCCGTTTTGTGATTGGGTGCGCAACCGTCTGATCCATTGGCGCTGGTCGCCAGAGCAGATCGCGGCCAGACTACGGCTTATGCATCCAGATGATCCCAGTCAGCGCATCAGTCACGAAGCGATCTATGCCGCAATCTAAGCTCAACCACGTGGCAGGTTGAAGGTGCTGATGATTGAGGCGCTGCGGCAGGCCAAGCAGAAACGCGGCATGCGACGCACAAGCTCGGCGGGCTCAGCTATAGTAACGGAAACATTGCGCATCATCCATCGTCCCGAAGACATCGAGGCACGCCTGGTTCCCGGTCATTGGAAAGGCGATCTGATCAAGGGGGCTTTCAATCGCTCAGCGATAGGCCCGGTTGTGGAACGTAAGACGCGCTTCGTCATTCTTAGCAAGATGCAGGGCTGTACCGCCAACGCCCCTCTCTAAGAGCCCGATTTAAAACTATTTGAGTGAGTTCAGTGGTTTGTGATTCTGTTCGGTTGTGAAGCTGAATGGAGATCACAATGGCTTGGACT
>NZ_FOTF01000031.1 GCF_900114485.1 Loktanella salsilacus | reverse complement strand
CACGCGTAGAAATAGCCCCGAACCGTTGAAACCGGCGGGAAGTCGTTGGGCAACATACGCCATTGGCATCCGGTCGTTGCAATGTAGAGGAGTGCGTCGACCACGTCGCGCAAACATGTCGTACGGGGCCGACCAGTTGTCTTCGGCGGCGACATCGAAGGCGCTATCAACGCCCATTCCGCATCCTTCATATCGCTTGCGTATTTATCGCCTTTTCGATCATGTTGACGGCGGGTGAGTTCAGTCCAAGCCATTGTGATCTCCATTCAGCTTCACAACCGAACAGAATCACAAACCACTGAACTCACTCAAATAGTTTTAAATCGGGCTCTTAGAGGACAGCAGCCTGCGCGGCCGCAAATTGGCGGATGATTGGCGTATTCTTTGCGCGGCCCCAGACTACTTGGCGCGTCACGGCACGCCCCAAAGGCCACAGGATTTGCCCGGGCACGCATTTTTGGCCTGGTCCAATACTGCGCCGCGCACGCTTATTCATAGCGATGGTCAGCACGCGACCTTTGACCCTAACCAAATGAATTGTCGCTCTATTTTTGACGATGGCACATCGCAGCGAGTCGCTACGGTTGCCGGGGGCGGGGTGTCGATTAACTCTCAGTGGAGCGTGACCAAGGACCTTGCCGCTGGCCGTCTTGTCCATATCCTGCCTGACTGGCGGCTAAATGACGCGTCAGTACTTTGGCTGATCTATCCACGATCAAACGTGCTAACGCCTAAGGTGCGGTGCTTTATGGATTTTCTGATTGAAGCCCTAAAACCGATTTTGCAGAATGACAGACGAGAGTCGCAATAAAATCGCCCCAACTGCGCATTTTGGCCAGCTGCCTGTGCGGCAGCCCGCCGATATATGCAGGCCACACCGCGTCATTGCGGAATTATTTCGTCCGATTTAGCCCTATCGTTGCCTCATTTGTTGCCGTAAATACTAAGGCGTAGGTTCTGCAGCAAATCTGTTGCCGCGTTTTTCTTCAAAAATATCATCATCATCATTTCATTCGGCCCGCCCACGAAGGTAGAATTATTTATATGTTCAGATCATTTTTTGATTGGATCACTTCTGTTGGCAAGTGGCTTTGGGTGTATTTTGTATTTGCATCTGTGATCAGTATATTTGCCATTATACAATTTGATAGACCTTCTTATTCAAAATACTTGAGTGAGCTGAAGTCGGAAATGTATCTTGAACTGCTAGATGTCCGGGAGACCTTTGAAGAGGTGATCCACTCTCAATCATTAGTTCTTCGCGAGTTAGCGACCTTTATTTCTGATAATCCTGACATTACGCAGGAACAATTTTTAAATAGAGTCCAAAATATTAGAAGTATTGACGACTCTACCGTGAGTATCGCGGCGGCTCCTGACCTTGTTATTAAGCTCATCTATCCGTTTGATGGGAATGAAGACGCTTTGGGGCTGGACTATCGGACAAATGATGAACAATTTCCGATGATACAAGAAATGTTAAGCACTGGTGGAGAGATCATTACCGGCCCGGTCAATTTGGCTCAGGGCGGTTTGGGTATGATCCTTCGGGCCCCGGTTTATTTGACTGAACGCGATGCCAATGGCAATGCGATGGTGCCAGGGGACGTAAGGACGCCTTGGGGGATCGTATCCCTTGTTCTTGATTATGATGAATTCCTTGCCGAAGCGGGACTGACCGATGCCAATGAGGACTACGATCTAGCGATCGACGTTGCAGGTAGAAGAAAGGGAATTGAAGGGGTTTTTCTGTACGGTGACCAAGCTGTAAAAGAAAAAGATCCTGTTATTCTTGATTTTGACTTCGAATTCGAAGACTGGCAGCTGTATGCGACGACAAAAGGCGGGTGGCCAACAGCGGCAGAGGCGCAATGGCAAAAACGCATTGGTATGGTGGTTGTCGCGTTAGCACTGTTGGTACTGCTGCTTTATATTATTTGGCTTTCAGAGACGCGAAAGCGGGCAGAGGCGCTGTTGCATAACGGTATCGAGGCATTGGCCGACGGCTTTGTCATGTTTGATACGCGTGATCGGCTTATTGTCAGCAATGCCAGATACCGCGAGATGTATGGGTTTTCTGAGGAAATGGTCCACTACGGCACGCCATTTTCCGACTATGTCAAAGTTGGCGATCACCACCCGATGCAGCTTAGCAATTCTGCGGATGAAATGGCGTGGATTGCAAATCGTATCGAATCCCGCCGTAGTGGTGGTTCATTGGATATTGAGCAGCACCTTACAGATGGCCGGGTGATTAAAGTTTCTGACCGGCGTATGCAGGATGGCTGCTATGTTGGTCTATATGTGGATGTCACTGAACTAAGTCATGCCAAGGCCGCGGCCGAGGCCGCCAGCGAAGCGAAAACCAATTTCATGGGTGTGCTGAGCCATGAGCTAAGAACGCCGCTGACCGTTATATTGGGTGTTGCACGTATCGCAAAGAACCCGCGCTTGCTTAAGTCATCCAAAACGATGCTTGCTGCAATAGAAGACGGCAATACTGATCCCGCCGACATTAAAATAATGATGGAAGAGATGTTCGATCAGTTTTCGAACCTGATGGATCGGACGATCCAATCGGGCGATCACCTTTTGTATCTGATCAACGAGATGCTTGATATCGCAAAGATCGAATCTGGCAGCCTGACGGTGGAAAGCGCCGCGCACAATATCGCAACAATTGTGGATCCGGTCGCTATTCAGCTAAAGACACTTTCGCAAAAGAAGGGCTTGAGTTTTGAGGTCGTCCGCGACACAGGGCAAGTTTATGCGGATAAAGTGAGAACGCAGCAGATCCTTTTCAATTTGGTTGGCAATGCGATAAAGTTTACAGAATCTGGTCATGTCAAATTGAAGGTGACTGCAAACCAAGATAACGTTTTGTTCGAGGTCAGCGATAGCGGACCTGGGATAGGGCAATCAGACATTGAAAGTATCTTTGATGTTTTCTTTCAAGTCGATTCCAGCGCCACGCGAAAGGCTGGGGGTACTGGTATGGGGTTGGCGATTTCAAGAAATCTGGCAGAGCTTCAAGGCGGATCACTTACGGTCGAAAGCACGGCCGGGGTGGGGAGCAGTTTCACATTGTCCCTACCTTCTGCGAAACCGCGCGTGCCGTCCTAAACGGCGTGACCTGCATTTCGGCTGCAAGGAAGCTCCGCCGCTTGGGCCGCCTGCCGTGATGCGTATTGCAGGGAAACATGCAGCTGCGTCATGCATGGGTGCAGCGCCATGCGCCATCTGTCTTATCCACCTGCGATAGGTGGTGTGCCTAAGTGCCGCTGCGTCGGACGGAATTTCCGCCGTCGATGATGCTGTTGATCAGCGCCGCGACCTTGGCGTGGAATGCCGCGCCGGGCCCATTCACAGGGTGGTTGGCATGGGCTGTGGCCGCGTCGTGCAGAATACCGATGATTTCACGTTCGGGCAGAACTTCGTGATCGTTCAAAGCAAGCAGCAGGGATTCACAGATCGACAGGGCCGCAGCGCCTGACACTGCGTCCGTCGCAAGGGCTTCGCTGGACAAATTTTGTGCGTTGGGCATGGAGAATAGACCTTCTTGTTCGCGAAAAAGTAATGGTTCCTCGTCAACGTGGCAGATCGCATCTAGACTGGGCTGATACACATCAGGATTGAGGCGCGGCGTAGCCGTTAATCGCAATCTAGATAGGTCTTGTAGGCCTTCGGCCGTGACCGGAAGGGCGCCAGATGTATAGCAAACACAGCCCGCTTGCGCGGAAATTAGGCTCGTTCGTCGCATTGGATGACGCAGAGCTTGCGGTTCTAGACGGGCTGCACCAGCGCCGTCGCAGGTTTGTCGCGGGCCGTGACCTTGTTCATCAAGGGCAGACGCGGTCGGCAGCCTATATTCTGGCTGAAGGCTGGGTCTGTTCCTACAAGCTGCTGCGTGACGGGACGCGGCAGATTGTGGACTTTCAGATCCCCGGCGACTTTCTTGGCCTGCGGTCGGTGCTGTTTCGCACCGCTGACCATAACATTGAACCGATCACCACCGTTGAGGCGTCAGAGGTTAAGGACAGCGAGCTGCTGACAGCCTTTACCCAAACACCGCGCCTCGCGACGGCCGTCCTGTGGGCCGCGTCGCGGGACGAGGCCATGGTGGTGGAACACCTTGTTGGCATCGGGCGGCGCAACGCGCTTGAACGCACGGCACATTTTTTGCTCGAACTGAACGCGCGCCTGATGCTTGTCGGACAGGCGACAACGGCCGGATTTGACTGCCCCTTGACGCAATATCATCTGGCCGATGCGCTGGGTCTAAGCGCGGTTCACGTCAACAGGGTGCTGCGTGAGCTGCGTGAAAAAGGACTGCTGACGTTTCAAAAGGGGCAGGTTGAGATCCTTGATTTTAAGGGACTGGTGGCCCTCGCGGAATTTGATTTGGGATACCTAGACCATGAGGGGCCATTGCTGCGTTAACTGGCGAATGCAGGGATTACCCCGATCTTGACGCCCCCCCCCCGGCGCGGCCGCACTGACATAGATCAGCACAGTTATCCCGCGGAAGGCACGGTCAGGCACACAGTCATGCCGCCCTGCGTGCGGTGATAGGCGATCTGCCCGTCGACCTGTGCCAGCAATCTCTCGACGATGCGAAAGCCCAGACCATGACCCTCTTGAGGCGCGGCGTGCTTGGGCAGTCCGGGGCCGTTGTCTTGGGCCGCAATCTCGATCTTGCCGTCGCCAATTGGCTTGCAGGACACGCTGAGGCGGACAAGCCCGGCCGCGTCCCGCCCGTGCTTGATTGCGTTCGTCATCAGTTCGGTCACGATTTGCGTCACAGGCAACAGGTCGTCGGACGAGACAGCGCAGCCCGGATGGAAGTCGCGGACAATGACGACGCCGTCGCCCGCAACCGCATGCAATGTATCGCAGACCGACCCAAGCGCCGTGGGGAGGTCAATAGGTGCGCGCGGACCGTGTCTGGAAAGCGTGCGGTGCAGGTCGGCGACGGCGTCAATCTGCACATGCACGGCATTCAGCAGCAAAAGCGCATCCGCCGCTGTCATGTTCCGCCCTTCGCTGACCATCGCTGCCGATTTTAGGCGTGCATAACCCGCCAACATCGCCAGATGGTTCGCAATGCGGTGGTCAGCCTCTGTTAAGCGATCGCAGTTCTGGCAGGTCAGATTGTCGGCCGTTAACGTGGCGTCCATGTATGGTTCCTTCGCATTGCGGGTGCCGCCCTTGCACCCCGGACTGCGCGTTTCGTCAGCTGATATGATGTCGTTGGCGACCGGCGTCGTGGCTGATGCGTTCACCTTGTGCTGATTTACAAAGTGCCGCACTGATGCGGATCAGGATTGGCGCTAAACGGGCGGATTGATGCGCAGCGCTATGCACCGTGCGCTAGCAGCGATCAGCCGATCACCAGCCGCGCAAGCGCACAGGATGCCAGCCGCGCCCATGCGCTGTCGGCGGGGTTGGTCAGGATGACGGGCACGCTGGCCCCCATCACAAGCCCGGCCGCATCAGCCCCTGCCAGATAAATCAGCTGCTTGGCCATCATGTCCGCGGATTCTAGGTCTGGGGCCACAAGGATATCGGCCTGACCCGCGACAGGCGACACGATCCCCTTGGCCGCCGCTGCGGCGGGCGAGATCGCATTGTCGAAGGCCAGCGGCCCATCTAGCACGCCGCCCGTGATTTGCCCGCGATCCGCCATTTTGCACAGGGCTGCGGCGTGCAGCGTCGCGGGCATGCGGGGGGTGACCGTCTCGACCGCCGCAAGGATCGCGACTTTGGGATGGGCGGTGCCAAGGGCCCGCGCCAGTTGGATGGCGTTCTGCACGATATCGCGTTTCGCGCTAAGGTCAGGTGCGACGTTGATCGCCGCGTCGGTGATCAGCAGCGGTTTGGCATAGGTCGGGACGTCCAGCACGTAAACATGGCTCATCAGCCTTTCGGTGCGCAGGCCAAGGGCTGCGTCCATCACCTCCGCCATCAGCTCGTCCGTCTGCAGTGCCCCCTGCATCAGCGCCGCGACCTTGCCGGCTTTCGCAAGCGCGACGGCCGTTGCGGCTGCGGCATGGCTGTGGGGGACGTCGATGACCTCTATCGCATCCAGATCGCGGCCCGCCGCTTTGGCAGCCGCAGCGATGCGCCCGGCGGGACCGATCAGAACCGGCACGATGATGCCCCGCGCGGCGGCGTCCAAGGCGCCCGTCAGGGACAGGGCGTCGCACGGATGCACGACGGCAGTGTGCACGGGCGTCAAATCCGTCGTCGCGGCGACAAGGCGGGCATATTGGGCGGCAGGGGCATGCAGCGTGACCTCTGGCAACACAAAGCGGGGGCGGTGCACCTTGTCCGAAGGCGCGATGACGCGGGCGATGCCGTCGATCACGGTGACGCCGTCCTGATTGATGCAGGCGCAGGCAAGCAAGACGCGGCCTTTGTTCAACTTTTCGGTCACTGTAATGCGGGTCGTGATCGTATCGCCAAGCGCAACAGGGGCCTTGAACGACAGGCTTTGGTCCAGAAAGATTGTTCCCGGCCCAGGCAACTGCGTGCCCAGAACAGCGCTGATCAACGCGGCCCCCCACATGCCATGGGCAATGACGCCGTGGAACATGTCAGTCGCCGCATAGGCCGCATCGACATGCGCCGGGTTCACGTCGCCCGACATGACCGCGAAAAGCGATATGTCGCGCGGCGTTAGGGTCCGCACCGACTGTGCCGTGTCGCCCACGGCCAGTTCAGCAAAGGTGCGGTTTTCGATGAATTGGCCTTCAGGCTCAGGCGCGGACATGCAGGCCACCGTCGATGTGCACGACCTCTCCGGTGACGCAGCGGGCACCGTCGGATGCCAGCATCGCGGCGACGTCGCCGACGTCTGCGACCGTGACCAGCGCCTGTTCCGGTGCCCGGTCGCGCGCCGCGTCGACCAGCGCGTCGAAATGCGCAATGCCGGACCCGGCGCGGGTGCGCAGCGGTCCCGGTGACAGGGCATTGACGCGGATTTGCCGTGGCCCCAGTTCAACCGCAAGGTTGCGCACAACCGCCTCTAATGCGGCTTTGACTGGCCCCATGATGTTGTAATTATCCACGACCTTTTCGCCGCCATAATACGACATCGTTAGGATCGTACCGCCCGCATGCATCAGCGGTTCCGCCAGACGCGCGGCGCGGATCAGCGAATGGACGGAAATATCCATCGCCTGCGCAAAGCCCGCCGCGCTGCAATCGGTGACCCGTCCGTGCAAATCGTCTGCCCCGCAGAACGCAAGGGAATGGACAAGGATGTCCACATGCCCCCAGCGCGCCTGAACGGCGGCAAAGACGGCCTCCATCTCTCCCTCGACCGTGACGTCGAGCGGCAAAAGCAATTTGGCCCCCACAGCCGCGGCGACCGGTTCGACAAAAGGGCGCGCTTTTGCCCCTTGATAGGTCAGCGCGACATCAGCGCCCGCATCCGCAAAGGCCTGCGCGCAACCTGCGGCGATGGACTGGGCGTTGGCCACGCCCAGTACCAGCGCCACTTTACCAGCCAGCGCGTTCATGGCTGCATCACATAGGCACCTGGGGCGTCTGCCCCTGCCTTATAACGCCCATTTGGCTGGCCCATGGGCGGCGGGGGTATGTCCTTACCGGACCGCACGAGGAGCCAATCTGTCAGCACAGGCCACCATGATCCGTCTTGCGGTTCAGTATCTGCCAGCCAGTCGCCGGGATCGCGAAAGGCGGCCCCTTCGGCCGCCTCGCTTGTGCGAAAGTGGCGGCCCTGATGGCCCGGCTCTGACACGATGCCTGCGTTATGGCCGCCGCTGGTCAGGGTAAAGATTATGTCCGTATCGGCAAATAGGTGCAGTTTATAGACCGACGGCCAAGGGGCGACATGGTCGTCCTCGGTGCCGACGACGAACAGCGGCACCTTGATATCGGTCAGGGCGATGGCCTTGCCGCCAACGTGGTAGTGCCCCTCGGCCAGATCGTTGTGCAGGAACAGTTTGCGCAGGTATTCCGCATGCATCTGCGACGGCATCCGCGTGCCGTCGGCGTTCCAGAACATCAGGTCAAAGGCATCGCCCCGTTCCCCCAGCATGTAGTCGCGGATCATCGGGGCCCAGATCAGATCGCGTGCATGCAATAGGGCAAAGGCCCCGGCCATCTGGTCAGAGGTCAGGAAACCCTGCGACTCCATCATATCCTCGATCAACGTGACCTCGGCCTCGTTGATGAACAGCTTTAGGGGGCCGGCTTCGGTGAAATCGACTTGGGCGGCCAACAGGGTGACGGTCGCAAGGCGGTCGTCATGGTCGCGTCCCATGGTGGCAGCGGCGATCGACAGCAGCGTGCCGCCAAGGCAATAGCCCATCGCGTGCACCTGCGGCGCACCAGTGATGGCGCAGGCAGCATCAATCGCGTCCATGACGCCAAGCTTGCGATAATCCTCCATGCTGCGATTGCGGTCGCTGGCTTCGGGGTTTTTCCACGACACCATGAACACGGTGTAGCCTTGTCCGACGAGGTATTTCACCAACGAATTATGCTGGGACAGATCAAGGATGTAATACTTCATGATCCACGCGGGCACGATCAGGATCGGCTCTGGCCGCACTTTTGCGGTCGTGGGGGCGTATTGGATCAGCTCCATCAGGTCGTTGTGGTACACCACTTTGCCCGGCGTGGCCGCCAGATCGTGCCCGACCTTGAACGCGGTCGACGGATCGCCCTTGTGCAGGGCGTCGTGGGACAGGTTGCGCAGGCCCTCTAGCATATTCTGGCCGCGGGTTTTGACCGTCGCGGCCAGCACATCGGGGTTGGTCATGGCAAAGTTCGACGGGGCCGCCGCATCGGTCAGCAGCCCTGCGGTAAAGGCCATCAGGTTTTCATGCGCCGGGGTGACACCGTGCACGCCCGTGGTGGCGTTCTGCAGCAGCGTCCAGTTCTGGTGATAGGTCTGCGCCAGCACGTTGAACGGCCAAGCCTTCCAGTGATCGGACGCAAAGCGCCGGTCGTCAGGTACCGCGGTGGGTTGCAGGCCAAGCGCAGACATCCAGAACGTCTGCGTGTCCTTCATCGCCTGCTGCACCAAGCTAAGCTGTTTGCCCGGCGAGGCCGCGATGTGGACGGCCCAGTCCACCCAAGCCTCTGCCAGCACAGACGGCGCGATCCCGAATGTCGCCTGCGCCATGCGGCCATGCATATCCCGGTCGAGCGCCTCGAACAGAGTCTCTGGCACGGGTGGCGGGATCACCGCCACGTGGGCGGGTGGCGGAATGTCTTGGTTATTGGGCGCGGGGACGATCAGCTTGATGTGGCTTGGCATGGGATGTCCTTTGGAACGAGGCGCAGCAGGCAGCCCCTTGTCCCCCTGATAGTCCCATTGGCGCGGGCTGATGTTGATACAGGTCAAAGTTGTGCAGGGCGCGGTGCCGTGTTGGCGTTATCTTGCCGGTCCGGCGGCGGCAGCGCCGGTGCCAAGTTCGATAATCTCGGCTGTGATCGCGCTTTGGCGGACGTGGCGCAGGCGGGCCTCGAATACGGCTAGCTCGTCTTCAATCTGGTGGCCTGCGGCAGTCATCGCTTGCATCCGCGCCTCGTTTTCGGCGGCAAAGGCGTGCAGGGCGGCGCGGGTGATCAGCGCGTGCAGGTAATCCTGCGACAGCCCTTCAATCAGCGCGGTGCGCGGCAGTTGCGTCAGCACGTCAGCACCGGTTGGGGCGGGCAGGGCAGACAGATCAAGCGGCAAAAGCCTGTGCTGCGCCACGCTTGGTCGCCCGGCCTCCCAGCTTGTGTGGATCACATCAAGACTGCCGATGTCGCCCTTGGCCATTGCGGCAAAGATCGCTGTGGTGATCGCTTCTGCCAGCTTTGGCATCCCGGTCGAGTGAGACGGCAGGGCGGCGTGCCAGTCCGGCGTGATGTCACGGCTCGCCGCGACAGACAGCCCGCGCGTGCCGATCAGGAACAGCGGTGCATCTGCCGGGATGGTGTCCAGCACCCGTTCGCTGAACGCCCCGGCAAAGCCTTGTTCGGCGCAAAACACCAGCAGCCCGGTCGGTGTGTCTGCTGTGCCGGTTGCAGCCTGCGCTTGCGCGCCGACGACCTGCGCCATCGCTGCCGCCAGCGTCGCGGCATAGCTATCCACCGCAGTGACCTGATCGCGGGCGACATGCGCGCGGGCCGAGGCAATACCCTTCATCGCGTTCACCACCGCCCCCAGCTGGCGGATGCCTTCGATCCGGGCGGTGATATCGGCCAGCCGCGCGGTCATGGTTGCACGGCAAAGGTTTCGGCATACGCGTTCAGCACGTCCAAAAGGTGGGCATGGCCTGTGTCATCAAGCGTGCTGGTGTCGGTAATGGTCTGCACCTGCGCGGCGGCTTGTTGGTCCAGCCGCGCGGGCACCCCGGCGCGAAATGCGGCCACGGCGCTGGTGGGCACTGCATCGAGCAGGCCCGCCTGCACCGCCATCATCAGCGCCACCTCGTCGGCCAATCGGAACGGGGTGTGCTGGTCTTGGCGCAGCGCCTCTCTGATCCGGGCACCGCGCGTCAGCTGGCTGCGCACGCGCCCGTCGGGCATGCCGCCAAAGCGGGTAAACACCTCGAGTTCCAGAAACTGGGCATAGTCCAGCCGCAGGGTACCGGCGGCGGTGCGCAGCAGTTTCGCCTGCGTTTTACCGCCAACGCGGCTGACCGACAGGCCCGCATCCACCGCCGGTTTCTGGCCTTGATGGAACAGCGCCGCATCCAGAACGATCTGCCCGTCGGTGATCGAAATCAGGTTGGTCGGGATATAGTCCGACAGATTGCCTGCCACGGTTTCGGCAATCGGCAAGGCGGTCAGCGATCCGCCACCAAGGGCCGCCGACAGCTTGGCCGCGCGTTCCAGCAGGCGGGCGTGGATATAGAATACATCGCCGGGATAGGCCTCGCGGCCCGGCGATTGCCGTGTCAAAAGTGCGATTTCGCGGTGGGTTGCGGCGTGTTTGGACAGATCGTCGATGACGATCAGCGCGTGCTGGCCCGCGTCGCGAAAGTGTTCGGCCATCGTCATGCCCGCATAGGGCGCGATCCATTGCAAGCCCGGCGCGCTGGCGGCGCTGGCGACCACCACGATGCAGCGGTCAAAATTGCCTGCCGTTTGCAGTGCGGTAATCGCCCGGCGCACGCTGGACGATTTCTGCCCGATGGCGACATAGACGCAGATCATATCGCTGTGCGCCTGCGCCATGATCGCGTCTATAGCGAGCGTCGTTTTCCCGGTCGAATGATCACCCACGATCAACTCTCTTTGGCCGCGGCCAAGGGGGAACAGGGTGTCGACGACGACGACGCCGGTTTGCACGGGCTCGGTCACCAGATCGCGGTCGATAATCGCGGGGGCAGCGCGTTCAATGGGCATGCGGGTGTCTGCCGTGATCGCGCCCTTGCCATCCAGCGGGCGGCCCAAGGGATCGACGATGCGCCCCAGCAGGCCCGCGCCGACAGGCACATCCACAACGGTGCCCGTGCCGTAGACGGCGTCGCCAGCCTCGACCTGCGTGGTGCCGTCCAGCAGGACGCAGCCAATCTGGTCCGGGTCCAGCACGCGGGCGAATCCGGTTTGCCCGCCTGAAAAGTGCAACACCTCGTCCAGCCCCACATCGCGCAGGCCAGAGATCATGGCGACGCCGTCGCCGATCTCTTCGACCCGGCCGCGATGGGCGGCGCGGGGGGAGAGTGTCATTGTGTCCAATGTCTGCTGTGCGGCGGACAGCCAGTCCGTTTCGGGATCACGCGGCATCGGTCAGCGCCCCGGCGATATCGTCCAAATCGGCGCGCCAACTGTTGTGCAGCGTGAAATGCGCCGTGCGCAGCTCTCCTCCTGCGATCAGCGCGGGATCAGTGACAAATTGCAGATCGGGCTTACCGCCAAGCGCCTTGTGGACCGCCGCCGTGACCTTGGCTTGAGCCGCTGCGTCCAGCGCATCGGGGCTGACAAGGTCGATGCCGCCCGGCGTGGCGACAAGGGCGGCGCGATCGCTTGGCGTCATTTCCGCGATCCCGGCGACCAAACGATCCAGAAACGCGGCTTGTACAACCTGCGTATCCAGCCCCGCCAAAAGCTTGCGCGCCATGGCAACCGCAAGCGTCGCTGATGCGGCATTGGCCGCGGCGCGGTCGTCCTCTGCCTTGGCCATCGCAGTGGCCTTTGCCGCAGCCAAAAGCGTATCGGCCTGCGTCTGCGCAGCGGCGGCGGCTTGTTTGCTCTGCGCTTCAGCCTCGCGCGCGGCCTCGGCGAGCGCGGCTGTCCGTTCTGCGGCAATGCCCGCGCGGGCCTGCGTGACGTCAGCCAGTGCGGCATCTGCCTTGGCCTGCACATCTGCAGCGTCATCCAGCGCGGTTTGCGTCGCTGTTTGCCGCGCCCCGATGGCGGCGGCGATGGGGGTCCAGAACACGCGGGACAGCAGCCAGATCAGGACCCCGACGTTGATCGCCTGCAGGCCAAGCGTCCAAAAGTCGATGGTCATGACAAAAGCGGATTGGCAAAGAGCAAAAGCAGCGCGATCACAAGGCAATAGATCGCCGTCGTCTCGATCATGGCAAGGCCGACAAACAGGGTGCGGGAAATCGTATTCGCTGCCTCTGGCTGGCGGGCGATGGCGTCCATCGCGGCGGCCACGGCGCGGCCTTCGGCCAAGGCTGGCCCGATGGCACCGAAAGATACGGCAAAGGCCGCGCAGATGATGCTGATATGCGGAAGATAGTCCATTAGGAGTCCTTTTGTGTAGTGGGAGCGCCGTCCGTAATCGTGGCGGCGATGAAGACCATCGCGAGGACGGCAAAGATATAGGCCTGAACCAGCCCCGTCAGCAGATCGAGGGCCATCAGCGGGATCGGAACCAGCAGTCCGGCCAGCGATGCCACGATGGCGATGACGAAAACGCCGCTCATGACGTTACCGAACAGGCGCACGAACATCGAAAAAACGCGCGTCAGGCTTTGCAGGATATTGAGGGGGATCATGATCGGGTTGGGCCGGGTGAAGGACCGCAAATAGCCGCCAGCCCCTGCGCCGCGCACGCCGAACCAGATCACGGATGCAAACACCAGCAGCGCCAGCGCCGCGTCAGTTTCCAACTGGGCGGTCGGCGGTTCCATCCCCGGAATAAGCGATATCCAGTTGGCGACCAGAATGAACATGAACAGCGTGCCGATGAAACCGCGATAGGGCGCGGGGGCCGCCCCGGTGGTTTCGGTGATCTGGGTGTCGATGGTGGCGACGATCAGTTCCAGCGCGGCCTGCCGCTTGCTGGGCCGGACGGTTAGGTTGCGGGTCATGGCAAAGGCCCCTGCGACCAGAACGACCATGATGCCCCATGTCGTCAAAACCGCCTGCGTGATCGGCACCGGGCCGATGCTGAACAGGACGGTGGATTCCAGCGGCGACATCATGGCGCGACCTGCAGCATCACGGCTTTTGCGACAAGCACGCCTGCCAATGCGGCAATCAAGGCAGCCCCGCCCGCTAGCACGGCCACGTAAAACCCCGCGCCGATCAGCCCGAGCCGCCCAAGCGTCAGCGCCAATCCAAGCGCCGGATGCCCCCCGTTGACGATCAGGCGCGCGGTTTCGCGCAGCGCCCAGAAATAGGCAAATCCCAGCACAATTCCGCCGCCAAAGCTGGCGGGCAAGCTTAGGGTCATCGGCAGGTCTGCAATCATTCCGCGTTCATCCAATTCCATGCGGTCCAGCCGCCCAATCCAAGGCCCAGCATCAGGCAAGGGGCCGTCCAGAAAATCCCGTCGCCAAAGCGTGCATCCAGCCAGCGCCCGGTAAAGATCCCGGCCAGCATCGGAACCACGATCATCCAGCCCAGCACGCCGATCTGCGCCAACCTGCGGCCAACGGACATATCGCCTTCGCGCAGCCAGCGGTCGTGGCGGTCGCGGCGCAGGCGGGCTTGGCGCACAAGGGGGTCATCGTCGTCCGGGGTCATCGGAACTCTCCTGCGTCGGCGCCCAGCGATAGGCGGTTGACCATCTGGCGGATGGCATTGAGCTGCAGGGTTGTGGCGGCGGTGCGGTCGATCCGCTCTGCGTCGGCGTCAGACCGGAACCGTGCCAGCACGTCTGCATCAAGGGTCGCAAGATTGTCGCCTGTGATGGCTTCGCGCGTCGCGATGGACACATCGCCTGCCACGCTGAGCGCGCCGCCGCGTACTGCGCAGAAATGATCCGTGCCTTCCTTGCGCCACGTGACGACGGATATCGCAAGCGCCGTCAGGAACGGGGCATGGCCCGGCAGGATGCCAAAGCTGCCGCTGGAATCCTCGGCCCGCAGGCTGTCGATTTCGGTTTCCACGACGACGGATAAAGGGGTGACGATGCGCAGTTTCATGCGGCGTCCTTTTTTGCGGCGACTTTGGGGGCAGGGCGCGCGGCTGCGGCGTTCTTTGCCTCTGCGTCTGCCAGCGTGCCAACCATATAAAGCGCGCTTTCGTCCCAATCGTCAGCGGCCCCGTCCAGAATGGCGCGGCATCCCGCCAGCGTATCGGCCAGCGTGACCCGTGCGCCGGGAACGCCGGTAAACGCCTCTGTCACCATAAAGGGCTGGGTCAAAAACCGCTGCAAGCGGCGGGCGCGTTTCACGATCAGACGGTCCGCCTGACCCAATTCCTCGACCCCCAGCAAAGAGATGATGTCGGTCAGTTCGCGGAACCGGGCAAGGGTCTGGCGCACGGCTTCTGCCGTCTCGTAATGATCGACGCCGACCACCAGCGGATCAAGCAGCATCGAGGATGAGGCCAGCGGGTCAATCGCAGGATAAAACCCTTCGGAGGCTTGGCTGCGCGACAGCACGATGACGCAGTCCATGTGGCTGGAAATGGTGGTGACCGCCGGATCGGTGAAATCGTCGGCCGGGACATAGACCGCCTGAATGGCCGTGACGGACGAGCCTGCGACGCTGGCGATGCGTTCCTGCAAGGCCGCGACTTCGGTCGCCAGCGTCGGCTGATAGCCCACCCGCGACGGCAGACGCCCCAGCAGCCCGGACACCTCTGCCCCGGCTTGCACAAAGCGAAAGACGTTATCCATCAGCAGCAACACGTTCTGATGCCGCGTGTCGCGGAAATATTCGGAAATCGTCAGCGCTGTCATCGGGGCGCGCCACCGTGCGCCGGGCGGTTCATTCATCTGGCCATAAACCAGCACTGTGCGGTCCAGCACGCCGGAGTCCTGCATTTCAGTCAGCAGTTCATGCCCTTCGCGCGACCGTTCGCCCACGCCTGCAAAGACAGAGATCCCATCATAGCCTTCGACCATCGCCCGGATCAGTTCCATCACCAGCACGGTCTTGCCAACGCCCGCGCCGCCGAACATCGCAGCCTTGCCGCCCTGCGCCATCGGCGTCAGCAGGTCGATAATCTTGATGCCCGTCTCGAATACCTCGGTCGTGGGCGTCTGGTCACGCAGTGCGGGCGGGGCGGCATGGATCGACCGGCGCGGTGTGTCATCGGGCAGCACAGGGCCATCGTCCCGCAGATTGCCCACCACATCCAGCAATCGCCCCAAAATCGCAGGGCCGACCGGCACGCTAACCGGGCCGCCCGTCGCTGCGACCGGCACCCCGCGTTGCAGGCCAGCCGTCGACTGAAACGCCACGGTCCGCACGGTGCGGGGATCAAGGTGGCTTTGCACTTCTAGGATCAGCGGCGCGTCATTTTCCCACTGCACGGACAGCGCATCATTGATCGCGGGCAGTGCGGTATCGAAACACACATCGACCACTGCGCCGCGCACCGACACCACATATCCGTCGTTCAGATCCTGCCCCTCGGGGGCAGAGGTTTCGCTGTGCATGCTGTCAGGCTCCGCATCGGGTTCACCCTAAACGTGCCAGCAAGCCGCGATATGGTCGTTGATCTGGATCAGCAATCGAGCCAGATCGCGCGAAAGCGGTGCCTAGACCCGTCTTTCGTGCGGGAAGGGGGGGCATACAGGATGTGTACGCTTCAGCCGATTACATGGTCCGCGCCCTAAAGTGCAATCCACGCCGCTTTATGCATGAATTGGGAAATTCAAGGAAGCGCCAATCCAAAAGCTGAATTTCGATTTACTGTTTGAAAATGCTCGCCATGTGATGATCAAATTCGTTCCAGCTGATGGTGGCATAGTTTCCTGCATAGCCGTGATAAAACGACCTGCCGGTCGAGGTCGGAAAACCCGCCCAAATCTTTGCCAAATTATCCATGAACTGGTGGCGGCTGACTTTACCATCAACAAAAAGGCTGTAGCCTGCGTCCTCAAGCAACAGATCGGCCAGGCGATCCTGCACGTCGGCGGTGAAGACCGTGTTGGCGCTAAACCCGATTTCACGCACGAGGGTATCAAGCGTGGCGGGAATAAACTGATAGCGGCCAATCGCATGGGGCTGACCGGGTGTTGCTCTGATCCATTGCTTTATTTGACCGATCGTCATCTGAGTCGGGCGTTTGTTCGGCCCGATCCGTGCGCCATGTTGCACCGCGTCATAACCATTGCGCCCTGCTTCAGCCCAACCGATCAGGTGTTTCAGATTGGTTGCCGGGGCGGATTTGCCGTCAATAAACGCATCGCGGGGGCGCTGGTACGATGCTTCGGTGATCGTTCCTGCGCTTAGACGTACGGCGTCCTGCGGCATATAGGGGCGAACGTCATAGTTGAATACATTTTTTGTCGATATCGTAAATTCAGATAAGGAATTAAATTCAGCCTGCGCCCCCTGCGGGGCGAAGAGTGGTAAAATTGAAAGCGCGGCAGCGACTGCAATTTTATGCATTGGAACTCTCCATCAACTTAGTCTGTGTTGAAGCTATATTGGCCTATTTCGCCGGTATGTTCATTTGCACAACCGGTCAGTTGCCAGAGAATAAGGATAGGTGGATCATCCTTTTGCGAACATGATGCCCGCGTGGACGCATGGGCGAAAGTAAGCGGGCCGCGCCGCACATGCGCATGCGGCGCGGCCCTTCCTTGATGACCAGCGCCCCCTAGTCGCCAAGGAATCCGTCAAGCTGGTCCCAAAGAGAGTTGTCCAGCAAAAGATCAAAGCGCAGATGCAGCCCTTTTTGATAAAGCGCATCCTGCTGCGGCAGTTGGCTGCCCGTCAGGTTGTATCCCAGCGCAAGCAACGTGCCCTTGGCCGGGACGAACCCGAATTCGGCCCCAAGACCCCAGGTCGCGCTGTTGGTATCATCCCACAGATACGCCCCGTTCACGCCAATCTGGAACCGATCACCGCCAAATTCATAGTTTGCGCCGGCTTGAACCAGTTGCGTCAACGATGTGGCAAAGGTGTTGGTAAGCTCGATCGACTGGTGCTGCCCGGCATATTTACCATTCACCCGCAGGTCGGCATCAACCTCATAGCTTGCATCAACCGACCACAGGTGGCTTTTGGTCGTATTGTGTAGCTTTTCAAGGCGATGCTCGTACCACGCCAGAACCTCTAGCCGGGGGTCGGTCAGGGGGCGGTAGGCGGCACCGACGCGGGTCCGCACACGTTGGCGGTTTTGGCCGTTGCGGTTGTCGACGGCGATGCGGGTCCGGCCAAGCACGGTCAGATCAGGTGTGATCTGCCCCGCCAGCCCCAAGTTGCCGTAATAGGTGGTGCCGGATTTTTCAAAGGTGGTGTCGAAATCGGCGTCACCCACCCAATCGGTCTCGTCAGAGCCCCATTTGGCCCCGATCGCAAGGCTGGTCATCTTCGCCTCTTCTGCGTCCAGCAGGCGGGAATGTTCGATGCCCATGTTCAGCGTCGTTAACGAATTCAGCTTGAACTGCGCCGACAGCCCTTGGTTCAGGGTCGTATCCGTTTCATTGGCACCGCGGCTGAATTCGGTCCGGCCGGACAGCCATTTGTTCATCTGAAAGGTAAAGCCAAGCGTGGACCGGGGCATGACGATATCGTCGCCAAACTGAAGCTCGACCTCGTTAAATACGCGCCAGCCTAGTGCGGCCTCTCGGTACAGGCCAAGGGTCAGTTCGGTCGGTTGATCGCCGCCAATGTTCAGGGGCTGGCGCAATTCAGCTTCGATCACGGTGTTATCGCGGCCAAGGGGGGTCCAATGCGCCCCAAGGATGATGGCGGTGCCTGCCTCGGTCGTCGCGCCGTTTTGGTCGTGGCGATATTCCAAACCGATGTCGCCCCGCAGCCGTTTGTTGATCTGGCGCGAATAGATCGCTTCCAGCGTCAGGCGGTCGAGGTCATTGATCCGGTCACGGACAAAGTCGGCTCCGATGACAAGGTCGCTGTTTTTGTCGATGTCATACCCATAACTTAGGCGAACCTGTGTGGTGCCGGGACGGGCCAGACCGCCGCTGGCGTTAAAGTTTTTGCCAGTGTGGATGGCCTCAAAGCTGAGGCGATGAAACTCCGTCTGCAGGTCGTACGACAGGCGCGCCGCGTTATCGACTTGGCCGCGTGCGTTCTCTGATCGGGCCAGCTCGGCCTCAAATACGCCGCCATTTTCGCCTTCATGGCGGATGTAGCCAGACTGGATGCGTTCATCAGCCGGATTGCCCGCAGGGGCATCCGCATGCACAGCGCGCGCGCCAACTGTGATTTGGTCGCTGACGGCATAGTTCACTTCGCCGCCATACAGCCAATAGCGCTCTGCTCCGGCTTCCGATGTCTCATAGGTGATGCGGATTGATACGGGGTTTCCGTCCAGGTCGAACTGACGGACAGGCGCGTTAAAGGTCAGCGTGTCACGAAAGAAATCAAGGACATAGTCGGTGCCGCGGCGCATGGCGGTTGTGGTCAGGATATCGCCGCCGCGCTCATTGCGGACCAGAATTTCGACCCGTTCAGAGCCTTGGACATAATCGCCCAAGTCGATGTCATAGGGGCCAGACACACCGCGTCCGCGGATTTCTTGCACGCGCTGCTGTTGCGCTGTGCGGGCACCAAAGACGGTGACGGACACCTTGTCGTTTTCCCAATGCGCCTTGGCACCGGTGGTCACGCGGCGCATGCCGTCAAGGCGCAGCGCGCTGGATTCAGGCTCGATCGCGATATCGCCGTAAAGGATATAAGAGCGGCCCTTTTCAACTTTGACGAACAAATTGCTGGACGATTGTGCATCCTGCCCGCGTTCGGAATTGTCGCCGTACACGGGGTAGTATTCGTCGCCGCGAATGTCGCGGAACAGGCGGTCTTCGGTGTCGCGGTCAGAGCTGTAGCGCAGGGTCAGCAGGGCGTCGCCGCGAATTGCGCCTTTCAGATACACTTCGCCGCGCAGGCCGGTCGCCGTATCCTCGAAGCTGCTGAACCGATCTTTGGGTAGCAGTGGAATATCGTTGCCCCCCAAGGACACGGCACCCTCAATCACGCCGATCAGAATGCGTTCGTCAAGGTTGGGCGTAAAGGCGATGGTCGCTTCGGCTGTGCCAAAGTTCCCCGTCACAGTGATACGGTCGGTGCCAGAAACTTGCGGCGGGATCAGGCCAAAGGTGGCTTCGCCGTTATCAAGGTAGGCCTGCACGCCGGGGGTGCCGGGGCGAATGTCGGTCACGTCCCACAAGGCCATGCGCGCATCCAGTGTCACCGTGCCAGAGGCCGGAACCGGCATGCCGCGTGCGTCCAGCACCCGCACAACAACCGGAACGATCGACACCGGAGAGGCAGAGGCCGTTTCTGGCATGATGATTTCGAACTTTGCGGGTGCGCCGGGTGCGATCAGAGTGATCTCGGTGCGGACACGTTCGATCCCAAAGCCGTCTTTGCCGATCAGGGCCAAGGTGTTTTTGCCGGGGTCCAGTTTGACCGCGATAAATTCTGCGGCTTGGACGTTATTTGCCTCCCAGCTGGTGCGCTGGCCGACACGGTCGGCCCCCAGCGGCCGGCCATTCAGCGCCAGCGCAAGGGTCAGGTCAGCCTTGCCTTTGACGCGGATGTTCTGGGTACTGCGATCAACGGTTTGGCCGTCCTGAAGGTCGATAAAGCCCGGCTCTGAATTCAGCGTGCGGATCATCGCGTCCAAAGGCTCGCGGCGTGCGATGGCTTCGGCTTTGGTGGCCACATCTTCGCGTGCTTCTTGCTCTGCATCCAGCATGCCAGTGGTCAACTGCGTCGTGGTCGCAATGCCCTGTTCCCCGCGAGAGGAGCGCACGGGCGCGCCTTGGCTGGTGATTGGCAGATCGGACGCGGTCAGCGTGTTGATCCCTGCCGCTTCGTCAAAATGCGTGCGGCGCTTTGCGACCTCAACCATCGCCTCTGGCGTACAGTCCGCAACGGCGAAGTGTTCGGCGCGCAGCTCGCCCTTGCGCAGCGGGATCAGGCGAGAGCCGCCGCGCATCAGGTCATTTGTGCGCGTGACGGTCACAGCGGTACCGATGGGCAAGGTTTCGTCCTGCACCAAAAAGGCGTGGGTGACGGGGCGCAGGCCGAACAGCGAATACTTGCCGTCGATATCGGTCACGACGGACAGGCCTTCTTGGGTGACGATCCTGACGCCGGGAATGCCCGGTTCGGTGATGTCGCCGCGGATGCCGTCGCCGTCGCAATCCATAAACACAGATCCAATGTCCGTGCCTTCGCGGGCAAAGACGCCGCCCGAATTGTTCAGGCGCACCATTGCGCGGGCCACCGGGGATTGGCGCAGCGTGCCAGTGCCCGCTTGGCGGCCCGACAGGACGGCCGTGTTTTCATTGCGGCCCTCAACTGCGGCTGCGGTAAAGCGCATGACGTAGGTCAGCTCGTGATTGGACAGCGGCTCTAGCGTGCCAAGGTCGAACAGCAGATCGCCGCCTTGCGCATCGACGGGATCGGGCAGGGCGGTACCGTTCAGCAGAACCGATCCGGGCACTAGCATCACGCCGCGCGCAGGGCGGTCCAGCAGCTCTGCGCCGATCAGGGCCTGGTGCATGTTGTTGGTGAAACCCAGCGAATAGGTCACAAATTCGCCCTGTGTGACGGTGTCCGTGTTGGCGTTTTTGTCCAAGGACAGGGGCGCGCCGTAAAACGGATCAACGGGGATATCGGACACATGAACCATGCCGCCCGCGTGGGTAAACAGGTTACCAAACCCGGCGCTTGTGACGGTCTTGCGAAAGCCCGTGAAATCCATACGGACCGACGGAAAAATCCAAGCCGGCGCATTCAGCACCTCATAGCGGTAGCGGCCCGCCGCAATCTGACCCAGCGAAAAGAAGCCGCGCTCGTCCGTATTGCTGCGCAGGACAGTGGCCCCGGTCGCCGCATTGACCAGCACGATTTCGACGCCTTCGATCGCGTCATTGGTGACAGAGTTGAACAAGAAGTTGCCCGGATCGATCAGCAGTTCGTCGTCCAGCAGCACGCCGCCGCACTCGGCTGTTGCGAACAGCGTATCGCCCGGCGTGGTCGCCATCACACCGTCGCCAGCGCGGCTTGGGTCCATGCGGGCCAGGGGCAGCGCAGCGGTCAGGAACACGCCGGTGTTTGGGCCAGTTTCGGTGGCGGTCAGGTTTTCGATGTCGCCGGTCAGCGCGCTGCGCACTGTGATCGTGACAAGATCGGCGTCCCCAGACAGGTTACAGCTGCCAGACGTGACGCGCAGGCGAGTGTCGCTGCCCGCAGTGCCATAGATTTGGTCGGTCGCGGTGTCTGGATATTCGAAACGAAGCGCGCCAGCGCCAGAGCCTGTGCGATCATAAAAGGTGGTGTTGGATGACAGCGTCAGGCTTTGGCCGTCTTCCTCTAGATAGGTCGTGGCTGTGTTTGCAACCTCTACATCGCCAAGCGGCTTTGGGACGTTGACCGTAAAGGACGGGTCCCGCGACTGACCGATGTCATAGTCATCAGCCATAAAGAACGCCACGGCGTCGATATCGGCCGCGACAGCAGGCTGCTGCGTCAGGTAGTCATGCTGGGGATCGCCTGCGCGGTGATACAATGCCTCCATGCCGCCCGCATCGGCGATGCCGGCAAAAACGGTGTTCAATGGCATGACGTCGCGCACTAAAATGCCTGCGCGCTGGGTGCCATCAATGCGCAGGGGTGCGCCGTCGATGCTATCATACTTGGGGACCGCTTGTTCTGAATTGTTGCGCACCCGCAGGGTGTAATCAAGCTGCGTGATATGATCGTTGTCGCGCACGACTTGGGATTTCGTGATCGTCAGCGCGCCGGAAACGATGGTCGTGATGCCTTGCGCTGTCCCTTGGACCGGCGCTGTGGCATTCGGGTCGCCGTCAACCGTTGCTGTGACGATAAGGGCCGACCGCATGGCGTCGCCCAAAACGGTATTGGTCGAGACGCGGAATTCGTAAATCAGTTGCAACCGCTGTCCGGGAAGCAATTTCATGGGCAGCGCAAGGTTGATGGACCGCTCGTTGCCATCAATGATGCCGTTCCCGTTTAGGTCAGCGACAAGCTGCCCGCCGCCCATCATGGATGCGCCAAGCTGGTCTTCGACGTGCATCAGCGCGTTCAGCGTCACATTGCCGGAATTGACGACATCGAAATAATACTGCGCGATGCTACCGCGGGTCATCAGCAGTGCAGAGTATCCCGCAACTGATAGGCCGGGCACCGACATGACGATTGCCTCGACGCGGTTAGACTGCACGGTTTCAACCATGCCAAGGGCGGTGTTGAAATATGTCGCGTTGGCGATGCTGCGGATGATTGTGCCGCCGGGTACGGGGCTTGCCATCGCGGCCGCAGAAAACAGGGCTGCATTTGACAACAAGATCAGCATCAGTGCTGCGGTTCGCAGGAGTGTCATAGCGCGGAAGCCGGCTGATTGAATGAATTTGCGCATAAACCTGCTCCTGGAAGGATACCGAGTGTCAAAGAAATAGGGAAAAGTGGGCACCCCCCCCGACGTCTGGGGGGACAGTGTCTTAGGGGGGTGCCTTGGGTTCGCTTAGTTGCTCACCTGAACGGTGAACTCCAACCGGGCAAACCCGCCGGGCAGGACCGTCCCGTGATCGCTCGAGATGTTTGTCGAGGTCGCAGCCGCGGTGCTTCCTGCAGGGAAGGTGGTTTCGCCGCAGGCATTGCTACAGTTTGTGATCGCGGTATAGGCAGGCGCCGCATCAAAGATGGTGACGTTGTCTGCTGCCGACGAGCCGGTGTTTTCGCCCTCGACCAAGTAGCGGATGCACTGACCGGGATCGACGTCCTGACGGGTTTTGGTGAAGGTACCGACCGTGCCGTCACAATTGGCATCGATGTACTGATACTTGTTCAGTGTCATGTCGCCAGAGATGATGGTGATCCGGTCCTCGACCGCGTTGTCGCTGGCATGGACATCTGTCGCCGACCCGCCATTGAGGTATGTCGCCACGGTGATTGTGCCGTTTTCAGTGACACCTGCCGTGCTGGTGGACGGGGTCTGTACGCGGTAGATCAGCGTGATGCTGTCGCCAGGTGCCAAACCATTGACCCCAGCAGAAACGCCGTTCGTCAGATCGTTGAAGTTGTCGATGACTGGTTCGGTCGGATCAATCACACCGTTCCCGTTGGCATCCCAGAAAATCGCACCAGAGAAGTTGGTAAGGCCGCTATCATTGATCGCGCCCTCGGTGATGGCAACGTTACCTTTATTGGTGACAGTGTGGGTGATTTCGACAATGCCGCCCGGTGCTGCCTGCGCGGTTTGGTCGTCGATGATCTGCACGTCGTAGATCTCGTTCACCGTGACTTGGTTCACGATCCGGTCGCCCTGACCCGACACAGAAGAGGTCAGCGCAATATCGACCAGCGTATCGCCCGGAAGCGCATCATCGGGTGGCGTGACGACAACTTGGAATGTCGTGCTGCCGCCTGCGGGGATCGTGCCGGTGTTGGTCACGACATTGCCGTCGGCGTCGCGGAACTCATACGTCCAACCCGTTGGAAGGGGTTGAGCCAGCGACAGGTTGTAGCTGTCCGACACAGGGCCGTCGTTCTGGACGACCATGTCATAAGTGACCGGCTGACCTGGGTCAGTGGTGGTGGTGACCCAAGGCAAGATACCGTTAGTCGGTGCCGCGCCGTCGCCTTCGGAGCCAACAACATCGTTCTCTAGGTCGACCGCGGCCGCCAGAACTTCACCGCTGAATTCAGCGGTCGAGATGTCAGTGACACCAGAAGCATCAGAGATCGTCGAGATGACCGCGGTGTAGTTTGTGGTCGCGGTCGGTGTCACGTCCGTCGGCAGGGTCGCGATCAAGGTGACCGTAGCGCTTGCGCCAACGGCGAGCGGCCCGACAGAGCCGACAATCGGGGTAATCCCGTCAGCGCCGACAAAGCGGAAGGTGGTGCCATCAGGGAAATCGACGTTAGCGACCTGTAGCGACAGGCTGTCGGATTGGTTCGACAGGTTGGTCAGCACGAATTCCTGACGGATCACGCCGCCCTGATAGACGTCGCCGGTTTCCAATACGACATCGTTGCCGGCGGTATCGTCATCGGTCGCCGATGCAACGGCACCGTTTATGGTCAAGTCTGAATTGATGGCCGTATCCGCAACGGCAACCCTAAATGTGCTATCAACATTGATCGAAGCAGTGTTCGACGGCGGGAAGGCCGCGCCGTTCACCTCTTGCGTTGCGGTGTTGGGGATGATGCCTGCGTCAGCAGTAGAAGCAACAACGGCTTGGAATGTCACGCTGCCGGACCGACCCGACCCGACGGACGACAGGTTAAAGTTTACGGTCTGCGCGTCGTCAAAATCCCACGCAATCGTTTCACTCGACCCATTGCTGGCATCAACGACGGTAGAGCCGTTGTTGTCATCCAGCGGCGTGGCAGAGTCCGACCAACGCGCAGAACCGGGCACGTAGGTCAGGTTGCCGTCCAGAACGTCCTGCACCACGTAGTTATTCGCAGCGGCCAGACCGGTGCTGGAATAGGTCAGCGTGATAGTCACGGTGTCGCCCGCATCAACGATGCTTGGGTTTCCGCCCGATGCCGCGTCAGCGACCATCGATTTGACCAGCTCGACAATGGCACCGTTCGAAATCGTCAGGGTGTCGGTGTTGGTAGCCAGCTCTGTGCCATCCAGTGCGGATGTCGCCGTGATTGTGATGGTGTCTGTACCAGTGGCATTGGACGCAACGGTGGCCTCGATCACGACGCCGAACTGCTCGCCCGGGGCCAGAACGGGGGTAGAATTCAGCGGTGTCGCGCTGTCGGCCACGCCGTCCATGTTGGCGTCAGGATAGAACACCAGCTGCGAGGTGTTCAGCGTGCCAGTGTTCGCCTCTACTGCGGTCAGCGAAAAGCTGTCTGCGCCGTTGCCTTCGTTGGTGATGATGTGCGGCAGGAAGGCCTTACCACCCGGCGCGATGGTTTCCGTATTATCGGACGTCAGCGTCACGCCAGCGACCTGCTGGACGATCGTTTCGACCGTGTTCGATGTCACGGTGATCGTGTCGCCAGCGGCATTGGTATAGGTGGCAACGGCTTGGTTGCCGATGACAGATCCGGCTTCTGGCGATGCTGCAAAAGCCGCCGTACCGATGGCTGCGCCGAAAGCGGCGACGCTGGCCGATCGCATAAACAGGGATTGATAAGACACTTCGTTATTTCCTTATATCTACTTAAGTGGGGGAAGCCCCGCTAAAGGAGGCGCGGTGGTTTAGTTGACGCGAACGCGGTATGTGTTGACCGCGGATTTGCCCGCTTCGAGGGGATCGGAGTATGTCCAACGGACCGACGCGATCTCTGTCTCTGGCAAAGGTTCTTCGCGCAGGACGCCGTCGGGACCTGCAACCATCCGAACCGCTGGCAGCGTTGACCATTCAAGGCCGTCCAGTTCGGGGTCTAGGTCCGCCTGCACTTCAAAAACCGCGTTGATCGACGTTGTCTGATTGCCCAGCGTGATGGTCACCCCTTCGGGAACTGGCGCTGCGACAACGATGCCGGCCATGTCCTCGTCGGTCATGTTCTCGTGGTTCAGTTGGTACTGAATGACTTCGCCCGGCCGCACAGTGTTGCGCGCGACAAGCTCTTCGACACCGGCATCGTTCTTTTCGACGACGACGAACGCGAACGTACTAGACAAAGCATCAGCAGAGGCTGCAAAGCCGATCACCGACAAAACCGCGGCAGCAACAGTCGCCCGCGTCATTTGTGAAATGGGAATAAGCATAAATTTTCTTCCATTCAGGCCGGGTCAACATGCCGGCAGTTTCAAAACACGCGCTCTGATCACGAGACGTTGATTGAACATTGAAGAGAATTTTAATAAATCGCACTCGTGCAATAAGGTATAAATGGCACCCGGAAGATCGCTCGATATGCTTTCGTATAGGCTTGCTATCTGATGGAATATGGCTCTACATATATTGAGACGTAGAACTCGACCGGATCGGCGCGTTTTTCAGCTTCCTCAAGTTTTCGATTCTATTTTCAGCGCCCAAAAGTGGGGTGCGCTGAATTAACGCACGGCACTGCAAGGTGTCTGTGTCGGCAACACATGTTAATGCCATCCTTTATTCTCAAGAACTCGGGCGGACTAAAGAGCATCGTTTCATATGCTTGCGCCAATCATAACGCGTCCAGGGCGTCAGTACTGAATTACGCTGACCAAGCATTTGGGCACTGAATAAGAGACGCTGCGCTGGGATGACGAGGTCCCAGAGTTGCGGCAGGCAAGCCAGGCGGCGCTTTCAGGCGATAGATCGGTGCCGCGCCAGATCCACAGTGCCGCAGCATCAGGGCCTTTATGCTAGGGACTTTTGACATGACCGTCTCGTAGCGACGCTGCCTGAGGACGCATCCCAAAGCTTCATGTTACGGACGCCCCGATGTCTGACTTGGTTGAGGGGAAAGCCGAAACGCAGTCCCCATTCGGACGCAGCCGCTATTCTTCTGTATAGGCGAGTAGTCAATATCAGGCCGGCTCTATCCGCGTGAAGCACTACCTCTAAAAATTTAGATTGATTACGCATAAGCACAGCTTGAATTACATGGCGGTTTCCTCTTATCCCCGCCCTGCAGGCCAACTTTGAATATAGCAATCATATTATAAATTTTAATTGATTGCTTTGAGATAAACTAGGTGGGGTGCCTATAATGTTGACAAGAACGCATATCGCGCAAAATGGAACTGGACAGATTCATACATTTGATGCCAGCGGAAGCCGGGATCAGAATAATTGGGATAACCTGCAGTTTTCAAAAATAACAAGTTTTTCACACGGCCACCATGTAAGGACGGGAAGTGGAAACGACACGATTAACTTCAAGAACATCAATGAAGTTTCAAGCGTCATTGTCGGCCGGATCGAGGATTTCGATTCACAAAGAGATACACTTCGGATCGAAGGCCAGGCCATTGATCTAAATAACCTTCCGGCAAACGTGCGCATTGTTGAGTTTAATGGCGCTCACAACGATGCAGGATCGCAGCCGCAGCAGTGGATCCTCATCACCACCCCTGCGGGAGGGAGCATCTTTTACGCATTCGAAGGCGCTCGCGTCGATATGAACAACAATGGGGGTGCAAACTCGGGCGCTCAGGAAAGCCATTTTATTAGTAGAGCTCAGCTTCCTGATTTTTCAAAACTCAAGACCGTTCCATATGTCGACCCGCAAAACGTTGTGCCTACGGGGATTGCCGCGACCAACGGCATAACAATTAACGATGTTGACGTGAATACATCCGACGTTCTTGAAAGAATTGTAGGGACCGGAATGGATGATCTGATTGCTGCAGGTTTGAATGATGACTTTGTGCGCGGGTACCAAGGCAATGATCAGATTTGGGGGGGCAGCGGCAACGATACCGTATATGGTGAAGATGGTAACGATATTTTAAATGGCGGCACAGGTTCCGACAAGCTTTTTGGCGGCAACGGCAATGATAGGATCGACGGCGGGCTGCATGATGATGTCATTGTTGGGGCTAATGGAAACGACCTACTGATCGGGAATAACGGCAACGATAAGCTATTTGGCAGTTCCGGTTCCGATATACTAAATGGTGATGGCGGAAACGACTATCTAGATGGTGGCGCGAACGGTGATCGCCTTTTTGGCGGTAACGGCAATGACATATTACTCGGCCAGAATGGTAACGACTTGCTGTTGGGAGGCCAAGGCGCTGACATATTAGGCGGTGGCGGCGGAAATGATCGGATTTATGGTGGTTCTGGCAATGACAGAATTTATGGTGGAAATTCTGCAGATCTTCTAGTTGGACAGGATGGCGATGACAGAATCGTTGGTGGATACGGCGCAGATAGAATAGCTGGAGGCAACGGCAACGATCATATCTATGGCGGGGGCCATGATGACCGCCTTTACGGCGGAAATGGAAACGATGTCGTGTTGGGTGTGCACGGTAATGACATTGTCTTTGGTAATTTTGGCAACGACCGGCTCGTCGGCGGCGACGGAAATGACCAACTTTTTGGTGGTATGGGACGCGATGTTTTGTACGGCCAAAGCGGTAACGATCGGATTTCTGGTGGTATGGGGGCAGATATCCTGTCAGGTGGCGCTGGCGCTGATGTCTTCGATTTCAAAAACGGCGATATGGTGGATTGGGACGATTTGAATGGAACTTGGGCTCAAAAAAACAGCCAGCTTGACGTGATAACGGATTTCACTGTGGGCTCTGACATCATTGACTTCGTCGGCTATGGTCAAGTCAAATCGATAGATGATATTAGTGTTTGGTCCACAACAATTGATGGGAATTTGTACTTTACGGTCAATGTCATTGAGACGAATGAACGTATGCTCGTGGATGTCGACGATACAATGACCTGGTCTAACTTCTGTGAGGCTGAAAATTTTCTTTTCCATTAGTGATAGGTTCTGCAATATGCTGATTGCAGCAATCGGCCAATAAAACTCACGAAATCTACTGCATAAATCGGCTGCTGAACTGTTCTCCATTTCCTCAGACGCGCTGCGGTTTTTTGACGGCTATGGCCAGCGCCGTGTCGCCATTCATGACCGCGACGCGCGCTAAAATCCTCACGGCCTGTCAATTACAGACCAATCGTTTCCTGCTATGTATCTTTGGCTTGACGCAGCTCCGGCGGTGGTCACCCCTTTCGTTCCGCCATTTCGTCTTGCCTGAATTTCTCGCCTTGCCTAGATTTGTCGACGCGCTGAAAACCGCATTTCCGGCGGCGGCCTAGGCTAGACGCGGGTTCTACGGCTCGGCACTCTTACGTAGCGGAATGAGGTCGTGACTGCCACTGGTCCGAAGTACTGCCCGGAAGTGGCTGCACCGCGGGCACGTTGCCAATCTGCAGATCACTCGGGATCTGACCAGGCGGATTCGGTAACAACGGTGCATCACGCAGCCTGCGACCCGAACCCGCGACCACTCTGCTACCCCAAGTTTGTTCGTCGATGCCGCAGTTAAACTGGAGCCAGACTCGCTGATTGGAGCATAAACACGTGAAGTGACGCTCTTGATCTGACACCCGTTTTCTTGCCAAGCATGAGAGTGGTCAGCCGATGCGCCGGGACCGTATGCTGGCGTCAGGTGTCGGCCAATCAGCTCTTAATGGCATTCGCCGGGCAAATCATCGCGCTGACGCTTTGGTGGCGTTGCCTGCTACGCAAAATCTGCGGTCTGCCTGTCTTTCGGGAAGGAATGGCGCGCTACGTCATTTCTGTATCGCATCAGACCGACACTGCGCCCGGCGCTTCAGGGCTTCATCATAGGTCTTCCGTGCGTGCGCTTGTTGGTGAGGCATGTCGGATCGCTTGTGCGCATCAGCGGCCACTTCGGATTCTCGACGCGATTCCACCGCTAGATTTGCGCAGCAGCGTAAATTTCGATGAAGCGCCTGATCTGATGCGAATAATTGCTGTGCAAGGTTCGAAAGTAGAGGCCACCTAACCCGAAGGGATATAGTTGGATACTTTTGCTGCCGTTATGGATGCTTTTGGCGACTCCTAAAATTTATAACTTTAGGTGTATCTTAACTAAGTAAGGTTTGGTTGAAATAGGAGCGCACTAAAATGAACGACTATAGAATGGCTGCACAGCAAGGCCGATTGAAAGCTCTCTCTTCCCTAACTGACCCAAAGCGTTTCGGGCCTCGGAAATTGGCGCGTGGGCGTAGATCCTCGATGTCGGATGCCGTTATTGATATGGTTGTTCCCGATCGATCAGGTGCCAGTTCGAAAAACTTCTTAATTCCAACAGCGGTGGTCTTTGTTTTCGCTGCGTTGACGACATGATGGTGTCAAAGATTGAATCTGGTTTCAATGTATTGACGGGGGGAAATGTTTCCCCTTGTGCGAAAGTTTGTTTCTTACGGTTCTTGGGACTTCAAGGCGAGGCATGATGTCGTAATCGATGATCGCGCCGCGCACTTGAAGCCTGAGAGCTATATTTGAGACTCGCATGCGAAATATCCTAGCCCATTCTGATTTATGCAACTGCTATAATTCTTGATGCGCCTCTTTCCATCTTAGCTGATCCAATTGCGCCAGCGCGCGATTGTAAAAGTTCGTCACTTATCGTCTCCCTTTGCACGGGATGAGGGGTCAGGGCACAACCGGTCCTGCGAACGTCGATACAGGCTGTTTACCGCCGGTGATACCGAATGCCGGGGCAGGGTGCTCAGGGTCAGAACCGACCCGGCCGCGTCCTAGCGCCAGCATAAGTAAATAGAGGGTGCCATTGGTCTGGCGATGTGCGTTTTAATGCCGCACTGTTCTGGTTAGCCAGAAATAGTTGGCCACGACCGTCAGCGTTATAAATGCTGACCCTCGCCAATAGTATTGGTACTTAACGCCTCACAGTATTTATTCAGATAGTTAGCAGCCCGTTGCGTTTCTGCGCTGCGTTATATGCTGAGCAACTATGATTAATGTTAGTCCTTTTAGGGACCTCGCTGAGGTCGCTTAATCCATTAGTCGATGTGAACAGCTGTGCCCAGGTCCGCGCTGCTCTTTGATCGACGGACCCTACAAAAGTGGGATTCGGATCATCCGATAAAAGAATAATAAATTTGCGCACAACTCTTGAGGTCGCAATCATATTTATCTAAATAGTAGTTGTTATATCCCTTTTTGACCCGAGAGTAACCTTAATGAAGGTACCTCTGACTAGAAGTAAATCATATAGGTGAAGTAGGTTTGCCTTTGAGGTGCGAGATGAATGCAATGACAAAATTTCCACAGGAAATATCTGGTCTGTCAGGAAAACGGATCCTCGCCATAGATGATCATGCATTGTTTTGCGATATCATAATCTACAATCTGTCAACATATGGGGCGAGTGTCGATTCTGCCAATACATCAGAGGAAGCTTGCCGCAAAATAGACGCGCTGCCGGATTTTGATTTGATCCTGCTTGATTATTACATGCCAAACGCGTCAAATTTCGATAATTTCTATAAGATTAAAAATGCTGCGCCTGACGCCCCCATAGCGTTTTTAACATCGTCGGAATCGCTTAACATGCCGTCTAAGGCTAACCTGCTGGGTGCGTCTGGTTTTATCAGCAAGTCCATTCGGCCAAGTGGCTTCATTGACGCCGTTGGCATCATGCTGGCCGGTGGTCGGTTTTTCGAAGACACATCGCATCATGCGAACAATAATGTTAAACAATTCCGTTGCTTAACCCCAAGAGAGTTCGATGTGCTTGCGCTTCTTTGCGAGGGGCACAGCAACAAAAAACTAGGGGAATTCCTTAGTATTGCGGAAGCGACGGTCAAGGTTCATTTGAAATCGATTTTTCTGAAAATCGAAGCCCGCAGCCGCAGCCATGCGTGCATGATCGCAAAAGATCTAGAGTTGGTTTAGCGTAAAGACGTAAAGCCAGTCAGGCCACAGCCTTGGGGCTCTCTGGTCACCTTTGGCCAGAGCCCGGTCCCACTGGAGGGCGGATCATGAAGCGGGCATCGCTTTGCTGAAACCGTGACGATGGCAAAGGCCCAAACGGTCTTGATGACAAACGAAAAAATCAACCAGCTGGCATCGACGAACGCAAAAGCGACGTTGATGCTACTGTCGATCCATAGCCGTGACGTTAAACAAAGTGGGCGCTGCGGGCGATCATCGCAGCGTCGGTTCTGTTCCGCGCGTCGAGTTTGCGGCACAGCGTCTTGACGTGTAGCTTGATCGTCACCTCTTGAAGATCAAGATCGCGCGCGATTTCCTTGTTGGATTTGGCACTCAAAAGCCCGCGCAGGACCTGCTTTTCCCGGTCTGACAGATCCTTTTCGAAATCGGTTTCGTCGGGATCATCTTTGCCAGACATAAAGTCGACGGGGGCATAGGTCTCACCGGCGGCCATGAAGCGGACGGCGTTGACGAGCGATTTTGCGGGAAGCGTTTTTGGCAGAAAGCCGATCGCGCCAAGGGCCAAAGCCTGTTCCGCTATGATACGCGTCGCGGTGCCAGAGATAAGACCTACGGGCTTGTCACCATTGGCTTTTATAGCAGTCTTCAATCCCTCTAATCCATTCATGCCGGGCATGGTGTAGTCAAGAAGAACCAGGTCAAACGGGCCGTCGGTTTCGATCATTTGCAGCGCCTCTTGCAGCGTGCTCGCTGCGCGGGAAACGGTCGCGCCGTCGGCGTCTAGGAACATGACAATCGTCTCGCGCACCATGTCATGGTCGTCGGCAATCAAAATTTTCAGGGGCATCGCAGTCCTCCACGTGACCGAAATCAAATATCGTTTGGTTAGGCTACAACAGGGTACCTACAAAGAACACTCCTTAACGTGTGTTTACCATGAGTATACTCGCTGTTTCCGCTAACTATACGGCAGTATATAACAGCTAGCCTTCGTGGCGCTCGTTTAGCGAAGGGCTTAGCTCTAAGGTTAATAAATAACCAAAAAGCACCAAGGGCATCAATGAAAATGGGACGGATTTGGAATGCGACGGCGATCGGCGCGCTGTTTTGTATGGCAGGCTATGCGACGATTGCAAGCGCACAGGACGTGCTACTTACGGTAACCGTTGATGAGGTCAGGCACGAGTTCAGTTTGGATGACCTAAAGGACTTGCCGGTTTCGACCATTGAAACGACGACAATCTGGACAGATGGACTGCAAGTGTTTGAAGGCGTTGCAGTTCAAGCATTGTTGGACTCGTTAAGCGTGACGGAAGGTACAATCAAAGCCACGGCAATCAATGAATATGCAGTTGATATCCCGGTATCGGATGTCGTCGAAAATGGGCCTGTGGTTGCATATTCTAACAATGGTCAACCGATGTTGCGCCGCGAGAAGGGGCCGCTTTGGATTGTCTATCCATATGACAGTGATCGGGCCTATCAGACCAAAACGATATATAATCGTTCAATCTGGCAGTTAGACCGCCTTGAAATAAATCGATAGTTTGCAGGATAGCTGATGTTTAGCGAATACATGCCCCAGGCAAGATATAAGATTTCTAACTACTTTTCAGCCATAGCGATCGTCGTTGGTACATCCATCGCTGCGCCTATTGGGGCGAGTGTTTGGTTCCAAATTCAAGCGATCGGAAGTGCGCAGCAGGATAATGCGGCGTGGGTTTTTTCACAGCTGGAAGTTGAGTATCTTAAGACGCGGCGTGCGATTGAAGTGGCGCGTTCTGGGACTGACGCGGACCTAGATAATTTACGCAAACATTTCGACATGTTGTACAGTCGCACCGACATCGTGGGCCGGGTAAAGAACAACACGGTGTCGCAGCCGGACATCACCCTTTTGCGCGATATATTAGACCGTCAACTGCCTTTGATCGAGGCAGGGAATGCGCGTCTTTTGACCGATCTTGACATTTTCGAACGTGCGCTCGTCGAAATTGAAGACCTGCCGAGGCAAATTTCTATTACATCTCGTTCGCAAGCGGCCGACATTTCAGAAGCCGAACGCCAGAAAATTATCAGGCTGATCGGGATACTCGCGTTTATCGTTGTTCTCGTTGCAATTTTACTTGTCGGAATGTTCCTTCGGCTGTGGTGTCAGAAAAGGACCCTCAAGCGAAAGTCGATTGAAGCACATGAAACCCAGCTTCGGCTGGCGACGACGCTGCGGGCGTCTCTTGATGGAATTGTCGTTTTCGACGACCATGGCATTATCCGCGATTTCAATGGTTCGGCCGTGGACATATTTGGTGTGTAAGCGACAAGGCAGCCCCGTGGGTTAAAGGGCGGCCTATTCCTTGGTAGGTTTGCGACGTTCACGCAAGCGCCGGGGTTTTATGTCTACGACCAGTCCTACGCCTATGCCTACGCATGGTAGCTTTCAGTTGATCGAAGCCGTCGTCGAACGTCTTGACGGTGCGCCCGTCGGAGAGCGTCGTCGCTGGTCTGATGAGTTCAAGGCGCAGGCTGTCGCCGCGGCCATGGCACCGGATGTCAATGTTTCGGCGCTGGCGCGTCGATTGGGGATTTCGCCGCCGCAACTGTTTGGCTGGCGCAGGGCATATCTGAAAACGCTGGATGAGGCGACATCG
>NZ_FOTF01000025.1 GCF_900114485.1 Loktanella salsilacus | reverse complement strand
CGCCACGCGTAGAAATAGCCCCGAACCGTTGAAACCGGCGGGAAGTCGTTGGGCAACATACGCCATTGGCATCCGGTCGTTGCAATGTAGAGGAGTGCGTCGACCACGTCGCGCAAACATGTCGTACGGGGCCGACCAGTTGTCTTCGGCGGCGACATCGAAGGCGCTATCAACGCCCATTCCGCATCCTTCATATCGCTTGCGTATTTATCGCCTTTTCGATCATGTTGACGGCGGGTGAGTTCAGTCCAAGCCATTGTGATCTCCATTCAGCTTCACAACCGAACAGAATCACAAACCACTGAACTCACTCAAATAGTTTTAAATCGGGCTCTAAGACTTTTCGCACGAATAGTCCTAAAGCGGGGAGGATGTCTCATCCAAAACATCCTCCCCCCTGTCGCTTAGCTTTGCGTCTTTTTCCAGTCGCGGGCGATTTTACCCGCCAGCGACCATTTATGCACTTCGGTCGGCCCGTCATAGATGCGGAACGCGCGGATTTCGCGGAATACCTTTTCCACGATGGTGTCTGCAGTCACGCCTTGGCCGCCCATGACCTGCACGCAGTTGTCGGCGACGCGCATCAGCGCCTCTGACACCGCGACCTTGGTCATTGACGATTCCGTTGTCCCGTAAGCCCCGCTGTCCAGCACATCGGCGCACCACAGCGTCATCAGCTCTGCCTGTTTCAAATCGATGCGGTTCTGCGCGAGCATAAAGCCGACGCCTTCGTGTTCGATCAGCGGTTTGCCAAAGGCGTGGCGGCGGTTGGCGTAGTCGGTTGCGATTTCTTGCGCCCGCACGCAGGCCCCCAGCCAGCGCATACAATGCGACAGCCGCGCCGGGGCAAGGCGGACTTGGGCATAGCGAAAGCCTTCGCCAGCGGCGCCCAGCATCTGATCGGCGGGCAGGCGCAGGTTGTCGATCTCGATCTCGGCATGGCCGCCGGGCATAGAGTTGTCGATGGTATCAAGGATGCGAACGGTTTTGATCGCCGGGTGCGGCAAGTCCACGAGGAACATGCAGGCCCCGTCATCGGATTTCGCCATGACGATGCCGACCTTCGCCCCTACGGCCCCGGTGATATAGGTTTTGCGCCCGTTGATGACCCAGTGATTGCCATCGGGCTTGCAGGTCGTCTGCATCATCGACGGATCAGACCCCGCGCCGCCGTCCGGTTCAGTCATGAAAAAGGCGGATCGCGCGTCGCCTGAGACGAGGGGTTTGAGGAAGCGGTCCTTTAGGTCATCGCTGGCAACTTTGCCCAGCAGAAACATATTGCCTTCATCCGGCGCGGCGGTGTTCAGCGCGACAGGGCCCAGCGGCGACAGGCCAGAGCGGATCAGCACGGCTGCGGTTTCGCGCTGGGTCAAATGCCCAGTGCCGCCGGGGATATGCGGCGTCATGAGCCCGGCAGCGCGGGCGCGGTCGCGCAGATCGGCGACCAGCTCCTCTGACGGGCCATGCGCGCCTTGGCGCGGGTCCTGCTCGAACGGGGCGACGACGTCGCGCACGAAGGCTTCGACTTTGTCGGCAAGGTCGAGCGCGCGGTCGCTGATGCCGCGGCGTTCCAACAGCGCGCTCATTTCGGGGCCATGCGGATGGCGCCGTCTAGGCGGATGACTTCACCGTTCAGCATGATGTTGTCGACGATGGACAGCACCAGCTTGGCATAATCCGCAGGGTCACCAAGGCGGGGCGGAAAGGGGACTTGGCGGCCAAGGCTTTCCTGTGCGTCGGCGGGCAGGCTTTCCATCAAGGGCGTCAGGAACAGGCCCGGCGCGATGGTCATCACGCGGATGCCAAAGCGCGCCATTTCCCGCGCCACGGGCAAGGTCATCGCCGCAATGCCGCCTTTGGACGCCGCATAGGCCGCTTGCCCGATCTGCCCGTCATAGGCCGCGACCGAGGCGGTGTTGATGATCACGCCGCGTTCTTCGTTCTGGGGGCCCAGCGGGTCCAGCCGCTGCATCGCCGCTGCGGCCTGCGCCATGACGTTAAAGCTGCCCGCAAGGTTCACGTTCACGGTGGCCATAAAGTCGGCCAGCGGCAAAGCGTCCCCGTCGCGGTTCACGACCTTGGCGGGCGGCGCGATTCCGGCGCAATTCACGACGATGCGGGCAGGGCCATGGGCTGCTGCCGCATCAATGATCGCCTGCGCGACACTGGCGGGATCGGTGACATCGGTTTGGCAAAAGGTGCCGCCGATCTGCTGCGCGATCGCTTGGCCGGCTTCGGCGTTGCGATCAAAGATCGCGACCTTTGCGCCTGCGGCCGCCATGGCGCGTGCTGTCGCGGCCCCTAGGCCAGAGGCCCCGCCGGCCACGATGGCGGCTTGCTGTGATATGTTCATGGTGTTCCCTCCCTTGTACGCGTCGCGCTGCGCTTTGGGGGAGTGTGGCACTGCGGCCAAGGAAAGGTCCAGAGGGGGATCGGGCGGATTGTTGTGCGGGCAGGGTGACGGGGGCCAGCCCCCGGCGCTGCGCGCCTCCCCCGAGGTATTTTTGACCAGAAGAAGGGGGAGCGGGGCGGCGCGCCGCTGTGCGGGGCGCGCTGCCGGAATGACGTGGTTAGCGGCCTAGCTTGCGCGCGATGTCTTCGGCCAGTTGCGCGACAGCGCTGCCTTGGGCGGCGATGGCACCGGGGATGTCCGGGGTGGCCATGGGCACGGAATAGGCGAAGTTGTGGCTGCTATTGGCAAAATCGATCCCGTCGCCGCCAATGTAGTATTGGCCCGCAAGGCGGAAGGTACCGGTGACGGCGCTGCCCAGCATATCGGACACGCGCACATCGACAGCCACATCGGGCAGTCCGGCAAAGGGCCAAGGATCGGGGCCGACGTTGGCGTTCAGGATATCGCCGACGCCTTGGGTCAGGGCCAGCGTCACGCTGCGGGACGGATCGTCGGCAGACAGCAGATCGCCGTCAGAGGTGATGACGCCCGGCGCGGTTTCCAGCGCGATTTCCTCGGCTGCGGCATAGGTCGGCAGTGACACCGTGCGGATCATGACCGATCCGACACTGGCGCGCAGGCTGGCGGTGGGCTCCACCGCGGGCATGTTCAGCCGGGTGACGGTGCTGCCGCAGGCGGTCGCGGTCAGCAGGGCGGCAAGGGTGAGGGTGGTTTTTAGCATGTTATCGCCCCGTGATCAAAGAGTTAGGATTGCGCTGGATCGCCCGCGCGAGAGAGGACACGGCATCGGCGGCCTCTTGGATGTCGCGCAGGGTGGATAGTGTTTCAGCATTAAAGCGCGAGCGGTCGCCGTAGGACGACAGCACTTCGCCAGTGGATGTCACCAGCAGGCCGGTCTGGCGGGACAGTTCCGGCAGGCTGCGGGCGGCTTCTTCGATCGCTTGGGCCGCATTGTTAGCCGACTGCAAGGCAGCGTTGACGTTCTGGACTGCGCCGCCTGCGCGGATGTCGTTCAGGAACAGCTGCACCTCGTCCAAGGCGGACGACAGGGACGCGGGCAGGGCCTGTGCACTGGGGGTGCCGACCAGCGCGTCGATGCTGTTGAGCGTGGTCTCTGCCGATTTCGCGAGGCTTTCGAGGTCCATCTGCGCGGCATTGGCGGACAGCGTATTGAGCTGCTGCGTGATCGCGGGCAGTTGCTGCGATGCGGTATCCAGATTTTCAGCCGCGCTGGCCGCTGCCGCGATGGCGTTGGTCAATTGGCCGCTGACGTTTTCCGCCGTCAGGTCCGACAGGATCTGGTCGGCGCTGGCGGCAACATTGCGCAATTCGCCGGGCAGGGCCTGCACGTCGCCGCTGGCGATCAGCGCGCGCGCTTCGTCCAGTAGCTGGTTCAGGAACACGGGCACTTCGGCGATGTCGGAATTGTTGGCCACGCCCTCGATCGCGTCCAGCGCAGAGGTCGCCTGCGCCATCAGCGCCTCGACTTCCAAGGCGTTGACCTTGGTCAGCAGGGCCTGCGCCTGGTCAGAGATTTCGCCAAGGTTCTTGGTGCCGTCTTCGACGTTGGCCACGGTTCGGGTGACGCTGCCGACCAGATCGGCGTTGCCGACCTGTTCGATCACGCCGTTGACCTGCGCCATGATGGTCTGCGCCTGTTCCACGACCGCTGCGATCTGGTCTGGGATGGCTTGGATCGCATCGCCGCCAATCAGCGTGCGGGCATCCGACAGCAGACCAGCGACCTGTTCCGGCGTTTGCATCACACCGTCAGACCGCACCAACGCATTGGCGCTGTCCATCAGGTCGATGGCAGAGGTCATCAAATCCTCAATCGGGAGGTTGTTGATCCGGTTCAGCACACCCTGCGCCTGATCGGCTACATCGGTGATGTTGGACACGGTTGTCGGGATGACGGCAAAGGGCTGCTGTTCCACGTTCAGCGTGGCCGGGGCGGCGTCTGCGACCTCTACCAGTTCGACAATCAGCGACCCGGACAGGATATTGCCCGTCACCAGCCGCGCCCGCAGGCCTTGGTTCACGAAGTCTGCCAGCAGGGCCAGCGCGTCGTCCGGTGTCGCGTCTTCGCCAAGGCCAAGGCGGCCCGGTTCAATCGCCAGCACGGTGCGCAGCTCGACCTTAGCTTCGCCTGCGGTGTCGATCACGACAGCCCCCAGATCGGCGACTTGGCCGACGCGCAAACCTTGGAATCGCACCTCGGACCCGACAGCCAAACCGTTGACCGAGCCGTCGAACATGACGGCGACGTTCAGCTTGGGGCGGCCTGCGTCATTGAACAGGCTGCTGCGGGCGGTTTCTTCGTCGGTGAACAGGTCATAAACCTGACCATCGCGGATCGGCGTGCCGCCGGAAACCACGGTATCAAAAGCGATGCCGCCTTCGAGCAGGGACGCCAGCGATCCGACGTTCAGCGCCAAGCCGCCAGAGCCGAGCGAGACGCTGAAGCCAGCGGTGTCCCAAAAGCGGGTGTTGGATGTGATGATCTTGTCGTAGGGCGCGTTCACGAAGGCGCTGACCTCTACCGTCAGGCCGTCGTCTTGCAGCACGGGGGTGCCCAAAACGCCGACTTCGATGCCTTGGTGCAGCACAGGCGCGCCGCCCGACAGGGCGCTGCCGTCATTGGTGCGCAGAACAATTTCCGTGCCCTTTTGACCAGCAGGGGCCAAGGGCGCGCTTTCCAATCCGGTGAAATGGGTTTGCGCGACGTCGGCTTCGGTGTTCCAGTCGCCGGTGATATAAACACCCGACAAAACCGTATCGAGGCCGCTGACACCGCGCAGACCGACCTCTGGCCGGACCACCCAGAAATTGGCGTCCGCATCCAAATAGGGCGCGACGTTCTGATCGACGCGGGCATAGACCAGCACATTTTGCAGATCAGAGGCGAATTCGACCCGTTCCACTGTGCCGACTTCGACGTCGCGGAATTTGATCTTGGTCTCGCCTGCGGTGACGCCGCTGGCGTTTTCAAAGCTGATCTCGACCTCGACGCCGCGGTTGGCAAAGGACTGCCACGCGACGGACACGGACACGATTAATGCCAGGATTGGCACCAGCCAGACAAAGGACAACCGCCGCCAAATGCTGGGCTTTGCGCTGCGCACATCAAGGGCTGCGGCGTTTGTGTTGGGGGTCTCATCGCTCATTCAGCAGTCCTGTCCGCATCCCAGATCAACCGGGGATCAAAGGCCAAAGCCGATAGCATGGTGAACACCACCGACAACGCAAAACTCAACGCAGCAACGCCGGGATTGATCGTTGCGACCCCGCCCAACTGCACTAAGGCCGATAAAATAGCAACGACGAAGACGTCGATCATCGACCAGCGGCCGATGAATTCAACCACATCATATAGTTTGTGGCGCTGGTGCATCTTCAATATCTGCTGCCGGTGCACACTGATCGCCAGATAAGCGATGGCAAAGAACTTGCCGATCGGGATCATGATGGAGGCAACAAACACGATGGCCGCAATGCCATAGCTGTGGTGCCCGACCAACTGGACAACGCCGCCAAGGATTGTCGCCTCTGAATGTTCGACCAGCGTGTTGGTGATCAGCATCGGATAGATATTGGCCGGGATAAAGGCGATGATCCCGGCGATCAGCCAGGCCCATACCTTTTGCATGCTTTGCGTATCGCGGCTTTCCAGCGGGCCATGGCAACGCTTGCAACGCACTGCGCCGCCCGCGTGGACTTGTCCGCAGCGGGTGCAGGCGATCAGCCCCGCCTCGCGTGCGGTGGTCAGGCGTTGTAGCCCGTGTCCAGTGCTTTCCAAATCGAATACCTATTCATGATTTGATCGTTAAAGACGGTGATGATGACCAGCGCCACAAAGGCCCAGAACGCGGGGCCGACCGTGACCGTGGCCATGCCTGCAATCTTGACCAGCGCCACGGTGACGCCGACCATGAAAATCTCGGCCATGGCCCAAGGGCGCAGCTGTTCGGTCAGGGCAAAGGCGACGCGGGCGCTGTGATGCGGCTTGGACCCGTTCACCAGCGGGCCGATGGCAAAGATCAGCGCCAGAAGCCGCACCAGCGGCAGCACGACGATAAACAACGCCACCGCAATCGCCAGCGGGATCCCCTTGCCGGAACTGAACACCGTGATCGCATGAATGACCGAGGTCGCGTTGTGCTGACCCGACACATCCAGATCAAGGAACGGAAAGCTGATCGCCGCGACCATCAGCACGACGGCGGCGCTGGCAAGGCTGACAAGGCGGACAATTGCCTGCGGCTCTGACGTCAGCAGCAGGATGCCGCAGCGGCGGCAATAGGCCTTTGACCCTTCGGGCAAATCCTGTTCCAGATGCAGCGTGTCGCAGTGCGGGCAAGCGATCAGGTCATCCAATGGGGGCAGGGCAGCGGTGTCGGTCATAGGGTGGCGGCACTTGACTTTATCTGGGGCAGCATACCTGCTGCGGTAACATGTCAGGGCATCATAATCGCAATCAGCGGCAATGGCTACGCCCCCCACAAAAGGTTCATATGTCAGACTTCATCTTTGCCCCCGCCGATCAGCCCAGCCTGCCCATCGCGGGCGCGGCAGACCGTTTCCCTGTGCGCCGCATTTTTTGCGTGGGCCGCAACTATGCCGCCCATGCCGCCGAGATGGGCAATGAGGTGGACCGGGATGCGCCGTTCTATTTCACCAAATCCGCCCATGCCTTGCTGCAATCGGGCCAAGACATGCCCTATCCTCAAGCCACCCACGATCTGCACCATGAGATCGAGCTTGTCGTCGCCATCGGCCCATCCGTCGGGTTGACCAATCCGCCAGCGGATGAAGTCGCGATCTTTGGCTATGCCGTCGGTCTGGATATGACCCGCCGCGACCTGCAAGCGGCGGCCAAGGACGGGCGCAAGCCGTGGGATACGGGCAAGGACTTTGAAAACGCGGCCATCATTGGCGCGATCACCCCGGCAGAGGGCGCCTTGCTGGACGCCGCCCATATCCGGCTTGATGTGAATGGGGACCTGCGCCAAACCGCGCCGCTGTCCGATATGATTCACAGCGTGAAAGCGATCATCGCGCATCTGTCCACGCTGTATCACCTGCGGTCCGGCGATCTGATCATGACCGGCACCCCCGCAGGCGTTGCCGCCGTGGTGCGCGGGGATAAGCTGGTGGGCATCGTCGACGGGCTAGAGCCTGTCACAACCACCATCGTCTAATACGAAAACGGCGGCCCCATGGAACGGGGCCGCCGTAAGCTTTGTTTTAGAAGCCTTTGATCAGGCAGGCATATCCGCCTTGATCTTATCGCCGATAATTTCGGCCGTGGCCGCCGACAGAGTCCAGCCAAGGTGGCCGTGGCCTGTGTTGTAATAGACGCCCGGACGCTTGCCCGCATCGACCTTGGGCAGCATGTTCGGCATCATCGGACGCAGGCCCGCCCAAGGTATTGCATGTTCGGTGACGACGTCGGGAAAGTAATCCTCGACCCAGCGGACCAGCGGCTGCACCCGGTCATCGCGGATGTCCCAGTTGTAGCCGTTGAACTCTGCCGTGCCAGCGATCCGCAGACGGTCATTGCCCAGACGCGAGGTGACGACCTTGGCCTTATCGTCCAGCAAGCTGACCCAAGGGGCGGCTTCGCGGCTTTTGTCGTCGTCCAGTTTCACGGTGATGGAATAGCCTTTCACCGGATAGATGTTCACCCGGTCGCCCAGCATCTTGCCGAACTTGCGGCTGGTCACACCGGCGCAGATCACGACAGCGTCGAACTCGGCATCGAACTTCGCGCCTTTGTTGTCCTTCCACTTGACCAAATGCCCGCCATCCTGCGGCGCGATGTTGGTCACGTCAGAGCTATAGTGGAACGTCACACCCTTTTTCTGGCAGGCATCCGACAGCCCGCGGCTATACATGTGAATGTCGCCGGTGGCGTCCGACGGCGTAAAGAAACCGCCGTAAAAATCGCCGTGCACAGCAGGTTCAATCGTCTTGATCTCGGACGGGGAAACGGCATTGCGCTCTAGCCCGCCTTCGGCCAGCAGGGCGTTTACCCGCTCGGCGTGCTGGTAATCTTTCTTGTCCTTATAGACGTGCAGAATCCCGCGCTCTTCGACGTCAAAGGCAAAGCCTTCTTTCTTGGCCGTCGCGTGCAAATGCTCGCGCGCGGTGATCGCAAGGCGCACGGTTTCCACGGTGTTTTTGCGGTAATGCGGGATATTGGCGACGAATTCGGCCATCCACGAATATTTGTGCCAGCTTGGCTTGGGGTTCACCAGCAGCGGGGCGCTGCGCTGGGTCATGTATTTCAGACCCTTGATGACGGTGGACCACTGATTCCACACCTCGGCGTTGGACGCGGACAGCTGTCCGCCATTGGCGAACGACGTATCCATCGCCGCATAGCGGTTCTGGTCAAACACGGTGACCGCGTAGCCCCGGTTCAGCAGGGCATAGGCGGTTGTTACACCGGTCACGCCGGCTCCGATTACAGCAATTTTCTTCATAGATCACATAGCCTTATCAACAGATCACGTTTCGACGCAGGATACCTGCGCCAACGACCCCCTCTGTCGATGAACCTGAGAGTTTACGCAGAAGCGACCCTTCTGCTTTCCCCTTCGGTGGGCCCGGGAATGACCGGACCGCTTTCCAGATTGTCAGCTTTCGTGCAGTCCGTTTGCCTGAGAGTTTCCGGGGGGTTGCTCCTTCGGCGCCAGGTCAGGACTGGTCTCTCCTGCACAAGCTTATGTGACACGCGCTGATTAATTGCGAAACGCGCACCGGGCAAGAGAATTTGTTGGCGGTCGTGGGGATGTAGGGCAGTTTTGCCCCGCGCCGGGCGTCAGTGCTTAGTTAATAAGCGCCGTTAGAACAGCGGCGCTGGCCGAGGCCCGGCGCACCGGGCCTCGACCGATCAATCACATGTCGGGCACAAGCGCCGCGACGCCGTACATGCCGTCTTCGCCTTTGATCAGCATCATTGTCACGGCCTGACCGTCGGCCATGTCTTCCATGACTTCGGCATTTTCCATCAGCGTCATGTCCATGGTCATCGCGGGCCAACCGATTTCGGGGATCGGTTCGTGGCTGACGTTGACGGTGCCATCGCCCATTGAATGAACGATCGCCTTTACATGAATGGCGCTGTCCAGCACCGCCTGATCCATCGGCGTTTCGCCGTGGCCCATGGTGCTGTGATCCATCGCGCCATGATCCATGCTGGTCATGTCGTTTGTCATGTCGTTTGTTTGGGCAAAGGCTGTGCCTGCGCTGAGGATTAGGCCTGTCACCAGTGTGAGTGTCTTGTGCATCGTCGTCTCCTTCTTGGGGTTTGGGTTATGGGGCTGGGCGATCATTCGCCCGGCACCGCATGGGGTCCGGTGACAGGGGCGTCATGCGCGCCGGCCAGCCGTTCAGCGTTGACGCGGGGTAGCGCAAAGCGTTTCCAGATCACAAAAATTGCGGGGATCACGAGCAGGGTCAGCAGCGTGGCAGTCGCCATGCCGCCAACCATCGGGGCCGCGATCCGCTGCATGATCTCTGACCCGGTGCCGTGGCCATACATGATCGGGATCAGCCCGGCAAAGATCGTGGCGACGGTCATCACCTTGGGGCGCACCCGCAGCAGCGCGCCTTCAAACACGACCTGTTCGACGTCCACTGGCGTCAGATCGCGCTGTTCGGCAACGGCGACCTTTTTGCGCTTTTCCCACGCAAGGTTCAGGTAAAGCAGCATGACGATGGCTGTTTCCACCGCGACCCCGGCCAGCGCGATAAATCCGACCAGCACGGCGACCGAGATATCAAAACTTAGGTACCAGATCAGCCAGACCCCGCCCGCCAAGGCCACGGGTAGGGCGGCCAAAATGATCGCCACCTCTGTCACGCGGCTAAAGGCCATGAACAGCATCAGGGTGATGATCAGCAGCGTCGCCGGGGCCACCAGCGCTAGCCGGTCCTGCATCCGTTCGATGTATTCGTATTGCCCGGACCACGCGATGGAATAGCCCGTGGGCAGATCGACAGTGCGGGCGACAAGATCGCGCGCTTCGTTCACATAGCCGCCCAGATCGCGCCCCGCGATGTCGATGAAAACAAAGCCCGTGCGCCGCGCGTTTTCGGACCGGATCATGCCGGGGCCGTCGACGATGGCGATCTCTGCAATGGCACCCAGCGGGATATGCGCGCCTGACGGTGTGACGACAGGCAAATCGCGCAGGCGTTCGGGGCTGTTGCGCCATTCCTGCGGATACCGCAGGTTGATCGGAAAGCGTTCCAGCCCTTCGACGCTCTCGGACACCTGCATGCCGCCGATGGCGGTCTGCACGACGTCTTGGACGTCTCGCACGCTCATCATATAGCGCGCGGCCTCGTCGCGGTTGACGTTAATCTCGATAAAGCGCCCGCCGACCGGGCGTTCGGCATAGGCCGAGGCGGTGCCGTCGATCCCGGCGACGGCCTGTTCAACCGCGATGCCGATGGTTTCGATCACCTTCAGATCAGCGCCCGAGATTTTGACGCCGACGGGTGTCTTGATGCCCGTCGCCAGCATGTCGATCCGGTTCTTGATTGGCTGAATCCATACATTGGTGACGCCGGGGATTTGCACGGCGCGGTCAAGTTCCGCGCGGATGCCTTCCATGGTCATGCCCTCGCGCCACTCCGCCTCTGGCTTTAGCTGCACAGTGGTTTCGATCATCGTTAGGGGGGCAGGGTCGGTGGCGCTGTCGGCGCGGCCCAGCTTGCCGTGAACGGTCAGCACCTCTGGCACTGTGGCGATCAGGCGGTCAGTCTGTTGCAGAACCTCGCGCGCTTTACCGATGGACACGCCGGGATACAGCGATGGCATGTAAAGGAAATCGCCCTCGTTCAGTTCGGGCATGAATTCCGTGCCGATGCGTTGCAGGGGCCACGCCATCGACCCCACCAGCACGACAGCCAGCAGCGTCGTGGCATAGGGCCACGCGACGGCGGCATCCAGAAACGGGCGGTAGATCCAGATGACGAAGCGGTTCAGCGGGTTCTTATGCTCTGGCAGGATGCGGCCCCGCACGAAGTAGCCCATCAGAACCGGCACCAGCGTGATCGACAGGATAGAGGCCGCGGCCATGGCATAGGTTTTGGTGAACGCCAGCGGTTTGAACAGGCGTCCTTCTTGGCTTTCCAGCACAAAGACGGGCAGGAAACTGACTGCAATGATGGCGAGGGAAAAGAACAGGGCAGGGCCGACTTCTTCGCAACACTCCGTCACGATGCGCCAGCGGTTTTGCGGCGTCAGGGGTTCCTTTTCGATCCGCCTGTGCATCGCTTCGATCATCACAATCGCTGCGTCCACCATCGCGCCGATGGCGATTGCGATGCCGCCAAGGGACATGATGTTGGCGTTCACGCCTTGCAGCTTCATCACGATGACCGCGACGAAAATACCCAAGGGCAGTGACAGCACGATCACCAGCGACGACCGGATGTGCAGCAGGAACGCGGCACAGACCAGCACGACGACGATAAATTCCTCGGTCAGTTTGTCCGACAGGTTCTCAATCGCGCGCTCGATCACGCCGGCGCGGTTGTAGGTCGTGACGATCTCGACGCCCTCTGGTAGGTTGGGGCGCAGCTCTTCGATCCGCGCCTCGACCGCCTTGATCGTGGACAGGGCATTGCCGCCCCAGCGCAGGATCACGACACCGCCGACAGCGTCACCGATCCCGCCAAATTCACCGACACCGCGACGCAGTTCTGGCCCCAGCCGGATGTCGGCCACGTCGCCCAGCGTCACTGCGGCACCGCGCGCGTTCACCATCAGCGGCGCGCTGGCCAGATCGGACAGTTCGTCCACATACCCGGTAGAGCGGACCATATATTCCGCCTCGCCCATCTCGATCACGCTGCCGCCGGTTTCGCGGTTTGCGCCTTGGATCGCGCCGCGCACTTGTGCGAGCGTCAGGTCATAGGCGCGCAGTTTGTTGGGGTCGATCACGACCTGATACTGCTTGACCATGCCGCCGATGGTGGCGACCTCTGACACGCCATCGACGGTCTGAAGCTCGTATTTCAGGAACCAGTCCTGAAGCGTGCGCAGTTCGGACAGGTCGTGATTTCCGGTCCGGTCGATCAGCGCATATTGATAGATCCAGCCGACACCGGTGGCGTCCGGTCCCAGTTCGGGCGACACCCCGTCAGGCAGGTTCGACGTGATCTGGCTGAGGTATTCCAGCACCCGTGACCGCGCCCAGTACAGGTCGGTGCCATCCTCGAACACGACATAGACGTAGCTGTCGCCAAAGAACGAAAACCCGCGCACGTCCGTCGCCCCCGGCACCGCAAGCATGGCCGTGGTGATGGGATAGGTGACCTGATCTTCGACCACTTGCGGGGCTTGGCCTGCGTAGGGCGTCTTGATGATGACCTGCACGTCCGACAGGTCGGGGATCGCGTCAACAGGCGTTTCGCGTACGGCCCAGACGCCAGCGATGGCGATCATGACGCTGACCGCGAGCACCAGAAAGCGGTTCGCGATGGACGCGCGGATGATGGCAGGGATCATTGGCCGACCTGCTGATCATCTGCCACGCCCACCAGCGTCAGCGTGAAATCATCGTTGCGCGTCATCAACAGCGTCACGTCCTGCCCAATCGGCAGATCGCCCGCCGCAAGCGCCGGGTCCACGGCAAAGTCCATCGTCATGCCGGGCATGCCGATATCGACCATCGGGCCGTGGGTGATATTGGCCATGCCGGCCTCGGGGTCGATGGTGTTGATGGTGCCGGTCACCGTCATCGGGGGTTTTGGCATTTCTGCCGCAGCCAGCACCATCGTCATGCCGTCCGGGCGGTCAAAGGTCAGGGTCGTTGCCACGCCGACGGGCAGGGCCGCGGGATCGACGGCGGCCGTCAGGTCAAAGTCCATTGTCATGCCCGGCATGCCAATTTCGGTGATGTTGCCATGGGTGATCGTGGCGCGGCGGGCAGCCACATCGACGGCGTCAATGGTGCCTGCAACGGTGATCGGGGCGGCGGTTGTGGGGGCTGGCGTTACGGCAGAGGTTTCAGGCATCTCCATTTGCATGCCGTCTTCCACCGGGCGCACGCCGACAATCACAAAGGTATCGCCGTCCTTGGCGAGATCAAAGTTGACGGCGGTGCCGACCGTGACAGCTGCGGTGTCTACGCCCGCCACAGGCATATCCATCACCATCGCGGGCCAGCCCAAATCGGGGATCGGCTCGTGGTTCATGGTCAGCTTGCCGTCAGCGGTGACGCCTTCGACCACGCCAACCCCGGTCGCAGCGATCCCGTCGTCGCTGCGGACATCGGACAGATACAGCAGTCCTCCGGCGCCTCTTGTAATCTGGAAGGCGACGTCTTGCCCGATGGTCATGCGGTCCATCGCCACATCGGCGCGGACGGGGAACTTAGATTCCATCGCAGGCCAACCCAAGGAATCAAGCGCGGCATGACGGATCGTCGCGTTTCGTGTTTCGGGATCAAAGGCTAGCAGCGTGCCGGCCCCCTTGGCGGGGGCCGCATCCGTCGGGGCCATCCGCATCAGACCCGCGTTCAGCGCGCTTTCGCTGTCGATCAGGAACTGAGCCGAGGCGACGACTTCGTCCCCCGCAGCCAAACCCTGCACGACTTCGGTGCGGCCGCCTTCGTCGAAATCATCGCGCAGACCGGTTGTGATCAGACGCGGGGCAAAGGTGCCTTCGCCGGTCTTTAGGATCACACGCTCGGCGCTGCCCGTGCGGATAATCGCCTCTGTCGGGACGGTCAGCGCCAGCCGCGATGCGCCCGGGGACAGGGCCACAGTTGCGAACATATTCGGCTTCAGCAGCCCTTCGGCATTATCCACGACCAGCCGCACGGGCAGGGTCCGCGTCTTGGCGTCAAGTTCGGGATAGATGTAGTCGACACGGCCTTCGAATACGCGGCCGTTCATGTGTTCAAAGCGGATCGCGGCGGTCATGTCGTCGGTCAGGCGGGCGATGTCCCGCTCGAACACATCGACGACCAGCCAGACAGTCGCCAAGTCGGTCAGGGACACGGCGCGGACATTGGGTTGCAGATACATGCCATCCGCCGCCTCGATCCCGATGACAACGCCGTCTTGCGGGGCATAGACCGACAGGTTGCGCGCAATCTCGCGCGAGGTTTCGACCTGTGTGATCTGGTGGTCCGACATGCCGACGCTGCGCAGGCGGTTGCGCGAAATCTCGATGATGCGGGTATTGCCCTCTTGCAGGGCGCGGATGTGTTCGGCGCTGGCCGATCCGATTTCGGGCGAGAACATAGCGAACAGCAGATCGCCCTTGGCCACCCGGTCCCCGACGGCGCGGACCTTCAGATCCTCGATCCAGCCTTCCACGCGGGTGTGCACATGGCTGGTCAGGTGATCGTCATAGCCGACATAGCCAACGGTCGGAATTGTCTGGGAAATATCCTGCGTTGTGGCGACGGCCGTGCGCACGCCGATGGCGTTAATCTCGGCCGCGGAAAGCGTGACGGTGGATGGATCGGCGGCGGGCGCATCCCCTGCGTAAACCGGGATCAGGTCCATCCCCATTGGGGATTTGCCCGGACCGTCCTTGCGAAAGTTCGCGTCCATAGGCGCGACCCAATACAGGACCTCTGGCCCCGTATCCGCCATGGTGTCATCGCGGTTAAAGTAAAACCGTTCAGCCGAAATGCCGCCGGCCAAACCGGCCCCAAGCGCCAGAATGGAAAGTGCTGCGTAGCGTCCGCTCATCGTGTGCCCTCACGCGGCCCGCCATTGCGCGCCGTGGATAAAGATCAATTGTAAAAGGGGTGCGGTCCATTTGACGGCGCAGCCCCTCGGTTATCGATCAGGCGTGTTTTGGGGGTTTGGGAAGCATGGCAGGGCTGGTGCCGCCGGCCACCGCTTCATCAAGCGTCGCCGGATTTGCCATCACCTCTATCCGGGATGATGCATTTTGGATCATGGCCACAGGCATGGCATAAAAACAAATCATGCCCGCACACAGCGCGTCTGTTTCGTGGCATGTCTGGGTCTGGGTCTGGGGCTGCGTTTGGTCAACGTCACTTGCGCCGTGATGGTGCGCAGCTGCAGATGCCTGCATGTCTGACATGGCAGACATATCGCACTGCATGCCCATCGCTGCGTGCGCCGCAAGCGGTGCCAGCAAGCCCACGATGACACAAAGCACCGCAAGGTGCTGCATGATTACACGAAAAGGGTTTTGCAGGGCAGACGTCATATCCCGTGGATACCGCCGAACGGCAGAACTGCAAGTCACAAAAGTAACAGATCATGTTTCACGGCACGTCATGTTGCCGCACACCCGTGCACGCTGCAAACGCGCGCAAACCGCGACCCGCTGCCGCGCCCACATTCAGCAACTTGCTTTTGTTGGCATACCCACCATAGGTAGGGGTCATGTTGATCCTGCGTGCCTTACTCGTTCTGTTGGTCCTTTGCACCACAGTCACTGCCAGCGTCGCCGCTGGTGGGCACGAACATGTGATGGGCGATGCCGCACACGCAGGGAACGACACCCCTGCAGCGGACGCGACTGTCGCATGCTGCGGTGACGCGAATGACGCGGCACCCGTGTGCCATGTCTGGGTCGCGCTTGTGCCCGAAGCTGCGACGATCCACGGCGCACAGCAACTGCGGCGCGCTGCGTCCATTGGGCCGCCAAACAGGCTTGCTGGAACAGCGCCTTCATCTCTTTTGAACCCTCCCCGCGTAGGCTGAGCGTCTAAGCCGTCCCGTAACGCTGCGCCTTTTGCCATCCTATGGATTGGCGCAGTTTGATCACTTCGTCCGAGGTTCAAAATCATGACTTTTATCAAACTTCCCCTGATGGCTCTGGCCGTCGGTCTGTCGACACTCAGCTTGCCTGTCTTTGCGCAGGCCGCAGATTCTGCGATGGACCATGCCATGCATGTCACCAAAAGCCCCACCTGCGGCTGCTGCGAGGCATGGGTCGATCTGGCAAGGGCCGATGGCTTTGACATCACGATCACCGATGCAGACGATGTCGCGCCAACCAAGGTGCAGGTCGGCGTGCCGCCAGAGCTGTGGTCCTGCCATACCGCTGTCGTTGACGGCTACGTCATAGAAGGGCACGTGCCCTTCGACGCCATCGCCAAGTTGTTGCAAGACAAGCCTGCGATCACCGGCCTTTCGGTGCCCGGTATGCCGATGGGGTCCCCCGGAATGGGCGATGATCCTACGGCGCAATACAATGTGATTGCTTTTGGCGGCGCGGCAGAACGCGGCGCAATCTATTTCGAGGCTGGCCAGTGAAGCGCGGCCTGATTGCCGGGCTTGGTATCGTGGCCGCAGGCGGGCTTTGGTTCGCCTTGGCGGGCGATAAATCGCAAGCGGGCACGATCCGCCTGATGCCCGGCGATGCGGCGATCGTGGCAGAGGGTGCGGAGCTTTATGCAGCGCATTGCGCAAGCTGTCATGGCGCAGATTTGCAGGGGGCACCCAACTGGCAGTCACCCAATTCTGGCGGCCGGCTGCCTGCGCCGCCGCACGACGCCAGCGGGCATAGCTGGCATCACGACAGCGCCACCTTGTTCGCGCTGACGAAACTGGGGGTGGCGGAAATGATTGGCGATCCAACCTACAAATCGGACATGCCCGCGTTTGGGGAAACCCTGACTGACGATCAGATCATCGCTGTGCTAAGCTATATTAAGTCCACTTGGCCGCAAAGCATCCGCGATAGCCATGACATGAGGGAGGACCAATCGTGAAGACATCTATCCTAGCGGCAGCCTTTGCGCTGACAGCAACCTTTGTCTTGGCCCACGCCAAACCCGCCACGATGACGCCAGAGGACGGATCGACCGTGACCGCGCCAGAGGTTATCGCGATTCACTTTGACGCCCCGATGCGCGTGACGGCCTTTACCCTGACCGGACCGGACGGAGACATCGCCGTGACCCGCACCGTCGGAATGGAGCCGGTCACGCAGTTTGACGCCGCACCGGGCAGCCCGCTGCTACCTGCGGATTATACAGTCGAGTGGCGCGGCATGTCGCAGGACGGGCATCCCATGCAGGGCAGCTTTGCCTTTGCGGTCGCGGACTGATTGGGGATGGAGGGTGGGACTGCCATCGACGGCCTGACCGCCTGCGCCATTATCGCAAAAGCCATCGGTTCTGCGGCCGCCTTGCTGGCGATGGGTGGGCCGTTGTTCGTGATCGCCTTTCGGCAGGCCCCGGCCACGGTGCTGCAAATGGCGCGGCAGATCGCCGTTGCTGCGGCCATGATCGGCATCGCGGTGTTGGCAGTCCGCTTTGGCATCCGCGCCGCGCGGATTTCTGGCATGGGGTTTGCAGGGGCTGTGGACCCCATGATGCTGGGCTTTGTGTGGGACTCGCCGCTGGGAACGGCAGCGATCTGGCGCATGGCGGGATATCTGTGTGTCCTTGGGCTGATGATGCCCAAGCGGGGCGGGGTTGCCGTGTCCCTGATCGGCGCTGGGCTGTTGGCTGTGTCCTATACCCGCGTCGGGCATGCCCTAAGCGATCCGCAAATGCTGTTGTCGGCCCTGTTGGTGGTGCATCTGTTGGCGGTGGCGCTGTGGGTTGCGGCGCTGCTGCCCCTGCGCCGCGCCGCCAGTGTGCCGGCGGGTGCTGCGCTGCTGCATAACTTTGGCGTTCTGGCCAGCGTGACGGTGCCAGTATTGATTATTGCGGGGCTCGGATTCGCTTGGATCATGGCCGGATCACTCTGGGCCCTGTTCGGGACGGCCTATGGGCTGATGCTGCTGGCCAAGGTGGCGCTGGTGTCGATCCTTCTGATGCTGGCAGCGCTAAATAAATGGCGGTTGGTGCCCGCGCTTGCGCGCGGTTTGCCCGAAGCGGACAAGGCGCTGCGACGCGCCATCACGTTAGAGGTCGCCATCGTCGGCCTGATCCTACTGGCGACGGCGACACTCACGTCCGTCACGACGCCGCCCATTCATCTGTAAGCGGACGGTCATGGCGCATCCGGCAGGGCGCACGGAAATACAATAATTGCCTAAAAAGTACGTTTTGACCCGTTGGTCTTTAGCCAAAGCCAACCTTTGAATCCGGCTACAACTAACACCATGCAGATCAACGGAACTATCCAGCCCGTGATGATTTGTGCAGCACTGATCGGCTCATTTCCTGCGGCCGTCCATCCGATGTAGGAGGAAAACGCGCTGGCACCGAGGAATGCGCTGAACAGGACGAGTACCAAGGGCAGCCACGCTGAATTTCCAGCGCGGATACGAAAAGCAAGGATAATGAGCAATAACGCTATAGTGGCGCACCACGCCACGATGGTCAGGTTCGGCGTTGGTTGAAAAAGGGTGGTCAGGGACACCAATGCTGCGTTTGCCCCCATGACCAAGGCGGGGAGCCCAGCCATTTTGACAGCTTCTTTTGCGCTATCTTCGTCAGTAGAGGATATCCAATACCCAAAAAGCTTTGTTTTAGTCGCCATATACGTTGCCGCCCCCGTGAATTGTGAGGGTAATTTACCTGCTATGTTCGCAAAGAAAACCCGTAAAGTCGGCTAATAAAGTCGTTCACGACGTCGACACACCTACCAAAAAACCACCGTTTTTGAACATTCATAAACGCGCCTTTTTTGAATGCGCCTAAGGCCTGCCGCGCTGACTAAGCTGCCGTTGCCCCGCCGTATTCTAACCTCTGCTTCTAAAAACCAGTGGTACGCTACATGCCATACAAGGATGAACCACGACGGTTAGCGCTTATACACTGATCAAATGGATCAATTGGTTTAATGTGGTTTCAAGATCGCCTGGGCGCTGGGTGGCGCGGGCCACCATCATCGAACCTTCCAAGCTGGATACAAACGTCGCTGCCAAAGCGTCCGCATCAACGTCCTGTCTTAATTCCATGCTGGCTTGGCCGTCCCGTATGACTGCTGCGATCCATGCACGTTGCGCGTCAAAGAACGCAATGACTTCGGCGCGGACTTGATCTGGCAAGGTTGACGCATCCGCCGCAAGTATACCCCCAAGGCACAGGCCGCCACGTTCTTGCAGTGTCGCCACAAATAGGGACCCGTAAGCGCGCAAAAGCTCTGGCGTTGACCCCGCCTTTAGCCCGTCTAGCGCGGCGTTGAACGCCTCGCGGTAAGCCCGCGCTGTTGCTTCGGCAAGATCGGCCTTGGTTGCAAAATGGTAATGAATGCTTGCGCTTTTGATCCCGACTTCGGCGGCGATGTCACGAAAGCTGAAGCCGTTATAGCCTCTATCCATCATCAGCACGCGGGCTGAATCCAAAATAGCCGCAGCTTTGTCGTTTCGGTCCGTCATATGCCTCAGGTCCCTTTGCCTACCTAGTACTAGATAGTGGGTTGACCTGCGGGAATCAAGTCACTAGCCAATGCGTGCCTATCTAGTACTAGATAGGTAAGTGAGCAAAGGAAACGCTATGACAAATCTTATCCTAAACCGCCGGGCTTTGATGGCAGGCTCTGCTGCGACAGCGCTTGCCGCCCCTAGCATCGTAAGTGCGAATGTTCTTGGCGGCGGACCTCTTGGCCAAGGCACCACGCCGCTAGAGCACGGCATCGTCACCGTTGCCGACTTTGGAGAGGTCAAAATCCACAGCTACCAAAGTCCGGATTTGACAGGCTGCGTGACCACACATGTCATTGAAACACCCGAGCGGCTGGTGTTTGTGGACGGTCAAAGGTCAGTCATCTACGGCCAAGAGGTGCGTGACTACGCCGAGAAGACGGGCAAGCCGGTGGATCGCATGATCATCTCTCACCTGCATCCTGACCACTGGTTCGGGGCCTATCAATTTCGCGATGTGCCTATTTTTGCATTTGCCGAGACGCAGGCCGAAATCGATCAGCTTGGCGCATTCTTTATCGAAATCAGCATCGAGTCATTGGGCGAACACGTGCCGCCAACCAAGGTCGTGCCAAACCGCGTCATTGAACACGGCGCTGTCGAAGTTATCGATGGCGTGACCTTTGAATTCCGTCATGTCACAGACGCGGAATCCGACAACATGATGACGATCTACCTTCCTGATCAAAAAGTTCTGATTGCTCAGGACATGTTGTACAACAATTGCCACCTGTTCTGCGGTCACGGCAACTTTGACGGCTGGAAAAATGGCCTTGTCGAGATGCGTAAAGACACCTCCTTTGATCTAGTGCTGCCCGGTCACGGCCCTACTGCGGGATCGCGTCAGGCGATGGATGATGCGCTGATCTATCTTGACCACGTTCAGGCCGCTTATGCCAAATCCGAAACGGGTGACGCATTGAAGGCCGCGATTTTGGACCGGTATCCGTCATATCTGGCGGCAGGTCTTGTCGACATTCAAAACCTGTTTCTGTTCCCGAAGGGTTAACTTATCCCCGTTGCGGGCGACCCGCCCGCAACGCCAAAACCGGCCGCCGCTATCAGTCCTGCGCTGTTAGCGTGATATTGCAGGGCAGGGCCTGCAAGCTGATGCGCTCTGCGTTCGAAATATCGTTCCCCTCGGCGCGGCGGGTGGCGGCGGTGCGGGAATGGTTCAGCGATAGCCAGCGCTGGATCAGCCGGGCGCGCAGTTGCGGCATCGGCACTTCGAGGCGCACGGACAGATCCCACAGGGGGGCCAGATTCGCCCAAGGCATCTCGTTGAACATCAGGTAATTGCCTTCGACGATAATCACCGCGCAATTGGCAGGGACGACAACAGCGCCCGCAATCGACAGATCGCGGCTGCGGTCGAACATGGGGGCCACGACCTCTACTGCTTCTTTCATGCGGCGGATCATGTGCAAAAAACCGTCTGCGTCGAATGTTTCCGGCGCGCCCTTACGGGCCCGCAGGCCGCGCGCGTCCAGGACGGCGTTATCCAGATGAAACCCGTCCATTGGCACGATCATGGCCGAACAGCGTTCTTGGTTCAGCCGCCGCGCCAGTTCGGACGCCAGCGTTGACTTGCCGCTGCCAGGCGCGCCCGCGACGCAGATCAAGAGCCGCTCTTGCGTCTCGTGCATCTCGTGTACGCGTTCTGCCAGCAGGTTAACCTGTTCTGTGATACTTTGCATAACTGCCCTCGTTTTCGCGTTTGCCGCGATTTGAGGGTAGGGTAGCGCCGCGCCGCCCGCGCATTGAAGCGTAAAGCGCGGCGTCTGCGCCTTTTGCGTAACACCCATGACCGGGATGACACACACGCTGGGCAGCGCCCGCGCTTTGCCCTAACTCTTGGATATGAGCGATACTCCGCACCCAACCACTCAGCTGCAACAGCCCGCAATCCGCCCCCACGTGGGCGTCGTAAGGCGGCTTTGGGCGCTGATGATGGCCGTTTGGACCACCGCGACAGAGCGGCACATTTCCCTGATCGCCGCAGGCGTCGCGTTCTTTGGCATGTTTGCCTTATTCCCCGCGTTGGCTGCGATCATCGCGGTCTATGGCTTGCTTGCCGATCCGACCATCGTGGTGCAACAGCTTGAATTGATGAAGGAAATCATCCCAGAGGACACCTATCTGCTGTTCGTTGGCCAGATGGGCCGCTTGCTTGCGGCGCAGACGGGCACGCTGGGCTGGGCCTCTGGTCTGTCGCTGTTCCTTGCGCTGTGGGCTGCACGTGCGGGCGTTGCCGGGTTGATGGAAGGGCTGAACGCCATCGCCAACCGGCCTGCGCGCAACGGGTTCAAGCAGATCATCGTGGCGCTGACGCTGACGGTCACCTTGGTCGCGCTGGCGATTCTCGCTCTGGCGGCTGTGGTCATCGCGCCCATCGTGATGAAGTTCGCCCATATCGACCCCACAACCGCGTGGCTGCTAGAGGCGATCCGCTGGGTTGTTGCGCTGTTTGTTTTGTATGCCGCGCTGTCGCTTTTGTACCGTTTTGGCCCCAATCAACGCGGCGCGCGTTTGCGCTGGATGACCATCGGGGCAGGGACCGCCGTCATCCTATGGATCGCCGCATCCGCAGGTCTATCCTACTACCTCGGAAATTTTGGGCGCTATAACGAGGTATACGGTTCTATCGGTGCGGTCATTGGCATGCTGCTGTGGCTCTACATCACCGCCTACCTTATTTTGTTGGGCGCGGCGCTGAACTTGCGGGTGCATGGCAACATCGACGGGCATCACTAAAACCTGCAGGCTATTGCAAATGTGTCACCATCAGGGCGGGTATGGGGAATGCTTCGCCACATTTCACCTAGCTTAAAGAATTAACTCCGGCTAATCTGACTGCAATCAAAATGGACGTGTCCCTTGATGGGCGCGCAATGAGGCGGAGTAGTTTTATGTCGGCGATTGATTTCGTTGTTCGCAATGATGCGGGCGGTTTACAGCGTGGCCAAGTGTCTGGCAAAGGCGCTGATGCAAATATTATCATCTCTCAGGGCGAAGACGTATCGCTGAACCTAGAGCGCAGCCATGTCATGTCCTATGCCCGTCAGGGCTCGGCCTTGCAGGTTATGCTGGTCGATGGAGAGATCATCACCATTCAAGGGTTCTTTGACGCGAACGGCGCGGCGCAGAACCAGTTGTTCCTGTCCTCTGGCGGTCAGTTGGCCGAAGTTCAGCTGGTGCCCGGCGACGGCAACCTGATGCTGGCCCAGTATGTCGACAGCGACAGCTTTGGCAAATGGTCCCCCGATGACGAGCTGTATTTCACGCAGATCGCAGCACTGCCCGCAGACGGCATCGAAGACGCGCAGGCCACCATGATGGCCGCGCCTTTGCTGGGCGGCATCAGCGGCTTGGGCGGCCTTGGCGCTGCAGGCGCAGCGGCGCTGGGCGGTTTGGCTCTGGTCGGCGGCGGCGGTGATAGCGGCGGTGACGGCGAAACTGCAGTCGAGACTGACGGTGGCACCGCAACCGAAACGCCTGACGAGCCCGATGGTGGTGAAGGCGGCACCGAAGGCGACGGCGGCGATACCGATCCAACGGATCCGACTGTCCCGACCGATCCTACGGACCCTACCGACCCGACAGATCCTACCGATCCCACAGACCCCACCGATACGCCTGATCCGATCGAACCGCACGACCCGGGCGATACCCCTGTTGAAGCTCCCGAGCTGCCAGCCGTTGAAATCACCGGCGGCACCCGCGCGCAGGATCACGTTGTAAACAACGCTGACTATCAGGACGGCGTTACGATCACCGGTACGGGTACACCCAATGCATCCGGCACGGTCACTGTTGGCACTGTGGTTGTTGACATGACTGTCGACGGCAACGGCGACTGGACAATCGTGATCCCCGCGACCGATCTGCCCTCTGGCGAATACGACCTGCCGGTCAGCGCGACTGTCACCACCGAAGGCGGCACGATCACGCACACTGGCACGCTGGACGTGGACACGCTGGCTGAAGTCACCTTCAGCGCTGACACGGTTGAAACCGATGGCACCGTGAACTTCGTCGAAGAATCCGACGGCGTTGTGCTGACGGGCACCACGCAGGCGGGCTCGACTGTTGCCGTGACCTTTGGTGGTAGCAGCTATAACGCTGTCGTCACAGGCGAGACATGGACCCTGAACGTTCCTGCTGGCACGCTGCCAACGGGCGATCTGGGCACCAGCGTCGACATCACTGTCACCGCGACCGATAACCACGGCAACACAGCCACTGTGACCGACACGCTGGAAATCGACACGATCACGGGTGTGACCATCACCCCGATCGCAGCTGGCGGCGACAACACTGTCAACGCAGCCGAGCGCACGGCAGGTCTGACCATCACGGGCACCGCCGAAGCTGGCGCAACCGTTGTCGTCACCATGGCGGGCTACGCGCACACCGTGACCGCGAACGCATCGGGCCAGTGGACAACGACCTACGCTTCAACCGAGATTTCGCGCAGCGAATTCAAGGTCGAAAACGTGACGGCTGTTGCAACCGATGCGGCTGGCAACACGGCCTCGGCCGCTGCCACGGTTAAGATCGACACCGAAATCGGCGTCACGATCACGCCAATCGCAGCCGGCGGCGACAACACTGTCAACGCTGTCGAGCGGGACGCAGGTCTGGTCGTCAACGGCACATCCGAAGCAGGCGCGACGGTTGTCGTCACAATGGCGGGCTTCTCGCACACTGTGACCGCGAACTCTGCGGGCCAGTGGACCACGACATACTCCAAGACCGAGATTTCGCGCAGCGAAGGCAAGGTCGAAACCGTCACGGCGGTCGCATCTGATGCGGCTGGCAACACGGCAACGACGTCTGCGACAGTCAAAGTCGACACCGAAATCGCGGTTACAGTCGACACCTCTGACGTTGACGGTCCCGACGCCATCGTGAACTTCGAAGAGCGTAAAGACGGCATCGTTCTGCACGGCACCGCCGACGCAGGCTCTACCGTGGTTGTGACCTTCAACGGCTATACCCACACTGTCACCGCAACCAGCGCTGGCACATGGTCGTCCAACTATGCGGTTGGCGAGCTGCCAATCGGCAATGTGGAAAACAACTACGCCGTCACCGTTAAGGCGACCGATACCGCTGGTAACACCGCGACCACCACGGGCACCGTGAAGCTGGACACATGGGTTAACAACCTGACCCACCCCGGTCTGGTCGAAACCGACGACGTTGTGAACAAGGCAGAGGCGTCGGACGGCATCACGTTGACCGGCAAAGTCGAAGCTGGCTCCTCTGTGGTTGTTGACTTCAACGGTCTGGCACACACCGCCACCGTGACCGGCACCACCTGGACTGTGACCTACACGGGCGCTGAAATCCCGCAGGGCACTTATGACGCGGCTATCACGATCACCGCGACCGACGCGGCTGGCAACGTGCGCAGCATCACCGACACCTTCGTGGTCGACACCGATGTGCCGGACGCGCCTGGGATGGAAGGCATCGGCCTGTACGATAACGGTGTCCGCGACATCGCCATCGACAACACCGACGACAGCATCACCGTGCATTCTTACAACAGCGGTAGCGCTGGCACGACGCTGATCGCTGACAACGGCGACCGTTACCTGAACGGCCGCACCGGAGAGCTGGAGTTCGGCTTCGACAACCCTGTCGTAGACGGCAAGCAGTTGATCGTCACCGCGACCGACGATCACGGCAACACCAACTCGACCCTGCTGGTGCTGGACGAGCGTTCGACCAACGTTGTGGACGTCACGGCGACAGGCATCGACGGCTTTAACGTCGGCGCAATCGACCTGACCTTTGCAGATAAATCGACCCTGTCGCTGACCAAGGCGAACATCGACGATCTGTCCGCGAACGACAATGTTCTGGTCGTGCATGGCGCGCTGGACGACGCTGTCACCTTCCAAGGCACTGCGACAATGACTGGAACCGAAGTCATCGGCGGCGAAACCTACAACGTCTACAGCGTTGGCGGCGACTCCGTGCTTAAGATCGACGACGACATCCAGTTCTCGACGACTATCTAAACGTCACGATCCAAGGGGGCCGGCAACGACCGGCCCCCTTTGCCCCACTAGGCGGGGGGCATGCCACCATAATAAAAATCCGGGGCGGAGCAGACGTGAGCAAGACAACACATAAAAAGACCCTCATTGCGTTTTGCGCGATGGCGGCACTCAGCGGCTGTTCAGGCGGCGCAGACAGCGTAACCCGCAGTCCGTTTTCGGCGATTGGCCTTGGCAAACCTGCCGTGGCGGACAGCCCCAGTGCACCCGCGCTTGCCACTGAAACACCCGACGGCACCCAATCCGAAGTGATCGCTGGTCTGCTGACCCGCCGGTCCATCCTGCCGCAAGGCCCATATTCCCAAGTGTCCAGCGCCGTTCTGGCCGCGAACTCTCGTGTTGCTGAATCCGATTTGCGCGCCGCGACCCTGCGCGCCGAGGCGCAATCGAAAAACTGGCTGCCGACCCTTGGCCCCTCTGTGTCGCTCACCTCGCTTGGCGCGGTCGTCACATCGCTGGTCGTGGAACAGGTGCTGTTCGACAACGGCGGCAAAAAGGCCGAACGCGCCTATGCTAAGGCCGATGTCGAAGTCGCCGCCGTCGCGCTGGCGCAAGACACCAACAACCGCGTCCAAGACGCGCTGACCCTTTATCTGTCCGCCCAAAAGGCCGAAGCCCGCGCCGCCGTGAACGCCGCTGCGATGGCCGATATGGAACACTTCGCTTGGATCATGGACGAGCGTGTCAAAGGCGGCGTGTCGAACTCTGTTGACCGCATGGTCGTGCAGCAAAAGCTGAATCAGATGCAGGCCGACATGTCCTCTGATCTAGAGGCCGCAGCCGCTGCCCGCGCCGAACTGGCCGCCATGTCCGCAGCGCCGCTTGACGGCGTCAAAGGCACATCGCCCCTACCGGTCGAGCTGGCTGCGACCCCCTTGGCCGTCGTCAAGGCAGAGGCCGAGGCCACCCGTTCTGTCGCCGAAGCCAAAGCCGCCCGCGCAGGTTTCCTGCCCAGCCTGTCAGCTGTCGGCGCAGTGTCTGGCAGCAAATCCAGCGGCGGTCTGTCGATTGAAACCGAAGACGGCATCGGTTTTGGCCTTGGCGCATCGCTGGCGGCCGTCGATCAGCAGGCCGAAGGCGCAAACGCCCGAATTTCCCAAGTCCGCGAAGATGTGGAACGGTCCTTGCGCGCTTTGGAAGGCGAATTGTCGTCGCTACAGCGCCAGCAAGAACAGACCGCCACCTTGGCGGAAGGCGCAGAGGCGAACTATCGCAGCTTTGCCGAACAGCAACGCGCTGGACAGCGCGACGTCAACGACGTCGTCAGCGTGTTTGAAAGCGCGGTGCGCTTGCGCCGCGAAGCCGCCGCCTTGCCCTTTGAAGTGGCCCGCGTCGAACTCAAAATAGCCGCCCTCAAAGGTGTGCTGGTGGATGGAGACAAGATATGACCGGACCCGTGCTGGCGTTTGACGTGACCGGAATCCGGGGGGGCAAGTTGACCCGCCACGGCGGTCAAACTGCAACCGACACCGCCCCCGATCTGGCCGCCGCGCCCGTGGCGGCAGAGCCTGTCGATCTAACCCCGCCCGCAGCGCCGGTTGTCGCCGCATCGCGCCGCGATAACGGCACAGCAAAGCTGTGCGCCGCCGTTGTGGCGACCTACGCCGGACTGCTGGGTGTCGATCTGAAAGCCACCGATATTCTGGACCGCCAGATTGACGATGCCAGCGCGGGCCTGCCCGTGGATACGCTGATCGCCGCGCTGAATGACGCGGGCCTGCGTGCCAGCGCGCGCACCGCGCTGCCGCCGCAAATCGCCGACTGGCCCGCCGTCGCCCGCCTGACCAATGACACGCTGGTCCTTGTGCTGGAACAGACCCGCGACACCATCATCCTGCACGACCCCGCCGCCGCCGATCACCGGCAAGAGGTCCCGCTGGCCGAGTTCGTCGAACATTTCACCGGCCGCATCATTCACGCCGTCGTGCCCGCCGCCGAGCTGAACCGCCGCCACGCGATCCAAGCCAAGCCGGGTCACTGGTTCTGGTCCGAATTCGGCAGTTTCCGCCGCGTGATCGGTGAAGTCGCCCTCGGTTCTCTTGTCGCCAACCTGCTGGCCGTGGCCGTCGCGCTGTTTTCGTTGCAGGTCTATGACCGCGTCATCCCGCACCAGTCCGTCGCGACCCTGTGGGTGCTGACCATCGGCGCTGGTATCGCCATGCTGCTCGAAGCCTGCCTGCGCATCGCCCGCGCCCGTCTGATGGACGGGGCAGGGCGCCGGATCGAACTGCGCCTGCAAGACATGCTGATGAAAAAGCTGCTGGGTATGCAGTCCGGCCTGCCGGGGCAGACGCCCTCCACCACATTCTCGGCGTTCCGCGAATTTTCCGCTGTGCGTGAATTCTTTACCGCCTCCACCATCGGCTCTCTCACCGACATCCCTTTCATCTTTCTGTTCCTTGCCCTTGTCTGGTCCATCGGCGGCCCCGTCGTCTGGGTGCTGGTCGCAGGCGGCATCCTGATGGTGCTGCCATCGCTGCTGGCACAGAAAAAGATGATGAAGCTGACGCTGGCGACCCAAGGTGCATCGACCCGTTCGTCCCGCCTGCTGCAAGAAGCAGTGTTCGAAGCTGACACCATCAAATCCCAACGCGCCGAGGATCGCTTTTCCCGCCTCTGGGCCGAGTTGACGGGCCTCTCTGCCATCTCGACCTCTGAACAGCGCCGCCTGTCCACAACACTGACCTATTGGGCGCAGGGCGTGCAGCAGGCGACTTATGTCGCCGCCGTCGTCATGGGTACCTTCCTTGTGTTCAAAGGCGAATTCACTGTCGGCACGATCATCGCCGTCGGCATCCTGACGTCCCGCACCCTTGGGCCGCTGAACGGGTTGTCCGGTCTGATCGCCCGTTGGTCGAACACCCGCGCCGCGCTCGATGCGCTCGACAAAATTGTCCAGGCCCCGCAGGACCACGATCAGGATCGGACCTACCTGCGCCGCGAAAAGATCAACGGCCAGTATGACCTGCGCGAAATGTCCTACACCTATGACGAAGAAGGCGCGCGCGCCCTCGACGTACCGAACCTGACCATCAAAGCAGGCCAGCGCGTTGCCGTCCTTGGGGCCAACGGCTCTGGCAAATCGACGCTGCTGAAAATCCTGTCGGGTCTGAACCAGCCCACCACGGGCCGCGTGTTGATCGACGGCGTGGACATGGGCCAAGTGCTGGCCCGCGACCTGCGCCGCGGCGTGGGTTATCTGGGGCAAGAGGTAAAGCTTTTCGCCGGTACCCTGCGCGACAACATGAACCTGACCCAGCTGGAACGCGACGACGACCGCATGCTGGCAGCCCTTGATTTCGGCGGTTTGGGCCAGTTCGTCCGTAACCACCCCAAGGGGTTGGACCTGACGATCCGCGACGGCGGCGCTGGCCTATCCGTCGGCCAACGCCAGTCCATCGGCTGGGCGCGTCTGTGGCTGCAAGACCCCAGCGTCTGCCTGCTGGACGAGCCGACGTCGGCGCTGGACCAGACCCTTGAAAAAGCTCTCGTGTCCCGCCTGACCACTTGGCTAGAAGGGCGCACCGCTGTGATCGCGACGCACCGCATGGCGCTGCTGCAACTGACCGACCGCACCATCGTGCTGCACAATGGCCGCATGGCCATCGACGGCCCCCGCGACGACGTCATCGCCCATATGAACAAGGAGGCGTCGTAATGGCCCTTGCTGATCACGAATTCGAAGGCCAAATGCGCCGCCCCTCGATGGTCATCTGGCTGGTCGGCGCGACGGTGCTGCTGTTCATCATCTGGGCCAAATTCGCTTGGGTTGACGAAATCGTCCGCTCTTCTGGCGAAGTCGTCAGCGCGTCCCGTCCCCAGATCATCCAGAACTTCGAAGGCGGTATTTTGGGCGAATTGCTGGTCAGCGAAGGCGATACCGTCGATGACGGCCAGATCCTTGCTCGCCTGCAAGGCACCCAATACGTCGCCCAAGTGAACGACCTGCAAGAGCAGATCAACGCCGCCAACATCCGCCGTCTGCGGCTAGAGGCTGAAATGGCAGGCCTGTTCGATTTCGATATCCCGGACGAGATCGCCGCCGCCAGCCCCGCGATGGTTGCGTCGGAAAAGCAGCTGCTGGCCGCGCGTCAGGCTGACTATGCGTCCAAGGTGGACGGCGCGCAGCGCATCATGTCCGAATCCAAGCGCGAGCTGGACCAGATGGAGGACATGCTGGCCCGTGAAATCGTGTCGCTGTCCGAAACCACCCGCGCGCGCAAAGCCTATGCCGACGCCGAAATCAAATACAACGAGATCGTCACCGGCGCGGAACTGGCCCGCGCGAACGAAAACTCAGAAGTGCTTGCCGGTCTGTCGCAACTGCGCCAGCAACTGGCCTATGCCACTGACCAGCTGGACCGCACGATCATCCGCGCGCCTATGCGCGGCGTGGTCAACAACCTTGGCGTCACCACCATCGGTGGTACGATCCGCGCTGGCGAAGAGATTTTCCAGATCATTCCGCTGGATGACGCTTTGTTCGTTGAAGCCCACGTGAAGCCGCAGGACATCGCCAATGTGACCACCGGCCAGACCGCGACGGTCAAGCTGTCCGCCTATGATTACACGATCTACGGCAGCCTGTCGGGCGTGGTGCAGAACATCTCTGCCGATACCTTCAAGGACGAACGCCGCGCCGACGCCGACCCCTATTACCGCGTCAGCGTGCGCGTCGATATGGAAGACCTTGGTGTGCGTCAGCAAAAGATCGAAATGCGCCCCGGCCTGCAGGCCAATGTCGAACTTCACACCGGTGAAAAGACCATCCTGCACTACCTGACCAAGCCGCTGTATCGCAGCCAAGAAGCGCTACACGAGAAGTAAGCGCGTATTTACCTTTATGACCAAAAGACCCGCCGGACGGCCGTCCGGCGGGTCTTTTGCTATCTTTCGGGCGGGGCCGCGGTAGGGATATTCACCTGTGGTTCACGGCGGTTAACGAAGAAGGTGCATTTTACATCAGATGTATCGCATGCGAAACATTTGCGTTTTGTTATGTCACGGCAGATCGCGCCTGAAACTGCGGATCATCCCACAGCTTTTCGTTCATCACGCGCGCAATCACTGCTACCGCCGCATCAACATCGCCTTCGTCGATGAACAGCGGCGTAAAGCCAAAGCGCATGATATCCGGCGCGCGGAAATCGCCGACGACGCCATGCGCAATGCAGGCCTGCATCGCGGCATAGCCTTCGGCGTGCCGGAACGACACCTGAGAGCCGCGCGTCTGGGGATCGCGGGGGCTTGCCAGCTCTAGCTGGGGACAAGCTGCCTCGACCCCTGCGATAAAGCGCTGGGTCAGGGTGATGCTGGCGTCGCGAATGTCAGTCATGTCGACGCCGTCCCAGACATCCATCGCCGCCTCTAGCGCGGCCATCTGGATCACGGGGGGGGTGCCGACGCGCATGCGGGCGACGCCTTCGCCGGGGCGATAGGTTGGTTCAAACGCAAAGGGCGCATCATGCCCCAGCCAACCCGCCAGCACGGGGGCGGCGGTCTGCGCATGGCGCGGCGCGACATAGATGAAGGCCGGCGCGCCGGGGCCACCGTTGAGGTATTTATAGGTGCAACCTACCGCGAAATCCGCGTTGCACCCTGCCACGTCGACCGCCAAAGCCCCCGCCGAATGGGCCAGATCCCAAACGGTGACGATCCCAGCGGCCTGTGCCTGCGCCGTCAGCGCTGCCATGTCATGCAGCCGGCCTGTGCGGTAATCGACCTGTGTCAGCATCAGAACGGCGACCTCGTCCGTGATATGTGCGGCCACGTCCTCTGGCGCGACGACGCGCAATTCCAGATCGCGGTCAAAGGCGCGGATCAACCCTTCGGCGATATACAGGTCCGATGGAAAGTTGCCGCTGTCCGACAGGATCACCTTGCGGTCCGTCATGGCGAGTGCGGCGGACAGCGCCTGAAACACCTTTATCGACAAGGTATCCCCAAGGGTGACATGCCCGGCTTCTGCCCCGATTAATCGCCCAATCCGGTCCCCCAGCGCCATGGGCTGCGCCATCCAGCCAGCCTTGTTCCAGCCGGTGATCAGCATGTCGCCCCATTCGTCCACCATGGTCCGGCCCACCCGGTCCGCTGCTGCGCGGGGCAGGGGACCAAGGGAGTTACCGTCGAGGTAAATCATCCCGATCGGCAGGTGAAATTGATCCTTGCGGGATTGAAATGGCATGCTTTGTCCTTTTGAGGTGCCGAAAAGTCTTCGGGTCTAAACTTGTCCGCCAGCGATTTCGATCGTCTGGCCATTTACGCTGCGGGCGGCGTCAGAGCATAGCCAGATCGCTGCGGCGGTCGTCTCGTCCACTTGCAGCAGACGCTTGTGCCGATTGCCGCTAGCGACGATGCCTTCGGCCCCGGCGCGGTCAACGTCAAAGCGGCGCATCAGGCCCGGCAGTTGGTTCTGCACGATGTCGGTGTCGACATAGCCCGGGCAAAGCGCGTTAAAGGTCACGGGACGCTTTTGCATGAATTCTTCGCTGAGGCCCCGCACCAGACCGATGACGCCGTGTTTGGATGCGGAATAGGGAATCGCATTTTTCAACCCGCGCACACCGGCGATAGAGCTGACGACGATATAACGCCCCGGCAGATCGGCGGGCAGGGTTTCCAGCGCGGCCTGAAAGGTCAGGAACACACCGTCAAGGTTCGTCGTCATGGTGCGGCGCCAGTCGGCGAGGCTGGTTTTCATAAAAGGGCCGCCTTCGGCGATTCCCGCATTCGCGATGCAGATCGTGATGGGACCGCGCGCGGCGGCAACCTCTGCGATCCCGCTGCGCACGGCGGATTCGTCCGACACATCCATCACGCAGGGGTGGATACGGGGATTTTCAGCCGCAAGCGCCTGCAGCGGCTCGGCCCTGCGACCTGTGATCGTGACCTCTGCGCCGGCCTCTGCGAGCGCCAATGCGATCGCGCGGCCAATCCCGCTGCCGCCGCCGGTGACGAGGGCGTGCTTGCCGATGTGTTCCATGATATCCTCCACTTATGGCGCGATGCTACCGTTCGGGTCCGCACGTGCAAGGGGGAGAGCCATGAAATATCTTGATTTACCGCCCGTTTGGCTGGCTTTGGCCGCGGTGGTCGTCTGGGCCAGCCGCAGCATTGTGACGATGGGCACCGCAGGGCTGCAATGGGCGGGGATCGCGTTGGTCGCGGCGGGGCTGGCGTTGATGCTGGCGGCGGTGATCACCATGACACGGGCGGACACGACGGTTATTCCGCACCGCCAGCCGCATGCTTTGGTGACGCAGGGTATTTTCGCCCGCACCCGTAACCCGATTTATTTAGGCGACGTTCTGCTGCTGACGGGGCTGTGCCTGTGGTGGCAGGCCCCGCTAGGCTTGGCCACGGTGCCGGTTTTCGCCATCTGGATCAGCGCCCATTTCATTACCGCAGAAGAGGCGCGTTTGCAGGCCGCCTTTGGCGCGGCCTTCACAGAATATACCAAGGTCGTGCGCCGATGGCTGTGAAACACCTTGCAACCGTGCTGTTGTGAAATATTGTTGCGTGGAAATGTGGTACCAGCTATGTGGTATACTAGAATACTAAAGAGGGGATAGCCCGTTGAAGATCGGCGCACCAAAAGAAACATACGAGGGCGAGGCCCGGGTTGCGATGACGCCCGCCTCGGCCAAGGATCTGCAAAAGCTGGGGCATGATTGCCTGGTCCAGTCCGGCGCGGGTTTGAAAGCAGGATTTACCGACGACGCGTATCGCGCCGCCGATGTGACCGTGGTTGATGATGCGGCGGCGCTGTTTGCGCAGGCCGATATCATCGCCAAGGTGCGCCCGCCCTCGGACGCCGAGGTTGCGCTGTTGCGGGACGATCAGACGCTGATCTCTTTCTTCTATCCCGGCCAAAACGCAGAGCTGTTGGCCGCTGCCAATGCGCAGGGCGCGACGGTCGTTGCGATGGACATGGTGCCGCGCATTTCGCGCGCGCAAAAGATGGACGCGCTGTCGTCGATGGCCAATATCGCGGGCTACCGCGCGGTGATCGAGGCGGGCAGCAACTTTGGCCGCTTCTTTACCGGTCAGGTGACGGCTGCGGGCAAAGTGCCGCCAGCCAAGGTGCTGGTCGTGGGCGCGGGCGTTGCTGGTCTGGCCGCCATCGGCACAGCGACATCGCTGGGCGCGATCACCTACGCCTTTGACGTGCGGCCCGAAGTGGCCGAGCAGGTCGAATCGATGGGCGCAGAGTTTGTCTTCCTCGACTTCAACGAAGAGCAGACAGACGGGTCCGCGACGGGTGGTTATGCCGCTGTGTCCAGCCCCGAATTCACCGCAGCCCAGCTGAAGAAATTCCGCGAAATCGCGCCCGACATGGACATCGTCATCACGACAGCGCTGATCCCGGGCCGCGACGCGCCAGAGCTGTGGACCAAGGATATGGTCGACGCCATGAAGCCCGGATCGGTCATCATCGACCTTGCGGCAGAACGTGGCGGTAACTGCAAACTGACCGTAAAAGACGAAAAGATCGTCACGGAAAATGGCGTGACCATCGTGGGTTACACCGATTTCCCATCGCGGATGGCGACGCAGGCATCCTTGCTTTACGCGACGAACGTGCGCCACATGGTGTCCGATCTGACGCCGGGCAAAGACGGCGTGATCGACCACAACATGGACGACGACGTCATTCGCGGGGCGACGGCCACACACGAGGGCGAGGTGACCTTCCCGCCGCCCAAGCCCAAAATCGCGGCGATTGCGGCGGCTCCGAAGAAGGACAAGCCGAAGGAACTGACGCCCGCTGAAAAGCGCGCGAAAGAGGTGGCGAGCTTTAAGGCGCAGACGAAGTCTCAGGTCACGTTGCTGGTCGTTGGCGGTCTGCTGCTGGCGCTGGTCGGGGCTTTTGCGCCCGAAAGCTTTATGAGCCACTTTATCGTGTTCGCGCTGTCCTGCTTCATCGGTTTTTCCGTGATCTGGGGCGTGGCGCACAGCCTGCACACGCCGCTGATGGCCATCACCAACGCGATTTCCGGCATCGTCATCCTTGGCGCGCTGCTGCAGATTGGCGCTGGCAATTGGATCGTCGTGCTGCTCAGCTTTATCGGGGTGCTGATCGCATCCATCAACATTGTCGGCGGGTTCCTCGTCACGCGGCGCATGCTTGCCATGTTCCAGAAGTCCTGAGGAGGGTTCCATGTTTTCAGTAGGTATCACATCGGCGGCCTATATCGCGTCCGCTGTTCTGTTCATCCTGGCCCTTGGCGGCCTGAATAACCAAGAGTCCGCCAAGCGGGCGGTCTGGTATGGCATCGCCGGCATGGGAATCGCGGTAGTGGCGACGGTCTTTGGACCGGGCGTTTACAACGTGTTCCTGATCCTGATCGCCATCGCGGCGGGCGGCTTTGCGGGCTACTATGTGGCTGGCAAGGTGCAGATGACCGAAATGCCGCAACTGGTCGCGGCGCTGCATTCCTTCGTGGGTCTGGCAGCCGTGTTCATCGGCCTGAACGCCGACATCATGTTGCACGCCGTGCAGCAGATGCAGGCGGCAGCGATGGGTGTGCCGACGATTGCGGACGGTCACACCGTCGCGATCCCGGCAGGCACAGAGCTGACGGGCTTTGGTGAAAAACTGTGGCACAAGGATGCGGTGGAAATCGCGATCCTGAAGGTCGAAGTCTTCCTTGGTATCTTTATCGGTGCGGTGACGTTCACAGGCTCTATCGTGGCCTTTGGCAAGCTGGCCGGTAAGGTCGACGGCAAGCCGAAAAAGCTGATGCTGCCAAGCGACGAGAACGCGGTTCCCTTCATCTCTGGCCACTATCTGAATGCTGCGGCGCTGATCGTGTCGGTGCTGCTGGGTATCATGTTTGCGCAGGGCGCTGGTATCTGGACGATGGTTCTGGTGACGCTGATTGCCGGTTTTATCGGCTGGCACCTGATCATGGGCATCGGCGGCGCGGATATGCCGGTCGTTGTGTCGATGCTGAACAGCTATTCTGGCTGGGCGGCAGCGGCGATTGGTTTCACGCTAGGCAATGACTTGCTGATCGTGACGGGTGCGCTGGTCGGCTCGTCCGGTGCGATCCTGTCGTATATCATGTGCAAGGCGATGAACCGGTCCTTTGTGTCGGTGATCTTGGGCGGCTTCGGCGGCACCACGGGGCCTGCAATGGCGGTCGAGGGCGAGCAGATTGCCATCGACGCGGACGGTGTGGCGTCGGCGCTGAACGAAGCGGATAGCGTCATCATCATCCCCGGTTACGGCATGGCCGTGGCGCAGGCGCAGCAGGCCGTAAGCCAGCTGGTGACCAAGCTGCGGGCGCAGGGCAAGACCGTGCGTTTCGCGATCCACCCTGTTGCGGGGCGTCTGCCCGGCCACATGAACGTGCTGCTGGCAGAGGCGAAGGTGCCATATGACATCGTGATGGAGATGGACGAGATCAACGACGATTTCCCCACCACCGACGTGGCCATCGTCATCGGGTCCAATGACATCGTGAACCCGGCGGCGCAGGACGATCCCAACAGCCCCATCGCTGGCATGCCAGTGCTGGAAGTCTGGAAGGCCAAGCAGGTTTTCGTGTCCAAGCGCGGGCAGGGAACAGGCTACTCCGGGATCGAAAATCCGCTGTTCTTTAAGGACAACACGCGGATGTTCTATGGCGACGCGAAAAAGTCGCTGGAAGAGCTGCTGCCAAAGATCGACTGATCTAAGGCCCGCCGTTTTCGTTTCGACCAAAAATTGGAAAATGCCCGCAGCGTGATAGCTGCGGGCATTTTGCGTTAGTCGAATGTGTAGGCTAGGCGCAGGCCGCCCCAGTGCTGGCCGCCCGCTTTGATCGGGGCAGAGACGTCTTTCATCATCACGAATTGCCCGCCGCCCATATCCCGGCGGTAAACTTGCAGCAAAAACGGGGCTGTGCTGCGCCCGGATTTCAGCCCCACCCGGTCATCAAAGATCCGCCGATTGCGGCAGTTTGCGCCATTCCAGACCGGATCGCGCGAGGGCGACTGCGAGAATTTCGCATTATGGGTCGGCAAATAGCCGCGCTGATCAATCGCGGCGCAAAACACCACGCGCGGGTCCAGATCAAAGGCCGGTTCCTGCACGGCTGGCAGCGTCTTGTCAGTAAAGGCGGTAAAGCGGGTGCGGAACTGCTGCGGGTCGGTGCCGGTGATCGCCTCGTAGTTAGAATCGAACAGATCGCGCAGGGAAATGCGGCCTGCGGCAAGCGCCTCGTCCCAGATCGCGCCGATGCGGGCGGCGGCGGTTTGCACAAAGGTGATGAAGGGCGTGTCGATTGACGCACCGCCGATCAGGGCGGCGGCCTGCACGATGGCTTCGCTGCGCGCGATCAGGGCGGTGCTGCGGGTGGTGGCTTGCGTGACGCCTTCACCCGTTTGACTGGCCAGTTTCGACAGGCGGCTAAAGGCGGGCACAAAGGCTTTGGTGGCGGCGTCGACCTGCGCCGCTTGGTTGGCGATGACGCCGGACTGTTCCGTCGTCGCCCGGATCGAACTGGCGATATCCATCAGCGCCTTATCGGTGGCCGTGGCGGCGTCGATGACTGACCGGGCATCGGTGGCCACGTCTTGCGATTCGCAGTGCAGGACCTGAAAGGTCTGCGTCAGGTGCTGCGTCTGCTCTGTGACCTTTTCCGCCGCGGCAGAGGTTTTGTGCGACAGCTCTTTGATCGCGTCAGCGACCACGGCAAAGCCGCGCCCGGCGTCGCCCGCGCGGGCGGCTTCAATCCGGGCGTTGATCGCAAGAATATTCACATGCACTGCGATATCGGCAATCTGCGCATTCGCTGCGGCGACCGCGTTCAGGGAATCGCGCACCTGCGCGATGCGATCCTCGAAATCTGTGACCCAGCGCGACACCGCTTTCGACGTATCGGCAGAGGCGCGCAGCGTCGCGACAGAGGTATCCACCGCATCAAGGCTGGCCTGCGCCGATGTGGTCAAAAGCGCGGTGGTCTGACCCATGGTGTCAGAGGTCTGGTTCAGCGACCGCAGCGCGGTTTGGCTATCGGCGAGGGTGCTAAGCTGTTCGTTCGCCGTCTGGTGCAGGTCATCCAAAAACGCTGCAATATTGACGATTTCGGACCCCAGCCCCGATATCAACCTATTCAAGCGAGAGCTGTCAGCACCACCGCCGTTGGTCGTTGGGCCTGCCGATACCGTGGGCGGCGGGCGGGGGTGTGCGGTCATACGCGGGGTCCGTCATGCTGAGTGCGATTTCAGTAAGACGTAGCGATGATTGGTTTTGAATCGGTAAACGCGGGCCAGTCTGCGCGCGTTTACGCGCCGTTTAAAGCGCCGCGTCGCGCCATGTGCCGGGGGCCAGATTGTCCAGTGTCCAATCGCCGATCTGCCAGCGCACAAGGCGCAGCGTCGGGTGGCCGACATGGGCGGTCATACGGCGGACTTGGCGGTTGCGGCCTTCGGTGATGGTCAGTTCCAGCCAGCAATCGGGCACCGATTTGCGGAACCGCACCGGGGGATTGCGCGGCCACAGGTCCGGGGTGTCGATGCGCCGCACCTTCGCCGGGCGGGTTGGACCGTCCTTTAATGTCACGCCGCTGCGCAGGGCAGACAGGGCCGCGTCGTCAGGCGTGCCTTCGATCTGTACCAGATAGGTTTTCGCCGCCTTGTAGCGCGGATCACTGATGCGGGCCTGCAGCGCGCCATCATCGGTCAGCAAAAGCAGCCCTTCGCTATCGCGGTCAAGACGGCCTGCGGGGTAAACCTTTGGCACATCAATGAATTTCGACAGGGTCGGGCGCGGCGAGGGGCTGTTCGCATCGGTGAATTGCGACAGAACATCGAAGGGTTTATTGAACAGGATCAGACGCGTCATGGGCCGGGTGTAGCGCGGCGCGGGGCGCGGTGCAAAATAAATGCACGCAGCGCAAAATACCCACTTGATCGACGCCGCGCTTTGCCTCACATGCGCCTTCATAGACGCCAACGCACGCGCCTCTGACCTGCAGTTTTGCAATGTTCACGCAGCGACGGTAACGTCTCCCTTGGAACTGAGCGGTCTCGGAAAGGTTGATACCTTCCAATGGCCGAGTCTACTGGAGATGACCATGATTGCATCAACTGCTGGCGCTGCGGCGCCTGTTCGTGTCGCCACCCCAAAACTGGACGCTTATGTCGCCGGGCGCGCATTCGATAAACCGACCCTGATCATCGACTGCGACCGCGTCGAAGAGCAGTATAACGCGCTGAAGGCTGGCCTGGGTCATGCGGACATCCATTACGCCGTCAAAGCGAACCCTGCCAAGCCGGTGCTGGAACGCCTCGTTAAGCTTGGCTCGCATTTCGATGCGGCCTCCAAAGGCGAGATTGAGATGTGCATCGCCGCTGGCGCGCACCCCGATACGATTTCCTATGGCAACACGATCAAGCGTGCCTCTGACATCGCTTGGGCACATGCCGCTGGCATCACCCTGTTCGCTGCCGACGCCGAGGAAGAGCTGGACAAGATCGCCGAACACGCCCCCGGCGCGTCGGTCTACATCCGCCTGATCGTCGAGACGTCAGAGGCCGACTGGCCGCTGACCCGCAAGTTCGGCTGCGACGCAGGGCTTGCGCTGGTGCTGCTGGACTATGCCAAAGAAGTCGGTCTGACCCCTGTTGGTTTCTCTTTCCACGTTGGATCGCAGACCCGCCGGGCAGAGATGTGGACCCCCACGCTGGACCAGATGAGCGACATCTGGAAAGCGGCAAAGGACGCGGGCCACGAGCTGACCTTGCTGAACATCGGCGGCGGTTTCCCTGCGTTTTACGGCGAAGCGATTGACACGCCGACGGTCTATGCGTCCCGCGTCATTGCGCTGGTGGAAGAAAAGTTCGGCCATATCCCTCGCGTCATGGCAGAGCCCGGCCGCGGCATGGTGGCCGAAGCTGGCGTCATCGCCTGCGAAGTCATGCTGGTTAGCCGTAAGTCTGACCGCGATGTGCACCGCTGGGTGTATCTGTCGATCGGCCGCTTCTCTGGTCTGGCTGAAACAGAGGGCGAGGCGATCCGCTATCAGTTTGAGACCGACCGTGATGGCGACGCTGTGGGTCCGTGCATCATGGCGGGTCCGTCCTGCGATAGCGCCGACGTGCTGTATGAAAAGCGCCCGATGAACCTGCCGCTGACGCTAAAGTCCGGCGACCGGGTGCTGATCCGCAACACCGGGGCCTATACCTCGACCTATTCTTCGGTCTGTTTCAACGGCTTCCCGCCGCTTGATGTGGTTGTGATCTAAGCACTTTCCCGAATTTTTCGACACGGCTGGCGGCGCACTGTATACCACGGTGCGCCGCTAAGCATTTGTGGATGCACGGTTTTTTGTTTTGCACGGCGGCAAAGGCGGCTAGACTAGGCGGTAAACCAGCCTGAAAGCGCCCTCTATGCCCGATATCCAAGACCACCCTTTGCGTTATACCATGGCGAACGAGCTGCACGCGCGGCCTTTCCCGGTGGTGCAGGCCCCGGCGCGGGCAGCGTATCTGGCGATTAAACCGGCGCAGAATGCCGCCGGGCGGGACCGGAATGCGGACCGGGTGCATTTGATTGCGCTGCTGGACCGCTTTGGCGCGGCGCATCCCCAGCCGGGGGCGACGCATTATTCGGGGCAGATTGGCAAGCACCTGCTGAAATGGGAAAGCCATACGGAATTCGTGACCTTCACGGTTTTCGCGGATGGCGTCGCGGATCGACCTTATGATGCAGCATCGTTTGCGGTGTTTCCTGACGATTGGCTGCGGCAGGCGCCGGGGGTGCGGATCACCTCTGCCTTGATCCGGGTCGAGGCACTGTCGGATGACGCGGCGGTTGCGGACAAGGTAGACAACTGGTTCGTGCCCGAAAGCCTTGCCATCAGCCATGTGCTGGATGGAGAGTTGGTGATCGCATCGGATTTCCGCATCGATACCGGCGGGCACATGCGCTTTGCCATCTTTGCACGCCCCGAAGCAGGTTCGCGGCGCACGGGCCGCGTCGTGCAGCGCTTGTGCGAGATTGAGACCTATAAGGCGATGTCGATGCTGGGCCTGTCCCGCGCCCGCGATCTGGCCCCGCAGATGAGCGCGATTGATAATCGGCTGACGGCCCTGCTGTCGGAAATGTGCGGTCCCGTGGGCGAGCCTGCGGCGCTGCTGCAAAGCCTGCTGACAGTGTCGGCAGAGCTAGAGAATATCGTGGCGCAATCGGCGTTCCGCTTTGGCGCGACGGGGGCCTATGAGACGATCGTGAACCAGCGCATCGCCGTGCTGCGCGAGACGCGGTTCGCCGGGCGGCAGACCTTTGGCGAATTTATGATGCGCCGCTTTGATCCGGCGATGCGGACGGTGAAATCGACCGAAGCGCGGCTAAAGGCGATGTCGGACCGGGCGTTGCGGGCGGGCGATCTGCTGCGCACGCGGGTGGATGTGGAACGATCGGCCCAGAACCGCGATCTGCTGGAAAGCATGGACCGGCGGTCTGACTTGCAACTGCGCTTGCAGCGCACGGTCGAAGGGCTGTCCGTCGTGGCGATCAGCTACTACGCGGTCAGTCTGGCGATGTATATTTTGGGGCCGCTTGAATACCAGCTGGGTATTTCCAAGACGGTCATGGCCTCGCTCGTGACGCCTGTTGTGTTGATCGGCGTTTGGCTGATGCTGCAACGGTTGAAAAAGCATCTGGAGTAGGCGTTATGCCCTAAGACTTTTCGCGGTGAAAAGTCTTAGAGCCCGATTTAAAACTATTTGAGTGAGTTCAGTGGTTTGTGATTCTGTTCGGTTGTGAAGCTGAATGGAGATCACAATGGCTTGGACTGAACTCACCCGCCGTCAACATGATCGAAAAGGCGATAAATACGCAAGCGATATGAAGGATGCGGAATGGGCGTTGATAGCGCCTTCGATGTCGCCGCCGAAGACAACTGGTCGGCCCCGTACGACATGTTTGCGCGACGTGGTCGACGCACTCCTCTACATTGCAACGACCGGATGCCAATGGCGTATGTTGCCCAACGACTTCCCGCCGGTTTCAACGGTTCGGGGCTATTTCTACGCGTGGCG
>NZ_FOTF01000049.1 GCF_900114485.1 Loktanella salsilacus | reverse complement strand
GCACCTCGCGATGTCGGCGGCGCTGGATGGCTACCGCGTGCTGGTGATCGACCTCGACAGTCAGGCCTCGATGACATCGGTCTTTGGCGGCAGCGTTGCGGATGAATGGCAGACGGTCTTTCCCTTGCTTGCCCGCCACTATGCGAAACACCTGCAGTCCGACAACCAGCGGCGGATGGACCGGGGCGACAACCCTATCGCCTTGGACGAGACGCTGACCGAGGCGCTTGGCGTCACCGCGCAAACCCTGATCCAAAAAACCCACTGGCCCAATATCGACCTGATCGGCGCCCAGCTGAATTTGTATTGGGCCGAATTCCAAGTCCCTGTCTGGCGCATGCAAGGCCGCGGCTGGAAGCTGTGGGATGCGCTGACCGACACGCTCGAGGCGGACGGCGTGCTGGACGACTACGACGTCGTCTTCATCGACACCCCCCCTGCCCTCGGCTACCTGACGATCAATGGCCTCGCCGCCGCTGACATTCTTCTCGTGCCCGTCGGCGCCTCGTTCCTAGAGTTCGACTCTACCGGCCGTTTCTTCGACATGCTCCACACCACCTTTCAGTCCATCGAGGATGGAGAGAACCTTGCCGCCCGCGCCCTTGGCCGGCCAGAGATGGCGTTCCAGTGGGACGCGGTCCGCGCCGTCGTCACGCGCTATGATGGCAACCAGCAGGCGGAACTGGCAGGGCTCATGCAAGCGTATCTCGGCAAGACGCTGTCGCCGCACCGCCAAGACTTCACCGCGCTGATCGGTCAGGCTGGCGAACAGGTCCAGGGCATCTATGAAGCCGACTACCGCGACTTCAACCGCGAAACCTATGCACGGGGTCGCGAGACGTTTGACGCAACCTATGCCGCCTTCAAAACCCTGCTGTTGGGCGCCTGGCGCAAGGACGAACTCGCGATGCAAGAGGCGGAAAAGGCTGCGGCCGCCCCGGCAGCCAGCTGATGGCTATTTTACATAATATGTATCGCATGCGAAACATTTACTTTTTGAAATGTATTTTCGCCCCCCTTTTTCAGGTCCGCGCATGGGCCACCGCACGGCCGGGTTATGGGGTGTTAACCGCTTCGTACCACCCTGCCCTTTTTGCGAAAGGATCACACCGTGGCCAAGCGTAAGCGCCTGACACCGACATTGGGGCTGTCCACCGGCCTGCCCCATCCCGCAGCGGCACCAGAAGTCAAAAGTACTGCGACCCTAACCCGGGGTTTAGGGTCTCCTCGCCCGCCTATTGCCGATGTGGCCCATGACGCCGCCAGCGCCAATGCGCTGGCGGAAGTCGTGCAAACCCTGACCGATGCCCGGAACGAAGGGCGCCTGATCCAGCGCCTGCCGCTACACCTGATCGACGCAGAGCATCTGGTCCGTGACCGTATCGCTGCTGACGCAGAAGAGATGGCTGTGCTGAAAGACAGCATCCGCCAGCGCGGCCAGCAAACTGCGATCGAGGTCGTGGCTTTGGAAGATGGCCGCTACGGTCTGATCTCTGGCTGGCGCCGCCTTGGTGCGCTGCGCGATTTGCTGTCAGAGACGAAAGAGCCAGCGTTCGAGTCTGTTCTGGCCTTGATCCGTAATCCCGCCGACGCCGCTGAATCCTATGTCGCGATGGTCGAGGAAAACGAGATCCGCGTCGGCCTGTCCTACTATGAACGCGCCCGCATCGTGGCGCGGTCGGTAGATCGCAGCGTGTTCCGCAGTGACCGTGTCGCGCTGTCCCAGCTGTTCGCCGCAGTGTCCCGGTCCAAGCGGTCCAAGATTGGCCAGTTCGTCACCCTCGTGCGGCAGCTGGATCAGGGTCTAAAACACCCCACCGAGATTACCGAACGCAGCGGTCTGGCTTTGGTGCAAGCGCTAGAGGCGGACGAAAGCCTTGCGCCGAGACTGATCAGCGCCCTGAACGCCGCCCCCAAGCGCAGCGCCGAAGAAGAAGGCGCAATCATCACCCGCACCTTGTCGCGCAGCGAAACACCTAGCGCGCCAATGATCACAGGCGAGCGCCCTCGCAAGCATTCAGAGCCTGAAAGCCTTTGTGAGGGTCTGGTTTTGCGGATTGAGAAGGACGGCGCATATCGTCTGACCGGCCCCGCGCTGGAAAACCGCTTCTTTGTCAGCCGCCTAATGACGGCGCTGCGAGATCTGGACAAAGTCTAGCGACATGAGGCTCTAAACGTTAGTTTAGAGCCTCGATAATAAAACAAAAGCGCGCGGCAGGATCACCCTGCCGCGCGCTTTTGTTTGTCGGGGGTGCCAGAAACAGAGTCTATCCCGCCCTCCCCTGATCTGCGCTATTTTACATAATATGTATCGCATGCGAAACATTTACTTTTTGAAATGTATTTTGGCGGGTGGATCAGCAACGCGAAGATGTCTCGCAGCGAGACGTGTCAGGCTTCTTCGCCAGTGCCCATATTCTTATGGTGAGCGTCGATCGCTTCATCCACGTCGTCGTAATATGTCAGATTTCCGTTTTCCAACACGGCCCCTGCATCGCACATCTGACGCACTTGCCCCATGGCGTGGGTCACCATGATGGCCCCTGCCCGTTCCATGCGGTCCATGAACACAAGGCGGCTTTTGCGGCGAAAGCTAGCGTCGCCAACAGCGGTGACTTCATCCACAAGGTAGGTGTCAAAGGGAATGCCGATAGAGACACCAAAGGCGAGGCGCGCCTTCATACCAGAAGAGTAGTGCCGGATGGGTTCGTGAAAATGCGTCCCCAATTCGGCGAAATCGGCGACGAAATCCAAAAGCTCATCTGTATCAACGCCATAGACGCGAGCGATGAAACGGGTGTTTTGCGCGGCACTCATATCGCGGTGAAAACTACCGGCGAAGCCAACAGGCCATGACACGGTGCCTTTGGTAATGATACGGCCACTGTCGGGGTTCATTGATCCCCCGATCATATCCATCATTGTCGACTTGCCTGCGCCGTTTCGCCCGAGCAGCCCAACGACCTTTCCCGTGGGAAAGGTCGCAGAGATGTTGTTGGCCACGGTCTTTCGTGTTGTCCCGGTGCGAAACGTCTTGGTGACATTTTGAAGCACGATCATGACCTTATTCCTTTAACGACGTTCACGCAGAGCGTAAAAAATCAGGCTGCTGATGACCCAGATCAGGAAGGCAAACAGGGCTGTCGTCGCGATGATCCGCATCCGCTGAGGATAGTCGGCCTGCTGCGCCAGCGTGGGTGTGATATAAGCGGCCAGATAGCGGCTTTGGCGGTTCGCTTCTGCCTTGGCTGTGTCATAGGCAGACAAGGCGCTGGCATAAGCGCGTTCGGCAAATTCGCGGTCGACGGTCAGGCTTTCGAACTGCGCCACGGTATTGGCGTAGCTCTCGCCGCCAGGGCCGTCGCCGCCGGCCCCAAATTTTTGACGCTCGTCGGCCACGCGCGCTTCGATTACCGCAAGGCGGCGCTGTGCCTGTTCCAGTCGCGGATCGCCGGGACGCGCGGTTTCAGAGATCAGGTCGAGTTCGATCAACGCCTCGGTTTGCTGGCCTTGCAGACTGGCCAGAAGACCCATCTGGCTTTGAAGGTCAGCCTGTAAATCGACGATTTGGTTCGCCAGACGGAACTGGGTCAACGCCTCTCTTGCCTTTTTTAGGCGCGTGAGCGCGGTATCCAGATCCTCTGCGGCATAGCGCGTACTATCGGCGCGGGCGATGTCGGACAGCGCGTTGATCATCCGGCTGCTTTCGGAAAACACAGTCTCGGCGATGGTGCGGGCGTCTTGCGGGGTAAAGGCGCGGGCGGTGACTTCCATCAAATGAGAGCCGGAATCGTAAGAGATTGTCAGCATCTTGGACCAGTAATTGGTCAGGTCTTCGATGGTGCTGTCTTCGGGCAAAGAAAAGACTGGGTCTTGATCACGGTGCAGGCTGAAGACTTCAGGTAGGTCGATCTGTTCGCCAACGCGGCGGACCATGTCGGGGCTGTGCATGAATTCATAAAGGATGTCGGCGTCACCGCCAGCAGAGCCGCCGCTTGCACCAGCAAGACCGGCACCGATTCCGCCCAAAAGGTCGGCCGCAGAAGAGCTGATATCTTCGGACCGGACGGTAAAGGCCATGGTTGAGGCATATTGATCTGCAGCGCGGGTATAAAGATATCCCGCAACGAGACCAACGGGCAGCAAGACGATTGCGGCGAACCCCACGACAAGTCCATAGTGGCGCCGGCGCATCTTGGCCGGACGAGCGACAGGACGCACAAGCGCGCTGCCTTCTTTGATGGTCAGAACGGCGTCATCCAACTCTCGGCGCAGGCGCTGGATCTCGCGGGCGGCTTCTTCTTGGCGGTGTTTTGCCAGATTGACGGCCTGGACCAGTCGGAGCTTTTCGGGGTCCTTCTTGTCGTCCTCACTCAGTTCGATAGCCTGCTCGGTCTTGGCGAGGGCGGCGGGGTCTTGCGTCATGGAGGATCCTTTAAGCGTGAGGCCTTTGAGCGTTCCGCCTATGGGCGGTTGGCGCAATCTACGCTTTTGGTGCGGAGGGGGCCAGTGCCTGCGACAGATCGTGAACCGCTGCTTTGCGGCCGCGGCGACGGAGCAATCCGTCGATCAGGCCCATACGCATCATTTTATAGTAAAGCTGCCGTTCGGTGCCGTCACAATGTTGCCCGCGGCGCCACCAGATGACGGTGTAATAGGCCAGTGCGAGCGGAAAGATCACCGGGCCGGCGGCTTGGCGGGCGATGCTGACGCCGTTGCGGCAGTGGTAGAAAATCTTCCAGATCGGGCGGTAGACAAAGCCGTCGCCCATGGTGCCGCAGTCGTGGGTGAAGCGGATCATCGGGGCGAAGGCCATGGCGAACCCGGCGCGGCGCAGGCGCAGGGAATACAGGACATCATCGCCGTAGATGAACAGGCCGCCTTCGGGCAGGCCGGATTTTTCCCATGCGCGGCGGTGGACGAAGTAGCCGACGAAGGATGCGACATCGATGGGGATCGCCGGGGCGTCCTGGGCGAATTCGGCGTCAGTCAGGTGAAACCCGGAACGGGTGCCTTTGATCAGCGTCTTGGCGAACAAGCCAAGGTTCCAGAACGGATTGCGCGAGGGGCGGTTCATTTCGCACAGGGTGCCGTTGGGATAGAAGACCGCGGCGACGACGATGCCGAGGTTGGGAAAATCGGACTCGAGCCTGGGTGTTTCGCTGCGAAACGTTGCCAGCGCGCCGGGCTGGGGGCGGGCGTCGTCGTCCATGAGAACGACCCAATCAGGGTCTAACGTGGACTTTGCGTAATCCATCCCGGCCTCGAACCCGCCAGCGCCGCCTGTGTTGGTGTCGAGGGACACGACGCGGACCCGGTCGCTGGCTTGCGCGGCAAGCCACGTGCCGGTGTCATCAGTGCTGGCGTTATCGACGACGATGATGTGGTCGACATCCTCTGCCAGCAAGGCGGGCAGGGTGATTTGCAATTGGTGCAGCCGGTTGAAGGTGACGACGATGGCGCAAAGCGTTTGGGTCATAGGGGGGCCTTGGAAAAACGCGGGGCAGGGGTGCCAGCGGTGCGGGCGGCAAGGAAGGTATCGGCCAGATCCAGCGCCTCGCGGATCGTCACATCCATATCGAGGTAGCGATAGGTGCCGAGGCGGCCAACGAAGGTGACATTGGACGCGGTTTCAGCGAGGGCGACATAGTCGGCGAGGAGTGATTTTTCCTCTGCCAGACGGATCGGGTAATAGGGGATGTCATCGGGGCCGCAGGCGCGGGGGAATTCACGGTAAAGCACTGATTTGTCGTGGTTTTCCCAAGGCGCGAAGTGCTTGTGTTCGCTGATGCGCGTATGGGCGACGTCTGCATCAGGATGGTTCATCACTGCACAGCCTTGCCAGTCGCCATCTGCACGGAACAGCTCGAAGTCCAGCGTGCGGTAGCCAAGGCGGCCGAGCTTGTAGTCAAAGAAGCCATCAAGCGGGCCGGACCAGAAGACGTGGTCCCACTGGTCGGCCTCTGCAGGGTCGAAAACAGTCTCTAACTTGACCGTTATGCCCGGGTGGTCAAGGATTTGTGCGACCAGCGCGGTATAGCCGTCGCGCGGCATGCCCTGGTGGCGATGAAAGAAATAGTTGTCGTCGTAGTTGAACCGCAGTGGCAGGCGTTTCAGGATCGACGCGGGCAGATTGCTGGGCGAGGTGCCCCACTGTTTTTCCGTATAGCCCTTGAAGAAGGCGGCGTAGAGGTCGGGGCCAACGAAGGCGAGGGCCTGCTCCTCGAAGGTTTGCGGATCGGGGATGTCGCTGGTCTGCGCCGCGACGAAATCGCGGGCTTCATCCGGGCGCATGGCGGTGCCGAAGAACTGGTTGATCGTGTGCAGGTTCACGGGCAGGGAATAGACCTTACCTGCGACGGTGGTTTTGACCTGGTTTTTATAAGGCATGAAGGTCGCGAAACGCTGCACATAGTCCCACACGCCGTCATCGTCAGTGTGAAAGATATGCGGGCCGTAGGTGTGCACCATGACGCCAGTGTCCGCATCGCGGGCGGTGTGGCAATTTCCCGCCACATGGGGCCGGGCGTCCACAACGGTGACATCATAGCCTGCCTGCGCGCATTGCCGCGCCAGAACGGCCCCGGACAGCCCTGCGCCTACCATCATCAGCCTAGCCTTCATGGCGCGTATCCTTCTTGCGGTGTTGCGGACCCGTGTTTCAGCGGCCTTTAGCTGATTATGCGGTCCGGAGCAAAGGGCACCACAAGGGAGAGGGGGTTGTGACTTGCGCCGATAGGGCAGGAAAGGGTATGCGCAGTGTACATTATGGCCAAGTCCGAAACCGGACTCCCGGGGGGGTTGATGACTGTATATTTTCGCGGCGTTGTAATGGTAGGCCTCTGCTTTGTGCTGACGGCCTGTAGTTTGCCGCGCGGGGCTGGCTTTCAGTCAGAAATTCTGGCGGCTCATACGCCAGACGGAGCTGTGGCAGACTTTGCTGTATTTTCCGTCACACGCGGCAGCCTGCCCTTAATTTCAGGTTGGCCCGATCCTAGTCAGACATCCTATGCGTGGATCAAGCATGTCGAGCAACCCGCAAGTCTGCTGATTACGCCGGGCGATTTGCTAAATATCAGTATTTGGGATGCGGATGCCAATTCGCTGCTGATCGCGCCGGGCGCACGAGTGGCGAATCTGCAAGGTTTGCAAGTCGGAACGGACGGGCGCATTTTTGTGCCCTTTGTTGGCGATGTGAAGGTATCGGGCATGTCGGCCGCAACGGCGCGCACGCATATTCAGGACATGCTGCTTGATACAGTGCCATCAGCGCAGGTGCAGGTCACTGTCGCGCCGGGCCGGGCCAATACGGCCACCGTCGTATCCGGCGTGCGCAGCCCGGGTGTATTCCCCCTAGCAGACCGCAATGTCAGCTTGTTATCGCTGATCGGTGCAGGCGGCGGGGTGCTGGATAGTGTGAACAACCCGCAAGTGCGGCTGTTCCGGGGCACCAAGACCTATGGCATCGGCGTAGATCGGCTGTTCGAGGACCCGGCGTTGGATACTGTCGTGCAAGGCGGCGACCGGATCGTTATTACTGCTGACGACCGCTATTTTCTGTCACTGGGCGCTGCATCAAAAGAGGCGCTGCATGCTTTCCCCAAGTCCCAAGTCAGTGCGCTAGATGCGATGTCTATTGTGGGCGGCGTGGCGGCGACGCGGGCGAACCCGCAGGCGATCATGATCATGCGCGAATACCCCGCTGGTGCCGTACGCCCTGCGACCGGTCCTGATGCGATCCCAAGCCTTGAGGGGCCGCCGCAACAGCGGGTGGTCTTTACCATGGACCTGACCAAGACGGATGGTTTGTTCAGCGCTGGCAAGTTCCTGCTGCAATCGGGCGATCTGGTCTATGTCACGGAAAGCGCACTAGGCACGGCGAATTCGATCATCGGGCTTTTCGGTAATCTCGTTCTGGCCCAGACCCGGCTCAACAACCTTTAACTTCCAGTGTTTAGCGACAATGCGCCCTCATTCGGGGGCGCATTGTCCCCAATTCGTAAACACAAAGTTGCGAAAATTCGCTATGATGGCCTGATTTTGGGCCATACGCGGCCACCTCTCTGACCCATTTCAAGCCTCTTGTTGACCTCATAGGCGTGTCTTGCCCTGCTTTCGGATCTGCCCCGAAAGAAGCGCATGGCCTCGCATTTGATTGACGAAAGAGGCTGCCATGACGCTCACTGCCAGTGAACAATACTTGTTGGAACTGATTAACCGCGCACGTCTTGATCCTGCCGCAGAGGCGGCGCGCTACGGTGTAGATCTAAACGAGGGGCTGGACGCGGGGACGATCGGAACAGAGGCGCTGCAGGTGGTGGCCCCGAGTGAGGAGCTCTCTAGCGCGGCCGATGCGCATAGCTCTTGGATGCTGGCGACCAATAGCTTTTCCCACAGTGGCGCGGATGGATCGTCGGCAGGGGACCGGATTCAAGACAACGGTTACGAATTTCAGGGCCAGTGGTCTTGGCGCGAAAATCTGGCTTGGGTCGGCAGCACCGGGAGCGTGGACCTGCAAGACGCGATCGAGCAGCACCATCAGGGGCTTTATGAATCCTCTGGTCACCGGGTGAATACCTTTGCTGCCAATATGCAAGAGATCGGCATCGGGCAGGTATCTGGTAGCTTTACCCAAAACGGGACAACTTATAATTCCTCGATGCTGACGGTGAACCTTGCCTCGACGGGGGATGATGTTTTTCTGACTGGCGTGTCTTATCGCGATACGGATCGAGACGGTTTTTACTCCATCGGAGAGGGCGTGTCTGATGTCTGGTTCCTGACCGAAGAGGGAATCGAGCGCACGGCCGATGCAGGGGGATACGGCATCGAAGTAGCCCCGCAGGATGATATGACTGTGAAAATTGGCAGCGGGCAGCAGTTGATGTCTGTGGTCGAGGTGGATCTGAGCGAGGGCAACGTAAAGCTTGATCTGGTGTTTCAGGCCGATGGCACGCGGTTGCTGCAAACCTCTGGCGATACCACGCTGGTCTGGGGTGTCGGCAGCGCAGAGCTGCTTGGTGTTGGCAACTTAAGCCTGACGGGCAATAGCCTGACCAATTACCTAACGGGCAATTCTGGCAATAACATCATCGACGGCGGCGGCGGCAATGACGTGCTATGGGGCGAAGGCGGCACCGATCTGGTGACAGGCGGCGATGGCAACGACACGATCTATGGCGGCAACGGCAACGACCGGCTGATTGGCAGCGATGGTGCCGATGTCATCTATGGCCAGAACGACAACGACAAGCTGTTTGGCGGAGATCACGCAGACGAGCTTTATGGCGGTTACGGCAACGACGTGCTGTGGGGCGAGCAGGGCGATGACGTTCTATATGGCAACAACGGCTTTGATATTCTGCTGGGCAACGGCGGGCGTGATTTCATGTATGGCGGATACGGCAATGACCGCTTTGACGGCGGCGCGGGCAGCGATGTCATGACGGGCGGCGTCGGCCGCGACTACTTTATCTTTTCTGCGGGCCACGATGTTATCATGGACTTTGAAGACGACAGCGACACCATCGCAATCCGCAGCTGGCTGGGTGATGACGATATGAGCGTCGCGGATGTAATGCAGTTGGGCGAGATTGAGAACGGCAATGCGGTGTTCGATTTTGGCAATGACCACATTTTGACTGTGATTGGTGTTGATGACTTGAGCATTCTGGCCAACGACATGGTTATCATCTAACCAAAATCCGCAGCCCCGCCCCTTTGGTGGGCGTTGGCGGAGGATTGGCATGCCATCACGCGACATCAGTGCAGGCCCCCTGATCATGGGGGCCTCTGGCCGTTTGGGGCGTGCTTTGGCGCAGGTCTGGGATGGCCCTGCGCCGGTCTGGCAGACCCGCAGCGGGGCGGGGGGCAGTTTGGCGTGGGATGTTCTGAACGCGCCTGCGCCTGATCTGCCTGCCGTCAGCGGTATCATGGTGCTGGCGGGCGTGACCGCTGGCAGTGCGGCGGAATTAGCGCTGAATACGGATTTGGCGCAGGCGGGGGCTGACCTGGGTGCGCGGCTGGGGGTGCCTGTCTTGGTGGCCTCGACCCAAGCCGTCTACGGCCCCCAGCCCGGCCTGCTGCGCGAAGATGCGCCCTTGATGCCTGCCAATGATTACGGCCGCGCCAAATGCGCGATGGAGGCCGCTGTCGCCGCGCCTCATGTTACCTGTTTGCGGATCGGTAATGTCGCGGGCTGCGATGCGCTGGCGGCGGGAATTGCGCGGGGCGGCGTGGTGCTGGACCGTTTTGCAGACGGGCAGGGGCCGCGG
>NZ_FOTF01000024.1 GCF_900114485.1 Loktanella salsilacus | reverse complement strand
GTCATCGCGCCACGCGTAGAAATAGCCCCGAACCGTTGAAACCGGCGGGAAGTCGTTGGGCAACATACGCCATTGGCATCCGGTCGTTGCAATGTAGAGGAGTGCGTCGACCACGTCGCGCAAACATGTCGTACGGGGCCGACCAGTTGTCTTCGGCGGCGACATCGAAGGCGCTATCAACGCCCATTCCGCATCCTTCATATCGCTTGCGTATTTATCGCCTTTTCGATCATGTTGACGGCGGGTGAGTTCAGTCCAAGCCATTGTGATCTCCATTCAGCTTCACAACCGAACAGAATCACAAACCACTGAACTCACTCAAATAGTTTTAAATCGGGCTCTTAGACGGTAAGGGATAAAGACCGGGTAAAGATCCGCTGCGCGCGGCCCCCTCCCGGTCTTAATGCGTTAATTTTAGACTTCGTCGATCAGCTGCGCTTTGGCTTCGATCGTCAGCTCTGCCATTTTGGCGCGCAAATCGGCCTCTGACACTTTGTCGCCCAGATCGCCGTGGACCTTGCGAAACACGTCCTCGTCGCCGGCCTCTTCAAAGTCGGACTTGATCACCTCTTTGGCGTAGGCCATCGCGTCATCGCCAGATTTGCCCATCAGGTCTGCGGCCCACAGGCCAAGCAGCTTGTTGCGGCGGGCTTCGGCCTTGAACTGCATCTCTGCGTCATGGGCGAATTTATTTTCAAAGGCGTTTTCGCGGTCTTTCATGCTCGTCATCGGGCAAAATCCTGTCTGCGGGTTCCGTTAGGCAAACTATGGGGTCCGCGCGACTTGCCCGCAAGGGGGGCTTGGCGTAAGAGGCGCAGAGCGGTGGCCCGCCAACGGGGCCGCCCCCAGACGTGAGGCTTTTCATGGCACGCCGCAAATTGATCTACGAAGGCAAGGCAAAGATCCTGTACGAGGGTCCAGAGCCGGGGACCTATGTCCAGTATTTTAAGGACGATGCGACCGCTGGCAATGGTGCCAAAAAGGACGTGATCGAGGGCAAAGGCGTGTTGAACAACCGCCTGTCCGAGTATTTCATGGTCGGCCTTGGCAACATCGGCATCCCGACGCATTTCATTCGCCGCCTGAACATGCGCGAGCAGTTGATCCGCCAGGTCGAGATTATTCCGCTGGAAGTCATCGTGCGCAACTTTGCCGCCGGATCGATGGCCAAGCGTTTGGGCATGGAAGAGGGCGCCGCCCTGCCGCGCCCCATTGTCGAGTTTTCCTATAAAGACGACAAGCTGGGCGACCCGCTGGTGCCAGAGGAATACATCATCGCCTTTGGTTGGGCGAGCCAGCAGGACATGGACGATATCGTTTCTATGGCCTTGCGGGTGAACGATTTCATGTCGGGCGTGATGTATGGCGTCGGCATCAAGCTGATCGACTTCAAGATCGAAATCGGCCGCGTGTGGGACAACGAATTCCCCCGCCTTGTCGTCGCAGACGAGATCAGCCCAGATTGCTGCCGTCTGTGGGACATTGAAACCGGCCAGAAGCTGGACAAAGACGTGTTCCGCCAAGACCTTGGCAACCTCGCTGACGCTTACACCGAAGTCGCGCGGCGTTTGGGCGTTCTGCCCAGCAATGTGACTCACCGGCCCAAGCCCACGCTGATTAACTAAAGGATATCAACATCATGAAAGCCAATGTTCATGTGATGCTGAAAGACGGCGTGCTGGACCCGCAGGGCGAAGCCGTGCGTCACGCGCTGGGTGCGATGGGCTTTGAGGGCGTGAACGGCGTCCGTCAGGGCAAAGTGATCGCGCTGGATCTGGCCGACGGCACCACCGAGGCGCGCATCAAAGAGATGTGCGAAGCGCTGCTGGCCAATACGGTCATCGAATCCTACCGGATCGAAATTCTGTAAGCTTAGGGGCGACCGGCGCGGCACACAGCCTGCCGGTCGCTTTAAAATACCGCGCGCAAGGCGTTGCTGCGGTTCGAAAAACACTTCTCAGGAGCTACCCGCATGAAGGCTGCCGTCCTTGTTTTCCCCGGATCGAACTGTGACCGCGACATGGCTGTGGCCCTGCGCAAGGTTGGGGCCGATGTGACGATGGTCTGGCACAAAGACGCAGAGATCGGCGATGTCGATCTGGTCGCGGTGCCGGGCGGGTTTTCCTTTGGTGACTATCTGCGCTGCGGCGCGATTGCGGCGAATTCGCCCGTCTCGCAGGCGCTCAAGCGGCATGTGGAACGGGGCGGTTATGCGCTGGGGGTCTGCAATGGCTTTCAAGTGCTGACCGAAACCGGCCTGCTGCCCGGCGCGCTGATGCGCAACGCAGCGCTGAAGTTTGTCTGTAAATCCACGCCCTTGACGGTCGCGACCTCTGATAGCGGCTTTACCGGCGGCTATACCGCTGGCGCGACGATCACATTGCCCGTAGCGCACCACGACGGCAACTACACCGCCGAAGATGCGGTGCTGGACCAGCTGCGCGACCAAGACCGCATCGCATTCACCTATGCCGATAACTTTAACGGCAGCCGCAATGCGATCGCTGGCGTATTAAGCGAGAATCGCCGCGTGCTGGGAATGATGCCGCACCCCGAACGGGCGGTTGACGCGGCCACCGGTAATACCGACGGTCTGGCCTTGTTCCGCGGGCTTGTGCAGCAACTCGCCGACGCGTGATCGCTGGCTTGCCGGGCGCGCGCACCCGGCCTATCTAAAGCTAATGAGCCACGCGGAATTCACCACACAGACCGGCACGCTGCGGCAGGGCCGTTGGCTTTTGCGGCTCAGCGTCATTGTGGTGTGCCTGCTGGGCATGGTGACAATTTATACCACGAATCTGCTGCTCACCCAGCGCTTCACGGAAACGACCCGGAACCGGGCCGAAGTCCGCCTGACCTTTTATGTCGCCAACTTGATGAGCGAGCTGCAGCGCAATTCCATTGTGCCGCAGCTGTTGGCCCGTGATCCTGATCTGATTCAGGCCCTGTCGGCCAATAACTATGCGCTGTCGACGCAGCGGCTGCTGTCCTTCGTTGATGAAATTGGCGCGGCGTCCTTGATGTTGCTGGATAAGGACGGGCGCGCGGTCGCGGCGACGGACCGGAACCGGCTGGGGGAACAGCACCGATCTGACACGTCTTTTGTGAACGCGCTGCGCAGCAATGCGACGGTGTTTACACTCGGCGAGTCGCCTCAGGGCGGCTATAGTTTCGTCTATTCCCGGCGGATCGATCAGAATGGCTCGACCATGGGCGTCATTCAGGTCGCCGTCGATCTGGCCAAGCTGGAACGCAGCTGGGCCAGTGTGTCTGATGCGGTCTATGTCACTGACAGCACAGGCAATATCATCCTGACCACCGAACAGCGCTGGCGCGGCCTGGACGAGGCAGAGGCCCTGCGCCGTCAAACCCCGCCCACCGCGATCGAGGTAGCGCTGCGTGCCACGCAAGACTGGGCCGCGCTGCCCATCGACGCCTATTTGCGGGGCGAGGCCGTGCTGCGCCGCGAGGCGCGCGTGCCGTTCCAAGGCTGGCGCATGGTCAGCTACACCGCCTATTCGTCGGTGCGCGAACGGGTGAACGGCGTGCTGGCGCTGGAAGTCATGGGATTCGCGATCTTTTTGGCGATGATGTTCTGGTTCGCGTCCCGCAAGGCCACCAACCGGGTCGCCGTCTTTGAACGCGAATCTGCCGAACTGCGCGCCTTGAACGCTGCGCTGCAACGTGAAATCGCGGCGCGTAAGCAGGTAGAGCGTAACCTTGAGGTCGCCGAACAGACCATGGCGCAAACGTCAAAACTCGCCGCCTTGGGCGAGATGTCTGCCGCCGTCAGCCACGAGCTGAACCAGCCGCTGGCCGCGATGAAGACCTATCTGGCGGGCGCGCGCCTGCTGCTGCAGCGCAAGCGGCCAGAGGAAACCTTGTCGTCGTTTCAACGCATTGACGACCTGATCGACCGGATGGGCGCGATCACGCGGCAGTTGAAATCCTATGCGCGCAAAGGCTCTGACGCGTTTGAAGAGGTCGACACCCGCGCCGCTGTGTCATCTGCGCTGTCGATGATGGAACCGCAGCTGAAAAACCGCTATGTTGAAATCAGCCGCACGCTACCGGGCGAGCCGGCGATGATCTTTGGCGACCGCCTGCGGTTGGAACAGGTCATCATTAACCTTTTGCGCAACGCGATTGACGCCACAAAAACCGTGGCCGACCCGCGCATCGACGTTATTTTAGCACTGGGTGAGACGGTAACGCTGACCGTGCGCGATAATGGCAGCGGGATCGACGACCTCGATACGCTGTTCGAGCCGTTTTACACAACCAAACAGCCCGGCGACGGCGTAGGCCTTGGCCTTGCGATTTCGTCGGGCATCGTGAACGATCTGGGCGGACGTATGACCGCGCGGAACGGGGCAGGCGGCGGTGCCGTGTTCGAGGTACAGTTGCCCCGCCTCAAGACAGCGGCAAAAGCCGCGGAATAAGGATCAGATCCATGAGCAAAGCCATGAAAATCGCCATCGTGGATGACGAAAAGGATATGCGGCAGTCGATCAGCCAATGGCTGGCCCTGTCAGGATTCGAAACCGAAGCCTATGCCAGCGCCGAAGAAGCGTTGCGCGTGGTTGGTGCGGATTTCCCCGGTATTGTCGTAAGCGACGTGAAAATGCCCGGCATGGACGGCATGCAGTTCCTGAAAAAGCTGCGCGGCGTCGATTCGGCGCTGCCGGTCATCATGATCACCGGCCACGGCGATGTGCCCATGGCGGTCGAGGCGATGCGCGTTGGCGCGTTTGATTTTCTGGAAAAGCCGTTCAACCCGGACCGCATGACAGAGCTGGCAAAGAAAGCCTGCAACGCCCGGCGCCTGACGCTGGACAACCGTGCGCTGCGCAAGGAATTGTCCGACGGATCAGCGCTGATCAAGAAACTGATGGGCCAGTCCGCCCCGATGGAACGGCTGAAAGAAGACATCCTCGATCTGGGGCAGGCCGATGGTCACGTCCTGATCGAAGGCGAGACCGGCACCGGCAAAACGCTGGTCGCCCACGCCCTGCATGCCGTTGGTGCGCGGGCGACGAAAAAGTTCGTCCTGGTCGCCTGCGCCGCCTTTGACGAGGCAACCTTGACCCGCCGCCTGTTCGGCCCTGCGGGCGAGGAAGAGCCGATCCCCGCGATTGAAGAAGCCCGCGGCGGCACACTGGTGCTGGAGGATATCGAAAGCCTGAGCCAGACGCTGCAAGCGCGGCTTTTGACGGCAATCAACGACCAAGGCACGCCCGCCGAAACCCGCATCGTCGCGATCTGTAACCTGCAGGAGCAAGACAAGACCTGCGAATCCGTGCTGCGGCCTGACCTGTATTACCGCATCAGCGCCCTGCGCATTGTCGTGCCGCCGCTGCGCCAGCGCGGAGAGGATATCCTGACGCTGTTCACCCGTCTGTCGGACCAGTTCGCCGAAGAATACGGCTGCGACGCGCCAGAGGTGTCCGCCCAAGAAGCGGCGCAGCTGTTGCAGGCGCCTTGGCCGGGCAACGTGCGCCAGTTGATCAATGTCGCCGAACGCGCCGTGTTGCAGAACCGGCGCGGCACGGGATCCATCGCATCCTTGCTGATGGCCGACAGCGACGACAGCCGCCCGGCGATGACCACCGAAGGCAAGCCGCTGAAGGAATTCGTCGAGGCGTTCGAGCGTATGTTGATCGACAACACCATGCGCCGGCACAAAGGCTCAATCACTGCGGTGATGGAAGAACTGTGTCTGCCGCGCCGGACCTTGAACGAGAAGATGGCGAAATACACACTGTCCCGCTCTGACTATCTGTAAGCGCCGCGCCGCGTGTTAGCGATAACGCCGTGTCCCGTAGCGGGGCGCGGCGTTCTTGCGTTTAAGGGCGCGGCACACCCTAGCCGCCAAGCCTGCACGCACTTTGTGATTGTCTTATGACACCATAACCCCCTATGTATGTTCTACGGGCGGTTGGCATGACGATATGCGCAAAATCCCGGTGAGATTCTCTGATCCTATCCCGCGCGGCAAAAGCCGGTGGACAGGGTCAGCTGACTATGACCCGAAACGGTCAAAAGAACGCCCTTGGCTCGCATGTGTATTATTGTGACCGGGCATTAAACAGGCCCGCGTCACGTGGGTCAGACAAGGACCGCGATGCGAGGCGCGCAGAACAGTGACCACCAGACAGACGCCCCAAGGGGCATTGTCGTGGCCTGCGCACCCATCGCCTTAATCAGACATGACAGCCGCACTGCTGCGCCCCCCGGGGCCGAATTGCCGCGTCATGCGAATGGACAACATGAAGAAAATGCTAATCGATGCCACCCACGCGGAAGAAACCCGCGTTGTTGTGGTCGACGGAAACAAAGTCGAAGAATTTGATTTTGAAAGCCAGTTCAAGCGTCAGCTTGCTGGAAATATCTATCTAGCCAAAGTCACGCGGGTCGAACCGTCGTTACAGGCCGCGTTTGTGGACTACGGCGGCAATCGCCACGGGTTCCTCGCGTTCTCGGAAATTCACCCCGATTACTATCAGATCCCGGTCGCTGACCGTCTGGCACTGATCGCCGAAGAAAAAGCCTATGCCGCCAGCCAAAAGGCTGAGGAAGAGGACGACGCAGACGCGGACGCCTCTGAAGCCAGTGCTGACACTGACGCGGACGACGCTTCGCCCAAGCCCCGTGTGCGCCGCACACGCCGGACCCGTGGCCGTGCTGCTAACACCGCATCTGATGATGCGACCGCCACCCGCGACATCGCGGGCATGGAAACCATTGACCTGGACGATCCCGAAGAGGGGTCCAGCCCGATGGAGCTGGTCGCAGAGACTCCCGTCGACACCCCTGCCAGCGATGAAGTGCAGGACGACGATCAGGCTGATGGCGCTGACGACAGCGATGATCAGCCATCCGAGATCGAAAATGTCGACAGCGCTGATGACAGCGACGACGTGCGCCCCGTGCGCAAGCCGCGCCCCAAGCGTTACAAGATCCAAGAGGTCGTCAAAGTCCGCCAGATCATGCTGGTGCAGGTCGTCAAAGAAGAGCGCGGCAACAAAGGCGCGGCGCTGACGACATACCTGTCGCTGGCTGGCCGTTACTGCGTTCTGATGCCGAACACGGCACGTGGCGGCGGGATTTCCCGCAAGATCACCAACGTGGCCGACCGCAAAAAGCTGAAGGAAATCGCAGGCGAGATGCTGGTGCCCGAAGGCGCCGGTCTGATCATCCGCACCGCTGGCAGCCAGCGCACCCGCAACGAGATCAAGCGCGACTATGAATATCTGCAGCGCATGTGGGAAACCATCCGCGAGCTGACGCTGAAATCCATCGCCCCCGCGAAAATCTATGAAGAGGGCGATCTGATCAAGCGGACGATCCGCGATCTGTATTCCAAGGACATCGACGAAGTCATCGTCGCTGGCGAAGAAGGCTATCGCAACGCGAAAGACTTCATGCGGATGATCATGCCATCCCACGCCAAGCACGTGAAGCAATACGCTGAACAGATGCCGCTGTTCGCCCGCTACCAGTGCGAAAGCTATCTGTCGGGCATGTTTAACCCGACGGTGCAGCTGCCCTCTGGCGGTTATATCGTGATCGGCGTGACCGAGGCGCTGGTCGCCGTCGACGTCAACTCTGGCCGGGCCACGAAGGAAGGCTCGATCGAACAGACGGCGCTGAAAACCAACCTAGAGGCTGCTGACGAAGTGGCACGTCAAGCGCGCCTGCGTGACTTGGCGGGTCTGATCGTCATCGACTTCATCGACATGGATGAACGTCGCAACAACGTCGCGGTGGAAAAGCGGTTCAAGGACGCGCTGAAAACCGACCGCGCACGTATTCAGGTCGGCCGGATCTCTGGCTTCGGTCTGCTGGAAATGTCGCGTCAGCGTCTGCGCCCCGGTATGCTAGAGGCGACGACGCAGCCGTGTAGCCATTGCCACGGCACTGGCCTGCTGCGGTCCGACGACAACGTCGTGCTGAACATCCTGCGCCAGATCGAAGAAGAGGGCACACGCGGCCGTTCCAAAGAAGTCTTGGTGCGTGCGCCGGTGTCCATCGCCAACGTGCTGATGAACGGCAAGCGTGACCACGTCGCCGGGATTGAGGCGCAGTATGGCATGTCCGTGCGCGTCGAATGTGACCTGACGCTGGTGTCGCCTGATTTCGCGATCGACAAGTTCAAGACCGGGACGCGGGTTGTCCCTGACGCCTTGCCCTTCGTGGCACCCGTGATGGACGCTAAGGATTTGGCGGACGAGCAGGTCTTTGACGAGGTCGAAGAAGAGGTTGTTGTCGCAGTCGAAGAAGCGCCTGCGCAGCAAAACAGCGAAACCTCGGCCGCGAGCGAAGAAGACGCCGATGGCCAGCCCCGCAAAAAGCGGCGTCGTCGTCGGCGGCGCAAGGGCGGCCAGAACGGCGAGAATGGTGAAAACGGTGATCAGAACGAGAACGGCAACGACGACGCCGACTCCGATCAGGACGATGACGCGGCCGATGATGCCGAATCGGACGCCCCCGCTGTTGCAGCTGAGGCAGAAGCCGTCACCGATGCGCCCGCCGAAAAGCCCAAGCGCACCCGCAGCCGCCGCAAGCCCAAGGCAGACGCTGTTGCAACGGACGCCGAAGCACCCGCAGAGGCAGCAGCCGCTGATGCTGTGGCTGACGCACCTGCAGCAGACGCTGACGCAGACGCGCCAGCAGAAAAGCCAAAGCGCACCCGTAGCCGCCGCAAGCCCAAGGCAGAGGTTGCCGAAGGCGCAGAGGCTCCGGCAGAGGCAGAGGCAGATGCCGACGCGCCTGCTGAAAAGCCAAAGCCTGCCCGCCGCAGCCGCGCGCGCAAGCCCAAGGTTGAGGCCGCAACAGACGTGGTAGATGCACCAACGGACGTGCCTGCTGTGACGGCTGATGCGCCTGTGGCTGAAGCACCGGTTGCCGACGCGCCAGTGGCTGAAACGCCTGCGCCAGCAGCCCCGGTCGAGGCAACCCCGGCGCCCGCAGCGCAAGCTGCGCCAGAGGTGAAGTCTGCGCCGGTTGCAGCGCCAGAGCCTGTGGCAACGCCAGCACCTGCGCCGGAACCAACGCCTGCGCCAGAAGCCGAGGCACCAGAGGCAGAAGATAAGCCGAAAAAGCGCGGCTGGTGGTCGCTGGGCCGTTAAGGTCAGCGCACCCCAAGACATGAAAAAGGCGGGCCGCAAGGTCCGCCTTTTTGCTATTGAGTAGGGCGCTGGTCGCTTACGCCTTGCGGATAAAATACACCTGAACGTCGCCTTCATCCTGCGTCAGGGCCAGCGTATGGCCCGCCTCAAAGCAGTAATGCGGCACGTCAATAATCGCGGCGGGATCGGTCGCGCGCATCCGCAGCACTTGGCCACTGGCCAATGCAGACAGGCGTTTGCGCGCCTTAAGAACGGGCAGGGGGCACAGCAGCCCGGTGGCGTCGAGTTCAGCATCATAATCCATGCCCTATCGCTAGGGCGGATGTGTCATTTTGTAAACGCCCTCGTGACACCGCGCGGCGTGACGCGGGGGCCGCGATGGCCTAAGCCTATCCCAACACGCGCAAAGAGGTCCCATGTTCGAAAATATCGCCTTAATGGACGCGAGCCTTGTGCCCGCCATGGCCATCGCCCTTGTCGCCGGCTTGTTGTCGTTCCTATCGCCCTGCGTGCTGCCGATCGTGCCGCCGTATCTGGCCTATATGGGCGGCGTGTCAGTGACCGAGTTGGACGAGACCGCCGCCGCGCGCAGGCGGGTGATGGTGGCCGCCTTCATGTTTGTGCTGGGACTATCGACGGTCTTTTTGCTGCTGGGCATGGCGTTTTCAACGCTGGGGCGGGCTTTGCTGCAATGGCAGGGCTGGTTCGTGCCCATCGCTGGTGTCGTCGTCATGATCTTTGGCGCGCATTTTATCGGCGTGTTCCGGATTGGGTTCCTAGACCGCGAAGCGCGAGTCGCAACCGGCGATAACGGTGGCAGCGCGTTCGGCGCCTATGTGCTTGGCCTTGCTTTCGCCTTTGGCTGGACGCCTTGCCTTGGCCCGATCCTTGGGACGATTCTGGGCCTTGCTGCGTCAGAGGGCGACGTTGGGCGCGGCACGCTTTTGCTGGCGATGTATGCGCTGGGGCTGGGTCTGCCGTTCCTAGCAGTCGCTGCGTTTTTCCCGCGCCTGAAGGGGCCGATGGCCTGGATGAAGCGGCATATGGCGCGGATTGAACGCACCTCTGGCCTGCTGCTGTGGACGGTCGGGCTGATGATGGTCACGGGCCAATTCAGCGCCTTCAGTTTTTGGCTGCTGGAACGGTTTCCAGCGCTGGGTGCAATCGGATAACGGCTTAATTTCGCCCGCATTCCCCGCTAGGGTGCGCGCATGACCGAGCATGACGATCAGCAAACCGTACGCCGCCGGCGGGTGTTCTACATCCCCGGCTATGACCCGATTCATCCCCGCCGCTACCGCGAGCTATACCGCACCGAAGGCACCGCGCAGGCGGCGATCAGCGGCTATGACCTGACGCTGACCCCAAAGCCGCGCGGCAAGACCTATGGCTGGCACGTTGCTGCCGGAATGAACGGGGCGCAGGTGACGGCAGAGGTTGATGTGCTGGTCTGGTCAGACATCGTGCGCAGCAGCATGTCCCATTCGATCCCCGCGACCTACGGCCAACTGCTGCGCACGGCCTTCACCTATATCGCCAGCGGCACGCTGCGGCGGCTGATGTGGCTGCGCAAAGGGCCCGTGATTGCGGCGCTGTATCCCGTGGGCATGTTGCTGGTGCAGCTTTTAGTAGCGATCTTGCTGGGCGGCTTGGCCGCGAAACTGCTGGGCCTGATCCCCGTGTCCGGCCTGCTGGGTACTCTTGTGAAGCTGGTGTCCTACGCCCTTTGGGCGGGGGTCGCCATCTCGGTCTTGCGCTGGTTCAAGCGCAAGGACGGCAAGTTTTTCGCCTATTACCTGATGCACGACTACGCATATTCCGCCCGCTGGAACGGGGCGAACCCGCCAGCACTTGAAGAGCGCATGGCCGCGTTCGCGGACCAGATTGCAGCGGCCTTGGCGACCGACGTGGACGAGGTGTTGGTCGTCGGTCACTCATCCGGCGCGCACCTCGGCGTGTCGATCCTCGCCGATCTGCACCGCGCGGGCCGGGTGCCTGCGGATGGTCCGGCGTTGTCGTTCTTGTCGCTGGGGCAGGTGGTGCCGATGGTGTCATTCCTGCGCGGTGCCACGCGCCTGCGCCGCGATTTGCACGATCTATCCCGCGTCGACATGCCATGGGTCGACGTCACAGCGCCCGGCGACGGCTGCGCCTTTGCCCTGTGCGATCCGGTCGAGGTGTCTGGCGTCGCACCAAAGGACAAGCGCTGGCCGCTGGTCATCTCTGCCGCCTTTACGAAAACCTTGTCGCCCGCACGCTGGAAAGAATTGCGCTGGAAGTTCTTCCGTCTGCATTTTCAGTACCTCTGCGCCTTTGACCGGCCCGGCGACTACGACTATTTCCGCATCACCGCAGGGCCGCTGACCTTGGGAGAGCGCTATAAGGGCCGCGCGCCCTCGGCCTCTCGCATCGATGTGCCAGCGTCGAAATACACGGATATGGCTCTGTGATTCCGGCCAAGCCGCCGGCGCGGCCGGACAAGGTATCGCTGTTTCGCTACTTAAAACTGTTCCGCGCAGATATTCTGTCGGCGCAACCCGCCAAGCTGTATCGCGCGTGGATGGCAGAGTTTCGCACGCCGTTTTTCCGCAGCTATATGGTGAATGACCCAGAGCTGATCCGGCTGGTGCTAAATGAACGCCCCGATGATTTCCCCAAATCGGACCGCATCGGCGCAGGGCTGCGCCCCTTGCTGGGGGACTCGGTGTTCCTAACCAACGGCGATTTGTGGAAGCAGCAGCGCCGCATTATTGACCCCGCCTTTGCGGGCGGGCGGCTGCGCGATACCTTTCCGGCGATCAAGGCGGCGGGGGCGGCGGCGGTCACCCGCATGGCCCCGCTGGCCGACGGCACCCCGCGCGATATAGAGCCAGAGACGAGCCACGCCGCCGCCGATGTGATCTTTCGCACGCTGTTTTCCGTCCCGATCGAAGACCAGATTGCGACCCGTGTTTTCGACGCCTTCAAGACCTACCAGCGCACCCAGCCGATCCTGAACCTTGCCGCCTTTATCCCCGGTCCGCGCTGGATGCCGCGGTTTTTCCGCCGTGACACGCGGGCGACGGCGCGGCTGATCCGCAGTTTGATCACCGACATGACCGCTGCGCGGCTGGCGCAGATTGCGGATGGCACCGCGCCAGATGATCTGGCGACCAAGATCATGACGACGGCTGATCCTGATACGGGCGACACATTTGATGTGCCGCAGATGGTCGATCAGGTCGCGATCTTCTTTCTGGCCGGACACGAAACCAGCGCCGCTGCGCTGGCGTGGACACTGTATTTGCTGGCGATGCATCCTGAATGGCAGGACAAGCTCGCAGAAGAGGCGCAGGTCTGGGACGGCCAGTTCGCCGGACTATCGACGCTAAAAGCTACCCGCGACGTGTTCCGCGAAAGCCTGCGGCTGTATCCACCTGTGCCGATGATGGTACGCGAAACCACCATACCAGAGGTGTTTCGCAAGCGCGACGTCACACCCGGCGCGCAGGTTGTCTTGTCGCCGTGGCACCTGCACCGGCACGAACGGATCTGGGACAAGCCTGACGATTTCGACCCAACCCGCTGGCAGACCGAGAATGGCAAAACAGGGCAGCGCACGGCCTATATGCCGTTTTCAGCCGGACCGCGGGTCTGCACCGGCGCAGGCTTTGCGATGATTGAAGGCGTTGTTTTATTGGCGCAAATGTTGGCGGCTTATCGGTTTGAACTGGTCCCAGATCGCCCGCCCGTGCCCGTCGCCCATCTGACCGTGCGCACGGCAAATGGCATGTGGCTGCGGATTAGCCCGCGTTAATCGCGCCGTTGCGCGTCGCGCAGCACATGCACCCGGATGGCAGAGGCAAGGCCGATATCGCCGCGATCCGCGTCGATCTGCGCGGCCAGCGCATTGATCGTCAGCCCATCGCGGTCCGCCATGGCGCGGAACGCCTGCCAGAACGCATCCTCGAGCGAGACAGAGGTCCGGTGCCCGCTTAAGGTCAAGGAGTGCTTGACCGGGCGGGCGGACACCGGGGGCTTCATTCTTCGAACTTCGCCTGATCAAGCGCGGTCCGCGCCTTGTCAGCGCGGGCAGCGTCAAGCATGCGTTCAGCCTTGCTGCGGCCATGTTTGACCGCGTTTGCGTCGGCTTCTGCCTTCTCAGTGGCCCTGTCGCGGGCCTTGCGCACCTTGTTCAGGTTGATCGGTGTGTTGGCGTTCATTTTGAACCGTTCACTTCGGGCCGATCATGTCTTCGGGGCGCACAACGCGGTCAAAGGTTTCGGCGTCAACAAAGCCCAAGGCAATCGCCTCTTCCTTCAAGGTGGTGCCGTTTTTATGCGCGGTTTTCGCGACCGTGGTGGCGTTGTCGTAGCCGATGGTCGGCGCCAGCGCGGTCACCAGCATCAGCGATTCGCGCATCAGCTTTTCGATCCGGGTGCGGTCGGCCTTGATGCCCACGACGCAGTTGTCGGTAAACGCCATCGACGCGTCGCCCAGCAATTGCAGCGATTGCAGCACGTTATAGGCCATCATTGGCTTCATCACGTTCAGCTCGAAATGGCCTTGGCTGCCTGCAAAACCGACCGCGGCGTCGTTGCCCATGACATGGGCGCAGACCTGCGTGATTGCCTCGACCTGTGTCGGGTTCACTTTGCCCGGCATGATGGACGAACCCGGCTCGTTCTCTGGCAAGATCAGCTCGCCCAGACCGCAGCGCGGGCCAGAGCCGAGGAAACGGATGTCGCAGGCGATTTTATACAGGGACGAGGCGACGACTTTCAAAGCGCCCGAAATCTCGACCAAGCCGTCATGAGCGGCCAGCGCCTCGAACTTGTTCGGCGCGGTGACGAAGGGCAGGCCGGTGATGTCAGCGATTTCGGCCGCGACAGTTTCGCCCCAACCAACGGGGGTGTTCAGACCGGTGCCGACGGCGGTGCCGCCTTGGGCCAGCTCATAAATCGCAGGCAGCGCGGCCTTGATGCGGCGGATGCCCATGGCGACTTGGTGCGTGTAGCCGGAAAATTCCTGGCCCAGTGTCAGCGGCGTCGCGTCCATCGTGTGGGTGCGGCCGATCTTAATGATATCGCTGAACTCTTCGACCTTGGCTTGCAGTGCGGCGTGCAGATGTTCCAGCGCGGGCAGCGTCACGTCATGGGCGGTGCGCGCCACGGCGATGTGCATTGCGGTTGGGAAGGTGTCGTTGGACGACTGACCCATGTTGCAGTGATCGTTCGGGTGCACCGGATCCTTGGACCCAATCGTGCCGCCCAGCATTTCAATCGCGCGGTTCGAAATCACCTCGTTCGCGTTCATGTTCGACTGCGTGCCAGAACCCGTCTGCCAGACCACCAGCGGAAAATGATCGTCCAGCTTGCCGGCGACAACCTCTTTTGCGGCGGCGACGATGGCATCACCGACCTTCGCGTCCAGCTTGCCGCGCGCCATATTGGCGGTCGCGCAAGCCTGCTTGATCACGCCAAGGCCGCGCACGATGGCGACGGGCTGCTTTTCCCAACCGATGGGAAAGTTCAGCAGGCTGCGCTGGGTCTGCGCGCCCCAATAGCGGTCTGCTGGCACGTCAATAGGGCCGAAGCTGTCAGATTCGGAGCGTTGATCGGTCATAGGTCTGTCCCGGCTGTTATTTTAGGAATTGCCCGCTTATTTGCGGAATTTATCAAGGCTGACGACTTCGGCGTCCTTGCGGGGCGCGTCTTCTTCAGGCTCGACCATCTCGTCCATGGGCGCCTCAGCGCCGTCGTCATCATCGCCGTCTTCGGGCTGGGTTTCGAACCGCAGACCGAATTCAACCGATGGATCGACGAAGGTTTTGATCGCGTCATAGGGGATATACAGCGGCTCTGGCGCGTTGCCAAAGTTCAGCGTGATCGAAAACCCTTCGTCGGTGACTTCAAGGTTGTCGAACCAGTGCTGGATCACGATTGTCATCTCTCCGGGATAGCGGTCAGACAGCCAATCGGCGATTTCGACATCCGGGTGCTGGGTGTCGAAGGTGATGAAAAAATGGTGCGCGCCGGGCAGTTGTCCGGTCTTCTGGATGTCCGTCAACACGTTTTGGATCAGACTCCGCATGGCGCGGTGCATCAGGTTTCCATAGTCGATAGTGCGCGACATGCCGTGTCTTCCTTTGTCCGTTCGGCGGTACAATACCCAAATCTTGGCGGGATGAAAGGGCAGACGGTCAGCTGATGGCCTTTGCCAGCTCTCTTAGGATCTTGGCGCGGATCGCACGCGGGTAATCGCGGTGCCGCCGTGCGGTCACGACAAAGCCGTCGCGGGTAATGACTTGGCGCGCATAGAAATTTGTGATGGCAAGGCCCATGGATTCGATGGCGATGGCATTGATTGTGATCCCGTCGCGCTGCGCCTGCTGGCGCGCTGACGCCACATCTGCGCCGATATTGGGCGTGCCATCGCCGGAAATATCAATGACGCGGCGGCTGCAATCGGGCACGGGGCCGAAGTTGGCCAGCGAAAACAAAATCGCCTCGGCCGGGGCGGTGCCGGACAGGGTATAGGCGCGGGGCATCAGGCGGGCGGATTGCGACAAGGCGGCCACATCGCGGGCGGTGGCGATACGGGACCACGGCAGGGTGACGCTTTGCCGGTCGATGCCAGACCACTGCACCACGCTGATCGCGCTATTGCCCGCGACCAGCGCGTCGATGATCGCAGGATCGGTCAGCGCATCGGCCAGACCGTCAACTTGCAGGCGATATTCAGCAGAATCGACAGAGTTCGACACGTCAATCGCGAGCAACAACGCGACATCGCAAGCCTTGGCGGGCAGGGACGGCAGCAGGGCCAGACACAGCGCCAAACTGCCGCGCAAACCCGTCACCTTGCCCATCACACGGCGGCGGCTTCGATCATCACGAAGCCGCCGGTTTCACCTGTCAGCGGGCCATGGTCGGCGCTGGTCGGTTTGACCATCGCGTCCATCAATACGGAAACGGGCGTCCAATAGGGGATGTACCATTCCTGATCGACTTCAAGGATCAGAACCGCGTCCTTTTCCGCGTCATATGCCCCGATCAGCGCGATGTGCGGGCCGTCCCAATCACCTGTCACGACCCCTTGGTTGAAATACACCAGCAGCGCGTTGTCGGCGCTGGCTTCATTCGCGGCCAGCATGGCGCGGACTTGTTCGGTCGTCTCTGGCGTGACCTCGGCGGGATGCAATGCGGTGACGGTGCGGTCCATGCCGGTCTTGGTCAGCGCCAGCTTGGTGTAGTCTACCAGTTGCTGAAACATGACGCCGTCACCGCCTTCGGCTGATAAGGCGGACCATGTGGCATCGTCTGTCAGCTCTAGCAGCGTTTGCTGCGTCATCACCATGTCTTCGGCATTTGGGGCAAGGCCGGTCAGCCCGTTCAGCGCAGCAGTCACGGTGGCGATAGAACAGGCAGAGGTGGTGAACTGCGGCTTCACGAATGGTGCGAACGCCCAATAATCGGGGGCATCCGCACTGCGCAAATAGGCGTTATCCGATGTGATCGGCACCGCGTTTGGCCCCAGCTTTGGCGCGGCATCCTGCGCGGCAAGCGGCGCAGCGAGCAGGATAAAAGGAAGAACCAGACGCATTGATGACCCTTTCACAACTGGCGATTCTACCAGCAGGCTAGACCTGCGGCATCGCACGCGGAAGCCAGATAATTGCGGGTAGAAATGAAGTAGAGGGGGGGGGTAGGTGCAGGTTTCTGTTGCCAGGTACCTGCGGACCCCGCCTACGGTCGCAAAACCGCAGGGCTTAAGGTTTCGATATTCCGCACAGCTTACGCTGCGAGGGCCATCGGTGCTTTGTTGTCATTTGCAACTAGCTTTTTTGTACCGATAACGGTGGTAACTCACCGAGCCAAAGCATAACCCCTTTAGACGTTCGTCGATCCTATTTCGTCCCCATCGCTGGCAAATGACCAGAGTGTTGGTGGAGACGCCGGGTACCGCCCCCGGGTCCGATCCGCTTATTACGAGCGCGTTTATGTCCATAGTCCCGAAGGACACCTTACAGATAGGGGCCTATGCGGGCGGTGGCAAGGGGCGCGGGTGACCTTTTGCCTACACGGCCTTCTGCAGCACCAAAAACGTCATCATCCCCAGCGGCGGCAGCGCGTGCTGCGTCAGCACGGATAGGCGCGTATCCGACAGCACCGTCTGCATCCGGAAATCCGAATGCCAGCCCAGCAGGTTTTCAAGCGGGGCAAAGACCCGTTCCACCCCGGCCAGAAATCCTTTGTCGCGCTGGAAATGGTTTGCGATCACAACCTGCCCGCCGGGTTTGCACACGCGGGCGATCTCGGCCATCACGCGCTCTGGCTCTGGCACGACGGACAGCACATGCATGGCCGCAATCGTGTCAAAGCTGTTGTCAGGGAAATCCAGCGTGCGCGCATCCATCTGGCGCAGCTCTTTGACGTGGGACAGCCCTGCACCCGCGATGCGCGCCCGGGCCTTGGCCAGCATATCGGTGCTGTAATCAATCCCCGTGACGCTGACGCGGTCGTCATACAGCGGCAGCGCTAGGCCCGTGCCGACCCCGACTTCTAGCACGTCGCCGCCGCGTTCGCAGATATAGCCAACGGTGCGCTTGCGGCCAATCGTGGTCAGCGCGCCAAAGGTACGGTCATAGACTGGGGCCCAGCGGGCATAGCTTTTTTCGACAGCAGAGATATCCATAATCATCCCATAAGCGCAGTTGAAAATCAGCCGGGGCGGCGCAAACTGCCCCAGACGACGCCGACGATATAAGCCGCGCACAGGGCGACCAAGGTAATCCAAGGATAGGTCAGCACGGCGGCAATCAGCACGACGGCCCCCAGCAAAACATAGCGGATATTGCCCGGCGCGATGCGCAGCGATTTAAACGATGACGTGCGAATGCCGCTGATCATCAAAAGCCCGATCGCCGCCATATAGACGCAAAGCAACGGGTCCGGCAGCAAGGCCGCGTCGGCAAAAGCGAAGGACGTGAACATCGGCAGCAACACCAGCATCGCGCCCGCAGGCGACGGCACCCCGATGAAATCGTCAGAGGTTTTTACCGCGTCCCCCGATTTCGCATCCACATTGAACCGCGCCAGCCGGAGCACACAGCAGACCGCAAAGATCAGCACGGCGATCCAGCCGATCTTGCGATAGTCCTGCAGCGCCCAGAAATAGAGCATCAGCGGCGCGGCAACGCCGAAGTTGACGAAATCGGCCAAGCTGTCCAGCTCTGCCCCGACCTTGGAATGACTGCCCAGCATTCGCGCAAGACGCCCGTCCACCCCGTCCAGCAAGGCGGCAAACAGCAGCAGCAAGGCGGCGGTCTTAAAGTCATGCTCGACCGCAGCCCGGATCGCCGACAGCCCGGCACCAATCGCCGTCAGCGTTAGCGCATTCGGCAGCAGTTGCAGCAGGGCGACGTCGCGGCGCGGGGCGCGGGCCATAACCTCAGGCCTTCAGATCGGCGATGACAGTTTCACCGGCGACCATCGTTTGGCCGATGGCGACCATCGGCTCCACGCCCTCCGGCAGATAGACATCAAGCCGAGAGCCGAAGCGGATCAGACCAAACCGTTCGCCCGGCGCCAGAACTTCGTTCGGCTTGGTGAAACAGACGATGCGCCGTGCCACAAGGCCAGCAATCTGCACAACGGCGATGTCGCGCCCGTCGGCCATCGTGATGCGGACAGAGTTCCGCTCGTTATCGACGCTGGCCTTATCAAGGGATGCGTTAAAGAACTTGCCGGGCCGGTACGCGATGGCCTGCACCGTGCCGCCCACAGGCGCGCGGTTCACGTGGCAGTTGAACACGTTCATAAACACGCTGACGCGGGTCAGGGGCGTGTCGGCCATGCCCAGCTCTGCTGGTGGAACAGCGGGTTCAATCAGGGAAATGACGCCGTCAGCGGGGCTGATCACAAGGTCAGTGCGGTCCGGCGTCACACGCTCTGGGTCACGAAAGAAGTAATAGCACCAGACGGTCATCAACACGCCCAACCAGCCCAGCGGTTCCCAAATCACGAATAGGATCAAGGCGATCACCGCAAAGATCGCGACAAACTTGCGCCCCTCTGGATGCATCGGTTTGATGAAAGTGCTGGCCATGTCCATCGCGTCGCTCCTGCCCCTTAACGGTCGCATCCGTCATAGGGGCAGGGCGCGCGAACGCAAGGCGATTGACGCCCTGCGTCTATTTTTCGGGCAAAATCCCGCGCGGGCTAAAGCGCAAAATCAGTAGCAAAACAGTGCCCATCACCAAGAACCGCATCTGCGGCGCGGAATCGATCAGGCTTGCCTTCAGCGCGCTCTCGGCATGCAGGGCAGAGGTCGCCCAGATCATCAGATCGGGGCCATATTCACCCACAGCCACCCAAAGCCACCAGATCAACATGCCCCCCAGCACAGAGCCGATGTTGTTGCCGGACCCGCCGACAATCACCATCACCCAGACCAGAAAGGTAAAGCGCAGCGGCTGATAGGCGGCAGGCGTCATCTGCCCGTCCAGCGTCGTCATCATCGCGCCCGCAAGCCCGCAAATGGCCGAGCCGATGATGAAAATCTGCAAATGCCGGCGGGTCACGTCCTTGCCCATCGCCTCAGCCGCGACTTCATTATCGCGGATCGCGCGCATCATGCGGCCCCAAGGGCTGTGCAGCGCGCGCTGCGCCAGCAGCAGCAGCACAATCAGGAACACGGAAAACAGGCCCGCATACAGCAGTTTGACCGCGAGCGTCGACGCTGTGGTTGCATCAATGCCCAGATCGTTTGCCGCCGTGACGAAGGCGGGATCGACCTGCAAATCCGTCTCGTACGGGACAGGACGGGGCAGGCCGGTGACGTTCAACACGCCGCGCGACATCCAGTTTTCGTTCTTCAGGACAGCGACAATAATCTCGGCGATACCAAGGGTCGCGATGGCCAGATAGTCAGACCGCAGCCCTAGCGCCACCTTGCCAATCGCCCAAGCCGCACCCGCGGCAAGCAAGCCGCCGACGGGCCAAGCGATGATCGGCATCCACCACCAATCGCGGCCTGCGTCGCCGCCAAAGTTCAGACCGCCCAAATAGCCTGACAGCGACGGGTTCACGCTTTCAATGGCTGACACGCCGCCGTCGAACACGGTGCGAAAGGCGAAAAAGCTCGCGATGCTCAGCACGATCATCACCAGATTGCGCGTCCGGCCCTTGGCCATACGTTTGTAGACCGTGACCAGCACGGCAATCGCCGCCGCCCCAATCGCAAGCCCCAGCAACACACGCCCGCCGCCAGCGGCCCACGCCTCGGTCACCGGAGGCATCGTGATCAAAACAGAGGCAAGGCCACCAAGCGCGACAAAGCCCATGACGCCCACGTTAAACAGACCCGCGAGGCCCCACTGCAGGTTCACCCCCAGCGCCATGATCGCGGAAATCAAGCCGTAGTTCAGGATGACCAGCGCAAGGTTCCAGTTATCCAAAAACCCGGTGCCCAGGATCAGCAGGGCGACGAAAACCGCAAAAAGGCTGGTACGCAGTGTATCGGTCATATGTTTTGCCCCTTGAACAGGCCGGTCGGTTTGAACAGCAACACGATTAGCAAGATCATGAAACTGACCGCGAATTTGTAGTCACCAGACAACAACTGCACCAGGCCATCCGGCCCCATCCCGTCCGGCAGCCAGTAGGTCAGCACCTTTTTCAGCGGATAGGTCACGGTGACTTCGGCAAAGGCGATCAGGAAACCGCCCGCAATCGCGCCCACCGGGTTGCCGATGCCGCCCACAATGGCCGCTGCGAAAATCGGCAAAAGCAGCTGGAAATAGGTGAAGGCTTTGAACGATTTATCAAGGCCGTACAAAACGCCCGCAATCGTCGCCAGCGCCGCCACAATCAACCATGTGACGCGCACGACACGGTCGGGGTCAATGCCGGACAGCAATGCCAGATCCTCGTTATCGGAAAAGGCACGCATGGATTTGCCAGTGCGGGTCTTGTTCAGGAACCAGAACAACGCCGCCACGGTAATGGCCGCCGTCACCAGCGTGATCGCCTGCGTGGTTTTGATGGCAAGACCTTCGTCCAGCCCGGTCCAGTCCTTGAACTGGCGGACCGTCATCAGGAAACGCGCACCATCAGCAAACTGAATATCGCGCACGCCGATAAAGACGCGGGTCAGCCCGTTCATCACGAACATCACACCCAGCGACACGATCACAAGGATCACCGGCTTGGCCTTTTGCTGGCGGTAGAACTTATAGATGAGCCAGTCGGTGCCCAGCACCAAAAGCCCGGTCGCCAAAATCCCCACCGGCATCGCCAGAAGCGCCGTCGGCAACGGCCCCAGCGTGATCCCCATCGCCACCAACACCGCCGTCACCTTGATCGTGACCGCCGTGCCAAAGGCCATGGTGTCGCCATGGGCAAAGTTGGAAAACCGCAAGATCGCATAGACCAGCGTGACGCCAAGCGCGCCAATGGCAAGCTGCGCGCCATAAGCAAGGGCAGGGACGATGACGAAGTTGGTCAGGAACACCAGTCCGTTTAGAAATTCCATGGCTGGTCCTTGGTCAAATGGTCAAACATTGTCATCCCCCCAGAAAGCTGCGGCGAACTTCTGGGTTCGCAAGCAGCTCTTTCCCCGTCCCGGTATGGGCATTCGCGCCCTGTACCAGAACATAGGCTTTATCCGCAATTTCAAGCGCTTGCCGGGCGTTCTGTTCCACCATCAGGATCGGGATACCGGTGCGCGCAACCTCGATGATGCGGTCAAACAGCTCGTCCATGACGATGGGGCTGACGCCAGCGGTCGGCTCGTCCAGCATCAGCACTTTCGGCTTGGTCATCAGCGCGCGGCCAACGGCGACCTGCTGGCGCTGACCGCCAGATAGCTCGCCTGCGGGCTGAAGGCGCTTTTCCTTCAGGATCGGAAACAGGTCATAGATCTGCGCCATCGTATCCCGAAAATCGTCCCGGCGAATAAAGGCACCCATCTCTAGGTTCTCTTCCACCGTCATCGACGTAAAGATGTTATGCGTCTGCGGGACAAAGCCCATACCCTTGACCACCCGCTGCTGCGGGGACAGGGCCGTGATATCTTCGCCGTCCAGCATCACGCGGCCGGACCTGACATCCAGCATCCCGAACATCGCCTTCATCGCTGTGGACTTGCCAGCGCCGTTGGGGCCGACAATGACCGCAATCTCGCCCGGCTCGACCGCGATGGTGCAGCTGTGCAGGATGTCCGGCCCCTTGCCGTAACCACCCGTCATCGCATCGCCAATCAGAAACGGCGTGCCGGGGGCCGGGCTGCTTTGTCCAGACGTCACAGGTTGCGCCACGCCGCCACCCGATTTGGTGATCGAGCGATCATTATTTCCGCGATCATCCCGATAAGGATTATCCGTCATGCCATATCCCCCATCCGGGTCTTCTTCTGGTCACAAATACCTTCGGGGGTGAATGCGCGCACGCGCAGAGGGGGCAGACAGCCCCCTGACACCGCCAGCAACAAACGCAGGTTTATCATACGGTTGCCACCTGATCTTTATTCTTCAGACCGGTGCCCAAATAGGCCTCGATCACCTGCTCGTTGGCCTTAATCTCGGCCAATGTGCCTTGCGCCAGAACCTTGCCTTCGGCCATACAGATCACTGGATCACACAGGCGTTCGATGAAATCCATGTCGTGTTCGATCACGACAAAAGTATAGCCGCGCTCTTTGTTCAGGCGAATGATCGCATCGCCAATGGTGTTCAGCAGTGTGCGGTTCACGCCAGCGCCAACCTCGTCTAGAAACACGATCTTGGCGTCGACCATCATGGTGCGGCCCAGTTCCAGCAGCTTTTTCTGCCCGCCAGAGATTTGACCCGCCTTATGGTCGGCCAGATGCGATACGGTCAGGAAATCAAGCACTTCGTCGGCCTTCGCCTTCAGCGCGCGTTCCTCGTCTGCGATCCGCTTGCGGCCAAACCAGGTGTTCCACAAGGTTTCGCCCGATTGCCCGCCCGGGACCATCATCAGGTTCTCGCGGCAAGACATCGACGGAAATTCATGGGCGATCTGAAAGGTCCGCAGCAAACCGCGGTGGAACAGATCATGCGGCGCAAGACCGGTGATATCGTGGCCTTGCATCGTGACACGGCCAGACGTTGGTTGAAGAACGCCCGCGATCACGTTGAAAAGCGTGGTTTTTCCTGCGCCATTCGGACCGATCAGACCGGTGATAGAGCCCTCGGCGATGCTCAGGCTCGCCCCATCCACGGCGCGAAAACCACCAAAGGTTTTCACCAGATTTTCAACAACAATCATGCAGGTCCCCGGCGGCGCGGCATGGCCGCAGATATAACAAATGAAAACGGCGCGAGATTGCTCTCGCGCCGCAATAGTCCGCGTTTAGCGGTACTTAACGGTCTCGATTGCGCCGTCTTTGACTTCAATCTCGCGGAAGTTACCAGCGGATTCGCCAGAGCCGATCAGCTCGACTGCGGTCGCACCGACATAGTCGATATCTTCGCCCGCTTTCAACAATTCGATCGCCTTGGCCAGCTCGCCCGGGAAAATCTCGGTGCCGGGTGCGTTGGCGACGTCCATGACCTTGTCCTTGAAGTCAGCGGACTGGTTGGACCCAGCAGCTTCCATCGCCAGCATGATCAATGCAGCGGCGTCATAGGACTCAGGCGCGTAAGCGCCGGTGCCGTCAAAGCCAGCCTCGGTTGCCATCGCCAGGAACGTTTCCGCGCCAGAGCTGTCAGTGCCGGGCAGCTGACCGAAAGAGCCGTTCAGCGCGTCGCCGATATCGTCAACCAACTGCTGGCCAACCATGCCGTCGGGCAGAACGAAAGTTTCAAACGCGCCGGTGTCGACAGCGTTCTGGATCACGCCTTTGCCGCCTTGGTCGGTGTAACCGGCCACGACCAGCGCTTCACCGCCAGCAGCCGCAAGTGCTGCGACTTCGGACGAGTAATCGCCTTTGCCATCTTCATGCGCTGCGGAAATTGTCACTTCGCCGCCAGCAGCCTCAAAGGACGCTTGGAACGCATCGGCCAGACCCTTGCCGTAGTCGTTGTTGGTATAGGTCACAGCGACGGATTTGACGCCGCGCTCAACCAGCACGTCGGTCATGACTTCGCCCTGACGCGCGTCGGACGGTGCCACGCGGAAGAACAGGCCGTCGTCTTCAGCAGCGGACAAAGCAGGCGATGTCGCGGAGGGCGAGATCATCACGATGCCATTGGGGCGTGCGACGTTCTGCAGAACCGCGCCGGTCACGCCGGAACAGTCAGCGCCCATGATCGCGTTGACCTTGTCGCCTGTGACCAGACCTTCGGCAGCGGCAGTTGCGGCACCAGCGTCAACGCAGGTGGAATCGGCGCGCACGACAGTGACAGTCGCGTTGTCCAGCAGGGTGCCAGCAGCGTTGACTTCAGCAATCGCCAGCTCTGCGCCAGCAGCCATTGCGGGGGTGATGGATTCCAGCGGGCCGGTAAAGCCCAGCTCGATCCCGATTTTGACGTCGCCGGTGTGGGATTCGGCAAAGGCCGCGCCCGACAACAGTGCAGTGGCCGCAGTGGCCAACAACAATTTGTTCATCTTAACTCTCCCAGTTGGTTTTTTTGTTCTGACGCGCAGATTAGCAGGCGTAAACAGATTGTGAAGCGGCCTTCGTGCGGGATTTGCGCAATTCACGCGGCGTTCGCCCTGCAAAAGGTTAAACCGGCGTGCGACCGCCGTGACTACCCCGTTCGCGGTAGGGCGTTGTGTCGTAATGGGCGCGGTAACACTTCGAGAAATGCGAGGGCGAGGCGAATCCGCAGGCCAGCGCCACGTTGATCACCGTCATATCCGTTTGCATCAACAGGTTACGCGCCTTGGACAGGCGCAGCTCCATATAATAACGCTTAGGGCTACGGGACAGATAACGGCGGAACAGCCGTTCCAGTTGCCGAGTCGACATGCCGACCTCTTGCGCCAAGGTGGCGGGGCTGATCGGGTCCTCGATATTGTTTTCCATCAGCTGGATCACGCGGGACAGTTTTGGGTGCCGCACGCCAATCCGGGTGGGAATCGACAACCGCTGCGTGTCTTGGTCGGTGCGGATCGACGAATAGATCAAGATATCGGCGACAGCATTGGCCAGATCCTCGCCGTGATCATCGGCGACAATCTTTAACATAAGGTCAATCGAGGCCGTGCCGCCCGCCGTTGTAATCCGGTTTCCGTCGATGACAAAGATCGACTTGGTCAGGTCAACGTCTTCGAATTCTTCAAGGAAGCTGTCCTGATTTTCCCAATGGATCGTCGCGCGTTTCCCGTTCAGCAAACCGGCGCGGGCCATGGTGTATCCGGCCGTGCACAGGCCCGCGACGGTAATCCCGCGGCGCGCTTCTCTTCGCAGCCAATTCAACATCTTACGCGTCGTAGCTTCGGCAATATCAACGCCGCCGCACAGCATGACCGTGTCTTCGCGGTCCAGCTCGATCAGGTCGCTGTCCAGTTGAAAGGTGCAGCCGTTCGAACAGGTCGCAGACACGCCGCCTTCGCCAACGATGGTCCAATCATACAGCTTACGACCCGCCGTGCGGTTGGCAATGCGCAGGCTTTCGATGGCCGCGGAAAAGCACAGCATGGTGAACTGATCCAGCAGCACGAATACAAAGCGCCGCGGCGTGCCGCTGTGTCGAATATCAAGGATCTGGGGCGCGGCCTGCATGGTGTCTCCGGTAAGGTTAAGAAAACCCAAAAGGTTTCCCAGCGTCCCGGCAAGGGCCAATCGTCATCTGATCTGTTTTTCGCGACATATTATGACGCATTTGACCCCTAAAGGTTTCCAGATTTGCCATTGGCCCCGTGGCCTGTTGCGACTATAAGCGCCCCTCGCAATGCGAAGAGCAGGAGACGCACGATGACGGACTGGAAAAAATCGGACTGGCGCAACAAGCCGCGGGTTCAGATGCCTGATTATACCGACGCAGCCGCACTTGGCCTGGTCGAGGGGAAGCTGTCCAGTTATCCGCCGCTGGTTTTTGCGGGCGAAGCGCGCCGCCTGAAGGCGCATCTGGGCAAGGTCAGCCGGGGCGAAGCGTTCCTGCTGCAGGGCGGCGATTGCGCCGAAAGCTTCTCTGAGTTCAGCGCTGACGGCATCCGCGACACCTTTAAGGTGATGCTGCAGATGGCGATGGTTCTGACTTACGGTGCCAAGGTGCCTGTGGTGAAACTGGGCCGGATGGCAGGTCAAATGGCCAAGCCGCGTTCCGCCCCGACCGAAGTCGTGGACGGCGTAGAGCTGCCCAGCTACCGCGGCGACATCATTAACGGGTTCGATTTCACCCCCGAATCCCGCATCCCCGATCCGGCGCGGATGGAACAGGCGTATCTGCAGGCAGCGGCCTCGCTGAACCTGCTGCGCGCATTCTCGACCGGTGGCTATGCGGACGTGCACAAGGTTCACGCTTGGACGCTGGGCTTTACCGATAAGCCAGAGGCTGAAAAGTACCGCGATCTGGCCAACCGGATCAGCGATACCCTCGACTTCATGGAAGCCGCGGGCCTGAGCACCGAGACCAATCACGAGCTGCAAACGGTCGAGTTCTACACCTCGCACGAAGCGCTGCTGCTGGAGTATGAAGAGGCGCTGACGCGTATCGACAGCACCTCTGGCAAGTGGCTGGCTGGCTCTGGTCACATGATCTGGATCGGCGATCGCACCCGTCAGCCCGACGGCGCGCATGTCGAATTCTGCAAAGGCGTGATGAACCCCATCGGTCTAAAGTGCGGTCCAAGCATGACGTCTGGCCACCTGAAGGCGCTGATGAACACGCTGAACCCGGAAAACGAGGCGGGCCGCCTGACCTTGATCGCGCGCTTCGGTGCCGGCCAAGTCGGCGATCACCTGCCGCGCCTGATCAAGGCCGTGGAAGAAGAGGGCGCAAAGGTCGTCTGGTCCTGCGATCCGATGCACGGCAACACGATCAAATCGTCGACCGGTTACAAGACCCGGCCGTTCGAATCCGTGCTGCGCGAAGTCCGCGAATTCTTTGACATCCACAACGCCGAAGGCACCGTGCCCGGCGGCGTGCATTTCGAGATGACCGGCAAAGACGTGACCGAATGCACCGGCGGCGTGCGCGCTGTGACAGACGAAGACCTGTCCAGCCGTTATCACACCGCTTGCGATCCGCGCCTGAACGCCAGCCAATCGCTGGAACTGGCGTTTCTGGTCGCAGAAGAGCTAGGTCAGCGCCGCGAGAAACTGGCGCAAGCCAAGGCGAGCTGATCTTGCTGGCATAGAACTGAAAAAGGCACCCTGCGGGGTGCCTTTTTTGTTTGCCCTGCGGAAATGTGAAAAGGGGTTTTGGAAATATCTAAAGTAAGAAAGCGGGCTTTGGTAAGTACGGCGCATACTTACGTCAAAGTCAGTCCAATTTCAAAAGACGTCCCGCTTAGGCCGTAACCTGTTTGCAAACAGAGCATTGCTGATACGAATCGACCCCCGAATCCACGACGACAGGACTGCAAAGCCCCTTCTTTCCGCATTTTGTGCAGGTATGTTCGTAAACTTGGCTAAGCCCGCTGAGCCCGGCAATACGGCTCGAACCTGACCACTCGTGCTTACACGATGAAAACAGTCCCATGGTGCCCTCAAATATAATTTGGCGTTAAAGCCATCAATGAATTGAATTTTTCGATGCGACGTAAAGAAAATAATGAAAACGTAGGCTTTAATGCGTGTCGTGACTGACGATCAATTCAGCAACAGCCACGTGCTGAATTGCAAATATCGACCACAACCACAAGGTGTATTTCGGCGAATTAGCGGCTGCAGGCGTTTTATAATCTGCACTTGCAGCGCTTGGTTTTGTCCGACCGCAAACAGGCGCTAAGGCCCGAAACCGGTCGTTTATCATCGCAGGCTGGCCTTACCCGTTGTCGACCACCAGCCGCAAACTAGGCTTGTCCGTTGGAATAGGACGGGCGCGGATGCCGCGGCGTTCGACGAAAGGCAGGTTCAGCGTGTCGTGACGCAGCACAGCATCGCCAGCGATATCAAAGCGATAGGGGCGATTGCTGAGCGGGCCAGCCGCGACCAGCGCACCCATCATGCGCGTGACCTGACCCTGCGCGTCCATCATCGGCAGCAGCAGCAGCTCTGCCTGCATCGGTTTGCGGCCCAAACCGCGTGATGCGGTCATCGGCAGGCCAACGATTGCGGGGCCGTCAAAGGCGGTGTCGACGATATCCATCACGGTATCGCGTGCGGCAGCGCTAAAGAATGATCCGAACGACATGCCGCGCGGGTCCATCCGCAGCAGATCATGCAGCCGCTGGCCAGCGACCCGGATGCGCACCGCGCCGGGTGCCGTGCGGTGCAATAGGAACGCATGAGGCAGCGCATTGTGCAGGGCGTGCGGGTCAAGCTGCGCATGCGACGGGACGATCTCTCCACTACAAATCTGACGCCAATCGTCTTCCAGCAACTTCAGCACAGCGCGCTCTGCCTCTGGCAGGCGATGGCCGGGGGCCGCGGCCTGCGTGTGGACGCGGGACGATGTGTTGCGGCGGGGCAAGTCGATGACGTTGAACATAGAACTCTCTTTCATATTGTGACCCGGTCCGTGCGGCTGATGCGGCGGGTGGACGATGTCGTTAAGAGAATATTAAACTTTGAACTAAGCAAAATCACTTAAGAAAGTCTTAACGGGTTAATCTGCTCAAGGCGCCGCCCGCCTCTTGCCCCCACGGCTGGAATTCTCTTAGGTGGGACGGTGTAATCAGGGATAGTGCAATGACCCATTCGATGACGGCTTATGCCAGCCGCACCGGCCAGTCCGATACCGCCAGCTGGCACTGGGATCTGCGCAGTGTGAACGGGCGCGGTCTGGATATCCGCACGCGCCTGCCGGACGGCATGGACAAGCTGGACCAGACCCTGCGCACAGCGCTGGGAAAGGCGCTGCACCGGGGCACCGTGACCGTGACCCTAAAGGTGACGCGCATCGATGGCGCGGCTGCGCTGAACATCGACGAGGCGCAGCTTGACCGCGTCCTGCAAGCCCTTGATCTGGTACAAGAACGCGCCTTTGCTGCGGGTGTGACGTTGGGCCAGCCGACGGCGGCTGACGTGCTATCGGCGCGGGGTGTTTTGGGGCAGGCGGCATCGGCCAATAGCGATCCGGACCTGCACGCGGCGCTGACCACAGACATTGGTCCGTTGCTGGCGGATTTCACCGCAATGCGCGCCCATGAAGGGGCCGCGCTGCAGCATATTATCGCCGACCAATTGGACCGCACCCGCGCGCTGATCGACCAAGCACATGCGCTGGCCGAGGCGCGTAAGCCCAAGGTCCGGACCGCCCTGCGCGATGCCTACGCCAAGATCATGGAAGTCACCGCCGCCGACGATGCGCGGCTGGTGCAGGAACTGGCGCTGCTGGCCACCAAGCAGGACGTGACCGAAGAGCTTGACCGCCTGAAAGCGCATGTCGCCGCCGCTTGGGACATCATCGAAGACGACGGCCCCGCTGGCCGCCGCCTTGATTTTCTGGCGCAAGAGTTCAACCGAGAGGTCAATACGCTCTGCGCCAAGTCGCAAGACGTGGAGCTGACGCAGGTTGGCCTTGCGCTGAAACTGGTCGTCGACCAGATGCGCGAACAGATTCAAAACGTGGAGTAACCCCTTGGCAAGACGCGGCCTTTTAGTGATCCTGTCGTCGCCGTCCGGCGCTGGCAAATCGACCTTGGCGAAACGCCTGATGGCCTGGGATGACACGCTGTCCTTTTCCGTCTCGGCCACGACCCGCGCACCGCGGGCAGGCGAAGTGGATGGCACCGACTATCATTTCGTAGACGAGCCGGCCTTTCGCAAACTCGTCGATGATCGCGGCATGCTGGAACATGCGCGGGTGTTCGGCAACTACTACGGCAGCCCCAAAGCGCCCGTGCAAAAGGCGATCGAGGCGGGGCGCGATGTGCTGTTCGATGTGGACTGGCAAGGCGCGCAGCAGATCAGCAACTCCGACCTGCAAGACGCTGTTTTATCGATATTTATCCTGCCGCCGTCGATCACCGAACTGCACCGCCGCCTTGTCGGGCGCGGGCAGGATGACGCAGAAACCATCACCAAGCGGATGCAGAAAAGCTGGGACGAGATCAGCCATTGGGACGGTTACGACTATGTCCTTGTGAACGACGATCTGGACGCGACCGAAGACAAACTGCGCACCATCATCAGCGCCGAACGTCTGCGCCGCGCGCAGCAACCCGACCTGCTGGACCACGTCCGGACCCTGCAAAGCGAATTTGAGGAGCGCGGCGAATGACCATCTATGCCCTAGGCGAACTGACACCGTCGCTGGCCGATGACGCTTGGGTTGCCCCCAATGCGCAAGTCATGGGCCGCGTCCGGCTAGAGCCGGGCAGTAGCGTTTGGTTCGGCGCCGTGCTGCGCGGCGACAACGAACTGATACAGGTCGGTGCTGGCAGCAACATTCAGGAAAACTGCGTGCTGCACACCGACATGGGCTTTCCGCTGACCATTGGCGCGGGCTGCACCATTGGCCACAAGGCCATGCTGCACGGCTGCACCATTGGCGCGAACAGCCTGATCGGCATGGGCGCGACGGTGCTGAACGGCGCCGTGATTGGCGAAAACTGCCTGATTGGCGCAGGCGCGCTGATCACCGAAGGCAAAGTCATCCCCGACGGCAGCCTTGTGATGGGCGCGCCGGGCAAGGTGGTGCGCGACCTAGACCAGCGGGCGATTGACGGCCTGCGTGCGTCTGCCATTCATTACAGCGAAAATGCGGCGCGTTTTGCCCGCGATTTGAAAGAAATCTGATGAAAGCCCCTTTGAAGTCTATCGTTCGCCGCACCGGCTGGCCGACGTCCGTGTCACGTCCTGTTGTGACACCGCTGCAGCCATCCGTCGTGTACAGCAGCCCCGATCCCGACGCGCTGGATGCGCAGTATGCGGATGCATCTGGCTACACCTATGCGCGTGAAGGACATCCTAACGCCGAAGTGCTGGCCGAAAAGATCGACATGCTTGAAGGCGTCGATCCGGCGTCCGGCGGCGGGATCATCACCGGCTCTGGCATGTCGGCGATTGGCGCGGTGTTTCTGGGCCTGCTGAAGGCGGGCGATCACGTGCTGGGCGGCGATCAGCTGTATGGCCGCAGTCTGCGTCTGATGGCGCAAGACCTGCCGCGCTTGGGGATTGAGACATCCTTGGCCGATCCCACGGATGCCAGCGCGATGGAGGCGGCGATCCGCCCCAACACCCGCATGATCCTTGTCGAAGTGGTGTCCAACCCCACCATCCGCGTCGCGGATATGGAAGGCATCATCGCCATGGCAAAGGCGCGCGGCATTCTGGTCGTCGTCGACAACACCTTTACCACGCCTGCCGCATACCTGCCGCTGGCCGCTGGCGCGGATATTACCGTGCATTCGGTGACAAAGCTACTGGCCGGCCATTCGGACGCCACGCTGGGTTATGTCGCGACGCAAGACCCAGACCTGCGCCGCCAGATCAATGACGCCAATGTCACATGGGGCCTGACGCCCAGCCCGTTTGATTGTTGGCTGGCGGAGCGCGGCCTGCATTCGTTCCATCTGCGCCACCGCGCGGCGCAGGATAACGCGCGCAGGCTGGCCGATGCGTTGGCGGATATGCCGGGCGTGGCAAAGGTGCTGTATCCGACCCGCTCCGATCACCCGGACCACAACCGCGCGGTGGCGCTGCTGGGCGGGCAGGGCGGCAATATGGTGTCCTTTGCCCTGCATGGCGGGCGCGAGGCGGCGAACCTGTTGACCCGCGCGGCCCCTGATATCGCCTTTGCCCCAACGCTGGGCGACATTGGCACCACGCTGTCGCACCCGCCGTCGTCGTCGCACCGCGGCCTGACGCCAGAAGGCCGCGCCGCGCTGGGGATCACCGAAGGGTTTTTCCGCGTGTCCGTCGGCGTAGAGGACGCGGATCTGCTGATCAGCGAACTTGGCGCCGCCGTCGCCGCCGCCAGCAAAGGCGCGTAAGGCCCGACCATGCCCATGAGTGCCGCCACCATCCCCGTGTCCGCCCTGCCGTTTCCGGTGATGCTGATCGACGAAAACCAGATCGTCGCAGGGCTTAGCCCGGCGCTGGCGGCAGTGCTGGGCGAACATATCAAGGGGCGGCATTTCATCAGCGCGCTGCGTCAACCTGTAACGCTCGAGGCGATTGAAACCGCGATGCGCACGGGCCAAGCGGTGCAGACGCGCTGGCTGGGCCGGGACGGGGCGCGGGATACGACTTGGGCGGTGCATGTGATTCCCGACGCAGGGCGTATCGTTCTGACGTTCGAGGATCGCACCGCTGCAGAAGAGGTCAGCCAGTTCCGCCGCGATTTCGTGGCCAACGTCAGCCACGAATTGCGCACGCCTTTGACCGCCTTGCAGGGCTTTATCGAAACCCTGCGCGGCGCCGCCCGCAATGACGCCGCCGCCCGCGAGCGGTTCCTTGGCATCATGGAACGGGAAAGCGCGCGGATGACCCAGTTGGTCGATGACCTGCTGTCGCTGTCCCGCGTAGAAGAAGGCGAGCGTCAGCGTCCTATTCAGGCCATCGCCATTGGCGCACTGGTGGCCGCGACACTGGCGGATCTGGAACCGGTGATTGCAGCGGCGCAGGTGAAGGTAACCTTGACCGATGACACCGCTGGGGCCAGCGTGTTGGGCGATACGAACCAGCTGCGGCAGGTCTTTGGCAACCTGATCGAAAACGCTGTGAAATATGGCGGCACGGGCGGCACCCTGACGGTCACGCTGGATGCGCCGGCCCAGCATAACGCGCTACACGCCAAAGGCATTGCTGTGCACGTGCAGGACCGGGGCCCGGGAATCGCCCAGCACCACATTCCGCGCCTGACAGAGCGATTCTACCGCGTCGATACGCACCGCAGCCGGGCGCTTGGCGGCACCGGTCTTGGCCTTGCGATTGTGAAACACATCATTAATCGCCACCGGGGCCGGTTGCTGATTAAAAGCGCTTTGGGGCAGGGCACGACGTTCACTGTCATACTGCCACAGTCATAACCCGCTGATTCCTTAACGATTTGTGAATTTCATCCCCCTGCGCTTGCGGGGCTGACTAGATATGCGCATGCCGAAATGCCCATACACTATATAGCTGACGAAACGTCAGCTTTCCGGCTGTCATATAACTTTTACAATAGTGTCACAAAAGCGTAGTCGCCGGGTCCTAGGTGATCGGCAGCGGCTGCGCAAAAAGGTGCAGCCCATGAAGTTTGACAGGAGCAACAAATGTCTTTCATGAAAATCGCGACCTCTGCCTTTGCGATCACTGCCGTCACTGCCACTGCTGGCGTCGCCCAGTCCCGCGATAACGTACAGATTGCCGGTTCCTCCACCGTGCTGCCCTATGCCACCATCGTTGCCGAGGCATTTGGCGAAAACTTTGATTTCCCGACACCCGTTGTCGAAGGCGGCGGCTCTGGCGCTGGCCGCAAGGCGCTGTGCGAAGGCGTGGGCGAAAACACCATCGACATCGCCAACAGCTCCTCTCGGATCAAGCAGTCGGACATCGACACCTGCACCGCAAACGGCGTGACCGAAGTCATGGAAGTCCGTTTCGGCTATGACGGTATCGTCTTTGCCTCCGACATCAACGGCCCGGCCTTCGCTTTCACGCCGTCCGATTGGTATAACGCTCTGGCCGCTCAGGTCATGGTTGATGGCGCACTGGTTGCGAACCCGAACGCTGCATGGTCCGACGTGAACGCCGAGCTGCCCGCGCAGGACATCCTGGCCTTCATCCCCGGCACCAAGCACGGCACCCGTGAAGTGTTCGACGAAAAGGTCATCGCGGCTGGCTGTGAAGCCACTGGCGCTGCCGCAGCGTTTGAGGCTGCTGGCGACGAAGACGGCTGCAACATGCTGCGCACCGACGGCGTGTCCGTGGACATCGACGGCGACTACACCGAAACACTGGCCCGTCTGGCGGCCAACCCCGAAGCTGTCGGCGTGTTCGGTCTGTCCTTCTACGAGAACAACACCGACAAGTTGCAGGTCGCAACGATGGACGGTGTTGTCCCAACGACTGAATCTGTAGCATCGGGCGACTACCCTGTGTCCCGTCCGCTGTACTTTTACGTCAAGAACGCACACCTGGGCGTGATCCCCGGCCTGAAAGAATACGTCGAATTCTTTGTGTCCGATGACATGGCTGGCCCCGATGGCCCGCTGGCGGCCTACGGTCTGGTGTCCGATCCAGAGCTGGCCATGGTTCAGGAAATGGTCGCAGCTGAGACCCCAATGGGTCCGCTGGAATAATCTAACGAAACCTGCGGGCGCTGCCACATCTGGCGGCGCCCGTTTTTCTGCCTAACGAATGGAACAGCCATGAGCGCCGGTCTTGTCTTTCTTATCGTCGTCCTGATCGCCTTTGCTGGCTTTGTCGTGGGACGGCGCCGCGCACTGGCCACTGCAGGGGGCGACCCGCGCAAGCTGCATTCGCTGCCCGGCTATTACGGGCAAACCGTCTTTATTTTCGCTGCCGCCCCCGCCTTGCTGTTGCTGGTGGTCTGGATGCTGGCGCAACCTTTTTATGTTGAAAACCGCACCTCTGGTCTGATTGACACCGCTGATATCGCGGCGGGCAGTTCGCGCGATCTGGTGATGGCCGATGTGCGCCGCATTTCAGGTGGCATCGACACGCTGGTCGCCATCGGCGGCCAAAGCGAGGCGGACATCGCCACCATGGACGCGCAAGAAGTCGACGTGCGCAAGCTGCTGGCCGGTGTCGGCGTGGCGCTGGGGTCGGACGTGAACCGCAGCGTGTTCGAGGCTGCCAAAAGCTATCGCGGCACCACCGATACGATGAACCTGATCCGCACGGTGCTGGTGATTATCGCCAGTCTGGCCGGGGCGGCTTATGCCTATACCCGCATCAACCCAGAATACCGCGCTCGCAACGTGTCGGAATACGCGATCAAGCTGCTGCTGATCGCCTGTTCCAGCATCGCGATCCTGACAACCGTGGGCATCGTGCTGTCGCTGGTGTTCGAGACCTATCACTTCTTTCAGCTGTATCCGGCGAAAGACTTCTTCTTCTCCATGACGTGGAACCCGCAGTTCCGTGGCGGCTCTGACCTTGGCATCCTGCCGCTGCTGTGGGGCACGCTGTACGTGTCCTTTATCGCGCTGCTGTTTGCGGTGCCGATTGGCCTGATGGCGGCGATATATACGGCGGAATACGCAAGCCCGTTGGTGCGGTCCTTTGTCAAACCCGCAATCGAGGTGCTGGCCGGTATCCCCACCATCGTCTACGGTCTGTTCGCCCTTGTCACCGTCGGCCCCTTGCTGCGCGATTACTTTGCGCAGCCCTTGGGCCTTGGCAATTCGTCCTCTTCCGTCATGACCGCTGGCGTCGTGATGGGCATCATGCTGATCCCCTTCGTGTCGTCGCTGTCCGATGACGTCATCAACGCCGTGCCGCAGGCGATGCGTGACGGATCGTCGGGGCTGGGCGCGACCCATTCGGAAACTGTGCGCAAGGTGATCCTGCCTGCCGCGCTGCCCGGCATTGTCGGTGCGATCCTGCTGGCCGCCAGCCGCGCCATTGGCGAGACGATGATCGTCGTGCTGGGGGCAGGGGCCGCGGCCAAGATCAGCGCCAACCCGTTCGAGGCGATGACAACCATCACCGTGAAAATCGTCAGCCAGCTGACCGGCGATACGGAATTTGCATCCCCTGAAACCCTTGTTGCCTTTGCCCTTGGCCTGTCGCTGTTCGTCGTGACGCTGGGGCTGAACATCATCGCACTGGTTATCGTGCGCAAATACCGGGAGCAGTACGAATGACCGACCTGAACACCACAGGCGCGGCCCCCGGCCCGCGCAAGAAAACATCGCTGATGGTGCAAGACGCCCGCACCAAGAAACGCAACGCCGCTGAAAAGCGCTTTCGCCTTTATGGCGTGCTGGCCATCGGGATCGCGGTGCTGGCACTGGTGACCTTGCTGGCCTCTGTGCTGATCAACGGCTCGTCCGCGTTCCGCCAGACGTTCATCACGATGGACATCTATCTGGACCCGGCCAAGCTGGACAAAAAAGGCACCGGCGCGATCGAGGATATCGCCAAGGTATCGACCTTTGGCTACGCGCCGCTGATCCAACAGGCGTTCGAGACGGTTTTCGAGAAAGACAACATCGGCGTCGAAGGCATGACACCCAAGACCGCGGCAGAGCTGATCTCTCCCGAAGGGTCGGCCCAGCTGCGCCGCTATGTTTTGGCCAACCCAGAGGAAATCGGCGACACCGTGTCGTTTGACTTCCTCGCTGGCGGGCGCATCGACGGCTATTTCAAAGGCCGCGTGACCATGGCCTCGGCCGAACTGGACAGCAACGTGACGCCAGAGCAGTTGCAACTGGCTGACCAGCTCAAAGACGCGGGCGTGCTGCGCACCAAGTTCAACTGGGACTTTCTGACCAACGCCGACGCATCGGAAAACCGGCCAGAGGCCGCAGGTCTTGGCGTCGCGATCATCGGCTCGCTTTACATGATGATGGTCGTGCTGGTTCTGGCCCTGCCCATCGGCGTCGCGGCCAGCATCTACCTAGAGGAATTCGCGCCCAAGAACCGCTGGACCGATATTATCGAGGTCAACATCGCCAACCTTGCCGCTGTGCCGTCGATTGTGTTCGGTATCCTTGGCCTTGCGATTTTCATCAACTTTGCAGGCCTGCCCAAATCCGCGCCCATCGTGGGCGGCCTTGTGCTGACCCTGATGACGCTGCCGACGATTATCATCGCAACGCGGGCCTCGCTGAAATCCGTGCCGCCGTCGATCCGCTCTGCCGCGCTTGGCATTGGCGCGTCCAAGATGCAGACCGTGTTCCACCACGTCCTGCCCTTGGCGCTGCCCGGTATCCTGACCGGCACGATCCTTGGTCTGGCGCAGGCGCTGGGTGAAACCGCGCCCTTGCTGCTGATCGGCATGGTTGCCTTCGTGCGCGACTTCCCGGGTGCGCCGCCAGAGGGTCTGTTCGACCCCGCCGCGGCCCTGCCGGTGCAGGTCTACAACTGGACGCAGCGCGCTGACCCCGCCTTCGTCGAACGTGCGCAGGGGGCCATCATCACGTTGTTGGTGTTCTTGCTGATTATGAATACGGTGGCGATCATTCTGCGCCGCCGCTTTGAACGCCGCTGGTAAGGGTGCTGAAATGGAAGATATGTATCATATGGATAGGGCCATGACCGGAACCCAAGACATCAAGATCTCTGCCCGCGACGTGAACGTATATTATGGCGAAAAGCACGCCATCAAAAACGTCAGCGTGGAAATTGCAGACAAGACCGTCACCGCCTTTATCGGCCCGTCGGGCTGCGGCAAATCAACGTTCCTGCGGTGCATCAACCGCATGAACGACACCATCGACATCGCCCGCGTGACCGGCAACATCCTAATCGACGGCGAAGACATCACTGATCCCCGCGTCGATCCCGTGCAGCTGCGCGCCAAGGTCGGCATGGTGTTTCAAAAGCCGAACCCGTTCCCCAAGTCGATCTATGACAACGTGGCCTACGGTCCGAAAATCCACGGCATGTCCCGCAACAAGACCGACCTGGACGAGATCGTAGAGCGTGCCCTGCGCCGCGGCGCCATTTGGGAAGAGGTCAAGGACCGCCTGCACGAACCCGGCACCGGCCTGTCCGGCGGCCAGCAGCAGCGTCTGTGCATCGCCCGCGCTGTGGCGACCGAACCCGAAGTGCTGCTGATGGACGAGCCTTGCTCTGCCCTTGACCCCATCGCTACCGCGCAGGTCGAGGAATTGATCGACGAGCTGCGCCAGAACTATTCCGTCGTCATCGTCACGCACTCCATGCAGCAGGCGGCGCGTGTCAGTCAAAAGACCGCGTTCTTTCACCTTGGCGACATGGTTGAATACGGCGAAACCGACAAGATTTTCACCAACCCAGAAGACCCCCGCACCGAGAGCTATATCTCGGGCCGGATCGGGTAAGGAGCGGCTGACATGCACGAACAACACATCTCCTCGGCGTATGATCGCGATCTTGATGCGATCACCACGCTGATCCTGAAAATGGGCGGACTGGTCGAGGACGCGATCCTGCAGGCTGCCGAAAGCCTTGCCACGCGCGATCTGGAACTGGCGCAAAAGGTCCGCGCCGGTGACAAAGTCATCGACGCGCTAGAGCTGGAAATCAGCGAAGCCGCTGCCCGCACAATCGCCCTGCGGGCCCCTGTATCCAAAGACCTGCGCTCGCTGCTTACCGTGCTGCGTCTGGCGGCATCGCTGGAACGCATTGGCGATTATGCGAAAAACATGGCCAAGCGGACGTCCGTTCTGGTCGATATGTCGCCCATCGCCGGGGCAGAGGCGTCCTTGCGCCGCATGGCCCGCGAAGTGCAGGGCATGCTGAAAGACACCCTTGATGCCTACGTCAAAGGCGACGTGCAGATGGCCGAGGATGTGCGCCAGCATGACCAAGACGTTGACCAGATGTACAACGCCCTGTTCCGCGAATTCCTGACCTTTATGATGGAAGACCCGCGCAACATCACCGCCTGTATGCACCTGCATTTCATGGCGAAAAACATCGAACGCATGGGCGATCTGACCACCAATATGGCAGAGCAGGTGATCTATCTGATCACCGGCGAAATGCCCGAAGAGGCGCGCCCGAAAAGCGACAAAACCGCCTATATGACTCACCCGGAGTGAACAGATGGCATCCCAACCCCACGTTCTGATCGTCGAAGACGAAGAAGCGCAACGCGAGGTTTTAGCCTATAACCTAGAGGCCGAAGGCTTTCGCGTCACCCGCGCCGAAGACGGTGAAGAGGGGCTTTTGATGGTCTCAGAGGATCCGCCAGATGTGATCGTGCTGGACTGGATGCTGCCCCGCGTGACGGGCATCGAGGTGTGCCGCAGGCTTAAGGTCGACCCCGCCACACGCGGCATTGCGATCATCATGCTGTCGGCGCGGTCCGAAGAGGTCGACAAGGTGCGCGGCTTGGAAACAGGCGCGGACGACTATGTGACCAAGCCCTATTCCGTGACCGAACTGATGGCCCGCGTGCGCAGCCAGCTGCGCCGCGTGCGGCCAACGACTGTGGGGCAGGTGCTGGCGTTTGACGACATCCTGCTGGACGCCGAAACCCACCGCGTCAGCCGTGACGGTAGTGCGCTAAAACTCGGCCCGACAGAATTTCGCCTGCTGTCCACCTTTATGGAAAAGCCGGGCCGGGTGTGGTCGCGGGACCAACTGCTGGACCGGGTCTGGGGCCGCGACATCTATGTCGACACCCGCACCGTCGATGTGCACGTCGGGCGCCTGCGAAAGGCGCTAACTGCCTGCGGCGGCAGCGATCCTGTGCGCACGGTGCGCGGCGCGGGCTACGCGCTCGGATAATCGTTGCCAGAACGGGCAGGGCGGGATCATAGTAATCTATGACTCACCCGAACCCCGCCTTTGATGCTGCCGAATACGCGGACCGCTTGGGCCGCGTGCGGGCAGCAATGGACCGCGCCGGTCTGGACGTCCTTTTCATCACCGACCCCAGCAACATGGGCTGGCTGACCGGCTATGACGGCTGGTCGTTCTATGTGCATCAAGGCGTCTTGGTCGGCCCAGACGGGCCGCCGCGGTGGTGGGGCCGCGGCATGGACGCCGCAGGCGCGCTGCGCACCGTCTGGATGCCGGACACAGCGATCCACGGCTACGACGACAGCTATGTCCAGAACCCGGACAAACACGCGATGCTGGACCTTTGCGCGCTGATCAAAGCCTGCGGCTGGGATCGTGGGCGCGTTGGGTTTGAATTCGACAATTATTACTTTACTGCAGCGGCTTACAAGACGATCTTAAACCACTTACCCCATGTGGACGCGGTCGATGCCACCGCTCTTGTGAACTGGTGCCGCGCCGTTAAATCACCGACAGAGGTCACCTATCTGCGCCGCGCGGGCGCTATCGTGACCCGGATGCATCAGCACATCGCAGAGGTGGCGGAGGCGGGCATGCCGAAAAACATGCTGGTGGCACAGATCATGGCAACCGGGATTGAAGGCGCGGAGGGCCACTGGGGCGACTATCCGGCCATTGTGCCGATGGCCCCGTCAGGGCGTGATGCGACTGCGCCGCACCTGACATGGGACGACAGCCCGCTGCTGCGCGATGTGCCGACTTTCTTCGAGATTGCAGGCGCTTACAGGCGCTACCAGTGCCCGCAGTCGCGGACCTTGTTCCTTGGCCATGTGCCCGACACGTACCGCAAGGCCGAAGCCGCCGTCGCGGATGCAACGCAGGCCGTCCTTGGCATGGCCGCCCCGGGTCTGCGCTGCGAGGATTTGGCCCGTGTGTTTAACGGCACGCTTGCCCAGCACGGTTTTCACAAAGACAGCCGCGTCGGCTATGCCATCGGCATGTCCTATCCGCCGGACTGGGGAGAGCGCACCATGTCCCTGCGTGCGGGTGATAAGACAGCGTTAAAGGCGGGCATGACGTTTCATTTCATGCCCGCGCTTTGGCTTGATGACGGCGGGATCGAGATGACAGAGCCGATCCTGATCACCGCCGCCGGGTGCGAACGTCTGACGACGACGCCGCCCGGCTTGGTGGTCAAACCTTAGTCAGGCTCGCGTTAGTTTGCCCAAGGCCCGTGAAAGCCTTTGCCTTCGCGGTCCAGACGCTCGAACCCGTGACGACCAAAGTAGTCGCGCTGGCCTTGCAGCATGTTCGCCGTGCCGCGGTGGGTGCGCATGGTGTCGAAATACGCAAGGCCTGATGACAGCGCGGGAACCGCCAGACCATGCAGCGCAGCCTGCGCAACAACAGCGCGCAATGCGCCATGCGTTGCTTTAAGGTTGCCTGCGAAGGTACTGGCAAACATCAGGTTTTTGTCTGGATCTTCGGAAAGAGCCGTCGCCATATCGTCCAGCATCACGGACCGGATAATACAGCCAGCACGCCAGACCTTGGCAATTTCTGGCAGCGGCAGGTTCCATCCAAACTGCTCTGACGCGCCGCTGATCATGGTAAAGCCCTGCGCGTAGCAGATGATCTTGCCGGCAATCAGCGCTTGCTCCAGCTGGTCGACTGTCAAAGCACCGTTCAGCGCCTGCGGTGCGCCGCCAAAGATGTCTTCGCCCGTCTGGCGCAGATCGCGCGCGGCGGACAGATTGCGGGCGGCGACGGCAGCCTCGATCGCGGGGACGGGGGCACCAAGGTGCTGCGCCTCGATCGCGGTCCAGCGGCCGGTGCCTTTTTGGCCAGCGGCATCGGTGATGATATCCAGCAGCGGGCGGCCTGTGTCCGTGTCCTTGGCCTCTGCCACGCGGGCCGAGATTTCGATCAGGTAAGACGCCAGCGGGCCAGTATTCCAGCGGTCAAAGACGGCAGCGATGGCGGCGTTGTCTAGCCCCATGCCGTCGCGCAGGATGCCATAAACCTCTGCAATCATTTGCATATCGGCATATTCGATACCGTTGTGCACAGCTTTGACGAAGTGGCCTGCGCCTTGCTCGCCCATCCAGGTGGCGCAGGGTGTGCCGTCGTGCTTGGCGGAAATCGCGGTCAGGATATGGGCGACCCGGTCCCAAGATGCCTTGTTGCCGCCGCCCATGATCGACGGGCCAAAGCGCGCGCCTTCTTCGCCGCCCGACACACCGATGCCAAGGAAGGGCTTATCGCCTGCCGCCTCGGCCCGGCGGTTGGTGTCGTGAAAATTGGCGTTGCCAGCGTCGATGATCAGGTCGTTGTCATCCAGCAGCGGGCGCAGCGCCGCGATCTGTTGGTCAACGGCCTCGCCAGCAGGCACCATAAGGATAATCGCGCGGGGCGACTTGAGGCTGGCAACGAAGTCTTCCAGCGTTTCAGTCGCGGTAATGCGCGGGGCCAGATCGCCAGCGGTGGCTTTGAAATCCTGCGTGACGCGCGCGGTACGGTTGTAAACGGCGATGTCGAATCCGTTGTCCGCGATGTTCAGCGCAAGCGCCGCGCCCATCGTACCAAGCCCCAAAAGGCCGATTTCACTCTTGCTCATGTACCGCTCCAATCCAATGTTGCGGTGGGTTTACCGCGCGGGGGGCGGGGAAACAATATCGCAAGGGTTGCCCCCGGCCAGCAGCGGCATAAGGTGCAGGTCCACGCCAATCAGAGGGCCCGGATGACCACGCCGCATATCACGATTGCGCAGCTGCGCGCACAGGCCGGAAGCCGAGCGTTTCAGTCAGGCTGGCACCTGATTGACCAGCCGATGATCGACGCCTTTGCCGCGCTGACAAAGGACCATCAGTTCATTCATACCGACCCAGAACGCGCCAAGGACGGCCCCTTTGGCACCACGGTCGCGCACGGGTTTCTGACGCTGTCGTTACTTAGCGTCATGGCCGAACAGGCGCTGCCGCCGCTTGCCGGACTGCGGCTTAGCATCAACTATGGGTTTGATCGGCTGCGCTTTATTGCGCCAGTGCCCGCAGGAAGCGAGGTGCGCGCAGATTTGCAGGTGCAGGCGGTCGACACGGACAAGCCGGGGCAGGTCAAGGTGACGTGGGATGTGCAGGTCAGCATCCGGGGCCAAGACAAGCCCGCGCTTGTCGCGCAGTGGATACATCTGCATCTGGTCGATGCGGACTAGTGTAAATATGACAATGGGATGGAGCATGTTATGGACCTAGGGATCAGCGACCGCGCCGCGCCCCTGATCGCCGCGATCAAGGACATGATCGCCGCGCAGATCGCCCCGGTCGAGGCGGAATTTGCCGCTGAAGTCGGCAAGCATCCGGACGGCCGCTTTGCCCTGACAGACCGGCAAATTGCGATCATGGAGGGGTTGAAGCAGACCGCGCGGGACCGCGGCTTATGGAACTTTTGGCTGACCGGCAGCGACGCCGGATACGGGCTGACGACCGTCGAATACGCCTATCTGGCCGAGGAAATGGGCAAATCCACCCTCGCGGCCGAGGTGTTCAACTGCAACGCCCCTGACACCGGCAACATGGAAGTGCTGGAACGCTACGGCAGCGCGGCACATAAAGAACGCTGGCTAAAGCCTTCGCTGGCGGGGAAAATTCGCTCTGCCTACGCAATGACGGAACCCGATGTCGCATCATCCGATGCCACGAATATCGCATTGCAAGCGATGCGGGACGGCGATGACTATGTCCTAAACGGAGAGAAATGGTGGATTTCCGGCGCAGGCGATCCGCGCTGCAAGCTGGTCATCGTGATGGCCCAGACCGATCCAGAGGCTGCCAAACATCAGCGTCATTCGATGTTCCTGATGGACATGGACACGCCCGGTCTGCGCATCTTGCGGCCCATGCAGGTCTTTGGCCATGACGACGCGCCGCACGGGCATATGCACCTGGAATTCAAGGACGTACGGGTGCCAACGGATCAAATGGTGCTGGGGCAGGGACGCGGCTTCGAGGTCGCGCAGGGCCGTCTTGGGCCGGGACGCATTCACCACTGCATGCGGGCAATTGGTCAGGCAGAGCGGGCGCTGGAACTGCTGTGCGAACGCGCTGTGACCCGCCGCGCCTTTGGCAAACCGCTGGCGGAACTCGGCGCGAACTTTGACATCATCGCCGACGCCCGCATCCAGATAGAGGCGACGCGGCTGCTGTGCCTGAAAGCGGCGTGGATGATGGACACTGCCGGCACCCGGGCCGCGCAGCCTTGGATCAGCATGATCAAGGTCGCAGCCCCGCTGATGGCTTTGCGCGTGGTGGACGAGGCGATGCAGATGCACGGCGGCATGGGCGTGTCGCAGGATACACCGCTGGCGTGGATGTGGACGCAACTGCGCACGCTGCGCTTTGCCGATGGGCCCGACGCGGTACACCGCAGGCAGGTCGCGCGGGCAGAGTTAAAGAAATATGTCAAGGACACCAAATAGATGGCAGATGATCTTAATGTAACCGCCGTCGCCGATTGGGTTGATGACCGTCTGCCGGGGCTCGGCGGCGATGTCACGGTGCACCGCTTTGTCGTCGGTCAATCCAACCCGACGTTCCGTCTGGATACGCCAGCGGGGTCTTATGTCTTGCGCCGCAAACCGGGGGGCGTTCTGCTGAAATCCGCCCATGCGGTTGAACGTGAATTTGCAGTGCAAAAGGCGTTGCAGGGGACGGGCGTTCCGGTGCCACAGATGCACCTGCTGTGCGAGGACGTGAGCGTCATTGGCGCGCCGTTCTATCTGATGGACCACGTGGATGGTCGCAGCTTTGACGATCCGCGTCTGCCAGACCAGACACCGCCGCAACGCGCGGCGATCATCGACTCCATGAACGCGACGCTTGCGGCGATCCATGATGTCGATTTGCAGGCGGTTGGCCTGTCAGACTACGGCCCCGGCGGTGATTACTATGCGCGCCAAATCGGGCGCTGGGTCAAACAATACCGCGCCACCGCGACCGAAGAGATCCCCGCGATGGAGGATCTGATCACTTGGCTCGAGGCAAACACGCCGGGCGATGATGGCCGCCGCACGCTGGTGCATGGCGATTATCGCATCGACAACCTGCTGTTTGCCAAGGATGGCACCGATGTTGTGGCCGTGCTGGATTGGGAACTGTCGACGCTGGGTCACCCCTTTGCCGATCTGGCCGCCGTGATCATGCAGTGGCGCATGCCGCCGGGCGCGGATGGACGGGGGCTGGCGGGTGTCAATCGGGCCGCATTGGGTCTGCCATCCGACGCCGATTTCATCGCGGCCTATTGCAAGCGGCGCGGGCTGGACGGGATCAATGGTTTCGGCTTTTACCTCGCGTTTTGCTTTTTCCGCATGGGCGCGATCTTGCAAGGCGTTAAGAAACGCGGGATGGAGGGGAATGCCTCTAACCCGGAAAAGGCTGCGAAGCTCGGGGCTTATGTGCCGCTCTTCGCGCAGCAGGGTCTTAACGCCGCGCAGGACGAATGATGACACACACAGCAGACCACCTAGACCCCGCATTGGTCGAGGATAGCTATCCGATGCAATCGCTGATCGGCATGACCATGACCCATTGGGACGAGGGGATTTCGCGCTTTCGCTTGCCCCTTCGGCCAGAGCTGATGAACCGCTACGGCATCCCGCATGGCGGGCTCTATGCGGTCATTCTGGATACGGTGATGGGCTATGCGGGCTCTTATACCGGGGACGCCGCGCGCAAGCAGATGGTGATGACCCTGACGCTGACGACGAATTTCCTTGCGCGACCACAAGGCGTGATCCTGACGGGTGAAGGTCGCCGCGTAGGTGGCGGAAAATCCACGTATTTTGCCGAAGGCACCGTGACGGACGAACTGGGCACGGTCATCGCAACTGGCTCTGGCACGTTCCGCTACCGGCGCGGCACAGGCAGCTAAGGGCAGGGCGCGGGGATGGCGACGCAGACACAGGCAGACCTGCGCGGCGCAGTGGCGCGGCCGCCTGCGGGCTCTGTTTTAGGTGCAATCCTGCTGTCGGGGGGCTTTTTTGCCTATATCGCGTCCATTCTGCTGGATCAGCCGCTGGCGACGGACCTGAGCGCCGTGCTTATCCTGTGCTTTATCGCGCTGAACCTTGGCCGTGCATCGCGCATTGTGCAGATGTTCGCGGCGGCCTCTGTGCTGATCGCGCTGGCAGGCTGGGTCAGCGGCACGATAACGCTGGCAGACTACGGCGTGGCGGCAGGGCGCGTGGCGTTTCTGACCTCGATCCTTGTGGCGTTAATCTTTTTGCGGCTCGTCGCACAGCATGACGCGGCCTTTGCTGCGGCGGGCGGGTTTCTGGCCAGCCAGCCGCCATCGCGGCGCTATGTCTCGCTTGGGATCGGCGGCAATCTGTTTGGCGTGCTGCTGAACCTTGGCGGGCTTGGCCTGCTGATCGAAATGACGCTGGCGGGGCAACGCCGGATGGAGGCCGCAAACGGCGTCAGCAGCGCCGTGCATGACGTGCGCGAGCGGCGCATCGTGACGGCCATCGTGCGCGGCTTTGCGACCATCGCGTTCTGGTCGCCCTTTGGCATCGCGCTGAACACCTTGCTGCTGATCCTGACGGATCTGCACTGGGCCGATGCCGCCCCGTGGGGCGTTGCGTTTTCCTTTGGTTTCCTCGCGTTAGGGGCCGTTATGGATGTGATCGAACGGCGCATTTTCCCCATCTTGCCCAAGCCCGTGGTCGTGCCGCCATCGCCGGGGGACGCGGCGGGGCTTTGGGCGGTCTTGGCACATCTGGTTGGGCTTGGCTTGCTGGTCGTCGGCGGCGATGTGATCCTGCCATTTTCCTTCCAAGAGGTGCTGGTCACGGTCGTGCCGATCTATGCGCTGATCTGGGCGCTCGCACGTTTCGGCACGTTCGGCCCAAAACGCCTGCGCGGCGATTTTGTTGCAAATTCAGCGCGCTACGTGAACGAAGTCGGCGTTTTCGCGCTGGCTGGCCTGATCGGCGCATTGCTGGTCGCGATGGTTCCACAAGACGCATTGGACCCAGTGCTGCTGGCCATTGTCGATTTCGGCGGCCCGGTCGCCTTGGTTTTGGCGCTGGCCTGGGCGACACTGGCGCTGGCGATGGTCGGGTTTCATCCGATCATTAGCGTGGTGATCCTGGCCGAATTCATGGCCCGCACGCCGCTGATCTCTCAACAGGCGACATTGCTGGCGCTGCTGACAGGCTGGACGCTGACCGTATGCCTGGCGCCGCTGGCGACGACCGCCACTTACGTCGGCGCGATCGTAAACCGCAGCCCGTTGGTTGTCAGCTTGCGCTGGAACGGCATGTTCGGACTTGTCGGGCTGGCGGCGTTTTCAGCCGTGCTGGTGGCTGGCGTGACATTCGGGTGGTTCTGAGCGGGACACAAGCACGGCGCTTTTCCTGCAGGGGTCTGACGCATCGCAATGCTGGCAGGCAGGTGACATTTCGGCTTTGGTGCTGTGCAGATCCGTTGTTGCAACCAAGTTAGAATGTCCCTCGGTGTGCAAAGTAGAAATGTCTCAGGTGCGGTGTTGCAGCATGGCTGGGCAGGGCGGAGACGTCATCTATCGCAGCCCTGAACAGCCATGCTGTTTCGGTCATTCGGCGGGATGTGGCGCGGCAGTTTCACCTTTTGTCTTTGCCCGGCGGGCGAGTTTCGAGTTCCAGCCTTCGGTATTGCGTCGGCCGTTCGGGACGTAGACCGTCGCCTGCTTGCCCGCACGACGCGGTTTGGGCGGTGCCTTGTCCTGTTCGGCCTTGATATGCTCCAGCACTGCGCTGAGATGCTTGTTCTCGGTGATCGCC
>NZ_FOTF01000023.1 GCF_900114485.1 Loktanella salsilacus | reverse complement strand
GCGCTATCCATCATTGCGACATGTATTTGCGGATGGCGGGTATGCAGGGCCCAAACTGCGGGACGCGCTAAAGGCCCTCGGCCGATGGACCGTCCAGATCGTCAAACGCTCTGACACCGCGGAGGGCTTTGAAGTGCTGCCGCGACGGTGGGTCGTCGAGCGCACCTTCGCCTGGCTGAACCGATGTCGCCGCCTATCGAAAGATTGGGAAAAATCCATCGCAAGCGCAGAGGCTTGGATCCTCATCGCACACATCAGACGCGTCACACGGCATCTCGCAAGGGATTGAGAAGGTGCAGTTAGTTTTGAATCAGACTCTAAGGGGCATGCGCAGTCGATCATTAAGACTGGCAGTATCTGTGTGAACCTTGACGCGAAAACGGTCGAAGTCGAAGGCACTGCCGTGCATTTGACCGGCAAGGAATATCAGATGCTGGAACTGCTTAGCCTGCGCAAAGGCACGACGCTGACGAAAGAAATGTTCCTGAACCATCTTTATGGCGGCATGGACGAGCCTGAATTGAAGATCATCGATGTATTCATCTGCAAGCTGCGCAAAAAACTATCCGAAGCCACTGGGGGCGAGAATTTTATCGAAACTGTCTGGGGCCGTGGATATGTGTTGCGCGATCCAGACGCGCAATCGGGCAGGGCACCGCCTCTTGCCGTCGGGGCCTAAGGGTTAGCAATTCGCAGGTTTGGCAGCCCAGGCGGGCGTGGCGTCTGGACGTCTGAACGGTGCCGCTTTAGATTTCGGTCGAACCGCACTCGCGGACGAACCCGACCGGAGGCTGCGACATGGCAAGTTCGAAAAGCGCAGGCAAAGCTGCGGCGCATATGGGCGGCGCCGAAGATATGCGCAGCGCGGATCCTGCGACGCTAACCCCGTCGCAGGCGTCCGAGGAACTGTCACGACTGGCAGCTTTGCTAGAGCAGGCGAATGTGGCCTATCATACCGACGACGCGCCGGTCATCAGCGACGCTGACTACGACGCGCTGCGCCGGCGGAATGCGGCAATCGAAGAGGCATTTCCTGCGTTGAAACGCGCAGATTCGCCAAGCGAGCAGGTCGGTGCACCGCTTGCCGACGGCTTTGGCAAAATTGCGCATGCGCAGCGCATGATGTCTTTGGCGAATGCGTTTACGGACGCGGATGTCGACGACTTTGATGCGGGGATTCGGCGGTATCTGGGTCTGCCGAGCGATGCGCCGTTGGCCTATACGGCAGAACCCAAAATCGATGGGCTGTCGCTGTCGCTGCGGTATGAGGGTGGCATCCTGCAACAGGCCGCCACCCGCGGCGATGGCGCAGTCGGCGAAAATGTGACGGCGAACGCAAAAACGATCGCCTCCATTCCGCACCGGCTCACCGGCGCGCCTGACCTCCTCGAGGTGCGCGGCGAGGTTTACATGCGCCACGATGATTTCGCGGCTTTGAATGCGCGGCAGGAACAGGCTGGGGCAAAGGCCTTTGCCAATCCGCGCAACGCCGCTGCGGGATCGCTGCGGCAACTCGACCCCGGCATCACCGCCGCCCGCACATTGCATTTCTTCGCCTATGCTTGGGGCGAACTTTCCGCCCCTTTGGCTGAAACGCAAAGCGGCGCAATTGAACGGCTCGGCGCTTTGGGCTTTGACGTGAACCCGCTCACGCAGCTGTGCGAGAACCCGGCGCAGATGATGGCGCATTACAACCAGATCGCGGCTGATCGCGCATCGCTGGGCTATGACATCGACGGCGTTGTTTATAAATTGGACGATTTGGCGCTGCAGCGGCGGCTTGGTTTCCGCTCTACCACGCCGCGGTGGGCCATCGCGCATAAATTTCCGGCGGAACTGGCTTGGACGCAGCTTGATGGGATCGACATTCAGGTTGGCCGCACGGGGGCATTATCGCCTGTCGCGCGGCTTGTCCCGGTGACGGTTGGCGGTGTGGTCGTGTCCAACGCGACCCTGCATAACGAAGACTACATCGCAGGCCGCGCTGGTGACGGCACGGCGATCCGGGGTGGGCGCGATATCCGCGTGGGCGACTGGGTCGAAGTCTACCGCGCGGGCGACGTCATCCCCAAGATCCGCGATATTGACCTTGCGCGCCGGCCTACGGACGCCGTGCCGTTTGCCTTTCCGACGGTTTGTCCGGAGTGTGGATCGGACGCCGTGCGCGAAGATGGCGATTCCGTGCGCCGCTGCACCGGCGGCTTGATTTGTCCCGCGCAAGCCGTTGAAAAATTGCGCCATTTTGTGGGTCGGGCTGCTTTCGATATTGAAGGTCTTGGCGCGAAACAGGTCGAGTATTTCTTTGCCGATCCTAGCCTGCCGATCCGCGAGCCTGCGGATATCTTTACGCTGCAGGCGCGGGATAAGGCGCAGCTTACCAAACTCTCCAACCGCGATGGCTTTGGCGACACCAGCGCCCGTAATCTGTTCCAAGCGATCGACGACAAACGCGATATCCCCTTGAATCGCCTCATCTTTGCGCTTGGCATTCGCCACGTCGGCGAAGTCGCCGCTGCCGACCTCGCCCAGCATTTCAGCACGTGGGAGGCATTGGTGGCGAGCATTGATGCCGCCCGTCCAGCGGCGCGCGCGCATCTGGACGCCGACGCGGCCGAGGTCGCAGAGCGGGCCGCCGCTGCGGATGCGGGCCGCCGCGCGCGGATTAAGCCAGTGCGCGATTTGGCATGGCAAGGCATTGATCCGGAAGCAAAATCCGCTTGGGATGCGCTGATCGGGATCGAAGGAATAGGTGCCTCTGTCGCGGTGTCGCTTGTGACGACGTTTCAGCAAGAGGCCGAGCGCGCATCGATCGACCGCCTTGTCGCCGAGTTGCGCGTGCAGCCAGTCGCCCCGCGTGCGGTGTCGGACAGCCCTGTCGCGGGCAAAACTGTCGTCTTTACCGGCACGCTCGAGAAAATGACCCGCGCCGAGGCCAAAGCCCGCGCCGAGGCGCTGGGTGCCAAGGTTGCAGGCTCTGTCAGCGCCAAAACGGACCTGCTGATCGCGGGGCCGGGGGCGGGGTCAAAGGCGACGAAGGCGGCGGATCTGGGGGTCGAGGTGATCAATGAGGACGAGTGGCTCGCCCTGATCGGTGACGCATGACCGGCCGGCCAGAGGTTCTGTTTCCCCTGTTCGGCGCGCTGACCGCGCTAAAAGGGCTGGGCGATAAAACCGCGCAATTACTGGAACATATGGCCATCACCCGGCCCCGCGACATGTTGTTTACCTTGCCGCAGGGCGGCATTGACCGGCAGGTTCGCGCCAGCATCCGCGACGTCGTGCCGCCCTGCACGGTGACCGTCGCCGTGACCATCGGTGCGCATCATGTCCCGGCCAGCAAGAACCGGCCATACCGCGTGACCGTGACCGATAGTGAAACGAGTTTTCAGCTCGTGTTTTTTCACGCCCGCGGTGATTTCCTGCAAAGGCTGCTGCCAGAGGGCGAGCGGCGCATCATCTCTGGCCGGATCGAATTGTTTGACGGTATCGGCCAGATGGCGCACCCCGACCATGTCGTGACCGAGGATGCGGCGGCGGATATTCCCGCGTTCGAGCCGGTTTATCCGCTGACCGCTGGGGTGACGCAAAAGTTAATGTACCGGGCTACGCGCGGCGCGCTGGACATGGCACCGCCGCTGGCGGAGTGGATCGACGGCCCTTTGCTGACGCGCGAAGGGTGGCCTGATTGGAAGGCTGCCTTGCAAGCCGCCCATGCGCCGCAAAGCACAAGCGATCTGTCAGCGCTTGCCGTGGCGCGGGTGCGTCTGGCCTATGACGAGCTTTTCGCGCATCAACTGACCCTTGCACTGGCGCGCCAGCAGATGCGGCGCAAACCGGGACGGGCAACGGTCGGGACCGGCGTGTTGCAGGACCGTGTCCTGGGGGCGCTGCCCTATAAACCGACTGCGGCGCAGAGCCGGTCTGTTGCCGAAATCTCTGCCGATTTGGCGGCCCCGCACCGGATGAACCGTTTGCTGCAAGGCGATGTCGGGTCCGGTAAAACGCTTGTTGCCTTGATGGCGCTGCTGATCGCGGTTGAGGGCGGCGGGCAGGGCGTGATGATGGCCCCGACCGAGATTTTGGCGCGGCAACACCTCGAAGGCTTGCAGCCTTTGGCCGCCTTGGCTGGCGTCCGGCTTGAGATTTTGACAGGCCGCGACAAGGGCAAAGAGCGCGCGGCAAAGCTGGCGGCGCTGGCCTCTGGCGAGATACAAATCCTTGTTGGCACCCATGCGGTGTTTCAAAAAGACGTGCATTTCCATGATCTTCGCTTGGCTGTTGTGGACGAACAGCACCGCTTTGGCGTGGCGCAGCGGATGGAGCTTGGGGCCAAGGGGCAGGCCGTCGATGTGCTGGTGATGACCGCGACGCCGATCCCGCGCTCGCTCAGCCTTGCGCAGTTCGGAGAGATGGACCTGTCGGTCTTGGACGAAAAGCCGCCCGGCCGCACCCCCGTCACCACAGCGCTGGTCAGCACTGACCGCGTGGACGAGGTGATTGCAAAACTGCGCGGTGCGATTGCCGAAGGGCGGCAGGCCTATTGGGTTTGCCCCCTGGTCGAGGAATCCGAAACCATCGACATGACCGCTGCCGATCAGCGGTTCAAATCCCTGCGTGCCGCCTTTGGTGAAGGCGTCGTCGGGCTGGTGCACGGCCAGATGCCGCCTGCGGAAAAAGACAGCGCTATGGCGCTTTTCGCAGCGGGTGAAACCAAGGTTCTGGTCGCCACCACGGTGATCGAAGTCGGGGTGAACGTGCCCAATGCCTCGATCATGGTGATCGAGCGGGCCGAGAGTTTTGGCCTTGCGCAATTGCACCAGCTGCGCGGACGGGTCGGGCGCGGATCGGCGGCCTCTACCTGTTTGCTTCTGTATCAAGCGCCCATGAGCGAGACAGCGCAGCGGCGGCTTGCGATCCTGCGCGAGACTGAGGACGGATTTCGCATCGCAGAAGAGGATCTGGCAATTCGCGGGGCCGGCGACATGATTGGCACAGCGCAATCAGGCCTGCCGCGGTTTCGAATCGCCGATCTGGAACGGCAGGCCGCACTGATGGAAGTCGCGCAATCCGACGCCCGCGCCTTGCTTGCGATGGATCCTGCACTGGAAAGCCCGCGCGGCAAGGCGGCGCGCGTTCTGCTTTGGCTGATGGAACAGGATCGTGCGATCCGTTTGATTTCAGTCGGTTAGAACAGGTCGGAACATTTTGTTCACAAATGTTCTCAAAAAGTTCTTTACAGGCGGTTAATGAAATGGAACAAAGAGGCAACACCACAGCAACCAAAGGAGAGACCCCATGGCCAAGGACATCAAGACCGCGATCCACCGCAGCCGCGATACCATCCTGGCCGACGCAATCGGGGTCGCCGCACTGGTTGTTATGCTGTTTGCCGGATTGTCACTGCCTGCGATGATCTGATCTGTTTGCGCCCCGGCGGCGTTGCGTTTTGCCTGTCCCACACGTCAGACGCTGACTGCCTGTCCTAAGAATGATCAAGGGTTGCCTGCCCCGATCATCGCCGCTGGGATGCATCACTTACCGCCGCCACCTTCCCGGGTGAGCGGCGGTTTTTTTATGCAGGATCGATTTGAGGCCGGATCAGGCGGTTGCGGTCGCATCGTCCAGTGCGGCAAGGGTGGCGTCAAAGGCCAGCATGATCGACGCATGGCGGTTCTTATAATCGCGCGCAGGCTCTAACACAGCAAGCCCGTCAAAGGGGGCAGTCGGGGCAGGGCCATGGGCGGTCAGCATCGCATGCAACTGATCGCGGCCTGTTTGCACAGCGGTGCGGTCAAGGCCCACAATCGCATCGCCCACGACAGAGGCCGCAGCCTGACCCAGCGCGCAGGCCTTCACGTCTTGGCCGAACGCAGCGATGCGGCCATCCGCAAGCGTCACATCGACGGTCACCGTTGACCCGCACAGCGGCGAGCGTTTGCGCGCGGTGCCATCCGGCGCATCAAGGCGGGCGGTGTGGGGGATCTGCGAGGCCAGCGCCAAAATGCGCGTGGAATACAGTTTAATCATGTCGGTCTCGGCGCTCACCGGTTTGCCCTTTCACTGGTTGGTCCATAGATAGGGCGCAACAGATGTTTTGGAAAGGTGACACCCATGTCCTTCGACCCCGCCAGCCTGCGGTTTAACGACGCCGGCTTGATTCCCGTGATCGCGCAGGACGCGCAGTCGGGCGAAGTCTTGATGCTGGCCTGGATGAACGCCGAGGCGATCACGCGCACGCTGGAGACAGGCGATGTGACCTATTGGTCCCGTTCCCGGGCTGAATTCTGGGTCAAGGGCGCGACATCCGGCAATGTGCAAAAGCTGGTGGAGTTCCGTTTGGACTGCGACCGCGACTGTTTGTTGGTCGAAGTCGATCAAACTGGGCCTGCCTGTCACACCGGGCGGCGGTCTTGTTTCTATACCAAGGTCGAGGGCGGCGAAGAGGTTGTGACCGACGCACCGATGGAGAGCTAAGATCGCCTAAAGCGGGCGCGTCTTTAGCAAAAACCGAGGATCAGGCGGATCGTGGGCGGTTTGCCATGCGACGGGCGGGGTATGAGTTTATTTCGCCAGATGAAGGGGGAGCCCGACCAACTGGCGAATGTCAGCGGGCGTCGCGCCGCCCTCCCGATAAGTGGCGATGGCGCGGGCGTCGTCGCGTTTGGCAAGGCGTTTGCCGGCATCGTCGCGGATCAGGCGGTGGTGGTGGTAGGTGGGCGTTGGCAGCTGCAGCAGATGTTGCAGCAGAACGTGGATTGGTGTCGCCTCGCGCAGGTCAGCGCCGCGCACGACGTCGGTTATCTGCTGGGCCGCGTCGTCGATCACGACAGACAGATGATAGGATGTGCCCATATCGCGGCGAGACAGGACGACGTCGCCGATGTTGTCCGTCATGTGCTGGTTGCCTGCGCCATAGAATGTTTCAGTATCAACGGCTTGCAGGGCTTTGTTCATGTCGAGGCGGAGTGCGGTATCCAGTGGGCGCGGGCCGGTGCGGGACTGAACGCGGCAGGTGCCGGGATAGATGATGCCGTCGGGGCCCATGGCCGCGCCTTCCTGCGGGGCGCTGGCGGCGGCGAGGATATCGCGGCGGTTGCAGGTGCAGGGATAGAGCAAGCCGCGGGCCCAAAGCGTATCGAGGGCGGCGGCGTAGGCGGGCAATCGGTCCGACTGGCGCATCACCGGCGTGGGCCATGTAAGGCCAAGCCAAGCGAGGTCATCGTATATCTGCGATTCCCATTCCGGGCGGGCGCGGGACTGGTCAATGTCTTCGATCCGCAGCAGGAACGTGCCGCCCGCCGCCCGTGCCATGTCATGCGCAAAAAGCGCGGAATAGGCGTGGCCCAAGTGCAGCGGGCCAGTAGGCGACGGGGCGAAGCGCGTGATCAAGCGGGAACGGTTTCCGTTTGGGCCAGCCAGGCGGTCCAGTCTTCTTTCGCGCGGTCGGTATAGGCTTTGTAGCGTTCTTTGCGGCCGCGGCGCCCGCCTTTGATGCCGGTGCCTTCGAGCGGGGGAAACAGACCGAAGTTCACGTTCATCGGTTGGAAGGTTTTCGCATCCGCGCCGCCGGTGATATGCGTGACAAGCGCGCCCATTGCCGTGGTGTTCGGCACGGGCGGCAGATCGATGCCATGCGCCTGCGCAATCGCAAGCCGGGCGGCGAGCAGCCCCATGGCGGCGCTTTCGACGTAGCCTTCAACGCCAGTGATCTGGCCGGCAAAGCGGATGTTGGGTTGGGATTTCAGCCGCATCTGCCCGTCCAGAAGCGTCGGAGAGTTGATAAATGTGTTCCGGTGAATACCACCAAGGCGTGCAAATTCCGCGTCCTGCAGGGCAGGAATCGTTTTGAAAACAGCCTTTTGCGCGCCGTACTTCATCTTGGTCTGGAAACCGACGATGTTGTAGAGCGTCCCAAGCGCGTTGTCGCGGCGCAGCTGCACCACGGCATAGGCCTTGGTTTCCGGATCGTGCGCGTTTGTCAGGCCAACGGGCTTCATTGGGCCAAAGCGCAGCGTCTCGCGGCCGCGTTCCGCCATGACTTCGATCGGCAGACAGCCGTCAAAATAACCTGCGGTCTCGCCCTCTTTGAACTCTGTCTTTTCGGCAGCCAGCAGCGCGTCGATAAAGGCCTCGTACTGGTCCTTAGTCATCGGGCAGTTCAGGTAAGCGGTGCGCTCGTCTTCGGTCTCTCCCTTATCATAACGGGACTGCATCCAAGCGACGTCCATGTCGACGGTCTCGGCGTAGACGATGGGCGCGATGGCGTCGAAAAACGCAAGCTGGTCGGCGCCGGTTTTGGCGCGGATCGCCTCTGCCAAGGTGCCAGAGGTTAGAGGGCCGGTCGCGATGATCCACTGGCCCTCATCGGGCAGCTCTGTGATTTCTTCGTAGGATACTGTGATGTTCGGATGCGCCTTGAGCGCGGCGGTGACGCTGACGGCAAAGGGATCACGGTCCACGGCCAATGCGCCGCCTGCGGGCAGGCGGTGCTGCGCTGCGGTCTGCATGATCAGACCGTTCGCCTGACGCATTTCCCAATGCAGCAGGCCAACCGCATTTTGTTCGTGATCGTCAGAGCGGAAGGAATTGGAGCAAACCATTTCCCCCAAATCGCCCGTGCGATGGGCAAAGGTCGCAACCTTGGGCCGCATTTCGTGAATGGTAACCGTAAGGCCCGCGTTCGCGGCCTGCCAGGCTGCCTCTGATCCGGCCATGCCGCCGCCGACGATGTGCAAATGATGTGTCATGCCCGCGATGTAGGACACCGCGGGCTGATTTGCAAAGGGTCAGAAGCCGGGGATGACTTCGAAAATGCTGCGGTTGTCGAAGGTGGTGCCGCGTGCCGCGCCAAATGCGACCTTGGCGCCGATGGTAAAGAAGCCAACGGAGTCTGAATCGTCACCCACATCGCCAGTAATACGGCCGATTTGCGTGTAGAACTGCGGGCCGGCTGCCATCTGGTATTCCGCGCCGATCGACGCTTGGGTCAGACGCACATCATCGACGTCGATCAAGTCGACGTTACCGATGACGGAAAAGCCCGAGCGTAGGTCATAGCTGCCGTCGATGCCGAAAATCGTGCCGTCATCCTCGGCGCGGCCGATGTAAGCGCCCACATCGCCGCCCATGAATTCGGTGCCGCCTTCGATACCGAACAGGTTCAGGCCTTCGCCATCATTGGAGTCGTACCCATAGAAGCCGCCGACAGATGCGGCAGAGGACAGCTGGTATGTGCCGTGCAGGGTGACGTTCGTGGCGGTGGTGCTGATGTTGTCAGGTTTGTAGGCGGCGGCGTTCACCGACATGCTGAACGTGCGCATAAAGCCATATTCGACGCCACCCGAGTAGGTCGTGCCGCCAAAGTCGCTGCCATCAAGTGGCGCGTTGTATTCGATGCCAAGATCACCGCCGGTGATGCCTTGGGCGAATGCGGAAAGGGGAAGAGTCGCCAAAAGAATGGCGACGGGAACTGCGCGGTTAATCATGTCTCTGCCTCGTTGTTTTTTGGATGAGGCTTTTTGCCTCTTAGGCGCAAAAATACGAGGAATGTCTGATTTGTGCAAGTTCGGTCATGCCGGGCGGATGTGCCCGGCATGATCTGTGGCGCAAAGGCGTCAGAAGCCAGTGAGCGTGTGGGCGGAATCCCGCGCGCCGAAGGTCGCGCCGCGTTCTGCACCAAAGGTGTAGGTCGCGCCGATATTGGCATAGGTCACGTCGTCGGACAGGCCGGCGATATCGGTGCTGAGGCGGCCAAGTTCTGCGGACAGGCCGATGTTATTGCCCAGATCGGCGGAAACACCTGCACCGATACGGTCAAAGGACAAAGCGTCGGTGAAGTGAATTTGGTCATAACGACCCATCACGGTGAACATCTCGTTCACGTCATAGCCAACCTGAACGCCAGCTTGGTTCAGCTCGAAATCACCAATGATTGCGCCGTCTGCGGCAAAGTCGGTCCCAGCAAAGGCGTCGCCCAGATCGATTGCGGAAATACCGAAGTAACCTTCGACTTTCAGCTGTGCAGCCTCGTATCCGCCTTCAACACCGTAGTATTTCAGATCGTCCCCGTCAGAGGATTCCTGACCGTAGTACATGCCAAAAGAGGCAAATTCATTCGCGTGATAAATGGCGTGGCCAGTGAACGCGATGGTGTCGCTGCTGAGCAGGCCCAGATCGGTGTCGGTGTAGCTTAGGTCGCCCTGAAGCGCGAAAACCCGGTCAAAACCGATTTCACCGCTGGCGGACAGATTGTAGCCCGAGGCATCGTAATCGCTGTCGGTCAATCCGCCGTAGGTGGCTGTCACGTCGCCGCCAGTCAGGGATTGGGAGGCCGCCGCAGTCGCCGCAACACAAAAGCCAGCAGATAGCATAGCCTTGAAAATATTAGTCATTCTAACCCTCAATAAAAGGGCGACTCGTGGTTGGTCGCCCTCTACCTTGGGTAGAGCGGGCCATCCGGAAGGTGAATTGTGTGCGTTAACTTTTTGTTAACAATTCACCTTCCGTGGCACCTAGGTCACGCTTCGGGCTCACCTGCTTCTGGATCGGTCTCTGGCTGTTCGGCGATCCAAGCGACGCTGACGACTTCTTCGCCCTTGGCGGTGTCAAACACCTTCACGCCGCCCGCCCCGCGAGAGCGGAAGCTGATGCCGTCGATGGGCACGCGGATCGATTGACCGGTCGAGGTGACCAGCATGATCTGGTCGGACAGATCGACAGGGAAGGACGACACCAGTGGGCCGCCGCGCATCGCCTTGTCCATCGCCGTGACGCCCATGCCGCCGCGTCCGCGCACAGGATAATCGTGGCTAGAGCTGAGCTTACCAGAGCCTTTTGATGTGATCGTCAGGATCAGGTTTTCAGCCGCAGACATTTCCGCGTAGCGTTCCTGGCTGATCGCGCCGGGTGTCACGTCGTCCTCGTCGTCGGACACTTCAGCGTCGTCGGCAAGGCCCGCCATTGCGCGGCGCATTTTCAAATATGCAGCGCGTTCAGAGGCTTCCGCCTCGAAGTGGCGGATAATCGACATGGAGACGACCTTGTCGTCGCCGTTCAAACGAATGCCGCGCACACCGACAGAGCCGCGCGAGTTGAATACCCGCACGTCGGTCGCAGGGAAGCGGATGGCACGGCCAGAGTTCGTGACCAGCATGACGTCGTCATCGTTGGACGCGATGCGGGCATTGATCAGCGTGTTGTCGGCCTGATCGTCCTCGAACTTCATTGCGATCTTGCCGGCGCGGTTCACATTGGTGAAGTCGGACAGCTTGTTGCGGCGCACAGTGCCCTTGGACGTGGCAAAGACCACCTGCAGATCGTCCCACTCTGCCTCGTCCCGGTCGACAGGCATGATCGCCGCGATAGAGATGCCGGGCACGATGGGCAGAATGTTTACGATAGCCTTGCCTTTGGCGGTGCGGCTGCCGAGCGGCAACTGCCAGCACTTTAGCTTGTAAGCCATGCCGTCTGTTGTAAAAAACAGCAGCTGGGTATGGGTGTTGGCGACGAAAAGGGTTGTGACGACGTCCTCTTCCTTCGTGGCCATCGATGACAGACCTTTGCCGCCGCGGCGCTGCTGGCGGAAGTCGGTCAGCGCGGTGCGCTTGATGTAGCCGCCAGAGGTGACGGTGACGACCATCTCTTCACGCTCGATCAAGTCCTCGTCGTCCATGTCGGCGGCCCAGTCGACGATTTCGGACCGGCGCGGCACGGCGAACTGGGTTTTCACCTCGTTCAGCTCGTCGCGGATGATCTGCATGATGCGGTCGCGAGAGCCGAGGATTTCAAGATAGTCGCGGATTTTCGTGGCCAGCTCTTTCAGCTCGTCGGTGACTTCTTTCACACCGATCTGCGTCAGGCGCTGCAGACGCAGTTCAAGGATCGCGCGGGCTTGCGCCTCTGACAGGTTGTAGGTGCCATCGTCGTTCGCCGTATGGGTCGGATCGTCGATCAGGGCGATGTATTCCAGAATGTCCTGCGCCGGCCATTTACGCGTCATCAAAGCCTCGCGCGCTTCGCTCGCGTCAGAGGATTTCCGAATAGTGGCAACGATTTCGTCGATGTTCGTCACAGCCACGGCCAGACCGCACAAGATGTGGGACCGTTCCCGCGCCTTGCGCAATTCGAACGCGGTGCGACGGGCGACAACGTCTTCGCGGAAGTCGATAAAGCAGGACAGGAACCGCACCAGCGTCAGCGTTTCTGGGCGACCGCCGTTCAGCGCCAGCATGTTGCAGGCAAAGTTTGTCTGCATTGGGGTAAAGCGGAACAACTGGTTCAGCACGACCTCTGCGGTGGCGTCGCGCTTTAGCTCGACCACGACGCGCACGCCGTTCCGGTCGGATTCGTCCTGCACGTGGGCGATGCCTTCGATCCGCTTTTCACGGGCGGCCTCGGCAATGCGGTCGATCATTGACGATTTATTAACTTGATAGGGGACATCGTCGATGACGATGGCCCAGCGGTCCTTGCGGATTTCCTCGGTATGGGTGCGGGCGCGCATGATGACGCTGCCACGACCCTCTAGGTACGCTTTGCGCGCGCCAGACCGGCCAAGGATGACGCCGCCGGTCGGAAAGTCCGGGGCGGGGATGTATTCGATCAGCTCTTCGCTGGTCATGTCGGGGTTGTCGATCAGCGCGAGGGTCGCATCGATGACTTCGCCAAGGTTATGCGGCGGGATGTTGGTCGCCATGCCGACAGCGATACCGCCAGCGCCGTTGACCAGCATGTTGGGATATTTCGCAGGCAGAACCGTTGGTTCGCGGTCTTTGCCATCATAGTTGAACTGGAAATCGACCGTATCTTTGTCGATATCGTCCAGCAGATAGTTCGCAACCTTCTGCATCCGCACTTCGGTATAACGATAGGCCGCGGCCTTGTCGCCATCCATGGAGCCAAAGTTGCCCTGACCGTCGAGCAGTACCAGCGACATCGAGAAATTCTGCGCCATCCGCACCAGTGCGTCATAGATCGCGCTGTCGCCGTGTGGGTGGTATTTACCCATCGTCTCGGCCACGGGGCGCGAGGATTTGCGGTAGGGTTTGTCGTAGGTGTTATTGGTGTCGTGCATTGCGTAAAGAATGCGGCGGTGCACCGGTTTCAGACCGTCACGCAGGTCTGGAATGGCGCGGCTGACGATGACCGACATGGCATAGTCAAGATATGCTGTCTTCAGCTCATGCTCGATCGTGACCTGCGGCCCGTCATACGTCCACTTTGGAGTGGCGTTTTCATCATCGTTTTCAGGAGTTTCCGGGGTATCGTTCACGTGAATGCCTTATCCGATGGGACGTCTATATTTTGATCAGTTGATCTTAGCAGATACCTGATCTGGTGCGCAACGCCTAGCAGGGCGAAACGCAGGATCTGAGCGCTGCTGGGGGCGATTTTTTGCGTGAAAACCAGATTTGGGGGGCCAGCCCCCCAAGCCCCCCGCGGTATTTTTGACCAGAAGAAAAGGACCGTCAGGCGTGGCTGCGCGTTGGCCGATCAAAGACGCGGCGGCCAAGCAGGGAAGCGGTCAGATCCACCATCAGCGAGGCGGTTTTGCCCCGATCATCGAGGAAGGGGTTGAGTTCGACCAGATCGAGCGAGGTCACAAGGCCGCTGTCGCAGAGCATTTCCATGACCAGATGGCCTTCGCGCACGGTGGCACCGCCGGGGACAGTGGTGCCGACGGCGGGCGCGACAGAAGGGTCGAGGAAGTCCACATCAAGGCTGACGTGCAGCATCCCGTCCACGGCGGCCACGCGGTCAAGGAAGGCGGCCAGCGGTGTGCGGATACCGCTTTCGTCGATCACGCGCATATCGACGACGTCGACGTTGATATCCAGCAGGGCGGCGTGTTCGGCGCTGTCGACAGAGCGCAGGCCGATCATGCAGATGTTGGCCGGATCGACACGGGCGGGCAGGGCGGGGAAGGCCTCGAACCCGTCGCGGCCGATGACGTAGCCCACGGGTGTGCCGTGCAGGTTGCCGCTGTCGGTGGTGTTGGGTGTGTGGATGTCGCTATGCGCGTCAAGCCAGAGGGCAAAGAACGGGCGGCCTGTTGTTTGGGCGTGGGCGGCCATGCCGGCTACAGTGCCTAAGGCCAGCGCGTGATCGCCGCCAAGAAAGATCGGCAAGCCGCGCGGTGCGGCCTGCTGTGCGGCGGCCATCAGGGTTTGCGTCCAGCCGACGTTTTCGGCCAGTGCATAGACCTTGTCATTTGCGTGGGGCGCGACCTCAACGGCGGCGGGGGCGAGGTTGCCGAGGTCTTCGACCGTGTGGCCAAGGGCGGTGATCGCCTCTGCCAAGCCAGCGGTGCGGTAGGCGTCCGGGCCCATCAGGCAGCCGCGGCGACGTTTGCCGCAATCGACGGGGGCCCCAATCAGGATGCAATGAGTCTGTGTCATGGTGATACCTTTCAGGTGCGGGCCGGTTTAGGTGCGGGCGCGTGCGGCGGCGATCCAGATCAGGACCAGCGCGGCAGACAGCAGGGCGTTCCAGCCCGCCATGGAAATTGTCAGCAGCTCCCAGCTGACCTGATCGCACATGATCAGGCGCGGGCCTTCGGTGGACAGCAAATCGCCAGCCAAGCCGCCGCCACCGCCGCCGGTGCAGGACGTGGGTCCGGGCCACCAGCCTTTTTCGACGCCTGCGTGAAAGAAGCCAATGCCGCTGGTGATGGCTGCGGCCACTGCGCCAAGCCATGGCCAGATGCGGTGCGGCACGGTGAGTGCGAGAACGCCGACTAGGGCCGCGGCGGCATGGGGCCAACGCTGCCAGAGGCACATCTCGCACGGCAGGTAGCCGAAGAATTGAAAGACGAAAGCGCCGGCCAACAATAAGACAGAGCCGCCAGCGGCGATCAGGATCAGCGTGTTACGCATTAAAGCACCTTTAAGACAGCGAAGCCGCCAACGAGCAGCACCATGAACACGGTAAAGACGAGGCCCAAGCGGCGCTCGATGAAGTCTTGGATCGGCTGGCCGAATTTCCACAGCAAGGCGGCAACAAGAAAGAACCGAAAGGCGCGGGCGATGATAGACGCCACGATGAACACCGGCAGCGACAGGCCTGTGACGCCAGAGGCGATGGTGATGACCTTGAACGGGAAGGGCGTGATGCCTGCGATCAGCACGGCCCATGCGCCCCAGTCATTATACTTGACCGCGAAAGCGTCGAAATATTCGCCCTTGCCGTAGAAATCGAGCACGGGCTGGCCAATCGTGTCGAACAGCGCCGCGCCAATATAATAGCCCAGCAATGCGCCCAGCACCGAAGCGACCGTCGCGATCCCCGCGATCAGGAATGCGCGGGACGGGCGGGCGATGATCATCGGGATCATCAGCACGTCCGGCGGGATCGGAAAGACGCTGCTTTCAATAAAGCTGACGATAGCCAATGCCCGCAGGGCGTGGCGCGAGCGAGACAGGGACATCGTCCAGTCGTAAAGGCGGCGGATCATGATGGCATCCTGTTGGTTTCAGGCGCGGTTAGGCCATGGAACCGGCGCGAAGGTCAAGTCATCGGCGCGCAAAGCAGGCCTTGCGCATTGCAGCGACGCGATGTCGCACTATTGTTACCGCCAAGTGGCGAAAGGCCAAGGTTTAGAAGGGGTTTGTGATGAAGTGGCAAGGACGGCGGGTCAGCCGCAATATTGAACGGCGCAGCGGCGGTGGCGGCGGGCGCGCGATTGGTGGCATCGGCGGGATCGGCGGCGTGTTGATCTTGTTGCTGGGGTGGTATTTCGGCGTCGACGTGTCGGGCATCGTCGGCAGCACGGGGGGCAGTAGCACGCAGCAGGTCGATACCGGCCAGATCACCGAAGCCGATCCCGAGGTCGAGCAGTTCGTCGGTGTTGTGCTGGCGGATACCGAAGACGTCTGGGCCGCCATTTTTAACGCGCAGGTTGATGGCGCCTATGTGCCGCCAAAGCTGGTGCTGTTCGACGGGATCACCCGTTCTGCCTGCGGCAATGCCAGCGCGCAGACCGGTCCGTTCTATTGCCCGTCCGATCAGGACGTTTATCTGGACACCGCGTTTTTCCGCACGATGCAGCAGCAACTGGGCGCGGGCGGTGACTTTGCCGCGGCCTATGTGATTGCCCACGAGGTCGGCCACCACGTGCAGGACGAGCTGGGCATCTTGGGCCAGACCAACAGCATGCGCGCCCGCATGAGCGAGGCGGATTCAAACGCATTGTCGGTGCGGATTGAATTGCAGGCGGATTGCTATGCCGGGATTTGGGCGCAGGGCACGCAGGCGATGAACGGCACGCTGGAACCTGGCGATATTGACGAGGCGATGAATGCGGCTGCCCGGATTGGCGACGATGCCTTGCAGCGCAACGCCGGCCAGGCTGTCAGCCCCGACAACTTTACCCACGGCACCAGCGCGCAGCGCCAGCGGTGGTTTATGCGCGGATATCAGAGCGGTAACATGACCGACTGTGATACGTTTTCAGCGACGCAACTTTAATCAAAAATTACGCGCGGGCCCGATTGACGCGGGCCCGCGCCTTGGATACGTCAGCGTCACTGGCCGGTGTGGCGGAATGGTAGACGCAGGGGATTCAAAATCCCCCGATTGCAAGATCTTGTCGGTTCGAGTCCGACCACCGGTACCAAAAATCTCTGACATATTCGCCCCTTGGGGGCCAAGCGTGCCCTTTACGGGGCACTGTTCGATTCTGGGTGCGGGATGGCTATTGTGTTTTGTTGTAAGACAATCAGGTGAATGGCGCGCGCTTGTTGCTGGGATCGCAACAAAGGTGGCGGTAACCATCTTAGATCTGCCACAATTTCCAGCATCAACCTTAAGTGGTTATTGCGTTTCCAAAAATTTCGCCTCGCATGCAGCAATGCAGGGCCCGGAAACCGAACTATACGAAAGAATAGTCAAGTTTTATTAAGAATTAAGCGTATCGCACAGATCGCCACTTGGCCGCACTGTTTTCGTAGGTGAAACAATGTCGCGCCTTTCGAGGTATAATTCGTTTCGTATACGACCGTTTGAGGTGCATTTACGCGCGTTTTGTTGCTGGATGACACATTTTCTCCTTTTTTGGCGTTGTAAGGCAGAGTAATGCTTTAGGTGCCCAACTGGGGGGCAAAACCGGTCGATTGGGGCGGCCGGGCCGACATTTATAAGTGTCAGCGAATTTTGGTGTCTGCGGCAAAGGGTTCTTCCCATGCTAAAGATTTTAGTTGCCGCGCATAAGTGCGGTGAGGATTTTGGCACGTGATCCGTCCGGGGTTGCGGCCGTCGAGCATGTGAAGACGCGCTGAGCGTCGTTAAGTGGAGATTTAAGATGACGAGTGTCACAACCGTAAATCTGATTTATTTAGGCAATTACGCCGACGTCGATCTGAACGAATGCGACTACAATGCCGAGATGGCGAGCAAGCTTATTGGCGTGTCCAAAGGTGCGGATGATTTGTCGCTGGTGAAGGCCACGCTGACGGACCCGCAGCATGACGGCGTCATTTCTGACAACGAATGCGGTTACGACACGGTTGCGTACAACACGGGCAGCGGCTCTGTCACGAACAAGACCGACAGCACGATGACGGCCAAGCTGAATGTCACGCTGACTGATGGATCTGTGGTTCAGATCGAAGCTGTGATGATCCAGCAGACCAACGGCGACCTTTTTGTCACCGACCTGCTGAACCAAGGCACGCTGGATAACCTGTCGATCGCCAACATCGAAGTTGCCCAGATCACTGGTGCGAATTATTCCGGTTGGTATTCCAACCAGTCCGTCGACAACACGACCTTTGCAAACGTTGTGTCGCTTGATGGCACCGTCGAAGGTACCGCTGGCAATGACGTGATCGGTTCCAACTACACGGGCGACCCCGAGGGCGACCGCATCGACAACAACGATGCCATCGCGTCCGGCGCGCAGCCCAATGACGATCTGGTCTACGGCTACGGCGGCAACGACACCATCTATTCTGGCGCGGGCAATGATGTTGCCTTTGGCGGCACCGGTAACGACCGGATTGATGGCGGTACTGGCGATGACACGCTGCACGGCGATGCTGGCTGCGACGTGATCACAGGCGCAGACGGCAACGACACCATTTATGGCGGCGCTGATGCGGATGCTGTTTACGGCAACGCAGGTAACGACGCGGTTTATGGCGGCTCTGGCGATGACTATGTCTACGGCGGCTCCGGCGATGACAAGGTTTATGGCGGTACCGGCGACGATAAGGTCTATGGCGGCTCCGGCGACGATAAAATCTATGGCGACGACGGCAACGACAAGATCGAAGGCGGCGTCGGCAACGACTACATCGAAGGCGGCGCAGGCAACGATTCCATCGACGGCGGCGCTGGCAACGATGTGATCTATGGCGACAGCGCTGACGGCTCTAACGGGCCGACCTATGTGCGTGAAAGCTTTGAGTGGTCCAAGGCGGCCGATCCAAGCGGCGACGGCACGGCCATCGACGACGGCGACAACCTGAAGGGCGGCTTTAGCCAAGACACAGGCAACGTCACCGTGACGTTCAGCCAGTCCGCTGCGAACGAATACCCCGCGACGACGTTTGAGACCGAGGCAGAAAACGTCTCCGGCATCAACTCCGGCACCGAGACTGTGAACACCCACAGCTCGCTCGACTCTGTCTTGGACAAAGACGGCGAGAAGGTGACGTACAACCTCGGCTTCTCTGATGACGTTCAGAACATCAGCTTCCGTATCAACGACATCGACTACGCCTCCAAAGTGCAGGTCTATGCCTATGACATGGACGGCAACCGCGTTGCGGTCGATATCTCGGCTGGCAGCAACGTCACCGTGCAGGATCTGGACGGCGTCGGCGGCACGGAAACGCTGCTGGCCAGCGGCGGCGGCGGCAGCACTGAGACGGACGGCAACTATTCCGCGCTGGTCAACATCGCTGGCCCGATTTCCCGGATCGAGATCGTGCACACCAAGGTGCAATCGCTGAGCCCGGGCAACAACGCTGGTATCAACGTCACGGACGTCTTCTTTGACGCACCGGTTGAAGGCTCTGGCGTGACGGGTGGCAACGACATCCTGAACGGCGGCCTTGGCGACGACATCATCTATGGCGAAGGCGGCACCGACTCTCTGTATGGCGGCGCGGGCAACGACGCGCTGTATGGCGGCGCGGGCGCTGACAAAGTCTATGGCGGCGATGATCGCGACACCATCTATGGCGGCGCAGGCGACAGCGTCGACGGCGGCGCAGGCGGCGATGATTACGACGTCCTCGTGCTGAACGATGGCGAGATCTACATCACCACTGGCCCAGATGGCACCGGCTCTCCTGTGCTGGACGCGGATGGCAACAGCTTCTCTGGTCGCGTGGTGTTCACCGACGCGAATGGCGTGCCGACTGGCGAATACATCGACTACACCGAGATCGAAGAAATCCGTGGCGGCACCCCGCTGCGTGACGGCACCGTGTTCGGCACCGAAGGCAACGACACCATGGGCGTCGGCTATGCCGATCCGTCCGATGGCGACTTGATCGACGGCAATGACGCGATCCTGGCTGGCGATACCGGCAATGACGACCTGATCTACGGTCTGGGCGGCAACGACACCATCAATGCCGGCGAAGGCAACGATGAAGTCTATGGCGGCATCGGCAACGACTCCATCACTGGCGGCAACGGCGCTGACACGGTTTACGGCGATGCTGGCAACGACATCGTCCGCGGCGGTAACGGCAACGACACCGTTTACGGCGGCGATGGCGACGATACCGGCTTTGGCGGTGACGGCGATGATCTGGTCTATGGCGGCGCTGGCAACGATCAGCTGAACGGCAACGCTGGCAACGACACCATTTATGGTGGCGAAGGCAACGATACCGTGTCCGGTCAAACTGGCGACGACGTGCTGTATGGCGATGCCGGAAACGACATCATCAACGGCGACGCCGGCAATGATGTAGCCTACGGCGGCGACGGTGATGACTATATCGACACTGCAAACCACGTTGATCCGGGCTTTGACAATCCGTATCCCGGCCTGCCCGGCGATGCGAACACCCAGAACGATCTGGACACCGTCTTTGGCGGCGCTGGCAACGACACGATCATCACCGGCGACGATGCTGATGTGATCTATGGCGGCACCGGAAATGACCGGATCGATGCGGGCATCGACAACGACTACGTCGAAGGCGGCGAGGGCGATGATACGATCATCGGCGGCGAAGGCGTGGACACCATCTATGGCGACGCGGGCGACGACCTGATCTATGGCGGTCTGGCCAACGACACGCTGGACATCGTTGACCACGATGCAAACGGCAACCCGGTTGATCTGCTGCCAGACAACAACAAAGACACCATCTATGGTGGCGACGGCAACGACACGATCTTTGGCCGTGACGATGACGACACCATCTATGGCGACGCTGGCAACGACACGATCTTTGGCGGCATCGACGACGACGTCATCTTTGGCGGCGACGGCAATGATGTCCTTAGCGGCGATCAGGGCAACGACGTGATCAGCGGCGACGCTGGCAACGACGTGATCTCTGGCGGCATCGGTCTGGACACCATTTACGGCGGCGACGGCGACGACACGATTGCGTCGGGTGCGGATGCTGACGCTGTGTTCGGCGGCCTTGGCAGCGACCGGTTCACCGATGTGTCCTCTGGCGATGTGATCACCGGCGGTGAAGACCCCGATGGCACTGACGTCGATACGTTTAACTTTGACCAGGAAACTCTGGACAAGATCGACCGTATCGAGCGCAACGGCGGCGCTGGCGACAGCGAAGAGCTGCGGGAATCCGGCACCATCTACTTTAAAGATGGCACCACGGCGTCCTTTAGCCAGATCGAGGCACCGTGCTTTACGCCCGGCACCACGATCGCCACGCCAAAAGGCGAGCGTCTGGTCGAAGACCTGCGCGCTGGTGACAAGATCATCACCCGCGACAACGGCATTCAGGAAATTGCTTGGGTCGGCTCAAAAGAGATGACCGGCAAGGAACTGGCCGCCAAGCCGCACATGAAGCCGATCTTGGTGAAAGCCGGATCGCTGGGTCATGGTCTGCCAGAGCGTGACATGCTGCTGTCGCCCAACCACCGCGTTCTGGTGGCAAGCGAGAAGACGCAGCTGTACTTTGAAGAGCGTGAAGTGCTGGCAGCCGCCAAGCACATGACCGGCGCACAGGGCATCCATACCCTGGACGTGATGCGGACGACCTACATCCACTTCATGTTCGAGCGCCACGAAGTCGTGTTGTCGAACGGCGCTTGGACCGAAAGCTTCCACCCCGGCGATTATTCGCTGAACGGTCTGGGCAATAGCCAGCGGAACGAGATTTTCGAACTGTTCCCGGATCTGGCGACAACAGCAGGCGTAGAAGGCTATCAGGCGGCGCGTAAGTCCCTGAAGAAGCACGAAGCGCGTCTGTTGATGAAGTAACTTCGCAGCCGCCCGTCGGCGGTGTGCTTGAAAGCGAAATGAATGCAGGCTGCCTCTGGTAGCCTGCATTTTTTACAATTTGTTCACGCTTTTATGTTCCTAGAGTACGCATACTATCTACTTGGTTAGCTTTAGGTCGTATAAGAATAGGTGATATATTTTACGTGCGTAAATAGTTCAAATCAGACTAGGCGCTTGACCAAGGACCACATGAATGGCGAATATTTCTGGTACGTCTAATCGCGATACGATTAACGGGACCTCTGGCGATGACACCATTGATGGCGGTGCGGGGTCCGACCTGATTTATGCCGGCGGCGGCAATGACACTATCTATGATAACGACAATTCCCCCGATACCGTCTATGGCGGCGCGGGCAACGATGTCTGGATCCCCTCGACCAACTCTCAGAATGGTGGCAGCGATCAGGTCTTCCTAGAGGATGGCGACGATACCGCCTACCTTGGCTACCTGACCGTCGGCCAGAACGAGACGATTGACGGCGGCGCTGGCAATGACACGTTCAACTTTTCCAATTTCCAAAACGCAGCGCTGAACGTCACGATTGAAAATAGCGGTACGTTGAATTTCAACGGGCAGCTGGCGTCGGAAAACGTTTATCTGAACTTTGAAAATATTACGGGTAACGCGTCCCAGAATACCCTGACGGGTAATGATAAAACCAATATTCTGGATGGCGGCGGCAATGACGACAAGCTGTATGGGATGGGCGGCGATGACACGCTGATTGGCGGCGCTGGTAAGGATTCGCTTTACGGCGGCACCGGAACCGACACCCTTTATGGCGGCGACGCCGAAGACCTGCTTTTCGGTGGCGACGGCAATGATGCGCTGTTTGGGGGCACCAGCCAAGATACGCTTTATGGCGGCGCTGGCGACGATACTATTAATGGCGGCGACGGTGACGACAAGCTATATGGCGACGCGGGCAACGACACGCTGCTGGGCGGTCAGGGGCAGGATTCGCTGTATGGCGGTGATGGCGACGATGTGCTGGACGGGGCCGATGGCACCGGTCAGGACAACGATGACCGGCTATATGGCGGCGCTGGCAACGACACGCTGATCGCGCGCGACGTACAGGACAGCCTGTATGGCGGAACGGGCGACGATTATCTGACGATCCTGAAGGACGGCAATATAGGCACGATCACCGCTGACGGTGGCACCGATCCGGACAATGGCGACTTTGACCAACTGGATTTGAAGTCAGGGTTGGATAACGGCGACTGGACCAGCGTTCGCATTTACAACACAAATGGGACGCTGATTTACGACAGCCTGAACCCCGTTCAGGGGCAGAACTACGATACGCTACCAGAAAATGGCCGGGCAGAGCTGTTGAATGGCAACAACATCATTGGCCGCGTCAACTTTACCGAAATCGAAAAGCTGGTGATTTGCTTCACCCCCGGCGCGCGCATCATGACGCCAAAAGGGCAGATTGCTGTGCAGGACCTGCGCGTGGGTGATCTGGTGATGACCCGCGACCACGGCATGCAGCCGATTGCGTGGATCGGCGAGCGCAGCCTGTCCGCCGCTGATCTGCGCCGCGCACCCAAGCTGCAACCCGTCCGCATCGCAGCCGGATCGCTGGGCGATGGCCTGCCGGAACGCGATCTGGTGCTGTCGCCGAACCACCGCATGCTGATCCAATCCCATCGTGCGGCCTTGCTGTTTGCCGAAAACGAAGTGCTCGCGCCGGCCAAACACATGGTTGGCACCGCTGGAATCACCCAGGCTGACGTGTCCGGCGTCACCTATGTGCACATCATGTTCGAGCGGCACGAGGTCGTGCTGTCCGACGGCGTATGGTCAGAAAGCTTTCAGCCCGGCGATCACAGCCTTGGCGGTTTGGCGCAGAACCAACGGGACGAGATCTTTATGCTGTTCCCGGAATTGAAAACCACCGCTGGCGTCGAAGGCTACCAAGCTGCGCGTAAGTCATTGAAAAAGCATGAAACACGCCTGTTACTGCGGTAAGTTCGCGGCCTCCTAAACGGGGTTTGCCACCAAAATAGAAATGCGGGCCGCAGATACCTCGGCCCGTATTTTACGTCTGAATGCTGTGAATTTCTGTCGCTTCACAGCCTCCTATCCCCTTGGATAGCTAAGTGTAGCAACCGACTAGGCCCGGTTGTTTGAGTTTTCAACTGTGCAATATCTCGCTGTGACACCTATTTGGGGGAATAGCGGTATGGTAAATTTTAACACTTCGAACACTTCGAACACTTCACTTAACGAAACGGTGGACGGCGATTTTGCCGATGATCATGCCGATGATCACATTGACGGGCGCGGCGGATCGGACCCGAACTGTGGCGCTGCTCGCAACGACAATCTGACCCATCGTAGCGACGTGTCCCTGGACGCAGTCACTGCAGACGGCGGCTGTAAAATCAGCGACATTGACGTGCTGGCCCTGCAGGCCGGGATCGACCGGGGTGATTGGACGGACGTGCGTTTCTACTGCAGCGACGGTGAACTTATCTATGACAGCACGAACCCGGTCGCGGGTCAGGACGATAGCACCTTGCCGGAAAATGGCCGGGTCACGTTGATGGATGGCAATAACGTCGCATGCCACGTCAGCCTGTCCGAGATTGAAAAGCTGGTTAGCGGTTTTGACTTGGGCGACCGCATCGCCGCGTCGGACCAAGAGGTGACAGACCTGTCCGTCGACGACATATTCCTGACGCAAGATACGGACACGGGCCCGATCATGCAGAACGGTCAGCGCAAGTTGTCCCCAAGCGACCTGCACCGCGCGACCCGATCACAGACCGATCACGCGGCCGCCGGATCGCTGGGTGATAGCGTGCCAATGCATGATCGGGTGCTGTCACCGAAGCACCAGCTGCTGATAGAGGCTCAGCGCGGCGCGTTGCTTTTCGCAGAGCTGGACCGAAAGCTTTCCGTCCAGAAAGAACATGGGTGGCGGCGTGGCACCGGCGCCGGGGGCCGGAAATTTTGGACGGTTCGCAAAGTCGGGTACAAGATTTTGGGGCGGTGGATCTCAACCAGTTCGCACGTCGTTGAAAAATCGCGAAGCGTGCAAGGTGCGCGCGTTATTAAACATTTCAGCCGTTGAACGCGGCCCATGCTTCTGGCGTATCAAGGTCAAAGACCGCGCGGTCATCCGTAAACGGCACCAAGATTGTACGGGCGCGCAAGGGCCTCACCACACTTGCCCCGCCGTCGTCGCCGCTCAGATCCGCGAATGCAGGCCGCAGGCTGGCGTCGAACAAGACCGGGTGACCCGGCGTGCCATCTGGTGCCGCGCCGCGCCAGATCAAAGCGTCCGGGTTCGCATCGCGGGCTGCGAGCACCGCGGCCAGATCATCCGATGTGATCAGCGGCAGATCCGCCAAAACCATCATGAAAGCCGGGCAGGGCGGCAATTGCGCAACGGCCCCGCGCAGGGTGCCTGATTGGCCTTCTGCGGCCTCGGGCACCAAAAGCGGCGTGATGGGCAGACCGTCCAGCAAGGCCAGACGCTCTGCCGCGCGGTGCTTTAGCGCGACAAAGGTGTCGCCGACCGCCGCCGCCTGCATCGCAATGCGCCGCAGCAGCGGCTGGCCGCCCACCATCATCGACAGCTTATCCGCGCCGCGCATGCGCGACGATGTCCCCGCGGCAAGGATCAGGATTGGGATCATGTCACCTGACCCAGCGTGCATCTTAAGGAATGATACGCGTGTATTTCGTGCCTTCCAGCGTCGCGCCGATGCGCAGACCGGTTTGCGCAAAGACCACGGCGATCACGGGGGACAGGGACGTAATCGTCTCGGCCCGCAGCACGTCGCCTTGGTCGGCGGCAACATATTCAAGGTCAGCGCCCGCAGCCCAACCCATCGAGGCCCGGAAATCCGCCAGCGCGTTTTGCGTCATGAAAAACAGCACATGGCTGTATTGCTGCGCGCCAATCTGCAGACCCGCAGAGCCGGAAGCGGCAGAGTAATAGTCAACAGTGGACCCGTTAATCTGCAACGCACCGCGCCCATATGACCCGCCAAGGCCAAGGCCCAGTTCGGTCACCAGCGGCATCACCAATACGCCAGCGGCCTTTTGCCCCAGATCGCGCGTACCGGGATAGGTGTCGTACATGAACGACAAGGTGCTTGCGACCCGCGCGTCGATGGTCGATCCGCCGTTCTGGTTCACGCCATTGCCGCAAGCCGCCAGCATCGTCGCCGCGCCAGCCGCCACAAAGTGCCGCCGTGTTAAGTTTGTCATAATTGTCTGCCTCTATACTGCCACCAGCGCGTTTTCCGCACCTGTTGTGGCGCAAACTATAGGTGGATCAATCTTTGCTGTCACACGCTAATTACAGCGCAGGCGGTTACATGCGGTTTAGCAGCTTTGCGGCTTCTGGGGCAAAGTAGGTTAGAATGCCGTCGCAGCCCGCGCGTTTGAACGCCAAAAGGCTTTCCATCATCACTTTGGGACCGTCCAGCCAGCCGTTCTGGATCGCGGCCTGCATCATCGCGTATTCACCGCTGACTTGGTAAGCATAGGTCGGCACGCCGTACATGTCTTTGACCCGGCGGCAGATGTCCAAGTACGGCATGCCCGGTTTTACCATGACCATATCCGCGCCTTCCATCAGGTCGCGTTCCACCAGCCGCAGCGCCTCGTCGGCGTTGCCGGGGTCCATCTGATAGGTGTTCTTGTCGCCTGTCAGCGCAGCCGATGCACCGACCGCATCGCGGAACGGGCCATAAAACGCGCTGGCGTATTTGGCGGTATAGCTCAGGATCGCGACGTCGATATGACCCTCGGCCTCTAACGCTTTGCGCATCGCGCCGATGCGGCCATCCATCATGTCCGACGGGCCAAGGATATCGGCACCCGCCTCGGCCTGCGCCAGCGCCATCTTGACCAGCGCATCGACAGTGCGATCATTCACAATGCGGCCATTTTCGACAAAGCCGTCGTGGCCGTTGATGTTGTAAGGATCGAGCGCGATATCCGTCATGATCGCAATCTCTGGCACCGCGTCTTTGATCGCGCGGATCGCCTGATTGCTGATATTGTCCGGCGACCACGCCAGCGCGCAATCCTCTGTCCGCTCTTCCATGCCGGTGTAGGGGAAGATGCACAGCGCCGGGATGCCCAGCTTATGCGCCTCTTGCGCGGCCTTCACGGCGCGGTCGACGGTTTTGCGCGTCACGCCGGGCATAGACGAAATAGCATGTTCGTCGTCTTTGCCGGCCATCACAAAGATCGGCCAGATCAGGTCATCGACGCTTAGCCGGTGTTGGCGCGACAAGCGGCGGATCGCGGGCTTCGCCCGCAGGCGGCGCAGACGTGTGGCGGGAAAGGGGGCAAGGGTCGGTTTCATGGCATCACTCTCATCTGGCTGGGCCTTTCTGTCACACATCTTGACCTTGCACGGAAAATTCCGCGCGGCAAGTCTGGGCATCCCCGCGCGGCGACACTAGGGTCTGAAAAACGTGTAGCAAGCCAGAGAGTCCGCGTAGTGAACTGGAGCAATATCCTCTTTCAGGTAATCGACCTGCGCTCGTTTTCGTCGGTGTGGTATTGGATCATGCTGGCGGTCCTGTGGTCGTCGGTCAGTTATTACGTGCTGGGTGTTCCGTTTGACCTGATTACCAAGGCGCGGCGTCATGGCGGCCAGCAGCAGGACGATATGATCGATTTGGTGCGCATCAACGTGAACCGCCTGCTGGGCATCGCCCATACCGCGGGCTTGATCATGACAGGTTTCGCATTCTTCGCCCTGACAACGCTGGCGCTGCTGGGCTTTTACTATGACGTCGAAATGGCGCAGGCGCTGTTTCTTGTCGCGCTGCCGCTGTCCATTGTCGGTGCCGTCAGCCTGTCCAGCGCGCGGAAAATCCGCACCGCTGATCCAGAGCCAGACCAGCTTTACGCCATGCTGATGCGCCACCGGTTGTGGACGCAGATCATTGGCATGTGCGCGATCTTTGTGACCGCTATGTTTGGCATGATCCAAATGATGGCGGTTGTGCGGGGACTTTAGGCCGCAGCCAGACCCCGTGCCGCGCCTTGACACCGGGGCGGATGCGGATACTTCACCTGTCATGGTCAAACACATCACGCTCGCCGGTGCGCCCGAAGGGTTCGACGCCAAACTGATCCTCAAGGAAATGGAGAGTTCCGGCCAGCCGGTCCTTCATGTCGCCCGCGACGACAAACGTCTTGCCGCGATGCAGGCGGCGCTGGGGTTCTTTGCGCCGGGAATGCCGGTGTTTACCTTTCCCGCGTGGGATTGTTTGCCTTACGATCGGGTGTCGCCCAACGCCGATGTGTCTGCCGCACGGATGGCGACGCTGGCGGCGCTGGTCCACGGGATGCCGCCAAAGTTTGTGCTGCTGACATCGCTGAACGCCGCGACCCAGCGCGTGCCTGCACGCGCCACGCTGCGCGAGGCGGCCTTTACCGCCCGCGTCGGGTCCCGCGTGGATGAAGCTGCACTGCGCAACTTCCTGACGCGCATGGGTTTTTCCCAAACCGCCAACGTGATGGAGCCGGGCGATTACGCCGTGCGCGGCGGCATTATCGATATCTTTCCGCCGGGCCAAAGCGGGCCGATCCGCCTTGATCTGTTCGGCGACACGCTGGACGGCGCGCGCCGCTTTGATCCCGCCACCCAGCGTACGACCGAAAAACTGACCGAGATCGAGTTGGCCCCCGTCAGCGAAGTCATTCTGGACGAGGCCGCGATCACGCGCTTTCGCCAAAGCTATCGCATCGAATTTGGTGCCGCTGGCACCGACGATCCGCTGTACGAGGCCGTCAGCGCAGGCCGCAAACATGCGGGCGTTGAACATTGGCTGGGCTTTTTTCAGGACGATCTGGAAACGCTGTTCGACTATCTGCCGCGCGGCACGATCACCCTGGACGACCAGACCAGCCCGCAGCGCCTTGCGCGTTGGGAATCGATTGCGGACCAATATTCCACCCGGATGCACGCCCTGACGCAAAAGGGGCGGATGGATTCCGTCTATAAACCTGCGCCGCCGCAGCAACTGTATCTGGACGATGCAGCCTGGGACAAGGCCGTCGCAGACCGCCGCGTGGTGCAATTCGCGCCGCTGCCGCAGGCGACGGGCCACGGCGTGCTGGATGCGGGCGGGCGGCCCGGGCGCAATTTCGCGCCGGAACGCCAGCAGGAAAACCTAAGCCTTTTCGGGGCTTTGGCAGGTCATGTTAAGGCGAAAGTCGCCAAGGGTCCGGTGATCATCGCGTCCTATTCCGAAGGTGCGCGCGAACGTCTGACCGGCCTGATTGAAGACGAGGGCATCGGAGAGGTCATTCCGGTCAGCGACTGGTCCCGCGTTGGCAAATCCGGCGTGCATCTGGCGGTCTGGGCGCTGGAAGCAGGATTCGAGGCACCGGGCGTCACCGTTATTTCCGAGCAAGACGTGCTCGGCGACCGTCTGATCCGTCAGAACAAGCGCAAGCGCCGGGCCGATAATTTCCTGACAGAGGCAAACGCGCTGTCCCCCGGTGATCTGGTCGTGCACGTCGATCACGGCGTCGGCCGCTTTATCGGACTAGAGGTCGTCACCGCCCTTGGCGCGGCGCATGAATGTCTGACGCTGGAATATGCCGAAAGCAGTAAACTTTACCTACCTGTTGAGAACATTGAGCTTCTCAGCAAGTTTGGCCACGAGGAAGGCTTGCTCGACAAGCTGGGCGGCGGTGCATGGCAGGCGAAAAAGGCCCGCCTGAAAGAGCGCATCCGCCAGATTGCCGAACGGCTGATCCGCGTCGCTGCCGAACGCGCCCTGCGCAAGGCGCCTGTGCTAGAGCCGATGGACGGCATCTGGGATCAATTCCTAGCGCGCTTTCCTTATGCGGAAACCGACGACCAGCTGGCGGCGATTGACGATGTGCTGACCGATCTGGAAAGCGGCCAGCCGATGGATCGCCTGATCTGCGGCGACGTCGGGTTTGGTAAGACAGAGGTCGCGATCCGCGCCGCCTTTGTTGCCGCGCTGGCCGGCGTGCAGGTGGCCATCGTGGCCCCGACAACCTTGCTGGCCCGCCAGCATTATCAAAGCTTTGCAGAGCGTTTCCGCGGCTTTCCCGTCGTCGTGCGGCCCCTGTCGCGCTTTGTGTCGGCCAAAGACGCCGCCGCCACCCGCGAGGGGCTGACGAATGGCACCGTCGATATCGTGATCGGCACCCACGCGCTGCTGGCAAAGTCGGTCAAATTCCGCAACCTTGGCCTGCTTGTCATTGATGAGGAACAGAAATTCGGCGTCCAGCACAAGGAGCGCCTGAAATCGCTGCGCACGGATGTGCATGTGCTGACCCTGACCGCCACGCCAATCCCGCGCACGCTGCAACTGTCGCTATCGGGCGTGCGCGATCTGTCGATCATCGGCACGCCGCCCATCGACCGCCTTGCGATCCGCACCTACGTCAGTGAATTCGACACGATCACGATCCGCGAAGCCTTGCTGCGCGAGCATTATCGCGGTGGTCAGTCGTTCTTTGTCGTGCCGCGCATTTCAGACATGGACGAGATGGTCGAATGGCTGAAAACCGAGGTGCCAGAGGTCAGCTTTATCACCGCCACCGGCCAGATGGCGGCAGGCGAGCTGGATGACCGCATGAACGCGTTTTACGATGGGAAATACGACGTGCTGATGGCCACGACGATCGTGGAATCCGGCCTTGATATCCCGACGGCCAACACGATGATCGTCTGGCGCGCCGACATGTTCGGCCTGTCCCAGCTGTACCAAATTCGTGGCCGCGTGGGCCGGTCCAAGACGCGGGCCTATGCGTACCTGACGACCATGCCGCGGCAGAAACTGACTGATACCGCGCAGAAACGTCTGCGGGTGCTGGCCAGCCTGGATAGCCTTGGCGCGGGCTTTACGCTGGCGTCCCAGGACCTTGATATTCGCGGCGCGGGCAATCTGCTGGGTGAAGAACAGTCAGGCCAGATGCGCGAAGTTGGCTATGAGCTGTATCAGCAGATGCTAGAGGACCAGATCAACGCGATCCGGTCCGGCGCGGCTGAAGGATTGCAGGACGATGGCGAATGGTCACCGCAGATTAACCTTGGTGTGCCGGTCCTGATCCCAGAGGATTACGTCCCCGATCTGGACGTCCGCCTTGGCCTATATCGCCGTCTGTCCGATTTGACGACCAAGGTCGAACTGGAAGGTTTCGCCGCGGAAATGATCGACCGTTTTGGCAAATTGCCGAAAGAGGTCAACACGTTGATGCTGGTCGTGCGGATCAAAGCCATGTGCAAAAAGGCGGGCATTGGCCAGCTGGACGCCGGGCCAAAGGGCGCGACGATCCGGTTCCACAAGGACAAATTCGCCAATCCGACCGGGCTGGTGGACTTTATCGGTGATTACAAAGGACAGGCTAAGGTGCGCGACAACAAGATTGTCGTCATGCAGGACTGGACGCGAGAGCGCGACAAGATCCAAGGCGCGTTCAATATCGCCCGTGATCTGGCTGCTAAACGCGCCGAGGCGTTGAAGAAATAGATTGGCAATACAACCAAAGGGGTTAAGGGTTTATTAACCTTCCCCTCTTTGGTGTGTTCATGTTGCGATTTGTTTTGGCTATGGCCGTGATGCTGCCCGGTGCAATCAGCGCGCAGGAAATGGTGCCGCTGTCGCCGCCGTCCGTGCAAATTTTTCTGGATATGGTGCGTCCGGTGCAATCATTCGATTGCAGTGATCGCAGCTGTAAGGCGCTGTCCAGCTGCGAAGAGGCCTGCCACAAACTGCTGGTTTGCGGTCAGGCCAAGCGCGACGGCGACAATGACGGTATCCCTTGCGAGAACCTGTGCCGCCGCCGCTGCTAAGGCTTAGGGGTTTACGATAACCGTGCCGATCATGCCTTGGCCGACGTGCGGCTCGCAGAAGTACTGATAGGTGCCGGGTGTGGTAAAGGTGTGCGTAAAGGTCGCGCCGGGTGCGATTTCGCCGGAATCAAAAGGGTCTGCGCCGTTTGGCAGTTTGACGGCCTGCGCTTCGATTTGCGTGTCCGCAACAGTCGACACCGTATGTGTAAAGGTCGAGATGTTGCGGAATTCCACCGTGTCGCCCGAATTGATCGTGACCGCATTGGGCGCGAAGTTCAGCGTTGCGGTCATGTCGACGATTTTGTCGACGCCAGCAAGCGTGATGCCATCAACGGCAGGGCCGCTACCGGCGCAGGCTGCGGCAAATGCTAGCGGGGCGAGGGCGAAAAGGACGCGCATAGGGGAACTCCAATAATATGATATCACCGGGTGAACGCCTGCTGCGCGGCCTTTGTTCCCCTTAGGCGTCCTTTGCGATTTGGCTTTGGATATCGGTGATGATCTGCACCCACATTTCTGTCGGCTGCGCGCCGGGCACGGCGTGCTGGTTCGCGATGATAAAGGTCGGCACAGCGGAAATTCCCATTTCGCGGCTATGCGCATCGCGGGCGCGGATGTCGTCAAGATCGGAATCGCTGGTCAGCAGGCGGGCGACGATGGCCGCATCTAGGCCTGCTTCGTCCGCCAGATCGGTCAGCACTTCGTTGTCGCCAATATCGCGGCCTTCGACGAAATAGGCTTTGAACAGCAGGTCCACCATCGGCGTTTGCTGCTTTTCGATGCCCGCCCAATGGATCAATCGGTGCGCGTTCATCGTGTTCGGCGTGGTCTTGATCAAATCAAGGTTGATCGTCAGGCCCGCTTCTTCGGCCTTGCCGACGACGGGGGCATAGGCCTTGACCGCTTCCATCTTGCCGCCGAACTTGCCTTCTAGATAGGCGCGGCGGTCCATGCCTGCGGCTGGCATATCGGGGTTCAGCTGGAACGGGTGCCATTCGATCACAAAGGGATGGTCCGGCTTTTGTTCTAATGCTTTGAACAGGTTGGCCTTGCCAATATAGCACCACGGACAGATTGGATCGGACAGAATATCAAGCTTGACCATGTGCGGCCTCCCATTCGGTGCGCAGCGCGCGGCGCAGTAGTTTATTGTTTGCGCCGCGTGGCAGCGCGGAGCGGTGGACATAAATGCGGGGCACTTTGTAAGCGGCAAGGTGCGCGCCAGCAAATTTCCCTAATGCGCCGTCGTCTATCACGTCTGGCCCGGTATAAAAGGCTGCAATCAGCGTCAGTGTGCTGGACACGCGCACTTCGGCGCAGGCGACTTCGGTGATGCCGGGGTGGCGGGCCAAGACGGCCTCTACCTCTCCCGGGCTGACGCGGGTGCCGCCAGCGTTCATCATATCGTCGGCGCGGCCCGCATAGGTGATGGCGCCGCTGGCGTCGCGGGTGGCTTCGTCCCCGGTTAGGAACCAGTCGCCAGCATAGCGGGCGGCGGTGTCCTGCGGCTGGCCAAAGTAGCCCAGCAACAGGCCGGGATCGCTGCGGTGGATCGCGATTTGGCCTGTATCGCTTGGTCCATCCGCGCCAATCAGCGCAATTTGCCGTCCCGGTTGCGGATAGCCCAGCGCGCCGGGCGGCGCCGGCCGCTGCGGGCTGCCAGAGATGAAGGTCGAGCATTCGGACATGCCAAACGCCTCGTAGATCGCGGTGCCGGTCTGGTCCTGCCACGCAGCGCGCAGCGGCTCTGGCAGTTTTTCACCGGCAGACAACCCGTGGCGCAGGCTCGGGATCGCGGGCATTGGCTGCCTAAGCATCCGCCTGTAAACCCCCGGCGCGGCTGCGAAAATCGTTGCATGGTGTGCGGCCATCAAGGCGGGCAGGGCGCTGGCATCGGTGCCATCGCGCGGAATGATCGCGGTGGCGCCGATGCTCCATGGATCCATCAGGCCGGTGCCAAGGGTATAGGTCCAGTTGAACGCACCCGCGTGCAGCAGGCGGTCGTCCGGGGTCAGCCCGTACCAGCCGTCCCACATCATCCGCCGCGCCCAGATTGCGCGATGCGCATGGACCACGGCGCGGGCATGGCCGGACGTGCCAGAGGTATAGACGATATAGGCCGGCCGGTTCGGATCGCCCATGGCGTAATCCGCCGGCGGCAGCGTTTGCAGGGCGGCCAGATCCAGTTGTGCCAGCACGGGCCAACTGCCACTTGGCGCGGCTACGCCGCCCGCTTGCACAACCAGCGCAGGGCGCAGCTCTGCCGCCATCTTGTCGACCTCGGGCACCGTCAACTGGGACGATGTCGGCACCGGGATCAGGCCCGCTGCGATGCAGGCAAGGTAGGTGATGGGAAAGTCAGGCGTATTGCCCAGCCGCAGCAGCACATGATCGCCGGGGCTTGCGCGCCCCAGCAAACCCGTCGCCAGCCCGCGCACGGCGCGTTCCAGCGCGGCATAGGTCCACACGTGCAGGCCCGGCACGATCAGCGCAGGATGATCCGCGCGCAGCTGCGCCTGCGACAGGACATAGGCTGCCATGTTGAACGATAAGGGGGGCGGGTTTTGCATGATCCTTGGCTAGCATGGCTGGGATCGGTTGCAAGTGCGCGATTGCGGCGCGCGTCATGGGCGTTGGTCTAATGGGGGTATCTCAGCAGGTTTATGCAACCCGCTGAGACGGTATTTCGGATCTTACGCGCGGCCCACGGGGGCGGCAGCGGCAGTGTCGTCGCCGAACTTGGCGTCGTCATCGCTGACGTCTTCGCCAGCAGGCACATTCGCGGCAGAGCCGAGGATGTTGGCGTTGTCGTTCTGCTCTGCCATCGTGACGTCGATCGGCTCGCCGCCCATCAACCAGTCAGCAAGCTCCATCTGGGCTGCGACGCGGTCTTCGCCTTTGGATTTGGACAGGTAGTCCAGAAAACCGTCCTGGTCGCCGTCAATCGACAGCACTTCGGATTCGTTCAGGTTTGGCCACTGCGTCAGAATGCGCGGGGTGTAAGCGGCCCAGTTCTGTGAAACGTCTCTCCATTGCATGGGTATATTCCTTCTTGTTGTTCGTTGCGGGACCAACGAGCCGGGTGTCACTTCTGTTCCGATCAAACAGGCGCAAAAGGCCAGCAGCACCCGGTGTAACCCCGGCACCGCATGATTGCGCAAGAATGAACGTCGGTCGTAGGACCTGATTTAACCCCGCAAAGGTGCCATGGGCGGCGCGGGGGACAGCGTGACTGCCGGATTGGCAAGGCTGGTCGATGAAGGCCACCAATAGGCCCCCCCATAACAAAGTGCAACCTGTGTCAGGGGGGGCTTGGCGCGGCTTAGATCACAACATCGGCAGCACCAAGGGCAAGCTGCCCCGCGCCAATCGCGGTATTGCCCACAACGCGCACCGGCGTGCAGGCGCTGATGGCCGCAAGCGCCAACAGCAAGGCGGCGGCGCGGATCATTCCTGCCACCACCAGACGTCAGGCTGCCATCCGTTCCAGTCACCCCAGCTGGGGATGACATCGGGGTATGTCAGCTGCTTGGCATGGGCGAGGCGGCTGATATTCCACTGATAAATCGGGATGTAATAGCGGCCAGCCGTCAACACCCGGTCCAGCGCCTTGACCGAGGCCACAAAGTCCTCTTGGTCGGTCGAGGTCAGCAATTGCCCGATCAGCGTGTCGATCGCCGGTGATTTAACGCCCATCAGATTGCGCGATCCCGGCACGTCGGCGGTCTCGGACCCCCAGTACAGGTACTGCTCGTTGCCCGGCGACAAGGACACGGCGACGCGGCCATAGGTCATGTCGAAATCCAGCGCGTCGGTGCGTTCCTTGTACTGCGCGGAATCGATGGCCGTCACGGTTGGCGAAATGCCGATCCGCTTGAGGCTTTGCACATACATGTCGATGATCGACTGGTTTTCCGACGCGCCGCTTTCCAGCAAGATGTCAAAGGTGAACGCCTTGCCTTCCGCGTTTTTCATCACGCCGTCCTGCACGGTCCACCCCGCCTGAGACATCATATCCAGCGCCTTGGCTGTGCCCGCGCGGTTCCGCTCTGATCCGTCAGAGACAGGCAGCGCGTAGCCTTCTAGCGTGCCGGGGATAAGCTCGTCTTTGAACCGCTCTAGCATCTCGGCCACGCGGCCTGTGGCGGGGCCTGCGTCCATACCCAGATCAGAGTTCGACCAATAGGAGGTGATGCGCGGCTGCGCGCCGCCGGTCATCGCCTCGTTAATGAACTCAAAGTTAAAGGCCTGCAGCATCGCGTCGCGGACCTGCCAGTCAGCGAACTGATCGTGGCGCGTGTTCATCACGAAACCGGTCATGCCGGATGGGCGCTCGTGGCCCAGTACCGATTTGACCACGTCGCCGCTTTGCACGGCCGGAAAGTCATACTGGCTTTCCCAGCGGGCGACGTTGAATTCACGGGTTGATGTGACTTCGCCTGTTTTGAACGCCTCGAACGCGGCGGTTTCATCGGCGAAGAATTCGATCCGCACCTCGTCCAGATTGTGCAGGCCCTTTTCCACCGGGATCGCATCCCGGCCCCAGTAATCCGGGTTCCGTTTCAGCGAGATAAAGCGCCCCGCCTCGAAATCGTCGATGACATAGGGGCCGGATGTGATGGGGACCAGATCAAGCCCGCCTTCAGCGAAATCGACGCCGTCCCACTGGGCCTTTTTCAGGATCGGGCGCAGACCGGCCAGCATGACCAATTCGCGGTCTTCCACGTTAAAGGTCAGACGCACAGTACCGGGGGCGACCTCTTCGATCTTTTCGACCTTTTCCCAAAAGCCGCGATAGCGGCCATGGCCTTGGGTGCCCAGCGTTTCAAACGACCAGATCACGTCTTCGGTCGTCACAGGGCTGCCGTCGGAAAATTTGGCCGCCGGGTTCAGCACATATTGCACCCATTCGCGGTTTGGTCCGGTTTCCACCGACTGCGCCAACTGGCCATATTCAGTAAATGGTTCGTCCAAGGACCGCACCATCAGGCTTTCGCCGACCAAAAACCGCAACTGCCACGGCACGTTACCCTTCAGCACATAGGGGTTCAGGCTGTCGAAGCCGCCGACCTCTGCCGTGACGATCCGCCCGCCGGTGGGGGCGTCCGGATTGGCATAGGGCATGGCGGTGAAATCCGCGGGCAGGGCGGGTTCGCCATACATCGCGATGCCGTGGGCGGGCTCTGCGCCAGTCATGCCAGCTGTAGCAATTATCAAAGCCGCCAGCCCGGCGCTGCGCGCTAGGTGCCTTAGTGTCGTCGTCATAGTGCCATGTCCCCGTTCGTGATCATTGTTTCGCCCCACGCTAAAGAGGGTTTCGAGTCTTATCAAACTTTTAGCTTGGATACCGGTGCAGAGAAGATTATACAGAACTCACTGCTCGATAGGTTTCTTGCCTGTATGAAACCTGCCTCAATAACTACACCCCGGCTTCGCGCCGGGGTTTTTTTTGTCCAAAATTACGCGAAAACCCTTATTTTGTGGGTTATCAGGGCTTTACGAGGTGTTCCTCAGATCTGCAAGTCCTGACGATTCTTGCGAATCCAAAAGGCGGGAATCGGCCAAGAATCGGTCTTTGGGCGCGATGTTATTTGCGGGGTAGAGTGAATCAATTCGCTAATTCGGGGGGCATGTCGTTCCGCGTCGGTCAAAATTGGCCGACGGCTGAAACACACCTGAAACAGCCCGTGTTGTTGTACCTGCCGCGATGATGTTTGGACTTTTGCAATCAGATCGGGCATCATTGTGCAGGTGCAGCATTTTGCGAGGGCAAGGCGATGCGGGCAGATCAGGCAAAGCGGCGCGGGTTCAGTGGGCAAAGGTGCAGCCGATGATCCGCATTAACCTCGGCCTGCAAGGCGGCGGCGCACATGGCGCGTTTACCTGGGGCGTGCTCGACCGCCTGATCGAAGAAACCGACATCGAAATCGCAGCAATTTCAGGCACATCCGCTGGCGCGATGAACGCTGCCGCCTATAAGGCGGGGCTGATCGAGGGCGGGCGCGACGGGGCCAAGGCGCGGCTGGATTGGTTCTGGGAAAAGGTCGGTGCGGTCAACACGCCCTTTTTGCAGGACTGGCTATCCGCCCTGTCGCCGACGGTGCGCGGCATCGCGACTCTGCTGGAATTATCCCCCGGCTATCAGGCGTTCGACGCCGCCTCTCGCGTCGTGTCGCCCTATATCTACGGCCCGCTTTTGCGCAATCCACTGGCCGCGATTCTGGCCGAGATGAGCTTTGATCACGTGTGCAGCACCAAAGGCCCGCAGCTGTTCGTCGGTGCCACCAACGTGCGCACCGGACGTATCCGCGTGTTTTCCGGGACCGAAATCAGCGACGCCGCCCTCATGGCCTCGGCCTGTTTGCCGACGCTGTTTCAGGCGGTGGAAATCGACGATCCGTTGACCGGCGAAAAAGAGGCGTTCTGGGACGGCGGCTATACCGGCAACCCGGCGCTGTTTCCCTTGTATGACAAGGACTTGCCGAACGATCTTGTCATCGTTGGCATCAACCCCATCATCCGCCGCACCTTGCCGCGCAGCACAGAGGCGATTGCCAACCGGATCAATGAAATCGGCTTTAACGCGTCCCTTTTGGCAGAGCTGCGGGCCATCGCCTTCGTGCGCGATTTGCTGGACACAGGGGTGATGCAGGCGGGCACGATGAAGCGGGTCATGCTGTATATGATTGAAGACGACGCGCTGATGAACGATCTTAATGTGGCGACCAAAACGATCCCCGTGCCAGTGGTCCTGAAACAGTTGAAATCAGCGGGACGGGCGGCGATGGATACGTTCTTGATCAATAACAAGGACGATCTGGGAAAGCGTGAAACCCTTGATCTGAATGGGATGTTTAACTGATCAGCTTGATCGCCAGCGCCCACATGACAAGGCCGATGCCGGTATCCAAAACGCGCCACGCGCGGGCGGATTGCATCACCGGACCCAGCAGCCGTGCGCCATAGCCGAGCGAGAAGAAGAACACGAAAGACGCCGCCACCGCGCCGCTGCCAAAGGCCCATTTGAGCGCCGCGCCGTGGAAATCCGTCGATACCGCGCCGACCAGCCCCAGCGTGTCCAGATAGACGTGGGGGTTCAGCCAGGTAAAGGCGGCGGCCGTAGCAAGAGTGGGCCATAACGCCTTGGTTTTGCCTGTTAATTGCAGCGCATAGTCACCGCGCCACGCAGCAATCAGGCGCTGTAGGCCGTAAACCGCTAGGAACGCCGCGCCAGCGTAGGCCATGATTTGCGGTAGCGACGGAAACAGTGCGACCATCGCGCCAAATCCAAGCACACCCGCCGCAATCAGCAGCGCGTCAGAGGCGGCGCAGAACAGGCACAGCCAGAACACATGCGCCCGCGCCAGCCCTTGGCGCAGGACAAAAGCATTCTGCGCGCCAATCGCTAAAATTAATGAAAACCCGGTAATGAAACCTGTAAATGCGGCCGATATCATGCGGTGATAGGGGGCAACTTAGGATCCTTGGGGTTCGGATACACAAGCCCCGCCGAGATGACGAGCTTGGCCGCATCCTCGACGTTCATATCCAGAATGATGACTTCGGATCGGGGCAAAAATAGCAGGAAGCCAGAGGTCGGGTTGGGCGTCGTGGGCAGGAAAACCGTCGCGATTTCGGCCTCTCCCGGCAGTTTCGCCGCGATTTCACCCTTAGCCGCGGTGGAGATGAAGGCGATGGCCCAGATCCCCTTGCGCGGATATTCCACCAGACAGGCGTGATCAAAGGACGTATCGCGCTGGCTGAACACAGTTTCAGCGATCTGCTTTACGCCGCTATAGATGCTGCGCACGACGGGCGTCCGATCAACCAGACGTTCACCAAAGCGGATTACGGCGCGGCCGATAAAGCCTTTGCCCAGCCAACCTGTGATCACGGTGAAAATCAGGAAAACAAAGACACCAACGCCGCGAACATTCACCGCAATGGGCGGCGCGCCGTCGGTGCCAAACCAGCGATTGATCAGCTCGTCAGGATGCCAGCGGTTCGGCACAAACGGCCAAACCCAGCCGTCCACCCAACCGACAACGGTGTAAATCAGCCAAAACGTCAGGCCAATCGGGGCGACAATGATCAAGCCGGCCAGAAAATTGCCGCGCAGACGGGCAATCACGCCGGGGCGGCGCGGGCGCTTGTTATCGTCGGGGTGGGGATCATGGGTCATGTCAACATCCGTCAGGTCCAAGCGCAGAAATAGGCTGTGCTGCCCGCACTCACAAGCGCGGGCAGCATGGCGGGCAGCTTATTCGGCGGCGTTGACCATCTCATTGGCAATCGCGGCGGCCAGACGGGCGTTATTGCGCACAAGTGCGATATTCGACGTCAGCGAACGGCCTTCGGTCAGGGTAAAGATCCGGTCCAGCAAGAAGGGCGTCACCGCCTTGGCGCTGATGTTTTGCGCGGCGGCATCGGCCAGCGCCTGATCAATGATCGGGGCCAATTCGTCAGCGGGGATCTGGTCGGCTTCCGGGATCGGATTGCAAACCAACTGGCCGCCGGGCAGGCCCATGATATTGCGCACGATCAGCGCGGCGGCGATGTCGCGGGCCGTGTCCATGCGCAGCGGGGCGTTCATGTGGGACGTGCGCGACCAGAACGCGGGCAGGGTGTCTTGACCATATGCGATCACGGGAACGCCAAGCGTTTCAAGCACTTCGTAGGTTTTGTTCAGATCAAGGATCGCCTTGGCACCTGCGGCGACGACGGTCACTGGCGTCTGGGCCAGTTCCTGCAAGTCTGCGCTGATGTCAAAGGACAGTTCTGCGCCGCGGTGTACGCCGCCGATGCCGCCCGTTGCGAAAACGCTGATGCCGGCCAGATGCGCGGCGATCATCGTGGCTGCCACAGTTGTCGCGCCCGTGCCGCCGATGGCGATGCAGGCGGCGATATCGGCGCGGGACAGTTTCGCGACATGCTCGGCTTGGCCAAGCGCGGTCAGGGTGTCGTCCTCTAGTCCGATGTGCAGCGTGCCATCGATGACGGCGATCGTGGCCGGGGTCGCACCTGCATCGCGCACGTCTTGTTCCACCAGACGCGCGGTTTCCACGTTCTGCGGGTACGGCATGCCGTGGGTGATGATCGTGCTTTCAAGGGCGACGATGGCGGTGCCGGCGTCCAGCGCTTTTTGCACTTCTGCGCTGTAAGTCATTGGGATCATAGGGGAGTCTCTCCGGATACGTAGGTTGCCGCCGCATCTAGCGCGCGGGCAAGGGCGGCGGGGCGATCTAGGCCCTGCCGTTCGGACGCGATATGCGCGGCCATGAAGGTGTCGCCAGCGCCAGTGACGCGGGTGACAAGGACGGCGGGTGGGTGGGCTGTGATCACATCGCCAGCGGTGCCCTCGGACGCGGCGCGGCCGCCGTCGGTGACCAGCACTCGGTGCGCGCCGCGTTCCAGCAAGGCGGTGCAGGCGCTGGCACTGTCGTCGAAATGGGTCTGGCACAGCAGACCCGCTTCTTCGAGGTTCACGTAAAGCGTTGCAGACGGATGGCCCAGCAGGGCAAGCAGGCGTTCCGCTTTGCCCGGTGAGGCAGGCGCCACGCGCAGATCGGCGGCGGCGAACAAAGGCGAGGCGGCGATGATACGCAGCAAATCGTCGGTCAGGTTGCCGTCCAGCGCGATCAGGCCCGCATAGGGTGCCTCTGCCGTGCCAAGGCGGCCATCAGACATGGCGCGCAGAATTTTGTCGCCAGCCGCCTCGAGCGAGTGGGCGTCGGCGATGGCGGCGATCAAGCCGTTGGCCGCCTCGATCGCCATATAGACGTCTGTGGGCAGGTCATCGGACCGATACAGGAAATCGCAGTTCAGGCCCATGTTCTGGGATTCGGCGATCAACTCGTCACCTTCGGTGTCGCGGCCGATGACGGTCAGCAGCGCGGGCTGCAGGCCAAAGCGTTTCAGCGTCATGGCAATATTCATCGCCACACCGCCGGGCAGGCGGGTGATACGGCCGGGCACGTCGGACCCGGTCCGCATGTGGCTGGCGGTGCGTCCGATCACGTCCCACAGGACGGAGCCGATGCACAAAATGTCGGGTGTCTGATTCATGCCGCCCTTGTCGCCCGACCTATCGCCGGGCGCAAGACGCGCGGATCATTCAGGCAAAGACCGTTATTCCGAAATTGCCCAAGTCATGTTCGCCCAGAGCGTTTCCCACAGCGCGCCAGTTTGGTCGGCCATCGCCTTGGCAGGTTCGCGGATCACCACGGCGTCGGCCATATAGGTATAGCCGGGTTTCACAGGGACGGTGACCATGCCCTGCGCGTCCGTCTTCAGAAAGGTCTGCGTCACGGTGCCATTTGGCGCGCGGTCGTACACTTCGAACCGGACGTTGGCGCGGGGGGCGTCGCGATACCACAGCTGGAACCGCATCCCGTTCGACACGTCATCCGTATAGGGATTTGTCAGCGCGACGATTTCAGTCTCTAACCCCGTGCGGCTGTCTTGCCCTGCGCCATTGCCGACAGCGACAAGCGACTTGGAATAGCGCGAATAGATTTCTTTGAACGCCTCCTCTTTCAGGCCGCGGGCGCGGTGTGTGTCGATGATGCCCGTGAAGTCTTTATGTTCGGTAAACCGCACAAAGGTGTCCCAGTCTTTGTAATCGACGGTGGCGTTGCGGGCTTGGTACACCAGCACGTTCAGACCCTCTGCCGGGTTCGCCATTTGCACGGCGGGCACATCGCCCACGCGCCCCGGCACAGGCGTGACCTGTCCGCCGACGACGTCGTCAAATCGCACAAAACGCTGGGGCAAAAACGGAAGGTTCGTGCCCGTATAGTCCGATCCATTGACAATCTGGGCGGTCAGGGTAGCGTCCGGGGCAACGGTGAAATCCGTCGGCTCAATCCAGTATTCATGGGCGCTGACAGGGGACGCCAGAATGGCAAGTAACAGGGTAAGACGACGCATGATGAGTTCCTTTTGGTTGAAAAGCAGGGTGAGGCTTGCGCAGATATTGTCAAGCTTTGCCCTTGTCCTGCTCACGCTGGTGTCACCGGCACGCGCGCACGAGGTGCTGCCGTCGATCACTGATATGACGCAGGATGGATCGACGCTGGTCTTTGATATGCGTTTGAATATCGAAAGCTTTCTGGCGGGCATTAACCAAGCGGATGTGGCCGACACGAACGAATCCGCGCAAGCGGCGAGTTATGACGAATTGCATGCGCTACCCCCTGATGCGCTGGACGCGCGGTTCCGCGATTTCTGGCCGGATATGGCGCAGAACATCACCGTGCAGGTCGGCGATCAGGCGCTGCCTGTGACGCTGACCAATGTGCATGTCGCAGATGTCGTGGACGAAGACGTCGCGCGCCTGTCCGACATCCAATTCACCGCACCACTGCCAGAGGGTGCAGAGGCCGTGCAGATCGGCTGGATCCGCCCCTATGGCAGCCTTGTGGTGCGCCAGATGGGCGTCGAAGACCCCTATGACGGTTTCCTAGAGGCGGGAGAGATGTCGGCCCCTATCGCCTTGACCGGTGGCAACGCCATGGGCGCGTTGGCGACGTTCATCAACTATGTGCCCACGGGCTTTGACCACATTGTGCCCTTGGGCGTGGATCATATCCTGTTCGTGCTGGGTCTGTTTTTCCTGTCTTCCGCGCTAAAGCCGCTGCTGTGGCAGGTGTCAGCCTTTACGCTGGCGCATACGATCACATTGGCGCTGGCCGCGCTTGGCTATGTCACCGTGCCCGCCAGCATCGTAGAGCCGCTGATCGCCCTGTCGATCGCCTATGTCGCGGTGGAAAACATCTTTTTGCGCCGCCTGTCGCCGTGGCGCCCGTTCATCATCTTTGGCTTTGGTCTGCTGCACGGCCTTGGTTTCGCATCCGTGCTGGCCCAGTTCGGCCTGCCAGAGGCGAACTTTGTCCCCGCGCTGATCGGCTTTAATATCGGCGTCGAAATCGGCCAAGTCTGCGTGATCGGTGTGGCCTATCTGTGCGTCTACATGGCCCGCGAATACAGCGGGAAGGGCACGCGCAGCGGTGTGGCGGCGGCGCTTTATCTGGCCGCAGCAGCGGCAGTGCTGGCGATTGCGGTGCCGCTGTCGATCTTTGCCCCAGACCTGCTGGGCGATCTGTTCCCGCTGCTGGCGATCATCGCCGTCATGCTGGGCCTGTCCGGCGCGGCTGTGAACGTGGGACAATACGACACCTATACCAACATGGTCGCGATGCCCGCGTCCGTTCTGATCGCGCTGGTTGCGGTCTATTGGGTGATCGAGCGGGTGTTCCTGTAACGCCCCAGCGCTTTGCGGCTTGACCGCAGGGCGCCCATTTGTGACTTTCCGCCCCAAGTTATGCGGGGCGGAGGCACATTCATGCGCAAGACATTCATCGGGGCCGCGAGCCTTGCCGCGCTGCTGGGCTGCGCATCGCCTGTGCTGCAAAAGGCGCCGCCGCCGATGGACCGGGCGGCGCAGGCAGCGGCCTTTGCCGCCTCAACCCAGACCTATCTGGTTGGCACACTTGATCCCGCGCTGGACTATTGCATTGCCCATCAAAGCGGCGGAATCGCTGATCGCGCTGGGTTGATCGCGGCAGGTTTCGCCGCGACCAACAGCGCCACGATGACCAAGCCCATCGCTGGCAATATTGGTAATCCGCCCACGGGCGGCTCTGCCTTTGTGGTCCAGACCAGCGGCTGCACGATCCGCACCAACGGCTTTTCCATCGGCGCGCGCGATCTGAATGACGCTGTCGATGCACGGTTCATCGCGATGGGCTACACCGCTGTTACCGCTAAGGAAAAGGGCCGCATGGGCATACCTGAGCCGTACCGCGGTTTCCGCCGGGGCGAACGGGTGCTGGGCGTCACGAACAGCACCTCTGGCGCGTCTGGTGTGCCTTTCGTGTCCATCAATATGCAAAAGCTTTGACGCGGCGCGGCGCTGTGCCTATCCGCGCACATGTCGCGCCTTGCAATCGGCGCACGCGCCTTTTATAGAACGCGCACGTATCCCGCAGGCGGGGGCGGGTGAGGCGGGGAGAAATCCCGCACCATCCACCGGTTGGACCACAACGGTCTGATACCCCCGCTGAGGCTAAACCGGAAAAGGATAAGACCATGGCTCTTCCCGAGTTCTCCATGCGTCAGCTGCTTGAAGCTGGCGTTCACTTCGGCCACCAGACCGCACGCTGGAACCCTAAGATGGGCGAATACATCTACGGTTCGCGTAACGGCATCCACATCATGGACCTGACGCAGACCGTTCCTATGCTGGAACAAGCGCTGCAACTGATCCGTGACACAGTCGCCAAGGGCGGCCGTATCCTGTTCGTCGGCACCAAGCGTCAGGCCCAAGGCCCGATCAAGGACGCCGCTGAAAAGTCCGCTCAGTTCTACATGAACCACCGCTGGCTCGGTGGCACGCTGACCAACTGGCAGACCGTGTCCCAGTCCATCAACCGTCTGAAGCAGATCGACGAAGCTTCTGAAAACGGTTTCACCGGCCTGACCAAGAAAGAGCGTCTTGGCATGGAGCGTGAGCAGGGCAAATTGACTGCGTCCCTCGGCGGTATCCGCGAAATGGGCGGCGTGCCTGACCTGATCTTCGTCATCGACGTCAACAAAGAAGACCTGGCCATTCTGGAAGCACAGAAGCTGGGCATTCCTGTTGTCGCCGTCGTCGACACCAACTGCTCGCCCAAGGGCGTTGACTATGTCATCCCCGGCAACGACGACGCAGCCCGCGCGATCCAGCTGTATTGCGATCTGGCTGCTCGCGCTGCGCTGGACGGTATGTCCGCTCAGCTGGGTGCTGCTGGCGTTGACATGGGTGCCATGGAAGAGCTGATGGCTGAAGAAGAGGCTGCTTCTGCTGTTGACGCATAAGCGTCACGCGTAGCTGTCTATATCCATCGGGGCAGGGGCCTAAGGCCTCTGCCCTGTTTTCAAAGAATTTCCCCTATTCAGGAGAGTGAACATGGCAATCACCGCTTCAATGGTCAAAGAACTGCGCGAATCCACCGGCGCAGGCATGATGGACGCGAAAAAAGCGTTGACCGAAACCGATGGCGACATGGAAGCAGCAGTCGATTGGCTGCGCACCAAAGGTCTGGCCAAAGCTGCTAAGAAGTCCGGCCGCACCGCTGCCGAGGGCCTTGTTGCCGTCGCAACCGAAGGCGGCAAGGGCGTCGCTGTAGAAGTGAACTCGGAAACCGACTTCGTCGGCAAGAACTCCGACTTCCAATCGATGGTCAGCAAGATTGCAACTGCAGCAATCGCAGTGAACACCGTCGAAGAGCTGAAAGCCACGTCCGTTGATGGCAAGACCATCGAGCAGACCGTGACCGACGCCATCGCCATCATCGGCGAGAACATGTCCGTGCGCCGCATGGCGACGCTGAACGCATCGAACGTCGTGTCCTACGTGCACAACTCTGTTGCACCCGGCATGGGCAGCATCGGTGTTCTGGTCGGCTTTGACGGCGACAACGAAACGTTCGCGCGTCAAGTTGCCATGCACATTGCCGCAGCAAACCCTGCCGCACTGGGCGAAGCTGATCTGGACCCGGCCATGGTCGAAAAAGAGAAGTCTGTGCAGATGGACATCGCGCGCGAGTCCGGCAAGCCAGAAGCTGTGATCGAAAAGATGATCGTGGGCCGTATGGCAAAGTTCTTGGCCGAATCCACCCTGCTGGGCCAAGCATTCGTCGTGAACCCCGACCTGACCGTCGAGAAAGCTGCTGAAGAAGCTGGCATCAAGATCACCGGTTTCGTGCGTCTGGAAGTCGGCGAAGGCATCGAAGTCGAGAAAGAAGACTTCGCAGCCGAGGTTGCCAAGCTGAAGGGCTAATCCCTTTTAGCGATACGATATTTAAGGCGCGCTGGGTTTAGGCCCGGCGCGTTTTTTTGTGTTTGGGGGGCATTGAGATCCGCCCAATTGCGGACGACGCAGGGCCATATATGGGGCTTTGCCCGCTGCCGGTTGGTTCTTGAACCAGTGGCGCACCAACCGACGGCCCCCCAGGATATTTTTGCCAAGAAGACGTGGGCAAGCGGATGCAGTCGGGGCAGGGCGCTGTTTAACCTAGGTAAATTTGTCCGGCGGGGTATTTCACACGCGGGGCGCTGCGGGTGGCGAGGAAAAATCCGATGGTCAGCGGGCCGACGCGGCCGAAGAACATCATCACCATGATCATCGACAGACCGAATGTATCCAACTCTCCGGTTGTGCCGCGTGACAGGCCGACCGTGCCGAAGGCAGAGGTGACCTCGAACATCAGGTCGATGAATTCGCCGTCATGATTGATCGTCATGGCAAAGATGCCGCCGGCGACCATGATCATGCTGACCGTGGTCAAGGCCATGACCTTCATGATTTCTTCAAGCTTGAGGCTGCGGCCGAAGACGTGCAACGACGATTGGCGGCGAAAGAACGCGACCGTGGCGAGGATGAGCACGATAAGCGTCGTGACCTTGATGCCGCCAGCCGTCGATGTGCTGCCGCCGCCGACGAGCATTAACATCATGGTCATAAGTGTGGTGCTATCGTGCATTGCGCCTGTGTCGATGGTGTTGAAACCGGCGGTGCGCGGCGTGACGGCTTGGAACCAGCTGGCCCATAGCTTTGCGCCGGGTCCCTTTAATCCGCCAAGGGTGCCGGGGTTGGACCATTCCAGAAAGGCGAACATCACAAAGGCAAACGCAATCAGGCTGCCTGTACCGACGAGCATCAGCTTGGAATGGAGCGTCAACGCGCCCCAACGCCGTTTTTGGTAGATGTCGCCGACGACGATAAAGCCAAGGCCGCCGAGGATAAACAGGGCAGGGATGGTTATATTGACAATAGGGTCGTCCACAAAGGCACTCAGGTTGCCGGGGAAAAGCGCAAAGCCTGCGTTGTTAAATGCCGATACGCTGTGAAAAGCCGCATACCACAGGCCTTGCGCCCAGCCGAATTGCGGCACCCAAACGATGGAAAGGGCCAGCAGGCCAACAACCTCGCACAGGATCGCGACTGAAAAGATAACGCGCACGAGCACTGTCAGATTGTTCAGGGCCGTTTGGTTTAAGTCTTCGCGCAGGATCAGGCGCTGCGGCATGCCGACCGGAATGCCCAAGGCTGACAGGACAAGCACGGCAAAGGTCATCAGGCCAAGGCCGCCAAGTTGGATCAGGATCATGATCACAGCTTCGCCGAACACGGTAAACGTCGTGCCGACATCGACCGTCGACAGGCCCGTCACCGTCACCGCAGAGGTTGAGATAAAGAGCGCTGTGAACAGCGATACAGGCTGCTGGACCGAGATCGGCAACCACAAGACGCCGCCGCCGATGAGGATCGAAAACAGGTACAGCAATGCCAGTGTCGCGGGCGGCGGCAGGCGAAACGTTTGCAATCCCAGACGGCCACGGGCGCTTTTGCGTGCCACGGTCACAGGCTCTCGGCGAAGTCGTGCAGATCTTTGCGTTGCCCAAGCAGCAGCAGCAAATCGTCACCTTGCAACGTGCAATCCGTGCTATCTTGGCCCGCGAATTCCGTGCCGCGCATGACGCCGACACATCGCAAATTGTAATCCTTGGTATGGGGCAAATCGGACAGCTTGCGACCTTCAAGGCTTTTGGGAATGCGAAAGTTTACAACGTGATAGCCATTGCCAAGGCTGACATAGTCACGCACCAGCGGATTGTTCAGCACCTGCGCGATATGTTGGCCGACCTCCAGCTCGGGATGGATAACGCGGTCAACGCCAAGCTTGAGTAGGATACGGTGATGGGTCTTGGTCCGCGCTTTTGCCCAGACGATGGGCACGCCGATCAGTTTCAGGTTCATGACCGCAAGGATCGACGCTTCTAGATCGTCGCCCATGGCGACCAAGCCAACGTCGCAATCGCCGATCCCAGCCTCGCGCAGCGCCGCGTCATCACGGGCGTCGACAATCATGGCCTGCGATATCTTGTCCGCCATATTGGTCACGGCTTGTTCGTTCACGTCGATGCCGATGATATGGTTTCCAAAGCGCGCTAGCTCGTTCGCGACGGTGCTGCCAAAGATGCCAAGGCCGATGATGCCGAAGGTGCGTTTGCCGTATGCCATGACGATCTGTCCTGTTTCGTGCAGTTCAAGGCAGTCATAATACTTTGGGGGCGCAGTGAAAGTAAGAAGTTCAAAGCAACTGTGGCAAGAGTATATATTACATAATACATATTATACGTCCAACGGATGTACGCGCAAAGTTAGAATGTCTCACATCTGCAAAGTAGAAGTGTCACACTTCCCTCTTGATCAAGCAGGATTGGAGTGTGGCCGTGGGATTGATGATCATGAGCGAGCGCGAACTGAACCGCATTGAAGTACTGAGCCAAGTGACACGCGGCGTGATGACGGCCGTGACAGCAGCCAACGTGCTGGGATTGAGCCGGCGACAGGTCCATAGGTTGCTGAAGGATTTTCAGACTGGAGGTCCTGGTGCCATCCGGCACAAGGCGCGTGGTCGTCAATCCAACAATTGGATTGACCCAGCGGTGCGTGAGTTCGCCGTGACGTTGGTCAGGGAGAAGTATAGCGATT
>NZ_FOTF01000043.1 GCF_900114485.1 Loktanella salsilacus | reverse complement strand
GCCACGCGTAGAAATAGCCCCGAACCGTTGAAACCGGCGGGAAGTCGTTGGGCAACATACGCCATTGGCATCCGGTCGTTGCAATGTAGAGGAGTGCGTCGACCACGTCGCGCAAACATGTCGTACGGGGCCGACCAGTTGTCTTCGGCGGCGACATCGAAGGCGCTATCAACGCCCATTCCGCATCCTTCATATCGCTTGCGTATTTATCGCCTTTTCGATCATGTTGACGGCGGGTGAGTTCAGTCCAAGCCATTGTGATCTCCATTCAGCTTCACAACCGAACAGAATCACAAACCACTGAACTCACTCAAATAGTTTTAAATCGGGCTCTAAGGTTTTCAGCTCTGTGACGTCGTTCAGCACCGCAATCAAATGGCGACCTTCCGGGCCATCGGCGGTGTTGAGGGTCACCTGCACAAATGTTTCTTGGTTGTCGCCGCGCCCGCGCAGAAATTGGCTGCCATTCCCGCCGCCGCCCGTCAAAGATTCACGCACCCAGTCCGCGACAGGGCGACCAAGGCCATCGAGCACGTCCTGCACCCGCCGCTCTTGTGTCGTGGTCAGCCCCAACAGCGAACGCGCTTCGCGGTTAGAGGCGGTGATGGTGCCGTCTTTTGCGATTTTGAGCAGTGGAACTGGCAAATCCTCAATTGCGTTCCAGCCCGCCGCCAGCGCAGGCGGGCAATCTTGCGATGGCGCGGTCCGTCCGCTGGGCAGCATATAAACCTCGCGCCGGCCAGCGGCCCCGTCAACCATTCCAACCAGCATCGTCACAACGCCAGACGCGCTGCGGAAATCGCGCAGCTGGCCGCTGGCCAATTGTTCAGGTCCAAAAATGTCGATTAGGGATTTCGGCCGATAACCCAATAGCTTGCGAAAAGGTTCATTCAGGTAAAGGATCGCGTCCGTGGGCCCCGCCGTCAGCATCGGCAAGGTCAGTGTATCACCGCCACGCCCGTTGCCGCGGCTCGCTTTACCAAGATCATCTAGGCGCCAAAGCTGCTTGTCGTCGCCTAAGTTCACCAGCGACAGGCGGAACTGACCCGTGCGCGTTATGATATCTTCGCGCGCGGCTCCGGTTCCGGTGGCGCGGTTTTGTAGGCGGAACAATACCGCCTCTGGATTAGCCAGAAGGCGGCTAAATGCCGTCGCCAGATGCCCGTCAGAGATTTCGCCAAAGCGTTCCACCGCCACCGGGTTTGCGTAGACGATATCGCCGTCTGAATCCGTCAAATAAGCGACATCAACATCATGCCCGAGCAAGGCAATAATCGCCTCTTGCGATGATGTCCCCGCCAAGGCAGGCGCGCTGCGGCGGAAGCTAGGTCCATAGACGCGCAAGCCGGATAACGCCGCAATCAGCATACAACCCACAGCAACGGCAGAGGTTACAACGACGAAAAGAGGGTCATTGCTGAACAGCGCAAGCAATCCAAATATCGCCATGCCAAGCGTAAAGAGCCAGAACATCGACGCAGGCGGCGCAGCGGTCGCTGCGTCGCTGCCACGCAGGTTTTGCATCATCTTGCCCAGCCCCTTTGCACAGTCAAACCTGCATAGAGCGGAGCCGTCAACAATTGGTTAACGTCGCTCTACAGCCTAACGTTGCATCAGTTCCGGCGCAAAACAACCATGTAAAATCCGTCGTGCTGTGTCGATGGCTGCAGGCGCAAAGGTGCTTGCGCATGCCAGCTTGGATTTTGCGCGACAAAGGCTTCGACGATTGCGTCATTCTCGTCCCGCAGGACCGAACATGTCGCATAGGCAAGTGCGCCGCCGGGCGCGCAAAGCGATGCGCCTTGCGCAATAACTTCGGCCTGTATCGCATTCAATTCATGCAGCCTTTCGTCCGTCAGCCGCCATTTGGCGTCAGGCGTGCGCCGCCATGTGCCGCTGCCGGAACAGGGCGCATCGACCAGCACCAGATCAAAGGGCGCGGCCCCCTGCAGGGCTTGCGTCGATAGCGTCTTGATCTGAACGCCGGCGCGGATGGCGCGCGGGGCGATATCGGTCATGCGGCGCGGGTCGATATCGTGGGCGAAGACCGACGATTTCATCCGGTCCGCCATCGCCAACGCCTTACCCCCGCCGCCCGCGCAAAGGTCAAGTACGCGCAGGCCGGGCGAAAGAGGCAGCGCCGCCATCGCGATCTGAGAGGCGGCGTCTTGCACCTCGATCACGCCATCGGCAAAGGCGTGAGATCCCGCAACGCGGCGGGGATTGTCCTGCACAATCAGTCCGGTATCCACATCTGGGTGCGGCAAAGTCGCGATGCCTTCGGCTCGCAGGCGGTCTTGCGCAACCTGCCGCGTGGTCCGCGACAAGTTCACGCGCAAATGCAGTCCGGCGCGGTGCTGCTGCATGACGGCGCAGGCCATCGCGTCATCCCCAAGCGACTCCTGCCAGATCGGCCAAAGCCAGTCGGGCAGGTCCGCAGCCTGCGCAGGCGTTGGATCAGTGCGATTGGCTTCCGCCTCCTCCGGCGTCAGCGCAGCGGGGGCATGGCCGCCAGCGCCAAATACGGCTTCTGGCGGGGTCCCGTCGCGGCGCAGCAGGCCAAGGATCAGCGCGCGGCCGTCTTCCCCGCCGCCCGCAACCGCCAAGGACCGCCGCGCGCGCAGAACGTCATAGACGTGATCACGAATAGCGGCCCGGTCGCCGGATCCAGCAAACCGGTTCGCGCGCGCCCAATTGGTCAGGGCACGCTCTGCCGGCTCGCCCGCAAGGACGATATCCAGAATGGCAATCGCCGAGGCATAGCGCGCGGCGGGCGTCATAGGTCACGCACCACATTAACAACGCCGCGCAACATATTGATATTAAGACCCAACGCGGTAGTTCGGAGACTCCCGCGTGATCTGCACATCATGCACGTGGCTTTCGCGCAGACCCGCGCCAGTGATCTTAACAAAGGTACAGTTCTTGCGCATATCGGCCACGGTGGCATTGCCGGTATAGCCCATCGCGGCCCGCAGACCGCCGACAAGCTGGTGCACAACAGCACCAGCGCTGCCTTTGTAGGGCACCTGACCCTCAATCCCTTCGGGCACCAGCTTGTCGCTGGCTGCATCCTTTTGGAAATAGCGGTCGGCAGACCCCCGCGCCATGGCGCCAAGGCTACCCATGCCGCGATAGGATTTGAACGAGCGGCCTTGATACAAGATCACCTCGCCCGGGGATTCGTCCGTGCCAGCAATCATAGAGCCGACCATCGCGCAGGACGCGCCCGCTGCGATCGCCTTGGCGAAGTCGCCAGAGAACTTGATGCCGCCGTCAGCGATCACAGGCACATCGCCTGCCGCCTGCGCGCAATCTATCACAGCCGTCAGCTGTGGCACACCGACGCCTGCGACCATGCGGGTCGTGCAGATCGAACCGGGGCCGATGCCGACCTTAACCGCATCCGCACCTGCGCCAATCAACGCTTTGGTCGCCTCGCCGGTGGCGACGTTGCCCGCGACGACTTGAATCGCGCTCGAGAAGGCTTTGACCCGCTCGACCGCGCGCGCAACGCCTTCGGAGTGGCCGTGCGCGGTGTCGATCACGATCAGATCGACGCCTGCTTCGATCAACGCTTGCGAGCGTTCAAAGCCCGCATCACCGACGCCCGTGGCTGCGCCAACGCGCAGACGGCCAAGGTGATCTTTGCAGGCCATCGGGTTCAGCACAGCTTGTTCGCTGTCCTTCAGGGTCAGCAGGCCGGTCAGCTTGCCAACACCGTCGGTGATCAGCAGTTTTTCGATCCGGCGCGCCTGCATCAGGCTGCGGGCCTCGTCCAGATCGGCAGGTTCGCGCAGCACAGCAAGGTTGTCAGAGGTCATCATCACGCTGACAGGCGTCTTATCGTCAGTAGCAAAGCGCATGTCGCGGTTCGTCACGATACCGACCACAAGTCCCTTGTCGTTCACGACAGGAAAGCCCGTGACGCGGTACCGTTCCATCAGCACGCGGGCATCCGCCAGCGTCTGATCGGGCGTCAACGTGACCGGGTTATAAACCGTGCCAGAGATGAAGCGCTTAACGTGCCGGATCTCTTTCGCTTGCGCGTCGATATCTAGGTTCTTGTGCACGATGCCCATGCCGCCCGCTTGGGCCATGGCGATGGCCATGCGGCCTTCGGTTACCGTGTCCATCGCGCTGGATAGCAGCGGGATGTTCATGGCGATGCTTTGCGTCACGAATGTGCGGGTGTCTGCCGTGCTGGGCAGGACGGCGGATGCTGCGGGAACAAGCAGTACGTCGTCGAAGGTCAATGCCTCGCGAATCTCCATCACGGTCTCTCCTGATGTGGTCACTTGGCACTGCGCTATTGCATGGAATGCGGCAGGGCAAAAGGCCGAAATGGGACGTCGATGCGCAAATGGCGTGCGCGGGCTGGGGCGGGGCTGTGCGGCGGCGTCATTTGCACCGCGCTTGCGCCGCCGCACAGAACACCGCAGAAGGCGGGTATGGAACCCAGTGATCCCCTTATCCCGCCGCCGCTTAGCCGTTCCGTGCCGCGGCTGATCCTGCGTCTTGCGATCATCGCAGCGTTGGTCTGGGGCGGCCTGTCACTGTTCAACTGGCTGCAAGCCCATATCGCTGATCTAGAGGATGCCGCCCGCGCCCGCGCGCTGACGACCCTCGTGATCGTGTCTGTCGTCGCCTATGCGCTAATTATCGCCATTCCCTTTGTGCCCGCGATCGAGATTGGCATCGCCCTGATGGTGATGGAGGGGTCGATTATCGCCCCCTTTGTCTGGCTGGCGACAGTGCTGGGGCTGCTGATCGCCTTTGGCTTTGGCCGCTGGGTGTCATTGGATTGGCTCCACGGATTTTTCCGCGACCTGCATATGCGGTGCGCCTGCGAAATGGTGTCGCGGATCAAAACCCAAGCGCCTCAGGCCCGCCTTGCTGGCCTGTCGGATCGCCTGCCCGGCTGGCTGGCCCCGCTGGCCACGCGGTTTCGCTATGGCATGGTGGCGGCGCTCCTCAATATCCCAGGAAACGTGGCGCTTGGCGGCGGCGGCGGGATTTTGATGATGGCAGGGATCAGCCGCTTGTTCACGCCGCTTTTCACGATTTTCACCATCGCGATTGCCACTGCCCCTGTGCCGCTGGCGGTCTGGTTGATGGGCGCTGATTTCCTGAAGTGACGCCCTGCCGCATCCGGATGCCGCATCCACCCTTTCCTGCCCCCTGAAAATCGCTAGGTTGCGCGAGAACAGACCAAAGGCTGCCCCCATGACCGACCCTCTTGTGATCTTTACCCCCTCTGGCAAGCGCGGACATTTTCCCGTCGGCACGCCGATTTTGACAGCAGCGCGGCAGCTTGGCGTGGACCTTGATAGCGTGTGCGGCGGGCGTGGCATTTGTTCGAAATGTCAGGTGTCGCCGTCTTATGGCGAATTTTCCAAGCATGGCGTCACAGTGCGTGATGACGCGCTGAGCCCGTGGAACAGTGTCGAGCAGCGCTATGACGACATTCGCGGCCTGCCCAAGGGGCGGCGGCTGGGCTGCCAAGCCACCGTGCAGGGCGATATCGTCGTCGACGTGCCGCCCGAAAGCCAGGTGCACCGCCAAGTCGTGCGCAAGGCCGCTGCCGTGCGCGATATCATCATGGACCCGGCGACCAAGATGTATTTCGTCACCGTGGTTGAACCTGACATGCACGAACCCTCTGGCGATCTGGAACGGCTTGCACAGGCGCTAAAGGACCAGTGGCAGATTGAAGACCTGCACGCGCCCTTGCCCGTATTGCGCAAGCTGCAAAAGGCGCTGCGCAAAGGCAATTGGGAGGTCACGGTTGCCCTGCATCGCGGGTCTTTGGATGATCGCCACCAGTTGCTTGATATCTGGCCCGGTTTTCACGAGGGGCGGGTCTACGGCCTAGCCATCGACCTTGGGTCCACCACGATCGCCGCGCATCTGTGCGATCTGCGCAATGGCTTGGTGCTGGCATCCGCTGGCGTGATGAACCCGCAGATCCGCTTTGGCGAGGACCTGATGAGCCGCGTCAGCTATGCCATGATGAACCCCGGAGGCGAGGTCGAGATGACCGCCGCCGTGCGCGAGGCGATCAACGCGCTGACGGTGCAGATCGCGACGGAGGCCGAGATTGAGGCCGAACAGATCCTAGAGGCGGTGTTTGTCTGCAACCCCGTGATGCACCATCTGCTGCTTGGCATCGACCCGGTCGAGCTGGGACAAGCGCCTTTTGCGCTGGCCACATCGGATGCGATGGCCCTGCCCGCTCGCGACATGGAATTGACGGCGATGAACGACGCGGCGCAGGTCTTTATCCTGCCCTGCATCGCGGGCCATGTCGGCGCGGACGCGGCGGCTGTGGCCCTGTCAGAAGAGCCGGGCAAGTCCGACGACCTTGTGTTGATCGTTGACGTCGGCACCAATGCGGAGATCCTGCTGGGCAATAAAACCCGCGTTTTGGCGTGTTCGTCCCCCACTGGCCCCGCATTTGAAGGCGCGCAGATCAGTTCCGGCCAGCGTGCCGCCCCCGGTGCCATCGAGCGTGTGGAAATCGACCCCGCCACCAAGGAGCCCCGCTTCAAGATCATCGGCAGCGATCTGTGGTCCACGGACGCGGATTTCGGCACGCCCCAGATCACCGGCATCTGCGGGTCCGGCATCATCGAGGCCGTGGCCGAGATGCGCATGGCGGGGATTTTGGACGACAAGGGCCTGATTGGCTCTGCCGATCAGACAGGCACTTTACGCTGCGTCGAGACAGGGCGCACCCACGCCTATGTGCTGCACGATGGCACGCAGGCAGGTGGTCCGCTGATCACCGTGACGCAGGGCGATATCCGTGCGATCCAGCTGGCGAAATCGGCGCTGTATGCCGGGGCGCGGCTGTTGATGGACGAAATGGGTGTGGACCACGTGGACCGGATCACGCTGGCCGGCGCCTTTGGCGCGCATATCAGCCCCAAGCACGCGATGGTGCTGGGGATGATCCCAGACGCGCCGCTGGATAAAGTCACATCCGCCGGCAACGCCGCGGGCACCGGCGCGCGGATCGCGCTCTGCTCTGTCGCGGCGCGGCGCGATATTGCGCAGGTCGTGCGGCAGATCACCAAGGTTGAAACGGCAATCGCGCCGAAGTTTCAGGAACACTTCGTCAATGCCAACGCCATCCCCCATGCCACCGACGGCTTTCCCAATCTGATGGGCGTCGTCACCTTGCCGGATGTCAGCTTTAACCTTGGCGGCGGCGGATCGGTGGATGCGGACGGCAAGCGGCGCAGACGGGCGCGGCCGCCGCGCGACTAAATCCCGGCATAACGGCCGAGCCGTTAGATTAGCTGATCTAAGGGTCGCGTTGCACAGGCAAGGCGGCCCTTTTTGCTGGATCAATTCACGGGCAAGTTTCGGTGCCAACAGTCCCAGCAGAAGCGGGTCGCCCTTGCCTGCCGATCCGTTCGCCCTGCCCCCACTGCGTGAAGCGCGGTGTCAAACACGGCGGGCAGTCACAACAGATCGTCCGGCGGCGAAAGGGGATCGCCGCGCTCTTTGGCGATAAGGCCGCCAGAGTAGCGCACCATCAGACCTTTGGTGATGGGGGCCAGAAGTACCACATCGAAGTGGAATACCCCGCCGGACACAAACTCGCGCGCCTCTGACGTTGGCAGCAGCCATCGCGGCAAGGGGATTGGGCCGATGCGTCCCGCTGTCACCGGATAGTGCAGCGCGCCGCCGCGCAGCTGCAATCCAATCACAAAAGAGAACGGCCAGAAAGCCTCGAGCAGCTTGCCGGATTTGACCGACAAATGAGATTTGAACCGGTGCTGGCCAAACTGGCGCTCCCACGTCTCGCCGTGCGGGGTGACGGTTTTGGTGACCGCCACGGCGACATCAGGCTGCGCGGGCGGAAACCGAAAGACGGCGCAAAGCAGGCGCGGCCACGACCCGCTGCCCCGTAAAACGACGCAGCGCCCTTGCCACCGCGACACCCCCACCGTCTGGTGGATCGCTTTGAGCAAGTCTGGCAAAGCGTTAAACTCTTGCCCCAAAACCCGTTCGAGCATGAAGGTGGTTGGCACCTCTTCGCGCTTTGTCGTCACCGCCAGATCAGACATCGCGGCCTCTGCCTCGGCAAGTGTTATCGCCTCTAGCGCGGGGCCAGCGCCGATGGGCAAACTTGAGCGGCGCAGCAAGGCGCGCGCGGGAATGGCGGGGATGTAGGGACCGTCGCCATCCTCGGCGATCAGGGACCAACTGCGGTGCGCGCGCGGGGTCGTGACCGTTACGGACATACCGCCCCGCCCGCTGCCGAAGGGGCCAAGTGCGCCTGCCAAACCCTTAAAGACCTGCACAAGCGGCCGCGTCACAGCAAAGGGCCACAGACGGCGCAGCCCGGCAAACAGCGCAAGGCCGTACCGCATCACGCCAAGCTCTAACCCCGCGCGAAAGCGGACCGTTTCAGCGCCAAAATGCGCCGGGAACAGGCGCTGGTCTGGCACGGCGATTTGCCAACCTTGCCTGACCAGCCCGCCCGGCAAGGTATAATTTGCTGGACGGGACCAACCAAAGCCCCGCTCCCACTGGTTGCCGCGCCACAGGGGCATCGGCCGCCCGGCCTGCGACAGGATGGACTGCATCACAGACAGCCCGCGCGGCGCGCGGTTGCCGGGCAGGATCGCGGTATCAATGACGCTTGGCACCTCGCCCCCTGCAAGGGCGCGCACGGCGGCGGACGACAGCGCCGGGACTGATGACAGGCCAGAGAGCACGCAAACCCCTGCCGCACGGGCGTCCGTATCCAGCGCCGTAATACCAGCGCAAAAGCCCGCATCGTCCGCAAGATCAAGATAGTGCACACCAGCGGCAATCGCCGCGCGGGCCAAACGGTAGGGATCATCGCCGTAGGTGTGAAACGGGCCCGCCGCGTCGATGACGACGTCATGCGCAGTCAGCGCCCCCAGATCTAGGCTGCGGTCCATCTGGATCGCCCGGCACCTCAGGTCCGCCGCGCAGGTTTGGGCGGCGCGCAGCGAGCGGCCCGCGATGCAGACATCGTGCCCGTCAATGACCAGCAATTTGGCCAAGCGTGCGCCAAAAACTCCATATCCGCCCAGCAGCAAGACCTTCACCGCAGCAGCCGCTTTTGAAATGCAGGGTCCGGCAGCGCGCACATGTCACCCCTGCCGAAAATGGCATAGCGGTTGCGGGCAAGGCGGCGGTAAAGCCAGTCCCGCAACGGTTTTGGCAGGATCAACAACACCGCAGCCAGCCGTCCCCAGCCGCCAAAGCTGCACGCGGCATGAACCACGGCGTCAAAGTCCTGATGCGCAACGCCGGCGTCAATGAAAAGCCAAGTCGCGGGGTCACTTGGATCAAGCCCATAGTGCCGCATCAGCGCCGCACCAAGCGGCGTCTGCACGGGGCAGATGCGCACAGTTCCGCTGCGGTCCAAGCGGTGGATCATACGCGCACCCCAACTACAGATCGCGCATTCCGCATCCATCACGGCCAGCGGAGCCGCATCGTCAAACGTCGGAACTTGGGGGTCTAGGCGAAATGAAAATGGCTTGGACATATGGCCGCGATTGTCCTGAACAACAGCGGGTTGCGCAAGGGCCATTGCAGCCCGGCGCCATCAAGATCGCAATGGCAGATCGGCGGCTACACTGGGGATATGGTTGTCGTGTCGCCGCCGATTGGAGTTTTAACGATCATCGATACACCGCCAAATCGTTCTGCAAGCTTTGGGAACAGATTCCCGCATTCGTCAAATCCGCTGAAAGATTATCTCTTTATACGCTTGATGAACTCCATGCGCGTACAATTCCAAATTGAAGGTATGTCTTGGGCGGCATTATGCGCGACAGTATCCTCACCTTCTTTGCAGGCCGTTTCGATATCGCCCAGCAGACCATGCAACCGCTTTGCGCCCAGCATTCCACACATGCCAGCAAATTCATGCGCACGGCTTTGCAACGTTTCAAGCGATTCAGTCTCTATCAGAATTGGAACTTCCTTATCCATGTAGCGGATGAAATCCACAATGCGATCCGAAAATCGGTCGTGTCCAAGCAAATCAGAGATTTCAGCGACTTGGGCTTCGTCAATAAACGGCTGCATCATGGACGTCAGATCATCATTGGCAAATCCGCCGACCGCCGCAGTTCCCGCAAGTGCTGCTTGCAAAGCCGCGCTGTCCAAGGGTTTCAATAGAACAGCCGCCATGCCGGCTGATTGAAATCTGCTACGTTCTTGCTGCGCGGCGTGGGCCGTGACGGCGATGATCGGAGTCTCTTTGTTCAGCCCGTCGCCATTCAAAATAGCTTCCGTCGCCTGAATACCGTTGATGCCCGGCATAGAGATATCCATCAGGATCGTATCAAACTTCTTTTGCTTGTCGAACGCGATGGCCGTTTGTCCGCCATCGGCTGTTACAACCGTATGGCCAAGCCGCTGAAGCATTTCTTTTAATAGGCTTCGGTTGATTTCGTTGTCGTCCACGACCAGGATATTCAACGCAACATGTGGAGCTTTGGGTGCTGCGCAGGTTTCCTGGGGGGCCGCGTTAAAGATATCTGTTTCGCCGACCATTGTGACGGGAAGATCAACGATGAATCGACTGCCATGCCCGATTTCAGATTCGCACCTGATTTCACCGCTCAATGTATCGACCAACCGCTTGACGATTCCCAAACCAAGGCCCGTCCCGCTGGTGCGACGTTCATATCGGTTATCGAGCGACACAAAATCTTCGAAAATACGTCCAATGTCGTCCTCTGGAATTCCCGGACCTTCATCTATGACTTCTAAATGAAGCGAGACTTCACCCTCAACCGCCGTGTCATAAAATGCACGAAGGGTAATATCGGCATTTGGGCTGAACTTTGTCGCATTGCTGAGCAGGTTCAGGACAATCTGCTGAATTGATCTAGGGGCAGTCAGAATAAGGCGATCGTCTAGCCCAACCTGATCAATATGAAGCGTCGATCCCGATGCTTCGGACAGGGGTCTCATAAGGTCTACCATGCTGGATGTCAGCGACATGATATCACATGGATGAAATCTATGATCTTCGGTATCGGCCTCGGTGCTTTCAATCGTAAGAACGTCGTTGATGTGTCCTAAAAGGATCCCACCTGACGTAAGCGCAGCATTCAGAAAACCTTGACGTTTGGCATCTAGCTTACCGTCATCAAGAAGATGGATCGCCGAAAGAAGCCCGTTTAAAGGCGTGCGCATCTCGTGGCTCATGACTGCGAAAAAACGGGATTTTTCGCGGTAAGCTTGAAGGGCCTGATCGCGCGCATGAAGGATATCTGCCTCTTTTTGCACTTTGTCGGTGATGTCGCGCACATAGGCTACGAAGATTGGGCCTTCCGTCGTCTCGGCCAGCGTCACGGATAGTTCTACAGGGAAAAGACGCCCCGTCTGATCTATCATTTCCGCTTCTAGACGCCCTTTCTCTGCAACGTGCAGAATTCCGGTTTCCCTAAAGGCATCAAGTCTTTTTTGCTGAAATTCACGCCCCTCTTCAGGAAATAGAATATCAACGAAACTCCGTCCGATAGCGACGTTCTTTGGTACACCAAAGTAAGCGGGAAGGCGTGGCCGTTCAGGCGCTGTAATTCCAGGGCATGAGGGCATCGAGTTCAGCACTGGGCCACTGATTGGCGATGCGTTCCAGGGTCAGCGTCAGCCAGGCGACAGGATCAACGTCGTTCATTTTGCAGGTTTGCAAGAGCGTCGCGATCGTGGCCCATGTCCGGCCTCCACCGTCAGATCCGGCGAACAGGCTGTTCTTGCGTGTAATGGTCTGAGGCCTGATGGCACGTTCGACGATGTTGGAATCCAACTCGACGCGGCCGTCGATCAAGAAGCGCTCGAATATCTCACGACGCGTCATGGCGTAG
>NZ_FOTF01000004.1 GCF_900114485.1 Loktanella salsilacus | reverse complement strand
CTGTCTTCTGTGCTTCAGGTTATCCAAAGATAACAAGAAACCACATCAAACAGTGAAGCTGACACCTCATCATCGGACCTAAATCCTAGAGGCGCGATATACAGACGTCTGATCCATCGAACTGAACCAAACCGCCCACATATCTCTTCAGATACTAAATTTTCAAACAGCGTAGAGGCAAAAAGATACAAGATGCGCTAAAAGCGCGTCCCGCTCAAACCTCAAAGAATTTTTCCAACTTCCAAAACTTCCAGTCTCTCAACCGTCCGTCCCGTCCGCTGCACCAAGTCTGCATCACTGCGTCTCCGGTAAAGGGGCTTCTAAGGTTAGCGAACGAAGGGCGCAAGCAGAAAAAACGCCCTGCTCGACATTTTCTCGAACTTTTCTCAAAACGCCTGCAAAATAGGCAAATGCCCACTGCGCCCCCAGATACCAGTTAGGACTTTCCCTTCATCGCCGCAGCGAGGGCCTGCGCCATGGCGCTGTTCCCAGTATCAGCCACGGGTGCCGTTTGTTTCGCCGGGCGAGCCCCGCCCCGCTCTGGACGCCCTGCCTTGCTTTGCGTTGGCGTATCTGGCGTGCCAGCGTTGTCTTTGCGCATTGTTAGACCAATCCTTTTGCGCGGCACGTCGACTTCGGTGACGCGGACCCGGACGACATCGCCCGCTTTGACGACCTCATGTGGGTCCTTAATGAACTTGTCGGCCAACTGGCTGACGTGAACCAAGCCATCCTGATGAACGCCAATATCAACGAAGGCCCCAAAGGCAGCCACGTTAGTGACAGTGCCTTCCAATGACATTCCCGGCTTCAGGTCGGTGATGCTGTTGATACCATCAGCAAAGGTCGCCGTCTTGAAGTCAGGGCGCGGATCGCGGCCGGGCTTTTCCAGCTCTGCCAGAATATCGCGCACCGTTGGCAGGCCAAAGGTGTCGTCGACGAACTGCTCTGCCGTCAGGCCGGACAGCGCGGCCGCATCCCCCATGATCGCGCGCAAGTCGCGGCCGCAGGCCTGCACAATGCGCCGGGCAACGCCGTAAGCCTCTGGATGGACCGAGGATGCGTCCAGCGGTTCGCTACCATCCCGCACCCGCAAGAAGCCTGCGCATTGCTCAAAGGCTTTTGGCCCCAACCCGCCGACCTTGAGCAACGCTTTACGCGATGCGAAGGCTCCATTCATGTCGCGGTGGCTAACAATGGCCTGCGCCAGTGTCGGACCAACCCCGGCAACGCGGGCCAGTAACGGGGCAGAGGCCATGTTCAGGTCCACGCCCACGGCGTTCACAGCATCCTCGACCACCGCGTCCAGCGATTGCGCAAGGCGGCGCTGGTCGACATCGTGCTGATACTGACCGACGCCAATCGCCTCTGGTGCGATCTTGACCAATTCCGCCAGCGGATCCTGCAAGCGGCGCGCGATAGAAACTGCGCCCCGGATCGAAACATCGAGGTCAGGAAACTCCTTCGCCGCCAGTTCAGAGGCAGAATAGACGGACGCCCCGGCCTCTGACACGATGACCTTGGACGGCTTGGGGCCTGCGGGCAGTGCCTTGATCACATCATCGACCATGCGTTCGGATTCGCGGCTGGCGGTGCCATTGCCGATCGCAACTAATCCAACACCATGGCGCTGGATCAGGTCGGCAAGCGTGGCAGAAGCACCGCGCAGATCGTTGCGCGGCTGGAATGGATAGATCGTCGCTGTGTCCAGCAACTTGCCCGTCTCATCCACCACCGCGATCTTGCACCCCGTCCGAATGCCCGGATCAAGGCCGAGCGTCCGCTTGGCCCCGGCGGGGGCCGCCAGCAGCAGATCGCGCAGGTTGCGGGCAAAGACATCGATGGCGGCGTCATGGGCGCGTTTGCGCAGATCCCCCATCAGATCCATGAACATTGTCAGGCTTAGCTTAACCTTCCACGCCCAAGTGACCGCATCGCGCAGCCAGATATCGCCGGGGGCCTGCCCTTTGATCCCGATCCGCGAATCGATGACATCCAGAATACGCGGCAGCACGACTTCCGGATCAGGAGAGATATCGACAGTCACGATCTCTTCCTTCGAGGCGCGCAGAATCGCCAGCGCCCGGTGCGACGGAATGCGTGCCCAGCTTTCGCGGTGATCAAAGTAGTCGCTGAACTTTGCGCCCGCGTCTTCTTTACCCGCAATGACCTTGGCGGTGATCTCTGCCTCTTCTTGCATGATTTGACGCAAACGGCCGAGCAGGGCGGCGTCTTCGGCCAGTTCCTCGATCAGGATGTCCCGCGCGCCCGAAAGCGCATCCTTGGCGGTCAGGACCTCTTCGCTGACATATCCTTGCGCAGTTGCCGTTGGATCAAGGCTGCGATCAGCGACAATCGCACGCAATAGCGGCTCTAGCCCGTTTTCCCGCGCGATCATCGCCTTCGTACGCCGCTTGGGTTTAAACGGCAGATACAGGTCCTCTAGCGTGGCCTTGGTATCCGCACCAGCAATCGCGCGCGTCAGCGCATCGGTCATCTTGCCCTGCTCTGTGATAGACGATGCAATCGCGGCGCGGCGTTTTTCCAGCTCTCGCAGATAGGTCAGCCGGTCATTCAGATTGCGCAGCTGCGTGTCATCCAGACCGCCTGTCACCTCTTTGCGGTAGCGTGCGACAAAGGGGACGGTCGCCCCGCCATCCAGCAGCCCCACGGCGGCGCTGACCTGATCGGCGCGCGCCCCGATTTCGGTGGCGATGGTGCGATTGATGCGATCTGTAACGGGGTCCAAGGGGCAGGCTCCTTTGCGATTGGACCTGTGTGATATCCCCCGGATCGCTGGTCGCCAAGAGCGGCGTTGATCCGGGCGCAACTGCGCTAGATCATGCTGAACATAAGGAGAGCGCGATGGAATTGAACCTGAACTGGGAATACGTGGCCGACACCGTGATGGGCGGCGTGTCGCGCGGTAAGATCACGGCAGCTGTCATCAAAGGCCGCGACGCTGTGCAGCTTACGGGACAGGTGTCGCTGGAAAACGACGGCGGCTTTATCCAGATGGCCGCCGATCTGCCGCCCGAGGTGCAGGCGCTGGGTTTCACAGGGCTAGAGGTTGATGCCACCGGGAACGGCGAAGCCTATGACATACGCCTGCGCACCACAGACCTGACCCGGCCTTGGCAATCCTATCGCACGGCCTTTACGCCCGGACCGGACTGGGGCAGCTATAGACTGCCCTTCGCCGCATTCGAGGCGCACCGCACGGACGCACCGTTCAATCCAGCAAACCTGCGCCGCCTTGGCATTGTCGCCATCGGTCACGCCTTTGCGGCAGATGTGAGCGTTGCGGCAGTGCGGCTATATCGCGCTTAGCGCGTCAGCGCCGCCACGATGCCAGCGTCAGGAAAGCAAGTCTGCGCCCGGCCCGTGGCGACCTGCCACTGTCCGATGGCGCGGCGCGTGCGAAAACCAGCGAGTCCGTCGTCGCCCCCTGTATCCAGCCCCTGCCGGATCAAGGCCCGCTGCATCGCAGCCACATCAGACCGCAGCAGCCCGCCAACATTCCCCCACTGCCCTGCGAAATCGCCAACGCCATATTGAATACGGTCGCCAACATGACCGACGAACAAGGCATACAGATCGCTCGTGTTGTAATCCTTCAGCACATAGAAATTCGGCGTCACGATAAAGGCCGGGCCGCTGCGCCCGGCTGGCAGCATCAGATACCCTTCGCCTGCCAGCTCATGCGCCGGAAACGCTTTGCTGCCCACGCGCGTCACGCCCATAGCAGCCCAATCCGCAATGCGTCGCCCTTGGTCAGGCCCCTCTAGCGCGCAAGACACCTGCGACGGCAATGACACCTCGAACCCCCAATCGCGGCCGGGCTGCCAGCCGTGGCGCGCAAGATAGGTGCCGATCGACGCAATCGTATCGGGGGCAGAATTCCAAATATCCGCCCGTCCGTCGCCGTCACCATCGGCAGCATACGACAAATAGTTGCTTGGCATGAACTGCGGCTGGCCCATCGCGCCCGCCCAACTGCTTTTCATACCCCGCGGCGATGCCCCGCGCTGCGCGATCTGCAAAGCGGCAACCAGCTCGTCCAGAAAATAGGGCGCGCGGGTGGACATGAATGCCTTGGTGCCCAGCACTTGAAAAGCATCATGGGGGATATCAGCGCGACCATAGCCGCTTTCACGGCCCCAGATTGCAAGGATGATCCGGCCCGGCACACCCGTCGCCCGCTCTACCGCCGCCAAAGTCGTCGCATGCTGCCGGGCCATCTGGCGGCCAACGCTGGTCGCCCCATCAACACCGCCGCGGCTGAAATACTTGCCCGGCGCACCGAACTCACTTTGCCGCTGCACCTGCTGCGCAGGCGGCACCATCCCCGGCGGGACCAGATCGGGCAGATCCCAGTTCAATGCGACACCAGAAAAAGCCGCGTCAAATGTGCCCCGCGCGACGCCCTTTTGCTGCGCACGCGGCCAGACCACCTGTTCCAGCCATCCGCGAAACTGTGCATCGACCGCCGCACGGGACTGGGCCGCCCCAAAGGACGGCCACAGCAGAACAAGGATCAGGATAAATATGCGCATGCAAGGATGATGCGCACGCCCCGCCGCCGGTGTCAAAGCCGTCAGCTGACCACCGGCTGCGGATCGCGCAGACTTTCAATCGCTTCATACTGCGACAGGTACACTTTTCCCGTCATATGCGTCAGGAAATCACTGCGCTGCAGGCGGTCCATCACGGGGCCTTTCACCTCGGACATGCTCAGGCGGATGCCCATATCCGACAGCCGCGCGCTGAGCGATTCAAGGCTTTCAAGCGCACTGAAATCGATATCGTTCACAGCAGAGCACATCAGGATGACGTCCTTGATGGCTTTGTCGCGCACGACGCGGTCCAGCACATAATCCTCTAGGTAGCGGGCATTCACGAAATACAGGCTTTCGTCGATGCGTAGGGTCAGGATGGCCGGGTTGGTCTGGACATCATGGCGGTTGATATTGCGGAAGTGCTGGGTGCCGGGCACGCAGCCGACCTCTGCGATATGCGGCTTGGACGTTTTGTACAGGTGCAGCAGGATCGACAGGATCACACCGGCCGACACGCCCGTTTCCACGCCGAACCATAGAGTCGCCAGGATCGTCACAAGCACGGCGGCGAAATCAGCGCGCGAATAGGACCAGCTTGTGCGCAGGATCGAAAAATCGACCAGCGACAGCACGGCCACAATGATCGTCGCGGCCAGCGTCGCAGTCGGCAGAAAATAGATCAGCGGTGTCAGCGCAAAGGCGGCAATCGCAAGGCCAACAGCGGTATAGGCACCGGCAGCCGGCGTTTCGGCCCCGGCGTCATAGTTCACCACCGACCGGCTAAACCCGCCCGTTACCGGGAAGCCACCTGTAAAAGCGGCGGCGACGTTGGCCGCGCCAAGGCCGATCAGTTCTTGATCGGGGTCAATCCGCTGACGTTTCTTCGCCGCCAAGGTCTGCGCAACCGAGATCGATTCCACAAACCCGATGACTGAAATCAGCAGCGCAGGCAGCAACAACTGCCCCACCAGTGTTGGAGAGATCGACGGCATCGTCAACGGCGGCAAGCTTTGCGGGACGCTGCCCACAATTTTGACGCCGTGATCCGACAAGCCGAACACCCATACGGCAACAGTTGTCACGACCACAGCCAACACCGGACCAGCCTTGGTCAGCGCACCAGCCAAGGCCGGCTTAATCCCATAGCTGCGCAGCAGTGGGTTCAGGCCTTTACGCACCCAGAACAAAAAGGCGGTCGCCCCTACGCCGATGATCAGCGTGATCAGGTTCACATCGCCTAAGTGGGCAAAAAGCGTCTCCACCAGCTCTGGCAGCGTATCGCCAGAGGCGCTGATGCCAAGAATATGCTTAAGCTGGCTCAGCGCGATCAAGATGCCAGAGGCGGTGATGAAACCCGCCACGACGGGATGCGACAGAAAATTTGCCAAAAAACCAAGCCGCAGGATCCCCATCAGCAGCATCATCACGCCCGACAGCCCCGCCAGCGTCAGCGCGGCAACAGCATAGCCCATGGTGCCTTGGTCCGCGATATTCCCAATCGCCGCCGCCGTCATCAGCGACACGACCGCCACCGGTCCGACCGCCAGCGCGCGGCTGGTGCCAAAGATCGCGTATAGGATAATCGGCGCGATTGACGCGTAAAGCCCCGCCTCTGGTGGCAGGCCTGCCAGCATCGCATAAGCCAGCGATTGCGGAATCAGCATGATCGTCACAATCACAGCGGCGACCAGATCGTTGGACAGGTTTTCGCGATTATAGGTCCGACCCCAAGTTAGGATTGGCAGATAACGGGCTAAGGCATTCGTCGTCATGGCAGTGCTTTCAATGTATGACGCGCCGGGATGGGCCCCGGCGCGATAATCGGTTCAGAGCGGCGCTTTTTCCGGCCCGGCCATCCATTCGCGCCCCTTGAGCATGGCATGCCAATAAACCTGCGGCAGAGCCTGCGCTTTCAGCGCCCAAGCCAGACGGCTGGGTTTGGTGCCATCGATCAGCCATTCTGGAAAACTAGGCAGCAACGCGCCGCCATAGCCAAATTCTGCAAGCACGATCTTGCCCCTCTCGACCGTCAGCGGGCACGAGCCATAACCGTCATAGATCCCAACAGCAGATTTGCCTGCGATATCGGCCAGAACATTGACCGCGACGACCGGGGCCTGCTTGCGCGCGGCCGCCATTGTCTTGGCATTGGGGGCGTTCATCACGTCGCCAAGGCTCCAGATATTGCAGTATGTCTTATGGCGCAGGGTGGCTTGATCGACATCGACCCAGCCCGCCGCATCCGCCAACGCGGACTCGCGGATAAAGGCTGGCGCGCGTTGCGGAGGGCAAACGTGGATCATGTCGAAATCAACGGTGACCTCTTTCGGGTCAGAGCCGGGGGTGCCGACCTTAAAGGTCGCCGTCTTTGCCGCCCCGTCCACGGCTGTCAGCGTATGGAAAAAGTTCAGCGACACGTCATACTTGGCGACATAGTCCATTAGTGCCGGGACATAGTCCTTGACCCCGAACAACACGCCGCCCGCGTTCATGAACTGAATGTCGATGTCTTTCAGCACGCCGCGCCGAAACCACGCATCGCCGGACAGATACATCGCCTTTTGCGGCGCACCGGCACATTTGATTGGCATCGCGGGCTGGGTAAAGATCGCCTTGCCCTTATTCAGCCCCTGCACAAGTTCCCAAGTATAAGGTGCTAGATCGTAGCGATAGTTCGAGGTGACGCCATTGCGGCCCAGCGTGTCCTTGAGCCCCGCGATACCGTCCCAATGCAGTTCAAGTCCCGGACACACAATCAAACGCTTGTAGCCGACAACGCGCCCGTCACCCAAGACGACAGCATCGGCATCGGGCAGAAATTCCGCCACCCCGGCCTTGATCCAAGTGACAGCGTCAGGGATCAGTGGTCCCATCATACGTTTGGTTTGCGCGGCATCAAAGACACCACCGCCAACCATCGTCCAGCCGGGCTGGTAATAATGAACGTCGGCAGGGTCGATGATGGTGATATCAAGACCGCCGTCGCGGGCTAGCAAACTAGCCGCTACCGCAATTCCGGCAGACCCTGCCCCCACGATGACGATGTCAGAGCGGACATCAGGCTCTGCCAGCGCAGGGGGTGCAGTTTCAGCCATCGCAGCGACCGTCGCACCCATGTCGTAGCCAGCCGCATTTGTGCGCGCTAAAAGCTCTGCCACGGGCCGCTGTCCGGCTTGCGAGCGGGTCCAAAGCGTCGCCGCCCGCGTGCCGGATTTGCAAAAGGCCAGCACCGGGCCCGGCAAGGACGTCAGCGCCGCGCCAAAGGCAGCAACATCAGCCTGCGCGATCTGACCAGACACAACGGGCATATGCAGGGCCTGCAGGCCCGCCGCTTCTGCCGCCGCCTTGATGTCGGCAAAGGATGGCTGACCAGCCTCTTCGCCGTCGGGGCGGTTGCTGATGACGCTGGCAAAACCAGCGGCCTTGATCGCGGCCATGTCGTCCACCGCGATCTGCGGCGCGACAGAGACGCCTTCTGTCAGTTCCCTGATATCCATTGCTGACAACCTTCCCAATTGGCCATTAAAGGCCGTTAACCGGCACTTTCAGTACCATGTTGCCGTCTTTATCCCGGGGCATTTCACCGGCCCGCATGTTTACTTGCAGGGATGGAATAATTAGCTTTGGCACGGCCAGCGTCGCATCTCGTTCGGTGCGGAATTTCACGAACTCTTCTTTCGTGGCCCCTTTGCCGACATGGATATTGTGCTCGCGTTCGTCGCCAACAGTGGTTTCCCACTGAATATCGCGGCCATTCGGGCCGTAATCGTGGCACATGAACAGACGCATATCGTCCGGCAGGGTCAGCACACGCTGGATGCTGTCGTAAAGCGTGGCGGCATCACCGCCGGGGAAATCGGCGCGGGCCGATCCGCCGTCAGGCATGAACAGCGTGTCACCAACAAAGGCGGCGTCGCCGATGACATGCACCATGCAGGCTGGCGTATGACCCGGCGTGTAGATCGCAAACGCCTTCATGCCGCCGATGTTATAGGTGTCGCCATCCTTGAACAGCGCATCAAACTGCGAGCCGTCGCGCTGGAATTCCGTGCCTTCGTTAAAGATTTTGCCAAAGGTTTCCTGCACGACCATGATCTTGTCGCCGATGCCTATTTTTCCGCCCAGCGCGTCCTGAATATAGGGCGCAGCGGACAGGTGGTCGGCGTGGACGTGGGTTTCGATCTGCCATTCCAGTGTCAGGCCGTTGTCACGTACAAAGGCGATCATCTTATCAGCGTGATCATAGGTGATACGCCCAGCGAAATAATCGATGTCCATCACGCTGTCGATGATCGCGCAGGACGTCGAGTTTGGGTCCTTGACCACATAGCTGATCGTGTTGGTCGCATCGTCAAAGAATGCGGTCACTTCGGGTTTGACGGTCATATCGACGGGAAAATCAGTCATTTCAGGTGTCCTTTTAGGCTGTCAAAGCGCGCGGTGTGCGGGCGGCGGTAATAGTACGCGCCAATAAAATACCCGCTATTGCAGCGCCAACGAAGATAAAGACGGCAAGCGATCCGGTGCCCAGCGCTGGCAGCGCACCGCCGGGGCAAAAGCCCGCGATGCCCCAACCGATGCCAAACACGGCAGAGCCGCCAAGCAAACGCGTATCGATCACGCGGCTGGTGGGCAGATGAAAACGTTCTTCCATCATCGGCATGGGCCGTTTGAGCACGAAGCGATAGCCAAGGAACGTGACGATCACTGCCCCGCCCATCACAAAGGCAAGGCTGGGGTCCCATGTGCCTGCGACGTCAAAGAAGTTCAGCACTTTGGCTGGGTTCGCCATGCCCGACACGGAAATACCGGTGCCGAAAATCAGGCCAATGAGGTAAAGAGAGATGTAACGCATGATCTTAACCTCCGATCACGTGGCGAATGATGTAAACGGTGACCGCAGTCGCCGCCATGAACGTCAGAACTGACGCAAGCGAGCGTGGCGAAAGGCGGGCAAGGCCGCAAACGCCGTGGCCCGATGTGCAGCCTGCGGAAAAGGTCACGCCGACGCCGACCAGCAAACCGCCCAGCACCAGCATCAGGTTTGACACCGGCACATCAACCGCTGGAAAACTGCCGCTGATCGCCAAGACCAACAGTGGCCCACTGACCATGCCCAGCAACAGAACCGCCCGCCACGAAAAGTCGGACTTGGACGCCGGGGCAATCAGCCCTGTCAGGATACCAGTCGCGCCAAAGATGCGGCCGTGCAGTCCCATCAGCAGGACAGCAGCCAGACCAATCAACGCACCGCCGCCCAGCGACTGCCAAGGAGTGAACGCAGTTTCCATCACTTCACCGCGCAAGTGTTTTTGCCAAGCAGGCGGTACAGTGGGCAGAACCGGAACAACGCGGTGCCGACCAAGATCAAGCCAACGATCGTGGCAATCGCAACAGCTGCTGTGCCGTGAAAGACGGCGATCGGTGCGATCCACGTCACGGCCAGCAGGATCACCCCTGCAATCAGGCGTAACGTACGATCGGTGGTGCCAACATTGTTTGTCATCGGTCTGATCCTTCTATGTGTTGCGACTCACACTTAAGGTATCAGCAGCGCCCCGTCGGTGACGTTGTCACCAACCCACGACGAATTCGTAAAAATGTGCTAAGCGGCCTCGGCCAATCCGGCGATTGCGGCCGAATCAAGCAATTCGATCCGCCCGCGCGACTGGGAAATCCACCCGCGCCGCTGGAATTCCTGCAACTGCCGAGAGATCACTTCGCGCGCGGAGCCCAGCTCAACGGCAAGGTCCTGATGCGTTGTGCGTACCTCGTCCTTGTCGCCCGCCAGCACCCGCAGACGCTGCGCAAGGCGGATATCGAGGCGCTGAAAGGCGATCTCCTCGATCACGTGAAACAGGTCCGTGATCCGCTGCGAATATGCGGCAAAGACAAAGTTGCGGAACGGGATGGACCGCGACACCAGATCGTCAAAGACCCGGCGCGGGATCGCAACGGCCCGCACATCAGTATCAGCATGGCCTTCGGCGGAATAATCCTCGTGCGCCAGCATACAGGCCGTTGTCAGAACGCAGCTTTCGCCAGCAGCCACGCGGTAAAGCACGATCTCGCGCCCCTGCTCTGACGTCTGATGTACCCGCACCGCACCATCAAGCAACAGCAGCAGGTTTTCCGGCGACTGCCCCGGACCAAAGATACGCGTTCCCTTTGGCACGGACACAATGGCGCTTTCGTTCACCAGCGTATCACGAATATCGGGGGCCAAGGCCGCAAGGCCCGGAAAGCGGTCGATCCAGTTTTCTGACATGGTTATCCCCAGTCCAATTTCAGACCATGTTTACGGGTCACATTCAGCAAACGCCATGTAAAAATCTGAACGAGATCAGGCTCTATTCCATGGCGTTTTGCGGCACGGCACGTTGCTGGGCAAAAGGGATGCAGATCAGCGCGAGGGCCGTCACCGCCGCCATCATCATCCACGCATCGTTGATCGCCATGGTCAGCGATGCCTTTTCCAGCAGCGGTGCCAGCATCGCCTGTTGCGCTGGCGACGGCGCGCCGCCTGTCAGCAAGGACGCCGGAATACCGATAAAGCTGGCCGCCCCCGCATCCCCCGACGCCAGCCGCGCCGTCAGGTCCGCCGCATGCACCGGGCCGCGCGCATAAATCACCGTGTCGATCAGCGCGAGGCCGATGGCTCCGCCCAAATTGCGCATCAAGTTGAACACGCCGCTGGCGTCCGGCACCTGCGCATCCGCCAAATGGCCCAGCGCCATGCGGGTTGGCGGCAGCAGGCAAAACATAATCGCCAGACCGCGCACGACCTGCGGCCAGAACATTTGATCATAGTCAGTGCGGGGGGTCTGAAACATGCTCATCCCCAGCCCGATGGCGAAAAAAGCAAAGCCAAGCGCGGTCAGTACCCGCGCCGACACGCGCTTTTCCAAAGCGACGGCAATGGGCGCAATGACAAGCTGTGCAACGCCAGTCACCAACATGATCGTTCCGATTTCCAGCGCGGTATGATCACGCACAAAGGCCAGAAACACCGGCATCAGATAGACAGAGCCGAACAGCCCAATTCCCAGCACAAACGACAGGATGCAGGCAATCGTAAACCGGCGATCGTTGAAGCTTCGCAGTGCAACAACCGGGCTGGTATGCTGCAAACTGCGCCGCACAAATCCCACACCGCTCGCGACACTTACGGCCAGCAGCCCCACCACCAGCGGTGACAGCCATCCGCGTGACGGTGCCTCTTTCAGCGCGATTTCCAGCGTGGCAAGGGCCAGCGCCATGCCAAGCAGCGACAGCCAATCAACCCGCCGGATTTGGCCCAACTGGGTCTGCGCGGCAGGGACAAGCCAAGCCGCAATCACCACGGCAAGGATGCCTGGCACGACATTGACCAAAAACAGCCAATGCCATGAATAATTTGACGTAATCCACCCCCCGATGATCGGCCCAACCGTCGGAGCCAGAACCGCAACAACGCCCGCCAAGGTCGTGGCAAGCCCCTGCCGGTGCACCGGAAACAGCAAGAACACGGCCGCAAAGACCGCCGGGATCAGGGTGCCCCCTGCGAACCCTTGCAGCACGCGCCAAGCGATCAGGCTGTTAAATCCCTGCGACGCAGCGCACCCGATCGAGGCTATGGTGAACACGCTTGTCGCAATCACGAACAGCCAGCGCATTGACAGCGCCCGCATCAGCAGCCCCGTCAACGGGATCGCAATGACTTCGGCAATCAAATAGGCGGTTTGCACCCAGCTCATCTGCTCTGGCGGGATGTCCAATGCGCCTTGAATATCCGGCAAAGAGGTCGCCACAATCTGCACGTCCAGAATGGCCATGAACATGCCCAGACACATCGCCGCAAATCCGGCCCAAGTGGCAAGGCTACTGCGTATCTTTGGCGACATTGGGGATCGTCCTTTGATCAGCGCCGATCATCGGCTTCTTGCAAGCTAGGGCGCGAGGCGTGCAGTATCAAACACACGCGGAACCGCGGAGGTGCGTTCGGGGTTCTGAAAGGGGACAAAAGCGGCAAAGGTTAAGGGTTATGGACGAAGTAACGTCGCAGCATTGGGGCCTGCTGCCCAGCGGGCCGGATATGTGGACCGCAGCCCTTTGGTCGCCGCAAGCGAGGGCGGTCAGCGTCGTCGTCGATGGAACCCCTACCTCCCTGACGCGCGGCACGGACGGCACATTTCGCGGCACAGTTATGGCACCTGCCGCAGCTGCATATGTCTTTGATGTCGATGGCACCCGCATCCCCGACCCCGCCGCGCGACAGCAAAGCGGGGATGTTCATGCGCCATCGCTGCTGACCATTCCGCCGCAATCCACCAACACTTGGACCGGCCGCGACTGGCGTGACAGCGTGATCAGCGAAATCCACATCGGCACCTTTACCAAGGCAGGCACATTCGCCGCCGCCGCTAAAAAGCTGCCGGACCTCGCTGATCTGGGTATCAACACGGTAGAGGTGATGCCGATCGCCCAGTTCGCCGGCAATCGCGGCTGGGGCTATGACGGCGTTCTGCCCTACGCCGTGCATCCCGCCTATGGCACACCCGAAGATTTCGCCGCCTTCGTCGCGGCCGCGCACGGGCTTGGCATGTCGGTGATCCTTGATGTCGTCTATAACCATTTCGGGCCAGCGGGGGCTTACCTGCACAGCATCAGCCCCGACTTCTTTGACGCGAACCGCACGACCCCTTGGGGGCCAGCAATTGATTTTACGCAAAGGCCGGTGCGCGCGTTCTTTATTCAAAACGCGATCATGTGGGTGCGTGACTTTGGCGTCGACGGGCTGCGATTGGACGCTGTGCACCAGATCCAAGACCCATCCACGCCAGAGTTTCTTGCCGAACTCTCTACCCAGCTGCGCGCACTGAACCTGCCCCGCCCCCTGCACTTGATCGCAGAGGATGAGCGTAACCTGCCCCATCACCGCGACGCTGGCGTCACTGACACCCAATGGAACGATGACTACCATCACAGCCTGCACTGTCTGCTGACAGGCGAAAACGAAGGATACTACGCCCCCTTTGCCGCCGATCCGATCCGCGATCTGGCCACCGCCCTGACCGAAGGCCACGTTGACCAAGGGCAGCCTCGCCCCGGACAGGACGCAGGTGCAAAGCCGCGCGGTGCACCAAGCGGGCATCTACCGCCGCAGGCCTTTGTGAACGCCAATCAGACCCACGACCAAATCGGCAACCGCGCCCTTGGCGAACGCCTGATCGCCCTTTCGTCACCCGAAGCGATGCAAGTGGCGCACGCTATGCTACTGACGTCGCCCTTCGTGCCCATGCTATTTCAAGGCGAAGAGATCGGCGCACGCACCCCTTTTCCCTTCTTTTGCAACTTTACCGGCGATCTGGCCGATGCCGTCCGCAATGGCCGCCTGTCAGAGTTTTCCGCCTTCAGCGGGTTTGACGGTGCCCTGCCGGATCCACTGGACCCGCAAACATTTCACGGTGCCCGCCCCTATGACGCGCCGCCCCCGGATGCAGCTGATTGGCGCGATCTGACGGCGCGTCTGCTGACATGGCGGCGCGCTGTCGTGCTGCCGTTGTTGCACAGCGGACTGACCTTAGCGCGGGCCCAGATCATCGGGCCAAAGGCGCTGCGGGTCACATGGCAGTTCAACACGGGCCTGCTGAATAGCACCATCCAACTGGGCCAACCCGTCCCGACGGGCAACTGGCCAGCGGCGCAAACCCAACTAAGTCTTGGGTCACCACAGGACGATTTCGCATTTCATACATGGATTGAGCAGACATGATCCCATTCACGGCCACCTATCGTCTGCAACTGCGCGAAGGCGTCGATTTCGCGGCGGCTGAACGCTATCTGCCCCACCTGAAGTCCAACGGGATCAGCCACCTTTATCTGTCTCCAATCTTTGCAGCGCAAACCGGATCGACCCACGGCTATGATGTGATCGACCCCAATGTGATCGAACCCTCTTTGGGCGGCGATGACGGGTTCGCTAGGCTTGCCGCTGCGGCGCAGGCTGCTGGAATCGGGATCATTATCGACATCGTCCCGAACCACACCGCCTTTTCGCTGGAAAACCCATGGCTACGCGATGTGCTGCGCCACGGTAGTGATAGCCGCTTTGCCCCGCACTTTGATATCGACTGGTCCGAACGCCTGCTGCTGCCGTTTCTGACCGACAACTTCGAGGCGTTGCTTGAGGACGGCAAAGTCAGTCTGGACCAAGAGGCCGACGGTCCCGTGCTGCGCGTTGGCGATCTGGCGATTCCGCTAAACCCTGCCAGCGTGAGGGGTGGCGTCGATCTGTCAAAACTTCACGATGCGCAGGCATGGCGGCTGACGCCTTGGCAGCGCGAACGGGACAGCATCACGCACCGGCGTTTTTTCAACGTCACGGGTCTGATCGGGATGCGGGTCGAGGATGATGCCGTTTTCGGCGACATGCATCGCAAAACCTTTGATCTGATCGAAACGGGTCAAGTTCAGGGACTGCGGCTGGATCACATCGACGGGCTCGCCGATCCTTGTGCCTATCTTGAAAAGCTAAAAGCCCGCGTGCCGGACACGCCAATTTGGGTCGAAAAGATCCTGACCGGCGACGAAGACTTGCCCGATTGGGGCCTTGCCGGCACGACCGGATACGAGGCCGCGCGCCAGATTGCCCGCGTGCTGACCGATGGCGACGGTCACGCAACCTTGCTGGCAGCATGGCAGGACCAGACCGGGCGCAAGGGCCGGTTTCACGACGCATTGACGTCCGCCAAACACGAAGTCCTGCGTCAGGATCTGGCGGCAGAGCTGCAGCAAATGATCGCACTGGCGGACGCCGCCGCGCAGGCGGCCGGTGATGAACAGGGGCAAGAGGCGCTGCGCGAGGCGGTCATTGCCCTGCTCGTCGCTTTTCCGCGTTATCGCACTTATTTGGCCAGCAGCAAAAGCCGGCCAGAGGATTTGGCCCTCATGCAGCAGGTTGCGGACGAAGCCGCGCGCGATCTGCGTACCGACAACGTCGTGCGCCTATTGACCGATTGCATCGTAAACCCGCAAACGCCGCAGGCCCAGCGCCTACAGGTCCGGTTCCAACAAGTCACCGGTGCCTTGCTGGCGAAATCACACGAGGATACCGCCGGTTTCCGCTGGAACGCCTATATCGCCGCGAACGAGGTCGGGGCCGACCCCGACGCGGTCACAATCACGGACGATGCGCTGAACGACTGGCTAGCGCACCGCTTGCCTACCGCACTGACCCTCACGTCATCCCACGACACCAAGCGGTCAGAGGATTCGCGCATGCGCCTTGTCGCCTGCAGTCACCTGCCTGGCGATCTGCTGGACTTGATCGCACAGACAACGTTGCTGCCTGGTGCCGACCTCGTGCGGCCGAATACACGTTGGTATCTGGTGCAAAGCGCGCTGGCGATTTGGGATGCGTCGGACGATATTAACGAACGCCTGCACGACCACATGACCAAAGCCATGCGAGAAGCCAAACGCATGACCAACTGGACCTATCCCGACACCGACGCCGAAGCCCGCGTGCTGAACCTAATTCCGCACCTAACGGCGCAGTGGCAGACGGCACGTCCTGCCGCCTTGGACCGATTGATCATGCTGGGCGAGCGGCTATCGCTGATCCAGACGGCCCTAAAGCTGACGATGACCGGGGTGCCCGACATTTATCGTAGCTGCCTTGGCGCGCATTTCGCACTGACCGACCCGGACAACCGCCGTGCTGTCGATCTGGACCAGTTGATGAAACTGACCGATGCGCCGGGCTTTGCTGGGGACAAGGCCCGTTTGTCGCGCCAGCTTTTGCAACTGCGACAGGCGGACCCGGCATTCTTTGAAACCGCGACCTGCCGGATTTCGCGCGATCTAGCTGGGATCATCACAGTGCAACGCGCCACGGCAGGTCAACGACTGGCCCTGCATTGCGATCTGCAGGCGCCCCAGCCGGTAAAGGTCGTCTTGGATGGCATGACTGCCCTAATAAACAGCGGAACCGCCTGATTTAGGGACGCTGCATCCTGTTTCTGCACTGCAGCGGAACAGGTTTTGCAGATCGGCGTTGATCCACGATTAAGGCGCGCGCGACAATCGCCCGATGCCACCTGCCGCGACAACTGCAGACCGCGCGGCGCATATAGGATGACACAGAATGACGACCAATCCGTCGGCCAACGCGACCTTCGATACCTCTTTGGCCCGGCCCGATAAAATGGGCACCGAGGCGCGCGACGATGGCGTCAACTTCGCCCTCTTTTCCAACGCCGCCGAAAAGGTTGAGCTGTGTTTATACGACGAATCCGGCCAGAACGAGACGGCCCGCGTCGCCCTGCCCGATATGGAAGGCGGCGTTTGGCACGGCTTTGTGCCCGGCCTGAAAATCGGCCAGCGTTATGGCTACCGTGTGCATGGCCCCTACGATCCAGAAAATGGCGACAGGTTTAATCCAAACAAGCTGCTGCTTGACCCCTACGCCCGCGCGTTGATGGGCAAGCTGGTCTGGGATGATTCCTTGTTCGGCTATCAAGTCGGCGAAGACGATCTGACCTTTGACGACCGCGACTCTGCGCAGTTCATGCCAAAAGGCGTTGTCACCGGTGACGATTACCAGTGGGACCGCAACGATGCCCTGCGCACCCGGTGGGACAAAACCGTCATCTACGAGGCGCACGTCAAGGGCCTGACGATGAAGCACCCCGGCGTCGTGCAGGCTGATCGCGGCACTTTTGCCGCGCTGTCGTCCGATCCGGTGATCGAGCATCTGACAAAGCTTGGCGTGACCGCGATTGAGCTGCTGCCGATCCATGCCTTTGCGAACGACAACTATCTGATCGAAAAAGGCCTGTCGAACTATTGGGGCTACAACACCCTGTCCTTTTTTGCCCCGCACCAAGGATATCTGAAAAGCTGGGATATCCGCGAGGTGAAAGAGGCGATCGACCGCTTCCACGCCGCCGGGATCGAGGTGATCCTAGACGTCGTCTATAACCACACCTGCGAAGGCAACGAGATGGGGCCGACCCTGTCGTTTCGCGGCATCGACAACGCGACCTATTACATGACCGGCGATGATAAACGCCACGTCTATGACACCACGGGCACGGGCAATACGCTGAACGTGCAGCACCCGATGGTGCTGCGCATGGTCATGGATTCGCTGCGCTATTGGGTAGAGGTGATGCATGTCGACGGCTTCCGCTTCGACCTTGCCTCGACCCTCGCGCGGGAGGCGGACGGGTTCGACCGCAGCGGCAACTTCTTTGCGACGATCCGGCAGGACCCGGTGCTGTCTGCCGTCAAACTGATCGCAGAGCCTTGGGACATCGGCCACGGCGGCTATCAGGTCGGCGGCTTCGTTTGGCCGTTCCGCGAATGGAACGACAAGTCGCGCGACGATATTCGCGCCTTCTGGCGACGCGATGACAGCATGATCGCCCCGATGAGCGAGCGTTTGTCCGGATCGCCTGTCCAGTTCAACCACGATAACCGGCCCGCAACGTCGTCGGTCAACTTTGTCGCGGCCCATGACGGTTTCACCCTGTGGGACACGACCGCCTATAACGACAAGCACAACGACGCGAATGGCGAAGATGGTCGCGACGGGCATGACAATAACATCAGCGACAATCTTGGGACGGAGGGGCCGACCGACGATCCCGCGATTCTTGAGGCACGCAAGCGGCGGGTGAAGGCCATGCTGGCGACTGTCGCGCTAAGCCAAGGCGTCCCGATGATCCTTGCGGGGGATGAGTTCGGCCAGACGCAGCAGGGCAATAACAACGCCTATTGCCAAGACAACGATCTGACCTGGCTCGATTGGGATAACGCGGACCAGACGCTGATTGCCTCCGCCACGGCCGCCCTTGCGCTGCGCCAGAAACTTGACGAGTTCATCGACACCAGCTTTGGCAACGCAGAGCTATCGGACGGCAAAGCGATCCGCTGGCTGCACGCCGAGGGACGCGAGATGAGCGAGGACGACTGGCACGACGGCGGCCTGCGCATTTTTGCCAAACGGGTCGTGATGTCAGGCGGCGCGGACGTGTTGTTGATCCTGAACGCGGGCGATACGGCAGAGTTCGCCTTGCCAGAAGGCGACTGGGCGCAACAACTGGACACATCCGCCAACGATCCAGCGGCGCATTTGACAGTGTCGGGGACTATTGAGGCCCCATGGCAAAGCGTCCTTGTGTTGACCCAAGGCGGCCCCGCCTAACGGCGGGGCACGTCCCTAAACCTGCCAAATCGCGCCAAACCAGCCCTGCGCATCGGCAGGATCGGCGCGGAAAAGCGGCTCTGTATCAGGGCAATTGCCTGGCTGCCCAGCGCCGTGACTGAACAGACCGCGAAAGCGCTGATCTGTTTGAGTTTGGATCGTCATGTCCAGCACATCACCATCCGCCTCGCATGCGATCACTTGCGCGCCAGCCCAATCGTGGTCGCGGCGCAGGCCGATCACCTCGCGATAGAATGGCCGGACCACGTTCAATCCGCGCTGGACGGTTTTGCCATCCCACGCCATCGGCAGCCATGGCATTCCAGACGTAAACCCGTGGTGATCGGTGCGATCCGCCGTCCATGGCACAGGCACACGCGCGCCTTCACGCCCCGGGCCATCGGGCCAGTACAGCAGGTCAAGCGGATCGGTCACATCGCCTTTGGCCAGCTTGGGCTGCGGCAATGACAAATCCTCGCCTTGGTAGATGATCCAAGGGCCGGGCAAGAACGCCATTTGCAGCGCCAACACCAGATCAGAGGCGTCCCCGCGCGAGTGGCGCGGTTGATCATGGCTCGACAGCCAACCCGCGATGCGGTGTAGGCTGTCACTTCGGTTCACCATATCTGCGATGGTTGCAGGGCTACCGCGTCCTTCAGGCAAGTCGGTGGTGTAAACCGCATCCAATCGCCCCGGCTGGGTAAAGGCCATCGCCAGCTCAATCGACTGATTGCCTGACGTGTTTTCCCCAAACAGATAGGCGTCATCGCCCGCCCATTTGCGCAGGTTTTCCGCATAAGCGGCACCATCGCCGGGCAGCATGTCATAGACATGGTCCTGATAGGTGTAGGGGTTGAAATTCTCGCCTGCGACTTTGTCCTGCACCTCTGGCCGGGCGGGGGGGTTATCCTTCATCACTTCGTCCCACAGGAACGCCGTGACCACGTCAAAACGGAACCCGTCGACGCCGCGATCCCGCCATCCGCGCATCTGGGTCGCAATTGCATCTTGCACGCCGGGGCAGCGCAGGTTCAGGCAAGGCTGCTGCGGCAAAAACTGGCTGTAGTAATATTGCCGCCGCTGATGGTTCCAGTGCCATGCGGGCAGCCCGAACTGCGACAGCCAATTGTTGGGCGGGCTGCCATCAGGCTTGGGATCGCGCCACAGGTAATGGTCGGCCTTGCCCTCGTCCCCCGCAATCGCATCTTGGAACCAAGGGCTTTGGTCGCTGGTGTGGTTCAGCACTTGGTCCAGATAAACCTGCAACCCAAGGTCATGCGCTTTGGCGACCATAGTGTCAAAATCGTCCAAAGTGCCAAACATAGGGTCTATGTGACGGTGATCGACGATGTCATAGCCACCGTCGATCATGGGCGACACATAGATTGGCGACAGCCAAATCGCATCCACGCCAAGGTCTGCAATCTGATCCAACCGCCGCGTAATTCCCGGCAAATCGCCGGTCCCGCTGCCATTGGAATCCTGAAACGAACGCGGGTAAATCTGACAGATTGCCGGGGTTTTATTATGCTCCAACGATCATGCCTCCATTCGGATGCAGGGTCTGACCTGTGAAATAGCTGCCATCGCTGGATGCAAGGAACAGATACGCGGTTGCGACCTCCCAAGGCTGCCCGGCGCGGCCCATCGGCACGTCCGATCCGAAGTCTTCGACCATATCAGCGGGCATAGAGCCGGGGATGAAAGGCGTCCAAATCGGCCCGGGGGCCACGGCGTTCACCCGAATGCCTTTTTCAACCAAATTGGCCGACATCGACCGGCTGAATGCCAGCGATGCGCCGCGTGTGGTGGAATAGGAAATCAAGCTCGCATTCCCTTTGAACGCGTTGACCGAGGTCGTGTTGATGATGCAGTCACCTTTTTTCAGATGCGGCAGGGCGGCTTGCGTGCAAAAGAAATAGGACATGACGTTGCTGTCCATCGTGCGGCGCAGACGTTCCTCTGACAGCTCTGTCAGGTCTTCGTCGATCCACTGCATCGCGGCGTTATTGATCAAGATATCAAGCTGACCAAACCCTGCCACTGTCTTTTCTACAGCAGCGGTGGCGTGATCCTTGATCGCCAGATCCCCGGGGATCAGCAGCGCCTGCGATCCCTCTGCTTCGACCAGACGCTTTGTCTCTTCGGCGTCGCGATCTTCGTTGAAATAGGCAATCGCTACCTTCGCACCTTCACGGGCGAAAAGGACCGACACAGCGCGCCCGATGCCGCTGTCACCGCCGGTGATCAGCGCCACCTTACCCTTGAGTTTACCCACACCCGGATGGCGCGGCATGAAATCGGGGGCTGGGTCCATGTTGCATTCATGTGCGGGCATGGAATCCTGATGTTGGCCCGGAATCTTCGGTGCATCGGTCATGATAAATATCCTGTCATATCTGCCAGTTGGTTCCCGCACCAACCGCCTTGGCCGAACGGCGGTTCCCCGGTCATGACACAATGGTGATCATGGAACCCGGGCGCGGCACGGATCGTTGGGCAGCAACTTTACTAATTTGGAGCAAGTCATGGATCTTGGCATAAAAGGAAAACGCGCATTGGTTACCGGCGGGTCGGGCGGCATGGGCATCGAGACGATTAAGCGCTTTATCGAAGCAGGCGTCACCGTCACCGCAACCGACCTGAAGGACGAGGATCTAGAGCCTCTCCGCAAGGAGTTTGGCATCGAATGCATCGCGGGCGATCTGTCCAGCAAATCGGGCGTTGATGACTTTATCGCCAAGGCGGGCACAGATTTCGACATCTGGGTTCATGCCGCTGGCGTCACCGGCGACAAAGGCGATCCCCTGACGATGAGCGAGGAAGCGTGGGAAGACGCGCTGAACATCGACTTTATGTCGGGCGTGCGCATGGCGCGTCATTTGTGCCCGCCCATGATCGACCGCGGCTGGGGCCGCGTCGTCTTTGTCACGTCGGAAAACGTGGCCCAGCCTTATCCCGAAGAAACCGTTTATAACTCCGCGAAATCCGCCCTGCTCAGCCATGCCAAAAGCATCGCTATGGCGCATTCGGACAAAGGCCTATTGGTGAACTGCATCGCGCCCGCCTTTATTGAAACGCCAATGACCGATGGCATGATGGAAAAGCGCAAAGAGGAAAAAGGCTGCAGCTTTGACGAAGCCGTCGAAAGCTTCCTTGAGGAAGAGCGCCCCTATCTGGTGATGAAGCGCCGCGGCAAAGTCGAGGAAGTCGCCCCCGTGATCGTGTTCTTGTGCAGCGAGCTGTCGTCCTTTGTCACCGGTTCGAACTGGCGCATCGACGGCGGGGCCGTCGGGTCGATTAACGTCTGATGGACCGCGCTGCGCTGGAACAGCATATCCGGGACACCCCGGTAGAAGGGTCGCCCGCGAACATGCGGGCGGCTTTTCTGGCGCTTGCGCAGGCGGGGACCGTGCCCGACCTGCCGCCGCAGCAAGATGTCGGCGGCTGCCCCGGACGCTGGTTCGGGCAGGGCGGTAAGCCGATCGTCTGGCTGCACGGCGGCGGCTATGTCTTTGGTGGATCGGACAGCCACGCCGCGCCGGCGCAGGCTTTAGCGGGCCTGAGCGACCGCGCCGTGTTCGTGCCGGATTATCCGCTTGCCCCTGAACACCCTTGGCCCGCGCAATTGACAGCAGCTAAGGCGGTCGTGGATGCGATCGGGTCCTGCGATCTGGTGGGCGATAGTGCTGGCGGGCATTTGGCGCTGAACATCGCCTTGGAACGCGGGGGTCTAATCGGCAAGCTTGCCGTCCTTTCCCCCAACACGGACCGCAGCGGGCAAAGCACCACGCGGGTCCGCAATACGCCCCGTGATCTAATGAACGACAACGCGCAAGATCGCAGACTTAGCGACATGGCGCTTGGCCACCTGCCGAACGATGATCCAGCGGCTTCCCCTCTTTATGCAGACCTAAGCGGCCTGCCGCCCCTGTTGGTCACCGCCACAACGCGCGAGGTTCTGCTAGACGATTCCCTGCTACTTGCCCGCAATGCGGCACAGCAAGGCGCGACCGTCACTTCAATGATCCTGCCAGACCTTTTCCATATGTGGCACCTGTGGCCAGATGCCACACCGCAAGCTATTGAAATCTTGCAGTCTGTTGCCGTGCATCTGGGCGGCGCCGCCGGCAGATAAAAATCGCGGCAGAGAGGGCGAAAACTGACGAAAACCGGTGGGTTTTGCATGAAAAGGGCTGGCTGTTCGCGGCACCCTCGGCAATAACATTGCCATGTCATTGTTTATCATCGTCGCCCTGCCCTTCCTTGGTGCACTGCTACCCGGTCTGTTTATCAGGGCCGGACGTCAGGCGTGCTTTGTCGCAACCTTCACGGTAAGTGCGTTGGCCTTCATTGGCCTGATGACCCACCTGCCCGCTGTGCTAGGGGGACAGGTCGCAACCGCCCGTCTGGACTGGCTGCCGGATCTGGGTTTGAACCTGAACCTGTTCCTTGATCCGCTGGGCTTTATGTTCGCGGCGCTGATCCTTGGGATCGGCCTGCTGATCATCATTTACGCACGCTGGTATCTGTCCCGCGACGACAATATGGGCGAGTTTTTCAGCTACTTGCTGTTGTTCCAAGGCGCGATGGTCGGTATCGTTCTATCTGACAACATCCTGATGTTGCTGGTATTCTGGGAACTGACGTCGCTATCGTCCTTCCTGCTGATCGGCTTTTGGAAACATCTGCCTGCAGGGCGCCAAGGCGCACGGATGGCCCTGACCGTTACCGGCATGGGCGGGCTTGCGATGATCGGCGGCATGCTGATCCTTGGCCAGATTGTCGGCAGCTATGACCTGACCGTCATCTTGGAAAACCGCGAGTTGATCCAAGCCTCGCCGCTGTATCTGCCGGCCTTGCTGCTGATCCTGACCGGCTGTTTCACAAAATCCGCGCAGTTCCCGTTCCACTTCTGGCTGCCCCACGCGATGAGCGCGCCAACCCCGGTGTCCGCTTATCTGCACTCTGCCACGATGGTCAAAGCCGGCTTGTTCCTGATGGCCCGCATGTGGCCAGTCCTGTCGGGCACCGATGTCTGGGTCACGCTGGTCTGCTCTGTCGGTTTGATCACCATGGTGCTTGGCGCATTCATCGCCTTCTTCAAAAATGACCTCAAGGCTTTGCTCGCGTTCTCGACCGTCTCTCATCTTGGCCTGATTTGCTTCCTGCTTGGCACCGGGACCACCTTTGGCGCTATGGCGGCGGTCTTTCATATTTTGAACCACGCCAGCTTTAAGGCGGCGCTTTTCATGGTGGCGGGCATCGTTGATCACGGCGTGCATACCCGCGATATGCGCAAACTGGGCGGGCTGCGGCACGTCATGCCACTGACCTTTGTGTTGGCGACGCTGGCGGGTTTGTCGATGGCTGGTATTCCGCTGCTGAACGGCTTTATTTCCAAGGAAATGATGCTGGAAGAAGCGGTGCACACTACCTTGTTCGGTAGCCCCCTGCTGGTCGCTGTCGTGGCAACGATTGGCGCGCTGTTTTCGGCGGCTTACTCATTCCGCTTCATCTCTCACACGTTCTTGGGTGCAGAGCGGGATGACTATCCTGCCCATCCCCACGACCCAAAGGCGGGCCTGTGGTTTTCCCCTGCCCTGCTGATGATCCCCGTGATCGCCCTTGGCGTCGCCCCGTTTATGGCCGAGCCTTTTGTCCGCTTAGTGACAGAGGCTGTCGTGGGCGGCGTTGCCGAACTGCCAGAGGAGCATCTCGCGCTTTGGCATGGCTTCAAGCCCGCGCTGTTTATGTCCATGATCGCCGTCGTTGGCGGCCTGATCTGGCTGGCGTTGTTTAGCCCGCTATCGCGCATGTGGGAATCTGCCCCCCGGCCAGAGGCGAAGGATATCTTTGACACCCTGATCAAGGCGCTGGCGAACGGCGCTGGCCGCTTCAGCCGCACGCTGCATGACGGTAGCTTTACCCGTTACGCCGCGATTTTCACGCTGGCTGTCGTGGCCGTCGGCACCCACGCGTGGTCCACCGGTACCGCTGGCGGTGCGACGCGCGACATGCTGAGGGTCACGCCGATTGCAGCAATGCTGTGGGGCATGCTGATTGCTGCGACCTGTTTCTTGGTCTTCTATCACCGCAACCGTTTGGCCGTGTTGATCCTGATGGGGATCATCGGCCTGATCGTTTCGGTCAGCTTCAACTACTTCTCTGCCCCTGACCTTGCCCTGACGCAAATCTCGGTCGAGGTGGTGACGATTATCCTACTCCTGCTGGCACTGAACTTCTTGCCCAACCGCAGCCCCAAGGAATCGACCCCCATCCGCCGCACACGCGATGCGGTGATCGCCCTGATCGGCGGCGCGGCGGTGGCCGGGCTGGTTTGGACAATTCTGATGTCCGGCTTTCCGCTGGCGTCGATTTCCGAATACCACCTTGCGAATTCTTACAAGGGCGGCGGCGGCGACAACGTCGTGAACGTCATCCTCGTGGACTTCCGTGGCTATGATACGTTCGGCGAGATCATCGTCCTCGGTATTGCAGCGCTGGTGATCTACGCGCTGACAGAGGCGCTGCTGAACGGACCCGTCCGCGCCAAGCTGCTGAACCGCGACTTTGAAGAGGCCCGCGCTGGCGACGCACACCCGCTCATGATGGTCGTGCTGACCCGCGTCATGATGCCCGTCGTGCTGATGGTTGGCGTCTATATCTTCCTGCGCGGTCATAATGAACCCGGCGGCGGGTTCGTTGCGGGTCTGGTCGTCGCGATCGCTGTGGTCATGCAGTACATGGCCTCTGGCTTTGCTTGGGCCGAAAAGCGACAACGCTACCCCTACCACGGCATTATCGGCGCAGGCGTGCTTTGCGCGGGTCTGACCGGCATCGGATCGTGGTTCGCAGGAGAGCCGTTCCTGACATCCGCCTTCGGTTATTTCCGCATCCCGCCGATGCAAGAATTCGAACTGGCCACAGCCATGGGCTTTGACCTTGGCGTGTTCCTATCCGTCGTCGGTGCCGTCATGCTGCTGCTGGAAAGCTTCTTCCGCCTTGGCCGCCGCGCCGGGACAGAAGACAGCGAATACGCCATCGATATCGACCCGTCCCGCACCTCTACGGCCGAGGAGGGCTGATTATGGAACTGCTTATCGCCTCTGCCATCGGCGTGCTAACCGCCGCCGGAATTTACATGGTGCTACGCCAGCGCACGTTTTCCGTCATCATCGGCACATCACTGCTAAGCTATGCCGTGAACGTGTTTCTGTTCGCATCTGGCCGCCTGACCGTGAACGCGCCGCCTGTGCTGCGTGACGGCGTGGACGTCTACGCCGACCCGCTGCCGCAAGCGCTGGTGCTGACTGCCATCGTGATTTCATTCGGCATGACTGCCGTGGTCGTCATCATGGCGCTTGGGTCGTACCTCAGCGCGGGTGATGATCTGGTCGATGTGCCTGATCCGCACGCGGATATCCCCCAAGCACCGCAGACTCTGCGCGGGGAGGCAGTGGAATGACCCATTGGATTATCGCCCCCGTCGTTCTGCCCGCCATGCTGGCCGCCATTTTGGTGCTGGTCGCGCGCTTTCATATCTCTTTGCAGCGCACCTTGTCGGTCGCAGGCACTGTCGTTTTGCTGGGTATCGCAGCCGGGCTGTTCTGGCAGGCCTCTGACGGGACGATCAGCGTTTATCAGCTGGGCCATTGGCAGGCACCATTCGGCATCGTGCTGGTCGCGGACCGCCTGTCTACGCTGATGGTGCTGGTCACTGCTGTCCTTGCACCGCTGGTCCTGCTTTATGCCATCGGCAGCGGCTGGGACACGCGGGGGCGGCATTTTCACCCGCTCTATCAGTTTCAGCTGATGGGGATCATGGGGGCCTTCCTGACCGGGGACGTGTTCAACCTGTTTGTCTTCTTCGAGGTGCTGCTGATCGCATCCTACGGCCTGATGGTCCACGCAGGCGGCGCGGAGAGGCTGCGCGCAGGCACGCAATATGTGCTGTATAACCTGCTGGGGTCGACCCTGTTTCTGTTCGCGCTTGGCACGATCTACGCCCAGACTGGCACACTGAACATGGCCGATCTGGCAGAGCGTGTGGCGACGCTCGATTTAGCCGACAATGCGGGCATTCGCGTAGCCGCCGTGCTGCTGCTGCTGGTCTTTGCGGTCAAGGCAGCCATTTTGCCGCTGCACTTCTGGCTGCCCGCCAGCTATGCAGAGGCCCCTGCCCCCGTTGCCGCCCTGTTCGCCATTATGACCAAGGTCGGTGCTTATGGGATCATCCGTATCTATACGCTGGTTTTTCCGCCGGATCTGGCGCTGACGCAGGGGCTGTTCGACACGTGGTTGATGCCCGCCGCGTTGCTAACGCTTGCGCTGGGGATGATCGGTGTGCTCGGCGCGCGCCGGATCGATAAGCTGGTCGCTTTTTCGGTCATAGGCTCAATGGGTATGCTACTGAGCGCTGTCGCCGTCTTTACGCCGGACGGGATTGTCGCCGCGCTGTACTATGCCATCCACTCGACCTTTGCGACGGCGGCGCTGTTTTTGCTGGTTGACGTGCTGCGTGATCGTCGCGGCAAAGCCGGCGCTTGGCTGAACGATGCGGTGCCCGTCGCGGGCGGCCCGTTGGTTGCTGGCATGTTCTTTGTCGCCGCGATTGGCATGACGGGCCTGCCACCGCTGTCCGGCTTTGTGGGCAAGCTTTTGATCCTCGACGCGGCGCGGGACTCTGCGCTGGTGTGGTGGGTCTGGGGCACGGTGCTGATTGGATCGCTGATTGCCGTTGTCGGGTTTAGCCGCGCAGGCAGCCAGATTTTCTGGCGTTCCCACCAGGTCGCCTTGGTGCAGGCTGATACGGCCGAATGCGAGGACGAAGAGGCAAACATCGCCGATCTATCCCCGCCGCAGCCCGCCTTGCCGATGGTCGCCATTGGTAGTCTGATTGCGCTGCTTGTCGCCCTGACGATCTTTGCCGGGCCCGTGACGCGCAATCTGTCCGCCACTGCGGCGCAGCTCTTTGCGCCAGAGCCCTATATCTCGGCCGTACTGTCGATGCCGGGAAAGGTGATCAAATCCGATTCCTACGGCGACGATCACGCCGATGATGCAACCAAACAAACTGACGAAGGGGGGCATTGATATGCCGCTACGCCTGACCCGTCGCCTCGCTCCGCATCCTCTGCTGACCGTGATACTTGTTGCTGTGTGGTGTCTGCTCAACAACAGCGCCACCCTTGGCACGGTCGTGTTTGGAACGATATTGGGCGTCTTAATTCCTATCGTGACGGCAGCCTATTGGCCCGACCGCCCCCCGGTCGCGCGCCCCTTTCGTCTGGTCATTTATTGCCTGATCGTGATCTATGACATCATCAAATCCAACGCGCAGGTCGCATGGCAGATCCTGTTCAAGCCTGACAGCTCTTTGCAGCCAGCGTGGATCGTGATTCCGCTCGACCTGAAAAAACCAGAAGCGATCACGCTACTGGCCGGATCAATTACACTGACGCCCGGCACCTTGTCCGCGGATCTAAGCGCCGATGGCACGGCTTTGCTTGTCCACGCGCTGCATGCACCAGACCCGGACGGTGTGCGCGACGACATCAAGTCCCGTTACGAGCGGCGCCTGAAGGAGATTTTTCCATGATCGCAACTGCGCTTTATATCGCTGTCGGGACCGTGGGCCTTGCGCAAGTCTTGGCCATGGTGCGCCTTTTGCGCGGCCCGCATGTCGGGGATCGCATCCTTGCGCTTGATACGATGGTCATTAACGCGATTGCGCTGATCATCCTTGCGGGGATGAGCCTTGGCACACAAATGTATTTTGAAAGCGCGATGATCATCGCCATGCTTGGCTTTGTGTCGACCGTGGCGCTGTGCCGCTTTGTGCTTCGGGGGGATATTACCGAATGACTTTGCCACTTTACGCAGAAATCGCGGTGTCCGTCCTGCTTTTGATTGGCGCATCTTTCACGCTGGCAGGCTCTTTGGGGCTTCTCAAACTGTCCGATGCGATGTCCCGGCTGCATGCGCCGACGCTTTCGGCCACGTTGGGCGTCGGATCGCTGTTGCTGGCCTCAATGGTCTACAGCTTTGCGACCGGCATGCCGTCCCTGCACGAGATGCTTGTCATGGCATTTCTGTTTGTGACAGCGCCGATCACGGCCAACTTTATCGCCAAGGTGCACTTGCATCGCTGCCGCGATGTCGAAGACCTGCCGCAACCGCCCGCAGACAAGATCTGGGCGACCCGCTCCGACACCTAAAACCTGTACGATCAGCCCTAAGCGGGCTGCTCTGCGGCCTGCTTTTGCGGGTCTGCGCCCAGCATGCGTGTGATCGCACCTTCCACCATCTGGGAAATCTGCCCCTTCATCATGGCAAGCACCAACGGAATTTCGACCGTGCCGCCGACGGCGTCTGCCGTCAGGATGGAATCAACTGTGATTGTCTGCCCCATGACACCGATGCGCAGCAGCATGCCGTCCTCACCAATCTGAGTCGCCTCGACCTTGCCGCCACCAGGGATCGCCTTTTCAAGCTTTGGCACGCCAGCAAGCAGTCGCTGTGCGGCGACATCGATTGGTAGGCTATGGGTGACGCTAAAAGGGACGCGGGGCATTGCACAGGACTCCAAGGTTTGACTGCCGCCCACCTAGCGAGGGCGAAGTGTAATTTCATCAATTCCGCCGCGTCACAGCATGCAGTGGTCACTGCGTGATTGCCAAATCGACGCTAGCAGGCTGCGATATCCGGCATTTCAACCAAAACTGCACGATCGCGTAAGAGTACACCACCGCGCGATTGCATAATTATTTACGCGTGTAAATTACCGAGCTGCACCTTGCCTGATTTTTTGACGTAGTGTCTAACCTTCCCACGCACCTTGAGGGAGCCGCTTAAAATGGCGAAGCCGAAAATTCACACCATGGAAGAGCTGGCCGAAGCTATTGGCGTCTCTCGCCCAACGCTGTCACGCTACTTTCAGGACCCGACTAAGGTTAGCAAATCCTCTGTCGCGCGCATCGTCGATGGGCTGGAAAGGGTTGAATACACACCGAATTTCTTTGCCACGCGCATGAACCGCAAAACGACCGGTTTGATCGGCGTGATCATCCCCTACCTAAACGACCTATTTTTTACACTCTTACTAGAGGCGATCGAGACGGCAGCGTTGCGCGCTGGGTATACGGTCATCACGCAATGCTCTCATGCTGATCCTGCGATTGAAAAGCGGGCGGCAGAGACGTTTCTATCCATGAATGTCGACGGTGCAATCGTTGCGCCGCTCGGCGACAACAGCGATATGGACGTCTACGCCCGCCTGAACGCGCGCCTGCCTTTCGTCCTCATGGACTCCCGCCCCAAAGCCCTACGGGACGTGGATTTTATCGGCTCTGATCACCGGCAAAGCACTGGTGCCATTACAGAATATCTTTGCCGCGTCGGCCCGCCGCCGGTGTTTTTGGCAATGCCGCGCGTCAACTTTAACGCGCTAGAGCGCGAGGCCGCCTATATCGAAAAGATGCATGAATTGGGCCACGAGCCGCAAATCGTTGGCGCGCGCCTTTACCACGAACACGACCATTTCGAGGCGCATGGCCTAGCGGTTCTGGACGACATGTTTGCACGCGGCCAGTTGATCGAGTCGTCAATCCTGTGCGCCAATGACCGCGTCGCCATCGGTGCCTTACGTGCCGCGTCCCAGCACGGATTAGAGCCAGGAGCCCAACGCAAAGGCGGATTGCGAATCGCTGGACACGACGATTACCCGCTTTGCCCCTTCACCACACCGTCCCTGACCACTGTCGCGCAGAATGTTACAGCCATCGGACAGACTGCCGTGGACCGCCTGTTGGAAAAGTTACGCGCCGAAAATATCTCAGAGAATCAGGTCATTCGCCTTATGGATGGCATCCTTAAAATCCGTGAATCCGCCTAAGTCGGATACACATTGCTGCGTTGCAGCGTTTAATTTTGAAATTTTATATTGACGCAAGGTCGCATCGCTCGTTAAGTTTAACGCATGTAAAAATCCGTGGGAGGAACTTTTCATGACTTTGAAGCGCAACCTGATGTCCACCGCAGTCGGCTTCGGCCTAGCCGCTGGCTTGGCATCTGCCGCAATGGCAGAAGAAATCACCATCGCGACCGTGAACAACGGCGACATGGTGCGGATGCAAAAACTGTCCCCTCAGTGGGAAGAAGCGACTGGCAACACGATCAACTGGGTTGTTCTGGAAGAAAACGTTCTGCGCCAGAACGTCACGACCGACATCTCGACCGGCGGTGGCCAGTACGACGTGATGACGATCGGCACGTATGAAGCACCGATCTGGGGCAACAACGACTGGCTCGTGTCCCTGAACGAAGGCATGGCAGAAGACTGGAACGCCGATGACCTGCTGCCCGCAATCCGCGGCGGCCTGACAGTTGACGGCACATTGTACGCCGCACCGTTCTATGGCGAATCCTCGATGGTCATGTATCGCACTGACCTGATGGAAGCTGCCGGTCTGGAAATGCCCGACGCACCAACATGGACCCAAATCCGTGAAGCTGCTGCCGCCATGACCGACCGCGACGCCGACATCAACGGCATCTGCGCACGCGGCAAGGCTGGCTGGGGCGAGAACATGGCCTTCTTGACCGCCATGTCCAACTCCTTTGGTGCACGCTGGTTCGACATGGACTGGAAAGCACAGTTCGACAGCCCCGAGTGGAAAGAGACGATCGACTTTTACCTTGGCATGATGAACGAATCCGGCCCCGCCGGTGCAGCAAACAACGGTTTCAACGAAAACCTGACGCTGTTCCAACAGGGCAAGTGCGGCATGTGGATCGACGCCACCGTGGCAGCATCCTTTGTGACCGGCGCTGACAGCACCGTCGCTGACAAGGTTGGCTTCGCGCTGGCACCCGACAACGGTCTGGGCAAGCGCGGCAACTGGCTGTGGGCATGGTCGCTGGCGATCCCCGCTTCTTCTGAAAAGCAGGACATTGCTAAGGACTTCATCAGCTGGGCAACCGGTCAGTCCTACACCGCGCTCGTCGCCGGTGAAGAAGGTTGGGCCAACGTTCCCCCAGGCACACGCACCTCGCTGTACGAAAATGCTGACTATCTGGCCGCTGCGCCCTTCGCGCAGATGACACTGGACAGCATCAACTCTGCCGATCCTTCGAACCCCTCTGTGCAAGAAGTGCCTTACACTGGCGTACAGTTCGTCGCGATCCCAGAATTCTCGGGCATCGCAACCCAGACTGGGCAGCAGTTCTCTGACGCGCTTGCTGGCAACCAGACCGCTGACGAAGCGCTGGCCAACGCACAGTCGATCGTAACCGAAGAAATGGAAGCTGCAGGCTACTAAGCCCAGCTTTACCTAGATCGGGGGCGGGTTCGCTCGCCCCCGATTTCTTTTGAAAATTCAACTTATCATTGTAGGCTTTTCCGCAGGGCGCTTTTGCGCGGTCTGCGCAAGACCCTGCTCACTGTCGGGAGGAGCCAGTCATGGCGACAGAACACTCAAAATCATCGGCGCGGCTTATGATCGCACCTGCAGTCTTTGTGCTGCTGGTGTGGATGCTGGTCCCGCTTTGTATGACCCTATACTTTTCGTTTGCGGACTACCGTCCGATGCGCGGCACGTTTGATGCTTGGATCGGCTTTGGCAACTACGCATCGTTCCTGACCTCGTCGTCGTTCTTGTCGTCGGTCATGGTGACGCTGCAAATGGTGGCCGGCATCCTACTGATCACCATCGGCGGCGGCGTTGCGCTGGCATTGTTGCTAGACCAGCCGATGTTTGGCCAAGGGATCGTGCGCATCCTTGTGATCGCCCCCTTCTTTGTCATGCCGACCGTGTCTGCGCTGGTGTGGAAGAACATGTTCTTCAACGTCGACAACGGCTTGTTCAGCTACCTGTGGAAATTCTTTGGCGCACAGCCTTACGACTTTCTGTCGCAATCACCCCTGCTATCGATCGTCGTGATCGTGGCGTGGCAGTGGCTGCCCTTTGCCACCTTGATCCTACTGACGGCCGTTCAGTCGCTATCCAGCGAACAGCTGGAAGCCGCAGAGATGGATGGCGCACCGGGGTATAGCCGCTTTTGGTACATCATCCTGCCGCACCTGAGCCGGGCGATCACCGTGGTCATTCTGATCCAAACGATCTTTCTGCTGTCGATTTTTGCGGAAATCTTTGTGACCACCAACGGCGCCTTTGGCACCCGCACACTGACCTACCTCGTGTATCAGCGTGTGCTCGAAAGCCAGAACATCGGTCTCGGCTCTGCCGGGGGAATCGTCGCCGTCATCCTTGCCAACGTTGTTGCCATCTTCCTGATGCGCATCGTCGGCAAGAACCTCGATACTTGAAGGGAACCGGACCATGGCACGCGCTATTTCAAATCGCAAAAAGATCATGTGGACCGCCCTGTCTTGGGGCATCGGCTTGCTAATCTTCTTTCCAATCCTCTGGACGTTTCTGACCAGCTTCAAGTCAGAGGCCACGGCAATTTCCGACCCGCCCGTCTGGTTCTTCTTTGACTGGACGACGCAAAACTACTCTGACGTATTAGAGCGGTCGAACTACCCGCTGGCCCTAATGAACTCGATCATTATCGCCGTCGGATCGACCTTGCTGGGTATCATCATCGCGGTGCCTGCGGCTTGGGCTATGGCCTTTGTGCCGGGCAAGAAAACCAAGGACGTCCTGCTCTGGATGCTCTCGACCAAGATGCTGCCAGCCGTGGGTGTGCTTTACCCGCTGGTGCTGATCGCCAAGTACTTTGGTGTGATGGACAGCCGCATCCTGCTGATCGTGGTGCTGATGCTGATCAACCTGCCGATCATCGTCTGGATGCTTTACACCTACTTCCGCGAAATTCCGGGCGAAATCCTTGAAGCTGCGCGTATGGACGGTGCCGGCCTGAAGAACGAGATCATCTATGTGCTAACGCCAATGGCCGTGCCGGGGATCGCATCGACCATCCTGCTGAACATCATCCTTGCCTGGAACGAGGCATTCTGGACGATCATTCTAACAACGGTGAACGCAGCCCCGCTGACCAAGTTCATCTCTAGCTTCTCGGCACCAGAGGGTCTGTTCTACGCAAAACTCTCTGCCGCTTCGATCATGGCCATCGCGCCGATCCTCATCATGGGCTGGTTCAGCCAGAAACAACTTGTCCGGGGCCTGACCTTCGGCGCTGTGAAATAAGGGAGAAGACCCATGGGACGCATTACACTTGATAAAGTGCAAAAGAAGTTCGGCGAAGTTGAAGTCATTCCGCCGCTGGACCTGACCATCGAAGACGGCGAATTTGTTGTCTTCGTCGGCCCCTCGGGCTGCGGTAAATCCACGCTGCTGCGTTTGATTGCCGGGCTAGAGGACGTGTCGGGCGGCGAAATCCGCATCGACGGCAAGCCTGCCACCGACCTGCCCCCCGCCAAGCGCGGTCTGGCGATGGTGTTCCAAAGCTACGCTTTGTATCCCCATATGTCGGTGCGCAAGAACATCGCATTCCCGATGAAAATGGCGGGCATGGATCAGGCCGAACAGGATCGCCGCATTGCGAAAGCAGCCGAGGCGCTGAACCTGACCGACTACCTTGATCGTCGCCCCGGCCAGCTGTCTGGCGGTCAACGCCAGCGTGTTGCCATCGGCCGTGCCATCGTACGTGAACCTGCTGCATTCCTGTTCGACGAACCGCTGTCGAACCTTGATGCGGCCCTGCGCGTCGGCATGCGGATGGAGATTTCAGAGCTGCACAGCACCCTGAAAACCACGATGGTTTATGTGACGCACGACCAAGTTGAAGCCATGACCATGGCCGACAAAATTGTCGTGCTGCGCGCTGGTAATATCGAACAGGTCGGCAGCCCGCTGGAACTGTACAAAGCGCCGCGCAACACCTTCGTTGCAGGCTTTATCGGCAGCCCCAAGATGAACCTGCTGACCGGCGCTATCGCTGACAAGCATAACGCCACGACCATCGGCATCCGCCCCGAACACCTTGACGTGGTCGAATCCGGCGGCACCTTTACTGGCCGTGTTGGCGTGGCAGAGCACCTTGGTTCGGACACCTTTTTCCACGTCCACATCCCCGAGATGTCAGAGCCGATGACCGTCCGCGCTGGCGGCGAAGTCGGCTTAAGGCATGGCGATACAATCCATCTGGAACCGCGCGCAGAGCATATCCACCGCTTTGACGCGCAGGGCTTGCGGATCGCATGATGCGCTTAGCTGGGAAATCAGCATTGATCACCGGATCAGCCCGCGGCATTGGCCGCGGGTTCGCAGAAGCCTATCTGGCCGAAGGCGCGACCGTCGCGATCGCCGACATTAACATGGAAGCGGCGCAGGCGACGGCTGCAGAGCTTGGCGACGGGGCCTATGCCGTCCAACTGGACGTCAGCGATCAGGCCAGCATCGACGGCGCCATTGCAGCGGTCGTGGCAAAATCGGGCAAGCTCGATATCCTGATCAACAACGCGGCCTTGTTTGATGCAGCGCAGACTGTCGACATCACCCGCGCGTCTTTTGACAAGCTTTATGCCGTGAACGTCGCAGGCACCCTGTTCACGATGCAAGCGGCCGCAAAGCAAATGATCGCGCAGGGTCACGGCGGCAAGATTATCAACATGGCGTCCCAAGCTGGCCGCCGCGGCGAATCTTTGGTGCTTGTCTATTGCTCGACCAAGGCTGCCGTCATTTCGATGACCCAGTCCGCCGGATTGAACTTGATCGAACACGGCATCAACGTGAATGCCATCGCCCCCGGCGTCGTGGACGGCGATCATTGGGAACACGTCGATTCCATGTTTGCCAAGCTAGAAGGCAAGCCATTGGGCCAGAAAAAGGCCGAAGTCGCCGCATCTGTCCCCGCTGGCCGCTTCGCTGTGCCTGCTGATTTGACCGGCATGGCTGTGTTCCTCGCCTCATCTGACGCGGATTATATCGTGTCGCAGACCTACAATGTCGACGGCGGCCAGTGGATGAGCTGACCGCCACCGCATCGCCCCAAGACCCCCTTTGAAAGCGCTATCATGGCCACCTCTTTGTCCCTTTTCACCTTGTCCGACCTGCCAGCAGATGTGCGCGTGCCGTCCTATGCGCGCAGTGATCTGACCCCCGGTATCGTACACATCGGCCTTGGCAATTTTCACCGCGCCCATCAGGCGTGGTATCTGCACCGGCTTATGGATCAGGGTCTTGCGCATGACTGGGCCATCATCGGCGCTGGCGTGCGCCCGGCAGATGCGGCCGCGCGGGACAAGATGCTGGCGCAGGACTGTCTGACCACGCTGATCGAACTTGATCCGGCCGGTAAATCGGCTGAAGTCACCGGGTCCATGATCGACTTCGTCCCGGTGCAAGAGGGCAACGCACCCCTGATCGCCGCGATGACCCAGCCCGCCATTCGCATCGTGGCCCTGACCGTGACCGAAGGCGGGTATTACCAGACCGGAACCGGCGACTTTGACGCGGCTCATGCTGACATGGTGCATGACGCAGCAAACCCCGACATGCCGCGCAGCGCCTTTGGCGCCATGATCGCCGCCTTGCGCGCGCGGCGTGATGCGGATGCTGGCCCCTTTACCTGCCAATCCTGCGATAACTTGCAGGGCAACGGCGACATCTTGCGCCAGACCATCGTTGGCCTTGCACGTTTGTCGGACGCGGCACTGGCCGACTGGATTGACGCGCACTGCACCTTCCCCAACGCTATGGTTGATTGCATCGTCCCGGCGACAGGTCCGTCCGAGCTCGCCCTCGCTCGCGATCTTGGCGTCGCCGACAACGTGCCCGTCACCCACGAAAACTTTCGCCAATGGGTGATCGAGGATGCCTTCTGCGCAGGTCGTCCGGCGTGGGAAAAGGTTGGCGCGACACTGACCAATGACGTGCACGCCTATGAGGCGATGAAGCTACGCTGCTTGAACGCAGGCCACCAGATCATCGCCAACGCAGGCGAAATTCTGGGCGTGGAAACCATCAACGGCTGCATGGAAAACGCGGCGATCAACGCCTTCTTTCACAAGGTAGAACTGACGGAAATCGTGCCGCACGTGCACGCTGTCCCCGGCATGACGCCGGAGGCCTATGTTGACCTGATTGCTCGCCGCTTTGCCAATCCGCAAATCCGCGACACGACCCGCCGCGTCGCCTTTGACGGATCATCGCGCCACCCCGGATTTATCCTGCCTGTCATCCGTGATGCGCTGGCCGCTGGCACCTCGGTCTGTGGCTTGGCCCTGGTCGAGGCGCTGTGGGCCCGCATGTGCGAAGGCACCCGCGAAGACGGCAGTGAAATCGCGCCAAATGATCCGTCATGGGATACACTTCAGGCTGCAGCGAAAGCCGCAAAAACACGCCCGGAAAGCTGGCTGGATCAGACCCGCATTTATGGCGACCTTGCCCGCGACGCCGTCTTTGTGACCGCCTTCAGCCGTTGGTTGTCGCTGATCAACGAAGTCGGCACCACCGCGACACTGACGGCCTATGTCGCGAATGATCCACAAATCGACTAGGCGCAAACCGCGCCCGTCGGTCAATGTCTCCCCGAATGGCGGGCCCTATGATGGGGCCCGCTGTTTGGGTTTTAGGCAGCCCCGTGTTCCAGTGCGCGGATCGCGCCTCGCAATTCAGCCAGCCCGCGCAGCCGCCCGATTAATGGATAGCCGGGGATCAGCTTGCGCGTTTGATCTGACAGGATGTGGTGGCCATGATCGGGGCGAAACGGGATCGCATGATCAGCGCGGCCCGCGGCGCGGCGGCGCTTTTCCTCGTCCAGCAACACTTTGATCAAGGCGATCATGTCTGTATCGCCGTCCAGATGCGCGGCTTCTTCGAACGATCCGTCGGGGTCTTTGGCCACGTTGCGCAGATGGGCAAAGTGGATGCGATCAGCAAATCGCGCAGCAATGGCAGGCACATCATTCACCGGATTGGCCCCAAGCGAGCCAGAGCACAGCGTCAGCCCATTGGCGGGCGCATCAACGGCATCCATGATCCAAGCGATGTCGTCTTCATCCGACACAATGCGCGGCAGGCCTAGAATATCGCGCGGCGGATCATCGGGATGCACACAAAAGCGCATCCCAAGGTCGGCTGCAGCAGGGATGATTTCGTCCAAGAACCTTTTGTAATTCGCCCGCAACGCCGCGCGGTCGATCCCGGCGTAGGCCTGCAAAGCATTGCGCAGGCCCGGGATGTCATAGCGATCAAAAGCGCCGGGCATTCCGGCCATAATCGACGCCAGAAGTGCACCGCGCTCTGCCTCGCTCGCTTGTTGGAACCATACGGCGGCCTTTGCCAGAACCTGAGGCGGGTAATCGCCCTCGGCGTCAGTGCGGCCCAGCATATGCACCTCGAAGGCCGCCATGCGGACGGCTTCGAACCGCAAACAGGTGCCGCCACCTTTGACAGGGGCGTGCAGATCGGTGCGGGTCCAGTCCAGCAAAGGCATGAAGTTATAGCAGATCGTGGTGACACCCTGCGCCGCCAGATTGGCCATCGACTGGCGGTAATTGGCAAACAGCGCTGGCAGATCACCCGTGCCGCGCTTGATGTTTTCGTGGATCGGCAGGCTTTCGACGACGACCCAGTCAAACCCGGCCTGCGTGACCTGCGCCTTGCGGGTGGCAATCGCCTGCGCCCCCCATACCTCGCCATATGGAATATCGTGCAAGGATGTCACGATGCCAGAGGCGCCGGTCTGCGCGACCTCATCCAAGGTGATCGCGTCCAGATCACCGTACCAACGCCAGCTTTCGATCATTGAGTCACCTCTTGCACAGCGCTGCTTGCGCCTTTTGCCCATAGCGTTGCCGCAGCCAGAGAGACTGGGGCAGCCAACTGCGCAGCCAGATCGGCGGGAAAAATTTGGTCCAGCGACAGCAGCGCCGCGACTGTGCCGGTTGCGCTGTCCGTCGCGGTATCGCGCATCAGATCCGCCAGAGGATCACGCACATCGATGGGCTGACCCGCCTCATCCTTGCCCGCGACATAACGCATCCACCCCGCCACAGCGAGGCAAAGAGCCGGACTGTCCCGGCCTGCATCCAAGTTCGCCCGCAGCGTACCCAGCAGCCGCTGCGGCAGCTTTTGACTGCCATCCATCGCGATCTGCCATGTCCGGTGCCTGATCGCAGGATTGGCGTAGCGATCGAACAGCGCGTCGGCGTAGTCTGTCAGGTCAACACCCGGCGGGGCGGCAACGGCGGGCATGATCTCCTCCCAGCAGTGCCGGACGTAGGCGGCAAAGGCAGGGTCGGCGACGGTGTCTGAAATCGTTTCGTGCCCCGCCAGATAGCCAAGGTAGGCAAGTGCGGAATGGGTGCCGTTCAACATCCGCAGCTTCATATCCTCGAAGGCTGCGACGTCATCGACCAGTTGCGCGCCAGCGGCGGCCAGATCGGGGCGGTCCCCGTTCACGAAGTCATCCTGTACCGCCCACTGGCGAAAGGGTTCGTGCATGACGGGGGCCGCATCGTGGAGGCCAGTCAACGTCTCAACCGTCTTGATATCCTCGTCCGTTGTGGCGGGCGTGATCCGGTCCACCATCGTTGCCGGAAAGCGTCCGTTTTCAGCAATCCAATCCGCCAAGGCCGGATCAATGCGCCGTGCCATGTCCAGCACCACACCGCGCACCAGCGCGCCGTTATGCGGCAGGTTATCGCAGGTCAGTACGGTAAAGGGCGCGATGCCCGCCGCGTGGCGCTGCTGCAATGCACGCACCAGATATCCGGGGGCAGAGCGCGGTAGATTGTGGGTCAGATCATACAGAATGTCGGGATGCCCCATGTTCAGCGCACCCGTAGCCGGATTGTGGCAATAGCCCTTCTCGGTCACGGTCAAGGACACGATCCGGACGCCCGGATCGCACATCGCGTCCAGCACGGCTTGCGGATCCTCTGGCGCGACCAGTACGTCATTTAAAACGTCAATCACACGCGTCTGCGGCCCGTCCGGCGTTAGCGTGACAGAGGTATAGGCCCAGTCCTGCGGCTTTAGCGCGTCGCGCGTGTCAGGGCTGCGCAGGCTGACGCCGACAATGCCCCAATCGCCGCCCGCCGCCTGCATCGCGTCAGCGACATAGACGCAGCCGAAAGCGCGAAAGAATGCGCCAAGACCAAGGTGAACAATACCGGTTGCGGGGCGCGATGTACGCGGGAGCATCAAGCGATTAGCGGGCAAGCCAGCCTCCATCGACGTTCAAAATTGCACCATGGACGTAGTTTGCGGCGGGTGTGCACAGATAAACCGCCGCGCCTGCGATGTCAGACGCTGCGCCCCAGCGGCCAGCGGGAATACGATCTAGGATCGCGGCGTTGCGGGACTCGTCCGCGCGCAAGGCTTCGGTATTATTCGTCTCAATATACCCCGGCGCGACGGCATTCACATTGATCCCCTTCGCGGCCCATTCATTGGCCAGCAGCTTGGTCAGCCCCGCGACGCCGTGTTTTGACGCGGTATAGCTGGGCACGCGGATGCCACCCTGAAACGACAAAAGTGACGCGATGTTGACGACGCGGCCTTGCCCGTCGCGGGCGAGCACCGCCTTGGCAAAGGCCTGCGTGGTGAAAAACAAAGCCTTCAGGTTCACGTCCATGACGTCGTCCCAGTCGCTTTCGGTAAAATCCACAGCGTCGTTGCGGCGGATGATGCCTGCGTTGTTGACCAAAATATCGATAGCCTGATCGCCGAACAGCCCCTGCCCCGCCATCGGGTCGGCAAAATCCACCAGCACGCTGGACGCAGTGCCACCCTCGGCCGTGATCATCGCCACGGTTTCATCGCAAGCGCGCCTGCCAGCGCAGATCACCTCTGCCCCCGCCTGCGCCAGACCAACGGCGATTGCCTGTCCGATGCCGGTGTTGGCCCCCGTGACCAGCGCGCGCTTGCCCGTCAGTGAAAACATGCTCACCGCAGCGCCTCCATCGGGACCATGTCCATGTCGGTAAAATCGACGTTGTCGCCGGCCATTGCCCAGCAGAAGGTATAAGAGCCGGTGCCGGCCCCCGCGTGCACCGACCATGGCGGGCTGATCACAGCTTCTTCGTTCGCCATAACGATGTGGCGGGTTTGCGTGGGTTCGCCCATGATGTGAAACACACGGCGGTCGGCGGGCATGTCGAAGTAAAGATACGCCTCCATCCGTCGGTCATGGGTATGGGCTGGCATCGTGTTCCAAACCGAACCTTCGGCAAATTGGGTGTAGCCCATCAACAGTTGGCAGGACTCAGCCACCTCTGGGTGCAGGAATTGCAAAATAACCCGCTCATTCGCGGCCTCTGCCGATCCCATCTCGACCCGGCGCGCGTCGGACAGCTTGATCAGCCGCGTCGGGCAAGTCCGGTGCGCCGGAGCGGACAGGATGTAGAAACGTCCAGCACCCGCGAATGCGACCGGGCCCGCGCCCATGCCGATATAGACGACCTCGCCTTTTTCCAGTGTGTAGACCTTTCCGCCCGTAATAACGGTGCCTGTGCCGCCGACGTTCAGGACCGCCATCTCGCGCCGTTCAAGAAAGGTGGCGGTGCCAGTCTCTGCAACCTTGTCCAATGTCAGGGTGCCAGCACCCGGCACAGCAGAGCCAAGGATCAGGCGATCATAGTGGCTGTAGATCAGTTTGATTTCGCCGTCGGCGAACAGGCCATCGACGTGGAAATGGTCGCGCAGCTGATCGGTATCCAGCGTTTTAGCAGTGGCAGGATCAATGGCATAACGGGTCTGGGTATTCAGCATGTCGGGTCTTTCAGGTCAGGAATGAAGGGGGTCACAGCCGGTAGGCGCGTTTAGCGAGGCCGTAGGCAAGATCATGCGCCAGCTCTGGCGCCTCGTCCGCGTCAAGGCGGCCGGTCGCAATCAGATTGGCCAGAAAGGCACAATCCACGCGGCGGGCAACGTCGTGGCGCGCCGGGATCGAGCAAAAGGCGCGGGTGTCGTCGTTAAAGCCGACGGTATTGTAAAAACCCGCAGTTTCCGTCGTCATCTGGCGAAACCGCATCATGCCTTCGGGGCTGTCATGGAACCACCATGGCGGCCCAAGGCGCAGACACGGATAGACGCCCGCCAAAGGCGCAAGTTCGCGGGCATATGCGGATTCGTCCAGCGTAAACAGGATAACGGTCAGGTCTGCCCGGTGCCCGACGGCATCCAGCAACGGCTTTAACGCGCGGACATAGTCGGTGCGCGTGGGGATATCGTAACCTTTGTCCCGGCCAAATCCGGCAAGGACATGATCCGAATGATTGCGAAACGATCCCGGGTGGATTTGCAGCACAAGGCCATCGTCCAGCGACATCCGCGCCATTTCCGTCAGCATATGGCCGCGAAAAGCGTCCGCTTCCTGTGCGGTGCAGGTGCCCTGCAGCGCTTTGTCGAACAGGGTGGCTGCGACGTCCTGCGGCAGGTCCTCTGTGCGGGCGGTCGGATGGCCGTGATCGGTCGAGGTCGCGCCGAAGCTTTTGAAATATTCGCGGCGATTGCGGTGTGCGGCCAGATAGCCTGTCCAAGTGCCCGTATCCTCGCCCGCCATCTGCCCCATCAGGGCAACGTTATCAGCGAAGCCCGCGAATTCTGGATCGATGACAGCGTCAGGGCGGTAGGCGGTGATAACGCGCCCACTCCAACCGCTGTCGCGGATCATGCGGTGCCATTTCAGGTCATCGATGGCGGATTCAGTGGTCGAAATCGCCTCGATATTGAACCGTTCAAACAAGGCACGCGGGCGAAAGGCATCAGTCTGCAAGGCGGCGTCGATCTGCTCATAGATCGCGCCGGCGTTGCTTGCCGACAAGCGCTCTTGCACATCAAAGACCGAGGCAAAGGCGTGATCGAGCCACAGCCGCGACGGCGTGCCACGCAGCAAGTGATAGTGGCTCGCAAAAAGCTGCCAGACGTCGCGCGGGTCAACGTCCGAAACAGTGCCATCGGCCCGCGGAACACCCAGCGCGTCAAGGGACACGCCCTGCGAATGCAGCATACGGAACACGTAGTGATCAGGCGTGACGAACAGAGCCGACGGATTGGCAAAACTAGCGTTTTCAGCAAACCAGCGCGGATCGGTGTGACCATGCGGGCTGATAATCGGTAAATCGCGAACGCCATCATAAAGCGCGCGCGCCTGCGCCCGGACGGACGGCTCTATCGGAAAAAGTCGGTTGTCGTCCAGAATTGCCATTACGTTTCCCTACACTGAACCGATACCGGCCAACTAATATCCTAGTAGGCCAGTTTTGGGGTGTCAATTGATATCCCAGTTGCCTCGCCCCATGTTCTGCGTGCTACAAGGAACCGAGTTCAGGAGCTGCGTGTAACCCGATGACCCCAACCCTGCCCAAAAGTGTCGCTGACCGCGTGTTTGATACGTTACAGCAGCAGATCCTATCTTTGGAGTTACCGCCCAATACGCGTATCTCTGAAGCAGAGGTCGCAGCCCGCCTAGGCGCGTCCCGGCAACCCGTCAGAGAAGCCTTTCGCCGCCTTGCTAACCTCGGCTTTTTGAACATTCGTCCGCAAAGCGGCACGACTGTCACCTTAATTTCCGAGGAAGCTGTCCTAAAATCGCGCTTCATTCGGATCGCGCTGGAAACACAAACATGCCGCGCCGCCTGCCGTGATATAGCGGACGACGGTCTGGCCATATTGGCCAGCCTGATCAGCCAGCAACGCCAGGCCATCACCGACGGCGACCGGCAAAAATTTCACATTCTGGACGACCAGTTTCACCGCCAGATCTGCGTATCAGCCGACGTTGGTTTTGCATGGGACATTATCAGCGATCACAAGGCGCATATGGACCGCGTGCGGATGTTGTCGCTTGATACATCATCGCAAAATCGCGCATTGGATGAACATATCGCTATCCTTGCCGCCATCACCGCCCGCGACCCCAATGGCGCAGCACATGCCATGACTGCACATTTGACGCGGATCGAAACCCTGATCGCGCAGCTCAAGCAACAAAGCCATAACTGGTTTACCGACGACTCAAATTGATCACCTGCAGACCGCCGGAACGGTCAGCGCATCAATTCGTCTGATTTCAGAAGGGTCTGGCGGAGACGAAGGGATTCGAACCCTCGATACCGTTTCCGGTATGCGCCCTTAGCAGGGGCGTGCCTTCGACCACTCGGCCACGTCTCCGAGGCCGCTTTTATGTGTGGCACGCCAATGAAACAAGCGAAAAATAGGCGCGCGCGCATATCCCGGTTAAATAGCTTGTTTCCCTTATGATCTACTGAGCTGCGACAGCAATTATCAACGCTTCGCCCTTCCTAACGTCACCGCCAGAAATGACTCAGTTTAGCGGAATGTGAACTTGTTGCGGCCGAGGCGCTTGTTCAACTTGAAACTTCGCAAACAAGAACATACCATGAACAACATGGCACAAACACTTCAAGAAAAACTTGCAATTCTGTCCGATGCGGCCCGCTACGACGCCTCTTGTGCGTCCAGCGGTACGACCCGGCGTGACAGCCGCGATGGTAAGGGCCTTGGCAGCACCGAAGGGTCCGGCATCTGCCACGCTTATGCCCCAGACGGGCGCTGCATCAGTCTGCTTAAGATCCTGATGACGAACTTTTGCATCTATGACTGCGCCTACTGCGTCAATCGGGTGTCGTCCAACGTGCCCCGTGCGCGGTTTAACGTGGACGAGGTCGTCAGCCTGACACTGGAGTTCTACCGTCGCAATTATATCGAGGGGCTGTTTTTGTCCTCTGGCGTGATCCGCAATCCGGACGACACGATGTCGGACATGGTGCGCATCGCGAAACGCCTGCGTACGGTCGAAAATTTTCGCGGTTATATCCACCTTAAGACGATCCCGGATGCATCGCCCGAAATCATCGCAGAGGCCGGTCTGTACGCAGACCGCCTGTCGATCAACGTCGAGCTGCCGACAGACAGGTCCGTTCAGGCCTTTGCCCCGGAAAAGAACCCCGCCACGATTCGCGCAGCGATGGGCAATGTGCGCGGCCTGCGTACCGCATCCAAGGATCGCAGCCATACGGGCAAGCGCCCCCCGATATTTGCCCCCGCCGGGCAGTCGACGCAGATGATCGTCGGCGCAGACGGGGCCACTGATGCGACGATCTTGACGCGCTCGACTTCGCTTTACGGTGATTACAAATTGCGGCGAGTCTACTATTCCGCCTTCTCTCCGATCCCTGACAGCACGGCAAAGCTGCCGCTGATCAAACCGCCAATGATGCGCGAACATAGACTCTATCAAGCGGATTGGCTGATGCGGTTCTATGGATTTGGCGTGGATGAAATCACTTCTGTCGCCCATCAAGGGAACTTGGACCTGGAGATTGATCCAAAGCTTGCTTGGGCCTTGCAGAATCGTCACCTGTTTCCGCTGGACGTGAACAAAGCCAGCCGTGACATGCTGCTGCGCGTGCCGGGGTTCGGCACCAAGACAGTGAACCGCATTCTGACCACACGCCGCCATCGCACTCTGCGCTATGACGACCTGCTGCGCCTTGGGGCATCGCTGAAAAAGGCGCAGGCCTTTGTTACCGCGTTGGACTGGACCCCCGGCAGCTTGACCGACAGCGTAAACCTGCGGGCGCGCTTTGCGCCGCCGCCTGAACAATTGACACTGTTCTGAATGTTTACCGTTCCCCTAACCCGCATTGGCACATGGGAGGCGTGGCGCGATGCGGCACGCGCATTGCTGGCGGCCCGCGTTCCGCCCGAACAGATCGTCTGGGATTGGGACGGCACCGCGAGCGAGCTTTTCGCCACTGACATCCCGCCACCGACCACCCGGCAGGCGATTAAAGTGCCCGCCGATTTCGTGGAAATGGCGCAATGGGTGGTTTGGCACAAAGACCCCCAACGCTTTGCCCGGCTTTACGCCTTGCTATGGCGGTTGCGGCTAGAAAAAGGGATTATGGCGGATCGCGCCGATGCGGACCTTGCGCGCCTGCGCCAGATGGAAAAGGCCGTCCATCGCTGCAAACACAAGATGCGCGCCTTTGTGCGGTTCCGCGATCTGCGCACCGGCGGCGCGCGGCGCAGCTTTGCTGCGTGGTTCGAGCCGACCCATCATTCAGTAGAGCCCTGCGCGCCGTTCTTTGCCCGCCGCTTTGCCGACATGGACTGGATGATCGTGACCCCCGACGTGACCGCAAAGTTCACCAACGGCGACCTGACATTCCACGAGGGGCGCGAAAAACCTGACCTGCCCGAAGACGCGGCAGAGGCGCTTTGGGGAACCTATTTCCAGAACATCTTTAACCCCGCACGGCTAAAGATATCGGCGATGACGTCAGAGATGCCTAAGAAATATTGGAAAAACCTGCCAGAGGCGCAATTCATCCCCGGCCTGATCGCCAACGCAGAGGCGCGCGTGCGCGAAATGGCAGCTGCCGCGCCGACGCTGGAACCCGCCCGTGTCGCCCGCATTCGCGAACAGCTGCAAGCCGTGCCGCAGCCCGCATCGTGGAACCTGTTGAACGCGGGGCTCTCCGCCTGCACCCGCTGCCCGCTGCACGGGCCGGCGACGCAGGTCGTGCCCGGCCATGGCCCCCACGACGCGCCGTTGATGATCGTTGGCGAACAGCCCGGTGACCAAGAGGATCTGGCAGGCACGCCGTTTGTCGGGCCTGCGGGGCAGCTCTTTGACCAGCTTGCTGCGCGGGCGGGACTTGATCGCGGGCAAGCCTATGTGACGAACGCCGTGAAGCACTTTAAATTCAAAGAAGGTGCCAAACGTCGCATGCATGTGAACCCAAACACGTCAGAGGTCAGCCACTGCAAATTCTGGCTCGACAGCGAACGCACCCTGCTGAAACCGCGCCTGACGCTGGCGCTTGGGGCGACAGCAATGGGTGCGCTGACAGGTAACGCAAAAGGCGTCACCGCGCGGCGCGGAACGATTGAACAAACGCCGCACGGCCCTGTTTTGATTACCTTGCACCCCAGCGCATTGCTGCGGATGCCACCAGCAGATCGCCCCGCGGCAGAAGATGCCTTTGTCGCCGATCTGATGCTTGCCGCCGAAACCTTGGCGCAATCCACACCGTCGGTGGACGCGGCGGCGCGCAGCGCATAGATTGCCCGCGACCCGCAAGCAGAAAGCGCCCATGTCCGACAAACCCGCCTATCAGGTCCTCGCCCGCAAATACCGGCCAGAGACATTTGCTGACCTTGTTGGTCAGGACGCGATGGTCCGCACGCTGAAAAATGCCTTTGCCGCCGACCGGATTGCGCAGGCCTTTATCATGACGGGTATTCGCGGCACCGGCAAAACCACGACGGCCCGGATCATCGCCAAGGGCATGAACTGCATCGGGCCGGACGGCAACGGCGGCCCCACGACGGACCCTTGCGGCAAATGCGAACATTGCGTCGCCATCATGGAAGGGCGCCACGTCGACGTCATGGAAATGGACGCTGCTTCAAATACTGGCGTGCAGAACATCCGCGACGCGATCATTGAAACCGTCAGCTATCGTGCCGTATCCGCGCGGTTCAAGATCTTCATCATCGACGAAGTTCACATGCTGTCCAAAAGCGCCTTTAACGCGCTCCTGAAAACGCTGGAAGAACCACCAGCGCATGTAAAGTTCATCTTTGCCACGACCGAGATTCGCCAAGTCCCCGTCACTGTCCTGTCGCGCTGCCAGCGTTTCGATCTACGCCGGATCGAACCTGAAGTGATGATTGGCCTGCTGCAAAAGATCGCCAAGTCAGAAACAGCCGAGATCAGCGAAGACGCCCTCGCATTGATCACCCGCGCTGCCGAAGGCTCTGCCCGCGACGCGACTTCGCTTCTGGATCAGGCGATCAGCCACGGCGCTGGCGAAACCACCGCTGATCAAGTGCGTTCCATGCTGGGCCTTGCCGATCGCGGCCGGGTGCTGGACCTGTTCGACATGATCCTGCGCGGCGACGCGGCTGAGGCCCTGAACGAGCTGTCGACGCAATATGCCGACGGCGCCGACCCCATGGCGATCCTGCGCGATCTGGCCGAAGTCACCCACTGGGTCAGCGTCATCAAGATCACGCCCGACGCTGCGGACGATCCCACGATCGGCCCGGACGAACGCACGCGCGGCCTTGCCATGGCGCAGGCCGTCCCGATGCGCGTGCTGTCGCGGCAATGGCAGATGCTGCTCAAATCGCTCGAAGAAGTCGCCGCATCCCCCAACGCGATGATGGCCGCCGAAATGGCCGTGATTCGCCTGACCCACGTCGCCGACCTGCCCACCCCGGACGAACTCGTGCGCAAGCTCAAGGACGCAACCCCGCCTCCCCCCTCCGGCGGTGGCGGTGGCGGTGGCAGCGGTGCGCGCATGGCCCCCGCAGGCGGCGCGGCGCAAGCGATCTCTCAGACCCATACGCCGACGCACAGCGGCCCATCCGGTCCCTCTGCTTCTGCCGCGCCACAACTGGCGACAGAGGCCTTGCAGCACTACGCTAGGTTCGAGGATGTGGTGAACCTGATCCGCGCCCACCGCGACGTGAAATTACTGGTCGAGGTCGAAACCGGCCTGCGCCTTGTCAGCTATCAACCCGGTCGGATCGAAGTGCATCCGACAGGCGATGCTGCTGGCGATTTGACCCAGCGTCTTGGCGCGCGATTGCAAGCTTGGACAGGCAACCGCTGGGCTGTGATTATCAGTAATGATGAAGGCGAGGCCACAATTGCCGAGGTCCGCGACGCGGCCGCCACAGCACTACAACTACAGGCCACCGCCCACCCGCTGGTGCAGGCCGTGCTGCTGACCTTTCCCAAGGCCCGCATCACCGACATCCGTACCGAAGCCGACCGCGCCCAAGAGGCGCAAACCGACGCCTTGGCAGAGGTCGAAGACGAATGGGATCCATTCGAGGATGGCTAAGCCCCTTGTTCCGCCTCGCAGGGCACATACCTGAGTAAAAATATTCACGACGACGGAGACAGCACAATGTTCAAAGGTTTGGGCGGACTTGGCGACATGGCCAAGATGATGAAATCTGCGCAGGACATGCAGGCCAAGATGGCGCAGATGCAGGACGATCTGGAATCGATCACCGTGACTGGTGAAGCCGGCGCAGGTTTGGTCAAGGCCACAGCAACCGCCAAAGGCGAGCTGACCGGCCTCGATATCGATCCCAGCATCTTTAACGGTGCCGACAAAGAAGTTGTCGAAGACCTGATTCTGGCCGCCATCAAGGACGCGCAGTCCAAAGCATCAGAGCGTGCACAGGATGAGATGGGCAAAATCGCCGAAAGCCTTGGTCTGCCCCCCGGCATGAAGATGCCCTTTTGAGGAACGGACCCCTGTTCATCTGGCTAAATAAACTCCCGCCGGAGGCGCCTTTGGCGATCCTTTGCGATGGTTGATGGCACGGATGACCTGACAGACCTTATCGCACTGATGGCAAAGCTGCCGGGCCTCGGCCCGCGCTCTGCCCGCCGTGCCGTGCTACATTTGATCAAAAAACGCGGCCAACTATTGGTGCCGCTTGCTGACGCTATGCAGCGCGTCGGCGCGAATGTGCGTGAATGCCTGAACTGCGGCAACATCGCCGCAGGTGACATCTGCAATATCTGCAACGACGACCGACGCGCGAATGGCGAAATTTGCGTTGTCGAAGATGTGGCAGACCTCTGGGCGATGGAACGCAGCCAGCAATTCAAAGGACGCTATCACGTTCTGGGCGGTACTCTTTCTGCACTGGATGCGGTTGGCCCCGAAGATTTGCGAATCCCCCGGCTCTTGGACCGCGTCACTTCTGAAAATGTGACCGAAGTGATTCTAGCGCTCGGCGCAACAATCGACGGCCACACCACTGCCCACTACATTGCCGACCAACTGACAGGCGTGACAGTGACCTCGCTCGCGCAGGGCGTCCCTGTGGGTGGAGAGTTGGATTATCTGGACGACGGCACCATTACAGCCGCTTTGCGCGCCAGACGGGCCTTATAAAGCTGGGTAACAGCTAAACTATTCACAATGCTTACAAAGAATAGCGCAACCGCGCCCGGTGGCATGTCACCGCACACTCTGTATCATCATATCTGAAGGTAAGAGTGTGTGGTGAGCCGGTCGGGATCCGAACCCGAGACCTACTGATTAAAAGTCAGTTGCTCTACCAACTGAGCTACCGGCCCATGCCACGAGGGGGGAATTAGGCTGTGGGCCAGATGGGGTCAACCCCGAAATGTCACCTCCTCTGGATAAAGTTTCGCGCGGCGCGTATAGGCCCGTCATGCAGAACAAAACTTCCCCCATTCCGTTCATGAAAATGCACGGCCTCGGCAACGACTTTGTTGTCATCGACGCACGGACCGGTCCGCGCGTGACCAGCACCCTTGCGGTCGCGATGGCTGACCGCCACCGCGGCGTCGGGTTTGACCAACTGGCCGAGATAACCAATAGCCGGGCAGGCGATCTGCATCTGACGTTCTGGAACAGCGACGGTTCCAAATCTGCCGCCTGCGGCAACGCGACCCGCTGCATTGCGGCTTGGGAAATGGCGAACCGCGGCACCGACACGCTGACCATGACAACTGACCGCGGCACATTGCAGGCGCGCGATGCCGGGAACGGCCTGACGTCCGTCAACATGGGGGCCCCGCTGCTGGACTGGGCCGATGTGCCCCTCGCCTCTGCAATGGACACGCTATCGCTCCCCATCGACGGCGCGCCCACGGCCACCGGCATGGGCAACCCGCACTGCACCTTTTTCGTGGACGACGTCGCCGCCGTTGATCTGGCCGCACGCGGCAGCGCGATGGAACATCACCCACTTTTCCCCGAACGCACTAACGTACAGTTCGTGCAAGTCATTGGCACTGATCACCTGCGCATGCGCGTTTGGGAACGCGGCGCCGGCGTCACCCTTGCCTCGGGCTCCTCTTCTTGCGCAACCGCTGTCGCTGCGGCCCGCCGGGGCCTGACAGGGCGCGCTGTGCGCATTGATCTGGATGGCGGCACGCTGCACATCGATTGGCGCGATGATGGCGTCTGGATGACCGGCCCCACCGCCCATGTGTTCGACGGTGTCTGGCATGTCTAACGCACCGATCTTTTCCAACCACGGGTGTCGCCTGAACGCCTATGAAACCGCCGCCATGACCGAGCTGGCCGAGGCTGCAGGCGTGCAGAACGCCATCGTTGTCAACACCTGCGCCGTCACAGCAGAGGCCGTGCGCAAGGCTCGCCAGGACATCCGCAAGCTGCGCCGCGCGCACCCGGACGCCCGCCTGATCGTCACCGGCTGCGCCGCCCAGACCGAACCGGCCACCTTTTCCGCGATGGAAGAGGTCGACATGGTCATCGGCAACACCGAAAAGATGAATCCCGAAACCTGGGCTGCGATGGCACCCGACTTCACCGGCACAACAGAGCCTGTGCAGGTCGACGACATCATGTCGGTCACCGAAACCGCAGGCCACCTGATCGACGGCTTTGGCACCCGCTCTCGTGCCTATGTTCAGGTCCAGAACGGTTGCGATCATCGTTGCACGTTTTGCATCATCCCCTTCGGCCGCGGCAATTCTCGCTCTGTCCCTGCTGGCGTGGTGGTGGACCAAATCAAACGACTCGTGAATCGCGGCTTTGCCGAGATCGTGCTGACTGGCGTTGACCTTACATCGTGGGGTGCCGACCTGCCCGCGACACCGCGCCTTGGCGATCTGGTCCTACGCATCTTGAAGCTGATCCCAGACCTGCCCCGCCTACGAATCTCCTCGATCGATTCGATCGAAGTCGACCCCGCCCTGATGCAGGCCATCGCGACAGAGCCGCGCCTGATGCCGCATCTGCACCTGTCCCTGCAGCACGGTGACAACCTGATCCTGAAACGGATGAAGCGCCGCCATTCCCGCGACGATGCCATCGCTTTCGCCGAAGAGGCGCGCAAACTGCGTCCTGACATGACCTTCGGTGCCGACATTATCGCAGGCTTTCCCACAGAAACTGAGGAAAGCTTCGCGAACTCGCTCGCGCTCGTAAAGGACTGCCACCTGACGTGGCTGCACGTCTTCCCCTACTCGCCGCGCCCCGGCACCCCTGCCGCGCGTATGCCCCAAGTCCGTGGCCCTGCGATCAAGGACCGCGCCGCCCGCCTGCGCGCAGCCGGTGACGCCGCCGTTCAGGCCCACCTGACCGCGCAGATCGGCCAGACCCATCATATCTTGATGGAATCGCCCCGCATGGGCCGCACCGCCCAATTCGCCGAAGTTCATTTCGACACAGACCAACCCGAAAGCCATATCGTCACGGCGACGATTAAAGCTGCAGAAGGGGCTCTGCTGCGCGCCTGACAGGCTTCACCTGGCCAAAAATACTCCGGGGGGCTGCTCAACGGGGCAGCGGGGGCAGCGCCCCCTCCGCCGCTTGCCAGATCGCATGGCCTATGATTGGCTCGCTCCAACCTCAAAGGAGCGCTCGCCATGAAACTGTTGATGTCCCCCGCCTCGCCTTTCGCCCGCAAATGCCGTGTCTTACTGCGCGAGGCGCAGCTGATGGACACCGTGGCCGAGGTGAATGTCACCACATCCCCGTTTGACACCGCCCAAGACGTTGCCGCCGCCAATCCGCTTGGTAAAATCCCCGCGCTTTTGCGCGAACATGCCCCCGCGATTTATGACAGCCGCGTCATTACCCGCTTTCTGGATGATCATGCCGGCACGGCTTTCTACCCAAGCGCCCGCCTGTGGGAGGTTCTAACGCTCGAGGCGACCGCTGATGGGATTATGGAAGCCGCCCTTGCCATCACCTACGAGGCGCGGATGCGTCCCGAAGATCGCCAGATGCCAGAGTGGATGGACGCCCAGTGGGCGAAGGTCAGCCGCGCGGTCGCATCCATCGATGATCGCTGGATGTCACACCTGAATGGTCCGCTTGATATGGGGCAAATTGGGGTCGCCTGCGCGCTGTCCTATCTGGACCTGCGCCATGATGCGCGCGGTTGGCGCAGCGGGAACGACGATCTAGCCGCGTGGCATAAAACATTCATGCAACGCGATTCGATGCAGGCGACTGTCGTTCCCGCCTAGGTCTTAAAAGCTAAAGCTAACACCGACATTCAGCGCATTCGTGATGATGTCGGTGCTTAGCGTGCCGCCGCCGTCCAGATCGGCTTCGTTCTGGGAATAGGTGAATTTGTATTCACCAAACACCGACATACGGTCGTTGATGTCATAGCTTGCACCGGCCAGCACCGTCGCTGCCGGACCCGTGATCTGATATTCAGCGGTCGAGGTTGCGCCGTTCGACACTTCGACATGCGGAATAGCCAGACCGACACCGGCACCAACGTAGGGCGTAAAGCCACGCATCGGCTGGAACCGGCGATAGGCGTTGGCTGTCAGCGTGTTCAGACCATCCGTGAATTCCAGCACCTCATAAGGGGTGCCTTCGCGTGATTCGTCGTCGGAATAAACTTTGGTATGCGTGAAATCGAGGCCGTAACCAAAGGTTTCAGACGCCCAATACGTCGCGCGGATACCATAGTAAGGCGGGGCGTCGAAGGATTTACCCTCCCACTTGACCCGCGTATTGGATGGGTAACCATCAGCACCAGATGTGAAAACATCAGAATGCGGCGCACTTTGAATGCCGCCATAAAAACTCAGCTCGACTTCCGCGCTAGCGGCCGCCGGCAATAGGATGGCAAGGGCTCCGGTCAGGACAGCAGTACGCAGCATAGGGCGTTCTTTCGGTTATACAGTCATAATATCTTTGTAACTTAGGGCTCCGCCCTTTGCCGCTCAAGGCCTCGTTTGCGTAATATTAAACAGAATCGCGTGACCGGCACGCGCAGACCGGGGCGCATTACGTGCCAAAAATGCGTCTTTCATGCCGCATTTGCCTGCCCTGCGCCGGAATGTCCGCTGGACTGGCGCGGGCATGGCGGCTAAACAACGCCTGATAGAGGGTGGCATGATTAGCCGCCCTTGCTGTTATTCGCAGGCCCGCCACGCGGCGCGCCCAACTTAACCGGAGACATCCCTTTGTCACATGCAGACGAACATCAGGGCACACGCCGCGATTTCCTTTACTATGCGACCGCCGGTGCTGCCGTCGTGATCGGCGGCGCTGCCGTATGGCCGCTGGTCAACCAGATGAACCCCTCGGCCGACGTGCAGGCGCTTGCCTCGATCCGCGTCGACGTGAGCGGCATCGCCGAAGGCACCCAATTGACCGTGCTGTGGCAGGGCAAGCCCGTGTTCATCCGCTACCGCACCCCGGCAGAAATTGAGGCGTCGCAAGCCGTCGCAGTGACAGACCTGCCCGATCAGGGCGCTGAAAACGCAAACCTGCCCGCAGGCAGCGAAGCCACCGACGCAAACCGCGCTTTGCCGACCCCTGAAGGGTCCGAAGTGGCACCCGGCGCATGGCTCGTGCAGATGGGCGTATGTACGCACCTTGGCTGCGTGCCGCTGGGCGAACAGGGCGACTTTGGCGGCTGGTTCTGCCCGTGCCATGGTTCGCACTACGACACCGCTGGCCGCATCCGCAAAGGACCTGCGCCACGCAACCTGCCCGTTCCCGTCGCGTCTTTCGTTGACGCCACCACCATTCAACTCGGTTAAGGAGAGACACCCATGGCTGGTATTCCCCACGACCACTACGAACCGAAGTCCGGCGGTGAAAAGTGGCTCAACAATCGGCTGCCGATCGTCGGCCTGATCCACGACGCGCTGTTCATCCCAACGCCGAAGAACCTGAACTGGATGTGGATCTGGGGCATTGTCCTGGCCTTCACACTGATCCTGCAGATTGCGACCGGTGTTGTGCTGGTTATGCACTACACCCCGCACGTTGATCTGGCCTTTGCATCAGTCGAACACATCATGCGCGACGTGAATGGCGGTCACATGATCCGCTATTTCCACTCCAACGGTGCATCGCTGTTCTTCGTTGCTGTTTATCTGCACATCTTCCGCGGCCTCTACTACGGCTCCTACAAGGCACCTCGTGAAGTCACGTGGATCATCGGCATGCTGATGTATCTGCTGATGATGGGCACCGCCTTTATGGGCTACGTTTTGCCTTGGGGCCAAATGTCGTTCCACGGTACTGCCGTCATCACCGGTCTGTTTGGCGCGATCCCGTTCATCGGCGAATCGATCCAGACATGGCTTCTTGGTGCAGGTGCCGTCGGTCAGCCCGCGCTGAACCGCTTCTTCTCTTTGCACTATCTGATGCCCTTCATCCTGCTGGGCCTGACGATCGTTCACATCTGGGCATTCCACACGACAGGCAACAACAACCCAACGGGTGTTGAGGTTCGCCGCACGTCGAAAGAAGATGCAGCCAAAGACACGCTGCCCTTCTGGCCCTACTTCGTGATCAAGGACCTGTTCGCACTCGCGATCATCCTGGCCGTCTTCATGGCAATCGTTGGCTTCATGCCGAACTACTTGGGCCACCCGGACAACTACATCCCGGCAAACCCGCTGGCGACACCGTCGCACATCGTCCCCGAATGGTACTTCCTGCCATTCTACGCGATCCTGCGGGCCTTTACCGCTGACGTTTGGGTTGTGCAGTTGGTCAACTGGGTCACCTTCGGCATCGTCGACGCCAAATTCTTTGGTGTGCTGGCCATGTTCGGTGCAATCGCTGTCATGGCGCTGGCACCTTGGCTGGACACCTCGTCGGTGCGTTCGGGCCGCTTCCGCCCAACGTTCAAGTGGTACTTTGCCCTGCTGGTCGTCGACTTTGTCGTGCTGGCTTGGGTTGGCGCACAGCCTGCGGAATTCCCCTACGACTGGATTTCGCTGATCGCTGCGACCTACTGGTTCGCCTACTTCTTGGTGATCCTGCCGCTGCTTGGCGTGATGGAAAAGCCGCTGACGCCGCCAGCCACGATCGAAGACGACTTTAATGCGCACTACGCGCCGACCGGTGGGACCAAAACCATCGTGAACCCGGCCGAGTGAGAAAGGACCAAGTGACCATGCTTCGCAAACTCACACTGACGGCCATGGCAGCACTGGCGATTTCCGCCGGTGCCGCCACCGCCGAAACCGAAGTCGAAATTCATGATTTCGACTTCCCCTTCGAAGGTCCATTCGGCAGCTACGACACCATGCAGCTGCAGCGCGGTCTGAAAATCTACACAGAGGTCTGTGCCGCTTGTCACGGGTTGGAGCGTGTTGCGTTCCGCACCCTGCACGACGAAACCGGCCCTGCCCTGCCAGAAGACCAGATGCGGGCCTATGCGGCCAACTTCGAAGTCTTCGACAAGGCGCTGGCCGACGGTGAAGGCGATTACCGCGCAGCGACACCTGCGGACTACTATCCCGCATCGTCGCTGTCGAATGCGCCTGACCTGTCCTTGATGGCCAAGTCGCGTGCTGGCTTCCACGGCCCCTACGGCACGGGTATCAGCCAGTTCGTCAACGGCATGGGCGGCGCGGAATACATCGCGTCCCTGATGGACGGCTACGAGGAAGAGCCCGCATGTGCGGCTGAAATGGAAACCCCGATGGAAGGCGCCTACAACGTGGCCTTTGCAAACGGCGGCTTCCCTGATGCCTGCAAGGACGAGCATGGCCACCACACCGTGCCCGGCAGCTGGATCGCCATGCCGCAGCCGCTTTATGGCGACGATGTCGAATTCGACGACGGCCACGAAGCGACACTTGAGTCCGAATCGCAGGACGTCGCTGCCTTCCTGATGTGGGCGGCAGAGCCTAAGATGACGGCGCGCAAGCAGGCTGGCTTGACCGGCGTGATCTTCTTGTCGCTGCTGTCGGTGCTGCTGTACCTGACGAACAAGCGCATCTGGGCACCGCATAAGAACAAGCTGAAAGACTAAGGCATCCGCCAAAGTCCGACGCCATCAGGCCCGCCCCTTTCATCAGGGGCGGGCCTTTTTTATGCGTGGCACTACCCGAGGTAGGATTGCGCAGCAGGCGATGGGTCATAAAAAAACGCCGCCGCCTTCAGCGGGGGATGCGCGACACCTTCGGCCACAAAAAGCACCTGATCCGCAAAGCTGCGCGCATCATTTGGATCATGGGTCACCATGATGACAGTGCGCCCCTGCTGCGCCATCCGGTCACGCACCAGCGTCAGCATCTCTGCCCGCAGCGCCGGACCAAGCGCGGCAAACGCTTCATCCAGCAACACGACAGGCCGATCCGACAACAGGCACCGGGCTAGCGCGGCCCGTCCGATTTGGCCGCCGGACAATGCAGCAGGCTTGCGCCCGCCAAGGCCCGGCAAACCGACGTCGGTTAAAACGGCATCTACCTGCGCGCTTTGCTTCACACTCAACTTGAGGCGGGGTGCCAGTGCCAGCCCAACGTTTTGGGCAATCGTCAGATGCGGGAACAGATTGTGGTCCTGAAACAACATGGTCACGGGCCGCTGCCCAGGCTCTTTGCCTGACAGATCGTCGCCGTCCCAGATAACGCGACCAGTCACGGTAGGACCGAACCCCGCGATCGCTGCCAAAAGCGTAGACTTCCCCCCGCCCGATGGGCCGATGACCGCTGTCAGGCCGGGCGGCACCTGCAGGTTTGCCCGCAATTGAAACGTGCCCTTGGACACGGTCACATCATCCAGCGTCAGCATCACCCTGCCCCCTTGAATCGCAGATCCAGAATGCGCCAAGCGCCATGAACAACAACAGGACCGCAGCCCCCGCCGCAGCATCCATCCGGTAAGCCCCCATCAGCCGATACATCGCAAGCGGTAGCGTTTCCTGCGCGGGCGTGGCGAATAGCGCGACGACGCCGAGGTCTCCGATCGACAGCGCCATCGTCAAGCCTGCGGCAAAGCTGAGCGGTTTGCGCAGGCGCGGCAGGATCACCAGCCGCAAGGTCGCCCATGATCCCAGCGCAAGGTTCGCGGCCAACGGGCCATAGTCGCTGCGGATGTCGGCGACGGCTGGCGACAGCAGACGCAACGCAAAGGGCATCGCCATGACGGCGTTGACGCCAACCGTCACCGGCAACGCAACCGTCACAGGGTTTACGAAAGGGAAAACCAGCAGGAACAGCCCCGTTCCCATCACCAATGCACTGGCCGCCAAGGGCAAGGATCCAACCAGCGCAACCAACACGCCGCCACGCAGGGACAGTGCAAGTGCACCGGCGAGCGTCAGCGTGGTCGCGGCCAACGCCACCAGAACTGACCGCCCCGCCGCCCGGTAAATATCAGGCCCAAGGTCCGGCAATGACGGCACGCCGCGCCACAGGATCATCGCGAGCGGCAAAACCAGAAACAGTGTCACCAGCAGCAGCCAGACCCAGTCCCACCGGCTTTGGTCCCAGCGGGCCACGGTCCGGTCGAGCCCGCTGCCGAACCCGTTCAGCGGTGTGATACGCCATGCGACAAGCGCGGCCATCGCACATAACGCAAACTGCACACAGGCCAGCAAGGCGGCCCGGCCCAGATCGAAATCAAAGCGGATCGCCTGCCAAATCGCCAATTCAACCGTCGTCGCACGCGGTCCGCCGCCAAGGGTGAGGGCCACAGCAAAGCTGGTCAGGCAGATCAGAAAAATAACAAGCAGCGCGCCGGGCGCATGGCGCGCCAGCATCGGCAGCTCTAGCACGCGCCAGATTGGCGCATTCAGCTGGGCGGCCAGACGGAACCGTTCTGCCGGAATAGACAGCCAGCCCTGTAGGATCAGCCGAACCGCGAGCGGCAGGTTGAAGAAAACATGCGCCAGAACGACTCCGCCAGCGCCGTAGATTGAGATTGGAGCAACGCCCAGCGCCAAGAGCCCCGCGTTCAGCAGACCACCACGGCCAAAGACCGCGAGCAACCCGAGGACCGCGACGATGACCGGCAGAATAAAGGGCGCACCCAATAGCATCACAAGCGCACCACGTCCGCGAAACTGCCGCCGTGCCAGCGCACGGGCGACGGGGATCGCCAAAATGACCGAGGCGATCGCCGAGGCAGCAGCCTGCAAGACGGTAAACCGGATCGCGGACCAATCCCCGGCGGACAACCCGCGCCCCACCTCGGCCCGCAGGGCGACGGCAAGCAGCGTACCAAGGGTCAGCGCCAGCACCAGCGCGGCAGTCAGCCACGCTGGCAGGCTGCGAATTATTGCGACAGCGCTGCGCGCCATGTCTCGACCAGATCATCACGCAGGTCGGCGGCGTCTTGCGATGATAGCAAAAGGCCCTTGGACGGCACGGTCAGCGTGTCAAACCCACCCGGCAAGCTGACGTCGGTTGCGGGGTACATCCAGTTTGTCTCGGGGATGACGTCCTGAAATCCGGGGCTTGTGATAAAGGCCATGAACTGATCCGCCAGCGCGGGCTGATCGGTCCCGGCAAGTTTGGCTGCGACCTCGACCTGTAGATAGTTGCCCGCATCAAAGCCCCAGGATGTCTTGCTGTCGTCCTCTTCGGCGATCAGGTGATAGGCGGGCGAGGTGGTGTAGGACAGGACCGCGTCCGCCTCACCTTCTAGGAACAGGTTATAGGCCTCGGTCCAGCCCGGGGTCACGGTGACGATATTGTCCGCCAGATCTGCCCAGATTTGCGGGGCAGCGTAGCCTTCGCTTGCATAGACCCACATCAGCAGCCCCAAACCGGGGGTGGATGATCGCGGGTCTTGGATGACGATTTTCAGGTCGCTGTCAGCCAGCGCGCGAAAGGATGCGACGGCCGGCGTGTCTTTGTTTGCAACAAACGCCAGATAGCCCCAATCAAAGGGCAGAAAGGTGTCGTCGTCCCACGCAACGGGCAGCGTCAGGTCGGCCGTCACGCCGTGGGGTGCAAACAGACCCGTATCGCGGGCAGCGGCCGTCAGGTTCGTATCGAGGCCTAGCACGATATCGGCATCCGTGCGCGTGCCTTCCAGTTGCAGCCGCGCCAGCAGGGCTGCGCCGTCACCCGCGCCAGTGAACACCAGATCGCAGGCGCATTCCGCCTCGAACGCAGCCTCAATCGCCGGGCCGGGGCCCCATTCGGATGTAAAGCTGTCGTAGGTCAGCACGTTCAAGGTCGGCGTCTGGGCGATAGCCGTGCTTGCACACAGGATCGCGCCGACGCTTGAAAGACCCAGACTCGAAAAAAGGTTCTTCATGTCATCCTCCAAAACGACGGGCGGAATGGGGGACAGCGTGATTGCCGGACCTTCCCTCCGCCGGTCTTAACCGGTTCAGGTTCAACGGGTCCGCTTGCGCATCTCAGCCAGATTGGCCCCCCGAGGTTGGATGACGTTAACAATCAGCCTGCGAAATGAAAAGGGCCGCAAAATGCTGCGGCCCCGTTCAACGATGTCGCGTCGTTTAGGCGATGGCGTGGTCGGGCAAATGCGCCTCGCCTTCGCCAGTTGTGCCTGCGTCAGGGTTGTCAAAGATCGCCATGTCGATCTTGCCTTCGCCCTTGGCGACGATGGTTGTGACGATGGCATCGCCGGTGATGTTCACCGCCGTGCGGATCATGTCCATCAGGCGGTCCACGCCAAGGATGATTGCGATACCCTCAATCGGCAGGCCAACTTGCGTCAGCACCATGGTCAACATGACCAGACCAACGCCCGGAACACCAGCCGTACCAATCGACGCCAGCACGGCCATGCCGATCACGGTCAAATACCCCATCAGGCCAAGGTCGATGCCGTAAACGTTCGCAAGGAACACCGTTGCCACGCCTTGCATGATCGCGGTGCCGTCCATGTTGATGGTCGCACCGAAGGGGATGCAGAAGGACGCAACGCTTTCGTCCACGCCAACCCGTTCCGTCGTGCACTGATAGGTGACGGGGATCGTCGCGTTTGACGACGCGGTCGAGAAGGCAAAGATCTGCGCCGGGCGCATCTTTTTCATAAAGGTGATCGGGCTTAGGCCGGACAACAGCTTCAGCATGCCAGGCAGTGTGATGAACAGGTGGATCATCAGCGCTGCAACAAGCGTCAGCACATAGGCAATAACCGGCATGAACAGGCCGAGCCCCTGTTCAGCAAAGGTCTTAGCGATCAAGGCAAACACCCCGTATGGCGCTGCGCGCATGACAAGATCGACGATCTTCATCATCACTTCGTTCATGTAATCGCACGCTTCGATAAAGGGCTTGGACCGATCACCCAGCATCAGCACCGCTATGCCAAGGACCACCGTGTAGAAAATCACCTGCAGCATTTCGCCCGACGCAAAGGCGGCGATCGGGTTGGTCGGCACGATGGCGGCAAAGACGTTCCAGACGCTTGGTGCCTCGGCTGCGGAAATACCGCTTGCGTCGATGCCGGTCATGTCAAAGCCTGTGCCCGGCCCGATGATCGTGGCCAGCACGAGCGCGACAGTAATCGCAAGCGCTGTCGTTGCGATATAAAGCGCAAAGGATTTGGTCCCCACACGGCCAAGAACGCGCACATCGCCGATCCCGGCGACGCCCCCGATCAGGGAAAAGAACACCAGCGGCACGACCAGCATTTTCAGCGCGTTGACGAACATCTTGCCAATCATGCCAAAGAAGCCAGCGACGACGTGATCATTGATGAAGGCGATGTTCAGCGTGTTGAAAACAACACCCACAACAATACCCAGCCCCATCGCCAGCATAATCTTCATCGTCAATGACATCTTACCGTCGTGAACCGGGGGGGAAGTGTGACTTGCGTCCGTCATGAGGCAGCTCCTTCATCATGATACGTCAAACTTGGTAGGTCTTAGGCTGTCACAGAAACGTCAGCTTGGCGACGAAAACATTTTAAAGTTGTATGCCGGCTGCGATTACAACGGCTTACAACTGGTATTTTACAAAGGTAACGCCCGAATTGAACCCGCGCCGCCTATGGTTTAAGCCCTGTGCAACAACACAAAGGGCCGCGCATGTCAGTCAACTCTTTCGGTCACCTGTTCCGGTTTACCACATGGGGCGAAAGCCACGGACCCGCCTTGGGCGCAACGATCGACGGCTGCCCGCCGGGTGTGCCGCTGGACCCTGCGATGATCCAGCAATGGCTGGATAAACGGCGCCCCGGTCAGAACAAGAACACGACCCAGCGCAATGAACCTGACGCGGTCGAGATCCTGTCCGGCGTCTATGAGGGGCGCACAACGGGCACGCCGATCCAGCTGATGATCCGCAACACGGACCAGCGGTCCAAGGATTACGGCGACATTCTGAACACCTTCCGTCCCGGCCATGCTGACATCACCTACCACCAGAAATACGGCCTGCGCGATCCGCGCGGCGGCGGGCGATCCTCTGCCCGTGAAACCGCGGCGCGCGTGGCCGCTGGCGGCGTGGCCCGAGAGGCGATTACTGCGATTGCGCCCGGCGTGCAGATCACCGGCTACATGGTGCAAATGGGCGAGAAAAAGATCGACCGTGCGCGGTTCGATTGGGACCAGATCAGCCAGAACGACTTTTGGTGCCCTGACGCGCAGGCCGCTGGCGAATGGGAAGAGTACCTGACCTGGCTGCGCAAGGACGACCACAACTCTGTCGGCGCGATCATCGAAGTCGTCGCCCGCGGTGTGCCGGCAGGTATCGGCGCGCCGGTATATGCCAAGCTTGATACCGATCTGGCCGCCGCGATGATGAGCATCAATGCCGTCAAAGGTGTTGAGATTGGCGAAGGTATGGCCGCCGCTGCCCTGACTGGGCGCGACAACGCGGACGAGATTTTTATGGGGAACGACGGACAACCCGTCTATTCGTCAAACCACGCGGGCGGCATCCTTGGCGGCATCAGCACCGGGCAGGACGTCGTCGTGCGCTTTGCGGTCAAGCCGACGTCTTCGATCCTGTCGCCGCGCAAGTCCATCACGATGGATGGCCAACCGATTGAGGTGATCACCAAAGGTCGCCACGATCCCTGCGTCGGCATCCGCGCCGTTCCGGTGGGCGAGGCGATGATGGCCTGCGTGATCTTGGATCACATCCTGCTAGACCGCGGCCAAACTGGCGGGGTGCGAGGTCAGATCGGCTGATCCGCCCCCGCGCAAATCCGTCATAGCCAGTAAGGTGCCAGCCCGTAATAATCGTGCAGCCGCGTTTCATAAGCGCGGTCACGCGACCAATCGCTGACACGCTCTGGCGCGCCGGTCAGCTGGTCTTTGGTCAGGTCAGTGACATAGCCGGCAAGCGACGTATCGTAGCGCAGTGATTTCCACGGCAGCGGGTGCTGTTCCTCGCCCATGCCAAGAAAGCCGCCGAAGTTCATGACGGCATAGGCGACATTGCCGGACAGTTTGTCGATCATGAGGTGGTCAATATGGCCAATCTGCTCTCGGTCAGACCCAAAAACATGGGTGCCATTCACGCGGCCAGAGTCGATCAGGTTGTGTTCGGTTTCCATGGCGTATCCTCCTAGATTACCTAGGGTTGAAACGCACTGCGCCGCATTGGGTTGCATTGCGGCCAAGGCCTGATGGATCATCTGGCAGATTTTGGCCGATTAGGCCGGAATGGCGGCAGCCTTTGGCGCATCATCGTCACGCAGCAGCAGGATCAGTGCAAAAATGGTCAAGGCGATCCCGATCAGGATCAGCGTGGGCGGCGGCGGTGAACCAAGTGCAAGCTGCCAGCAGATGACCCATGTGGGGGTCAGATAGGTGTAGGCCATGACCTTGGCGCTAGGCAGCCGCGTCGCCGCGAACTGCAACAACACAAAGCTAGAGGCAGAAGCGAAGATTGAAATATAGAGCAGTGTAATCCAGACGATGCGTGGCAGTTGCGACCAATCCGTCGCAATGATTTCGCGCGCGCCGTAGATGCTGGTCAGGATCGCACCGCCAAGCAAGGTCATACAGGCAAAGGCCAACGTATTTTCGCCGCGCTTTAGCTTGGCGATCAAGGGTGTGTAAAGCGCATGGGCCACGCATCCCCAGAAAAAGATGAACTCTCCGCGGCCAACATCAAAGGCAAGCGCCGCTTGCAAATCTGCACGAAAGATCACCCAAAGCGCGCCAACCCCGCCAATGGCCAAAGCGACCATCATCCGGCCAGTCAGTCGCTGGCGCAGCAATAGCCAGCCAAAGCCCGCCGCGATGATCGGGGTCAGCGTGAATACCGCCGAGGTACTGATTGGCGGTGCCGTTTTCAGCCCCTCGAACATCGACACGAAATAGGTCGAGATAATTCCTGACAGCAGCACAAAGCGCCAGGGCGCGCGAAAGACGCGGTTGTCCCACTTACCCAAAGCAACGGCCAGTGCGGCCAATACGGCCGACGCGATCCAGAACCGCGCCGCAGTCATCACCAGCGGGTCGATATCATTGGCCGCCCGCGAGCCAAGCGCAAACGACCCGGCCACCAGCGCCGAAAACGCCAACATGGCAAGGTGCCCGCCTGTCGCTGGCCGCATCAGATTTCAAATTCGGCGGCACGCGCCTTAAGGTGGCTAAGGAAGGTCTGCACTTTGACGCTGCGATGCAGGTCGACGTGGGTCACCAGCCACAGTTGCACCGTCCACTCTGCTGGCGACGGCATCACCCGCTTTAGGGTCGGGTAAAGCGGCAGTTCTAGTTCTGAAATAAAGCCGATGCCGGCCCCGGCCACGATCGCGTCGGTCATAACGCGCATATCAGTGGCGCGCAGCACCATCCGGGACGGTCCGACTTTTTCATGCAACCAGCGGAAAAACGGCGCGCGATGCGGCTCTTCGACATGTGACACGAAATAGTGGTTCTTTAGATCATCCTCGCCCTTTGGCATGCCAAAGCGGGCGATGTAGTCGTCAGAGGCCACCAAAGCCATGCTTTGCGACACCAGCAACTGCACGACGTTATCAGGCTCTGACGGCTGGCTACCCGCGCGGATCGCGACATGCGCCTCGCCATATTCAAGGCGGAACACCCGGTCATCGGTCAGGAACTGCAATCTGATTTCAGGGTAGTCGTGCTGGAAATCTGTCAAGATTGGGATCAGCACAGGACTCAGCGACGCCAGCGATGTGATGACCAGTTCCCCGCGCACGCCGTCGCCAAGACCTTTGATCCGCCCTGCAAGCTGGGTGAACTGTTCGTCCGTCGCTTGGGCAACGCGCAGCAAATCCACGCCTGCCTCTGTTGGGGTGTATCCCCGTGCATGGCGTTGGAACAGCTTCACGCCCAAACGCCCCTCTAACGCGTCGATATGACGGATCACGGTGGCATGGTGTACGCCAAGCGCATCTGCAGCGCCGCTCACCGTGCCAGCGCGCGCAACCTGAAATGCAGTGCGGATTTCGTCCCAGCTATCCATGTTGTCCTGTGCAGTAATGAACCTTGCGCGCAATCGTTCCGCAATTCTGTTTGAAATTGCAATGACTAATCGGTGCAACTGGTCGCATGGGCCTTGACTGCACGCCCTATGCCGCAAACATGGGCATATGCATTCCTTGCCCCAGCGCCTTGCAACTTTGAACGCACGTTTCGTGCAAAAGCCGCTGTTAGCGGCCGTGCGCAGCCCTGCGATCTTGCGGCGGCTGTTTACGCTCAACGCGATCATTCATATGCGCACGCCAGCGGGGCTGACAACGGTGCCGATCCAGCTTGGCACGCGCAACTGCACCCTGTGCGACGCCGGGCAAGCGCAGAACCACGGCACCTTACTTTATATTCACGGCGGCGCTTTCGTCATGGGTAACCTGCGCGGCTACCGCCACTTGGTTGCGGCCATCGGCAAGTCCGCGGGTATGCGCGCTGTGTTCCTAAATTACCGCATGGCACCAGAGCATCCCTTTCCCGCCGCGCTAGACGATGCAGAGGCCACGTGGCGCGCCCTGTCGGATGATCCAGATTGCGGGCCTTTGACGCTGGCAGGCGACAGCGCTGGCGGAAATATCGCCCTGGCGCTGCTGCAACGGATCATCGCGAAAGGGCTGACACTGCCTGCTGCCGTGGCCGTCATGTCGCCGATTACCGATCTGCGCATGAATAACCCAAGCCTTACGGCAAACCGCCGCAGTGATCCACTTGTCTCGACCCGCTGGGGCGCGCGCGGTGTCGCGGCCTATTTGGCAGGCGCGGACCCGGCGCAACCTGATGCATCGCCGATCTTGGGCAACTTCACCGGCGCGCCGCCCGTGCTGATCCATGCCGACACCACAGAGGTCCTGTTTGACGACGCCCGCCTGATGGCAGACCATCTGCGCGCGCAGGGCGTCGACGTGACCCTTCACACGCAAACCGGCTTGCCCCACGTCTGGCACATGGGCGTTGGCCGCACACCAGAGGCGGACGCGAGCGTTGCTGAAATCGGCCAGTTCCTTGCCAGCCACACCCTGCCCGGCACCAAACGCCAGTATACTTGACTCGCAGCCCTGCACATTCTAAACGCCTTGTAACACCCGGAAGCAAAGCCTTCCGGTCCTTTGCTTGTCAAAGGATCGCCCCTCGTCAGCGCGTTGCGCCCACGGGGGCGTTACTGCATTGACCCATCCGCCCTATATTGGGGTCTGGATGTAACGAAACGGGGCCCGCGCCGATGTTCGAGAACCTATCAGACCGCCTGTCAGGCGTTTTTGACAAGCTCACCAAACAAGGTGCGCTGTCCGACGACGACGTCAAAACCGCCCTGCGCGAGGTCCGCGTGGCCTTGCTAGAGGCTGACGTCTCTCTGTCAGTCGCCCGCGATTTCGTCGCCGCTGTGCAGGAAAAGGCGACCGGCCAGGCCGTCACCAAGTCGATCACCCCCGGCCAGCAAGTCGTCAAGATCGTCCATGACGAACTGGAACGTGTGCTGACTGGCGACACTGACCCCGGCGCGCTGAAAATTGACAACCCGCCTGCCCCGATCCTGATGGTCGGTCTGCAAGGCTCTGGTAAAACCACCACGACCGCCAAGCTGGCCAAGCGCTTGAAAGAGCGTGAAGGCAAGCGCGTGCTGATGGCGTCCCTTGACACCAACCGCCCGGCCGCGATGGAACAGCTGGCCATCCTTGGCGTGCAGATCGGCGTCGACACGCTGCCGATCGTCAAGGGCGAAACCCCTGTCCAGATCGCGAAACGCGCTAAGACTGCGGCCTCCCTTGGTGGCTACGATGTCTACATGCTCGATACAGCGGGCCGGTTGCACATCGACGCTGAACTGATCGCACAGGCCGCTGCCGTGCGCGACATCGCCAACCCGCGCGAAACCCTGCTGGTCGTCGACGGTCTGACGGGTCAGGACGCCGTCAACGTTGCACAAGAATTCGACGACAAAATCGGCGTTACCGGTGTCGTACTGACCCGGATGGACGGCGACGGTCGCGGCGGCGCGGCTTTGTCCATGCGCGCCATCACCGGCAAGCCGATCCGTTTTGTCGGCCTTGGCGAAAAGATGGACGCGATCGAGACTTTCGAGCCGTCGCGCATCGCGGGCCGCATCCTTGGCATGGGCGACATCGTTGCGCTGGTCGAGAAAGCACAACAAACCATCGAGGCTGAACAAGCCGAAAAGATGATGAAACGGTTCCAAAAGGGCCGCTTCAACATGAACGACCTCAAGATGCAGCTGGACCAGATGCTCAAAATGGGCGGTATGGAAGGCATGATGGGCATGCTGCCCGGCATGGGCAAAATGTCCAAGCAGATGGACGCCGCCGGCATGGATGACGGCATCCTGCGCCGCCAGATCGCGCTCATCAACTCTATGACGAAACAAGAACGTGCCAACCCCGACCTGATGGCCGCAAGCCGTAAAAAGCGGATCGCCAAGGGTGCGGGTCTGGAAGTGTCGGAACTGAACAAGCTGGTCAAACAGCACCGCCAGATGGCCGACATGATGAAGAAAATGGGCAAAGGCGGCATGCTGAAGCAGGCCATGAAGCAGATGATGGGCAAAGGTGGCGGCATGCCCGACATGAACGACCCCGCTGCCATGCAAGAAGCCGCAAAAGCCCTGCAAGGCAAGATGCCCGCTGGCGGCCTGCCCGGCCTAGGCGGCGGCATGAAGCTGCCCGCCGGTCTGTCTGGATTTGGGAAAAAGAAATAAGCGATGACGATGCGTTTTCATCTGGCCCACAAACTCCCGCCGGAGGCACCCGTTGCCCGCCGCGCGCACGAGGCTGCGCCATGCTGAAGACTGCGCCAAACCTGCAAACTGAACGCCTGATCCTGCGCCAGCCTGTTGCTGGCGACTGGGCGGCGTTCCGTGACTTCATGCAATCAGACCGCGCCGCGTTTTTCGACCATCAGGGCAATATCGGCAGCACCTGGCGCAGCTTTGCGGCCGAGCTGGGGCATTGGGATATCTTTGGCTACGGCATGTGGGCCGTGACCCGGCGCGGCGACAATACCGCCATCGGCCTTGTCGGCCCTTGGACCCCGCCCGACTGGCCAGAGACTGAAATTGGCTGGATGATCTTCGATCCCGCGACCGAAGGCACCGGCATTGCAGCCGAAGCCGCCCGCGCCGCCATCGCCCACGCCTTTGATGTTCTAGGATGGACGACTGCCGTCAGCTATATCCACCCGGACAACATCCGGTCCATCGGACTGGCTGAAAAACTTGGCGCTGTGCGCGATCCTGCAGCCCCGATGCCAACCAGCTATCCCGACAGCGCCGCTTGGCGCCACCCCGCCCCGCAACCCGGCATTTAGCGCCACAGCATCCAAGGACTTGCCATGACCATTCACCCCTGGGAACAGCCCCCCGCCGGACAAGCCGCCGTCGCCGTCGAGCGGATCGCGCAGTCGCTGCCGCGCATTGCGTCGGACCGCTGCATCTTGCGCGGCCCCTACATGGAAGACTTCAACGTCTTTGCTGATCTGGTGACGTCCGACCGTGGCCGCTATGTCTCTGGCCCGCTGACGCGCGAAGGCGCTTGGGATGATTTCATTCAGCTGACCGCAAGCTGGATTCTGCGCGGCTGCGGATTGTGGACAGTCGAACATCAGGACGACAAGCGCGTCTTGGGCTTTGTGCTGCTCGGCCATGAAACCGGCGATCCAGAGCCAGAGCTTGGTTTTTTGTTCACCGAAGAGGCCGAAGGCCAAGGCTATGCCTTTGAAGCGTCGGAAAAGGCCCGCAACAACGCGTGGAACGCCCTAAGCTTTGACACGCTGGTCAGCTACATCGACCCCGAAAATGACCGCGCCATCGCGCTGGCCAAGCGTCTTGGCGCTGAAAAAGTACCGGGCGAAATGCACGACGGCTGCGAAGTCTGGCGCTATGCACGGCCGGAGTACGAGCTGTGACAGACGACACGAACCGCGCCGCCGAAGTCCTGAAGGATCACCGCGCCAGCATCGACCGGCTGGACGCGATCCTTGTCTATACGCTCGGCGAGCGGTTCAAACATACACAGGCCGTAGGCCGGCTGAAGGCAGAACATGCCTTGCCGCCTTCGGACCCGACGCGCGAGGCGACCCAGATCGCCCGCCTTACCAATCTTGCGGATCAGGCCGATTTGGACCCTGAATTCGCCAAGAAATTCCTGAACTTCATCATTCAGGAAGTCATCCACCACCACGAACAACACCAATCCTGACGGCATTTGCTGTCACTTCTGCCAAACGTAAGGAAATACACTATGTCTATGAAAATTCGTCTCGCCCGTGGCGGCTCCAAGAAGCGCCCTTACTACTCGATCGTTGCTGCTGACAGCCGCATGCCGCGCGATGGCCGCTTCAAGGAAAAGCTGGGCACATATGCACCAATGCTGTCCAAGGACGACGAAAACCGCGTCAAAATGGACATGGAGCGCGTGCAGTACTGGCTGGACCAAGGCGCTCAGCCAACCGACCGCGTTGCGCGTATGCTGGAAGCTGCTGGCGCGATGCCTAAGAAAGACCGCGCTAACCTGAAAAAGGGTGAGCCAGGCAAAGCTGCTAAAGCACGCGCAACCGAGAAAGCTGCCAAGCAGGCTGCGATCGACGAAGCTGCAAACGCACCAGCAGAAGCACCTGCTGAAGAAGCCGCAGCAGAGTAATCTTGCCTGCCGCAGGCCGGATCGTCATGATCCGGCCTGCACCCCTCCCCTGCTTTGCCGAGCGCTGATCGCCAGCGCCCCGCCAATCAGAGGTTCCGCTATGACAGACACTGCATCCGATCCCCGCGTTATCGTCGGCCGCCTGTCGGGGTCCTTTGGCGTGCGCGGTGAAGTCCGCCTGAAATCCTTTTGCGCCGACCCTGCCGCGATTGCCGATTACACGCCCCTGACCACAGACACCGGCCTGACTTTTGCGCAGATCGTGCTGACCGGACAGATTAAGGGCGGATTTACCGCCCGGATCGACGGCGTCGTCACCAAAGAGGACGCTGATGACCTGACCAATGTCGATCTGTATGCCCTGCGCAGCGCTTTGCCTGCGACGGATGACGACGAATACTACTACGCCGACCTAGAAGGGTTGACCGTTCTGGATACCGGCGGCGTGACGCTTGGCAAGGTCGTGCGCGTTGTCGATCACGGCGCTGGTGATCTGCTTGATATCGCGGTGCCTGGCCAATCAGAGACGATCCTGCTGCCGTTCACGCAGGCTGTGGTGCCGACAGTGGACTTGGCCACCGGACGTATTGTGGCGGACCCGCCTGACGGGCTTTTCCCAACCGCATGACCCAAATCCTGCTGCATCCGGGGTTTCATAAGACGGGCACAAGCTCGATCCAGCATTTTTTGTGGCTCAATCGCGCGGTGCTGGCCCCCTATGCCGCGCCTGTGCTGCTGCGCCACCTGAAACCCGTCGTGCGTATGGCCTGCCGGTTTTCACGGTACAACAATCCGATTGATCTAATTGATATCGTCGCCGCCATGGATACCGCCATGGCTCAGGCCGCGCCGCGTGCGGGTCAGGACATCATCGTGTCTTGCGAGGGGCTACTTGGCCACCTGCCCGGCTGGCCCGGCGTGGATAGCTACGCCGCGGCCCCGACGTTGATCACCTACTTCGCGGGCTATTTCCAAGACCGCTACCCAGATGCCCAGCTCAGCGTCGTACTGACCACCCGTGACGCGGCAAGCTGGTTATTCAGCGCCTATCGCCACCACCTACGGGGGCAGCGCATGACCCTGTCGGCCGCCGATTTTGCGGCGACCTATGTAGGCGCTGGCAATCTGGACAGTGACGTCAACGCAATCTCTGTGGCGCTGGGCGGCGTTCCAGTGCAGTCGCTGAACCTATCGGCAATGCGCGACCACCCGCTTGGCCCCGGCGGCGCGATCTGCAAACTGCTGGACTTGCCGGCAGAGGTCACCGCCAAGCTATCCCCCGTAGGTGCAGGCAACGCTGGGCCAGAGGAAGCGCTGTGGCAGCAATTCCTAGACCTGAACCGCAGCGATCTGGATGACCGCGCCGTGCAGGCTGCGAAAACAGAGCTCGCCCAAGCGACCGACCTTGGCGGCTGGCGAAGAAACTGATGGTGCATGTCATCGTTCATCCGGGGTTTCACAAGACAGGCACATCCAGCCTGCAAAGCTGGCTGGGGCAAAACCGCCGCGCGCTGAAACCTTACCTTAGCTTTTATGGCAAAGCCGATTTCCTGACCGCTGGCAGCGCTGCGCGGATTTATGGGCAAAAGCCCTATCCTTGGCGGCTGCGTGCGTTCCGGCGCAGTCTTGATCGGTTCTTGGGCAAGATTCCTGATGCGCCCGTGATCGTGCTGTCGCGCGAAACCTTTAGCGGGTCGATGCCGGGGCACCGCCGTTTTCCGGGGCGACTGATCACCGGATATCGCAGCGTGGCCGTGCCACTGGGCCAACAGATCATCGCCGCCCTGCAGGCCCGGTTCGGCGCGGATGTGCAGATTACGTTCCTGTACACGCTGCGTGACCGCGAAAGCTGGATTCGCAGCGTCTATGGTCACCTGCTGCGCTCGATCCATCTGCGCGATGACTATGATACCTTCCGCGCCCGATTTCCAAAGCTGATCGACCCAAGGGCAGAGGCAGAGGCCATCGCCAAGGCTCTTGGGGTCACCGCCCACTTCGTCGACCTCGCTGATGTTGGTCACCTGCCAGAGGGGCCCGCTGCCGCCGTGCTGGACCTGCTGGGCGTGCCGCAGGCCGTGCGCAATGCCCTACCCTCTGCAAGCCGCGCCAACACCGGCCAGACACAAGCACTAGAGGCTGAATTCCTACGGATGAACCGCGACAGCCGGGACAAGGCCGCATTGAAGTCCGCGAAGGACGCGATGCTGAAAGCGGCCAAGGATGCGGGTGCTGCCAGCTAGGGAACTGAGTGCGCCTATCAAGTGTTAGACGTCGTAACACTTTTGAAAGGACCGCATCATGATTGGCTGGATTGTCACACTATTGGTTGTCGCTGCGATTGCGGCACTTCTTGGCTTTGGCCGGATTTCCGGCGCGGCGCTAACCGGCGCAAAGGTTCTAATTTTCGTTGTCCTGATCCTGTTCCTACTGATGCTTTTCGGCCTGATTACCTTAATCTGACGAATTAGCGTTTGCGTGCGGGGGGCGATGTTCTAAGACGCGGTTATGACCGATACACCGCCCCCCCGCGCCCAAGGCCGCAAAACCATTAGCCCAACGCTGAAGCCGCAAGAGCTGATGACCGATACGCCGGATCTGGCTGGTGTCTGGACTGCGCAGGTCCTGACCCTGCTGCCAGACGCCTTTCCCGGGATCCTTGGCGAAAGTCTGCTTGGCCGCGCGTTGAAGGACGACGTGTGGCAATTGCAGGTCACCGACCTGCGCCGCTTTGGGATTGGCAAGCATCGCAACGTTGACGAAACCCCTGCAGGCGGCGGCGCTGGCATGGTTTTGCGTGCTGATGTGTTGGAACAGGCGTTGCGAGAAGTCCGCAGCGGCGCACGTGGAAACATGCCGCTCATCTATCTGTCACCGCGTGGCCGCCCTATGACCCAATCCCTGATGCAAAAGCTGTCGCAAGCCGACGGCGTCACCCTTCTATGCGGCCGATTCGAAGGCATCGACGAGCGTGTCATCGAACATTTCGACATGATAGAGGTCAGCCTTGGCGACTTTGTCATGACCGGCGGAGAGATCGCCGCAATGGCCTTGATTGACGCGACTGTCCGTCTTATACCCCGCGTGCTTGGGAATCAGGCATCCACAGAGGAAGAGTCATTTTCCGATGGGTTGCTGGAACACCCTCACTACACGAAACCCGCTGACTGGCACGGTCGCATGATACCTGACGTTCTTCTGTCAGGGCACCATGCGAAAATCACCGACTGGCGGCGGGAACAGGCCGAAAGGCTAACAAAGGAACGCAGACCTGACCTCTGGCGGGCTTATTGTGCACAGCATGGTAGGGACCCGGGTGAAGACCAAGAGCTCTAGGGCCAGCATCAACGTCGCGGGAAAACCCGTGCTATCATAGGAGCGAATCATGAACTTGATCGCACAAATCGAAGCGGAGCAGGTTGCTGCGCTGGGGAAGACGATCCCCGATTTCAAAGCGGGTGACACCATCCGCGTCGGTTACAAAGTGACCGAAGGCACCCGTACTCGGGTTCAGAATTACGAAGGCGTCTGCATCGCACGCAAGAACGGCTCTGGCATCGCCGGTTCGTTCACCGTGCGTAAGATTTCCTTCGGTGAAGGCGTGGAGCGTGTGTTCCCACTGCACTCCACCAACATCGACACGATCGAAGTTGTGCGTCGCGGTAAAGTCCGTCGCGCCAAGCTGTATTACCTGCGCGCTCGTCGCGGTAAGTCCGCTCGGATTACCGAAGTCTCCAACTACAAGCCTCTGGCCCAGAAATAAGGAATCTGACGATGAAAAAAGGTATTCACCCCGACTACCACGACATCAATGTCAAGATGACCGATGGCACCGTGATTCAGATGCGCTCCACTTGGGGCAAAGAAGGCGACCAGATGTCCTTGGACATCGACCCTTCTGTGCACCCTGCATGGACCGGCGGCACGTCTCGCCTGATGGACTCCGGCGGCCGCGTGTCGAAGTTCAAGAACAAGTACGCCGGTCTGGGCTTCTAAGCCAACCAGCGCTGACAAACGAAACGCCGCCCCTTCAAGGGCGGCGTTTTGCGTTTCAGGGTCGCGGTGTCGCAGCTTAAAGGTTCTGCGCGGCCTTGCGGCAGTCTGCGGCACATTCACGGCACATCTGGGCGCAGCGCTTGCAGTGGGCGTCGTCGTGCATATCGCACATCTTCTCGCAGGCATCGCAGGCGGTAGCGCACAACTCTAGCATCTGCTTGATGATCGCGACATTCTCGCCGGTTCGGCGCGTCGCAACACGGTAGGTCGCGGTGCAGATGTCGGAACAGTCCATGCACAACCGAATGCACTGGGCGCGGTCGCCGTCTTCGGCGCTGCACGCATCCGCGCAAGAGTTGCAGATCGCGGCGCAATACATGGCGTGCTTCACAGCCTCGGTCAGCAATGCGTTGTCATGGCCCGCAACATCGGGGTGTTCGGCAATCATTTCCTTGATGGACATCGGCGTCTCCTGTTTCAGGTTCTGCCAGCCCAACCAACTTGCCCCGCAAGGGGTTCCGAAACGCAAAAGGCGCACCCCAAGGGATGCGCCTTTCATCAAATCAATGCGCGCGTTTAAGCGGCAGTGCGACCACGACCGCCGCCACCGCCAGCACCGCCACCGGTCCGGCGACGCTGCCCCTGCGGCTTGCCACCAGCAGGCTTGCCCGCTGCAGCAGCAGGCTTACCGCGGCCACCGCCGCCGCCGCCAGCACCACTGCGACCACGGCCACCACCGCCGCCGCCGCCACCATTCGGGCGCTTTTTCTGGCCCGGCAGGATGTCCCACGGACGGCCAGATGCGACAGGAATCTCGGCCTTCATGGCCTTTTCGATATCCTTCAGCTCGATCATCTCGTCGGGTGCGACCAGTGCAATCGCGGCACCATCGGCACCAGCGCGGGCCGTACGGCCGATGCGGTGAACGTAGTTTTCGGCGACGTTCGGCAGGTCATAGTTATAGACGTGACGCACGCCAGGAATGTCGATGCCACGGGCAGCGACGTCAGTGGCGACCAGCACGCGGATCTTGCCGGATTTGAAGGCCTCGATCGCGCGTTCGCGCTGACCTTGGGACTTGTTGCCGTGAATGGACGCGGCGGCAAAGCCTTTCGCTTCCAGCTGCTTGTACAGCTTTTCGCAGCCATGCTTGGTACGGCCAAAGACCAGCGCCAGCTCGTCCCGGTGCTTGTCCAGCAGATCGACCAGCAGGTCGGTCTTGGCAGCCTGTGCAACGAAGTGCACCGACTGTTCGATCTTGGCAACAGCCTGACCCGGAGGGTTGACCTGCACGCGCACTGGATCGTTCAGAAAGGCATCAGCCAGTTCGGACATCAGTTTCGGCATAGTGGCCGAGAACATCATCGTCTGACGCGGCGTCGCCAGCAGCGGTGCAATCCGGCGCAGCGCGTGGATAAAGCCCATGTCCAGCATCTGGTCAGCTTCGTCGAGGACCAGATAAATCGTTTCGTCCAGACGGATCGCGCGGCGATCCAGCAGGTCGATCAGACGGCCAGGCGTTGCGACCAGCAAGTCGACGCCGTTCTGCAAACGCTTGGTTTGTGCCGCGATGCCAGCACCGCCGACGACCAAAGCCACCTTCAGGTGCGAGCCTTTGGTGTAATCGGTTAGGTTGTCTGCAATCTGCTTGGCCAGCTCGCGCGTCGGGGCAAGCACCAGGCCGCGTGCGGTCTTGGCGTTTGGCTTTACGCCAGCCTTCATCAAAGCGTCGATCATTGGCAGACCAAAGGCGGCAGTTTTACCCGTGCCGGTCTGCGCCAAGCCCATCACGTCACGGCCATTCATGGCGTGCGGGATGGCTTGCGATTGAATTGGGGTCGGGTCAGTAATGCCTTGTTCGGCAAGCTTCGCCACAAGGCGGGGCGCGAGGCCCAGCATATCAAAATCCATCAGTATTCTTTCCGGGCCGCATCGGCCCAAACGGTTCGGGCGCACGGGGGTGTGCGCGCGGCGACAAAAGGTTGCGCCGAAATCCTGACAGTCAAAGCCACATTGCCCTGACGCCGATCTGGCGCTGGACCCCCTGCGTGATCATGGGAACCGAAGTTGGCGACGGTGATTTGCGGAGCCTATGGCTCGGCCCTGCTCACGCGGCAGGATCAATCGTCTGAGGCGCATGTGGACCTTTGCGTCCAATGTGTCAAGGGGCTGTGAAAAGGGACGGCAGGGGTGCGCTTGCGCTTTCATCGCGGACAGACACAAGATAAAGTGTCTGCAACTGAAAAAGGCGTGGGGCTGACTGTGGCGCATATCATTGTGGTGGGCAACGAAAAGGGCGGCGCAGGCAAGTCCACAGTGGCGATGCACGTCGCGACGGCGCTGGCGCGCATGGGGCACCGCGTGGGCACGCTGGATCTGGACCTGCGCCAGAAATCCCTTGGCCGTTATATGGCGAACCGCCGCGAATACCTTGCGGCAGAGGGCATTGATCTGCCATCGCCCAGCTATGCCGATCTGCCTGATATCGATCAGTCGGCGCTTGGCCCGAATGAAAACATCTATGACCACCGCCTGTCCATGGCCGTGGCAGAGCTAGAGCCGACCAGCGATTTTATCCTGATCGACTGCCCCGGCAGCCATACCCGGCTAAGCCAAGTTGCACACAGCCTCGCTGATACGTTGGTGACGCCGCTGAACGACAGCTTTGTCGACTTCGACCTGTTGGCCCACGTCGATACGGCCGGCGAAACCATCACGGGGCCTAGCGTTTATTCCGAAATGGTCTGGAACGCGCGCCAGTTGCGTGCGCAGGCTGGCCTGACCCCGATTGACTGGGTCGTCGTACGCAACCGCGTCGGCGCGCAGCAAATGGTCAACAAGGACAAGATGGAGCGTGTCATCGACAAGCTGGCAAAGCGCATCGGCTTTCGCAATGCGCCCGGCTTTAACGAGCGCGTCATTTTCCGTGAACTGTTCCCCCGCGGCCTAACCTTGCTTGATCTGCGTGATGTTGGGGTCAAGAACCTTAATATTTCGAATATTGCAGCCAGACAGGAACTTCGCGACCTGATCAAAGCGTTGAACCTGCCCGGTGTAACTGCCGATTTTTAAAGAGGAGAGCACCAAGGTGCTCCCCTCGCCTACACCGTCATTGTAAACGCAGCAGGCCTGAACCTATGCGAGCGGCTGCAAATGGCTTTCTATAAGCGACCTTTGGTCTTCGTGTTGCTTGGGCAGTTTTAGGGCTTCGCCCAAGTGAGCGATATCTTCGTCGCGATCAAATCCCGGTTCATTCGTTGCGACTTCGAACAAAATTCCGCCCGGCGTGCGGAAATAGATCGCCCAAAAATAATCACGGTCGATGACGGGGGTCACCTGATAGCCTGTGTCCAATAGCGCCGCGCGAACCTCTAGCTGGGCTGCGCGGTTTTCCACGGCAAAAGCAATGTGGTGGACAGATCCGGCCCCCTGCGACGCATGCTTAGCAGACGGCAGTTTTTCCAGATCGATGGTGTTTGCACCTGTCCCATCCGCCACGGCAAAGCGAGAGACGTTGCCGATTGTGTCCTGCTTTTCATACCCCATGAAGGTTAACAGCTCGGTCATTGCGCCCGTATCCTGCAACCGCATCGTTGCCCCGTGAAAGCCGCGAATGGCGTGATCGTCGGCAATTCCATTTCCAGTCCAACCATGGCGGTTGTCGTCCGCGATCTCCGCAAGCGCAAAGCCTTCGCCATCAGAGGTTTGAAACCGCAGACGCTCTTCGCCGAAATGATTAACGGCCTCTAAACCCTCTGCAGCCGCACCAAGGCGGTCCGCCCAGAACGGCAGGCTGCCCTTGGGGACGGAATAGACAGTTTCACCAACTTCGCCGGTTCCGCGGCGACCGCGGACTGCATTGTGGAATGGAAAGTAGGTCATGACGCTGCCGGGGCTGCCGACTTCATCACCATAATACAGATGATAAACATCAGGCGCGTCGAAATTCACGGTCTTCTTAACGCGTCGCTGGCCCAAGACCTGCGTAAAGAATGCATTGTTTTCCGCCGCATCAGAAGCGATCGACGTGACATGGTGAAGGCCTTTGATCTGGTGCAACATGGTGCATCCTCCTTTTGGTTGATGCAAACCTAATGCTGGACAGCGATTGCGATAACCGCAATAAATCAGCAGAATTAATTGCAGAAACCGCAACAATAGATGACTGGCCACGCCGAGCAAATCACAGCCTTTCTGGCCGTCGCAGCCGAACATAGCTTTGCTCGTGCGGCCAAAAGCCTTGGGGTGGCACCATCCTCTGTCACCCGAACGGTGTCGGAACTGGAAGCTCGCCTTGGCGTCCAACTGCTTGTCCGCACGACGCGGCGCGTATCCCTCACGCAAGCCGGCACGGCCTTTCGCGCACAAGTAGAGCCGCTTATGGCCGGATTGGCGCAAGCGCAAAACGACGTCCGCGCGTTTCAGACGACCTTGACCGGCACCTTGCGGGTATCAGCGCCACTATCATTTGGCCTGCACCGCTTGTCGGCGCCTTTGATCAGCTTTCGCGATGCGACGCCTGATGTTGACCTGCAAATCAGCCTGACGGACCGCTTTGTTGATATCCTAACCGAAGATTTCGACATGGCTCTGCGGATATCTGGCGCGCCATCTGATCTGTCGACCATTTGGCGTAAAATCGCGCCAGTCCCGCGCTCGCTGGTCGCGTCACCGAATTATTTAGCGCAGCACGGCACGCCGCAGACACCGGGCGACCTGACGGCGCATACGGCGCTGGCCTATACCCACCTCGCCAACGGGAACGTCTGGCAGCTGACCAGCGCTGCAAGCGGCCTGACAGAGCCCGTGCGCATCAAGGCAGGGCTGACCTGCGACAATGGCGACCTGCTGGCGCAACTGGCGCAGGCGGATCAAGGCATCGCCCTTTTGCCCGATTTCCTGCTGCGCGATGCAATCGCCTCGGGGGATTTGGTGCGCCTGCTGCCCGGTTGGAACCCGCCAGAGATTTGGTTGACCGCGTTTTTCCCGCCCTACCGCCGCTTGCCTGCCGCGCTGGACCGCTTCACCGCTTGCGTTGTGACCGCCCTTGGGGGCACCCCGCTATAGCGATTTAGGCGCGCCCGGCCGGATGCAGGGCAGCAATAGAAACTATATCGCGCGAAAAAACGCGCAACCCGCCGCACGATTAAACCAGTTTATACCGCCACGTCGAATCACGACCTATGAAACCACATCAAGTTTCAAGTGTTGCGTCATGTAAGGCGTGCAAGTCGGTGACTGCCGCCTTGCCAAGCAAGAGGTGGTTTATGTTAAAGACTGTTCAAAGTGCGTTTCAATCCCGGATCAGCCGGCACATCCTATTAACTGATACCGAGCGGGACGCCCTGTCGCGCCTCGAAGGTCAGGCTGTAGCTTTGGGTAAGCGGGATCACGTTTTTTCAGACTCGAAGCCAAATGATCGGATCGCCATCATGCGGTCTGGGTGGGCCGTGTCGCGTGTGCGCAGTGATGGCAATCAGACCACCATTTCCCAAATTTTTATGGCCGGTGACATCATCGGCCTTTCCGACATCGGACTTAATCGCCCCCCGCACGAGACGACGATGCAGACTGATGGGTCTGTGCATCTCCTTAGCCGCAAGGCTCTTTGCGATTTCGGTGCCCAGCACCCACGCCTGTTTGCGCTGATTTTGTCGCTGGCCAGCCTTGACGCAACGGCGCTGAATGATCGCCTGCACGCCATCACGCGCTATTCGGCCGAAGATCGGCTGATGCATTTTCTGCTCACGATCAAAGCCAAATCAGAACAAATCAGCGAACACGCTTCTGATCGGTTTCCACTGCCTTTGTCGCAGAAAGAGATCGGTGATGCGCTTGGCTTGACCGATATTTACGTCAATCGTTTGCTGCGGGGTTTGCAGAAGTCGGGGCAATTGTCCCTGACCCGCCCGAACGTAAAGATTAACGAGCGCAGCGTCTGGGCGACGCGGCTTAACTTTCAAGATCGCTATGCAGCCTTAGATTTCAGCTGGGCAAGCTGACGAAAAAGGGCCCCGCACTGCGGGGCCCTTTCATTTAGGAACGTATCTTTCGCTTATTTATCAGCAGCTTTTGCAGCTTTGTCGGCGACATCATCCACCGTTTTGCGAACTTTATCTTCGGCCTGCGATGCGGCGTCTTTCAACGCGGCCTTGGCCGAACCTGCAGCCTCTTGCGCGGCGGTCTCTAGCTCTGACCGGGCGGCAGCGATGGCGCGTTCTGCGCGGGCGCGTTCCTCGTGGTACACACGCTCTGCTTCGTCCATCAGGGCATCGCGGCGCGCACCCAGATAGCTGTCTTCGGTTCGGGTCTTTGGCAGCAGGGCCGCAACCGCAGCACCGACGGCAAAGGCCAAAGCACCGATCACCAGTGGCTGGCGGTCAAACAAATCACCGGCAGAGTCGCGGCCGTTCGACACTGCGCTGCTGGCCTGGCGGCGCGCCTCAACGGCACGGTGACGGGCGGCAACGACGCGTTCACGCGCGGCCTCTGACAGACCTTCGGTCCCTTCAGACAGGCGGTCGCGCAGGCGGCGCGCTTCGGCGCTAACGTCATGACCGACCCGGTGCATCGTGTCGTTCGCATCGTGGGCCAACTTTTGCGCCGTATCGCTAGCGCTGTTCAGCATGTCTTTTGCAGTATTGCTCATGGGATTTTCCTTTACGGGTTACAGGCCTTTAACCTGCATAAATGTTCAACGGCGGCGCGGGTTCGGGTCCTGATCATCACGGGCCCACAGCGGATCAGCATCATAAGCTGGCACAGGGCGTGCCTGCGCAGACAGCGCCTGATCGGCCCAGACATCGGCGTCCTCTTCCAACTGGGCCGCAGCCATATCGGCCGGGCTGCTGTCATAGTGATGCACTTCTGGACGGGTCGCAGGTTTGACCGGAGCCATGCCGATCCGTGGCTTTTTGCTGCGCGGCGCGCGTTCAGGCGTCACAGCGCTGATCGCCAGCCAAGCAAGGCCCAGACCGATGACCGCAAACGGCCAAGGGTTTTTCTGCGCCGTCCGGCTGACCGTTTCGCTGGCGGTTGCGATTTGATCGCGCATCACAACCGAAACGTCACGTGTCACGATGCCGACTTGGCCACGCAGTTGGGCGGTAACTTCGTCGATCTGGCCGCGCACCTGCAGCTTCACTTCTTCCATCAGACCATCAACGGTCAAACGGTTTTGCAGGACATCCAGATCACGCCCAAGCCGCGCGCGCTCTAGGGCGATTTCAGCCTCGATCTCTGCCGGTTTACGCGTATCAGCGGTCATTATAGGCCTCTTTCATCATCTGCGCGTCGGCCTTTAGGCTGCGGGCGGTGCGGGTCGGCGCGATGCTGGACAGCTTCAGCCGCTTAACGCCCACGATCACCAAAATGATGGCGATCAGCAGGACAACGAGGCCCACCAAGACGGTGGCCCAAAGCTGGCTGATCCCGGCCAAAACAAGCGCAGAGATCACAGCCGTGGACAGCACGGACAAGCCGATGAAGGCAAGGATCACAGCGACAACCAAAAGGCCCAGCGCCGCGCCTGCACGTTTCAGGTTCTGGTCAACCTCGGCACGCGCCAGATCGACCTCTTGGCGCAGCAAATTGCCGACGCTGCTTAGCACATCGTTCAGCAGTGATCCGGTGCTGCGGGGGTCATGGGACTCCATGTTCAGCCCCGACCGTCTGTGTCAGCATTGCCGTGGCGCGGCGGCATGAAATCGTCGCTGCCGTGGTAATCGGGCTGCGCAGTAGCCGTGCCATTGCGCTCTGACGCCTTGGCAAAGCGGCTAACCGCAAAACCGGCCAATGCAGCACCAGCCAGGAAAACCAGCGGGTTGCGGCGGGCAAAGTGGCCAACGTCGCTAAGTGCTGTGCCCAGATCCTTGTTGCTGATCGCATCAGACGCATCCGCCAGCGTATCGGCAATCTGGCCAAACGTGCGTTCCTGCGGGCTGCCTGTGCGGCTTTCGTTCGCAGCCTTACGCAGGGCAGAGGCGACGTTGTTCACCTCTTGCGCGGCGGCACCTTTGGCTGCGTCGGCGCGGGCGTTGACTTCGGATTTAATGGTTTCTTTGGCGTCATGAGCGACCGACTTGGCCTGCTCTGCCACGTCATTTACGACGCTTTTCGCCTCGGCGCTTGCGTCATGGGCGGCGGACTTTGCGTCACGCGCAGCGGCGTCCACCGTGTTCTTGATATCCGTCATTGCAATCTCTCCGGCTGGGCCGAAGGAGGCGCGATTACGGGCTCCTCATTCGGCGTTCATGTCATTGTAGACAAAACAGCGCAGCAGATGATTTGGTTCCGGCGGGTTGCCAGAATTGCCCCAGAATCGCCAATGACGTCAATCATAGGTTCCGCGAAATCCGTGGGGATTACCAGACTGCCAAGCCCATGTGCTAGCCGCCATGTCATCCAGCGTATGGGTCGCGGACCAACCAAGTTCGGCATGCGCACGCGTCGAATCCGCCTGCATCGCCGCAATATCGCCTGCACGGCGCGGCGCGATAACAACAGGGATCGCATGGCCAGAGGCTTTGCGGAACGCCTCTACCATCTGCTGCACGCTATAGGGCTGTCCGGTGCCGATGTTGAACGCCCGCGCGCCGCTATGATTTGCCACGTAATCGACGGCGGCAACATGGGCCCGTGCCAGATCGACAACGTGGATATAATCACGCTGTCCCGTGCCGTCAGGCGTATCGTAATCATCGCCAAAGACGTTCAAATGCGCCCGCTGCCCCACCGCAACCTGCGCGATATAGGGCATCAGGTTGTTCGGCACGTCCGATGGATCCTCGCCCAGCGTGGCAGAGGCATGGGCACCAACCGGGTTGAAGTAGCGCAGCAGCACCGCCGCGCCATCCTTGGCCACAGCCCAATCGGTCAGGATCTGCTCTGCAATCATCTTGGTGCGACCATAGACAGAGGTCGGGTTCAGCGGGTGCGCCTCGTCATACGGCAAATAGACTGGCTCGCCATAGACCGTGGCGGACGACGAAAAGATGATCCGCTTGCAGCCCGCCGCATCCATCGCGCGCAGCAGCGCAATGGTGCCGTTCACATTGACATCGTAATAGCCAAGTGGGTCTTTCATGCTGTCGCCAACGGCCTTGAGCCCGGCAAAATGGATCACCGCATCGGGCCGAAAATCGGCCATCACGGCGTTCAGGGTCGCGTCATGACGCACGTCGCCTTCGACTGCAGTCACCGTGCCATTGGTCAGCTTGCGCACCCGGTCCAGCACGACGGGGCTAGAGTTGTCGTAGTTGTCGAGCACACAGACTTCATGCGCCTGCCCCAGCAATTCGACAAGCGTATGACTGCCGATATAACCGGCACCGCCGGTGACCAGAACGCGCATGAAATGCCTCCCTTAAATACAGCGCCTGCTTAGGCGACCACCGCTGCCGGATCAATCCCGCGGCGCGGGCACCTCGACCGGGCCGCCTAGGGCTGTCCAGTCGCTAAATCCGTCCCGCAGATGGGCGGCCGCAAAGCCCATATCGTTCAGCGCCGCCACCGTTAAGGCAGACCGCCAGCCGCTGGCGCAATGCAGGATGAACCGCTTGTCTTGGGCAAAAACCGGCTTGTGATAGGGGCTGGCCGGATCGACCCAGAATTCAATCATCCCGCGCGGGGCATGGATGCTGCCGGGGATATAGCCATTCTTGCGCTCGCGCACGTCGCGGATATCGACGATGACAACGTCAGGGTCATCCAGCAGCGCCATGACGGCGGGCGTATCCAATTCTTCGATCCGTGCCCGCGCTGCGGCGACCATTTCAGAGACCGGTGTAATCGCCATCGCACATATCCTTTTACCGTTGCGCGCCCGCCGCCGCCTGCCCTCAACACGACCCGCATCGCGCATCAAGGTCAAGCACGCGCCACCGTTTCGCGCATATTCGAATGATTTTTTGCCCCCGCACACGCTTTTCCCGGCGCTGCGCCTTACACTTTGCAAAGTCACTGCTAAGCTCACCGCAACAATAAGCGGAGCGATATGATGCGGGAATGGTGGCGTGACGCGGTGATCTATCAGATCTATCCGCGATCCTTTCAAGACAGCACGGGTGACGGGGTCGGCGATCTGAACGGGATTACCCAGCGGTTAGAGCATATCGCCAGCCTTGGGGTGGATTGCATCTGGCTGTCCCCGATCTTTACCAGCCCGCAAGCGGATATGGGCTACGACGTGTCGAATTATACCGACATCGACCCGATCTTTGGCACGCTGGATGATTTCGACCGGATGCTGGCGCGCGCGCACGAACTGGGGCTCAAGGTCATCACCGATCAGGTGCTGTCCCACACTTCTGATCAGCACCCGTGGTTTATCGAAAGCCGCAAGGACCGCACCAACCCAAAGGCAGACTGGTACGTCTGGGCTGACCCAAAGCCTGACGGCAGCCCGCCAACGAACTGGCACAGCCATTTTGGTGGCCCCGCTTGGGAATTCGAGGCTGTGCGGGGTCAGTACTATCTGCACAATTTCCTGTCGCAGCAGCCTGACCTGAACTTTCACAACCCTGACGTCGTCGACGCCATTTTGGACACAGCCAAGTTCTGGCTGGACCGCGGCCTTGATGGTTTCCGCCTTGATACCGTGAACTACTACTTCCACGACAAACATCTGCGCTCTAACCCCGCGGCCAAGGGCGGGCGTCAGGTCATGGCGACAGATCTGTACGGGATGCAGGACAACATCCACAACAAGAACCAGCTTGAAAACCTTGCATTTCTTGAACAGCTGCGCGCGCTTTGCGACCAATACGACGGCATCATGATGGTCGGCGAAGTTGGCGATATGGGCCAGCGGTCCATCGATCTGATGGCCGAATATACCAAAGGCAGCAGCCGCCTGCATATGGCGTACAGCTTTGCGATGCTTGGGCCTGACTTTAACCCCAAGCACTTCCGCGGCTGCATCGAAGGCTTTCAAAAAGGTGCCCCCGACGGGCAGCCGGAATGGTCCTTTTCCAACCACGACGTGCCGCGCCATGTCACCCGCTGGGCCGAACACGCCGTGTCTGACGAGTCCATTGCGAAGCTCGCCTGCGCCATGCTGATGAGCTTTGAGGGCACCATCGGCATCTATCAGGGCGAAGAGCTAGGCCAGCTGGAAACCGTGATGAAGTTCGAGGAACTGACCGACCTGCAAGCGATCCGCTACTGGCCGGGCGTCAAAGGCCGCGACGGTTGCCGCACCCCGATGGTCTGGGACCACAAAGCAGATAACGCAGGGTTCACCGCTGGCACACCATGGCTCCCGGTCAAAGCACCGCAGGTCGCCCATTCTGTCGATCTGCAAGAGGCGCAAAATGACAGCGTCCTGCATTTTTACCGGCAAACGATCGGGTTCCGCAAATCACATCCCTGCATGACGCGGGGCAAGACCGCGTGGATCGACCTGCCCGATCCGATGCTGGCCTTTACCCGCAGCACGGCGGATCAGCACCTGACTTGCGTGTTTAACCTGTCCAAGGCTCCGCAAACGCTGACCGTGACAGGAACGGCGACGCTAACCGGGCCGCAACATGCGACCCTAGCAGACAGCACATTGACGCTGCCCGGAAATGGCTTTGCCTTTCTGGGTCACAGCGCAACTTTAAAGCTGACGGCCTGATGGGCCGGCGGGCGGGGCGCATTCGCGGCCCTGCCCGCGAACAGCTGCGTCCTGCTGGCACAAAAGATGCACAAATATGCAAAACTATGTCAGCTTGATCCCATGACGCAGCGCACCCTCACTCATCATGACGTTCTGCCGCCCGGGACCAGCATCCACCTGACCCGCGCCCTGCTGACGCCTGCACGGCCCAAGGCGCTGCACACCCACGATTTCACAGAACTCTTTTGGGTGCAAAACGGCACCTTAAGACACCACCTGCCCTCAGGGGTCGAAACATTGACCGAAGGCGCGCTGATCCTGCTGCGCCCCGGCCAACCACACGCCCTGCAAGGGCGCGGCGATGCGGCGCTGGCTGTGTCTATCGCGATTCATCCCGATCTGGTGCAAAGTCTTGATGCCCGCCTGCCGTCACTGCCCTTTTGGCTGGCGGAACACGGCCCTGCGCGCACGCATCGCGACAGTCGGCAGTTGGTAACGCTGAACCACGCCGCTGGCCTGCTTGAACGCGGCCCCTGCGACAGCCTCGCGGCAGAGGCGTTTCTGCTGCCCCTGCTGGCCGATCTTATCCAGCACGAGACAGGCCTGCCCGCTGACGCCCCCACATGGCTGCACTGCGCCTGCGCCATGGCGCATGATCCTGCGATCTATCGCGGCGGGGCGGCCACCTTTGTTGCCGCCACCGGGCAAAGCCACCCTCATGTGTCACGCAGTATGCGCCGCTGGCTGGGCCAGTCGCCCACGCAATACGTCAACCGCATCCGCATGACCCAAGCCGCCCGCGCCCTGACCAGCGACAGCGAGCCGATGGCCGAGGTTGCCGCTGCGGTCGGGATTGCGAACCTGTCACATTTCCATAAGCTGTTCCGCAGCCACCATGGCGTGACCCCGCTGCACTATCGCCAACAGTTCCAACGTGACGTCGTGCAGCCCAGCGCTTAATTGACCAAAGGGTCAAAAACATGCCACAAGACCCCACCGCCGCCTCAGGAGCTTTCCCCGTGACGACAAAAGAACATCTGCCGCGCAATCCGGGCATGCCTTTGGATATGGACTGGGTCATGTCGGCGCAGGCCAATACGTCCGCCATTGAACGCCGCGCCGCGACCCTGCCCGGCCGCCGTAGCGTAAAAAAGGACTATCAGGCCGCGTGGCTGTGCAAAGCCATCAGCCTGATCGACCTGACGACGCTTTCTGGCGATGACAGCGCCGGACGCGTGCAGCGCCTGTGCGCCAAGGCCCGCCAGCCTGTCGCGCCTGATCTTTTGGAAGCGCTGGATATGACCGGCCTGACCACCGGTGCCGTCTGCGTCTATCACGATATGGTCGAAACCGCCGTCGCCGCGCTTGCTGGCTCTGGCATTCCTGTTGCAGCAGTGTCCACCGGCTTTCCCGCTGGCCTGTCGCCATTCCATCTGCGCATTGCCGAAATCGGCGAAAGCGTCGCCGCCGGTGCTGCAGAAATCGATATCGTCATCAGCCGCCGCCACGTTTTGACCGGAAACTGGCAGGCACTTTATGACGAAATGGCCGAAATGCGCGCCGCCTGCGGCGATGCCCACGTCAAAGCGATCCTTGCGACCGGAGAGCTGGGCACCCTGCGCAATGTCGCAAAAGCCAGCCTCGTTTGCATGATGGCTGGCGCGGATTTCATCAAGACGTCGACCGGCAAAGAACCTGTAAACGCGACATTGCCGGTGACCCTGACCATGATCCGCGCGATCCGCGATTATCATGACCGCACTGGCATTTACGTCGGCTACAAACCAGCCGGCGGGATTTCCAAGGCAAAGGACGCGCTGGTTTATCTTTCGATGATCAAGGACGAACTGGGCGACCGCTGGCTGCAGCCCGACCTGTTCCGCTTTGGTGCCTCGTCCCTTCTGGGCGATATCGAACGGCAATTGGAACACCACGTCACGGGCAGCTATTCTGCCAGCTGGCGTCACGCGATCGGCTAAAGCCGGTTTTTGAGTATTTTTAAAAAAGCGAGGACTGGGCGCATGACCGTCAAGGAGATCTTCGAGACCATGGACTACGGCCCCGCACCTGAAAGCAGCAAAGAGGCGCTGGCGTGGCTCGCGTCGAAGGGTGACTTTGGTCACTTCATCGGCGGCGCGTGGACCGCGCCCGGCACTTTGTTTGCCGTGATGAACCCGGCGACGGATACCCTGCTGGCGCAGGTGACCCAAGGCACGCAGGCCGATGTGGACGCGGCTGTCAAAGCGGCGCGCAAGGCGCAACCCGCTTGGGCCAAGGACGGGCACGCACGGGCAAAAGTACTTTATGCGCTGGCCCGCATTTTGCAAAAGCAGTCGCGCCTGTTTGCCGTGTTGGAAACGCTCGATAACGGCAAGCCGATCCGCGAATCCCGCGATATCGACGTGCCGCAGGCTGTGCGGCACTTTTATTACCATGCCGGCATGGCGCAGATCATGGCGGACGAATTGCCGGACCGGCAGGCGCTTGGCGTGTGCGGTCAGGTCATCCCGTGGAATTTCCCCCTGCTCATGCTGGCGTGGAAAATTGCGCCAGCCTTGGCGATGGGCAACACGGTTGTGTTGAAACCTGCCGAATGGACGCCGCTGACCGCCTTGCTGTTCGCAGACATCTGCAATCAAGCTGGCGTGCCGCCGGGCGTTGTGAACATCGTGACGGGCGATGGCGAAGTCGGCGAGATGATCGTCACCGCTGACGTGGACAAGGTTGCTTTTACCGGATCAACCGGCGTCGGCCGCCGCATCCGCGAACTGACCGCTGGCACCGGCAAGGCGCTGAGCCTGGAGCTGGGCGGCAAGGGCCCGTACATCGTGTTCGAGGACGCCGATATCGACAGCGCCGTAGAGGGCGTCGTTGATGCGATCTGGTTCAATCAGGGCCAAGTGTGCTGCGCTGGCTCTCGTCTACTGGTTCAAGAAGGTATCGCAGATGTCTTCTACACCAAGCTAAAGGCCCGCATGAGCGGCCTGCGCATTGGTGATCCGCTGGATAAATGCATCGACATCGGTGCAATCGTCCACCCGCGCCAACAGGCGCGCATCCGCGATATGCTGGCGGCCCACCCAGAGGGTGAGACGTTCCAGACCACTGCCCCAAGTGGCTGCTATTTCCCACCCACGCTAATCACCGGCCTCGCCCCGGCGTCGCCGCTGATGCAGCAAGAGATTTTCGGCCCAGTGCTGGTCGCGACAACCTTCCGCACCCCGGTCGAGGCGGTTGAGATCGCCAATTCTACACGCTATGGCCTCGCGGCTTCGGTCTGGTCGGAAAACATCAATCTGGCGCTCGACGTCGCGCCAAAGCTGGTCGCCGGGATCGTGTGGGTCAACGGCACCAATATGATGGACGCCGCAGCAGGCTTTGGCGGCGTGCGCGAAAGCGGCTTTGGCCGCGAAGGCGGCTGGGAAGGGCTGACAGGCTATACCAAGCCAGTTGCAGCCCCAGCCAAAACGCGCAGCATCGCAGCACATACTGGCGACGGCGGTGCAGGCGGGCTAGATCGCACCGCCAAGCTTTATATCGGTGGCAAGCAGGCGCGGCCTGACAGCGGCTACTCCCGCGCGGTCTACGGCCCCAAAGGCGCACTGCTCGGTCACACCAGCCTTGCCAGCCGCAAAGACCTGCGCAACGCGGTCGAGGCGTGCAATGCCGCTAAGGGCTGGGCCAAGTCCAGCGGACATCTGCGCGCGCAGATCCTGTATTACATGGCGGAAAACCTGTCCGCCCGTGCCACCGAGTTTGCGACGCGTTTGAAATCGCTGACAGGAAGCGACGGCACAGCAGAGGTCGAGGCCAGCATCAGCCGTCTGTTCAGCGCAGCGGCTTGGGCCGATAAATACGATGGCCAAGTGCACGACGTGCCGATCCGCGGCGTCGCGTTGGCGATGAAGGAACCCGTTGGCACCATCGGCATCCTTTGCCCCGATGACGCCCCGTTGCTTGGCCTTATCAGTGCAATGGCACCCGCGATTGCGATGGGTAACCGCGTGATCCTTGCCGCCTCGCAGCCGTTTCCGCTAATTGCGACGGATCTGTACCAAGTGCTGGACACGTCCGACTTGCCGGGCGGTGTGGTGAACATCCTGACGGGTGATCATAGCGATCTGGCAGACCCCATGGCGCGGCATATGGATATCGACGCCGTCTGGGCCTTTGCCGATCCAGCGCTTGCAAAAGGCATCGAAGTGGCTGCCGCAGGTAACCTGAAGCGCACCTGGTGCGGTGCGCTGGACTGGAGCCGCGACAACACCAAAGCGATCCTGCCGCACGCGACAGAGGTCAAGAATATCTGGATCCCCTACGGGGCCTAGACAAAAGACCAGAGGAAGGGTCGCTCCCTTCTTCTGGTTAAAAATATCTCGGGGGGCGTCGCGCAGCGACGGGGGGCTGGCCCCCCTTTTCCTGCGGTTGATCAGCGGCGGTCTTTAGGCTTCCAGCTGTCGAACCAACGCCGCATCTTTGACCGGCGGGCATCCATGTTTGCCTGCGCGATATCCAGACGATCACCTGCGGCGTCCATCGCCGGATCGATCATCCGTTCGCGGAACTGGAACCACATCGCCCGCACCATGCCGATCAAGAAAATCACGATCACAAAGAACGCGATATTGAACCATGGGATGATCGTCTCGTCCGGGCTGGATACAGGGCGGATCGCAATCGCATTCGGAAAGGCCGACAAGTAGCCGTTGCGCCAACCATAGTGCGTCACGACCGCCCATTTCGGGCTTTCGGGGGTAGAGCGCAGATCGTCAGCTTCCGTCTGCAGGCTTGCCGTGTCGAACTTAAAGTAGAACGGCCAACCCCAGCCCGTATCCTCATTACGATAGACCATCACCTCTGTCGTGTCGCGCGGGATGAAGCCTAGCAAAAACGTCTCTTTGCGCACGGCCTGAATGAACTGCACGTCCCTGTTGACCAGCGTCGCGGACTGCGGGCTTGGGTCGGACCAGAAAATCCGCGTCCAGTCGTTAAGGTCCTGCCGTTCTTGATAGGTATTCACGATCCGGACGATGTCATGCTGCGGCAGCACATAGTGCAACACGACGCCTACAGCGAGGATCGGCATCAGCCGCAACAGGAAAGCCAAAATGCGCATCAGAGTCTCTCCTGCGATGGGTCAGTTCGTATTGATCACATAGACGATGCCGCCCCAGATCGCCACAGGCACAACATAGACCAGCACAAGCAGCTTTGGCCGCAGACTGGTGCGATAGGCCGCCATGCCGGTTTCGACATAGTCATCGCGGCTTTGCCCGGGCACAGGATCGGCGTCATAGTCCTTTTCCAGCCGCTCGCGCCGCAAGGATGCGGAATAGACTGATAGGGACAGGTAAATGATGCTGAGCCCGACCAGACCAAAGAAAACCAGTTTGAAAAACGTAATCATCGTGTCGCGTTATCCCCAGGGGCCGCGCCGCTTGGACAGGGGCGGCGGTGTTTGCGGTACATGCGGCATAGCGCCGAACAAAGCGTCACGGGTGCCGACCTTGTCCGCCAGATATTCCTTTGACAGCATCTCTACCACAAATTCACGTTTTGCGTCCGGCCAGGTGGCATAAGCCGCGTAAAACGCCTGTTTGTGACAGATGAACAACTGCCGTGCATCTAGCGGGGCCAGTTCTGACAACAGCATATTCACCAAATCAGCATGGCGTCCGGGCCGCGCGCGCAGGGTATAGAAATAGCCCGCATCGTCGCTGGTGATCCGCGGCCAAGGCGCGCCATCTTCGGCCCAGCGCACCAGCGCAGCCAGCGTATGCCACGCCTCTGGCAGCGCGTCTGCATGTTGCCGGGCCAGTTGCCTCATTTGCCGAGGCGAGGTTTGCGCCAAGTCGCCGCCCAGCTTTGATGCGATATCAGCAACCATAAAGTCCATTTTGCGCCGCAGAATATCCGCGACCTGCGGGCTTTTGGACTGCGCCACCGGCTCTACCAGATCGTTCAACTTGAAAAACGTCGCGATATCGCCCCGCGCTTGCAATCCAATCACCGGGGACACGGGCAATTCGCCCAAGGCATCCACGTCCCCCATGGCGATCACGGCGGGATGATCGACACTGCGAAACACATAAAGCCCGCCAAATAGCGCGGTCCAGAAATCCGGTGTCTCGAATGTCATATGTTTCAGGCGCACAGGGTTGCGGGTCACATCGCCCGTGTCCTTGGCCAGATCGATCATCTTGGCGATCAGTACGTCATCGTACCAGCCATCTGCGCGGGCTGTAAAATCGTCAATCATCGCGCCCAGCTTGTCCGACGCCTCAATCGTGCCAGCGGTGGTATCTGCCTCGACCGTGATGCGGCGGATATTGAACAGTCGCGCCGGGGTATCGGCGCTGTGGACGGAATTTAGCAACTCGCCCGCCACGGCATCCTTGGCGGTCAGGGTAAACAGGGCCGCTTTGTTTTCCATGATGAACTGCCGCAGGATTGTGCGGCTGTGGGAAAACGTGGCGTCCAGTAGCGGTGCGCTGACCTGATTGGTGCTGAGCAAGATAAACTGCCGGTTCACGCCGCGCGGGTTCAAGTAGGCCGGATCGCCGAGCTCCTCGCCAATCTCGGGACTAAAGCCCGAGATATCGATATGAAACTCGGCCAGCGCCGTCTGCTTGCCCGTCAACGCCTGCAACGCCCGGTTATAGCGCGCAACCAGCGGCGGGCTGTCGACCCGGAACAGGTTCCCGAACATCAGACCGCGTTCAATTAGACGGTGCATATTGCGCCCTTCACCATGTTACCCGCACCCAAGTGCGCGGCAGTCCCATCAGCGATAGCCCTATCATGGGTGCCCAGATGATCGCAGCGGCCAACCCCAGACGTCCAAAATAGATGGCGTTCCCCAGCAGCCCCTGATCAATCAGCCGCGCCAGTGTGACCCCTGCCGCCCAATATTGGACCATAAAGTATATGCTCGTCAGCGCCGTTAGAACCAAAGCTGACAGCACTGCATTCACCGCCAATGCAGGCAGCCCCTCTGGCAAGACCATCGACCACAGTTTTGGCACCAGCCACCCCAGCAGGCCCAAGGCGATTGCAGGAATAAGCAGCCCTTCGGTCATGCACCAAGGCTCGCGGCATAGCGTTTGCGCGCAGCGTCCATGCGCTGCATGTCCCGCACCGCGTTGTCGATGGCGACTTCGTCCGACTTGTCCGCATAGCGGAATTCGCTATCGGCGTAGCGGTTGATTTCCTGCAAAACCATATCCGTCGTGATCGGCTGGCGCAGCTCGCGGATCATCCCAAGTTTCGTGTCGTAGTCCTGCCGCAGGAACAAGTCAGGCTGGTCCATCCAATCGTCCGGCAGTTCAAAGTCCATCGCCCGCACCTTGACGGCGTCAGTGATGTTCTTGATCGCGCGGCCGGTAAAGCGCTCATCCGCCTCTTGGATCGCTTTCAGATAGGTGCCCAGCTTCGCCAGCGTATCCAGATCGCCATGTTGCGCCTGAACACGCTCAAATACCCGCAGCAAACCCTCTTCATGCGGGCGCGCGTGGCTGGCATAACTGGCTGCGACCGCTTTTTGGATCGCCTGCGCGGCAAAGGCATCGTGATCGCCCAGCGGGATGTCGTGGTTTTTGCCCATCAGCAGCGACAGAATATCGATGTAATCCTCACGGCTTTGCGGTCCGTCCACCAGAAACCGCGCGCCCGCGCGTTGGCGCAAGGCGTCATCGACGTTCTCGGGGTAGTTACTGAACATGCCAAATGTGCAATTGCCGCGCACCACGGTATTCGCCCCGGCAAAGCTTTCCATCAGCACGGCGGTGATCTCCAATTGGCCCGCGCTGGACTGGCGATCGCCGCGCTTGCCGGCCAATTGGTCGATATCGTCAATGGTCCCAAACCCAATCACCGCAGGATCAATAATATTGGTAATGAAGGCCTTGGCATTTTGCCCCGACTTGCCCTGATAACTGTCGATATTATCGGTGCTTAGGTTCTGATAGCGGAACGGATAACCCGCCGTATCGCAATACCCGGACACCAGCCCCGCCATCATCTGGATTAATGTGGTTTTGCCCGTCCCCGGCTTACCGTCCCCCATAAAGGTAAAGATAAAGCCGCCCAGATCAGCAAAGGGGTTCATCCGCCGATCAAAGTCATAGGCCATCAGCATTTTTGACAGGCGCAACGCCTGCGCCTTAGCGATGTGGTTGCCCACGACCTGCTCTGGCGTCTTGAAACTCATCGTCAGTTTCGTGCTTTTGCGCGAATGCGGCGCGGCAAACCCCTGAACAGTAAAGTCGTCCGCAGCGACGTGCCATGTCGCCTGGGTAAACGCCTCTAGCCCCGGCATCGCGGCGGCGCGTGCCGCAACCTTATCGGCCAGCGCATCACAAAATGCGATGACCACGGCGACCAGTGTGTCGTCATCCTGCGCCAGCGCTGCGATATCCTGATCCAGCTCCCACAGCACGCCATTCAGCGCGAGGGGGGCATTATCGGTCAACACCTCTTCAACTTCGCTCAGTTCGACCGCCGCTGTCCCCGCTTGATCAGCAAGCAAAAATCCAGCAGCAGAGGCCAGCACAAACAGCGAAATTACTGCCTCTGCCTCTAGCAGATGCGCAAACCCGGCGCGGCGATCTTCGGGCAAAGTGCCCTCAAGGCTCGCGCGCTTCAGCGCCGCCAGCCCAGTGCGATCCGCAAACTGATCCGCGACACCCATCGCAATCGCAAGTCCCCGCCGTAGCGCTTGCGTCACCTGCGCCTGCACAGGCGTCACCAAATCACCATCCGCGACTGCCGCGATCCGGCCCCGCAAGGCCACCCCGTCGCTGGCGACCGTCCGCCGGGTGACAAGGCCCGGAGTCGTGCTGCGAAATGCCCGCCGTGTACCGACACCGGACGACCGTTCCTGCGCAGGGGACGGAGCAGAGGCGACAGCCAGACGCGGTGCATGTTCCAACCGATTCAGAAGCGCTAAGGCTGCAGCGTAATGTGCCCTGATATCCGCCTCGCGCAACTCCATCCGATTGCCGGTCTCGCTCATGTCATCATCCGCTTCATCTTGCCAAATAAACTCCCGCCGGAGGCTCCTGCACATCCCATAACGCTACCGATAGCCCCTCACGCGCCCATCATCGCCAACGACAAACTTACGCACATCGTCAAAACCCGCAGGCCGGCGTTCAGCAAGCGCTTGATAGGGCCGCGCTGGCATGATGATCGACCGGTCCATCCGGCTCACACCCCGATCCTGCGCGCCCGCGTCAAAGGGATCGCGGGCAAATATTTGACGTTCCACCGTGCCGAACCAGCCGGATTTGACCTGTTCGACCCGCTCGGTCTGCAAATCCTCTTCGGTCCAGACCAGCGCCCAATCCTCACCCACCGGACTCTGGGCCTGCTCTAGCACTTCGCGCAGCGGGCCGTCTTGTTGGGTAAAGGCGCTGGAATACATGGGCCCCACGTGAAAGCGCCGCAGCCGCACGGGGTGCAGATCGTCGAAGTCTGCGTCAAACCCCGTTGCAATCGTCATCAGTTTAAGCCCGGCGATCGACTGCGCCATCAGATGCGTTTGCGCCATGGGCCAACGGCGATCATCCTTGGGCAGGCCAACCCGGCCCGTATCCTCGACATCCATCAGGTACAGGGTCGGCAGGTTCACCTGACTGTCATAGACAGCCCAATGCACCAAAAAATGCCGCCGGTCGCCGCGGTGCGACAGGAAAACAGCCTGCGGATCATTGCGGGCCCAAAACTGGCCGCCCTTCACCAATTCCTCGTAGTATAGCCGCTGAGACATGGCATATTGCAGCCGCGTCGGGATGGTCAGATCGCCGACGATCTGGCGGATCATCTGCGATTTCAAATCATCAACAGACGGCATCCCCGCCAGATGCTGCCCTGCCTGCAGCGCATCATTCGCCATCTCAAGCAGCTCTTGGTAAACCGGAAAGCCACTTTCAACCCGGTCGATGGTCAACTGCCCCGCATGGGACGCCCGGCCAGCGAACTGGTACTTATGCGCCAGCGCTGTAAAGCTGTAGTTTAGTCCGGCAAGGTAGCCTGCCAGCGCCCCGATATCCGCCTTGGACAGCCGCCCTTCTGTCTGCATCGTGGCCGCGACCTGCGACAGGTGCCGCGTGATCCGGGCGAACTTGTCAAAATAGCGCCGGGTGACACGCGTGTCCTCCAGCTTGAAGTGGTCTAAGGCAAGGTCAGCGTCCGTCATACCGCAGCCGCGACCCGGTTATTCCGAGCCATACTGATTACTGTCGTGCTTCTCTACAATCTTGGCAAAGCGGCGCATAAATCGCTCGTCCGCCTTGGCCTTCTGTTCCAGCACATCGCGGGCAAAGACCATGTGGTCGCCGTGCGCTTCTAGCATGTCAGCCATCCGGCTGTTGGTCGCGGCACCGATGGCGGCCATGGCGGTCTGCGCCTCTTGGTCCGTTTTGACGCCAATCTCGTTGATGCGGTGGGCGACGTCCTGTTGCTGCGCTGTTTTCAAGGACTTGGACAGGGCGTCATAAAGCACAACGCGCTGCTTGGTGTCTGTCTGCAGTTTGTTAATCAGCACCATCTGCGTCGCCGCTTGGTTCTGCAGACTGTCGATCCAGGTCTTACCCTTTTCGATATAGCGCTCCAGCGTTTGGGACTGCGCCAACTGCACCTGTTCGGCCTGAACCAGCTCGTTATAGCGGGTGTTCAGCGCGGCAAGCTCGCTTTCCAGCTTAGTGCGCACACCAGCGTCCTGTTCGACGCTAATCTTGTTTTCCAGTGTGATAATCGCAGGGTCCATGCTTTGCACTTCGGCGCGTACACGCTCCAACTCTGCCACAGCAATTTCGCGGTCGGACAGGGTGGTGGTCAAATTGCCTTCGACGCGGGCCTTTTGATCGTTCAGCATTTCCAGCTGACCTTGCAGCAGGCGCGTAATCACATCGGATTTGGAAATCAAATCCTGCAATTTGTCGTCGACGCTGGCTTGACGCATACGCTCTTCGCGCATGGAGTCCGATTTACCTTTGGAAAAGAAACCAATCAACTTTTCCGAGGTCGTCTTGGACCGCATTTCTTCAAAATCGCGGGAAAATCCTGCGGTGACGTCGTCTAGCCCCATGATCAATTCCGCGATATTCGCGTTCATCAAATCGGTATGGGCGTGAACATCGTCCAGCGTGGCGTTTTCGATATCGATACTGACGTCGGTGCCAGCGGCCATCTTCTGACGGGCCTCTTCGATCCGGCCCGTAAGCGCGGCAATCTTGCCCTGCGCGGCCGCAACCTGCTGCTGACTATCTTCTATTTGCTGATCAAACGACGCCATCTTCATCCCTCACATGCCAAACGTGACTCCTAGATAAGGAGTCACGCCAATTTTACCAATACGCATCACATGCGTTTGGGGCATTTTTCAGGCAGTTCGCGGCTTAGTTGAACGCCAATTGCGTTAGGTCAGGCTTCTTGTCGTTTGCAATCGCTTCGGCACCCAACAGATCTTCTGGATCGACAATCTTGGGGGGCAATTCGCGGCCGCGGTTATAATATTCCGGATCCACCCGCATCGATTCGCTTTCGGACCGAATATTGATCGTCATCGGCAACGACACATTATTGAATAGGTGAATAATGTCTTGGTTGAACATGCGAATACAGCCAGCAGAGCCTGAATTGCCGATGCTATCCAGATCGTTGGTGCCGTGAACACGGTAATAGGTGTCGCGGCCATTACGATAGATATACAGCGCACGCGCGCCAAGCGGGCTGCGCAGACCGCCGGGGATGCCGCCACGGAAGGAACCATAGACCTCTGGCTCAGTGCGCAGCATGTTCGCTGTCGGCGTCCAGCCCGGCCAAGCCTTTTTCAGCTGGATGGTCGCAAGACCTGACAATGTACGACCCTGACGGCCGACACCGACAGGATAACGCGTCGCCGTACCGTCGAATTTCACGTGATACAGAAACTTAGCATAAGGATCGACGTCGATCGAACCTGCAGGTGCCTCGCCCGTATAAATACCTTCCATGCGGCGATTGACGCCTTCGGTGTACTGCAGCGGAATTGCGGGCAAATCATATCCCGCATCGCGCAGGGGGCCGTACTCTGGCAACCAGTTCACTTGCGGCACGACGGGGGCAGAATCCGGCACGCGCGGCGCACAAGCCGCAGCAGAAGAAGCAAGGAGCAAAGCGCCGAAAGATCGGCGATTTAAGGCTTTCGAAAACGTCATATGGGGCAGCACCACAAATAAAAATGTCAATCCTAGTTATCATTCTGGCGTAAAATGGCAATGCAATGCCGTGCCGCGTTATGTTTCAATCCGTCAAACCCAGTTGACCGCAAAAGGTTTAGGCGCGACCAGCAGCGGGCGCGACTTTAATCCCCGCGATATCACTCGAAATGAGTGGCCACGGGCCTATTTTGAACACGGTGTAACCTTTGTGCCGCCGCAACTTGGGTGTGTAACGATCCCACCGGGTTGATCACCGGCACCGCGCGAAATCCAGACGAAGGCCGCCTGACATGAACATGAACTTCTTGCTGAACCGTTTGATGCGCTATGTGGCGCGGCGTGGATTGCGCGATCTTAAAAAGCTGATTCCCTCGGAAAGTACCCGGCTGGAACAGCCGCATGCGCCCGTGCATCTGGACGAGGCGCATCTGCAATTACATCTGTTTGGCGCAAACTTTCCATCGCGCAGCGAAGCTGACGCCTTTTGCACCCCGCCGCCCGGCACCGACTTGCCCAGCCGCCTGACGCAGGAACTCGATGGTGCCTTTATCGACGAAAACGAGGTCGAGGTTGTCCACGGCGACATCCTTGCCAGGTTGCTAGAATTCATGCCGAGTGACGAGGCTGACGATATCATGCTGCGGCTTGCCGGTGACGACACGCTGATCATGATCACGGAAAACGCCTTTCACGACCTGCCCTATACCGTCGATGACACAGAGCATCTGACCTATCTGGGGCATGTCATCGTCGACGTGTAATCCAGCTTAGCCGCCGACAACGTCCTGCGTCAGCTTTGATTCCGCGTCCTCTAGGCCTGCGATAATGTCAAAGTGGTGCCGTCCGTCGTCAATCACCACCGGGCAACTCCACGCCTGACCCAGCCAGCGCGCCTGATCCAGAAACGCGGGCCGCTCTGCCCCGCCGACCCAGACCGTCACCGCAGCATCGGGGATCGGCTGATGGATCGGGCTTTCAGCACGCGCTGTGCCCGCATCAAGACCAAAGTCTGCGTTCATACTGGTGCGCAAAAACGGTTCCAGATCACAGAGTGGAGAGATCGGGACAACGCCTGCCACCCGTTTCATCCAATCGCCCGCCACCTGCGGGTCCAGCATCCGCGCCACTAGGTGCCCGCCAGCCGAATGCCCCGTCAGCCGCAATGGGCCCGCGCAGCGATCCGCGATGACACCAATCGCCGCCGCGATCTGCCGGGTGATTTGCGGGATCGTCACATCGGGGCACAGGTCATAGTCCACACTGGCCACCCGCCACCCTCGTGCCAGCGGGCCTGCCGCCAGATGGGTCCACAGATCCTTGTCCGTGCTGCGCCAGTAACCGCCATGTACGAACACCACAGTGCCCAGCGCATCGCCGGCAGGTTCAAACAGATCGAACACCTCTCTGGCACGCGCGCCGTAGGGTTGGTTCAACGCGCCCGGCACGGCAGCACGAAACGCCTTCGCCTTGGCCGCCCATTGCGCCGGAAAGGCGTCGCCACCCGGTATGTGGGGCCCATTTGCATAAGCATCGTCCAAATCCATCGCCGTTTCCCTTTCGCCCACAGAGCCTATATGCCTGTGACAACCCTACCCTGAATTACGGAGAGCGCCATGCTTGACCAGAAGACAGACCTTGCCAGCCAACTCAAGCGTCCGGACCTGCTTTGCCAGCAGGCCTTTTTGGCGGGCGAATGGGTCGATGCCAAATCCGGCAAAACCATCGAAGTCACGAACCCCGCCCGCGGCGATGTCATTGCCACCGTGCCCGACCTAAGCCGCGCCGAAATCAACGCCGCCATCGCCGTTGCCGATAAGGCGCGCAAAGGCTGGGCCGCGCAAACTGGCAAGGCCCGCGCTGCCGTGATGCGCAAGTGGTACGACCTGATGATGGAACACCAAGAAGACTTGGCGATCATCATGACCGCCGAACAGGGCAAGCCTTTGACCGAAAGCCGCGGCGAAGTCGCTTATGGCGCGGGCTACATCGAATGGTTCGGCGAAGAGGCAAAGCGGGTTTACGGTGAAACCATTCCCGGCCACGGTCCAGACAAGCGCATCATGGTCATCAAGCAGCCCATCGGCGTTGCCGCCGCAATCACGCCGTGGAACTTTCCCAACGCCATGATCGCCCGCAAGGTCGCGCCTGCGCTGGCCGTCGGCTGCGGTTTCATCGTGCGCCCCGCGTCCCTGACGCCGCTGTCTGCGCTGGCGATGGGTAAACTGGCCGAAGAGGCTGGCGTGCCAAAGGGTGTGTTTTCTGTCGTAACCTCGTCGTCGTCGTCCGAAGTCGGCAAAGAGTTCTGCGAAAACCCCATTGTGCGCAAACTGACCTTTACCGGATCCACCGAAGTTGGCCGCATCTTGCTGAAGCAGGCTGCCGATCAGGTCATGAAATGTTCGATGGAGCTGGGCGGCAATGCGCCGTTCATCGTGTTCGACGACGCCGATATCGACGCCGCCGTTGAAGGCGCGATTGCTTGTAAGTTCCGCAACAACGGCCAGACCTGCGTCTGCGCCAACCGGATCTATGTGCAAAAAGGCGTCTATGACGAATTCGCGCAAAAGCTGAAGATCGCCGTCGAAAAGCTGACGGTTGGCGACGGCCTGACCGCTGGTACAGACCTTGGCCCGCTGATTGAACCATCCGCCAAGGAAAAGGTAAAAGAGCATCTTGCCGACGCGCTGGCCAAAGGCGGCAAGCTGATCTCTGGCGGAGAAGAGCACGCGCTGGGCGGTCAATTCTTTCAGCCAACCATCGTGACTGGCGCGACGCAGGACATGAAGGTCGCGACCGAAGAAACCTTTGGCCCCTTCGCGCCGCTATTCATGTTCGAGGACGAAGACGAAGTGATCGCCATGGCCAACGATACGATCTTTGGTCTGGCGTCCTACTTCTACGCCAAGGACATCAGCCGCGTGTATAAGGTGCAAGAGGCGCTGGAATACGGCATTGTCGGCGTGAACACCGGTGTGATCAGCACCGAAGTCGCCCCCTTTGGCGGCGTCAAGCAGTCCGGCCTTGGCCGCGAAGGCAGCCACCACGGCACTGACGACTACCTCGAGATGAAGTATATCTGCACAAGTGTCTGATAAGACTGCTCTCGTTTAAGATTTCAGGCCGTCCGCAAGACATTGCGGGCGGCCTTGTCATGTTATCCGATAGCAGAGCAGCTTTACGGTCTTGCATCACTTTGTGTGGCGGGCGAAATACGGCCGTCCATGACGTTGCCTTACTGGAAAACCGCATTATGCGCGCGCCTTCGCACCCTCAAGAAGCTGAACGTCTGCAAACGCTTGCTGACTACGATATCATCGATACCCCGGCAGAAGCCGACTTTGATGACGTCGTCGCGCTTGCGTCCCGGATTTGTGACACCAAGGTCTCGCTCGTTTCGCTGGTCGACGAGTCGCGCCAGTGGTTCAAGGCCAAGCATGGCTTCGACGACTTGGACACACCGCGGGACGCAGCAATCTGCGACCACGCGCTGCTTCAGGACGAACTGCTTGAAATTCACGACACCACAGACGACCCCCGCACAGCCGATAACGAGCTGATCATTACGGAAAAAGGCATGCGCTTTTATGCTGGTGTTCAGCTGCGCGCGCCCAATGGGCTGGCGATTGGTACCCTGTGTGTGCTGGATGACAAGCCGCGCCACCTGACCGATTTACAGCGCCAAACGCTGCGGACTTTGGCCAAACAGGTGATGAACCAGCTGGAACTGCGCCGCACCCTGCGCAACCAAGAAATCCTACGCGGAGAGATGGACCACCGCGTTAAGAACTCGTTGCAAACCGTCCAGTCTTTGCTGCGCCTTTACGCGAGCAAGATCCAAGACCCCGCTGCCCTGACCGCCTTTGCCGCCGTCGAACGGCGTGTCGCTGCCATCGTCGCCCTGCACCGCGAACTGCATCAGTCCAGCAGCATCGCCAAGGTCAATATGAAGCCCTTTATGGACGGCGTACTGGGCCATCTGGCCGCCACCTGCCCTGACAACGTGTGCATCACCTCTGATATCGCGGCGTTCGAACTTGCCTCGACCGAGGCGACAGCGCTGGCCGTCGTGGCGTCCGAATGTATCGCCAATGCGATCAAACACGCCTTTCCCGCGGATCAGCCTGGTGTAGTGCACGTGACGCTCGCCTATGCGCCCGATGGCAAAGTGCAGATGATTTGCCGTGACAATGGCGTCGGTGTCGTTGAAGACAACGCCACCCGCGACCCGATGACATCGCTTGGCCTGCGGATCATGGACGCCTCTGCCCAGCAGATCGCCGCCACAGTCGACCGCCGCAGCACGCCGGACGGCTACGTCGTGGAAATGAGCTTTAAGCCAGTCTAAGCGGGCAACTCGTCCGCCGGGATGATCGGGAAAAACTCTCCGCCAGACCGCAGGCCGAACCAATCGGCGCCGTCGACAGTCTGCGTCTGCCCCAGATCCACCAAGCGGTAGAAGCTTTTGCGATCAATCAGCGCCTCTAGGTTGCTGCGCACCATGACATAGGGCGACGGCTCTCCGGTCGCGGCATCGCGCACAACCCGTATGGGGTGATCCGCATTAGCCGTGACCGTATCGCCCACGTTGGTTTCAAATATCAGGTCATCGCCGCGCTGCTGGAAATCGACCGCGACAAAGGGTGCATCTTCGACTGTGATCCCAACCTTCTCGACCGGCGTGACCAGAACATAGTCATCGCCATCGCGCCGCAGAATTGTGGAAAATAGACGTACCAGTGCAGGCCGCCCGATGGGTGTGCCCTGATAAAACCACGTCCCATCCCGCGCGATGCGCATGTCGATATCCCCGCAATGCGGCGGGTTCCACAGGTGCACCGGCGGCAAACCTTTGCCGCTTTGGGCGCTGCGGGCGGCGGCAGCCAGCCCTTCGGCGCTGGGTGTCACGTTCTTTTGTGCGTCTGTTGCTTTTGCCATTGGGGCCAACCGGGATAAGTGCTGATATGACAGACATAGAATTGCAGGAGGCATTGTCATGTCCGACACCGAAGATCTGGTCACTCAAATCGAAACATTGGGCCAAAAGCTGGCCCAAGCACGCGCTTCTATTGCTAGTCGCTTTCTGGGGCAGGACCGTGTTGTCGATCTGACGCTGACCGCGTTGATCTGCGGTGGTCATGCCGTTCTGATCGGTTTGCCCGGCCTCGGCAAGACCCGGCTGGTCGATACCCTGTCCACCGTCATGGGTCTGGACGGCAACCGCATCCAGTTCACACCGGACCTGATGCCCGCCGATATTCTGGGGTCAGAGGTGCTGGACAGCCTGCCCGACGGCACCCGCCAGTTCCGCTTTGTCGAGGGTCCGATCTTTTGCCAGCTACTGATGGCCGATGAAATCAACCGCGCCTCGCCGCGCACCCAGTCAGCTTTGCTACAAGCCATGCAAGAACGCGAAGTTACGATTGCAGGCCAGCACCGCCCACTTGGCCGCCCGTTCCATGTGCTTGCGACGCAGAACCCGCTGGAACAAGAAGGCACCTACCCCCTGCCAGAGGCGCAGCTTGACCGCTTCCTTGTGCAGATCGACGTGCCCTACCCCGACCGCGCAACAGAGCGAGACATCCTGATCGCCACTACTGGCGCGACCGAAGAGCAGGCGACAGCTGTGTTCACCGCCGATGGGTTGCTGGCCGCGCAAACCCTGCTGCGCCGGATGCCCGTCGGCGATGCGATTGTGGAAATGATCCTTGATCTGGTGCGGTCCTGCCGGCCGGATGCCGATGCCCCCGCCGCGATCCGGGGCGCCGTCAGCTGGGGCCCCGGCCCGCGCGCGGCGCAAGCCCTGATGATGTGCGTGCGTGCGCAAGCCTTGCTGGAAGGGCGTCTTGCCCCCACCGCGGACGATGTTCGCAAAATGGCGGGACCGGTGCTGAAGCACCGCATGGCCTTGTCCTTTGCCGCCCGCGCGCGAGGCGAAGATCTGGACGCGATCATCGACACCATTGCCGCTGACGTCACCCGGACCACCCGCGCCGCATGACAGGTGCCCTCGCCCTTCGCGCCGCTGCCGAACAGCAAGCCAGCACGCTGCCGCCCCTGCTGGCAGCGGCAGAACAGTTGGCCAGCACTGTGATCCTTGGGGATCACGGGCGACGCAGGGCGGGCACTGGTGATACCTTCTGGCAATACCGCCCCGCGCAAAGCACCGACCACGCCCGTAGCATCGACTGGCGCCGCTCGGCCCGTTCGGACGTCAGCTTTGTGCAGGACAAGGAATGGCAGATCGCGCAGTCCGTCACACTCTGGGTGGATCGCGGTGCCTCTATGCGCTTTGCGTCGACCGATAAGCTGCCGGAAAAGGCAACCGTCGCCCGCACACTGGCGCTGGCCTGCGCGATCTTGCTGATCCGGGGCGGTGAACGCGTCGGGTTGACCGGCAATGACCTACCTGCGCGCCGCGGCACGGCCCAGATCACCCAGATGGCCAACCTGTTGGCGCGCGATGACGCCGCCGACTACGCCTTGCCCGATGCACGCGGCATGGCCCCGCACTCTCGGGCGGTCTTTATCTCGGACTTCATGGGCGATATGACCGGGGTCCAAGACGCCCTGACGCGCGCCGCCGACAACGGCGTGCGCGGCGCGCTCGTGCAAATCCTCGACCCCCAAGAAGAGGCGTTTCCCTTCGACGGGCGCACCATTTTCGAATCCATGACGGGCACCCTGCGCCACGAAACCCTGAAAGCTGGCGACTTGCGCAATCGCTACTTGGATCGCTTAGCGGCGCGCAAAGATCACCTGACCCAGCTTGCCCGCACCACCGGTTGGCAATTTAGCACCCATCATACCGGTGCCCCCGCCACGCAGGCGCTGCTCTGGCTTTATCAATCCCTCGCCCAGCCCGCATGAGACGCTGCAATTGGTCTGCCATCCTTCTCGTCAAAAATATCCCGGGGGTCGCGGTTGTCGCGCCATTGGTCCAAGAGATAATGGCGACGGCAGAGCCCCAAGACGTCGCACCTAGCAAAAGGCCCGCCTGATGTTCACCCTCGGCCCCCTCGCATTCACGTCTGGCTGGCTTTTGCTCGGCCTGATCGCGCTGCCGGTTTTGTGGATCCTGCTACGCGCTGTACCGCCCGCACCGATCCGCCGCCGCTTTCCCGGTGTGGCGCTGCTGCTTGGCCTTGCCGACGCCGAAAGCCAGTCTGACCGCACGCCTTGGTGGCTGTTGCTGCTTCGCCTTGCGGCCGTCGCCGCCGTGATTGTCGGCTTTGCCGGGCCGATCCTGAACCCGCAAGCTGCCCGCCCCGGCACCGGACCGCTGCTGATCATCGCCGATGGCACATGGGCCGACGCCCGCGATTGGGATGCGCGGACCGACCGAATGTCCGGACTGCTGGACGAAGCAGCACGGGCAGGGCGTACCGCTGCGATCGTCACGCTGACCGCCCCGCCCGTGGATGGTCCGAACTTTCAGCCCGCCGCTGCCGTGTCGCAGCAACTGCCGAACATCACCCCCGCCGCGTGGGAACCTGACACCGCCGCCGTCGCAGACTTTGCCGATACCCTGACCGGCAATTTCGAAACCTTCTGGCTGTCGGACGGCCTTGCCCGCGACAGCCGCGCGCCTTTGCTGGCCGCGCTAGAGGCGCGTGGCACTGTGACCGTATTCCAAACCCCGCGCAGCACTGTAGCCCTGCGCCCCGCCCGGTTCGAAGACGGCGCGATTGCCCTATCCGCCGTGCGCACCCCCAGCGGACCAGAACTGACCGTGCCCGTGCAAGCGATCGGCCTTGATCCGGCAGGCACTGAACGCGTGCTTGCCGCCGTCGACATGACATTTGACGCAGGCAATAGCGCAGCAGAGGTCACCCTGTCCCTGCCGCCAGAATTGCGCAACCGCGTCAGCCGCTTTGCCGTCGCCGCGGCTCGGTCTGCCGGGGCCGTGACCCTGACCGACGATGCTTTGCGCCGACGCGAAGTCGCGCTGATCGCAGGCGGCGGAGAGGCAGAAGGCCTCGATCTGCTGTCGCCGCTATATTACCTGCGCGAAGCCTTGTCCCCGACCGCCGATCTGATCGACGGAACACTGGCCGATGTGCTGCAGGCCAACCCAGATGTCGTTGTCCTAGCCGATGTCGCCAATCTGGCTGGGACAGAGGAAGACTCCCTACTGCAATGGGTCGAAGATGGCGGACTTTTGCTGCGCTTCGCGGGCCCGCGCCTTGCGGCATCCGACGTTGGCCGCACCAGCGAAGACCCCCTGCTGCCCGTGCGCCTGCGTGCTGGCGGACGCAGCGTCGGCGGCGCGCTCAGCTGGGGAGAGCCGAAATCGCTGGCCCCCTTTCCCGAAAGCTCTCCTTTCTTCGGTCTGCAAATTCCAGATGACGTCACCGTCACCTCTCAGGTCGTGGCCCAGCCCGATCCGTCCCTCGCGGATCGGTCTATTGCGCAACTGGCCGATGGCACGCCGCTGGTGACGCGCAAAACAGTCGGCGAAGGTCAAATCGTATTGATGCATGTGACTGCAAACGCCGAATGGTCCACCTTGCCGCTGTCCGGTCTGTTCGTGCAGATGCTGGAACGGCTCGCCATTTCGACCCGCGCCGCCACGCCAGAGCCGGGCGATTTGGAAGGCACCATCTGGCTCCCGCAGGCCCAATTGGACGCGTTTGGGCGGCTGGACGACGCGCGTGCGCAGGCGGGCGTTGCCGGCGAGTTGATTGCAGACGGCACTGCCGGGCCAGACCTGCCGCCGGGCCTTTATGCCAATGACGACGCCCGTATTGCCGTGAATATTGCCGGGCCAGAGACCACACTGTCGACCGCCCAATGGCCTGCTCGGATTACCGTAGAAGGACTGGAAGTTCGGGCGGAAACGCCGCTGCAAGGCTGGCTGCTGGCCGCTGCGCTGCTGATGTTGATGCTGGATGTGATTGCCTCTCTCGCCGTTGGTGGCCGCCTGCGCGGGCCGCGTGCAGATGTTGCAGCGATGGCGCTGCTGGCGCTGCTGGTCGGATTTACGCCGCGTACGGCCGCGGCGCAGGATGCCGATGACTTTGCTATTCAGGCCACCAGCAGCGTTGTTTTGGGCTATGTGACGACTGGCGACGCACAGACGGACGAGATTTCGCAGGCAGGCCTGCGCGGTTTGTCGGACACGCTATTCCGGCGCACATCGATCGAGCCTGCCGCCCCGATGGCCGTTAATCTGGAACGCGATGAGCTGGCGTTCTTTCCCTTCTTGTACTGGCCCGTCGTGCCCAGCGCCCCCCTGCCCAGTCGCGACGCCTATGCCAAGTTGAACCGCTACCTGCGGTCCGGCGGCATGATTCTGTTCGACACCCGTGATGCCGATACCGCGCGGTTCGGGTCTTCAAGCCCCGAAGGGCGGCAGTTGCAGGTCATCGCCCGGTCGCTGGACATTCCCCCGCTAGAGCCGATCCCCGAAGACCACGTGCTGACGCGGACATTCTACTTGTTGCAGGACTTCCCCGGCCGCACGGACAGCCGTGACGTCTGGGTCGAAGCATCCCCCCCAGACGCAGAGCTGGCGGACGGCATGCCGTTCCGCAATCTGAATGACGGCGTCACGCCGGTGGTGATCGGCGGCAATGACTGGGCGCGCGCTTGGGCGATCGACGCGCGGGGCAGCAAGATGTTTCCCGTGGGGCGCGGACAGGCTGGAGAGATCCAGCGGGAATATGCATATCGCTTTGGCGTGAACCTGATCATGCACGTGCTGACGGGCAATTATAAATCGGATCAGGTCCATGTGCCGAACCTGCTGGAAAGGTTGGGACAATGATTTGTCGTTGCGCAATCTGCCCGGGCGGGATGCCTCCGGCGGAGATATTTAAGACCAGAAGAAGCAGGGGACTTGCATTGTGACCGGGACTGTTGTGCTTGATCCGCTGCTGCCGCTGGTGGTGATTTACAGCGTGGGCGCGCTGGTTGCGCTTGGAGTTGGGTTGGCTATCTGGCGACGGTTGCCGGGCTGGTGGCTGCGCGGGCTGGCGGGGCTGGCCTTGCTGGCGGCGCTGCTGAACCCTGCGGTGCAGTCAGAGGATCGCGAAGCCCTGTCCGATATCGTCGTGCTTGTGGTCGATGCCTCGGCCAGCCAGCGGATCAGTGACCGCCCGGCCCAGACCGAGGTCGCGATTGCAAATGTCCGCGCCGAGGTTGCGGGGCTTGAGAATACAGAGCTGCGCGTTGTGACTGTCGGCGACGGCGATGGGGACAGCGGCACGCAGTTGATGACGGGTCTGTCCGATGCGCTGGCCGAAGAGCCGCAAGGGCGCATCGCTGGGGTGATCCTGCTCACGGACGGGCGGCTTCACGATCTGGAGCGCACCCCTGCCCTGCCCGCACCGCTGCATGCACTGCTGACGGGGCAGCCCGATGATTGGGACCGGCGGCTTGTGGTGTCGAACGCCCCCGCCTTTGCCATTCTGGGCGAGCCTGTGACGCTGACTTTGCGGATCGAGGATCAGGGTGCTGCGCCGCAGGGCGATGCCTTTGTGCCCCTCACCATCAGCATCGACGGCGGCGAGGCGATGGGATTTCAGGTGCCTGTGGACCAGGACATCGAACTGCCTGTCGATCTGCCCCATGGCGGGATGAACGTTCTGCAATTCGACACCCCCGCTGTCGACGGAGAGTTGACGCCGCGCAACAACGCGGCTGTCGTGCAGATTAATGGCGTGCGTGACCGGTTGCGCGTGCTGCTTGTCAGTGGCGAACCGCATGCAGGCGAGCGGACATGGCGCAATTTACTAAAAGCGGATGCGGCGGTTGATCTGGTGCATTTCACCATTCTGCGCCCGCCTGAAAAGCAAGACGGCGTGCCGGTAGAGGAGCTGTCGTTGATCGCATTCCCGACGCGCGAGCTGTTCATGGAAAAGATCGAAGATTTCGATCTGATTATCTTTGATCGCTACCGTCGGCGGGGCATTCTGCCTGCCCTGTATCTGGAAAACATCGCGAATTATGTGCGTAATGGCGGCGCGGTGCTTGTATCATCTGGCCCTGAATATGGCGGGGCGGAAAGCATCTATCGCTCTCCGCTGGAATCGATCCTGCCCGGCGCGCCGACGGCACGGGTGTTCGAGGAAGGTTTTGTGCCGCAGGTCAGCGATCTGGGCGAACGCCATCCTGTGACCGAAGGGTTAGAGGCGATGTCGCCGCCGTCTGCTGATGGCATTGGTCCCGGTTGGGGGCGCTGGTTCCGGCTGGTCGATACGGTTGTGGCGGACGGGGCAGAGGTCTTGATGACCGGGCTAGATGATCGCCCCCTGCTAACCCTGAACCGCGTTGGCGAAGGACGTGTTGCGCTGCTTGCCAGTGACCAAAGTTGGCTGTGGGATCGTGGCTATGAAGGGGGCGGGCCGCAGGCAGAATTGCTACGCCGTCTTGCGCATTGGATGATGAAAGAGCCCGAGCTGGAGGAAGAGGCGCTTTGGGTCGAACCCACCGGGCAGACCATGCGGATCATCCGCCGCACGCTGGAAGAGACCGCGCCAGATGTGACCATCACTTCGCCTGATGGGACTGAAACTGTGCTTGAGCTAGAAGAAGTCAGCCCGGGCCGGTTCGAGGCGATTTGGACTGCGCCCGATGTTGGCCTTTATCGTCTGACCGATGGAACGCTCGATAGCGTCATCGCGCTAGGACCTGCAGCGCCCAAAGAGTTCGAGCAGACCATCGCCACGGGCGATCTGTTGGAACCGGCAGTCGATGGGACGCGGGGCGGGATCGCCACGATTTCAGGCGGGGATATCGATCTGCGCAGCGTGCGCGAAGGCCGCCCTGCTGCGGGGCGCGGCTGGCTTGGTATCACGCCGCGCGGGGCTTACCGCACGGCTGCGATTAGAATCACGCCAGTCTTGCCTGCTTGGGCCTTCTTGCTGATTGCTTCGCTGCTGACCGTCGGGGCTTGGCTGCGCGAAGGGCGTGGGCGCAAAGCTTAAGGCTGAAGATCAAAAGGGGCTGCGCTTTCGGCCCAACCATCAACGTTACAACTGACGCGCACAAAGATGCGCGTTGGCAACGGTTCTGCAACGGTCAGTCCCCGGGTGAATGGTTGCTCGTTCACATGGGGATGCGTCAGTGTGCGGGTGGCGAGGACAGTGCCCGCGCTATCCTCGATCCGCCAACCATCGGCGTAGTGGTCCCACCCCGTGTCGGGATGCGCTAGCGTCACGTCGATTTGCCAAGCTGCGCCAGTAGAAGTTGCAGCCATGCCCATGATCTGAGGGGTATCGGCAAGCGCGGGCGGTGCCAGCAAGCATAGTACTGCAAAAGGACGCATCATAGCGTTTCACCCAGCAAGATACGGCGCGGGATTGATGCGAATTCCCGGCTCCAAATCGTCCAGCCGACGATGACGGCCGCGAGGATCATGGCCCACGCGCCGATCAACCAAGCCAGCGCGCCCAGCGCGAAATACATCGCCCGCAACCCGCGGTTAAAGTTCATCGCGGCGCGCACGTTCAACTCTCCGGCTTGGGCGGCAAGGGGGTAGGCAGTCGGGTCGTTTGGGTCCTGCGGCACGGCAGCCATCAAGACAGAACAGTAGCCGAAGACACGGTTGGACCAGACGAATTTCAAAAACGCGGTGACCAAAAATAGCGTCACCAGACCAAGTTTAACCTGCCAGACCAGCGTAGGCGTTTCGGCCAACATCACCTCTGCCGCGACACCGCGCAGCGGATCGGTATTGCCGATCAGCGCAAGGACCCCGCCAATCGCAAGCAAGCTAGTGGAGGCAAAGAACGACGTGCCTTGCCGCAGGCTGGCCAGAATTTGGCTGTCAAAAATGCGCGGATCGCGGGTCACAAAGACCTTCATCCAGTCGCGGCGGCGTTGCGCGACAAGCACGGTCACCGATGGCCGGCGCGCGCTAGGGTGTTCGATCAGCCAACCCAGCAGGATCCACAGACCAACAATCAGGCCTAATGCGACCAAATCAATGACGCCCAGCGCCGCAAGATGAGAGGTAAATATCATCGTCAATCCTTAGCATGGGAAGGACTTCTTGCCAGCGCCGCAAATTGGTTATAATATCTTACCAATTAACGGGGGACTTGCGATGCAGATGCCACAGCCCAATGCCAGCGTGATCGCGCTAAAAGACCAGCTTGCCGCGCGCTTGCGCAGCGTCATGCCCGCTGATGCGGTTATCACCGACATCGCGGAAACCCGCGCCTATGAATGCGATGGCCTGTCCGCCTATCGCTGCCCGCCCCTGCTGGCGGTCCTGCCTGCGTCCACACAAGAAGTGTCTGACATCTTGCGCATTTGTCACGACATGGGCGTGCCCGTCGTGCCGCGCGGATCGGGAACCTCACTGGCGGGCGGCGCGATGCCAACCGCGGATAGCGTGATCCTTGGCGTGGCGCGGCTGAATGCCGTGCTCGAGACTGATTATGCCGACCGGATCATTCGCGTGCAGACCGGACGCACGAACCTGTCCGTCACTGGCGCGGTCGAGGCAGAGGGTTTCTTTTACGCACCCGACCCGTCGTCCCAACTGGCCTGCGCGATTGCGGGCAATATCGCCATGAACTCTGGCGGGGCGCATTGCCTGAAATACGGCGTGACAACGAATAACTTGCTGGGCGTCACGATGGTGATGATGGACGGCACCGTGGTCGAGATTGGCGGCGGGCATCTGGATGCGCCGGGGCTGGACCTGCTGGGTGTCATCTGCGGGTCAGAAGGGCAGCTTGGCGTCGTGACAGAGGCGACACTGCGCATCCTGCACAAGCCCGAAGGCGCGCGGCCTATGTTGATCGGCTTTGACAGCAATGCTGTGGCCGGGGCCTGCGTATCCGACATCATTAAGGCAGGCGTACTGCCCGTCGCCATCGAATTCATGGACCGCCCCTGCATCGTCGCCTGCGAAGCCTTTGCAAAAGCAGGTTATCCTGACTGCGAGGCGCTGCTGATCATCGAGGTTGAAGGCTCTGACGCCGAGATTGATCACCAACTGGCCCTGATCGGAGAGATCGCCGCACGCCATAACCCCGTGGAAGTGCGCGAGGCCCGGGACGCGGACCAAGCGGCCCGCATTTGGCTGGGCCGCAAATCGGCCTTTGGCGCGATGGGACAGATCAACGACTACATGTGTCTTGATGGTACGATCCCGGTGACGGAACTACCCCATGTGCTGGACCGTATTCGCCAGATGTCGGCTGAATACGGGCTGGATGTGGCCAATGTGTTCCATGCCGGTGACGGCAACATGCACCCGCTGATCCTGTATAACGCGAACCTGCCCGGCGATCTGGAACGCTGCGAAGAATTTGGCGCGGCGATCTTAAAGCTGTGTGTCGAGGTTGGCGGATGCCTGACGGGCGAGCATGGCGTTGGCATTGAAAAGCGTGACTTGATGCACGTGCAGTTCAATGCCGCCGATCTGGATGCGCAGATGGCGGTCAAGGATGTGTTCGATCCGGGCTGGCTGCTGAACCCAGCCAAGGTATTTCCGCTGGATGCGAGCGAAAGTCACCGCGCGGCGTAGCTTGGGGGCCAGCCCCCAAACCCCCGAGATATTTTTGACCAGAAGAAGGCAGGGCCGCGAATGATGCCGACGAGTGAAGACGAACTTTCGGGGATGATCCGCGATGCTTCTGGCCCGATTTCGGTGCAGGGCGGTGGCACGCGAGGTGTATTTGCGGACGGACAAGCATTGTCGACCGCAGGGTTGAACGGGATCACTCTGTATGAGCCCGGTGCGCTGACGCTGGTGGCACGCGCGGGTACGCCGCTATCAGAGATTGAGTCCTCTCTGGCAGCAGAGGGGCAGCGTCTGGCTTTTGAGCCGACAGATATGCGCGCGCTACTCAGCACCAGTGGCGCACCGACCATTGGCGGTATCGTGGCGACTAACGCCAGCGGTCCGCGCCGGATTCAGGTCGGTGCCTGCCGCGATCATCTGCTTGGTGTGCGGTTCGTCGATGGTGCGGGAAATATCGTCAAGAACGGTGGCCGCGTGATGAAGAACGTGACCGGCTACGACTTGGTCAAGTTGCTGGCGGGCGCGCATGGCACCCTTGGCGTCATGACAGAGGTCAGCCTGAAAGTGCTGCCACTGCCGCAAGCTGTTGCGACACTCTCAATCCCGGATCTAGACGCAGCGCAAGCGGTCGCGGCGATGTCGGCCGCGCTTGGCTCGCCCTACGATGTGACCGGGGCGGCGTGGGCGGATGGCGCGGCGATCGTGCGCTTAGAAGGGTTTAGCGATTCGGTGGCTTACCGCGCGGATCGGCTGGCGGAAGAGTTGATGCAGTTTGGTGCTGTGACAATTGGCGATGTAGATTGGTCTGCAGTGCGCGACGCCCGTGCCTTTGCCGGGCTGCCCGGTGATGTCTGGCGCGTGTCGATCCGTCCGTCGGCGATGCCTGCGATGGTCAGTGCCATTCGCGCCGACGGTGACGTCCAAGTTATGGCGGACTGGGGCGGCGGGTTGTTATGGGTTTTGTGCGCGGCGGGGCGCGATCTGCGCACCAGCATCACCAGCGGGCATGCGACCCGGGTGCGGGGCGACGCCAGTGCAGCAATCGCGCGCTTTCATCCCGAACCTGCCGCCGTTGCTGCGCTTAGCCGCGGCCTGCGTCAGCGCTTTGACCCGCGCGGAATTCTGAATGCCGGAGTGATGGGCTGATGCAAACGACATTTACGAAGCAGCAACTGCAAGACCCCGGCACGGCGCGGGCAAATCAGATCCTGCGCGCCTGCGTGCATTGTGGTTTCTGCACCGCGACCTGCCCCACCTATCAGGTGCTGGGGGACGAGCTGGATAGCCCGCGCGGGCGCATTTACCTGATCAAGGATATGCTGGAAAACGAGCGGGTGCCCGATGCGAAAACAGTCAAGCACATCGACCGCTGCTTGTCCTGCCTTGCCTGTATGACAACCTGTCCCTCGGGCGTGCACTACATGCATCTTGTTGATCACGCCCGCGCCTATATCAACGAGCATTACAAGCGCCCTATGGGCGACCGGATGCTGCGTTGGGTGCTAGCCCGCGTGCTGCCCTATCCCGGGCGGTTCCGGCTTGCGCTGCTTGGGGCCAAGATCGCGCGGCCCTTTGCGGGGCTGATCCCTGATCCGCGACTGCGGGCGATGATCCAAATGGCACCGAAGGTGATCCCGCCTGTCAGCCGCAATGATGACCCGCAAACCTTTGCCGTGGCCGCGCCCACGATGCGCGTCGCGCTGATGACCGGTTGCGCCCAGCGCGCGCTGAATACAGACATCAACGATGCCACGATCCGCCTGCTGAACCGTCTGGGGGCAGAGGTTGTGGTGCCAGAAGGCCAAGGCTGCTGCGGGGCCCTGACCCACCACATGGGCAAAGAGGCCGAGGCCCATGCCACTGCCGCAAAGAACATCCGCGCCTGGACCGCGCAGATGGATGCGGGCGGGCTTGATGCGATTGTCATCAACACCTCTGGTTGCGGCACGACGGTCAAGGATTACGGCCATATGTTCCGCAATACCGATCTGGCCGACGACGCCGCGCGCGTATCGGCAATCGCCAAGGACGTGAGCGAGGTCATATTGGACCTGTTGCCAGCCAGCTCGCCCCATATCGACCTGAATGTGGCCAAGGGCGGCATTGCCGGAACGGATGCGAAGCGCCTGCCATCAGAGCCCAGCGTCGAGGGCAGCGGCATGCGCGTCGCCTACCATGCCGCCTGTTCCCTGCAACATGGCCAGCAGATCAAATCCGCGCCCAAAGAGCTGCTAAAACGCGCAGGTTTCACCGTGTTAGAGCCTGCTGACAGTCACCTGTGCTGCGGCTCTGCTGGTACCTACAACCTGATGCAGCCCGAAATCTCTGGCCAGTTAAAGGCGCGTAAAGTGGCCACGCTTAAGGCACTATCGCCGCAGATCGTTGCTGCGGGAAATATCGGCTGCATGATGCAGATCGGCACGGGCGCAGGTGTGCCGATTGTCCACACGGTCGAACTGCTGGACTGGGCAACCGGAGGGCCACAGCCGCCGGCCCTGACACGGCAGATTACTGACAACCCTGTTCCCAATTTGCGCGGGGCGCCTTAATCCAGCCTGAAACCCGTGCGACCAAGGCCGTATGGACCGTTTTATAAGGCAGGGCATGCGTCATTTTCTGGCACTCGTGATGGCGCTTTGGGCTAGCCTTGCCGCTGCGCAGGATACGAACCTGCAATCCCTTGATACCGGGGAAAGCAGCCGTGGCTGGCAATCGGTCGGCCGTTTGGACATTGCGGGTAGCGGATTTTGTACCGCGTCACTCATTTCCCAGACGATGATTATTACCGCAGCGCATTGCGTCTATGCCGACGATGGAAGCCTTATTCCGGCCAAAAACTTTACCTTTCTCGCAGGCCTACGTGATGACCGGGCGATGGCCACCCGCGCCGTCATCAAGGTCACGCCTCATCCGGACTATCGACATCACGGCGAGAAACCACAGGACGGTGCCGTGGCCGTCGATCTGGCCGTGCTTGAACTTGAACGCCCGGTCCGTCTGCCAAGCCTGACGCCCTACGGGATCGGCCCCACACCAACAGTGCAGGCCGATGTGGCGGTCGTGTCCTATGCCCGCGACCGCGCAAATGCGGCGAGCCTGCAGCGGGTTTGTCATGTGCTGGATCAATCACGCGGCGTGCTGATGATGTCGTGTTCTGCCGATTTCGGGGCCAGCGGCGCGCCCGTATTTTGGACACAAAACGGGCAATCGCGCATTGTTGCGATCGTGTCCGCGATGGGCACGTCGAATGGCAAGCAAGTTTCACTTGCTGTGGCGGCGGCCTCTGCCATCGACGCGGTGTTGATTGCGCATCGGTCGAACCAAGGGCAAATCACGCAGGCCCCGCAGGCACCCCAGCCGCGTTTCACCAGCAGCGGCACGCGCAATGACACGGGTGCCAAGTTCGTCAGGCCGTAGCGCCCCCCCCCCCCTCTTGAACCACTGCAAAACGCTCCCCACATCAAGGTCAGGACGGTGCCACAACGGGCCGTCCGTACGATACGCCTGTCCCTTTGCGGGAAGGCGTCACTGTTATCGCTTTGAAAAGGATGACCCGATGCGTAGCTATGATTTAACACCCCTTTACCGCGCCACTGTTGGCTTTGATCAAATCGCCGACCTGATGGACCGCGCTTTGGCCGCCGACGTTGGCCAATCGACCTACCCCCCTTATAACATTGAAAAGACCGAGGATGACGCTTGGCGCATTTCGATCGCTGTCGCTGGTTTTGCCGATAGCGACCTTGGGATCGAAGTGAATGACCGCGCCCTGATCGTGACGGGCCGCAAGTCCGAGGACGAAAGCGCGCGCAAGTTCCTGCATCGCGGCATCGCCACGCGCGCGTTCGAGCGTCGCTTTCATCTGGCCGACCATGTCCGCGTGACGGGCGCGAGCCATGCCGACGGCATGCTGCATATCGATCTGGTCCGCGAAGTGCCCGAAGCGCTGAAGCCGCGCCGGATCGCGATTGAAAAGTCGAACGCAACCCGCACAGATGTTGTGGACGCAAAAGCCGTCAACTGATCCGGTATCAGCGGGCGAACGAAAGGCGGGCCGATTGGCCCGCCTTTTTTTGATCGTTCTAGCAAAGTTTAGAACGTCAATTCAGCCTGATATCCGGTGTCGGGTTGGGTGTCAGTCAAGTTGGCCTTTGCAATTTCATACAGAAACTTAACGCCGCTGGTGGTCGACAGCCAGACCCCCGCCTTGGACGGGGTGAAGGCCAGTAGGCGCAGATCGGGGTCTTGTTTGTCATCCTCGAACCAAGCCGAGGCGACCATGTTCCAGATTTCGTCCAAAACCTCTGTGTCATTGTCATGGGCCAGCGTGCCTTCGACGTTGGCATAAAGGCCGGATTTGGCGTCGGCGATCACAAACCGTGCCTCTGATGAGGCGGCAGATGTGCTATCTACGATCTCTTCGCCTTCGGCGGCGATAAACCAGATTTTCCCATCGCGTGTCTTGCGCAGGTTGGGCGACATTGGCACCAGCTTGCCGTCGCTGGTCAGGCCCAGCATGCCGGCCTGCACGTCGTCTACGCGGTCCCAGAAATCGGCTTTTGCGTCCTTAGTCATGGCATTGATCCTTTTGTGTCCGTTGCCGCAAGAACCCGCCAGAAGGGCGATTTGTTCCTGCGGCAACGGCGCGGCGGATCAGGCGTGTTTGCCAAGGGTGTGGTCGGACATATCCATCACGTCCTCGTTCGATTTTTCCCACTGGCGGCGTTCTTCGTCCGTCGCCTTGGGCGAAAACAGCCCCGTCAGCGCATAGAAGATACCGATCACGGGGGCGGTCCAGCAGGCAAAGGACAGCGGAATATACAGCAGATTTTCCAAATTGCCGTCCATGATGCCAAGCCCCAGCGCAGAGATGACAAAGGCACCGCCCGCGTTCCACGGGATCAGCGGCGACATCAATGTGCCTCCCTCTTCGACCGCGCGGGACAGGTTTAGCGTGGAATATCCCATACCGCGATACAGCGGCGCATACATGCGGCCCGGCAGCGCGATACTGATGTACGGATCACCCGCCACCATATTGGTCGCAAAGGATGTCGCGATAGCAGAGGTTTGCACTGCGCCAAAGCTGCTGACGCGAGAGATGATCGCGTTGATGATCGCCTCTAGGCAGCCTGTCCGTTCCAGCGCGCCGCCAAAACCAAGCGCGATCAGGATCAGCGAAATTGTCCACATCATCGATTGGATACCGCCAGAATTCAGCAAGCTATCGATATCGGCGATGCCGGTGTCGATGCTGTAACCCGACTGCGCAAAGGCAAAGACGTCATGCAGCCCGTAGCCTTGCCAAAAGATCGCAACGGCAGCGCCCGCTAACACACCGGCAAACAGCGACGGCAGTGGCGGGTTCTTGGTCAGTGCCAAGCCAATGACCACAACGGCTGGCAGCAACGGCACAAGACCAATGGCGAACTGGCTTTGCAGCTCTGTCGTGATGGCGGTGATGGCGTCAAAGGATGACCCCTCACTGTCGATCAGCGCGAAGCCCGCGATAAGGTAGATCACCAACGCGATCAGCATCGCAGGAACCGTCGTCGGCAGCATATTCTGGATGTGGTCAAACACCGTGGTGCCGGTGACAGCAGGCGCAAGGTTCGTGGTGTCAGAGAGCGGAGAGATTTTGTCACCAAAGAACGACCCCGACACGACAGCGCCCGCGGTCCAATAGACCGGCACGCCAAAGCCCGCGCCAATGCCCATCAGCGCAAGGCCAACGGTGCCGACCGTGCCCCAGCTGGTGCCCAGCGACAGCGAGACGACAGCACAAAGGATCATGGCGGCCGCGAGGAATATCGAAGGGTTCAGGATCGTCAGACCGTAATAGATCAGCGTCGGCACCGTGCCAGATGCGATCCACGTGCCGATGATCATACCGACGACGATCAGCACTGCGACGGATGGCATCGACACGTGGATCACGTGAAAGATGCCCTCGCGCACGTCCATCCACTTTTGCCCGCGCAACACGCCAAGCAAAGACGTAATCGCAAGGCCGATCACCAGCGGAATATGCGGGGTGAAATCGCCGTAATAGAAAAGTTGAAGCGCCAATAGCCCCAGTGTCAAAACGACCGGCAGAAGCGCCAGCCCCAGTGATGGCAGATTTTTCTCTGACATTGTTCCCTCGATTTTGTTCCTGTTATTGTGAAAACAACGGGAACGTCGGCGGGAAAGTTCCGAAAAACTGGGAACTAAGGGCAGTTTCCTGCCCTTAGCGTTAGTGGGCGGCGGCCCAGTTTGGCCCTTGTCCGGCCTCTACCGCGAGTTTCACATCCAGCTTTACCGCCGGGTCAGAGGCGTTTTCCATGACATCACGGGCCGTCTCGATCAGCTTGTCTTGCGCACCGTCTTCGACCTCGAACAGCAGTTCGTCGTGGACCTGCAGCAGCATCTTGGCGGGCTGGCCTTTGATTGCGTCGGGCATGCGGATCATCGCGCGGCGGATAACATCAGCAGCTGTGCCTTGGATCGGCGCGTTGATCGCGGCGCGCTTGGCAAAGCCGGCTTGCGGGCCTTTGGCGTTAATCTCTGGCGTGTTGATCTTACGGCCGAACAAGGTCTGGACGTAGCCATGATCCTTAGCGAATTTCACGGTGTCATCCATATACGCGCGGATGCCGGGGAAGCGTTCGAAATACCGGTCGATGAACCCCTGTGCGTCGGCGCGCGGAATGCGCAGGTTGCGCGCCAAGCCAAAGCCGCTGATGCCGTAGATCACGCCGAAGTTGATCGCCTTGGCCTGGCGGCGGATGTCGGGTGTCATGTCTTCTAGCGGGACGTTGAACATCTCTGATGCGGTCAGCGCGTGAATGTCGACGCCGTCGCGGAAGGCTTGCTTCAACTCTTCGATACCCGCGACATGCGCGAGGATGCGCAGTTCGATCTGGGAATAGTCTAGGCTTACCAGAACCTTGCCATCCTCGGCGATAAAGGCTTCGCGGATGCGGCGGCCTTCGTCTGATCGAACGGGAATGTTTTGCAAGTTCGGATCGGTCGACGCCAGACGCCCCGTGTTCGCCCCCGCGATGGAATAGGACGTATGAACGCGCCCCGTTTCGGGGTTGATGTGGTCCTGCAGCGCGTCGGTATAGGTCGATTTCAGCTTGGCCAACTGCCGCCAGTCCAAAATACGGCGCGGCAGATCGTGGATGGTGGCAAGGTCCTCGAGCACGTCAGCGCCGGTGGAATAGGCCCCGGTCTTGCCTGTCGCGGGCTTCTTGCCATCCGGCATGGTCAGGTTCAGCTCGTCAAACAGGATTTCGCCCAGCTGCTTGGGGGAGCCTACGTTGAACTTGCGCCCTGCAAGCTCCTGAATCTCATCCTCTAGCCCGGCCATTTTCTGGGCAAAGGCGTTAGACATGCGCGACAGCGTATCGCGGTCAACTTTAATGCCCGCCATCTCCATCTGCGCCAGCACAGGCACAAGTGGGCGTTCCAGCGTTTCATAGACGGTAGTGACGCCTTTGACGTGCAACTGCGGCTTCAGCAGTTCCCACAGGCGCAGGGTGATATCAGCGTCTTCGGCGGCGTATTTTACCGCGTCATCAATTGGCACCCGGTCAAAGGTCACGGCAGATTTTCCGGTGCCTAGAAGCGGCTTAATCGGGATCGGCGTATGGCCAAGGTATCGTTCCGACAACGTATCCATGCCATGGTTATGCAGGCCCGCGTGCATCGCGTAGGATAGCAGCATCGTGTCGTCGATCGGGGCAACGTTAATGCCCTGCAACGCGAAAATCTTTGCGTCGTATTTCATGTTCTGCCCGATCTTGAGGATGCTTTCATCCTCTAGCAAAGGCTTCAACGCAGCGAGGCAGGCGTCGAAATCGATCTGCCCCTCTGCCCGCGCGTCAGAGCCGAACAGATCGTCCTGTGCCGCAGCCTTATGCGCAAGCGGGATATAACAGGCCTGCCCAGCGGTGACGCACAGGCTGATGCCCACCAGATCGGCGCGCATTTCGTTCAGCGATGTGGTTTCAGTGTCGACGGCGACGTAGCCGCGTTCCATGATCCGGTCGATCCAGACCTGCAGCGCATCCAGCGTCCGGACGCATTCGTAGCCGTCCGCATCGAACGGCACCTCGTCCGGGGTCGCAACGTTGGCCACCGGGACGGTTTCGATAACCGGTGCTTCTGCCCCCAAACGATCCGCAATCCGCTTTGTCACAGTGCGGAATTCCATCTCGGCCAAGAAGGCGAGCAGTTTTTCCGGCTCTGGGTCACGGATTTCCAGATCATCCAGCCCAAAGGGCAACGTCATATCGCAGTCCAGCTGCACAAGGCGTTTCGACAGCTCAATCTGGGCACGGTGGTCGATCAAGGTTTGGCGGCGTTTGGGCTGCTTAATTTCGGTCGCGCGGTCCAGCAGGCTTTCCAGATTGCCAAATTCGTTGATCAGCAAGGCAGCGGTCTTAATCCCGATGCCGGGCGCGCCAGGAACGTTATCGACAGAATCGCCAGCCAGTGCCTGCACGTCAACGACGCCTTCGGGCGGGACGCCGAACTTTTCGATCACCGCCTCGCGGTCGATACGCTTGTTCTTCATCGGGTCCAGCATTTCGACACCGTCACCGACAAGCTGCATCATGTCCTTGTCAGAGCTCAGGATCGTCACCCGCCCGCCTGCGTTCCGCGCCATGTGGGACAGGGTGGCGATGATATCGTCGGCCTCAAACCCTTCGATCTCTTCGCAAGCGATGTTGAACGCACGGGTGGCGTCGCGGGTCAGCGGGATCTGCGGGCGCAGATCCTCTGGCATCGCCTCGCGGTTCGCCTTGTACTGGTCGTACATGTCGTTGCGAAAGGTATGGCTGCCCTTATCAAAAATCACAGCGACATGCGTCGCGGCATCAGGGCCCGCGTTATTTTCAATATAGCGCTGCAACATATTCACAAAGCCGCTGACTGCGCCGACAGGCAATCCGTCAGAGGCGCGTGTGAGCGGCGGCAGCGCGTGATAGGCGCGGAATATGAAGGCAGAGCCGTCAATCAAATGTAGATGACAGCCTTTTCCAAACGCGTTGGCCATGGTGAACTTCCTCGTTTGGTCGGTTAAAAGGTGATCGCCCGGGCGGTCTTAATGGTCGTCCGCGCCGTCACCCTCAAGCACATATTTCGCGTCGCAATAGCCGCATTCGACAAAGCCTGTCTCTTCGGGAATCGCCAGCCAGACGCGGGGGTGGCCAAGGCCACCGTCGCCGCCGTCGCAAGCGACCTTGCGGGTGTGAACGATCTTGGTTTCGGGGGCGGGACGTGTCATTGGCATGCCTGTCTGTTGTCGCGGGCCAAACCCGCCATAGATCAGACACGACACTAGCCCAGCACCGCCGCCGGTGCCAGCCCCCGCACGACTGCAAAAGGCAACACCATGACCGACAACGCTATCGAAATCTCCGGCCTGACGAAAACCTACGCCGCCACGGGCCGTTCCCCGGCAAAAGAGGCGCTGAAAGGCATCGACCTGAACATCCCGCGCGGGTCGATCTTTGGCCTGCTTGGGCCGAATGGCGCTGGCAAATCGACCCTGATCAACGTGCTGGCCGGGCTGGTGGTAAAAACGTCCGGCAAGGTGAACATCTGGGGCTTTGATCAGGACGAAAACCCGCGCCAATCCCGCGCCGCCATCGGCATCATGCCGCAAGAGCCCAATCTTGACCCTTTCTTTACGCCGCGTGGATCGCTTGACGTGCAGGCTGGCCTTTACGGCGTGCCCAAAGCGCAGCGCAAAACGGATGAACTGCTGGAACTGATCGGCCTGTCTGACAAGGCTGACGCCTATGCGCGGTCGCTTTCCGGCGGGATGCGCCGCCGCCTTCTTCTGGGCAAGGCGCTGGTCCACAGCCCGCAAATCCTTGTGCTGGATGAACCCACCGCTGGCGTCGATATCGAACTGCGCAACATGCTGTGGCAGAACGTGCGACAGCTGAACGACGAGGGGATGACGATCATCCTGACGACGCACTATCTGGAAGAAGCCGAACAAATGTGCGACGAAATCGCGATCATCAACCACGGTGAAATGATCGTCCGCGACACCACAGCAAATCTGCTGGGCACGCTGGATCAAAAGACATTGGTCATCACACCGGACGCCGATCACCCGAACCTGCCCCCCCTGCCCGGCGGCATCACAGGACAGCGGCGCGACAACGGCACACTGGCGTTCACCTATCAGTCCAGCAAAACCCCTGCGGGCGAAATCCTACAAGCTGTGCGCGACGCTGGAATTACAATCCGCGACGTCACCAGCGAACAGCCTGATCTAGAGGACGTATTCCTGTCCCTCACGTCCGGCCGCTAAAGTAAACGGGACGGCGGGCGGGGCGCCTTGCCCGCCCGCCGGCGGGCAACAGCGCCGGACGGCGTTACTCTGGCAACATCCGGCCCAGCCGCTTTCCGCCCAGAATATGCATGTGGAAATGCGGCACGTCCTGCACACCATGCGCGCGGGTGTTCGCGATGGCGCGAAAGCCGTCATCCACACCGCTGATCCGGCAAACCTCTGCCACAGCTTTCATAAACCCCGCCTGCTCTTCCGCGCTCGCCTCGGCGGCGAAGTGGTCAAGGCTCATGTAAGCGCCCTTTGGGATGATCAGCACATGCACCGGGGCTTGCGGCGAGATGTCTTCAAAAGCCAGTGCATGATCGTTTTCAAACACAGTCCGGTTCGGAATTTCACCGCGCAGGATTTTGGCAAAGATGTTTTGGTCGTCATAGTCAAAGGTCATAGCCGTCCTCAATCAACGAATAGGTAAGGTGTTTCCGCCAACGTGCGGGCTGTCTCGTCAGAGACTTGCAGGAATTCCGCGAGCGCCGGCGCGTTTTCTGCCGGAGTCGCGCTTTCGCGGATACGCAGGTGATTAGGGAACTCTGCGTCTTTAATCTGGTCAGACTCAAAGATCACGTCGGCACGGATCGTCGGTAAAAGTTGCGCCAATGCATGCGCCGGCGTCTCTTCCCCAGCGAGCCCAACACGCCGGGCATGGCCGCTTAGAAAGTCGTCCGACAGCCCGCATTGGATTTCAAGCAGCTTGGTCGTGGACCGATCCGAAAAGAAGTCCTGCATCAAGTCAATATTCGCGGTATCAAGACAAATGATCAGGCGGTCGCTGTCGTAGTAATCAAACAGCATCCGCATCAAGGCACGCCGATGCCGCGTCCGCTTGCCAAGGCTGCCCTGAATGCCGCCTAGGTCAGGCATTTCCGTGCCCTCCTCGTTGAACAGATAGGCTATCGCCGGGGTTTGCGTGTGCGATTTGATCGCCCCCAGCAAGCGTTTGGCGACATGCCATTTCTTGCAGGCGATGATCAACAGCTCTCGCTCGCGGCCCAGCGTGCTTTCCGATTCCCAGAACCGCGCCGCAAAGCGCCGACCAACCCGGCCCCGCCCGGTCAAAAAGGTGAAAAGGCTGCGGCCTTCGTTCGAAATCTTGAACTCCTGCCGATCCGAAGCGTAAAGAATCCCAAGCCTGGCCTTCAGCTCTTTCGCCTCGGGGCTAATCTTGCGGGCGAACAGGGCGTCTTGGCTGAGTAGCAGATCGAAGTGGTCGTTGTAGAACGTCACGGGCATGCCGTAATCGGTAAACATCAAAAACGTCAGGGTGCGCGTTTCGATTTCCTTGCTTGGAATCAAGTGCCGCACCACGGTTTGAAAGAATGTCTCGTCCGGGATCCAAGTCGTGCGGAAAAACCGCATGACGTCGCGCCGGTTCTTGGTGAAATCAAGAAGCGCCTCGATCGTGCGCCGCCGAAGACACCACCACTGCGAACCAATCATAACCTGCACATCCGCAGGCACCGGACGGGTCCAGCCCAGCTTGCGCTGCGCCCAAAAGCTCCAGTAAAATCGCCGCTTTTGCGTGCGCTCATTGAACCAATGGCGATAAATCAAACGCTCTTCTTTAAAGCCCGTTTTGATCCATTCGCTGTCGTAAAAGTCAAAGCTTTCGACATAGTCTTTGTCGTGGCGATCCAGAAAATCATGCGCATAACTGGCCGACTTGATCGCCATGCAGTCGCCAGACACCATGTAAAAATGGGTTGCGCGGGGAAACGCCTCGACCGCGGCCTCAACCGCGTAAAGCGTTGCTTGCACAAGGCTCCACTCACCCCAGCCGCATTTGATCCGGCAGCGTGCAAAGGCAACATTCGGATTGTCATGCAGCGCAGCCTGAATAAGGGCATAAGCCTCTTTCGGGGCGCGGGCATCAAAGTGAATCGCGATGCAGTCACCAGCCGCCGTCAGTTGCCGGGCCTGCTGGATGATCGCATCAGGGTCTTTGTGGCAGAGAAGAATAAAAGCGATTTTTGCCATGAAAAGGCCGTTATGCTCCAGTTTACCGACGTCCATAGCCGTCATAGCGTGAACGGCCCCTGAACATACAGGGTTTCTTTGCATTTCCCAGTCCACTAAGACAGGACCGGAAGCGACTTTCGGCAGTTCAGTCCGAATAGGAAGGGTAGACACGATGGGTTTTCCAGGCACCTGGATGACGGAAAGCGAAAGCATGGTTTACCGCGTGGTGCCAAAGTGCGCCTGCTCGACCATCGGTCAGATCATGTACTACTCGGACCACGGCACGTTCTTTGATGGCGACATCCACGACGCTCAGGCTGGCATGCACAAGTGGGCGATGGATGACAGCCAGCCGCTGATTAATGCCAACGTGAAAGCGCATAAAAGCTATGCCTTCACCTGCGTGCGCAACCCCTACACCCGCATCCTGTCGTCCTTCTTTGACAAGATCTGCGGCATCCAGCGCAATGGCCGCCGCTATCGCGGGAACCTTGTCCCGCTGCTGATCCAAAAATACGGCATTGAAGTCGGCGATCCCGAAACCGGGTTTGAATTCGATCAAATCCAATCATTCCGCCGCTTCCTGCTTTTTGCCCGCGACACCATCCGCTGGCGCCGCCCGATGGAGCCTGACATCCACTGGTCAGCAATGTCAGGTCACATCTCGACGTTCATCGTGAATGGCGGCACCTATGACAAAATTTTCTGGACCGAAACCTTCAACGACGGGATGCAGGACGTGCTGTCTGCCGTCGAAACACCGCATAAAGTCGATCTTGCGACGATTCCGCGCTTCAACGAAAGCGAAGGCCACGGCCCAAAGCGGCTGCACAAAGTGTCAGACTATTTCGACGACCTGTCGATGCATCTTGTCTATGAAATCTATAAGAAAGATTTCCAGCTTTTCCGTTATGATTTCGAAAACCCAGACAACAAGATGCCAACGGGTGAAATCGACCTTGCAGAGGTCCATGCCAAGCTTGGCGAGTAGTTAAGGACGCACCGCAGCAGGGGGGCTAGCCCCCCGCCGCCTTCGGCGTCACCCCCCAACATATTTTTATTCGGGTGAAATTAATCCCCTATTAAGCTCAATGGCATTGGATAGGCGAGCGGTACAGGCAGACATGCCGATGACCGCTGACGGTGAAAGCCGCCATTCCAGGGTGCGCACCAAGTGACAAAGTCTGGAATGGCGCACCCACTTAGGTTTTCACCCGAACAAAAATATGTCCGCCGGAGGCTTCTTCCGTTCGATTTCTGATCGACATCTGCAGCGGCACCGCTACCTCCTGTCATGCACAAATCAGGACGGTTGGGACATGGCTGCAGTACTTATTCTGGGTTCAGGCCCATCCGTCATGGATTGCGAGCATTGGGAAAGAGGGCCATTCGACCGCATTGTCGCGATCAACAATGCTTGGCGTGTGCGGCCTGATTGGGATGATCTTATCCATCCAAGCGATTTTCCGGTGGAGCGCAGACCTTCGTCCTTATCGGCATCCCAACACATCGTTACTGCAAACGCATATGTCCCAGCCCAAAACGACTTTGGCGGGTTTGTCTATGCAGGGGGGACGATGGCATTCACAGCGGGGTACTGGGCGCTGTCCGCGTTAAAGCCATCGGTGATGGCCTTCTTGGGTTGCGATATGGTTTACCCTGCTACTGGCCCTACTCATTTTTATGGCACCGGCGCGCCCGACCCCTTGCGACAGGACGTCACCCTGCGATCGCTTCCGGCAAAGTCGGCGAGGCTTCAGATCATGGCGGCGCGAGCGGGATGTGCGTGTATTAATTTATCGACGGCGGACAGCCAATTGGTGTTCCCCCGCGGGAATCCGAGTGGCCTTCCTGCCGCAGCGCTTCCCTATGACCAAGCAATCGCCGCACGTGCGGATGCGGAGGAAGCGCGGCTGAACTATTACGTCCCCAGCGGCAAATACTGGAAAGAAGAAGATCGCTTTGATCCGGCCGCGATTGATGCGCTGGATGCAATGTGGCTTTCAGCCGTTCAGAACTCTTTGGCATCGTAGGCGCAAAGATCGCGGATCAGGCAGGCCCCGCATTTTGGCTTGCGCGCGACGCAAGTGTAGCGTCCGTGTAGGATCAACCAGTGATGCGCATGGCGCTGAAAATCTGCGGGAACGTGGTCCTCGATCTTGCGCTCAACAGCGTCGACATCTTTGCCCGGCGCGATGCCGGTGCGGTTACCGACACGAAAGATATGGGTGTCCACAGCCTGCGCCGGGTGGCCCCACCACATATTCAGCACCACATTAGCCGTTTTGCGACCAACACCTGGCAAAGACACCAAGGCCGCGCGGGAATTGGGGACCTCTCCACCATAGTCGTCGACGAGGATCTGGCTTAGCTTGATGACGTTCTTCGCCTTCTGCCGGAACAGGCCGATGGTCTTGATATGCTCTGTCACGCCGTCAATCCCCAACGCCAGCATCTTCTGCGGCGTATCGGCGATAGCGAACAGATCGCGCGTCGCTTTGTTGACGCCCTTGTCAGTGGCCTGCGCCGACAGAGCCACAGCGACAACAAGGGTATAGGCGTTTACATGATCAAGCTCGCCTTTCGGCTCGGCCTCGGCCGCTTCAAACCGGGTAAAGATTTCGCGGATCGTCTGATAGTCGAGTTGTTGTGTCATACGCGCTTTGTGCCCTGCCCCGGCACCTAAGCGCAAGTTCCGGGTCGCCTGCTGCAGCGGTAATCCTTAAGGTTAAGATCATGGAACTTGCACCTTATCATTACGATGTCATGGCGCGGGCGATCGCACTGATTGATGACCGCGCGGGCACGCCACTGTCCCTGACAGAACTTGCCGAGTCCCTTGGCATGAGCACCAGCCACGTGCAGCGCGTATTCACCACTTGGGTTGGGGTATCGCCCAAAAGGTATCAGCAGTTCCTAGCTTTGGATCACGCAAGAGAGTTGCTGCGCAATAATTTCACTACATTAGACGCCGCAGCAGAGGTCGGCTTGTCCGGCAGCAGTCGCCTGCATGACCTGTTCATCCGGTGGGAGGCAATGACACCCGGGGAATTTGCCCGCAAAGGTGACGGGCTGACGGTGTTCTGGGGATGGTTCGACAGCCCCTTTGGCCCGGTCCTGTCGATGGCGACAGACAAGGGGCTTTGCGGTTTGGCTTTTGCGGCAGAGTCGGGTCCACAGGCAGCGATGGCTGACCTTACCGCGCGGTGGCCCGCCGCGACTTATATCGAGGCACCGGACAGTATTGTGGAATGGACGCAGGCCGCATTGACCGGTGTGGGCGAAGCGCGGCTTTTGATGATCGGCACTCCGCTTCAAATCCAAGTCTGGGAAGCGCTTCTGCGCATTCCGTCCGGGCATGTGACGACCTATAGCGAGATCGCGAAATGCATCGGCCGGGACAAGGCCGTGCGCGCCGTCGGCACGGCTGTCGGGCGTAACCCTGTCAGCTTGCTGATTCCTTGCCACCGCGCCCTACGCAAATCGGGGGCGCTGGGTGGGTATCATTGGGGTCTGCCAGTGAAACGAACCCTTCTGGCGTGGGAGTCGGCACGTGAAACACAATCGTTAGATCAGCGGAACCTTGCCTGATAGTTGCGCGTTATTGGATAGCGTGGATGATTGCGGCATATAAGCCCAATCACCATACCCGGAAGACCGGGGCATTAATGAAAGAGATTCGCATGATCACCATGACCCGTTTGAACCTGACACTCGCAACCGCCGCACTGGCCCTGACGACAGCCTGCGCTGGCACCGGCGGCCCAAATGACAACGTTATGACCGGCCAAGGTGCTGCCATTGGCGCGGGCCTGGGTGCCTTGGTTGGCGCTGCTACTGGCGACGACAAGAGTGAGCGTATCCGCAACGGCCTGATCGGTGCATCCTTAGGTGCCGCTGCTGGCGCAACTGTCGGCAACCAAATGGACAAGCAAGAGCAGGAACTGCGCAACCAGTTGGGCGGCAACGTCGGCATCGTGAACAACGGCCAGAACCTGACCGTGACCCTGCCACAGGATATCCTGTTCGCCACGAACTCCACCTCTGTTTCCGGTGCGGCGCAAGGCAACTTGGCGACACTGGCCAATTCGCTGCGGCAGTACCCGAACTCCACCGTCAACGTGATTGGTCACACCGACGATGTGGGCGATGCAGCGTTCAACTTTGATCTGTCCCAGCGCCGCGCGCAGGCCGTGTCCGCTGTTCTGGCCAACTACGGTGTGTCCAACGCACGTATCCGGTCCATCGGCCGCGGTGAAGACCAGCCCGTCGCAACGAACCTGACCGCCGAAGGCCGCGCGCAGAACCGCCGCGTCGATATCGTCATCACGCCGAACTAAACCACGCTTTTGCCGTGACGACACATCGGGCTGCCCTTCGGGGTGGCCCTTTTTGTATGTGACATCGCGAAATTGGTTATATATCCTGACCACCTTAGGTCAGGGAATGTTATGCCGTTCGAGCGTGTTACTCAGGAGAAGCTATCTATCGGCATCGCCCGCCAGATCGAGGATCTGATCCTGCGCGGCATACTGCGCCCCGGTCAGCGCCTGCCGTCAGAGCGCGAGCTAAGCGAGCGGATGGAGGTGTCGCGCCCGTCCCTGCGCGAGGCGCTGGCTGACCTGCAGCATCGTGGCTTGCTTACGGCACGGGCTGGGGCGGGTGTCTACGTTGCTGACGTGCTGGGCAGCGCCTTTGCCCCGGCGCTGATTGATTTGTTCGCCGATCACCCGGTCGCCTTGTTCGACACCATCAGTTTTCGCCGCGACATGGAGGGGCTGGCCGCCGTTCGCGCCACCAAGCATGGCACCGATACGGATCTTGCCGTCATCGATACGATTTTCAAGAAAATGGAAGCGGCCCATCGCAAAGCTGACCCCACGGACGAGGCGCAGCTGGACGCCGATTTCCACCTCGCCATCATCGAGGCGAGCCACAACATCATCCTGCTGCATATGATGCGGTCGATGTATGATCTGCTGCGGCAGGGCGTGTTTTATAACCGGGCTGTTATGTTCCAGCAGCGTTTAACGCGCGGCGATCTGGTTGGGCAGCACCGTGCCATCAACGTCGCGATCCAAAACCGCGATGCGGCAGGCGCGCAGGCTGCGATCAATGCGCATTTGGACTACGTGCAGCACGCGCTAGAGGATCAGCAAACAGCGATTCAGAACGAAGGCTTCGCCCGCAAGCGTCTAGATATCGAACGCCAACGCTAGAAACGAAAAAAGCCCCGGCGCTATTTGCGGCCGGGGCTTTTTACTAAGTTGGTCAGACGCAGCTTAGTGCATCTTTGCCTTCACCGTGGCGATCGACTCGTCGATCAGCGCGTTGGCGCGGGCAGCGTCCATGTTACTGGCAATCACGTCCTTCGCGGCAGCGACAGCGACAGTCACAGCACGGTTCTGCACGTCCTTGACAGCGGCAGCGCGGGCGCTTTCCAGCTGCTCTTCAGCGCTTGCCAGACGGCGGGCGATGGATGCAGCGATGTCGTCCTTAGACTCTTGCGCAGAACGCACTGCTTCGGTGCGGGCGTTGGCGACGATGCGGTCAGCCTGCTCTTGCACTTCTTTTTGCTTACGCTCGTACGAGGCCAGCAGCGTCTGTGCTTCTTCACGCAGAGCACGGGCTTCGTCCAGGTCAGACCGAATACCATCAGCGCGCGCATCGAGCATCGCACCAATCTTCGCCGGAATTTTCATGTACATCAGGATCGCGATGAACAGGATGAACGCCAGCAAAACGATGAAGTTCGTGTTCCGCAGCGAAAAGAAGGGACCCGTCGCAGCCATGGCGGGGGACGCCAGAACCGTGAACAATGGGATCATCAGATAACGCATGGTTTACCCTTTCATCCGGTTTGCGACAGCCGCGTCGATTGCGACCTGATCGGCGTTTGTGCCCATGGCAGCGACGAGCGCTTGCGCGACGTCCTTTGCCACGATGGCGACGTTGTCAGTCGCACTGGCACGGATTTCGGCGATATTCGCCTCTGCCGCAGCGGTCTGGGTCGCAATCTTTGCATCGGCCTCGGCCAATGCTGCGTCCAGGTCAGCCTGCGCAACTGCGCGGGCTTCGTCACCGATACGGTTTGATTCTGTACGGGCGTCAGCAAGGGCCTTTTCATAGACCGCTTCAGCCTCTGTTGCGCGCAGTTTAAAGTCTTCTGCGGCAGCAAGATCATTTGAAATGGTGCCCGACCGTTCCGCCAACACACCGCTAATGCGCGGAAGGGCGATCCGGGACAGGACCAGATAGATCACGACTAGCGCGATCAGAAGCCAGAAAATCTGGTTCGGAAAAGTCGAGAAATCAAGCTGCGGCATGCCCGCTTCGACTTCTTGTGCGACGTCTGCAGTAGCCATCTGTGTCCCCGGTTACCGTTGGTTTCAACGATCCGACGCGAGGGTTGCCCCGCGCCGGAAAGTCGTAAGGATGTTGTTCAGCGTATTAGGCTGCGAACATCAGCAGCAGAGCGATGAGGAACGAGAAGATCCCCAGTGCTTCTGCGAAGGCCAGGCCGATGAACAGCGTCGCAGTTTGCGAAGCAGCGGCCGAAGGGTTGCGCAGTGCGCCAGCCAGGTAGTTGCCGGCAACGTTGCCAACACCCAGAGCGGCCAGACCAGTACCGATGCCTGCGAGGCCGGCACCGAGGAATTGACCCATGCTTGCGATATCGCCTTCCATAATCTTATCTCCTTACGATGGTGGAATTGCGTTGGTGGTTCGTAGACTTACTTGTGGTCCTTGGCTCAGTGAGCCGGGTGCAGTGCATCCTTGAGGTACACACAAGTCAGAATGGCAAAGACGTAGGCCTGAATACCGGCCACAAGGACCTCGAGGCCATAGATGGCTGTGATCGCGAGGATCGACACAGGGCTGACGATCGCGAGGCCAGCGAATGCGGCGAAAACCTTCATGACGGCGTGACCAGCGGTGATGTTACCGGCCAGACGGACAGAGTGGCTCACGGGGCGCACGAAGTAGGAAATCAGCTCGATCACGGCGATGATTGGGCGCAGGAACAGCGGTGCCTCGGACATCCAGAACAGCTTCAGGAAAGACGGGCCGTTCAGAACGAAACCCAGGATGGTCACACCGAAGAACACGCCGAAACCAAGAACCGCTGTCACAGCGATGTGGCTGGTGGTGGCAAAGGACATTGGCAGCAAGCCAAGGAAGTTGGCGAACAGGATGAAGACAAACAGTGTCATGACATAAGGGAAATACTTCAGACCCTCTTTGCCGCAGACATCTTCGACCATCTTGTGTGTGAAGCCGTAGAACAATTCGCCGACCGACTGAACGCGGCTCGGGATCGTGGCGCGGCCACGGGAACCGACAACGAACAGCAGGACAACGCAAAGGACGGCCAGCGCCAACCACAGCGTTACGTTCGTCGGGGTGTACCAATGCACAGCGCCGTCACCAAACAATGGCTTAACAATGAACTGGTCCAGCGGGTGAAACACCAGGCCGCCAGCGTCATGCGCTGCATCGGCACCCTGTGCCACTGCGTCGCCGCCGTGGGCCGCAGTCGCTTCTGCGCCGTGGGTCGCTGCTTCGGTCGTCTCGGTTGCCGTATGACTAGCCACGTGTGTCACCCTCGTTCTTGGCAGTCGGCCCCTCTTGGCCCGCCAGTTGTTTCTTCTGCACTTCGTCGGCAGACCTGATCATGGTTTTGATACCAGCGGCCAGACCCAACAAAACGAACAGCACCAGAAAAAGCGGAAGAGTTCCAAAGAACCGATCCAAACTGTATCCGATGCCAAAACCGATCCCAAGACCGGCGACAAGCTCGATCACCATCCGCCAGGCAAGCTGCCCTTGGTAGTGACCGTCGGTTTGACCATTATCCTGCGCGACTGTGCGCCGGGCCGCCAATTTCGCCTCTAACGCCTGAAGGCGAGTGGCATGGTCGGCTGGGTCCGGGCTGTCTGACACGCGGTAAATGTCCCGTAAATTACTTGGCTTCGTCTAAGCGGCGTGGGGCTGCGAGTCAAGGCAGGGGTATATTGCCCCAAACGCCTGAAAAACATGACTTATCCTGAACAGAGATTCGGCAAGTCGACCGCCAAACACCCCTATTTCCGCATATATCAAATTCAACCAATCGGTTGACGATTACCGCAACGCGCCCCTAATGGCCGCATGACACAAGATCTGGACACAACCTTTGCCGCACTGGCCGACCCAACGCGCCGCGCCATTCTGGCGATGCTGCTAGAGGACGATATGGCCGTCACCGATGTGGCAGAGCCATTCCAGATGTCGCTTGCTGCGATCTCGAAACACTTGGGGGTGCTGTCTGCTGCTGGTCTGATCTCTCAGGAAAAGCGGGGCCGGGTCAAATGGTGCAAGCTGGAACCGGACGCTCTGCGCTCTGCCGCGGTGTGGATGCAGGGGTTTGGCCAAATTGGCGGGATCGACCTTGATGCCTTCGAGGCGTTTTTGGACCAGCAACTGCAAACGGGTCCAGACGTAAAAAAGGCCGTCCGATCAGATGATCAGGACGGCCCATACTCGTAAAAGAAAACGGGTTTACCGAAGACCAAACAGGCTCAGGACGGCCAAGACGACGACGACGAGGCCAATGATGTAGATGATGCTGCGCATGGGGTGTTCCTTATATTATCTGTGAGCAAACACGCATCCGTGAGCAAAGTTCCCTACCGATCTGTATTAGTTTAATCGGTTGTTAGCTGTGTCACTGGTCGCAAGCGCAGTTGGTTGCTTGCTTAGCTGTACCGCCAGAATGCCTGCCGCGATGATGATGACACCTACGACATCAAGCGGGCCGATTTGTTCACCCAGAAACCCGGCAGCAATCACGACCCCAAGGAAGGGGTTCAAGAAGTGGAACGTACTGGCGCGCACGGCACCGATCCGGCCGACCAGCAAAAACCAAACCCATGTCGCCGCAAGCCCAGGGATCAGCGTTGTATAAAAGAACGCAGCGATCAGCGTCCAATTCCAGTCCACGACAAAGGGTTCAAAGATGACAGCGGGGATCGCGGTCAAGATGGCCCCCACCAGCAGTTGCAGCCCGACAATCGCCAGCACATTGCCGCCAGACGACGCGCCCATCACGGCCAAGGTTGCCGCGGTCAGGGAAAAGACGCCCACGATCAGCAGGATCAGCCCCAGCACATCGGTGCCCCCCGACAACCGCGCGCCCATAATCAGGACCACGCCTATAACGCCCGCAGCCAGCCCCGCGATGCCGAGTGGGCGCACGCGCGTGCCAAACAGCAACCATCCTGCGATCGCCACAAGCAGCGGCATGGTCGACGCGATGATCGCCGCCAGTGACGCCTGTACGGTCTGCATCGCGACAAAGTTCAGGCCCAGATACAGCGCATTCTGGCACAGGCCAAAGATCACGACCCCGGTCCATTGCCGCTTTGTCAGGCGAAACGACTGGCCCAGCGCCCAAGCAATCGCGCAGCCCAGCAAACCTGAAATCAGAAACCGCAGCGACAGCGCCGTCAGCGGCGGCGCGTATTGCACGATAATCCGCGCCGAGGTGAAGGCAGAGGACCACATCGCGGCAAAAGCGAAGCCCATGAAAAGAGACTTGAAATCCATATCACCTCAAACGCAAAAAGGGCCGCCCGAGGGCGACCCTTTCGTTTATTCCTGCAAGATGCAAGATCAGCCGTTCACGCTGTCCTTCAGCGCTTTGGCGATCGTCATTTTGACAACCTTGTCGGCGTCTTTCTTCATCTGCTCGCCCGTGGCGGGGTTACGAACCATCCGCTCTGGACGCTCGCGGCAATAAATTTTGCCAACGCCGGGAAGCGTAACGGCACCGCCGCCGGACACTTCTTCAGTGATGATCGCGACGACGGCGTCCAAAGCGGCACCGGCGGACTTTTTGTCCATGTCGGTCTTTTCAGCCAGCGCTGCGACAAGTGCTGCCTTGGTCATCGGTTTCGTTGCCATTGATCGTATCTCCCTTAAATGATCCCCGCCTATGGGGCCGGTTGGTCGCGTTTAAACGTTATGTTGTGGGACACCACAACGGTTTGCTGCCTCGTGCAAGCGCAAATTTACAAAAAAACGCTTATTTCGTGGGGTTCAGAGGAAAGCTGTCTCTTCAAAGCTACGCAATTTGCGACTGTGAATGCGTTCAAGTGGCATTTCGCGCAGTGTTTCCATCGCCCGGATGCCAATCATCAGGTGATTTGCGACCTGACTGCGATAGAAATCCGACGCCATGCCGGGCAGTTTCAGCTCTCCGTGCAGGGGCTTATCGCTGACGCAAAGTAATGTGCCATAGGGCACGCGGAACCGAAAGCCGTTGGCGGCGATGGTCGCGCTTTCCATATCTAGCCCCACAGCGCGGGACTGCGACAGGCGCTGCACCGGGCCGGAATGGTCGCGCAGTTCCCAGTTGCGGTTGTCGATGGTGGCAACGGTGCCGGTGCGCATGATGCGCTTTAGCTCGTAACCCTCCAGCTGGGTCACAGCCTCGACCGCGTCTTCTAGGGCGATCTGGATTTCCGCCAGCGCCGGGATCGGCACCCAGACCGGCAGGTCATCATCCAGCACGTGATCTTCGCGCAGATAGGCGTGGGCCAGCACAAAATCCCCCAGCCGCTGCGAATTGCGCAGACCCGCGCAATGCCCGACCATCAGCCAAGCGTGCGGACGCAGGACGGCGATATGGTCGGTTGCGGTTTTGGCGTTCGACGGGCCGACGCCGATGTTCACCAGCGTGATCCCTGCACCGTGCTTCCGCTTCAAATGATAGGTCGGCATCTGCGGCAGCTTTGCCGGGGTCTGCATTGGCGCATCCGCGTCCGTGATGATCTGATTGCCTGGTCCGACAAAGGCCGTATAGCCGCTGTCCGGGTCTGCCAGCATCAGACGGGCAAAGGCTTCGAACTCCTCAATATAGAACTGGTAGTTGGTAAACAGAACGTGGTTCTGAAAATGCTCGGCGTTGGTGGCGGTGTAGTGCGACAGGCGCGCCAGCGAATAATCAACGCGCTGCGCGGTAAAGGGCGCCAAAGGCGCGGCACCGTCGGGATAAAGGAACCCATTCCCATTCACGATGTCATCATGGGTCGTGGACAGGTCCGGCACGTCAAAGATGTCGCGCAGATGGAAATCTGCGGCACCCTCTTGCGGCACCGTGACGCTCGCGTCGTTCGCAACAGCAAAATGCACGGGCATTGGCGTCGTGGACACACCAATCGTCACGGGCACGCGGTGGTTCTGCATCAGCAGGCCAATCTGCTGTTCCAGATAATGCCGGAACAGATCAGGCCGCGTCACTGTCGTCGAATAAGTCCCCGGCTGCGGCACATGGCCAAAGGACAGGCGGCTGTCTGTCGGGGCAAAGCTGGTCGTGGTTAGGCGAATTTCGGGATAGTAGGCGCGATAACTGACGTCGGATTGACCGCTGCGGAGCACCTCTTGGAAATGCCGAGACAGGAAACCGGTGGCGGCCTCATAAAGCTCGCACAGGCGCACCACAGCAGCGGCGGCATCATCAAAGGTTTCGGGGGCTGCCACATCAGGGCAGCGCAAATGGCGGATTTCGGTCATGGCTGGCCCTCGAATAGCGGTGTCAGTTCAAATTTGGTCACGTCGACGAGCCCTAGATCGCTGATCCGCAATTCTGGAATCACGACCAGCGCTAGCAAGGAGTGTTGCATATAGGCGTTGTTCAGCGTGCAGCCGCAGTCGGCCATCGCGGCGACCATGGCGTCCGCCGCGGCTGCGACCATTGCCGCAGGGCGATCAGACATCAGGCCAGCGATGGGCAGTTCGACCAGCGCGATTTCGACGCCATCTTTCCACACCGTGATGCCGCCGCCCACTTCGCCAAGCCGGTTCGCAGCCTTTGCCATGCAATCCGCGTCCGTGCCGACCACAATCATGTGGTGACTGTCATGTGCCACGGTCGACGCGATGGCCATGTCCCCGGTATAGCCAAAGCCCGAGACAAAGCCGTTTGTCACGCCGCCGGTGCCCCGGTGCCGCTCAACCAGCGCGATCTGGCAGACTTCGCCTGTCGCCTGAACGCGGCCTTCGGTGACGGGGAGTTCGAATTTCAGCGACTTGGTTGGCGCCTGATTTTCCACAACGCCGATGACCTTGGCGGTGACAGCATTCGCCCCTTGGGGGGCCGGGATCGCGAAATCCGCGGCACCTAGCACCTTGCCCAGATGCACCGTCTGCCGCGCGGCCCTTGGCCAGTCATAATGCGGACAATCGACTGTAATCTTGCGATCTATGGCCACTGTCCGCCCCCGCGCGATTACATGTTCGATCGGCAGTGTGACCAAGTCGGATGTCAGGATCATGTCAGCCCGCCGCCCCGGCGCGATAGAGCCAAGCTCGCGTTCCAGCCCGAAATGCGTCGCGGTATTGATCGTTGCCATTTGCAGCGCGATGACCGGATCGCAGCCGCAGGCAATGGCGTGGCGCACAACGCGGTTCATGTGCCCGTCATTCACCAGCGTTCCCGCCATGCAATCGTCGGTGCACAGGATGAAGTTGCGCGGATCAAGGCCGCGTTCTGTCACCGCCGTGATCTGGCTTTCGACATCATACCAAGCCGACCCCAGCCGCATCATGCTGCGCATGCCTTGCCGCACGCGGGCGATGGCGTCGGATTCAGCGGTGCCTTCGTGGTCATCGGCGGCGCCGCCAGCGGCATAGGCATGGAACGGGATACCCTTGTCGGGGCTCGCGTAGTGGCCGCCGACAGTCTTGCCCGCGTTCATCGTCGCCGCCATTTCCGCCAACATTTGCGGATCGCCATTGATGACACCGGGAAAGTTCATCATTTCGCCCAAGCCAACGATACCCGGCCAAGACATCGCCTGAGCGACGTCTTCTGCCGTGATCTCATACCCTGTGGTTTCCAAGCCGGGGGCAGAGGGCGCGCAGGACGGCATCTGGGTAAAGATGTTCACGGGCTGCATCAACGCCTCGTCATGCATCATCCGCACACCGTTCAGCCCCAACACATTCGCAATCTCGTGCGGGTCGGTGAACATGGTTGTCGTGCCATGCGGGATCACAGCAGCAGCAAATTCGGCGGGCGTCAGCATGCCGCTTTCAATATGCATATGCCCGTCGCACAAACCGGGGATCAGATAACGCCCAGCGCCGTCAATCACTTCGGTCGCGCCGCCAATGCAATGGCTGGCGTCAGGACCAACATAGGCAAAGCGGCCATCAGCGACGGCAACCTGCCAACCCTCAAGAACCTCTCGGGACTGGACGTTGACCAGATGGACGTTGCGAACGACCAGATCGGCTGCGTCGCGACCCGCGGCGACGGCAACAAGGCGGGGGGCAGTTTCAGCCCAAGTGGGAATATGATGTGACATGGCGAAACGTGACACCAAAGCCCGCCCCGCTTCAACCCCGGCCTAGGGTAGTTTGTGCAATTCCAGCGGTTTCTGACCGGGATTAAGTCGCAGGATCGACAAATTCAGCGCCGTCGCGATAGTGACCCAGACCAGATAAGGCACAAAGGCAAGGCCTGCCCACAGATCAAGCTGAAAGTGCGTAATCGTCGCGCCCAAGATCGCCAGCCACAGTGCCACGATAATCACCAGAGCGCCCTTAATCCGCCGCGCACCAAAGAACACCGGCGTCCACAGCGTATTCAGGGCGATTTGCAGCGCCCAAAACGCCATGGCAAAGGTATTGCCCTCTAGCGGCGCAACGCGTGCGCCAGCAAAGGCGATCAGCAGATAAATCGTCGTCCACATCACGGGAAAGGCCCAGTTCGGTGGCGTCCAAGCTGGCTTTTGCAGGCTCTTGTACCATGCACCTGTCGGAAACAGCATCCCGGTTGCGCCAGCGGCGACCGTGGCGGCCAGAAAAATCGCGAACAAGGTGATGGACATGAAAGTGCCTTTCTTAAAGCTTCACGCATAACCTAGGGCTGATACGGGTCCGCGCCAAGCTGCACGCTAACGTAGATCATTGGGCAAAGGAAAAGGCCGCCGCAGTTTCCCGCGGCGGCCCCGTAAATCGCTAACCGACGTGCCGATTAGTTGGCAGGACCAAAGCTTGCCAGATAGGCGTAAAGGTCAGCCGCTTGGCCCGCATCACGCACCTGATAGGCCATTTTGCTGCGGGCGCGCTTGTCGTCCAGCGCCTCGCGCAGGAAAGCGGTTGGGTTCTGGACGTAGCCGACAAAGCTTTCCTCGTCCCAAGCCGTACCGATTTCACCGTAAGCAACCAGAGCGTCGCCATAGTTAAAGCCTTCGACGCTGGCCGGCATGTGGCCAGCAAGACCATACAGGTTCGGGCCAACCTTGGCGTTACGGCCAGCCAGCACTTCGCCCGACACGGGGTCTTGCACAACGTGACAAGCGACGCACTGACGGTTGAACTGCTCTTCACCGCCAGCAACGTCGCCGGTGGGGGCAGCCATGTGGCTTTCAGCAAAAGCGGGCGCGGCGAAGGTCGTCATCGCCAATGCAAGAGTTGTAAGTTTCATCGTGTTCTTCCTTCGAGGTGGAATTCAAATGTATCTGCGCAGGTCTAAGCTTGATTTAGCGTCCTGCGCCACGGCGTCCAGATCATTCGCCTGATAGGCGCGGACATCGCGCCGGGGTGCAACGGACATTGCCCTAGTATGATTGGCCGCACAACTGCGCCTTTGGTCGCGCCCATGCGACATGACGCCTTAGTGATCGGCGTGGGCGTCGTTATCAGCGGCGATATTGTCCGAATCCTCGACCTTGAAAACAACATCAAGGCGGCCGGCCTTTTCAAACACAAGCGTCGCAGGAACGCTTTCGCCGGCTTCCAATGGATCGCCATTCAGGCCCATAAACATGACATGCAGCCCGCCGGGCGCAAAGCTGACGGTGCCGCCAGCTGGGATCGTCACGCCGTCCATCTGGGTCATCGTCGCGATACCGTCGACGGTGGCACTGTCGTGCATCATCACGCGGGGGTAATCAGCCTCTATCGCGACAAGGGTGTCGTCTTCGGTGCCGGAATTCAGGATCGTCAGATAGCCAGCCCCGGTCATCGCCGTCTTTGGCGTCGCGCGGGCAAAGGGGTGTTCGACATGCAAATCGCCAACCTTATAGTCGTGGCCCATCGCAAAGCCGGGCAAAATGGCCACGGACAGCGCAATCATCAGGCGGGTCAAAGACGTCATGGTGGGATCCTTCGTATCGGTCATCGTCACTGACCTATGCAGTCTGCTGCCTGCGTGAAAGGGGCGAATGGCCGCAGTTTCGTGACCCGTGCGGAAATTTGCCGTAGGCGTATCCGTTTTGGTCTGCCATAGTTTCCCCCTAGCCCGGCATAGACCGGACGGAACAGACGAAAACCGGGAGGAATACAATGAACTACACTGGACGCACCGCGCTGGCCGCCTTGGCGCTAAGTATATCAGCAGCCGCACCGCTGCACGCCCAAGAGGCGGATTACATCCTCGCCACAGCATCCACTGGCGGCACCTATTATCCCGTCGGCGTCGCACTTTCGACACTGGTCAAGGTTAAGCTGCAACCAAGCCAAGGCATCGGCATGTCCGCCATCAGCAGCGCCGGGTCGGGTGAAAACATCCGCCTGCTGCGCGAAGGAGAGGCGCAGTTCGGCATCCTGCAAGGTCTGTACGGCTACTTCGCAGCATCCGGCACCGGCCCGCTGGCCGACGTGGGACCGCAAGACAACCTGCGCTCTGTTTCGATGCTGTGGCAGAACGTGGAACATTTCGTCGTTAGCGCTGATGCAGCAGCCACCGGCACCATGGCAGATTTCGTGGCGCTCAAGGGTGAAAGCGTCGCCCTTGGCGCGCAGAACTCCGGCACTTTGGGGTCGAACACGGCCCTTCTGGACGGGCTCGGCGTCAATGCTGAAACCGATTACACCCTTGTCTATGGCGGCTATGGTCCCGCAGCAGAGGCGTTGCAGAACGGTCAGGTCAAAGGCATCAGCACCCCCGCGGGCGTGCCCGTTGGCGCGCTAAGCCAGCTTTTCGCATCCGCCGGTGACAGCGTGCGTCTGCTGTCCTTCACCGACGAAGAGCGTGCGGCGGCTGACGCCGGACGCGAGCTTTGGACCGCCTATACCGTGCCGGCCAACACCTACTCTGGCCAGTCAGAGGACGTCACGACCGTCGCACAGCCGAACTTTTTGGCCGTGGACGCCAGCGTGTCAGAGGAAAACGTCTATCAGATCACCAAAGCGATCTATGAAAACCTGCCCTTCCTGCAGGCAATCCACCCGGCCACGCAGGCCATGAGCCTAGAGGCCGCAATTGCGGGCTTGCCCCTGCCGCTGCACCCCGGTGCGCTGCGTTATTTCCAAGAGGCCGGGGTCAACGTCCCTGACCGTCTGATCGCGAAATAGCACCAATCCCCCGGCCCTCATCCGGGCCGGGGACTCTGCGCAAAGGGGAATTTGCATGTCGGATGATACCGAAAACGCCGCACTGCGGCGCATTGATGGCGCGTGGGCGCGTGGGCTGACCGTATTCTGCGCGGCCATATCCGTGGCACACCTTTATATCGCGCTGTATCCGGTGGTGTCAGAACTGACGCGCAATGCGCTGCACTTTGCGGTCTTTGCCCTGCTGGCATGCATCTATTACCCTCTTGCGGGCACAGCGCGCGACAGCCGACTGGTGCGGATCTTTGATCTGATCCTTGGGCTTGCTGTTGCCGCCTCCGCCATCTGGCTCGCCACAGCGGAAAACGCGATTTATGACCGCGGGGTAAAGCTGTCGACGCCCGACTGGATCGCCATCGCTGTCTGCGTCGGCGGCGCGATAGAGTTGACGCGGCGGCTGACCGGCTGGATCATCCCCGTTCTGATCATCCTTGCCCTGACCTACATCGCGTGGTGGGGTCAGTTTGTCGGCGGCGTCTTCCGGTTTCCGGGGCTGAGTGTCGAGACTGTCGCCTTCCGCTCTATCTATGGCGATGACGCGATGTTCGGGTCGATTGCGCGGATTTCGTCGACCTATGTGTTTTTGTTCATCATCTTCGGTGCCTTCCTGCTGCGGTCGGGTGCGGGCGATTTCGTCATTGATTTGGCGCGCGCTGTCGCAGGCAAGATGGTCGGCGGGCCGGGTATTGTTGCTGTCATTGCCAGCGGACTGACTGGCACGATCAGCGGCTCTGCCGTTGCCAATACGGCCAGCACTGGCGTCATCACGATCCCTTTGATGAAAAAGGCAGGCTTTAGTCCCAAGTTTGCCGGCGGGGTCGAGGCCGCGGCCAGCACTGGCGGTCAGCTGATGCCGCCCATTATGGGGGCCGGTGCCTTTGTCATGGCTGCCTTCACCCAGATCCCTTACGAGCGTATCGTCGCGGCCGCTGCCCTGCCCGCCCTGCTGTACTTCTTATCCGTCGCGTTCTTTGTGCGGATCGAGGCGAAGCGTCAAAACCTGCCACCAATGGAAAACACCGGCCAAACCCTTGGTTCCGCCTTCCGCAATGGCGGGGCGAGTTTCGTGCTGCCCATCGGCCTGCTGATCGGGATGCTGGTCGCGGGCTATACGCCAACCTATGCCGCCGTTTACGGCATCGTCGCGGTCATCGCCTCCAGCTGGCTAACCCGCAATCCCATGGGCCCAAAGGCTGTGGTCGAGGCGCTGTCGATGGGCGCAAAGGGTATGATCTTGACCGCCGTGCTGCTGTGCGCTGTCGGCTTGATCGTGAACGTGATCGCGACTGCGGGGATCGGCAATACCTTTAGCTTGATGATCTCGGATTGGGCTGGCGGCAACATTCTGGTGGCCATCGTCCTGATCGCGCTGGCGTCATTAATCCTTGGCATGGGTCTGCCGGTGACGGCGGCCTATATCGTGCTGGCGACGCTGTCGGCTCCCGCATTGGCAGGTATGATCGCAGACCGCTTTGTCGTGGACGCGCTGGTCCTGGGTCAGCTGCCCGACACCGCCCGCGCCGTCCTGATGCTGGGCGCACCAGAGGCGATGCAAGCGATCATGGCCCCCATGGCGCGGCCCGAGGCTGCGGCGCTGGTCGCGTCCTTGCCGCTAGAGGTCGCAAGCCCCCTGCGCGACCTGACGGTCCCGGCAGAGGCTGCGACGCTGGCCCTACTGTCAGCGCATATGATCATCTTTTGGCTGTCCCAAGACAGTAACGTGACGCCGCCCGTTGCACTTGCGGCATTTACCGCCGCTGCGATCGCCAAGGCCCCGGCGATGGCGACAGGCTTTGCCAGTTGGAAGCTCGCCAAGGGCCTGTACATCGTGCCGGTCCTGTTCGCCTATACGCCCTTGCTGTCACGCGACTGGGGGGCGGTCGTGACCGTTTTCGGATTTGCGGTCTTTGGCATCTACGCCGTCGCGGCGGCGCTGCAGGGCTGTATGGAACGCCCCCTCGGCTGGCCGTTGCGGGTTGTGGCGTTAGCGGCGGGTATTGCCTGCCTTTGGCCGCACCATCTGTCGGTCAATCTGGTCGGTTTGGCCGTGGTCGCAGGACTGCTTGCGCTGAACATGCGCGGGGAACGCCGCGCGGTTATCGCCTAATTTTCAGGCAATCGCACAAGAATGGCCCGTGACGAAGGGCTGTTCTGTTGCCTCTGCCCGAGAAATTTGCGCAGGGTTGGGCCATGACACTTGCCGCGCCCTTGCATGATGACCCGCATCACCTGACGCCCCGCGCGCAGGGTGTGCTGCGCATTGGCGTGAAGGCAGGTAACCGGCTGGACACGCTGCGCCAATCCGGCGCGTCCAAGGCGCTGTTCCCGCGCCACGCGGGTGGCGATCTGCTGGCCGTGACGCTGAACACCGCAGGCGGCGTGACTGGAGGCGACCGCTTTTCCATTGCCGCGCAGGTCGCACAGGGTAGTCACCTGACCCTGACCACTCAAACGGCAGAGCGGATTTACAAAGCCCAGCCCGGTCAGACCGCCCGCATGACGACGGAAGCGGCCCTTGCCCCCGGCGCACGGCTGGACTGGCTGCCGCAGGAAACCATCCTGTTTGATCGCTGCCGCCTGCGGCGCAGGCTGACTGTTGATATGGCCAATGACGCTATTTTCCTAGGTGTCGAAACGCTTGTGCTTGGCCGTGCCCTGATGGGCGAGCGGATTGAAGCAGGTTTTGCAAAGGACGACGTCCGCATCACACGCGGCGGCGATTTAATCTTTGCTGATGCCATCGCGCTGGATGGCGCGATTTCTGACCAGATGGCTGCGGCTTGGTGCGGCGGCCCGGCGAATTGCCTTGCCAGCGTGACCTATGTGGCCCCCGATGCCGAGGCACGGCTGAATACCCTGCGCGCATTGATGCCCGCCAATGCTGGTGTCAGCCTGATCCGGGACGGCGTCCTATTCGCGCGCGTTCTGGCCGCAGACAGCCACGATCTACGCCGCGCGCTGATCCCCGTTTTGACCGCCTTGCGCGGCCCCCTGCCCCCGACTTGGACGCTTTGATATGCAACTGACACCCCGTGAAAAAGACAAACTGCTGATCGCTATGGCGGCCGAGGTCGCGCGCAAGCGGCTATCGCGGGGGGTAAAGCTGAATTACCCCGAAGCGATTGCGCTGATTACAGATACCGTCGTCGAAGGCGCCCGCGACGGGCGGTCCGTTGCCGATATGATGGAAGCCGGCGCGCAGGTGATTACCCGTGATCAGTGCATGGAGGGTATCGCAGAGATGCTGCCCGAGGTGCAGGTCGAGGCGACGTTTCCAGACGGCACCAAGCTGGTGACGGTTCACGAACCGATCCGTTGAATTTTGAGTATTTTTAGCAAGATGATGAGAAGAGGTATCGCAATGATCCCCGGTGAAGTGATGACGGCAGAGGGTGATATCGAGCTGAACGCGGGCTCTGAGGCGCTGACGCTGATGGTCGCCAATACGGGCGACCGGCCGGTGCAAGTTGGCAGCCACTACCATTTTGCAGAGACCAATCCGGGTTTGGATTTTGACCGGGCTGCGGCGCGCGGGATGCGGCTGGATATCCCGCCCGGCTCTGCCGTGCGGTTCGAGCCGGGTCAGCGCCGCGAAGTGAAACTGATCGCAATCGGCGGGCGGCGGCATATCTATGGGTTCAATGCAGCCGTCATGGGAGAGTTGTGACATGGCCCGGAATGCGACCCCGCTTGAATTATTTAAAACACAGATGGAGGTCGGCATGATGCTGGCCGAAGCGCAGAGCGTCATCGCCATGCGCATGATGGGCTGGGGCGGGCTGTGGTCCGTCACCTCCGATGAAAACGACCGCATGGTGTCCGAGAAGACCGAAGCGATCACCAAATCGATGCAAAGTGCCACGCTGGCGGCGATGACGGGCAAGCGCCCGGACGAGATCATGAATGCCGCCGTAAAGCCCTTGCGCCAGAAAACCCGCGCCAATGCCAAACGCCTTGGCAAGCGCGGCCCAACGTTGATGAAGTGAGCCTATGCCAGCCCTGATTTCCCGCGCGAATTATGCCGCCACCTTTGGCCCAACGACGGGCGACAAGGTGCGTCTGGCGGACACTGATTTGATCATTGAGGTCGAACGCGATCTGACCACCTACGGCGAAGAGGTGAAGTTCGGTGGCGGCAAGGTGATCCGCGACGGGATGGGGCAGTCTCAGGTCACGCGGGCGGGCGGGGCTGTGGATACGGTCATCACCAATGCGCTGATCGTTGATCATGCTGGGATCTGGAAGGCGGATGTCGCGCTGAAGGATGGCCGCATTCACAAGATCGGCAAGGCGGGCAATCCTGACACGCAAAGCGGCGTTGATATTATTATCGGACCGGGGACAGAGATTATCGCCGGCGAGGGCCGCATTTTAACCGCTGGCGGGTTTGATTCGCACATCCACTTTATCGCGCCGCAGCAGATGGAAGATTCGCTGCATTCAGGCGTCACCACCTGTTTTGGCGGCGGCACGGGGCCTGCCCATGGCACGTTGGCCACGACCTGTACGCCGGGTCCTTGGCATATCGGGCGGATGCTGCAGGCCTTTGACGGCATCCCAATGAACATCGGCCTTGCGGGCAAGGGCAACGCCAGCCAGCCGGACGCTTTGATCGAGATGGTCAAAGCTGGCGCTTGCAGTCTAAAGCTGCACGAGGATTGGGGCACCACACCTGCGGCCATCGATTGCTGCCTGTCTGTCGCAGACGACATGGACGTGCAGGTGATGATCCACACCGACACGTTGAACGAGAGCGGCTTTGTGGAGCATACCGTGAAGGCCATGAAAGGCCGCACGATCCACGCGTTCCACACTGAAGGCGCTGGCGGCGGTCATGCCCCGGATATCATCAAGATTTGCGGCGAAGAGTTTGTTCTGCCGTCGTCCACCAACCCGACGCGGCCCTTCACCGTGAACACCATCGAAGAGCACCTCGATATGCTGATGGTGTGCCACCATCTGGACAAATCGATCCCCGAAGACGTCGCCTTTGCCGAATCCCGCATCCGCCGCGAGACGATTGCCGCAGAGGATATTTTGCACGATATGGGCGCGTTTTCGATCATCGCGTCCGACAGTCAGGCGATGGGCAGGGTCGGTGAGGTGCTCATCCGCACATGGCAGACCGCGGACAAGATGAAGAAACAGCGCGGGCGCTTGGCCGAGGAAACCGGCGACAACGACAACTTTCGCGTCCGCCGCTATATTGCGAAATATACGATCAACCCGGCGATTGCCCATGGCGTCAGCCACGAGGTGGGATCCATCACAGAGGGTAAGCGCGCCGATCTGGTATTGTGGAGCCCCGCATTCTTTGGCGTGAAGCCGGAAATGGTGCTGCTGGGCGGCACGATAGTCGTGGCACAGATGGGCGATCCGAATGCCAGCATCCCAACGCCGCAGCCTGTTTATTCGCGCCCGATGTTCGGGGCGTATGGCAGCTCACTTCGGCATGGCAGCGTTAGTTTCGTCAGCGCAGCAGCACAGGATGCAGGCATCCGTGACAGCCTTGGGCTGGCAAAGCAGACTGTCGCCGTCAAGAACACCCGCAACATCGGCAAGCGCGATCTGATCTTGAATGACGCCCTGCCCCAGATCGATGTGGACCCCGAAACATACGAGGTCCGCGCCGACGGAGAGCTACTGACATGCCAACCCGCCGAGGTTCTGCCGATGGCCCAGCGATACTTTCTATTCTGATGGTGGGCATCGGGGTTGCAGAAAACGCAATTGTGCTGCGCCGCAGCATCCCTATGTTGTCTGGCAGGGGAGGAGACCTGATTCATACTTTAGCGGCGATTGCCGCAGACAAGGTTTCCAATGGCTACGCAAACACTCAGCGCACCGCGCACCGCAGCAATCCGCGAAAAAGTGGACGCTTTCTTCGCTTCGATCGGCCAGGGCATGAATGCCTATATGGAGCGCCGTTCGCGGATGGACCAGATCAACAATCTGGAAGCAAAAACAGACGAAGAGCTGTCCAAACTGGGCATCAAGCGCGACCGTATCGTGCAACACGTCTTTCGCGACCTGTTCTACGTCTGATCTTTGATCTGGCGAACGGGGGCCGCGCATGACGCAGCTGATCGTTCATAACATTGTCACTGACAATCACAGCGCGCAGGTGTTCGACACCTGCGCGCTGACCTACGATGCGAGGTTGATGCGGCGCAAAGTGCTAACCTGCGATGGTGGCACCGCGGTTCTGGTCGATTTGGAACACACAACATCCCTAAATGACGGTGATCTGCTGGCGCTGAACGACGGTCGGTTTATTCGCATCAAAGCTGCCGCAGAGCCGCTTTACCGCGTCGCTGGCGATTTGGTGCGGATGGCATGGCATATCGGCAATCGCCACATGCCCTGTCAGTTTGCAGGCGACCACCTGCTGATCCTGCGCGATCCGGTCATTGGTCACATGTTGCGCGATCATCTGGGCGCGGATGTTGCCGAAATCGACGCACCCTTCACCCCTGAAGGCGGCGCTTATGGCCACGGCCGGACGATGCCGCATGCCCACTGAGGGACTACTAACGCTGATGCAATGGCTCTCGCCCGGTTTTCCGCTGGGTACGTTTAGCTATTCGCACGGGTTGGAAATGGCAGTCGCGGATGGGCGGTTGCGCGATGCAGCGGGCCTGCAGGACTGGATTGCCACAGTGCTCACGCATGGAACAGGCCGCAACGACGCCATCCTGTTGGCAGAGGCGTATCGCAGCGACGATGCGCAACAGATTGACGCACTCGCCCGCGCGCTTGCGCCATCCCGCGAACGGCTGCTGGAAACGACAGCACAGGGCGAGGCGTTTTGCACCACGGTAAATGCCGTTTGGGGGCTGGACCTGCGGCCCATGTGCTTGCCGGTTGCCGTCGGCCGTGCGGCCCGGATGCAGGGGATCGCCCTAGATGTGACGCTTTCGGCGTACCTGCATGCGTTCACCGCCGGGCTGATTTCAGCGGCGCAGCGCTGCATGCCATTGGGGCAAACTCAGGCGCAACGGATTGTCGCGGATCAAACGCCGCTATGCCTATCGCTGGCGCAAGCGGCGCTGACGCAAAGCATTGACGATCTGGGCGGCAGCGCGTTTCTGGCGGACATCGCCGCCATGCAGCACGAGACACTTCAACCAAGGATATTCCGGTCATGACCTCTCCTCACGGGCCACTGCGCATTGGTATTGGCGGACCTGTTGGCGCGGGCAAAACAACGCTGACGGCCAAGCTGGCAGTGCGGCTGAAGGACCAACTGTCCATCGGCGTGATCACCAACGATATCTATACGCAAGAGGACGCCGAGGCGCTGATGCGGATGCAAATCCTGCCCATGGACAGGATCATCGGCGTGGAAACCGGTGGCTGCCCGCATACCGCCATCCGCGAGGATGCCAGTATCAATCTGGCCGCCGTCGCTGAAATGCGCAGCCGCCATCCCGATCTGGACGTCGTCCTGATTGAGAGCGGCGGCGACAATCTTTCCGCAACCTTTAGTCCCGAACTTGCCGACCTGACGATCTATGTCATCGACGTCGCCGCAGGAGAGGAGATTCCACGCAAAGGTGGCCCCGCCATCACCCGGTCCGATATTTTGGTGATTAACAAAACCGATCTAGCCCCGCATGTCGGCGCATCGCTTGACGTCATGGCCCGCGACGCAGCACGCATGCGCGGCGATGGCACGGTTTGCTTTGCGGCCCTGCGCCACGATCAGGGAATTGATCCCATCATCGCCCGCATTGCGGCCCTTGGCGGGTTGTCTTTGGTGTGACATAGGACGGAACTAATCTGCGTTACGGCGGGTTTTGCGACGACACCTTCAGACAGGATTATTTACTTGGACAGCCAGATCACTGTGCGCCTGAACTATGGCATCCCTCAGCCTTGCACCCTGCTGTTGCAGATCCGCGCGATGACGGATTTCAACCAGACGGTGACGTGGGAAAACACAGAAATTGCGGCCTATAAGTCCTTTCGCGACATGCCCGCCGAAGAAGGTATCGGCAATCGTATCTGGTTGGAAACCAACGGTGATCTGCTGCTGACCTATTCCGCGCAAGTGACCGTCAATCGCCCGGTTGCCCAACTGAAATCCCTGAAAGAAACGCCGCTGTATCAGCTGAACGCGCCAACGGTGAAATACCTGATGGCGTCGCGTTATTGCACGGCTGACAGCTTTGGCGCGTTCATGACGGACACGTTTGGCGACCTGCGCGGCGGGCCGCGTGTGCTGGCGATGTCGCGTTGGATCACCGATAATTTGACCTATGATGGCGAAAGCAGCGACGGCAACACCACCGCGCAGGATACATTTGACGCCCGGCGCGGCGTTTGCCGCGATTATGCCCATCTTTTAATCGCTATGTGCCGATCCAGCGCGATCCCCGCACGCATCGCCAGTGTCTATAGCCCAGATGTCACCCCGCCAGATTTTCATGCTGTAGCAGAGGTTTACCTGAACGGCGGCTGGCATTTAATCGATCCCACAGGCATGACGACGCCTGATCGCATGATCATCGCAGGCGTTGGCCGCGACGCCGCGGATGTCGCTTTTTTAACCGCTTTTGGGGCGGCAACCTTAAATGAGCAGACAGTTTCGGTGGTGACCTGTTGACCTTTCCGCGGAACCTGCCTGAATAATTTGCAGTATCCTAGGAAAGCGTTAGCTTCAGTCACATGAATACAAAGCCAGATCACTTTGACGAAATGCGGATGGGCGACGATCAGGTGCGCCCGCCTTATGCCAATTATAAATCGTGGTTCGACGGCCAAGATCCCGGCCGCCTTGCCAAGAAATCCAAAGAGGCCGAAGCCTTCTTTCGGCGTACCGGCATCACCTTTAACGTCTACGGGCAGATGGCCGCCGAAGAGCGGCTAATCCCGTTCGATCTGGTGCCGCGCATCATTTCGGGGCGCGAATGGACGAAGCTGTCACGCGGTATCGAACAGCGTGTGCGTGCCATCAACGCGTTCCTACACGACATCTACAACCGCCAAGAAATTCTGCGGGCAGGCCGCATCCCGATAGATTTGATCGCCAGAAACGAGGCGTTCCTGCCGCAAATGATGGGCTTTTCGCCCCCCGGCGGCGTTTACACGCATATCGTCGGCACCGATATTGTCCGCACCGGCGAAGACGATTTCTTTGTCCTAGAAGACAACGCACGCACGCCGTCCGGTGTCAGCTATATGCTGGAAAACCGCGAAACGATGCTGCAGATGTTCCCAGAGTTGTTCAGCCGCATCAAAGTGCGGCCCGTCAGCGATTACCCGAAGAATCTGCGCCGTTCTCTTGCGGCATCTGCGCCCAAGTCCTGCGGTGGCAAGCCGGTGATCGCTGTGCTGACGCCGGGAATTTATAACTCGGCTTATTACGAACATTCATTCCTCGCCGATCAGATGGGGGCAGAGCTGGTCGAAGGCCACGACCTGCGCGTTGTGGACGGGCACATCGCCATGCGCACGACCCGCGGCTACAAGCAAATTGACGTGCTGTATCGCCGGGTCGATGATGAATTCCTTGACCCGCTGACGTTCAATCCCAAGTCGATGCTGGGCGTGCCGGGCATTATGGACGTCTACCGCGCCGGCAATATCACCATCGCCAATGCACCGGGCACGGGGGTCGCCGACGACAAGGCGATCTATAGCTATATGCCCGATATCATTGAATTCTATACCGGTGAAAAAGCGATCCTGAAAAACGTCGAGACGTTCCGCTGCGGCGAGCAGGATAGCTTGAAATACGTGCTCGATAATCTGGCAGAGCTGGTTGTGAAAGAAGTCCACGGATCGGGCGGTTACGGCATGTTAGTCGGCCCCGCCGCCAGCAAAAAAGAGCTCGCTGATTTCGCTGACAAGCTGCGCGCCCGGCCCAGCAACTATATCGCTCAACCCACGCTGTCGCTGTCGACTGTGCCCATCATGGTGAAAAAGGGCCTTGCTCCGCGCCACGTTGACCTGCGCCCCTACGTGCTGGTGTCGCCTGATGGCGTCGACATCACGCCCGGCGGCCTGACGCGCGTTGCGCTGACCGAAGGATCGCTTGTCGTCAATTCCAGCCAAGGAGGCGGCACCAAGGATACTTGGGTGCTGGAGGACTAAACTATGCTGGGAAAAACCGCAGGCGGCCTGTTCTGGATGTTTCGCTTTCTGGAACGCGCCGAAAACACCGCACGCTTGGTCGAGGCTGGCTTTCGCATTGCATTGACCCGGTCCACTGACGCGAGCACCGAATGGGAATCCGTTGCCACCACCGCAGGCGTCGCGACCCGCTACCACGAAAAGCACGACACCTTTAACGCCACCGATGTGATCGACTATTTGCTGCGCGACAAAGACAACATGTCGTCGGTCTATTCGGTGACAAAATCGGCCCGCGACAATGCGCGGTTGGTGCGCACCGCGCTCACGTCAGAGGTCTGGACCGCCGTTAACGATAGCTGGATGACGATTCAGGATCTGCTAAAGCGCCCGGTCAAGGAAACCGAACTGCCCCGCGTTCTGGACAGTATCCGCCAGCAATCCGCCATCGTGCGCGGCGCGTTGCACGGCACGATGCTGCGCAATGATATTTACGACTTTGCCCGCATCGGCACCTTTATCGAACGCGCTGACAACACGGCGCGGATCATCGACGTAAAATATTACACCCTGCTGCCGTCCAGCAGCTTTGTCGGATCGTCCTTAGATAACGTGCAGTGGGAAACCATCCTGCGGTCCGTATCCGCACACCGGGCCTTTCGCTGGCTGGACGAGGACGAGATGACAGCCGCTGGCGTCGCGCGGTTCCTGATCCTTGATCGCCGCCTACCCCGGTCGCTGGTGTTTTCCATGGCAACAACCGTCGAAAACCTGAACTATCTGGCCGACGAATATGGCGAGCGTCACGCCTGCCATGACCATGCCGAGCTGATGCTGAAAAAGCTGAAAGAGCGGGACATCGCCTCGATCTTTGATGAGGGTTTGCATGAATTCATCACGAATTTCATTCAAGACAACTATGCCCTCGGCCAAATGATCGAGCGTGATTACAAGTTCTACGGTTAGGATACCCCTTGGACCTGCATATTTCCCACACGACCCGCTACGCCTATGACACGCCCGTCAGCTATGCGCTGCAGCGACTGCATTTGCGGCCTCAGTCGAACATCATGCAAACCGTGCTGGACTGGACAGTCACCGTCGATGGCGGCGTGATCGAACTGACCTGCGAGGACCACCACGGCAACGTCATCGATCTGGTGAACACCGACCGCGGTGCGACCGAACTGACCGTCACCGCCAGCGGAACCGTGCGCACGCATGACCGTGCAGGCGTGATGGGCAAGGTTTATGGCGCTGCACCGTTGTGGCATTTCATGCAGGACACGGCGCTGACAAAACCTAGCAAGGATATCCGTGCACTGGCCCGTCCGCTGAAATCAGCCACTGATACGCTGGGGGCTTGCCACGCACTATCAGCCCAAATTTTGGCGGCTGTGCCCTATCTGATCGGCCAGACCTATACCAACACCACCGCCGATCAGGCACTGACGGGCGGCGCGGGTGTGTGCCAAGACCATGCGCATATCATGATCGCTGTCGCACGGTACGCCGGATTTCCTGCGCGCTATGTCTCGGGCTATCTGAAACTAGACGACCGGATTGATCAAGACGCCAGCCATGCGTGGGCAGAGGTGCATCTGCCGACGCTTGGTTGGGTGGGGTTCGATGTGTCCAACGGGATCAGCCCGGATGAACGCTATGCCCGCTTGGCTATTGGGTGCGACGCAAGCGATGCGGCCCCGGTTAAGGGGATGCGCTTGGGCGACGGGGATGAATCGCTGATTGTCACGCTGCAAGTCCAGCAGTAGAAGCGACTTAACCTAAATCAGAGAATTCCCATGACCTATTGCGTTGGCCTGCGTCTAAACCGCGGCCTAGTCTTCATGTCCGACACCCGCACCAACGCTGGCGTCGACAACTTTTCCATGACCCGCAAGATGTTTACATGGGAAGCGCCGGGCGAGCGGGTCATCACGATCATGACCGCCGGCAACCTTGCGACGACGCAATCCCTGATTTCCCTGCTGGAAGAACGGTCAAAATCCGCCGCTGACCGCGACCCCAGCATCATGCGCGAACCAACAATGTTTCAGGTCGCCCGCCTGGTCGGCGCGACCTTGCAAGAGGTCATCGCCTATTCGTCCCCCACGGGCGACACATCGGGCAGCAATTTCCGCGCGACCGTCATCGTCGGCGGCCAGATCGCTGGCGGCGTGCCGACGATCTTTATGGTCTATCCCGAAGGCAACTTCGTCGAAGTGACCGAAGAGACTCCGTTCTTTCAGATTGGAGAGACGAAATACGGCAAGCCAATCCTTGTGCGCGCCTATGACCCAGAGATGACGTTCGAAGACACCGTCAAACTGCTGCTGGTGTCCTTCGATTCAACGGTCAAATCGAACCTGTCTGTCGGTCTGCCGTTTGACATCGTGCTGTACGAAAAAGACGCTTTTGAAATCCACAAACGCGCCCGCGTCGAAGCTGACGACGAGGTCTATCATCAGATTTCCAGCGGCTGGGGTGATGCGTTAAAAGAAGCTTTCGTATCTCTTCCGACGTATAAGCTTTAGCGTTCCAGCCACAGTTTAACGGACGCGGCCATTGACCGCGCCAGCGCCTGTCGCGATGTCGCGCGCAGGCGTTCGTTTAACTGCAACAGCTTGTCGATTTCACGCACGATGCCTTGCCCAGCGCTGTTCGTCTGTTCCGCCTGCATGCCGTCCTTCAGGACGAATTGCGATCCAACGACATAAAGCAGTTCCCCTTCTGCATCTGTCAGCGGCTCAATGATCACAAGGTTGTCAAACGTGCTGCCATCGGCACGTTTGTTGCGGAACACGACCTGAAATCCGGTTCTTTGCGCCAGCCCGCGGCGCATTTTTAGCCGAGCGGTGTCGTTGTCCAAATCGCCCTGCAAAAACCGGCAGTTCTTGCCGATAACCTGCTCTGAATCATAGCCTGTCGCGGTACAAAATGCGGGATTGACGTAGCAAAGCGGCATATCGGGACGTGTTGCATCGGCAATCGTCAGCGGGATGTTGGCACCATCCAGCCGCTTCGCGACTTCGGTCATATTCAGCTGCGTCATGTTGTTACTTCCAAGCCCCTAGACCGAACGCCTCTATGGTTTATGTACCCAGCTTAACGAATGCACCCGACCGGAACCAGACATGACGCGCCTGACTGACCAAACGACCACTGACCACGACGGCTTGATCATTGTCGGCATCGGTGCCTCTGCCGGGGGGCTTGAGGCGATCCAAGGTCTGCTGGAATATCTGCCCGATCAGCACAGAATGGCAATCGTCATCGTGCAGCATCTAGACCCGCATCACGACAGCCTGATGCAGGAACTGCTAAGCCGACAAACCAAGAGCCCCGTCGTGACCGCCTACGAGGGTTGCCCCGTCCACGAAGGGCACATTTATCTGATTGCGCCGGGCGATATTTTGACGATCGCGGATAGCCGCTTTCACACTGAAAAGTTTCAAGAGCCGCGCGGCGTACGACGGCCTATCGACGACTTCCTGATTTCACTCGCGCGGCATTCTGGCCTGAATGCGGTCGGAATTATCCTGTCAGGCACCGGCAGCGATAATAGCGTCGGGATCAGTGACATTAAGAATAACGGCGGCCTCGTACTGGTCCAGCGCCCCGAAGAGGCGAAGTACGATGGCATGCCGCGCAACGCGATTGCGACCGGGGCCTGCGACCTAATCCTACCCGTCGCCGAAATCGCGCCTGTCCTCGAAGACTTCTTTGCCCGCATCCAGAACTTTGCCATCGAAGAGCCATCGGATAGTGACTTTATCCAGCGCGTGATGCGTCACCTGCGCCACCGCGTCGGGCATGACTTCACCGAATACAAACCCGGCACGCTACTGCGCCGCATTGCCGTGCGCATGTCGATCCTTGGGCAGGAACGCGCGTCGGAATATCTGCGCTATCTGATCGACGATCCAAGAGAGGCTGACCTGCTGTTCGATAGCATTTTGATCAACGTCACCAGCTTCTTTCGCGACGAAGACACATTCAGAGAGTTGCGCGATGTCACCCTGCCCGATTTGATCGCGCGCGCAGGCAGCGAGGGCGATCTGCGCATCTGGGTGGCCGGCTGCGCGACCGGCGAAGAAGCCTATAGCTATGGGATCGCCCTGCTAGAGGTGATGGAACGGCTGAACGTCTGGCCGTCCCTGTCAATTTTTGGCACCGACATCGATGAAGGCGCGCTGCGCGTCGCACGTGCGGGACACTACAGCACGGAAAACGTCAGTCACATGCCAACTGACTTGGTGCAGAAATACTTCAGACCCAATGCGAATGGATATTCCGTCAACGAGCGGCTGCGCAATATCATCCGATTTTCCAACCAAAGCCTGATCAAAGATCCGCCATTTTCGCAGATCGATCTGCTGTCGTGCCGGAATGTCATGATCTATTTTCAGACGTCGTTGCAGGATTCCGTCGCGAAGGCGTTCCACTACAGCCTGCGTGAAAATGGCATTTTGGTTTTGGGAAACAGCGAAAGCATCCCCCGCGTCCATGACTTGTTCGAAGAAACATCGCGTAACCACCACATCTTTCGCCGCATGCCCGGGCCACCGTCCCGGCTGGAATTGCGCGCAGCAGATGGCATCTTTGACAAGGCAAACGATAACAATCTGTCTTCCGTGACGCAGCCTGAAACGGCCCCCGGCGCACCCGAGTTGATGCAACATTTTGCGCCGCCTTATATGGTTCTGACCATGCAGGGCGATCTGCTTTATACCTCTGAAAAAGCCAGCAAATACCTGCAAGTCGGCGCGGGACGTCCGCAACTGTCGATCCTGAAATTGATCCGACCCGAGCTGAACACCACACTTGCGCGGCTTTTACGGCTGGATCAAAAGCTTGATCAAAATCAATCCATTACCTTTAGCGGCGCGCTAGACGACAAGCCCGTGCGGCTACGCATCACCGGCCGTAAAACCGATGACCGCCAGATCCTGATCGCATTCGAGGCGCTCGCGACTGACGACGTCGACGCTGCACTCACAAGTCAGATGGTCGGACAAGACAATGAAGAATACCTGCGTCAGCTAGAGTCAGAGCTGGACGACGTGCGCGGGCAGCTAACCAGTGCGACTGAAAAGCTTGAGACCTCGAACGAAGAGCTGAAAAGCTCTAACGAGGAAATGATGTCGATGAACGAAGAGCTTCAATCCGCGAATGAAGAGCTGACGACCACCAATGACGAGTTGAACGCCAAGATTGCCGAAATTCGCGATGCTCATGCCGATATGGCAAACTTTATCGCCAGCAGCAAAATCAGCACCATCTTCCTCGACAGTAAACTGCGCCTACGTCGGTTTACGCCAGAAGCGCGCAATCAATTCCGCTTTGTGTCGGGCGACGTTGGGCGGCCCCTAGATGACATCGGGTCGGACCTTGATGTCTTTGCCATCCTTGATGATTGCCGCAAGGTGCTGGAAACGCAGACCATGATCGAAACGGATTATGACAGCCGTAACGGTCAAGCCTTTCGCGCCCGGATCGTCCCGTTTGAATCCGACCGATCGACCCAAGGCGGGATCGTGCTGTCGCTATTCGATGTCACCGAATTGCGCGTCCTTGCCCAAGAGGCAGAGCATCAGCGCGGCCTGTCGGTCCAGCGTCTGGCCGAGATTGAAGACCTGTATAATGGCAGCCCCCTCGCGATGGGCATGCTCAGCCATGATCTAGTTTATATGCGCGCCAACGAACGCCTTGCGAAAATCGCAGGGTTCGAGGTGGACGAGCTGATCGGCAAAACACTGGGTTCTATGTCACCCGCGCTGCGTGATGTGATTGAGCCGATCGCACGCGAAGTTCTGGACAACCGCACGCGCATCGAAAACAAGCAGTTGCGCGGCGGCACAGCCGACAACCCCGGACAAGAACGGGTCTGGGAAACGGATTGGTATCCGGTATTTCACGATGGGGGCCTGACAGGCGTAGGACTGAACGTTCGCGACATCACCGAACAAGTGCAGCTGCAGTTTGAACTGCGCCGTGTGATGCAGGAACTGCAGCACCGCGTGAAAAATATGCTGGCAAATGTGCTGGCGCTTGTGTCCCGTGCCAGCCGCGATGCCACGGTGGACCGCGATGTGTTTACCGCGCTCGCCCGCCGCATTCAGGCGCTCGCGCAGACGCACAAACTGCTGACCCAGTCGAACTGGGCCTCTGCGAACCTTAGCCAGATCCTTGCCCCCGAACTAACTGCGGTCTACGGCGCGGACCGCGTCGAACTGAAAGGCCCAGAGATTATCGTCAACGCTCGCGCGGCCCTATCGCTGGGCATGGCAGTGCATGAACTGGCCACGAACGCCGCAAAATATGGTGCGTTCTCAAATCCCCAGGGCAAGGTTAGACTTAATTGGCTGCGCCAAGACGATGGCGAGTCCGACACCTACATCTTTACTTGGACAGAAACGGGTGGTCCCGCCCCAACGGTCAGCGGTGACGATGGCTTTGGCACTCAACTGATCAAATCCACTATCACCGGCAGTCTAAATGGAAATGTTGAATTTCATTGGGAACCAGAAGGTTTGCGGTGCGTTCTCCAAATACCGGTAAATGCGCTAATTGAGATCCCTCATGAATCACTGTTCAACTCCCTCGAAATCTAAACTGCTATATGTCGAGGATGAGGTGATCGTCGCTCTGGATGTGTCTGACGGGCTAGAACACGAACTAGGGTTCGACGTTCATATGGCGCATAACCTGCCGGCTGCGATGGCAAAGTGCGAAACTACATCGTTTGATTTTGCGTTGCTGGACATGAACCTCGGCAACGGCGAAAACAGTCTAGCGCTGGGTCTGATGCTAGCCGAACGCGGGACGCATGTCGTCTTTGCCTCTGGCTATAACCGTCACGAGATTTCCAAGATCGACTCGTTTCAACTGATCGAAAAGCCGTTTCAGCTGTCGGATATTTCGGCCGCTTTCGCGGCCGAAAAGACGGATCACTGATCCGCGACTGATACCCAGGCAGCATCATTTGCAGATGACCTGACACAGGCATCAACAAACATGACCCCGGCCAGACCGTCACGCACAGTCGGATAAAGCGCATCACTTTTGCGCCCGGTGCGCGCTGCCTCAATTGCGTCAGCAGCCGCGACGTAGATATTCGCAAACCCTTCCAGATACCCCTCTGGATGGCCGCCCGGAATACGCACGCCGTCTTGCGCACCAGAGGCCCCGTTGCGCGTCAGGATCTGCGTTGGTTGTCCAAAGGGCGTATATTCCATCACATTAGGGTTCTCTTGCCCCCAAGACAGCCCACCCTTGTCGCCATAAATCCGCAGCGTTAGCCGGTTTTCATTGCCCGGTGCCACCTGTGAACACCACAGCATCCCCCGCGCACCGCCCTTGAAGCGCAGCAGCACATGCCCGTTGTCATCAACACGCCGCCCCAGCACAAAGCTTTGCAAATCCGCCGCCAGACTATCCAGCGTCAGCCCAGACACAAAACAGGCAAGGTTATAGGCATGCGTGCCGATATCACCGGTGGACCCGCCAGCGCCCGATCGCGCCGGATCCGTCCGCCAGCCCGCCTGCTTGTTGTCCGCGTCCGCCTCTTCGGTCAGCCAGTCCTGTGCGTATTCGACCTGCACAACGCGAATATTGCCCAGCTTGCCATCTGCCACCATTTGCCGCGCGTGGCGCATCAGGGGATAGCCGGTGTAATTATGCGTCAGCACAAACAGCGCGTCCGATGCTTCGGCCACCGCGACCAACTCCTTTGCCTCGTCCAACGTTGCCGTCAGCGGCTTGTCGCAAATCACATGGATGCCGCGCGACAGGAACGCTTTGGCGGCGGGCGCGTGCATGTGGTTCGGCGTCACAATCGCAACCGCCTCGACCCCATCATCGCGGGCCGCCTCTGCTACGGCCATCGTGTCGAAATCAGGATAAATCCGGTCCTCGGCCAATCCCAAAGCCCGCCCGGATTCCATCGACTTTTCCGGTGTCGACGACAAAGCCCCCGCCACCAAATCGAACCGATCATCCAGCCGCGCCGCATAGCGATGCACCGCCCCGATAAAGGCATCCTTGCCCCCGCCCACCATGCCAAGCCTGATCCGTGCCATCATATCTCTCCTGCGTCCGAATTCTTCTGGTCAAAAATACCTCGGGGTCGCCCTTTGGTGCGCCATTGGTTCGAGCCCAATGGGCGACGGCAGCGCCCCAGTCCGACAGTTCAAATTGTCAAAGCCCCAGCATCTTGCGGTTCATCGCATCATCCGTCCCGCCTGCTGCGAAATCGTCAAAGGCATGCGGCGTCACGCGAATGATATGATCCCGCACGAACTGCGCACCTTCCCGCGCGCCGTCCTCAGGATGTTTCAGCGCACATTCCCATTCCACAACAGCCCAACCGTCAAAGTCATTCGCCGCCATCTTGGAAAAGATAGCGCCGAAATCGACCTGACCGTCCCCAAGCGACCGGAAACGACCAGCGCGATCGACCCAAGGCTGATAGCCGCCGTAAACGCCTTGACGCCCCGTCGGATTGAACTCGGCATCCTTGACGTGGAACATGCCAATCACATCCTTATAGATGTCGATGTTGTCCAAATAATCGAGGCATTGCAGCACATAATGCGACGGATCGTACAGCATCTTGGCGCGCTTATGGTTGCCGACACGTTCCAGAAACATCTCGAACGTGACACCATCGTGCAGGTCTTCGCCGGGGTGGATTTCATAGCACAAATCAACGCCGCGATCCTCTGCGTGATCAAGAATAGGCCGCCAACGTTTCGCAAGCTCGTCAAAGGCTGCCTCGACCAAGCCAGCGGGGCGCTGCGGCCACGGATAGACGTAAGGCCATGCGAGCGCGCCGGAAAACGTCGCCTGCGCTGTCAGTCCCAGATGCGCAGAGGCATCAAGCGCCTTTTTCACCTGTTCCACCGCCCAGACCTGCCGGGCCTTCGGATCGCCGTGCACCGACGGCGCGGCAAAACCGTCAAACGCCAGATCATAGGCAGGGTGGACGGCGACCAATTGCCCCTGAAGGTGGGTCGACAGCTCTGTCACTGTGATCCCGTTGTCGGCCGCCTGCCCTTTCCATTCATCGCAATAGGTCTTGCTGGTCGCGGCCTTGTCCAGATCGAACAGACGCGCGTCCCAGCTGGGCACTTGCACACCGTCATAGACCATCTCTTTGGCCCATTTGGTAATGCCGTCCCAAGTATCAAAGGGGGCGCTGTCCCCTGCAAATTGCGCTAAAAACAGTGCCGGTCCTTTGATGGTCTTCATGGTGTCCTCCCTCAGACGTAACGATTAACGACGTTTTCCAGTATTTCTTGACGGCCCGATACGGGCTGCGGATCAAGTCCCTCGGCGCGGGCAGCGATACCATCCAGCGTCGCGCCTTCGGCCAGATAATCAACACTGTCCCATTTAGCATAACGGGCGCGGCGCGGTGCCTCGAGTGCATCATCCTCTAGCATCTTAGCCGCAGCTTTCAGGCCCCGTGCGCAAATGTCCATCCCGCCGATATGCGCGGCGATCAGGTCTTCGGCATCCAGCGACTGACGGCGGAGCTTGCTGTCAAAGTTCGTACCGCCCGTCGTGAAACCGCCCGCCTTAAGCACCTCGTAATAGGCCAGCGCGGCTTCTGGTGTGTTGTTCGGGAACTGGTCCGTGTCCCAGCCGGACTGGTAATCGTTGCGGTTCATATCGATGGACCCAAAGATGCCCAGTGTGCGCGCCATCGCCAGTTCATGCTCGAACGAATGGCCGGCTAGGATCGCGTGGCCCTGCTCGACATTGACCTGCACTTCACCTTCCAGACCGAACCGCTTGAGGAAGCCGTAAACCGTGGCGACGTCATAGTCATACTGGTGCTTGGTCGGCTCCTGCGGCTTTGGCTCGATCAGGATTGCGCCCTTATAGCCAATCTTGTGCTTATATTCGACGACCATCTGCAAAAAGCGGCCCATCTGCTGCAATTCGCGGTCCAGATCGGTGTTCAGCAGCGTCTCGTATCCTTCGCGGCCGCCCCACAGGACATAGTTCTCGCCGTTCAGGCGCTGGGTCACGTCCATGCAAGCCTTCACCGTGGCTGCGCAATAAGCAAAGATATCAGGATCGGGGTTCGTGCTTGCGCCGCTCATGTAGCGGCGGTTGCTGAACATGTTCGCGGTACCCCAAAGCAGTTTGGGGCCGCCGTCAGCCATCTTCGCCTCGAACACATCAGCGATCTGGTTCAGGCGATCCCGGCTTTCCGCCAGCGTCGCGCCCTCGGGCCGAACGTCGTGGTCGTGGAAACAAAAGTATGGCACGCCAAGGATGCGGAACATGTCGAACGCCGCATCCGCGCGCTGCTTGGCCAGGTCCATCGTGTCAGCAGGAAACCAAGGACGATCGAAGGTCTGGCCGCCAAAGGGATCGCCGCCTTCCCAGACAAAGCTGTGCCAATAGGCGACAGCAAAGCGCAGGTGGTCTTCCATCCGCTTCCCCATGACGACTTCGTCCGGGTTGTAGTGGCGAAACGCCATCGGGTTTGTGCTGCTTTCGCCCTCAAACTTGATTGGGGCGATGTTTTTGAAGAATTCAGTCATTGGACGTTCTCTTTGATAAAAATGTTAAGAGGGATATCGCCGCGCCCTGCGTCGGCAGTCGCGCCGTCCGCAAGATCACGCATGATGGACATGGCCCGCGTCACGGCGCGGGCCGGATCTTGGTCGATGACCAGATCGAATAGATCAGACCGCAGGCCTTTGCGGGCCGCATCGGTCAATTCGTGCAGGATCGTGACAGGACGAAATGCGCTATTGGTGTTTTTCATCGCACTCAGCAGACCCGCGTTACCGGCACCAATCGCATAGACGCCCATCAAAGGCGCGTCGGCCATCGCCTGCTGCGCAATGGCCGCAACGCGGCGCGCATCATCAAAGCCTTCGGTCACGGGCAAAACGTTCAGCCCGGGAAATTCGGATGCGATCACCTGCCGAAAGCCGAACAAGCGCTGCGCGTGGTCCCGCGCGGCCAGCGATCCCGCGATCACAAGCACAGAGCCAATCGGGTTGCGCATAAAGCGCCCCATAAAGCTGCCCGCCATGCGGCCAGCAACCTCATTATCAGGCCCCACATAGATATCGCGCCCCGGGGCCGCGACATCAGACACGAGCGAGAGGATGCGAACGCCTGCCCCGCGCAGCCGCGCCAATTCACTGCGCACTTCAGGCACATCCGACACCATAACAGCGGCGCAATCTGTCTGTTCGGGGTCAATACGGCGCAGCGCTGCAACTTGCGCAGCTGAATCAAATGTTTTTGAGGACCGCACATCAACATTGATACGATCTTTGCGCACGCGCTGCGCTTCATCGCCAATTGCTGCGATCAAAGACCGAACAAACGACGATTGCCCGGCGGGCAGCAAGAATACAAACCGATAACCACGACCACGCGACAGATTAGCCGCGAACTGATCCCGGACATATCCTGTTTTCTCAACAGCCCGCTGCACTTTATCGATGGATTTCGCCGCGACTCCACCACGCGCGTTCAGAACGCGATCAACCGTCGCAAGACTAACTTGTGCCTCGCGGGCGACATCATGAATCGTCGGTCTTTCCATCGCGTCCTCCTGCGACAGTTCTAACCTCCGAAAATGATGTACGTCAATCTTTTTCGGTCACGTGATGGCAACAGGTGCGTACGAAAAGGCGGAAAACCGCGCCTTTTCACCACGACCGGTGATGTCGAATGCCATCATACCGACAAAAGCCCCGGTAAAAGACGCGTGCTCTCCCTGCGCGCCCTCGTCCGAGACGTGATAGGCGTCTCGCGCCGGGCCAAGCGGATGCTCTTGCCCACCGCTCGACCAGAAAAACTGCTGTGATGCGCCGCGCACTTCGACCCGCAAGCCAATGGGGCCATCCGGGATCGGAACTGGCGCGATCGGATGATCAAGTCGACCTTCCGGCCAATCACCATTGCACGACATCAGCGTCAAACACCGCTGGCCGCCCTCAAACGTCACGAATGCACCGTGGAATTTGTGGCGGTTGTAATAGGTCATCAGCCCAGCGCCTTGCTGATAGCAATCCGGCGCAAAATCGAGCGTTGTGCTGGCGTCAAAAGCTGCATCCTCTTGCCGCCGCGCGACAAGGGATTGTTCAAACCAGCTGCCAATGCTCTCTCGCCCTGTCAGAACCAGCGCGCCGTCTTCGATGGAAAACAGTCGATCCGGATCAGGCGTGCGCAGCCACTGGAATTCCGGCGGCAAGCTGTCAAAGCGCGCATGCACGACCGGACCACGCGGCGCTGCATCCACGGGGGCATCTACCGTCTCGGGCGGCAGCAGACTGCCATCCTCTAAATAAAGCCAATCGTCCCGCCAGACGCAGCGCGCGATGCCGGTCTCTCTTCCTGTGGCGCAGAACGGTTTGCTGTCATGCATCAGTGGGCGGCCCATCAGATAGGTATGCCACGCGGTGCCGTCTGGCGCTTCGACATATTGCCCGTGACCGGTGCGCTGCACGGGATGATCCGGTGCGCCCTGCGTTGACATGACGTGCTTATCGGGGTGCGTCTCGTAGGGGCCGTCGATGTGCCGCGACCGCGCCAGCGTTACCGCGTGATCATAGCCGGTGCCGCCTTCGGCCGTTGTCAGATAGTACCAGCCGTTGCGGCGAAAGATGTGCGGTGCCTCTGTCAGACCGCGATCGGTGCCCGCGTAGATATTCTTGACCGGACCGAACAACCCGCGATCCGGCGACCATTCCTGCAAGATGATCCCGTCAAAGCGGTCATGCGCCGGGTTTACACCCGTGCCCGCTGCGCGGTGGTTCCATTGCATATTCACGAACCACTTGCGGCCGTCTTCGTCGTGGAACAGCGACGGATCAAAACCGCTGGAGTTCACGTACCACGGGTCAGTCCAGTCGCCGTCGATCGCCTCGCAGGTGGTGATGTAGTTATGGGCGTCTTTCCAGTCGCCCTCTAGCCGCTTCACGTCGGTATAAACCAACCAGAACTTGCCGTCCGCATGGGACAAACAGGGGGCCCAAACCCCGCAGCTGTCGGGGTTTCCACGCATATCTAGCAGCGCGGCCCGGTTCAGAGGCCGCGCTACCAGCGTCCAATTCACCAAGTCCGTACTGTGGTGAATCTGGACGCCGGGATACCATTCAAAGGTGGACGTCGCGATGTAGTAATCCCTGCCTACCCGGCAGATCGAAGGATCAGGATTAAAACCGGGCAGGATGGGATTACGGATCATCGGTTACTCCGGTGCGTTGTCAGACAGGCTGGATTTGGCCCACAGGTTGATCGCTTGATCGCCTGCGTGCTTGTCGATTTGGGCAAGTTCGTCAGCGGTGAACTCAAGGTTGCTGACAGCGCCCACGCAATCCACGATCTGACTGGATTTACTTGCGCCGATCAGCGCCGTGGTGATGCCGTTGTCGCGCAGCACCCAAGCGATCGCCATCTGCGCCAGCGTCTGGCCGCGCGCTTCTGCGATATCGTTCAGGGCACGGACAGAGTTCAGCGCCTCTTCAGTGATCAGGCTTTGCGCCAGCGATTTACCCTGCGCGGCGCGGCTGTCAGCAGGAATACCGCCAAGGTATTTCTTGGTCAGCATGCCCTGCGCCAGCGGCGTAAAGGCGATGGAGCCAACGCCCAAATCGGCCAGCGCGTCCTTTAGCCCGTCCGTTTCCACCCAGCGGTTAAACATGTTGTAGCTGGGCTGGTGGATCAGCATGGGCACGCCCATCTCGTCCAAGATCGCAACAGCTTCGCGGGTTTTCTCGGTGTTGTAGCTAGAGATACCGGCATAAAGCGCACGGCCCGACGACACGATATCGGCAAGCGCGCTCATCGTTTCCTCGAGCGGCGTTTCAGGGTCGAAACGGTGGGAATAAAAGATATCGACATAATCGAGGCCCATCCGCTTGAGCGACGCATCGCAGGACGCCATCAGGTACTTGCGGCTGCCAAACTCTCCATACGGGCCGGGCCACATGCGGTAGCCGGCCTTGGAACTGATAATCAGCTCGTCGCGGTAGCCGGCGAAATCGGTTTTGAGGATCTCGCCAAAGGCTTCCTCGGCGCTGCCTGCGGGCGGGCCGTAGTTGTTTGCGAGGTCAAAGTGCGTGATGCCGTGATCAAACGCCGTGCGACACATATCGCGCTTGTTTTCGTGCGGGCTATCGCCGCCGAAATTGTGCCACAGCCCCAGCGACACGGCGGGCAGCTTGACCCCCGATGCGCCGCAGCGGCGGTAGGTCATCTTTTCATAGCGGTCTTCGGCGGGTGTATAGGTCATGCATCTTCCTTTAACAGGTCACGCGCCGCATCGGGGCCAAGGGCTGCCGGGCGGTCGCAGGTGGTCGTCATATCGACAAACTGGCCCGTCTCGCCGGATTTCAAGATGCTGGTCATCACGTCAGTCACATGAACGGCCAGTTCCAAGGCGCAACGGTGCAGCCTGTTGTCGACGATACCGGCGGCCATATCGGCCAGCCCGGCGGTGCGATAATTGGCGCGCGGCGTGTCCTTGTCCAGATCCCAGTTCATTTGCCCAAACGGGTGATCCCAGACCGGAACCTGCGTAATCGTTCCTTCTACGTCGGCCTGTTCCAGCGCGCCGCCAAAGTGGTTGGGATCGGGCACAAACAAGGTACCTGTCGTGCCATATAGCTCCATGTTCGCATGGCGATGCGCTTTGACATCCCAGCTGGTAGACAGCGTGATCGTCGCGCCATTCTCGAACGCCAACAGCGCGTGGATGTTGGTGGGCGTCTGCACCGGAATCGTCTCTCCCGCGCGGGGCTCTGACGTGATGGTCCGCTGCTTTTGCGCAGAAGAGCTAAGCGCCGCGACGCGTTTGACCGGGCCGATCAGCTGCACAAGGTTCGTGATGTAATACGGCCCCATGTCTAGCACTGGGCCGCCGCCGGGCTTGAAAAAGAAATCGGGGTTCGGGTGCCACATCTCCATGCCTGGGCCCATAAAGTGGGCGGTGCCGGATGTGACTGTGCCGATACCGCCAGCGTCAATGATCTGGCGCGCCTGCTGATGGGCACCGCCAAGGAAGGTATCGGGGGCAGAGCCGATGCGCAGGCCTTTGCTTGCGGCTAGATCAGCCAGCGATTTCGCCTGCTTCAGCGTCAGCACCAGCGGCTTTTCGGTATAGGCGTGCTTACCAGATTCCAGAATGCGCCGGGTCACATCGTAATGCGCATCAGGGATCGTCAGGTTCACGACGATGTCGATATCGTCGGACGCCAGCAGGTCACTGACAGTACGTGCCTTGATGCCGAATTCCTTGCCCCGCGCCAGCGCGGCCTCTTCGTTCATGTCGGACACAGCGACAAAGCGGATATTTTTAAAGGTCGGGGCCAGCGTCAGATAAGCGGTCGAGATGTTGCCGCAGCCGATCAGGCCCACGTTCAGAATAGTCATGGATCGCAGTCCTTAAAGAGAGGTCATGTAGGCCAGCGCGCGGCTGGCAAAACGGTTGTCGTCTGCGGGCTTGTCATGTTCCATGATGAACAGATCGCAGCCAGCCGCCTTCAATGCGCTGAAATGGCCCGGCCAGTCCAGTGTGCCGTGACCTGCATCGGCCCAGCCGTCCTCATTCGCGTTCTGACCCGCTGGCGCGCGGTCCTTGACGTGGGCGGCGATAATGCGGTCCCCGTATTGAGCGATCACATCCGCAGGATCTTGGCCTGCAACGGCGGCCCATGCGACGTCGAACTCGAAACCGACGCTTTCGTTCGCAAGGATCAGGTCGATCGGCAACTCTCCGGTTGGTAGGGCGATGAATTCAAAGTCATGGTTGTGCCAGCCAAACTGAAAACCTGCATCTTGCAGCGGCTTGCCTGCTGTGGCCAGACGCTTGCCAAAAGCGGTCCAGCCTGCGGCATCCGTGGGACGGTCCGCGGGCATCAGGTAGGGCACAATGATTTTCCTAATACCCAGCGCCTTGGCGATTTCGATGACGCGATCCGGGTTGTTTTCCACCAGATCCATTGCAAAGTGGCCGGACGGCATGGTCAGGCCCGTTTCGTCCAGCGCCTTTTTGGTGGCGTCCAGATCTTCGTAAACGGGACCGTAGCCTTCGACATGCGCATAGCCCAGCGCGGCCAGCATTCCGAAGGTTTCCGGCATCGGTCCAAAGTCACGAGAGCTGTAAAGCTGATAGGAGAAATCGGTCATCAGGTGTCCTTAATCGTTATAAGTCGCGCTATGCAGGTCGCGCAGCGTAAAGGTCGGGGTGGTGCCGGGATCGGCGGGTGTGAAGGTCAGCGTCGCCGTATGCCCCGGCCCAAGGTGGACCGCGTTGCGGTCGAACCGGCCCGGCACGGATGCTTCGGCAGTGACATAGAATGCCATGGCTTGCGCGGTGATCTGCAACACGTGCGTGCCTGCTTTTGCCTCGGTATGGCAGGTCAGCTGCGGCGGCAACAGATCGTAGGTCTTATAGGGTCGCGGCGCGAAAACATCCCCGCCTTTGCTGCCATCGCTCGCCGTCCAGCCAAAACTCAGCATCTCCTGCGCGCCCAGATCGGCCAGCTTGATGCGCAGCAGTTCAACCGCATTGTCTCCGATGGTGCCTTCGCCCTGCCCCAAGACGCGGGCCGTTCCGTCCATCGCGCAGGCATAGGCGGTGACATCGATGCGGGCAGCCTCGCGCAGGTCATTGACGCCGCGCAGCACTAGATCGTCGCCATCAGGCATCACGACCACCGTCACAGGCGCATAAAAATCCTGCGCCAGATGATGCAGCACCTTCCAGCCCCCGCCATAGTCGAGAGAGGCCCAAGAACACACTGGCCAAGTGTCATTCAACTGCCAGACCAAAGTCCCCATGCAGTGCGGCTTTAGCCCGCGCCACTGCGTCACGGCCGTCTTGATCGCCAGCGCTTGCTGGACTTGGCTGACATACACGAAGTTTTCGAAATCCACGGGAAAGCGGAAGTAGCGGAACATGGTTTCGGCAATACGCGCGTTGCCGCCCTCGTTCTTTTGATGGCTCTCCATCACCGGGGCGGCGATGTTGAAATCCTTGGGGTCCGCGAACTGGCGGATGATGTCCATCGACGGATAGCTTTGAAAGCCAAACTCTGAACAAAAGCGGGGTGCGACATCGCGGTAGTGGTCGAAGTCGCGCCCTTCGTGCCAGACGGACCAAAAGTGCATGTCGCCGCTGCTATCATCATGCCACGCATCGCCAAACGATAGCGGCCCGGTCGAGGGGCTGGATGGCCACCAATTTGCGGCTGGGTCGGTCTCGCGCAGGGCATCTTCGATACAGCGGTTCAGGCGGTCGTAGTTGACCAAGTAGCGGTCGCGGTCATTGATGCTGACGTCATACCACGTCAACGCGCCGACCAGTTCATTGTCGCCGCACCACAGGGCAAGGCAGGCGTGATGATGCATGCGGGCGACGTTATCGCGCACCTCTGCCCGAACCTCGGCCAAATAGGCGGGGTCTGATGGGTAAAGGTTGCAGGCGAACATGAAGTCCTGCCAGACCAGTAGGCCAAGTTCGTCGCAGGCGTCGTAAAAGCTGTCCGGCTCGTAGCGCCCGCCGCCCCAGACGCGCACCATGTTCATGTTGGCGTCGACTGCCGATTGCAGCAGGGCACGCGTCTTTTCGTCCGTAATGCGCCCCGGCAATGCATCAGCAGGAATCCAGTTGGCCCCTTTGCAGAACACATCGTGCCCGTTGACTCTGATCTTAAAGCCAAGGCCAGCGGCGTCGGGCTCTGCCACCAGTTCCATCTGCCGCAGGCCCATGCGGCGGGTAGTGGTTGCGGTGCCAGCGGTCACCTTCAGATTGTAAAGGTATTGATCACCTAGGCCAGCGGGCCACCAAAGCTGGGGGTCCGGGACAGGAATTGTCACCTGACACATGCCGCCGGCGCTGTTGGCCGTGACCACTTGGTCACCCAGTGTCACAGTCACGGGACCATCGTGGTGGCTGGTGTGGACTGCTACCGTGACGCTGACGCCATCGCTGTGATCTTGGCTGATCGCCAGCCGGTCAATCCGCGCGGCCTTTGACGGCTCCAGATGCAGGGCACCATAGATGCCAGACGTGGCAAGCGCGATATTCCAGTCCCAGCCGAAGTCGCAGGCCGGTTTGCGCAGGAAATTTCCATAGGGGATCGGGCAGTTCTTGGACCACGGCACGTCGAAGGGGTGGGCGTCTGCAAGCGCCTTGCCAGCCACCACCGGCGAATGAAAGGTGATCGCAATGTCATTTGCACCCACCTTCGCCGCAGCGTTTAAAGGCACGCGGTAGCTGCGGAACGCGTTTGCCGCATGCAGGACCGCCGTGCCATTCACCCGTACCGTAGCCACGGTGTCGAGTTCCGAGATCACAAGATCAACATTCGGATCAGCCAGATCAAAGGTCCGCGATACGGTCCAGTCTTCCTCGCAGATCCAGCGTAGATCGTATTCGTTCTGCCCCGCATAAGGGTCGGGGATCAGCGCGGCGTCATGCAGCGTGGATACGACGTCGCCTGGAAACGTCATTGCCGCACGCATCCCGCCAGAGGCGGATTCAAGCGTCCAGCCGCCCCTTAGGTCGCAAGGTGTCACAAACGCACCTCTGTCGTTTTGTCGAACAAGGACGCCGCGGCGGGATCAATACCTATGGTCAGGCGGTCACCAACAGCGACCTGCGCTTGTCCGTCCATCCGGACCCGCATCGTCTGGCCGCCGAACTTGCAATAGACCAGCGTGTCCGAGCCCATAGGTTCGACCAGATCAATTTCGACCACCGTCGTGTAGGGCGCAGAACGTAGGTTATCGCCGGTCATCACATGTTCTGGCCGGACACCGATGATCGCCGGGGTGCCGGGGGCGGGTTGGGACGTGAATTCATAGCGGCCCAGCGGCAGATCGTGACCGGGGATGCGCATGATATTGCCGTCCACCGTGCCATCAAAAAACGTCATAGAGGGCGAACCGATGAAGTCGGCGACATACAAGTTCTGCGGCTTGCCATAAATCTCGGCTGGGGTGCCAAGTTGCATGATCTTGCCGCCCTTCATGATCGCGATCCGGTCGGCAAGGGTCATCGCCTCGACCTGATCGTGGGTCACATAAATCATCGTGTTTTTCAGGTTGTTGTGCAGGCGCTTCAGTTCCACCCGCAGATCGGCGCGCAGCTTGGCGTCTAGGTTCGACAAAGGTTCGTCGAACAAGAACACCTCTACGTCGCGCACAAGAGCGCGGCCGATGGCAACGCGCTGGCGCTGGCCGCCGGAGAGGGCACCGGGTTTGCGTTTCAGCAGCGGCTCGATCTGCAAGATTTCCGCAGCGCGGGCGACCCGTTTGGCGATTTCAGCCTTAGGCACCTTCGCGTTTTTCAAACCGAAGGTCAGGTTCCCCTCGACCGTCATCTGCGGGTAAAGCGCGTAGCTTTGGAACACCATACCGATACCCCGCTCTGACGGCTCTGCCCATGTGACGTTCTTGTCCTTGATCCAGATTTGCCCGTCCGTGGGTTCAAGCAGTCCCGCAATCACGTTGAGTAGGGTCGATTTACCGCAACCGGATGACCCCAGCAGCACAAGGAATTCACCGTCGCCGATATCAAGGTTTAGGTTTTGCAGCACCTTCACGGCACCAAACGACAGATCGAGGTTCTTGATCGAAACGGAAGCGTTTTGAATGGTCACTATCTTATCCTTTTACCGCACCAGCGGCGATCCCGCGGACGAAGAGCTTGCCCGAGGCAAAGTAAATGACGAGGGGCACGAGGCCGGTCAGAAGCGTCGCCGCCATGTTGACGTTGTACTCCTTTACCCCCTGCACAGAGTTGACGATGTTGTTCAGCTGCACCGTCATCGGGTAGCGATCAGGGGACGAAATATAGGTCACGCCGAATAGGAAGTCGTTCCAGATGCCCGTGACTTGAATGATCAGCGCCACCACGCAGATCGGTAGGGACATCGGCAAGATGATCTTGAAAAAGATCGCCCAAAAGCCTGCCCCATCGACGCGGGCGGCCTTGAACAGTTCCTCTGGAATGGACGCGAAATAGTTGCGGAACAGCAGGGTGTTGATCGGCATGCCAAAGGCGACGTGCACCAGCACCAGCCCCGTCAGCGAGCCATAAAGGCCAGCCTCGCGCAGCAAGATCACGATAGGATACAGCATCACCTGATAAGGGATGAAAGCGCCGATCATCAGGATGGTAAAGAACACCTCTGACCCTTTAAACTTCCACATCGACAGGGCGTAACCGTTCACTGACGCAATCGCGACGGACAGGATCACCGACGGGATCAGGATACGGACGGAATTCCAGAACCCGCGCGACAGGCCATCGCAGTTGATGCCAGTGCAGGCCTCTTGCCATGCCTTGACCCAAGGCTGGAACGTGACCTCTAGTGGGGGGGCAAAGATGTTGCCCATGCGGATTTCGGGCAAGCCTTTCAGCGAGGTGACGATCATCACATAAAGTGGCAGCGCGTAATACAGCGCGACGACGAACAGCGTGCCGTAGATGATGATGTTGCTACGGCTGAACTTGTTCTTTGGTTTCGGACCCCGCGGTCCGGCAGCAAGCGTGCCGCGCAAGGGCTGCGTGACGGCGGCAGCCGCGTTTAACATGCCGGTATCAGCCATGCTTCTTGCCTCCGAATTCTAGGTAAGCCCAAGGGATCAGGATAATGACGACCATCAGCAGCATCATCGACGAGGCCGCAAAACCTTGGCCAAGGTTCTGACCGCCAAACATCGCGGTCATGACGTATTTCGCTGGCACTTCAGAACTGATGCCCGGCCCGCCCGATGTCTGCGCGACCACCAGGTCATACAGCTTCACAATGCCCGCTGCGATCAACACGAGTGACGTCACAAAGACCGGGCGCATCATGGGAATAATCACGCGGATATAGGTTTTCACCGTGCCGATGCCGTCCACGCGGGCGGCTTTCCAGATATCTTCGTCAATGCCGCGCAGACCAGCCAGCATGATGCACATGATCAGCCCGGTGCCCTGCCACAGCCCTGCAATCAGCAGGCCGAACATCACGATTTCCGGGTTGTTGAGCGGGTCAAAGGTAAACGACGTCCAGCCCCATTCGCGCACAACGTTTTGCAAGCCCAATTCTGGGTTCAGGATCCACTGCCAGACAAGGCCAGTGACAATAAAGGACAGCGCAAAGGGATAAAGGAAGATCGAGCGGAACACAGCCTCGCCCCGGATTTTGCGATCCAGCAAGGCCGCGAGCGTAAAGCCGATCACAAGCGTGCCGATCAGGCTGCAGATGCCGTAAAGCGCCAGATTTTCGATCGAGACGATCCACTTTCGTGACGACCAGAGGCGTTCGTATTGATCCAGGCCCACCCACGACAATCGCGGCAAAAGGCCCGATTTCGTAAAGGAATACAGCACGGTCCATAGCGTGCCGCCAAGGAAGACCACGCAGGCCGTAAAAATGAGCGGCAACATCGCAATCTTGGGCGACAGGTTGCGCAAGAACCGCGAAGGGCGGCGCACAGTTTCGCGTGGCCCGGTGTTCGGGCCGATATCAGTGGTCGTCATGGGCTCCCCCCCGCAAAAAATGCCAGCCGCGCGGGCGTTGCGCGCAGCGGACAGAACGGGCCCCCGCGGGGGCCCATTCGTTGCCATACCGGATCGCTTAGTCAGCAGATGCGATGATATCGGCGTACTGCTGCTGCACCTCGGCGGGTGTCATTGCTGGGGTGTTCCAGAATTCCGTCAGCAGATCGTTCAACTGCGTCGTGGTATCAGGGGACAGCAAGGATGCGGCGTCTGGGATGGTCTTGCCGTCTTTCAGCAGATCCAGACCCTTTTGCGTGCATTCGTTCACCGTGGTCAGGTCAACGTCGCCCCGGATCGGCAACGATCCCTTGGCAGAGTTAAAGGACACCTGAACCTCTGGCGAAACCAGAAGGGCGGCCAGTTCTTTTTGACCGGCAGTGATGTCAGCATCGCTGTTCACCGGGAAGTAGAAGGCATCGCCCCCCGTGGACAGAACGCCCGTTTCGCCCAGACCCGGCAGACATTCGTAGTCTGTGCCAGCAACTTTGCCAGCCAGCGCAAATTCGCCCTGCGCCCAGTCGCCCATGATCTGCGCACCGGCGGTACCCTCGATCACGGCAGAGGTCGCTTGGTTCCAGTCTTGCACGTTCAGACCTTTGGCCATCTCGCGCGCCGCACCGTAAGCCTCAAAGACTTTGGTGTACTCTGGGCCCATTACGGCCTCGGCATCCTTGCCTTCGTTGACTTTGGTCCACGCGTCGACGCCGCCAAGGGCGACAGCCATCACGCCGAAAGCGCCGTTCTGTTGCCACGACTGACCACCCATCGCCAGCGGCGTGATTCCCGCCTCTTGCAGCTTGGGTGCGGTCTCCATGAACTCTGACCAGTTTGCCGGGACAGGAACGCCAGCCTTTTCGTAGGCAGCGCTCGACAACCACATCCACTGCCAAGAGTGGATGTTCACTGGCGCGCAGTAAATCTTGCCGTCGATGGTGCAAGCATCCAGCAGGCTGGGTGGATTGATGATCTCTTTCCAGTTGTTCGCCTCGGCCACTTCGGTCAGGTCAAGCAGCAGACCAGCGTCGATTAATTCTTCGGCCTGACGGCCATGGTTGAACTGGAACGCGGCGGGTGGATCACCGCCAATAATACGCGACACCATGATCGGGCGCGCGGTATCACCACCGCCTGCGATGGCCCCGTCGACCCATGTATTTCCGGTCGCATCCCAAGCCTCTGCAAGCTTTGAAACAGCGTTGGCCTCCCCCCCGGAAGTCCACCAGTGCATCACCTCTAGGTCGACAGCCCCTGCGCTTGTTGCCGCGCAGATTGCCGCCCCCGAAAGTAGTATTTTGCTTAACTTCACGATTCTAACCTCCCTGATCTAAATCGTTATAGGAAGGCTACTCTGAAGTTGTTTGCGCAAACAAGACTGTTTTTTACGCCATTTAAAAATTACAGTTTGCAGTTAGAGTCGCTGGAAAATAAGGCAGCAGAAAGTATCAATTGATACAGGATATAAAGGACGTTTCGGTTGGATAACGCAGCACGCGGCAACACACCTAAACCGACGCTGAAAACGATTGCCAAGCTGACGGGTCTGGCCGTGCCAACTGTGTCGCGCGCGCTGTCAGGCGCAGAGGATATCAACATCGACACCCGCGCCCGCGTGCGCGCCGTTGCCGACGAAATTGGCTATGTCCCCAACCGCGCCGGGGTCCGCTTGCGCACAGGGCGCACGAACGTCATTTCGCTGGTCATGTCGACGGAACATGACGTGATGAACCACACGGCAAAGTTGATTTCCTCTGTTGCCGGCGGGCTGCGCAACACCCCGTTTCACTTGAACATTACGCCCTATTTCGCGGACGAAGATCCGATGAAGCCGATCCGCTACATCGTTGAATCCGGATCTGCCGACGCGGTCATTTTCAACCAGATTAAAGGGCAAGATCCGCGCGTAAGATACCTGCTTGACCGCAAGTTTCCCTTTGCGACCCATGGGCGCAGCGACTGGTCGGATCAGCACGCTTGGTTCGACTTTGATAATGGATCATATGGCGCGCTTGGCGTGCGATCGCTTGCTGCACGCGGGCGCAAACACATCATGCTGATCGCGCCGCCAATCGACCAATCCTATGGTGCGGCCATGATCGCAGGTGCGACTGCCGCGGCCCAACATGCCGGAGTGTCATTGGCCGTCATGCCCGGCCTAAGCAGCGATTCGCCCGTCGATGCGATCGAAGCCCAACTGGCCGCAATGCTGCGCGACGGCGATAAAACTGATGGCATCATTGGCGGCTCGACCAACTCGGCATTGGCGGCGGTCGCTGGGATCGAATCTTGTGGCCGTGTGCTCGGGGACGATGCGGACGTCTTTACAAAAGAGGCGATTACATTCCTGCGCCGGGTGCGTCCGCGCATTCTGGCCATCCACGAAGACGTCGCTGCCGCTGGCGATTTCCTAGCACGCGCCGCCATGTCGCTTGTCCGCACCCCCGAAGCGCCGCCGCAACAGCATCTGGACGTCCCCCCCGATACTCCGTTGTAATCACAGCGCTGGCACATCGCGCAGGTTGCGGGCAATATCTGCGCATATCTTGGGGAGGATGCGAAAATGGCAGGCTTATGGTTTGACGAATTCACGGTGGGCATGACCTTTGACCACCCGTGGACCCGCACAATTACAGAGACGGATAACCGCTGGTTTTCGCTTTTAACGATGAACCCGCAGCCGCTGCATATTGATGCGCATGCCGCCGCGCAGACAGAATTCGGGCGGCCCATCGTGAATTCGCTGTTCACGCTTGGATGCCTTGTTGGCATGACCGTGAACGACACAACGCTGGGCACGACGGTTGCCAATCTTGGCATGACCGACGTCAATTTTCCTGCCCCCCTGTTCGAAGGTGACACGATCCATGTCACGACAGAGGTGGTCGCCCTGCGGCCCAGCGCGTCCCGGCCCGGTCAAGGCATCGTCACATTCCGCCATCGGTGTTTTAATCAGGACAACATACTTTGCGCTATTTGTGATCGCGCCGCCCTGATGAAGGGTCGGCCCGCATGATTTTTCCCCACCGATCTTATCTGTTTGTGCCCGGCGACAGTGCGCGCAAGCAGGAAAAATCCCACGGCACTGGGGCTGATGCGATTATTCTCGACCTTGAAGATTCGGTCGCTTCTGAATCAAAAGACGCAGCCCGGCAGCTTACGGCGGAGTGGCTTAAGGCCCCCGCAAAAATGGCCCGCTTCGTGCGGATCAATGCACTGTCCACCGGTCGCGCGGCCGATGATATTGCCGCCACGGCCCCCGGACAGCCTGACGGATATGTGCTGCCAAAGTGTGAAAGCCTAGCGGACATTGCCGAAACCGCAGCGTTGATCGCGCAGGCTGGATCGCAGGCGCCGATCCTGATTATCGCCACGGAAACCGTACGCGCCGTGCGTCAACTGATGCGCAGCGACTGGGCCCACCCGGCCCTTGGCGGCATGGCTTGGGGGGCCGAGGATCTGGCCGCCGATCTTGGCGCGATGTCCAACCGCTGCGATGACGGCACGTGGCGCGCGCCCTTTGCGATGGCGCGGACTTGCGCGTTTTTGGCTGCAAAGGATGCCGGAGTCGCAGCCATCGATGGCCCCTATACGGCCCTCAGCGATGCGAGCGGGCTAGAGCGCGAATCGCGTGCCGCCTTTGCCGAAGGATTCGACGGAAAGCTGGCCATCCACCCCGCGCAGGTCCCAATTATTAACGCAGCCTTTACGCCAAGCGCCGACCAGATCGATTATGCGCAGCGGGTTGTCGATGCCATGGCGCAAAGCGGTGTCGCGAGCTTGGATGGCCAGATGTTGGATCAGCCGCATTTGGTGCAGGCGCATAAGATTTTGAACCTCGGCATGCGGCGGTAGCGCTGGGTAATCCCAAGAAACGGGTCTGATCCGCCGCAGAAAAGTCGCTTCATTGCTTGATCTTTAAAACTTGCTTCATGCCTTTCCCCTAAGCCTAGAGGGGATGTTCAGTGAGAGTGTGATGCAAGTAGATCCCGATCAGAACGCGGAAATATCGGCAATGCAGCAGGTTATCGGCAGAAATATTCTGTTGCCGCTGTTCGAAAATTCCGGCCAAGCGATCATGGTATTGAACAGCGACGATTTGCATATCGTCGCAGCAAATAGACTTGCCAGAACGATTTTGAAAAACGGTATGCGTGCGTTGCAGCGCCTGACGTTGATGGATGCCGTTCCCAGCCTTCCACCCGACGACGTTGCGCGTTTTTTGCGACAGTTCATCAGGGTCAGGCGGCGCAGTGTGCGGGCACGGGTTGGTCTGAACACAGACAAAGCGACGATTTACGACGTCGATATCATCCGGATGCCCGATCAGGAAAAGTCGATTGTCATCATTGCGCAGGATGTCTCGGCGACCGTACTCGCGTTGAAAATGGCGGACGAAGCGGAAAGCAAAATGGCGACGGCCATCAACGCCCTATCCGATGGCTTTGTCCTGTATGACGCAGACGACCGCTTGGTCATCTGCAACCAGACCTACCGCACATTCTATCCCGAAAGTGCGGCTGCAATGGAACCTGGCAATACGTTTGAAACCATCCTGCGGCTTGGGTTGCAAAACGGTCAATATGCCGATGGCATTGGGCGAGAGGAAGAATGGCTCGCCACGCGGTTAAAGCAACATCGCAGCTCTCAAGGCGTTATCGAACAAAAACTGTCCAATGGTCGCTGGTTGCGAATCGTGGAACGCGCGACCGCTGATGGCGGGCGCGTTGGCCTGCGCGTCGATGTCACCCAGCTAAAGGAACAACAGCACGCGCTGCGCCGGCTTGCGATTACGGATGAACTTACCGGATTGCGAAACAGACGGAACCTGCTGGAAGATATCGCACTGATGGCGGATGGGCTTGGCCCGCACGAAACCGTCGTCGTCTATCACCTTGATCTGGATCGTTTCAAAGCGATCAATGACGTCTATGGCCACGAAGCAGGTGATCATGTCCTCAAACATTGCGCTGCGATTTTGGAAAGCGCGGTCGCGCCTGGCGAATTTGCGGCCCGTGTTGGCGGTGATGAATTCATCATCGTACGTCGTATGCCAAATGACAGGGACGCGATCACAGCCTTTGCGGATCAGATCATTGACCGCCTGCTAAAACCCTTGGGCTATGCGGGCCAGTTCATGCATATCGGCGTTTCGATCGGCATCGCCCTGCTAGAACTGAAATCGGGCATGGCGGCGCGCGGCACCGTCCTGACGGCCGCGGATCTTGCCTTATACGAAGCAAAGAAAATTGGCGGCGTCGCGTTATTTTTTGAAAATACGATGCGGGATCAGGTGCTATCGGCAAACGCCTTGGCGCGCGAATTGCAGATCGGTTTGGAACGCAACGAGTTCGAGGCATACTTTCAACCACAGGTCGACGCAGTCGCCGGCGAATGCGTCGGGTTCGAGGCGCTGTTGCGCTGGAACCATCCGCGACGCGGTGTGATGAACGCAGGTCAGTTTCTTGACGTTGCGCAGCGGGCTGGACTTACCGACGCGCTAGATACGTTGATGACGGATGCGGCGTGTCATGCCCTGCGCTGGCTGTCCGACCAGGGGATGCCGCACACAAGCATCAGCATAAATATGTCGACCGCTCAACTGTCTGACCCTCGCCTACTGTCCCGACTGGAAACCGCACTGGTAAAATTCGACGTGGCCCGGCACCTGCTTCGAATCGAACTATTGGAATCAACGCTGTTGGACGAACGAACAACCCATTTCCTCGCGAACGTTAATGCCATGGTCAGCGCGGGATTTGTGGTAGAACTTGATGATTTCGGCACAGGTCACGCTGCCATCGCCGCACTGCGAAAGTTTCACGTATCGCAGATCAAGATCGACCGCAGTTTTGTCCGTCACGTCGACACCGACGAAGATCTGCAAAAGCTGACCGCCGCGATCATCGGCTTAGCAAACAGCCTAGATATTAGTGTGCTGGCAGAAGGCGTGGAAACACACGAAGAACAGGCAAGGTTGATCGACATGGGGTGCCGATTGGCGCAGGGCTGGTTTTATAGCAAGGCCATGCCGCTGTCACACATCAAGGATTTTCTGACCCGCTACCCGGTGCCCACTCATTTTCGCACCAATGTGTCCCCAAAATCGATCCGCGGCGTCAGTTGAACAAGGCTCGGCCCCGGGTCTTCTCCGGCGACGCGTTTGGCGATGATATTTGCAGCGCATGCCCCGATTTCAAACCGGCAGGCATCCATCGTCGCCAATCGCCGCGGCAATCCGGCAAGCAGTTCTACACCGTTAAATCCGGCTAGGCCGATCTGCCCCGGCACATCAATCTTCTGGTCCAAAAGGTACATAAGCCCGCCGGCGCCAATCATGTCATTGGAGTAATACAGAAAATCAAGATCTGGATGACGCGCCAGCATAGCTTGCGTCATTTCCCGGCCCTTCGTCAAAGCAGATCCGCCAGCGTAGAATTCGTGGTCCGTAATCTCGACACCTGATTTGGCCAAAGTCCGGGTGAACCCTTCGAAACGTTTGCGCGCGCGGTGGTCCAGCGGCATTTGCGTCCCCATAAAGCCAATCTTGCGATAACCGGCCGCAAGAATCGCTTCTGCCATTTCCCGCCCCGCCCGGCGGTGCGAAATGCCGACGCATGCGTCGATGGCCTCTCCGTCTGTATCCATAATCTCGACCACGGGAATGCCAGCCTGCGCCAACATGGCGCGCGATGGGTCAGAGTGTTCCAAACCGGCGATGATGACCCCGGCTGGACGCCAAGACAGCATTTCGAACAAGACCTTCTCTTCTTTTTCGGGACGGTATTCCGTCACACCAAAGACCGGCTGCAGCGCTGTGCCATCGAGCGATTCGGAAATACCGGACAACACCTCTGGAAACACCATGTTTTTCAGCGACGGGATAATAACCGCAACCAAATTGACGTGGCTCGATGCGAGCGATCCCGCGATACGGTTCGGTACATAGCCCAAACGTTTCGCCGCCTCTTGTACTTTGACGCGGGTCGCGGCGCTGACGTCACCCTTGTTGCGCAGCACCCGGCTGACTGTCATCTCGCTGACGCCGGATGCTTCTGAAACGTCGCGGAGTGTCATCGGTCTGCGAGGAGGCTTGTTCACGGGATCATCCTGTCACTGCGTTCAAATAAGTATTATCCCGCAGTCAACGGCTTGTCCAAGCCTGCCGCCACCCACGTTGACCAATCGCCCATTTCAAGGCAATGACGTGTCGTGGTCCCGTGGCTCAATTGGATAGAGCAGCCCCCTCCTAAGGGGCAGGTTACTGGTTCGAACCCAGTCGGGATCACCACCCTCAGATCGCATCGCAAAAATGACACCAACTGGCGTCAGACCATGCGGATGACGTCCTTGTCGATTGCCAGCATATAGCCTTTGCGCGCGATGTTTTTCACGAGAAGTTCGCTGACCATTTGATTGCCCAAGGTATCGCGCAGGCGCTTAATACGCGTTGCACCGGCTGCTTCGTCGCAGTCGGACGCGTCCCGGCCAGAGATGACGCCTTCGATTTCAGCGCCAGATAACACCTCGTCGTCCATCCGCGCCTCTGCCAGCACGGACAGCGTTTCAATCGCCGCGGCGGTCAGCTTGAATTCGAAGTTGTTCAGGTAAACCGATCCCTGATCGCGGCTGATCAAAAGCGAGTTTACCTCGATCCCCTTGCGCTCAATTTGGCCCATGCGCCGCGTCAGCCCGATCAGCATGACCAGAAACGCGATCGCAGCGACCAGAAGCGCCGTCGAGAACACAAGCAGCACGAAAATCACAAAGCGATAGGATGACAACGTATCGGAAAACGCAGTGCCGGAACCTGCGAGGATTTCCAGCAGCTTAATCTCTGCCCCAGTGGTCAGGTTGTCGTTCGCGATGAACAGCTGTTCGACCCGGGCGTTGAATGCGTTAGCATCCGGCAGGTTGACGAACAAAAGCACGGCAGCAGCCGCGAGGATCAGAACGATACCGATGATCCCGCCGACGACAATACGATTGCCGATCTCGCGCGCCTCAGTAGCGGAGGAAATACTCACCAGCGGTGCCCTTTCTGCTGTCCAGACCGTTTGCATCAAACACGCCCACGATCGTCAGCAGAGCCCAGCCATCCGCCGCCAACCGCGGCGCAATGGCCGCTTGCGCGTTAGGCTTTGTGCATTCCCCAGACACCTGCGCGACGCCGTAGTGCAGGCGCAGCGGGTTATCTTGCTTTGCCTTATAATCGGCATAGCAATCGGCCTGAGCGGCAGTCGCGCCCAAAAGGCCAGCAAGGATTAGGGGAATAAGCTTTTTCATCATGGTGCGATCTGACGTGGATCCGTCGTGTTATGCAATATCGTCCGATGCTATCGTGCGCAGACCGACATTGCCAGCGGATGATATCGCCTGTCAGCGGTCAATATGACCATCCTGTTTCCATATATGGCGCGATCAGTGCCCATCGCAAAAGGGAACACGATGTTTAGGATATTGATATTGGCGCTTGCCATGGTTGCCGTCGCATTTCCAGCCACCGCGGACCAAGGCCGGAATGGCAAAAGCTGGCGCGAGCTCGTGACCGAGCAGGGCTATTTACCCGGCCACGGGCGCGGCAGAACAGGACCACCGCGGGTTGCACCGCCTGTCGTGGTCGCGCCGTCGTTCGGCAATAGCCGCACACGTCAGTCCCTGCCCGCCACATGCATTGATGATATCGAAACACGGGACGGGTGGCGGCGCATTTATGACCGCGACTGCCTTGCCGATTGGGGCACCGACACCCGCGCACTGCCGCGAATCTGCAATGTGCAACTGACGACATGGGGCGGCGTGCGCCGCGGCTATGACGCGCAATGTCTGGTTGATGCAGGCTATCGTCGCCGCTGATGTCCATTTGGCGCGGGCAGGACTTCCCCCTGCCCCGCCGCTGCGGCATCATAGGGGCATGACACGCATCCCCACAGACCTGCATTTCGAAGACACCGCCCGCGCCGCCGGATACGCCCATATTGCGGGCGTGGACGAGGTCGGGCGCGGCCCGCTAGCTGGCCCCGTCATGGCTTGCGCCGTGATTCTAGATCCCGCGCAAATTCCCCCCGGCCTTGGCGATAGCAAAGCGATCAGCGCAAAGCGGCGCGATGCCCTGTTTGACCTGATCCCAAACGTGGCAATTGTTGGGTACGGCAGCGCCTCGGTGGAAGAGATCGAGATATTGAACATCCTTGCGGCAAGCCAACTGGCCATGACCCGCGCGCTGGCGGATTTGGCGCAACCTGCGGATTTTGCACTGATAGATGGCAACCGCATGCCCCCAAACATGCCCTGCCCCGGCCAAACCATCGTAAAGGGTGATGCCAAATCTTTGTCGATCGCTGCGGCCTCAATTATGGCCAAAGTGTGGCGAGACCGTCTGATGGTGGGATTGGCGCAACAGCATCCGGGCTATGGCTGGGCACGAAACGCCGGATATCCGACCGCCGAGCACCTAGAGGGACTGAAATGTCACGGTGTCACTCTACATCATCGCCGCACATTCGGTCCGGTACACAAGATGTTGTGGCAAGATAAAATTCGCGGTGAATAAAGCAATTTATCCATTGCCTCTGAAAGCCGCAAAAGGTCATCTTAACCTCAATCAACGAGTGGAAAAATCCACCGGGATAGAGGCAGAGCATGACAATAAAAACAAAGGCCCAAAAGGGCCTAACGCTACCGCTTAACCAAATTTTGGATGGCGATTGCATCGAGCTTATGAACAGTTTGCCAGAAGAGTCAGTCGATCTGATCTTCGCAGACCCACCCTATAACCTGCAACTGCGTGGCGATCTTCATCGCCCGGACAATTCCAAAGTCGACGCCGTCGATGACCATTGGGACCAGTTCGAAAGCTTTGCTGTTTATGACAAATTCACCCGTGATTGGCTGAAGGCGGCGCGCCGCCTGCTAAAGCCGAATGGCGCGATCTGGGTCATTGGCAGCTATCACAACGTGTTCCGTATGGGCGCAGAGCTGCAGAACCAGGGCTTCTGGATCCTGAACGACGTCGTCTGGCGCAAGTCGAACCCGATGCCGAACTTCCGCGGCAAGCGGCTGACCAACGCCCACGAGACGCTGATCTGGGCCGGCAAGTCCGAGCACAGCAAATACACCTTCAACTACGAAGCGCTGAAAGCGCTGAACGAAGGCATTCAGATGCGCAGCGATTGGATGCTGCCGATCTGCACCGGCCACGAGCGGATCAAGGACGAAAACGGCGACAAGGCGCATCCGACGCAAAAGCCGGAAAGCCTGCTGCACCGCGTCCTGCTGGGCACCACGAACCCCGGCGACGTGATCCTTGACCCCTTCTTTGGCACAGGCACCACCGGTGCTGTCGCCAAGATGCTGGGCCGTGATTTCATCGGCATCGAGCGTGAAGAGGCCTACCGCAAGGTTGCGACCAAGCGCATCGCCAAGGTGCGCAAGTTCGACAACGAGGCGTTGCAGGTCAGCACCTCTAAGCGGGCAGAGCCGCGCGTCGCCTTTGGCGTGCTGGTCGAACGTGGCATGCTGCGTCCGGGCGAAGAGCTTTACTCGCTCAACGGGCGTCACACCGTGAAAGTCCGCGCTGACGGCACGCTTAGCAGCGACGACATGAAGGGATCGATCCATCAGGTCGGCGCCCATCTGGAAGGCGCACCCAGCTGCAACGGCTGGACCTATTGGCAGTTCAAGCGCGAAGGGCAACGTGTGCCTATCGATCTTCTGCGCCAGCAGGTCCGCGCCGAAATGGCAAAACACGCATAGATTTCAACAGTTACCGCCGGTGCCTTTGACGTGATAGCCCCACATGGGCTTTCACGCGGGCACTACCTTTGCCCCGTCTCTTCTTTGGAAGGACGGGGTTTTTTTTCGTTCCCGATCTGGGTTACGAGCATGATACAGATCAAAGCCCGCGCCGGATCACCCCCCTACGCTTTGCGCATTCACAACCGAATGGAGCCTGCCCATGACCGCCCCAGCGCCCCAGTCTGCCCCCATGCCGCAGGTGATGCGCCTGCATCTGACGGATTTGCGGGATTGCCTCCGTGCCGGCTGGGCCGATTACCGCGCGGCCCCGCTGTTCGGGCTTTTCTTCAGCGCAATTTACGTCGTGATCGGCAACGCCTTGTTCCAGATGGGCGCAGGGTTTTTCACATGGACGCTCATCCTGTCGCTTGGCTTTCCGCTGATCGCACCGATCCTTGCCGTTGGCCTGTATGACGTCAGCCGCCGGTTAGAGCGCGGCGAAGTGCCCCGCTTTTCGCAAGTCTTGCCGATCATCTGGCAAGAGCGTACCCGCCAAGTCCCTTGGGCAGGCGTCATCATTGTGACGTTCTTTCTGTTCTGGACGTTTCTGGCCCACATGCTGTTCGCCCTGTTCATGGGGCCATCCGTGCTGCTGGGCCCGCCAGACGATCTGCAAAGTTATCTGAATGGCACTGGCCTGACGATGATTGCAGTCGAACTGGCCGTCGGTGCGATAGCCGCCTTTTTGCTGTTCAGCCTCACCGCGATCAGCCTGCCCCTGTTGCTGGACCAAGAGCTTGATTTCGTCACCGCAATGCTGATCAGCCTCAAGGTCACCCGCGAAAATCTGTTAGTGATGTGGGTCTGGGCCACGATCATCGCGGTCCTGACACTTGCGGCGCTCATCCCATTGCTGCTTGGTCTACTTGCAGTGCTGCCTGTGCTTGGGCACGCCAGTTGGCACCTGTATCGTCGCGCCTTGTTCTGACGAAAGCCTTTCCAAGCCCGCAGCGCAGGCTACTTTATGCGTGACACAGACTAAAGGAATACCCCAATGACCACCGCCACGCAGATCGTTCTGGCCAGCCGCCCCAAAGGGTCGCCGACGCTTGAAAACTTCCGCACCGAAACTGCGACCCTACCCGCAATGAAGGACGGCGAGTTCCTTGTTCGCGTCATCTGGCTATCGCTAGACCCCTACATGCGCGGCCGGATGGACGACGCTAAATCCTATGCCAAAGCGGTCGAAATCGGCGGCGTTATGGAAGGCGGCACCGTGGCCGAGGTGATGGAAAGCAAACACGAAGGCTTTCCCGTCGGCAAGATTGTCGCCGGTGCCTTTGGTTGGACCAGCCACGCCATCAGCAACGGCGAAGGCGTGCGAATCGTTGATCCGGGCATCGCCCCGATTTCGACCGCGCAGGGCGTTCTGGGCATGCCGGGTATCACCGCTTGGGTCGGCTTGAATGACATCGGCCGCGCCAAGGACGGCGAAACCATCGTGGTGTCTGCCGCAACAGGTGCCGTGGGCGGCATGGTTGGACAGCTGGCCAAGACCAAAAACATGCGCGTCATCGGCGTCGCAGGCGGCGCGGACAAATGCGACTACGCGGTTAAGGAACTGGGCTATGACGTCTGCCTTGACCACCGTGCATTGGACGCCAAGGCGCTAACCCAAGCCATCGCAGACGCCGCGCCGAACGGCGTCGACGTCTATTTCGAAAGCGTTGGCGGCAAGACGCTAGAGGCCGTGCTGCCAAACATGAACACCTTTGGCCGCATCGCAGTCTGCGGCATGATCTCTTGGTATTCGGGCCAAGGCATTGCAGAGGCGCAGCCCCTGCCCGCCGTCTGGCGCAACATCCTGACGCGCCGCCTGCTGGTCGAAGGCTTCATCATCTTTGATCACTTCGAAAAGTTTCCGGACTTCATGGCCAAAGTCGGCCCACTGGTTGGCGACGGGCGTATCACCTTCAAAGAGGACATTGCCGAAGGTCTAGAAAACGCACCGCAAGCGTTCCTAGACATGCTGGGTGGTGGCAACTTTGGTAAACAAATGGTCCGCGTCGGCACCGATCCGGCCTAAACCCTAACGCGGCCACGGATTGGTTGCAGCCTTATAGGCGGACCAATCCGTGATATGCGGATAATACTGGCGGCGCCAGACACGGACCCTTGGGTTCATGGCGCGCCGCCACAGCGGCGGCACCATCGCAACAAACCCCATCACCGAATACCCATAGGGCAGCTGCGGCGCATCGCTGGCGTCATATGTTTGCAGCAACGGAAACCGGCGGTCGGGCTTGTAGTGGTGGTCAGAATGGCGCTGCAGATTGATCAGCAGCCAGTTCGACACCTTCTGTGCGGAATTCCACGAATGGTGCGGTTTGACGTATTCATATTTGCCGTCGCCCAGATGTTCGCGCGTCAGACCGTAGTGTTCGATGTAATTCACCAGTTCCAAATGCCATGCCGCGACAAAGGCTTGCCACAAGAACAGCGCAAGCCCTAGCCAGCCACCAATGATCAGTGAGAGCGCCAGAAACCCGGCCTGCAGCGCCCAGTAGCGCCAAAACGGATTGCTAAGATCCGTCCAAGGCAGATTCTTGCGCGCCAGCATCGCCTGTTCCGCCTTGAAGGCAGAAGCATAGCATTGCCGCAGCACGCGCGGGAAAAAGCGGTGAAACCCTTCGTTATAGCGGGCGGTCACCGGGTCGCGCGGGGTGGCGACGTAGCGGTGATGGACCAGCAAATGTTCTGACCGGAAATGCGAATACAGCGCCATCGCCAGCAGGATATCGGCCATGTTGCGCTCAATCTTGGGCTTTTGGTGCATCAGCTCGTGACTGTAGTTAATGCCAATCGTGCCCGTGATCACACCCATGCCAAAGAATAGACCGACCAGTCCCCACCCGCCCAGATGATCGGCGCGGGTCGCGTAGTACATGACACCAAACAACGTCGCTGCCTGCAGCGGGGCCCAGATGATCGTGATCAGGCGATACCACCACAGTTGATCATCGGGCGTCGACGTATCGGCGTTCGCCTCGTTCAGGCCTGCGAAAATATCAATGATGCCAAACAGATACCACGTACACAGCGGCAACAGGAAAACGGCCCAGCCACCCCAGACCGCACTGATCCACGCAATTGGGATCAGCAGCAGCGACAGCCAGAACGGCAGCGCAGCGGATAGGCGAGCGATCGGGGGCGTGGCTGCAGTTGCGGTCATGGAATCCTCTTTCACGGCCTTTTGCCCCAAAATTGTGGCGATATATCAGCCAAATGGTAAAGAATCCGCGACCAGATCAAAGACCTTTCGCATCACAGTGGGAAGTGCCGTTGGGGAAAAGTCGTTATGCGGTACAAAATGCCCTCGCGCGGGCCGTGCATTGCCCGGAACGCGCGTCCAAAGAATCGTCAACTCTAAATGAAAATGCGTAAAGGTATGCCGCGCCGTCGCATCCAGCTGCTGCCATTCCGCATCCAAAGGGGGCGCAGGTTGCGGATCATCCGACCAGTCCGATCCAGCAAAGCCAAGCATCCCGCCCAGCAACCCCTTGGGATCGCGCGTTTCCAGCAACCAAGCGCCGTCATCGCGGCGCACGACGTAAGCAATGCCGCGCCGCACGGGCACAGGCTTTTTCGGAGTCTTCTTTGGCAGCACAGGGGCCGTCCCCGCAATGCGGGCCATGCAATCATCGCGCAGCGGACAAATACCGCAAGCTGGCGATTTCGGCGTGCAGATTGTCGCCCCCAAATCCATGACCGCCTGCGCATAGTCGCCGGGACGTTCCTGCGGTGTTAGCGCCTTGGCCAACGCCATCAGCTCTGGCTTGGCAGCAGGCAGCGGCGTGTGCACGTCGTATAGCCGCGCCATGACCCGTTCGACATTGCCGTCCAGCACGGTTTCCGGCTGATCAAAGGCAATCGCAGCGACAGCGGCGGCAGTGTACGGGCCAATGCCGGGCAGGGTCAGCAGCGTGTCATGATCGGGCGGAAAGACGCCGCCATGATCGGCCACGACAGCCCGCGCGCATTTCAGCAAATTGCGGGCGCGCGCATAGTATCCAAGCCCCGCCCAAGCGGCCATCACATCCGCATCCTGCGCCGCGGCCAGATCGGCGACGGTGGGCCATAACCCCATGAACTTGCGCCAATAATCGCGCACGGCTGCGACTGTAGTTTGCTGCAGCATCACCTCTGACAACCAGATGCCATAAGGGTCTGGCAGTGCACCCGCTTTGCGGTCCGCAGGGGGCACACGCCACGGCATGGACCGGGCGTGGACGTCGTACCATTCGAGCAGTTGCAACGATCGCTCACGCATTGTTCATGCCTCCTCGCACTGACTTGGCGTGCGGGGTGACATAGACTAAACGGTGATGATGAAACAGCCTCACCGCACGTCCTCTACTCGCGGTTTTTCCCGCGCCGTCACGTTGATGCAGTCGCGCATTCGCGCGGGCAGTGAAGGGCGTGGCTTTGCGGAAACGCGGCTGCTGACCCATTGGGCCGAATTTGTGGGCGAACAGGTGGCCAGCGTGGCGACGCCTGTGAACGTCAGCTATGGCCGCGGCGCGCTGGGTGCGACCCTGACAGTACTGACGACAGGTGCCAATGCGCCCATGCTGGAAATGCAAAAGGTGCAGATCCTCGAAAAAGTGAACGCCTGCTATGGCTACCGCGCCATCGCGCGGGTGCGCATCACACAGACCGCCCCTACAGGCTTTGCCGAAGGGCGCGTGGCCTTTGCACCCGCCCCTAAAGCCCCCGCAGCACCCGACCCCGTCATGCAAGACCGCGCCCGCGCGGTTGCAAAAGGGGTCGCAAATGACGACCTAAGGACAGCACTGGAGGCATTGGCCGCCAACGTCCTGTCGAAACCGAAAAACAGAACCTGAGGTAGACCATGAAACGCAGAACCCTGTTGACCACTGGCGGCGCGGCCGTCCTTGTTGGCGGCGCTTTCGCCCTGAACCTGAACAGCCCGCAAAGCAGCCTGCTTGTTGGCATGGCCAATGCCCAAACCGAAGGCGCAACGCCTGATCCAACCGCGATCGCTGACATGATTGTCGGCTCTGCTGATGCGCCCGTGAAAATCACCGAATACGCCAGCTTTACCTGCCCGCATTGCGCTAACTTCCATGCGACGGTCTGGCCCAAGCTGAAGGCGGAATATATCGACACCGGCAAAGTGCAGTTCACCTACCGCGAAGTCTATTTTGACCGCTTCGGTCTGTGGGCATCGATGATGGCCCGCTGCGGCGGAGAGATGCGCTTTTTCGGCATCGCCGAGATGCTTTATGACAAACAGCGTGCTTGGACCGCCAGCGGTGATCCGGCAACAATTGCGCAAGACCTGCGCAACTTGGGCAAGACCGCCGGCCTGACCGACGAGATGCTGGATGCCTGCATGAACGACGCGGAAAACGCACAGAACTTGGTGGCGTGGTACGAGGCGAACGCAAAGGCCGACGACATCAGCTCTACCCCGTCGTTCATGATTGATGGTGAGAAGTATTCCAACATGTCCTTCGAAGACATGTCCAAGATCATCGACGACGCGATCGCCGGTTGATGCGCCCGCTGGACGGCCTGCGGGTCATTGAATTGGCGCGCATTCTTGCTGGCCCTTGGGCGGGTCAGACCTTGGCCGATCTAGGGGCAGACGTAATTAAGGTCGAATCCCCCGACGGCGATGATACGCGCCGTTGGGGGCCGCCTTGGGTCGATCACGGGGGCGAACGCGCCGCCGCTTATTTCCACAGCACGAACCGGGGCAAAACCTCGGTCACTGTGGATTTCCGCACGCCAGAGGGGCAGGCACACGTCAAAGCCCTGATCGCGGACGCAGATATCGTGATCGAGAATTTCAAGGTCGGCGGATTGGCGAAATACGGTCTGGATTACGCAAGCCTTGCCGCTATCAATCCACGGCTGATCTACTGTTCAATCACGGGGTTTGGCCAAACCGGCCCCTACGCCCACCGTGCAGGCTATGACTACATCATCCAAGGCATGTCCGGTCTGATGTCCGTCACCGGAGAGGCCGACGGCCAGCCGCAGCGCGCCGGCGTGGCTGTCGTCGATCTGTTTACCGGAATGTATGCAAGCACAGCCATTCTAGCGGCTGTTCACCAACGGCAGACCACAGGCGTAGGTCAGCACATTGATCTGGCGCTTTACGATGTCGCTGTTGCGGTGATGGCCAATCAGGCGATGAATTATCTGACGACCGGCACCCCCCCGGCGCGGACGGGCAACACCCATCCGAATTTGATGCCCTATCAAGTGTTCGACTGCGCGGATGGTCATATCATCATCGCAACAGGCAATGATGCGCAATATCGGCGGTTGTGCGATCTGCTGAAGATGCCAGAACTGGCGCAAGACCCGCGCTTTGCGACCAATGCAGACCGTCTGGCAAATCGCGACCAGCTTGCCACTGTCCTGAACGATGCGACCCAGCAACATGCGCGAGAGGCGCTTTTGACGATGTGCGAGGCGCAGGGCGTGCCTGCCGGGCCGATCAAGGATATGGCAGAGGTATTTGTCGACCCACAGATCGTTCACCGCGAAATGCAGGTTGATTTAGACGGCGTACCAGGGATGCGGACACCGATCCGCATGTCAGGCGGCGATACCAGTCCGCGCGGCCCAGCGCCGCGGATGCAGAACAAGGCGTCTGATTAAAGCGACGGGGTGATGGGGGCCAGCCCTCGTCCCTGCGGGATATTTGGGACGAGAAGAAGGTCAAAGGCCCAGCGCGGTGAGAGCTTTGTCAAGCGGCGCAGTGTCGTCGAACTTGAGGCGCACGGGCAGGGTCAGCACCTTGGCGCGAAAACTATCCGGCAGGCGGACAGCGTCCTTTTCAGTCGTCACCAACTGGGCGCCGCGCGTCTTTGCTTCCAGCTCTAGCCTTGTCATCAAGGCCTCTGTCAGGGGTTGGTGGTCTTCAAGCGGTTCAGCGCGGATCACATCGGCCCCCATGGCACGCAGCGTGGCAAAGAATTTCTCTGGGTGGCCGATCCCGGCAAAGGCCAACAGGCGCAGGCTTTGCCACGGCATGCCGGTGATCAGGGGGACCAGTTCACCGGTCAAATCGGGGATATGTGGGCCGGCAGCGAACCCGGCTTGGGCCGCAGGGGTGCCGATGGACAGCAGCAAATCAGCGCGGGCAAGGCCCGTGGCCACGGGTTCGCGCAAGGGACCAGCGGGCAGGACGCGGCCATTACCAAACCCGCGTTGGGCGTCGACCACGACGATCGACAGGTCTTTTTTCACTGATGGGTTTTGAAAACCATCATCCAGCAAAATAACTGTAGCGCCCGCCGCCTGAGCCGCCTGAACGCCTGCGGCGCGGTCGCGCGCGACCCAAGTTGGTGCGAAAGACGACAACAGCAACGGTTCGTCCCCGGTTTGGGCTGCAGAATGGCTGCGCTCGTCGACGCGAATGGGGCCGGTGAGTGTGCCGCCAAAGCCGCGGGTCACGATATGCGGGGTTTGCCCGCGATCCGTCAGGATTTGCGCCAGCGCCATCGCGGTGGGTGTCTTGCCCGTACCGCCGACGTTGATGTTGCCGATGCAGATCACCGGGATTGCCGCCTTGTAACCGGGTTGGCGCAGGCGCCGCGCCGTAGCAGCGCCATAGATCCAGCCCAAAGGTGCCAGAAGGCGCGCGCGCAGGTCCGGCGTATCAGGCGGCGTAAACCAGAACTTTGGTGCACCCATCTATAGACCCGCCTCGTCCAAGCGGTTGCGGATCAGCGTGACGATGCGGTCCGTCGCCTCTGCCCCGCGCGATGTCACATCCCAGCCCGCCATCGCCATCGCCGCCACGCGGTCGGCAGCTAACAGCGCCTCGACCGCGCGGCCAAGGCCGACTTGGCCATCGACTTGCAGCGTGGCTCCGGCCCGCGCAAGGCGGTCATAGCGCGCGGTGTAAGGCGCAGTGCGTGGGCCATGGATCAGGACAGAGCCAAGCGCAGCCGCTTCGAACGGGTCTTGCGCCGCGCGCTGGGTCAGGGTGCCACCCGCAAAGGTTACGGTCGCAAGGCGCATCCAAAGGCCCAGCTCTGCCGGGGTGTCGACGACATGCACCTGCATCGATTCCTCTGGCCCGCTGGTCAGGGACCGCAAACTCGCATGCAGGCCCTCCGCTTCGAATTGACTGACCAAGGCAGGGCCGTCTTCGGCGCGGGCGGCTACTGCGACCAGCAACAACCGATGCGAACGGCGCGCAGCATGGCGCTGCGCAGCGGCAAGGCCTGTGACATCGGCTGCCTCTGTTTGCGTCGCAAGCCAGACCGGACGGTTGCGCAAAGCCTCTGCCAGATCACGGCGGTCGGATTCGATAAACGGCAGCACGGCGGGCGGGTCTTCAAGCAAGCCGACCGCATAGGTTCGCTCTGCAGGCGCGCCTGCTGCAACGAACGCATCTGCGCAGGATTGATCGCGTGTATAGACAGCGTTCAGTTGCGACAGGATAGCCCGGCTGCGCGATGGGAACCAGCGGCTGACGATGCCGTCCAGCGCTGTTTCGTCCAAGTCGATCACAACGACAGGCACGTTCGCCTCTCTCGCCTCGGCCAAAGTCACGGTATCTAGCGGGCCACCGATCCATAGCAGCAGCATCGGCTCTAACTTGGTTAAATGCGCCCGAATAGCGCGGCGGCCTTCGGGGTGAACTTGCGTGGTGACGGCAAAGCCAACGTCTTCGCCCGTGGCGCGCAAGCGCGCATCAAGGGCCGCAATGACAGCGGCATCCGCAGGGGTGGCGCAACGCGCCCAGACGACGGCCTCCACCCCCGCGGCCCTGAATTACAGGCCGAGTTCTTCGGTCGGAGAGGCCGCGACCTCTTCGTCCCGCAGACGGTGAATGTGCGCGATAAAATAGCGCGTATGCGCGTCGTCGACCGTGCGCTGGGCGTTCGCCTTCCACGCGTTATAGGCGCTGGCATAATCGGGGAACATGCCGACGATGTGGATGTTTTCGACATCCTTGAACGCATTCTTGGTCGGGTCGATCAGTTCGCCGCCAAAGACAAGGTGCAGGCGCTGGGTCATGAGGGTGTCCTTTGATCAAGATGGTGTTGCCGCGCAACTTACGCAGGGCGGGTCGGTGTTACAACAGGGGGCCATGCCCGCTTATCTGTGATGATGGGTTAAATACCCGTTCAAACCAAAGCCGCGCGCAATGCACCATGAACCGCGCCTGCGGCAAGCACGCCGTCAACCTGCGGATAAGGATTGTTGAATACCAGCGGTGCACCCCACCGATCCGTCGCGGTGCCCTGCGCCTCTGACACGATCAGACTGCCGGCGGCGATGTCCCATTCCCATGATGGGCGCAGCGTTAACATGGCGTCGAACTTGCCCTGCGCAACAAGGCACAACCGGTAAGCCAAGGACGAGCGGAAGCCTTTGGAAAACGGCGGTACCGCGCCGCCCAGCCAGAAATGCGGCGCAAGGTTCGGCTTGGTCGTCAGCACGTTGGCCGCTGCAAGGTCAGTCACCTGCGTCACATGCAGCGGCTTGCCGTTCAGCGTCGCCCCGCCGCCCAGCGTCGCGGCAAAGGTCAGCCCGCGCGCCGGCAGCGTCACGACGCCAGCGGTCACGCGCCCATCCTCGACCACAGCAAGGGCATGTGCCCAGTCAAGACTATGGTTGATGAAAGCGCGCGTGCCGTCGATCGGGTCGATAACGAACTGGCGATGCGTCGTCAGGCGGGCGGTGTCATCAGGCGTTTCCTCTGACAGCCAGCCATAATCGGGCTGGGCGCTGCGCAAACGGGCGGTCAGCATGTCGTTGACCGCCAAATCAGCCTCTGTCACCGGACCCTGATCGCCGGCTTTGTCCCAGACCTGCGGGTCGGACTTGAAGTAGCGCATCGCGATGTCGCCCGCAGCAGCGGCGGCGTCTAGCAAAAGGGGTAGGTCAGTCGCCGGCAAGGGTAAGCCCCGATACAAGAAGCGATGGCACAACACGGCTAAGATGCGCGCGGGCATCATTGGCCGCGATCATCGTGCGCCACATATCGCGCAGGTTGCCTGCAATCGTGCATTCATTAACGGGATGCGTGATTTCGCCATTCTGCACCCAGAAACCTGCCGCCCCGCGGGAATAATCGCCAGTATTCGGATTGATCGTCGATCCGATCATAGAAGTGACAAGCAACCCCGTCCCCATCTGTGCAATCAGGTCGTCCCGGCTGACATCGCCCTGCGTCAGCGCAAGATTGGTCACACCCGGCGACGGCGGCGCAGATGTGCCACGGCCGGCGTTAGCAGTGGATGGCAGACCCAACTTGCGCCCAGTGGCAAGATCCAGCGTCCAGCCCGTCAGCGTGCCATTGTCAATCAACGCGCGGCGCTGCGTCGCCAAACCTTCGGCATCGAAAATCTTGGATGCAAAGGCGCGCGGGCGGTGGGGGTCTTCGATCAGGCTCATGCCTTCTGGCAGAATTTGCTCGCCCAGCGCATCGCGCAAGAACGACGCGCCGCGCGCTATGGCGCTGCCGTTGATTGCCTGCACAAGATGACCAATCAGTGACGATGCGACCCGTTCGTCGAACAGAACCGGATAGGCACCTGTCTTGGGACGGCGCGAACCTGCACGCTCTACCGCGCGGGCGGCTGCGGTGCGGCCAATATCCTCCGGCTCGCGCATATCGGACTGAAAGATGCGGGTGTCGTAGTCATAGTCACGTTCCATCCCCGTGCCAGTGCCGCTGATCGCGACGCAAGACAGGCCAATGTCGGACCGCGCGTAGCCGCCGGAAAAGCCATTGGTGGCTGCTGCGTGAATCTGGCGGCGCGAATATCCAGCGCTGGTTTCCGAAACCTGAGAGATCCCGGCATTTTCCTGCGCCGCCGCCTCTGCGCGCAAGGCGTAGTCCTGCAGGGTTTGCGGGTCGGGTTCGGGCGATTCGTCGCAAAGCTCCAGATAGCCGCTATCCGTCTGCGCGGTCAGCTGGCTTGGATCAGCTAGGCCAACGGTCGGGTCCTCTGGCGCTTCTTTCGCCATGGCGACGGCGCGTTCTGCCATCGCCGCAATCGCAGCAGGGCGACTGTCAGAGGTGGACACGCAAGCCTGCCTTTGCCCCAGCAAAACGCGCAGACCGATATCGACGCCTTCTGACCGCTCTGCCTTTTCCAGCGCGCCTTGGCGCACATCAATGGCGATCGACGTGCCCTGCACCGCAATGGCGTCGGCATCATCGGCACCGGCCCGGCGGGCGGCGTCAAGGATCTGTTGGGTCAGCGCAGCGAGATCGGTCATGGGGACGGTTTCCTTTATGTCGCCCATTCAGGTAGTCCGCGCAGCCGCGCACCGCAAGGTGACGGGCTGCGCGCAGGGGTCAGCGAATGCGCTGACCATTGGCCATGACTTGACCGTCTTTCACCTCGATCACCGATTGCACCGCGTCTTCGCCGACGGGTTTTGCGAACATACCCAGCATCATGCGCGGCATCATCGCCTGCTCTGCCGGGATCAGACCCATTGTGATCAGGTTGTCGATCAGCGCGTTGGCCCCGGCCACGTCAATCGTGACCGTACCATCGGGGCGCGGCATGCCCGGAAAGGTCGTCGTGTCGGCGTTATCAAAGGTGAATTCGCCGGTTCCGTTCACGTTCAGACCGACCGCATCCACAGTCAGATTGTTCAGCGACAGGCTTTCGATCTTACCGGGGAAGCCAGGCTCCATCGCAAGCGCCTGCGCCTGTTCAGCGTCCATCAGCGGCACATCCAATTGCGCTGCGCCGGTCACGTCCAGCTTGATCGTCGCAGGGTCATGCGGCAGGGCGGATGACGGATCGACCATCGCCCAGATTTCCTCGTTCACGGTGACGCCGGACAGGTCCAGCGCCAGTTTGAACGGCACAGGCGCATCTGTTGGTGCCAACGGCGTCGTCATGGCAAAGCCATAGGACGCTGCAGACAGCTTAAACGGGAACGGCATTTCGCTGCTGGTCAGGTCGGCATTCACGTCGGTGGCTGTGATATCATAGGACAGCCCTTCTGGCCCGACGGAATAGGACATCGTGCCCGGACCATTGGTTGCGGTGCCATTCACCGTCGTCGTACCATCCACGGCGATGATGTAGGCCGAAGGCCCGCTGGTATAGCTACCCTTGGCAACATACGCGCCGCCGAACATCGCGGCCGGGTCGGTAAAGTCCAGATCCACCGGCGCGCTACTGGTGCCAGCGCTGGCAACGCCATCAATCTTACCCGAGATCATGACAGAGGTCGCATCCGGTGCGGTAATGTCGACCAGCAGATCGACCGTGCCCGCCGTCAGATCATAGCTGCTTTCGCGCAGATCGCCGGTCACCATCGTCGATGTGCCTTTGACCGCATTCAGCGCCACACGCATATCGCCGTCGATGGTGCCGTCGGTGCCCGTTAGCTTGTCGACAGAGATGACATATTGATCCGCTGCGACATCATAGCTCAACGCCTCTGGCGTGCCGCTGGCCTTGATAACAGTCCCAGTCTGCTTGATGCTCATCTTTACATCGACGTCAGCACCGGTGGTGAATTCAACCGGAACTGTGTCGGACAGCGTGATATCAACAGTGCCATCACCCGCGCCAGTAAAGACGATCTGCGGGATCGTCATGCTGACCGTGTCGCCGTCGATGTCGTTATTCAGGGCAAAATCGGTGACCGTCACCGTGTCACCGGACGCATCAACCGCACCGGTCGTGATCTGCGCGGATGCGGCGTATTCGGTCATGCTGTCCTGCCACGCGTCCCAGACCTGCTGGGCGGTTACATCGGCGTGTGCCGCAGGGGCAAGCATCACTGCCGTCAGGCAAGCGCTTGCGCGTAGTGCTTTAGATGTCATCATGGGACTAATCCTTGTGGGACTGAACTTTGGCGCGGCGCTCTTGCCGTTCCGGTCCAAGTGGGGAATTCTGGCGCAACGCTAAAGTGTCCCGCCGGGGACCGAAAGGGAGTGCGATGAAAAACTTTGACATGACCGGTAAAACCGTTCTGATCACAGGCGCAAGCCGCGGCATCGGGGCCGCCGCCGCGCAGGCTTTTGCTGCCGCTGGGGCCAATGTCGCCTTGGTTGCGCGATCCCGCGAGCAGATTACCGAGCTTGCGGGGCAGATCGGCAAACAAGCGCTGGCGATCCCCTGCGACGTGTCCCGCTACTGGGAGGCAGAGCAGGCCGTGAACGCCGCGATCCAAACTTTCGGCAAGATCGACGTCGTCATCAACAACGCTGGCGTCATCGACCCGATCGGCGCGCTTAGCCATGTTGACCCAGAGGCATGGGGCAAGGCCATCGACATCAACCTCAAGGGCGTCATGCACGGCATGCGCGCAGCAATGGGTCCGATGATTGCGCAGGGATCGGGCACCATCATCACCGTATCGTCGGGTGCCGCCCATAACCCGCTAGAGGGCTGGTCCGCCTACTGCGCCAGCAAGGCGGGCGCGTATATGCTGACGCAAGTTGCCGACCGCGAAAACCGCGGCAAAGGCCTGCGCATCCTTGGCCTGTCGCCCGGCACCGTCGCCACCGACATGCAGCGTGAAATCAAGCAGTCCGGCGTCGGCCCTGTTGCCCAGCTAGACTGGTCCGCGCATATCCCGCCCGAATGGGCCGCGCAGGCGCTGGTCTGGATGTGCACCGCCGAGGCCGATCCGTGGCTTGGCAAAGACGTATCCCTGCGGGACGACGACATCCGCAAAAAGGTTGGCGTCGCGTGATAAAGACCGACCGCGATGGCGATCTGGCGATCATCACGCTGGATCGTCCGGACAAGGCGAACGCCCTGACCGCCGACATGCTGCGCGATCTGATCGTCGCTGTGCGCGCGGCTAGGTCTGCTAAGGCGATGATCCTGACCGGCACCGGGCGCGTGTTTAGCGCCGGGGCCGATTTGGCCGATGTGGCAGAGCTGAAAACGTCTCCCTTATGGGAGGAATTGTCAGCCGCAATCGCCGCCCTGCCCGGCCTGACCATCGCGGCCTTAAATGGCACGCTTGCCGGCGGTGCCTGCGGTATGGCGCTTGCTTGCGATCTGCGCGTCGCCGCGCCGGGGGCCAAGGTGTTCTACCCTGTCATGAAACTTGGCGTATTGCCCCAACCCGGTGATCCCGCACGGCTGATCGCACTGGCAGGCCTGTCTCGGGCAAAGCTAATCCTTTTGGCAGGTGCCAAACTGACAGCGCAAGACGCTTTGGCTTGCGGATTGCTCGACCAGATTGCCGATGATCCGGTGGCAGCCGCGACAGCCTTGTGCAGTGACGCGCTGGCAGCTGATCTGACCCATGTCAGCGCGATCAAGGCAATGTTGCAGTGACAGGCACAGACCAAAAGACGGCAATCATCGTGGGTGCAGGACCAGCCGGGCTTATGGCCGCTGACGTTTTGTCCGCCTCAGGCGTCGCTGTCACGGTGATAGACCAGATGCCGTCCGTTGGGCGCAAATTTCTGATGGCCGGAAAATCAGGCCTGAACCTGACCAAGATTGAAGATCCAGCTCAGTTCGATGCAGCCTTTGGCGATGCGCCCCCAGCTCTGCGCGATGCCTTGGCGCAATTTGGCCCAGCACAGGTGACGGCTTGGGCGGAAGGGTTGGGGCAACCCGTCTTTACAGGCTCGACAGGGCGGGTGTTCCCCGTCGCGATGAAGGCCTCTCCACTCTTGCGGGCGTGGTTGAATAGGCTGACGCAACAAGGCGTCACCCTTTTGACGCGCTGGACGTGGACGGGCTGGGACGGCAATGCCTTGCGCTTTGACACGCCTGATGGGCCGGTCACGCGCAGCGCCGACATCACCATTTTGGCCTGCGGCGGCGCAAGCTGGCGCAGGCTCGGCTCGGACGGGCAATGGGCCGATCATTTCAGCGACGTCGCGCCATTCAAACCCGCAAACTGCGGCTTTCGCGTGGATTGGTCTGACCACATGGCCCCCTATTTTGGCCAGCCGATCAAGGCGACGACCTTGCATGCCGGAAAGGCGACCTCTCGGGGTGAATGGGTGATTACGCAGAACGGGATTGAGGGTGGCGGTATTTATGCCGTATCCGCAGCGGTCCGCGATGGTGCGCCCCTTTTTGTGGACTTGATGCCAGATCACGAGCTTTCGGCCTTGCAGCAAAAGCTGGACGCGGCACGCCAAAAATCGAGCCTAGGCAAAATCCTGAAATCCACGCTGCGCCTACCGCCCGTCAAAATCGCGTTGTTCAACGAGATGTCCCGCCGCGCTGAACCTGCCACCCACACAGCGGCGTTGTTAAAGGCATTACCCATGATGCACAGCGGCCCTGCCCCGCTTGATCAGGCGATTTCGACCGCTGGCGGGCTGCGCTTTTCGCAGCTTGATGGCCTAATGCTGCCCAGCAAGCCCGGCACCTTTGCCGCCGGAGAGATGCTGGATTGGGAGGCACCCACCGGCGGCTACCTGATTACCGCTTGCCTTGCGACCGGGCGCGCCGCCGCTGTCGCCGCTTTGCACCAAATCGCCGCGTGACGCGATTCGAATGATTCGATTGCGATCAGAACGGCTTAGAGGCCGTTCCTCGTGCTATTAAAGCGGCCCGATGGCCTTGTTACACAGGCTTTTGAACGCCGCACGCTGGCTTGGACACCGTCGGCGCAATCCATTTCAACAGTTAATCGGCCATGTGACAGCCCAGAGATTAATCACTCTTATTGCATGGAACTGTTGCAATGCAGCATCGCCTTGGCTGCCAGATTAGGGATGCGCTGCCAACACAAACTAAGCGACCCAAACCACCCCCAATGCATAGAATTGGATTAAGTCATTAAAATTCAATAGGTTGCCGTTTCAATAAAAGTCATTGCACCCAAGTCCTCAGCGCGTAAGCTGGTTGCGAGCAGGACTCCGCCGAGCGAGATGCGTGCAGATGTGGCAACAGTGTTGTCCGATTTTCACAAGTATCTTGTTTTGGGCATAAAACGTGGATAGACAACTTGTGATCGTCCACAACGTGCATCTAATTGGAGTACCCACAATGCGCATCACCACTACCCTCGCAGCCGCTGCCGCAATCGCAGTGACTGGTGCCGCAGCTTCCGCTGGCGGCCTGGCTCCTGAAGTCATGGAAGCTCCGGTTGTCGTCGTCGACACACCGATGGCACCTACCGGTTCCGTGAACTCCGGCTACATCGTTCTGGGCCTGCTGGCCGCTCTGGTCGCAGCTTCCGGCTCCTACTAATCCCTCATCGGATTAGAACAAGATTTGAAAGGGCTGGCGTTTCGCCAGCCCTTTTTCTTTGCTTATAAGTATTTTCGCACTGATTTGACATCTGAACAGGACCTTTGTTAGCCGTCCATCACACGCAACCACAAAACTGGAGAGACCTTTGAAACATCAAAAGTCCCGTATCGTGGCCCTTGCAGTGATGACAGCGCTTACAGCGCCTGCTGCCTTGGCTGACAGCCATACAACCGCAACCGCAACCAAAAATCAGGTTACCACACAGCCGGTGGCACCTATGCCAAAAGGTGATCTGGTGATCGTCGGCCTGCTTGCCGCACTTGCGCTGGCGGCGGCTAACTAAGCGGCGCAGCGGACGCGGATCAGTGGCGGGCCATCATTGCAAGCCGGATCAGCGTCCGTTCCATCAGCGCATGCTGCGGTGCATGGCTTGCTGACCGCATGGTCAGGTCAGTGTCCGTGAGCGCCGCAATCGCGCGCTCCAAACGATCCCGCCCCCATTGCGATGCTTGCCGCACCAGTCGGTCCCGGCGCGGGCCGAAGACAGGAGGCCGCAGACGGCCGATACCCTGACCGGGGCCGCCGGGATCAGAAGCGACGACATGCAGCTGCCTGAAATGGCGCATCGCACCAATGCACAGTGTAATCGGCAACACGCCTTGCGCATAAAGGTCGCGCAGCACTGGGCCGATCATCTGGGAATTGCCCTCGGCCACGACCACCAGAATATCATCGACATCCACATCAGCCGACTGCGGGGCCAACAGCGCGACATCGGCAACACTGAGCGGCTCTGGATCGCCCAGCTTATACAGGCCCAGTTTTTCGATCGTTTGGCGAAAATCGCCGGGGGTCAGACTGTGTGCCATCGCCATAATGGCATCCATCACGTCGCGATTCGGAATCGCCAGTTTGGCGGCATCTAGCAAAATCTGCACGTCCTCAGCATTGGGCGGGTCGTCATAAAGCGCGATCCCAACGCTGTTGCTATGCCCCTCGAACACCTTGCGCAGCGCCGATTTCGCAGTCAGCTGACCAGCAGTCACAACCAACTGCGCATCCCCTTCGCGCCAATCCTCCAGCACGGTGGTCATCAGTTTCGACAAACCGTCCGTCGCGTCCTCGACCAGTGCGACGCGAGGACCGGGAAAGAAGCCTTGCGCCTTGACTGCATCATTCACAAGCGCGGGGTCTTTGCGCAGATCGCTGGCGGCGATGCGCGTCAGACGCATTTCGGATTCGCCTTGCGGTCCGACCAATGCATTCACAATTTGCGCCCGCGCGGTGGCTACGCGCATCGGATCAGCGCCAAAGATCAAGATCCCGGCACGAGTCGCCTGCGGCTTACGAATAAAGTCCGCTGCATTGCGCCCGGTCAGCTTCACTGTGGCAGGTCCAGCAGCATCAGTTGCGCGACGACCTTGTCACCCAAAATGATCATCAGCCGCCCCACCGCATCCGTCGCAGCGGATTGCGTTGCCACAGTCGAGCCCGTCGCGGCGTAGCTGGTAAAGCCGTCGACCTGACCGCTGCCCCAGACTGTTCCGTCAGCCGCGGTCAGCTGCCAGCCCGCAGCCCCAACCACGTTATACCGTAGGGTCGCGCCGCTTTGCGATTGCGCCGCAACGTCCAGCGCCTCTTCGACGTTCACGCTGAGCGTCGCGATCGGGGCCGTCGCCCGCCCCAGCCGGTCAATCAACCGGCTGCGGATTGCAAATCCCGCGATGGTGTCCGGCGCGCTGACCGCGACCGTATTGCGCAACTTAAGCATATCGCCGCCCGGAGCCAGCGCGGGCGTGAACCCGCAGGCCCCGACCGCCATCAAGGCCAGCAGCACTGCGCGGCGAGAGGCGAGCTTATACAACAATGTTCACGATCCGGCCGGGGACAACGATGATCTTTTTCGGCGTTGCGCCATCCAGGTTCCGCTGCACGGCATCCTGCGCCAGCACCAATTTTTCGACTGTCGCCGCATCCGCATCGGCGGCCACGGTGATTTCCGATTTACGCTTGCCGTTGATTTGAATTGGCAGCGTGACCTCGGCGTCGACCAACATGGCCTCGTCCGGCTGCGGCCATGGGGCGTGCAGGATCAGCCCTTCGCCGCCCAGCATCGACCAGACGTCCTCGGCCAAGTGCGGCGTCATCGGGGCCATCAACTGGGCTAGCGTCATCGCGGCCTGGCGGCGGGCCGATGTGCTGGCTTTGGATTTCGACAGCGCATTTGTGAATGCATAAAGCCGGGCAATCGCTGCGTTAAAGCCAAAGGATTCGACTCCCAGCGTCACATCGCGCACGGCGCGGTGCATCTCTTTTAGCAGCGTCTGATCACCGTCGGTTGCGCCCTCAACCGTGCTTTGCGCGATGTCATTGGCGGTGCGCCAGACGCGGCCCAGATGCTTGTAGGTCGCTTCCGCGCCAGAGGCTGTCCATTCGACGTCCCGTTCCGGCGGGCTGTCTGACAGCACGAACCAGCGGGCGGTGTCGGCCCCGTATTGACGCACGATGTTGACCGGATCGACCACGTTATTCTTGGACTTCGACATCTTGGCAGAAGGGATCACCTCGACCTGTGTGCCGTCCTCTAGGAAGGCACCGCCGTCGCGCAGCGTGACCTCTTCGGGGTAGTGATAGTTGGGTCGGCCATCGGGACGCTTGGTCTGATAGATCGCGTGGGTGACCATACCTTGGGTGAACAAGGCGTTAAACGGCTCGGCCGCCGTGCTGGGCAGGTGGCCAGTCATGTGCATCGCGCGGGCGAAGAAGCGGGAATACAACAGGTGCAAAATCGCGTGTTCGATGCCGCCGATGTATTGGTCGACGTTCATCCAATAGGCGGCGTCGTCATGGACCGTCGGCGTATCAGCACGCGGCGCGGTAAAGCGCGCATAATACCATGACGAGTCGACGAAGGTGTCCATCGTATCCGTCTCGCGCCGCGCATCCGCGCCGCATTTCGGGCAAGCGCAGTTGCGCCATGTCGGGTGACGGTCCAGCGGGTTGCCGGGGACGTCAAAGGTGACGTCATAGGGCAGTTCGACGGGCAGGTTTTCCTTCGCCTCTGGCACCACACCGCAAGTGTCGCAGTGGATGATCGGAATCGGGCAACCCCAATAGCGCTGGCGGGACAGGCCCCAATCACGCAGACGGAACTTGGTGACGCCATGGCCGACGCCATTCGCCTCACAGAACGCGATGGCGGCATCGACGGCATCAGCGCCAGTCTGCCAATCTTCGCCTGCGAAACCTTTGACGTAAAACACCTTTTCGGTTTTCGCTGGCGTATACGCCTCGGTCAGCGCCGCTTCGGCATCTTCTGACGGAAGGAAGGTCGCGGTGATGGGCAAGTCGTATTTCGTCGCAAATTCAAAGTCGCGCTGATCATGTGCGGGGCAACCAAAGATCGCGCCAGTGCCGTAGTCCATCAACACGAAGTTCGCGATATAGACCGGCAATTCCCACGCGGTGTCAAAGGGGTGGCGCACTTTCAGCCCGGTGTCATAGCCGCGCTTTTCGGCCTTTTCCAACGCCTCTTCGGTCGTGCCGCCTTTGCGCACGTCGGCGCAGAATGCTGCGACCGCGGGGTCATGGCGTTCCAGCGATTTCGCCAAAGGATGATCGGGCGAGATGCCGACAAAAGACGCACCCATCAGCGTGTCGGGGCGGGTCGTGTAAACCTCTACCCGGTCGTGTCCATCGGGGGCATCGGTTAGGCCAAAGCTGAACTGCAAACCACGGGATTTGCCGATCCAGTTGGATTGCATCAGCTTGACCTTCGCAGGCCAGTCATCCAGCCCATCAAGGCCTTCAAGCAGTTCTTCTGAATAGTCAGAGATCTTAAAGAACCATTGCGTCAGCTCGCGGCGCTCAACCTCTGCGCCAGAACGCCAGCCTTTGCCGTCTTCGACCTGCTCGTTCGCCAGAACGGTCATATCGACCGGATCCCAGTTCACGATCGCTTTTTTGCGATAAATCAGGCCCTTTTCCAGAAAATCGAGGAACAGCGCCTGCTGCTGACCGTAGTATTCCGGATCACAGGTGGCCAATTCGCGCGACCAATCAATCGACAGGCCCAGCGGCTTCATCTGATCGCGCATGTCGGCGATGTTCTGATAGGTCCAATCCTTGGGGTGGCCGCCACTGGCCATCGCCGCGTTTTCAGCCGGCATGCCGAAAGCATCCCAACCCATCGGGTGAAGCACATTATGCCCGGTGGACATCTTATAACGCGCGATCACGTCGCCCATCGTATAGTTGCGCACGTGCCCGATGTGGATGCGACCCGACGGATAAGGGAACATTTCCAGCACGTAATACTTTGGCTTGTCGTCGCTGCGCACCGCCTTGAACACATCGGCGGCGGACCATGCGGCCTGCCAGCGGGCTTCGATTTCAGCGGGGGAATAGGTGGTCATCTGGTGAAGGCTTTCTTCGGGCAGGCCGGATCGATAACGGCAATGGCGGCAAACGGGGCGGGGGATGCGGCCCGGAATAGCCGGTCAACTGTAGCCCAATGGGCCAAGTGTCCAGTTCATTCGCAAAATCGCGCGCCGCCGCACCGACGGTTGTTTCGCCAAAAGATGTAGCGAAGCAAGAGGGCCGTCACAAGTCCGATAGACCGCGACATGCGCCAGAGCCCTACGCAAACGAAAAAGGGCGGCCCCGAAGGACCGCCCCAATCTTGAAGTCTTCAGGTTCGATTAGAACGTGAAGGAGACGGCAATTGTTGTGCCTTCGTTGACTTCGTAAGCGTTACCGATTTCGTCGTTGTCACCGGTGTAGGTGTCGCCAGCGTCGCCGTAAGCTGCGATCAGGCTAGCACCGCCACCCAGGTCGTACTCAGCAGCTGCGTATGCTTCAGTCGCATCGCTGTCGCCGTCGTTCTGGATGTAACCAGCGTACATGGTCAGGCCCATGCCGAAGTCATAGGAACCTTCCAGGCCGATTTCCTGGTCGTTACCATCGTGGTAGTAAGCAGTCGCTGCGACAGGACCGTTAGCGTAGGCAACAGCCACACCGTAGTTGTCGTCAACTGCAGATTCGATGGAGTAGAACACAGTCGCGGTGACCGGACCGAATGGGTAGTCCAGCTGGAAGCCAACGGAGTCCTCTTCGGTGTCCAGGTTCGTAGCGTAAGCAACTTTGACGTTTGCGCCAGAGAACGTGGTCGAAGCGAACACGCCGATGACTTCGTCAACGGTGCCGGGGTTCTCTACACCATCGTCAGAGTTGCCGATGATGCCGTCACTGCCTGCAGTTGCGGTATCGTCTGCGTCTACCAGAGCGCCACTAACGCCTTGCTGGTACGTCATACCCACGGTGAACGCACCAAAGGTGGACACTGCGCCGAACTGCAGACCGTCAAGGCCATCAAGGTCGCCATTTGTGTCTGCGCCGTCAGCCATCAGGAACGACAGCGAAGCCGTTACAGGACCGTAGGCCAGATCGCCACGGATCACGCCATCGACGAAATCGCCGTCGTCAGCGCCGTCATTGACGTCGTCGACTTCCAGGAAGCCGTCGTTTTCCATGTTGGTTGTGCCGGACCAGGTCTTTTCGGACGCGGTTGCGGTGTCACCAGCGTAGACAGCTGCGCCTTGACCTTCAACGAACACGACAAAGTCGGAACCGCTGATGCCGATGTTGCTGAACGCGCCGTCACCGGAAGGATCTGCAACGTCGCCTTCTGCGTCGTTGAAGGTCAGATCGACGTCCAGAGTCAGACCAGCGGTCAGGCCCATGTTCATGCCAGCAGATGTCGAAACTGCCAAGCCACCGTCGAAGTAGAAGCCATCTTCGACTTCTTTGTTGTAACCGAACTCGCCGTCGGCACCCCAGACAACGCCCTGTGGGCCCATCATGTCAGCGGAGGCGTGGCTCTCAGCAGCAGCGGCACCAGCAAAGGCAACCAGCGCGGTCGAGGTAAGAAGGATGCTTTTCATGGATAATTCCCTCGTGTTTTGCATTCCAAGATATGCCAGTTGCTCCGGCATTGGGGCAGTAATTGCGCCTGATCGGCTGCTCACTCAAGAGATTTGGCCTTGGCAAGCCCCAGTCGCAGGAAAATGATGCAACAGGGACACACACGATTTCGGCAACAAGTTGTCATGACTTCGGATGATTTTCGCCTTATGCCCCAACAGGCAAGCGATCTGAAGGACTTGGGGAAACGGCAATGACACTTGATACAATCAGAGCCCGCGCGGCGCAGGCTGCACAATCTGCCGGACGCGATCCCGGCGACGTGACGCTTATCGCGGTGTCAAAAGTACAACCTTTGGACCGAATCCACTCTGTCTTGACCCAAGGGCAACGAATCTTTGGAGAGAACAAGGTTCAAGAGGCGCAAGGTAAGTGGCCGGACTTTCGCGCAACGTTTGGCGAGGTCGATTTGCATTTGATCGGGCCATTGCAAACGAACAAGACGCGCAGCGCGATGGAACTGTTCAATGCGATCCACACTGTGGACCGGCCCAAACTGGTCAACACTCTGATCCGGCTTACGCAAGAGATGGGGACATGCCCAAAGCTGTTCATCCAGATCAATACCGGCGCAGAGCCGCAAAAGGCAGGCGTCTTACCGCAAGATGCCGATGCCCTGATCCGCAACGCGCAGGACGGCGACCTACCGGTGATGGGTCTGATGTGCATCCCGCCTGCCGATCTGGACCCAGCCCCGCACTTTGACATGCTGCGCGAGATTGCTGTCCGCAACGGACTGCTGGGCTTATCGATGGGGATGAGCGGCGATTTCGAAACGGCCATCGCGCATGGGGCGACACATATCCGCGTCGGATCTGCAATTTTCGGCGATCGGACCCCATTATGACTATTGTCATGAGTGATGACTACAACCCACCAATGGACCCGCTCGTGGTCTTGCACGACGACCATCAGGTCATTTTGGTCGACAAACCCGCAGGCCTGCTGTCCGTGCCAGGCAAAGGCGAGCATCTGGCGGACTGTCTCATCACGCGGGTGCAGGCTGTTTTCCCAACGGCGCTGCTCGTGCACAGGCTGGACCGCGATACGTCCGGCGTCATGATCTTTGCCCTGACGCCGCACGCCCAGCGCCATCTGGGCCTACAGTTCGAAAAGCGGTATACTAAGAAGACTTACATCGCGCGGGTCTGGGGTAAGGTCGAAGAGGCGAAAGGCACCATTGATCTGCCGCTGATCGTTGATTGGCCTAATCGTCCGCTACAAATGGTCGATCATGAAAACGGCCGCGCGGCGGTGACGGACTGGCGCAGGTTGAAGCGGTCAGAGACGGAAACCCGTATGCGCCTGATGCCGCAAACTGGCAGATCACATCAGTTGCGCGTTCACATGCTGGCCTTGGGACACCCCATCTTGGGCGATCCATTCTATGCGACAGGCCCAGCGCGCGATTTTCCCCGCATGATGCTGCATTCCGAATCGCTGCAATTCAGACACCCCGACGGCGGTGCACCGACCAAAATCACCTGCAAAGCCCCATTCTAATACGGGGCTATTGGTGACACTTCGATTCTTGACTGAGAATGAGTTGGGGTAAAACTCTTCATCCGAAAAGTTTTACCCCGCTTGGTTTAGTCGTTCGACCAGCCGCTAATGGCTTTGCTTTCAAGGAACTCTTCGATCCCCCAAACGCCGCCTTCACGTGCGCGGCCGGACATCTTCATCCCGCCAAAAGGGCTGCCTGCCCCGCGGCTTTGGCCGTTCATCTCGACCATGCCGGACTTCAGCGCCAGCGCCATCCGGTTGCGCTTTGCGCCGTCTTGCGTCTGGACATAGTTCGTCAGGCCATAGGGCGTATCGTTGGCGATGCGAACAGCGTCAGCTTCATCCTCGAACGGAATGATCGACAGCACAGGGCCAAAGATTTCCTGCTGCGCGATCGCCATGTCGTTGCTGACGTCAGCAAAGACCGTGGGCCGCACATAATAACCACGGTTCACGCCCTCTGGCAGACCAAGCCCACCAGCAACAAGGCGCGCGCCCTCGTTGATGCCCGTTTCGATCATCTTTTGGATCTGCGTCCACTGGCTTTTGTTGACCACTGGACCAATGTGCCGCCCCTCTTGCGTTGTGGGGCCAACTGCAATGGCAGAGGCAACCTCTGCCGCCTCGGTAACGACACGGTCGTAAACAGAGCGTTCCACAAGCATCCGCGTCGGCGCGTTGCAAGACTGGCCAGTGTTCTGCATGCAGTTCAGCACTCCGCGCTTGACCGCCTTTTCGTCAGCATCGGCAAAGATCACGTTGGCACCTTTGCCGCCCAATTCCAGCGTAACACGCTTGAGCGTCTCTGCGGCAGTCTTGGAAATGGCAATGCCAGCGCGGGTCGAACCGGTGAAGGAAATCATCGCCACGTCGGGGTGCGCCGAGAGTTGAGAGCCGACACCAAGCCCGTCGCCATTCACAAGGTTGAACACGCCAGCTGGCACGCCCGCGTCATGGACAAATTCAGCGAACAATAGGGACGACAGCGGTGCCTCTTCGCTGGGTTTCATCACGATTGTGCAGCCTGCCAGCAGTGCTGGAATGACCTTCAGCGTAACTTGGTTCATTGGCCAATTCCACGGCGTGATCAGGCCCACAACGCCAATCGGCTCTAGCGCGATTCGGTCATTGGGGGCGTGATCGCCAAGCGGTTTGATCCATTCGATCTGATCAACGGCGGTCAGAAAGTTCTCTAGGTGCCACGGCAGACACGGCGCTTGGCTTTCGCGGGCCAGCTTGATCGGCGCGCCCATTTCGGCGCGGATCGCCTCGGCCATCTCGCCTTCGCGCTTGCGGTACTGGTCCAAAATCCCGGCGCAATAGCCCGCGCGTTCTTGCGGTGTGAGCGCCGCCCATGCGGGAAACGCAGCCTTAGCGGCAGCGACGGCTGCGTCGGTATCTGCCTGACCGCCTAGGGAAATCACTGCGACCGCCTCTTCCGTGGCTGGGTCGATAACTTGGCAGTCACGGGGCTGCGCCGGGGCGACCCACGTGCCGTTGATATAAAAGTCGCGTTTCTCGATCATGATACGGTCCTTGTGCGTAATTTCCGGCAGAGTGACAGCGCCGCAGGTCTTGCACAAGCAGTGGCATCACCCCGCCGAATGACTATGTAAGTGCTATCCAATCAAAAGGAGCATCCCAATGGCACTGCGCATCAACGACGAAGTTCCCAACCTGACGATCTTGACCGATCAGGGAGAGATCAAGCTACACGACTGGATCGGCGATTCTTGGGCGATCATCTTTTCGCACCCCAAGGATTTCACCCCCGTCTGCACCACTGAATTCGGTGCAGTGGCCCAATTGGCCGACGAATGGGACAAGCGTGGCACCAAGGTGCTGGGTGTGTCCGTTGACGGCGTCGAAGAGCACAAGAAGTGGAAGGTCGATATTGAGACAGCTGGCGGTGCTAAGCCCGGCTTTCCGATTGCGGCGGACCAGGATCTTGCGATCTCCAAAGCCTTCGACATGCTGCCAGCAGAGGCGTATTTGCCCGATGGCCGCACGCCTAATGACACCGCCACCGTACGCGCCGTGTTCATCATCGGCCCGGACAAAAAGCTAAAGCTGTCGATGGTTTATCCAATGAACGTCGGCCGCAACTTTGCAGAGGTGCTGCGCGCGCTGGACGGTCTTCAGACCGCAGCAGGACGCGGCGTGGCGACACCCGCGAACTGGAACGTCGGCGATGATGTCGTCATCCCGACGTCAGTGTCCGATGCGGATGCCAAAGAAAAGTTCGGCGATTTCAAAACCGTCCTGCCTTATCTGCGGATGACGAAACTGAAATGAGCCATTGGTCGGGGCGGCGCGTCTGCCCCGACCTTTACGCTGCGCGCACGACCGTCCCCACAGACACCCGCGCATATAGATCGAGCATGTCCGCATTCGCCAACCGGATGCAGCCTGACGAAAAAGCCTGCCCAATACGGTCAGGCTGCTGCGTGCCGTGAATGCGGTACAGCGTGTCGCGTCCGCCCCGATGCAAATACAGCGCCGCGGCCCCAAGGGGATTGCTAGGGTGTCCGCCCGGCAGGCCGCTGGCAAAGGGGCCATATACTGCAGGTTCCACCCGGATCATGTTGCGGGTCGGCACCCACGACGGCTTGACCGCTTTACGCGCAATGACCGCCTTGCCGGTAAATTGTCGGCCCGCTGCACCGACGGACACGCCATAACGCAGGGCCTGTTGGCCCCCAAGGGTCAGATACAGAAACCGGCTGCCCGTATCGACGTGGATCTGACCGGCAGACATCGGCTGCGCCATCGTAATCAGATGCCGCTGCCAGACGTTTGATGCGATTGCTGGGCTGGCAAGCAACGCTGCACCCGCCCCAGCCAAAAACTGTCTTCGCTTCATGCCCCAACCTTCCATCATGGATTCGGGGACAATTTGCGCCAATCAGGTTAATGGCTCGTTGCTTAGAACAGGAAAACCTCTGTGCCGATTGGGACCAAGTCATACAGCTCTGACACATATTCGTTCGTCAGCCGCACGCAGCCGGACGAAAAGGCAGTACCAATCGTCTCTGGCTGGGGTGTGCCATGGATGCGGTAGTAGGTGTCGACGTTGCCATCATACAAATACAGCGCCCGCGCACCCAATGCGTTCTGCGGATGCCCGCCGGGCAGGCCTTTGCGATAGGGGCCGTAAATCTCCGGCTCTAGCCGCACCATTTGCGGTGTCGGCACCCAGCTGGGCCATTCACGCTTGCGCTTGATCTTCAGAACGCCGGTATAGTTGCGCCCGTCAGCACCCAGCGCGATCCCATAGCGCCGCGCGCGGCCATTTCCGAGCGTCCAGTACAGGAAGAAATCTTTTTTGATGACGTGAATCTGTCCAGCGGGCAGGTCGGGACTAACGTCGACCTCTTGCGGCAAAAACTGCTCTGCCCGGTTTGTGGGTCTGCCAAAGATACGGGCAAGCGGGTTGGCGCTGACAGTGGTTCCTGCAACGCAAATAGCGGCGCTGGCCGCGAAAGTACGACGGTTCATCATCTGATTTGCCTGACTGCTGCTGCCCGATTTTTCGAGCCATTACCTGATTGTTACCAAACCGAGTCGATTCGGTCCCTCCACGTTTTGCAGCACTGGCGATTCAACGTGGCAGTGGCACCTGCGCGCCACAGGTGCCACACGGGCGCATGACTATGCTGTCAGCGTCACACCCGCAGCCTTCATCCCGTCCAAGGCGGCGTCCAGCGATCCACCCACATCAATACCCCGAGAAAGCAGCGTGTGAACGGTCACGTCAAACCCCAGCTTTGCAGCATCAACCGCCGAATAATTTACGCAAAAATCAAGCGCGAGGCCGACCATGGTCAGCGTTGTAATGCCGCGTGTGCGCAAATACCCCTCTAGCCCCGTTGGGGTGGTGTGGTCGTTTTCGAAAAACGCCGAATAGCTGTCGATCGCCGGGTTATACCCTTTGCGGATGATCAGATCGCCGTCCGTGCGCAGACCTTGATGAAACGCAGCGCCGGGCGTGCCTTGGATACAGTGGTCGGGCCAAAGCACCTGCGGCCCATACGGCATATCGACGACCTGCATCGGCGCAGCACCGGGATGACTGCTGGCAAAAGAAGAATGCCCGGCCGGGTGCCAATCCTGCGTCAGGATCACGGTTTGAAAGTCCGCCATCAACGCATTGATTCCGTCAACGATGTCATCGCCGCCCGTGACGGCCAGTGCGCCGCCGGGGCAGAAGTCGTTCTGCATGTCGATTACGATCAAAGCATGTGTCAGGGGCTGCATAATGGTGCCTTTCAAACGGGTCCCCAATGGGTAAAACCCCGCCTGTCCTTGGTCAATCGCTCAGACGGTTGATGCCGCCAGCGCTTTGGGCTAGCAGCGGCGTTTCGCATATAGAGGAAGCAGTCATGGCCACGCTTGGGATCGACTTTGGCACATCGAACACCGCCGCCGCCGTCATGGCAGGGGATAATGTGTTCCGCATTCCGGTCGAGCCGGGCCGGGAAACGCTGCCAACCTCGCTGTTCTTTGACATGGACCGCAAGCGCACGCTGATCGGCAGCGCCGCGAATATGGCCTTGATCGAAGGGCGCGAGGGGCGCTTTATGCGCGCCCTAAAGTCCGTTCTGGGCACGCCGTTGATGCGCGAACAGCGGCAGATCGGCTATGAAAAGATGACATTGCTGGACGCTGTCGCGCGCTTTGTGTCGACGGTGCGCACCCGCGCCTATGACGCGACGCGGCTGGATTTCGACACGGTGCTGTCGGGCCGCCCCGTGCATTTCCACCCAGACCCTGCCCGCCACGCGCAGGCGCAGATTGATCTGGCCGAAGCCTATCAGATTGCCGGCTTCAAAACCGTCAAATTCCTGCCAGAGCCAGAGGCCGCAGCCTTGACCGCCGGGCCGCTGGGCGATGGCCAGCTTGGCCTGATTGTTGATATCGGCGGCGGCACATCTGACTTTACGCTGTATCGTCAAAGCGCTGGGCAGATTGACGTGCTCAACAGCCACGGCGTGCGGATTGGCGGCACCGACTTTGACCGTCTGCTGTCATTGGCGCATGTGATGCCTTTGCTGGGACGCGGCGGTGATGTGCGCAATGCATTCGGCAACGGCACGACGACAGCGCCAAATGCGATATTCAACGATCTTGCGACTTGGGAAAAGATTGCGTTCCTTTATACTGCAGAAACGCGGCGCCTTGTGGCGGATTTGGTCAAGATGGGCGTCGATCAGACCGCCTTTGGCCGCCTAGAAGAGGTCATCGCGATGGAGCTTGGCCACGACGTCGCCTTTGCTGTTGAGGCGGGCAAGATCACAGCGAATGACCATCCTCAGGGCGTCATTGACCTGAAAGCGCTAGAAAAGGGACTATCGGTCCCACTGTCTGCGGATCAGTTGGGCGACACGCTGTCCGACCTGACCACCGCGATAAAAGAGGCCGCATGGGAAACGCTGGGCGATACTGCCCCGCGTGATGTCGCAGCTGTCGTCTTTGTCGGCGGGTCCAGCCTGATGGGGACGGTGACGCAGGCGATGAATGATCTGTTCCCGCAGGCGCAGCAAATGCGGGCGCAGGCGTTCACGGCGGTGTCAGACGGTTTGGCCATGGCAGCCGCGCGCCTGACTTGAAGCCAGCGCGCGGCAGGCGTATGGCAAAGCCATGTTTACTGTCGCAGCGCTCTATCATTTCGCCCGCTTCCCGGACCCCGCATCCCTGCGGCAGCCTTTGCTTGATCTGTGCCAACAGCACGGCATCAGCGGCACGCTGCTGCTGGCGGGTGAAGGCGTCAACGGCACCATCGCCGGATCGCGCACCGGCATTGACGCCGTGCTTGCCCATCTGCGCGCCCTGCCCGGTTGCGCAGGTCTGGTCCACAAGGAAAGCACAGCAAGCGAGCAGCCCTTTAACCGGATGAAGGTGCGCCTAAAGCGCGAGATCGTGACGATGGGTCAGCCTGACGTCGATCCGCTGCAAGGCACGGGACACTACGTCGCGCCCGCCGACTGGAACGCGCTGATTACCGCGCCCGATGTCGCCGTGATCGATACCCGCAACGACTATGAGGTCGCGATTGGCACCTTTGACGGTGCCGTTGATCCGCAGACCAAAAGCTTTGGCGAATTTCCCGCCTGGTGGGAGGCGAACAAAGACCGTTTTCACAATAAGCGGATCGCGATGTTCTGCACCGGCGGCATCCGCTGCGAAAAGTCTACGAACTACTTGCGCGGTCAGGGCGTGGAAGAGGTGTATCACCTGCAGGGCGGCATCCTGAAATACCTTGAAGAAGTCCCGCAGGATGACAGCACATGGCAGGGCGAATGCTTTGTCTTTGATGGGCGCGTCAGCGTTGGGCATGGCCTGACCGAAGGCCCGCATATCCTGTGCCACGCTTGCCGGCGCCCCTTGCTGCCCGAGGACCGCAATCATCCGCAGTATGAAGACGGCGTCGCCTGTCACCACTGCGCCGACCAAACGTCAGACGATGACAAGAACCGCTTTCGCGAACGCCAACGCCAGATCGTCCTGGCAAAGGCGCGGGGCGAACGGCACATCGGCAGCCTGTGAAAGCACTCCGCCGAAATCAGGACACTGGCCTTGCGTTGACGATTGGTGTGCTGTCGGGGCTAATCGGGTATTTTGTCGGCATGCCGCTGCCTTGGATGCTGGGGCCGATGATCGGCACCACGATCGCCGCAATGGCGCGCCTGCCCGTGCGCGGCCCGGGCAAACTGCGCCCCTTTGTCATTCCAATCATCGGCGTCCTGCTTGGCTCTGGCATCACGGCAGAGCTGTTCGGCCAGCTTAGCAGCTGGGCCGCGACGCTGATCTTGCTACCGCTGTTCCTATGCGCGGCAGCGGGGGTGTCGTATGTCGTCTACCGCAAGCTAGGTGGCTATGATCCGGTGACGGCCTTTTACGCCGCCATGCCCGGCGGTTTGAATGAGATGTTGCTGCTGGGCGCTGCCGCAGGCGGCAACGAAAAAAAGATCGCGCTGGCCCATGCCGCCCGCGTCTTTTTGGTGGTCGTGCTGGTTGTCGCCTATTTTGGTATCTTTCTGGGCGTCCGGTCTGGTGCGGGTGGACGCGGGTTCGTTCCGCTTTCGGCGCTGTCTGCCCTTGATTATGTGATCCTTGCAGGGTGCGCCGCGCTCGGCTCTATCGGTGGGAAATGGCTTAACTTGCCCGCCGCCCCCGTCTTTGGCCCGATGATCCTTTCGGGCATCGTCCATGTCGCAGGCATGGTTCATACCGCGCCGCCCTCTGTCATCATTATCGCTGCACAGATCGTTATCGGCACAATTATCGGGGCGCGCTTTGTCGGATCGACCGTCAGGGAAATCCTGCGCGATCTTGGTATCGCGGCCGTTGCCACCGCTGGCATGCTCGCCATCGCCGTGCTGTTCGCAGAAGGCATCGCGCACTTTATGGGCATGCCGCTATCGCAAGCCTTTCTTGCCTATTCCCCCGGCGGCCTGACAGAGATGTCGCTGCTGTCGCTCACGCTGGGACAGGACTTCGCCTATGTCTCTGTCACGCATATCATTCGCATCACGCTGATCATTGCCATCGCCCCCACAGTGTTTCGCTGGCTGCTGCGCCGCGACTGACCCTGTTGCGCCAATGACGCGCTGCGGCACAGGTCTTCACGATACCTTTGCGCAACTGCACCAGCGGCGCTACCTAGCGGGCAGAATGAATTGCGGGGCCTGCCATGCTTGAACGTCTGTTGTCACTGTTTCACGCCGACAAAACGACCACCACCTTGCCAGAGGTCGACGCCCGCCACGCCTTGGGTGCCCTTCTGGTGCGCGCTGCCAAAGTCGACCGCGCCTATCTGTTCGAAGAGGTCGAGGAAATCGACCACGTCCTGTCGCATATGTATGCGCTGAACCCGGTCGAGGCCGCCAAAATGCGCGCGCGCTGCGAAAAGCTAGAAGTCGCAATGCCCGACACCGACACGCTGGCCCGCGTGCTGCACGACGCCATCCCCATGTTGGAACGCGAAACCGCTGTGCAATCGTTGTGGTCCGTCGTGCTGGCCGACGGGATGGAGCGGCCAGAGGAAGACGACCTGCTGCACCGGATCGAAGCGACGCTGGGCGTTTCCCCCGAACGCGCGCTGGAACTGCACGACGCGGCCGTGGCGCAGGCGCAGCACCTGTAAACCTGCACAGCCCTTGCCAGTCGCGCCCAGCCTTGGTCTAACCGCGTGAAACGCCCGGAGGACCCCATGGTCGACATCGCTACCCGTGTCTGGAACCACAAATGGAAGATCGATCCGATCGTCCGGTCCCTGATCGACACCGACTTTTACAAACTGCTGATGTGCCAATCGGTGTTTCGCAACAAACGGGATGTGCAGGTCAAGTTTTCCCTGATCAACCGCACCAAAACCATCCGCCTTGCCGATCTGGTGGACGAGGCAGAGCTGCGCGAGCAGCTTGATCACGTCCGGTCCCTGTCCCTGACGCGCGGCGAGTCCACGTGGATGCGCGGCAACACCTTTTACGGCAAACGCCAGATGTTCACGCCGGACTTTATGGACTGGTTCGAAAACCTGCGCCTGCCGCCCTACCACTTGGAAAAGCGTGACGGCCAATACGAGCTGACGTTTGAAGGCTCTTGGCCCGAGGTCATGCTGTGGGAAATCCCGGCGCTGGCGATCTTGATGGAACTGCGCTCTCGGGCTGTGCTGCGGGATATGGGGCGGTTTGAACTGCAGGTGCTCTATGCCCGCGCCATGACGAAAGTCTGGGAAAAGGTCGAACTGCTGCGCGGCGTCGAAGGGCTGCGGATCGCAGACTTTGGCACGCGGCGCAGGCACAGCTTTTTGTGGCAGGACTGGTGCGTGCAAGCGCTGCAAGAAGGGTTGGGCGACGCCTTTACCGGCACATCCAACTGCCTGATCGCCAAGAACCGCGATATGGAAGCCATCGGCACCAACGCCCACGAATTGCCCATGGTCTATGCCGCGCTGGCGGACGGCGACGGTGCCCTGCGCCAGTCGCCCTATGACGTGCTGGCCGACTGGCAGGCCGAACACGACGGCAACCTGCGCATCATTTTGCCCGACACCTTTGGCACGCCGGGCTTCCTTAACCGCGCGCCCGACTGGCTAGCCGGCTGGACCGGCATCCGCATCGACAGCGGCGACCCCGCGACTGGCGCGGAAGAGGCGATCGCCTGGTGGACATCCCGCGGCGAAGACCCGAGGGCCAAGCTGATCATCTTTTCCGACGGGCTGAACGTCGAGAAAATCCTAGAACTGCACGCCCAATTTCAGGGCCGCGTCCGCGTCAGCTTTGGCTGGGGCACGATGCTGACCAATGATTTTATCGGACTGGTGCCCGACGACGCGCTGGCCCCGTTTTCGCTGGTCTGCAAAGCGGTCGAGGCCGACGGGCGCGCCACCGTCAAGCTGTCCGACAACCCGAACAAAGCGATGGGACCGGTGGACGAGATTGCACGCTATAAGCGCGTGTTCGGGGTGGGGACGCAGGAGCGGGTAGAGGTTGTGGTTTAGGTTGCAAAACTCAAAAACCAATGCAACCCTAACGCATTGCTAAGAGAGGGTTGTTTGTTGCACCGGATTTCAACTTTAACGGTACATAACTTTAAGGCAATTAGATATGGAACCTTCCATTTCTCCGACTACACACCACTTGTTGGCTATAACAATGCCGGGAAAAGCTCTGTGCTCGAGGCACTTACGTGGGTTATCAAGCCAAGTTCCATTCCGGAGACAAGTTTTAACAACTCGGCAGAGGAAGTTTCCGTCGCCGTTGAAGTTACCGGAATAACCGACGCCGTCTTAGATGGCTTAGCCGACAATCACCGGAATAAAATAATTGCATTTATAGATGGCGGTCGCCTTAGCTTTCGCCGCACACAAACAGCACCCGGACAAAGCGCATCTCAAATACGACTCGAAATCATTGATATCAATGAAGGAAACGACTGGGTAGCACCACCAACGGGTATACCAGCCGCGCTCAGTGCTCTTTTTCCCGAAGTTATATTCGTTGGAGCCATGGAGAATGCCGCAGACGATGTCGGCAAGTCCACCTCTAGCTCGACGATCGGAAAATTGATTAAGCAGATTGTGGAACCTGTACGCGAGCAATATTCCGCCCAAATTCTAGCATCACTGACCCCAATAGCAGATCAATTGTCTGCTAGGGGCGTAAATAAAGATCAGATTCTAAGAGACGTTGATGAAACGATAGAGAGGTACTTAGCTGAATTCTTTCCTGGGATGTCGGCAAAGACGCACATTCCTATGCCGGAAATCGACGACTTCCTGAAGAAGGCGACAATAAAAGTTTCGGAGAACAGATACGGCGATGATCTCGAAGGCGACGCTGCAACGATGGGCCACGGCGCTCAACGATCAGTCCAGATTGCGCTCATAAATGCTTTAGCTCACATTCGAAGAAATGACGGCGGCGTCGCTGGACGCACCGTTTTGCTGCTACTCGACGAGCCGGAATTGTATTTGCATCCGCAGGCGATTGCTGTGGTTCGATCTGCTTTGAAAAAGCTATCGGGCAACGGCTTCCAGATTGCTTTTACGACACACACTGGAGAGATGATCGGAGCGGAAGACTGCACGAAAACATTGATCATCCGAAGAACGCCCGAAAATGGCTGCAATGCGTTAACCAAAATGGAAGACGCGGCCGGTGCAATCGCAGACCTACCCAACCAAGCCGATACTCTGTTTGAACTCTCAAATTCAAAAGAATTTCTTTTTTCAGATCGCGTTATTTTGGTTGAGGGAAGAACAGAGACAACAATTCTACCTCATCTCTACCAAAAAATTAGAGGCAGGTCACTCTTGGAGTGATCGTGTTGGAATTATTAGGTTAAATGGCTCAGGTAGTCTAAAAAAGGCCTACGATGTACTGATAGCGATGGGGTTAGATGCACGTATTGTAGCTGATTTAGACTACATTTTCAAAATAGCTTTCAACAATGGAATTCTTGGTGTGACAGATGAAAGATCAGCTGAGATTCGGTCAATATTTCAACGTCTGGCAGATGATGGCCAGCTTGAACTATCCAATGACGGCCTGCCTAAAAACTCCAACCTTTGCACAGCGTCAGAAGGATTTGAGCTACTAGCCGCTGACGCAGAGGCAATACCAATAATTGCGACACTGGTCGAAGATCTTAAGCAACAACATATTTGGATTTGGACGAAGGGTGCGATTGAAGCTCATATTGGAATTGAGAAAAACTTTACCGCACAAAGGCAATTTGTTGAAAGTTTGGCCGCAGGGAATGCGTTGGACGGGATACCGGACTTGGGAGCGGTTCATGCGGCTATGAACTTTGTTTTCGCAGAGACCTGAACTCACTCCTCCCCCACATCCCCCCGCAACGCCTTCACCTCGCCCCTGACCTTCTTCGCCTTCAAACGACGCTTCACCGACCCATAGGTCGGCTTCGTCGCCACGCGGCGTTTGGGCCGCTCGGTCGCTTTGACGATCAACTCGGCTAGTCGCTCTCTCGCAAGGTCGCGGTTGCGGGCTTGGGAACGGGTGTCTTGCACAAAGATCACCAGCGCGCCGTCCAGCGTCCAGCGGCGGCCTGCTAGCCGCTTGAGCCGCGCCTTGACCGGATCGGGGATCGACGGCGAGCGCTCCGCCTCGAACCGCAGTTCAACGGCGGTGGACACCTTGTTCACGTTCTGCCCGCCGGGGCCGGACGCGCGGGTGAACTGCTCTGTCAGCTCCCACCCTTGCAGGGTGATCGTGTCGGTGATGCGTAAATCTTCTGCCATGGGGTTGATGTAACGGGTTTGCCGGGTTTTGCCAGTGGCGCGCGCGCCCATGCCCGCTGCGGGGTCACATTTGGCTACGCCAAACGGTTACCCCCACCCGTCACTTGCGATGCAATTTACGTAAAAAAGGGCTACCCCGGCGATGGGATAGCCCTTTCCTGAATATCGGAGGTGGGTCGGTTAGGGACCGCAAGCGGCCACCCACCTGAAGGGTAACAGACCTAAGGGCTGCCTTAGATCAGAACCCCCCAAGCTGTCCCGACACACTTCTCCAGAACTTCATGATGCACTGGATCACCTCCTTTCAATATGTTTCGCCTAAATCCAAATTTGGCACACATATCGTGTATGTCAAATTAAAATGTACCAAGGATCGCGGTTAAGGGCGCGGCTGTGTGACGCGCCCAACAATCAGGCGGAACGGTAAGAGCGCGATTAGGGCGACCAAAATCTTGACCGACCAGTCGGCAACAGCCAGCGACACCCACAGCGGCACAAGCGGCCCTGCGTTCAGGAATGGCACCGCATCTTGCGCCCAGATGATCTGATCCGCAGCGCCCGCGCTAAAGCTGTTGAAGGTGGCCGCAAAGGCGATCGAGAAGAAGATCACCGTGTCCACGACGGACGACACCAGCGTCGATCCGAGCGGGGCCAACCACCACACGCCCATGCGCAAGCGGTTGAACACGGCGATATCCAGCAGCTGTGCAACGCCAAAGGCGGTCGCTGAAGCGATGGCGACGCGGACGGGAACGGCGGGGCCGAACTCTAGCTGGATCTGGCTGCCGATCAGCGAGCAGACGATACCGGCGACAAGGCCCACCAACACGACGCGGCGCGCGGCAGAGACGCCATAGATGCGGTTCATCAGGTCGGTGACCAAAAACGCCAGCGGATAGGTGAACGCGCCCCAAGTCAGCAGGCCGTCGAGTATCAGGAATTGAACAAGGATGTTGGAGGCCACAACAATGGCGGCCATGGCGAGTACGCCGGGTAGAATACGCATGAGATTTGATCCGTTTTGGCAAGGGTGCGGCACTTGGCCCCCGAACCATTCAGGGACGGCGTGGCTTAGCTGGCCTTGCCCTGCACGTCAATCAGCGACGCGGTACTCTACGACTTCGGTCGTTTGAAAGAACTTGAAGTTATCATCCGCAATCAGCGTCATCCGGATCGCACCGCCTTGATCACGCCAGACCGAGATACCTTCGAGGTTATCATGAACCCCCGTCCGCGTTTCCAGCAAGGTTTCAGCCCCCCCGCCAGTCATGTCAAACCGCCTGACCCGACTGCGAAAGCCGATGCCGGTAAAGTCACGCTCTAGCAGATAAAACAGGCCGTCGGGGCCGATATCTGCGCCGACGGGCAGGAACGGCCCCTCGCGCGAGATTTCAAACGCGGTTGTCCAAGTGCCGTCTTTATAGCGATAGACGGGGTAAGGTTGCATCGCGCTGCCCGACCGCTCTGGCAGGGTGTAAATCGCGCCCTCTGCGTCAATCGCCAACGCTTCAAGCGCGGCATTGGGCTGCATCGCGTCAAAGGCAGGCATGCGCGGTATTCGGACGGCAGGGCCGGTCACCTCGGGATAGGCCGCGACACGGGCAAGCCCTTCGAAAGAGATATAGACCGTGCCATCAGCGCCCAGCGCCAACCCTTCGGAATCGCCGGTGTGGTGATCGGTTGGGCTGCCGTCAGAGATATGCAGCGGCGTGATAAGTTCAGGGGTGAGGGCGGTGATCACCCCGCCTTTGCGCGTTACCGTGCCCTCCCACAAGGTGCTACGGTCACTAAGCGCGATGAAGCGCGATCCGTCATCGCTGATTTCGATTCCCGACATACCGCCAAAAGCGGGGTCATCGTTCAGCCAGATGAACCGACCAACTTGCGTGACACCGCTGGCCATCGTCTGGCCAAACGCCTGACTGCACCCTGCAAGCAGGGCAATCAAAAGCAGCAAGCGGCGCATGATCAGTTGGCGGCGACGGCGGCGCACTGACCCGGCAAGCTGGCCATCGTCAGCTCACGCTTTGGGGCAGGTTTTGGGGCATTCGGATCGGCGGGCGGCGCAGGCTTGGGGTTGACGATATTGTCGACCCAAGCGGCGGCATCGGCGCAGCCATCACCGGGCGGCGGCGGGTCTTGCGGCGCGCACAGACCGGACCCGGCGGGACAGTTCAAGCGAACATGGAAATGGTAGTTATGCCCGTACCAAGGCCGCACCTTGTTCAGCCAACTGCGGTCGCCGGTTGCGTTTTTGCACATCTCGACCTTGGCACCCGGAAAAATGAAAATCCGTGCAACGCGCGGATCAGAGGCCGCAGCGCGAATGATCGCCTCTTGGGCGGGGCCCCAGTTGCTATTCACATAGGCACCGCCATTACGGTCCATCCGATCAGAAGAGATATTCTCGCGCTCTGTCCGGGACAGGGACAGGTTGTTGGCAGGCTTAAGCCAGATATCGGCATCAAGGCCAATCTGGTGGCTGGCATGCCCGCTGAGCATCGGGCCGCCGCGCGGCTGGCTCATATCGCCCAGATACAGGCCATTCCAACCGGGCTGCTGTGCGGCAACGCGGGACAGGTCTTGTACGAAATCGACCAGCTGCGGCTGACCCCAGTTGCGATTACGCGATAGGCGCATCGCTTGCCAAGTCGGACCAGTCTCGGCCAATTCCTCGGCACCGGCCTGACAGCCCTTGGAATAGAACCCGACGGGCGCGGATGGCTGATTGGATCCATTAGACAGATTACCGAACACCTGCTTGGCGATCCGTGTGTCGTTGGTGTTCTGCGTCGAAAACACCGGCTGCGTCGCAGTCGCGACCTTCGCCTCTTGCTGGCAGGCTGCGAGGCCCGCGATAAGTGCGATCATTGCTGTAATGCGGATCATGCTGCCCGGTCCCCGTCTGTGTTGACCCACCTTAACAGGAAGAGCCCAAGGAGGAACAGAAAGATGACGGGCAGAAACCCCAGTTGCACGTTGCCTGTCATAAACGTGAAGAGCGCGATACTGGCCGGGGCGATAAAGGCCGTCGCTTTACCGGTTAAGGCAAACAGGCCAAACGCCTCTGCCGGGCGGTCGGGGTGGGTGTGCCGGACCATCATCGTGCGGCTGGCGGCATAGATCGCGCCGCCTGCCCCACCGATCACCATGCCGCACCCATAGAACACCAGATCAGGAATTTGCGATCCGGGGGCCAGCGGGAATATGAAAAGGTTCTCTCTCGACATGCCGACGATCAGACAGCCGACAACGATCAGCAACCAAACACAGACCCGAATGACCGGTTTAGGCCCGAACCGCTGATCTGCCAGCCCGCCGAGCCACGTAAAGATGGCAGCAGCGATAGCGGCAAGAATTCCGAAGATACCGATCTTCATCACGCTCCACCCCAGCACAAGCTGCGCATAGATGCCGCCAAAAGCATAAAGCGCGTTCAGGGCATCGCGGTAGAACATCGATGACAGCAGAAAATACTTCAGGCTGCGGCGGTGCATCACGCCGCGCAGGGTCGCCATCAGATCGCCCCAGACCGCCCGAAGCGACGTGCGCTTGACCTTTGGCGCGGGTGTGTCGCGCACGTAGGCAAAAAACGGGATCATGAAAACGATATACCACAGCGCGATAAACGGCCCGACGCTGCGCGTCCCCTCCATCTGCGCGGCATCAAGGCCTAGCATTGGCGGGATACCAAGCAGGGTCAGGCCCGTATCGGGGCTTTCGACAAAAAGCAGCAGCAAGATGAACAGCGACGTGACGCCGCCCCAATAGCCAAAGGCCGCGCCAGAGCCGGATATGCGGCCGATTTCTTTGTCAGTGCCAAGACTGGGCAGGATCGCGTTCACAAAGTTCAGCGCAGACTCACTGGCGAAAAACGCGACGTAGAAGAGCAGCAAGATCAAATACAGCCCGGCCCCATCCGGGGTCAGCCCCCATAGCGACCAAGAGGCCACGACGAAAACGATCGAAAAGCCCGCAATCCACGGAATCTTGCGGCCAGAGTTATCGGCGTAAGCCCCCAGAAACGGGGCTGTGATTGCAATCAGCAGGCCAGCAATGGTTTGCCCGATCGACCAGATGGACTGCGCCTGCGCTTTCGCCGCTTCTTCGATCAAGCCATCGCTGACAAAGGCCTGCGTTGCGACAAGTGCGAAATAGGGCCCAAAGACGAACGTCAGGCCCAGCGTGTAAAATGGTTGAGACGCCCAATCGAAGGCCATCCAGCCCCAAATCCGCTTTTTCGATACTGCCATTTTGGGCCCCCTGTTTGCCGCGACTAGACACCGGGTCAGCGCGCACTAGCAAGCACTTGATGCAAGCCGTGCGGACTAAGGGGTTGTTTGAATCCGTAGGACCGCTTACCTGCGGCACAGCTTAAAATACGGAGAATGCCGCCGATGACATCCCTGTTCCAAATCCTGCTGCTGCTGCTTGGTATCGCGCGGTTCTTTATCTTCGCCCATTTCATCATGAGCTGGCTGATCAGCTTTGACGTTCTGAATGTGCGCCAGCCCATCGTTGGCCAAATCTGGTACACCCTGCAGCGCATCCTAGAGCCGATCTATGCCCCGCTGCGCCGCGTGCTGCCAAACCTTGGCGGGATCGATCTGTCGCCCATCGTGGCGCTGGTCGGGATCGAAATTATTCGCATCCTGCTGATCAACAACGCCGCGCTTTTCTATTAATTTGATCTGGCGGGGCTCAGATTGCCTAAGGCACATCTAAGCCCCGCCAGCTCGCCTTAGCTTAGGCGTTCAATCGCCAGTGCGATCCCCTGACCTCCACCGATGCACATGGTGATCAGCGCTCGCTTGCCGCCGATCCGGTCCAGCTCGTACATCGCCTTAACCGTGATGATCGCGCCTGTTGCGCCCACCGGATGCCCCAAAGCAACCGCGCCGCCATTTGGGTTCACCTTGGCAGGATCAAAACCCAGTTCCTTGCTGACGGCCAGCGCCTGCGCGGCAAAGGCTTCGTTGCTTTCGATCACGTCAAAATCGTCTGCTTTTAGGCCGGTCCGTTCCAACAGCTTGCGCACGGCCGGCACGGGACCAATCCCCATCACTTCTGGCCGCACACCGGCGTGGGCATAGCCCAGCACGCGGAATCGCGGCGTCAGGCCAGCCTTTTCCGCCGCATCCATCGTCGCCAGCGTGATCGCGGCGGCCCCGTCGTTCAGGCCAGAGGCGTTGCCCGCTGTCACACTACCATCCTTGCGGAAGGCGGGGCGCAGACCAGCAAGCGCCTCTAAGGTTGTCGCCTTTGGATGCTCGTCGGTCTTGAATTCATAGGTCTCGCGCCTGGTTTTCAGCATGACTGGCACGATCTGGCTGTCAAAGCGGCCCTCTGCCATCGCCTTGGCGGCGCGGTTCTGGCTTTCCAGTGCAAAGGCGTCTTGCGCTGCGCGGCTGATATCATGCTCTGCGCTGACGTTCTCTGCCGTGATGCCCATGTGGCCTGTGCCAAAGGGGCAGTTCAGCGCGCCAAGCATCATATCGCGGGTCTGAATGTCGCCCATCTTAGCGCCCCAGCGCTGGTCACTGACGATGAACGGGGACCGGGACATGTTTTCGGCCCCGCCCGCCAGACCGAAGTCAGCATCGCCCAGCTGCATCGCCTGCACGACCGAGATAATTGCCTGCACGCCGGACCCGCACAGACGGTTCACGTTCATCGCAGGCGTCGTATCAGGGACACCCGCATCCATCGCGGCAACGCGCGACAGGTACATATCGCGCGGCTCTGTATTGATCACATGGCCAAAGACGACGTGGCCGATCTGCGCAGGATCGACGCCAGCGCGGGCCATCGCGGCCTCTGCCACTGTCGCGCCCAGCGTGATCGGCGGCGTACCTGCAAGCGCCCCTCCGAATGATCCGATGGCGGTGCGTGCGCCGCCCAAGATGACGATGTCAGACATGGTAACTCCCTCCGGTTTGCCGCAGGATGACAAGCCAAGGCGGCAGACACCAGCAAAACGTGCCGTCATCTGCGGCAAAGGGACCGCCCGGTCTGTTCGTAGCCGTTCTGCGCCATACCTACGTCGCAACAAAAGAGGGCCCAATGCTGCTGACCGTGACTGACCTGCGCAAAACCTATGCCACAGCAGATGGCCCGTTCGACGTGCTGCGCGGGATCGATATGACCCTAGATCGCGGCGAAACGCTGGCCCTAACCGGGGAAAGCGGGTCTGGCAAAAGCACTTTGCTGCATCTGATTGGCGGGTTGGACGCGCCTGACGGTGGCCAGATCATGCTTGATGGCGAGGATCTGACCGCCATGGACGACAATGGCCGTGCGCGCATGCGGCGCGATACCGTCGGCGTGGTTTTTCAACAGTTCAACCTGATCCCTAGCCTGCGCATCGCTGACAACATCGCCTTTCAGGCACGACTTGCCGGACGGCACGACCCTGCATGGTGCGCCACGTTGGCGGACCGCATGGGCCTGACACCGCAGCTGCGCAAATATCCCGAACAACTCTCCGGCGGGCAGCAGCAGCGCGTCGCCATCGCCCGCACACTCGCGCCGCGCCCCAAACTGGTGCTGGCGGACGAGCCGACAGGCAATCTGGACGAGGCGACAGCAGCGCAAGTTTTGGCCCTCATGCTAGACCTAGTGGCTGATACCGGTGCGGGGCTCTTGATGGTCACACACTCGGACCGGCTTGCCGGGCAGATGATGCGGCGTCTGCACTTGGCACAGGGCCAGATCGCATGACACGCGCTGTTTTTGCCGCGCTGCTGTCCCATTGGAAGCGCAATCCATTGCAGCTTTTTACGCTGCTCGCCGGGCTCGCGCTGGCGACGGCGCTTTGGTCCGGCGTGCAAGCGATCAATTCCGAAGCAAAGGCCAGCTACAATGCTGCCGCCGCCACCTTGGGCGAGGGCACATTTGACCAATTAATACGCCGCGACGGGCAACCGATGGCGCAAGACACATACGTCGCGCTGCGGCGCGCAGGCTGGCTGGTGTCCCCGGTGATCGAAGGGCGATTAGACGGGGTCCGCATTGTTGGCCTGGACCCCCTGACATCCTTTGGCGGTCTAGGTCCGGTGCAAGTGGCTCAGGGTGCCGACATCGCGGGGTTTTTGACCGCCCCCGGACAGGCTTTTGGGCACCAAGATGCGCTGGATGCTTTGCCGCCGGGGATCGCCAAGGTTGTCGCCCCCGATGTCGCGCCCGGCACCGTCATCATGGACATCGGCGCAGCCCAGCGCCTGCTGGATCGACAAGGCCAGATTGACCGGCTGATCGTAGGTCCGGTGCAGCCCATCAGGCAGGCACCGCTTGACACCATTGCACCTCTCCTCTCGCGTCAAATCGCCCATACAGGCTCTGATATTGGGCGATTGACTGACAGCTTTCACCTCAACCTAACCGCTTTTGGTCTGCTGTCCTTTGCCGTCGGCATCTTTATCGTCAACGGTGCCATCGGCCTCGCCTTTGAACAGCGCCGCCCTGTTGTGCGAACCCTGCGTGCGCTTGGCGTACCGCTGCGGCGGTTGATGGCGCTGATGGCGGCAGAGCTTGCAATCATGGCTCTGGTTGCCGGGGGCATCGGTGTGGCGCTTGGCTACGTCATTGCGTCACTCCTCCTTCCTGATGTCGCCGCGACGCTGCAAGGCCTGTACGGAGCCACTGTCGCAGGCACCCTACAACTGCGTCCATCATGGTGGCTGTCGGGCCTAGGCATCGCACTGGGCGGCACGGCCATGGCCGCAGCGGCTGCATTTTGGCGGCTCGCACGATTGCCGCTGCTCGCCGGGGGATCGCCACGCGCGCTTAGCATGGCTGCCGGACGATCGGCGCAGGTACAAGGATTGATCGCCTTGGCGCTTTTGGCGCTAGCAGCGGCGCTGGGGCTTACGGCTCAGGGCCTTATCGCTGGATTCGCCTTGTTAGGCACTATGTTGATCGGTGCCGCACTGGCCCTGCCCTTGATTTTAGACCGCGTCCTTGCGCTCGCTGAACGCCTCGCCACAGGTGTTCGGGCGCAATGGTTTTGGGCCGACACACGCCAGCAATTGCCTGGACTGTCGCTTGCCCTTGCCGCGCTGTTGCTTGCGATGGCCGCGAATGTCGGTGTGTCCACGATGGTCAGCAGCTTCCGCCTGACCTTTACCGGATTTCTGGACCAGCGGTTAGCGTCAGAGCTTTACGTCACCGCCGAAGATCCAGCGCAAGCGGCACAGATCATAGCCTACGTCACCCCCCGCACCCGCGCAGTTCTGCCCATCGCGTCGGCACCCGTGCAAATCGCGGGCCTTCCGGCCGAGGTGTTTGGCACACGTGACGACGCAACCTATCGTGACAACTGGCGCTTTCTACAGACGGCAGAGGGGGCGTGGGATGCGGTCTTTGACGGTGATGCGCTGTTCATAAATGAACAGCTTTCCCGGCGCTCTGGCCTAACGCTGGGCGATACGGTGCCGCTGGATGGCCGCGATTTTCGCGTGGCGGGTATTTATGGGGACTACGGCAACCCCATCGGGCAGGCCATCATCGCAGAGCCTGCTTTTACCACGCTTTTCCCTGAAATAGAGCCTTTGCGCTTTGGGCTGCGCCTGCCCGCCACCGACGTCCCAGCCCTCGTGACGGACATGGAACGCGACCTAAATCTGCCGCCTAGCGCGACGATCAATCAGGCCGGGATCAAGCAATTCTCGCTCGACATCTTTGATCGCACATTCACGGTGACGACCGCCCTCAACATCCTGACGCTCGCCGTTGCAGGCTTTGCCATTTTGATGAGCCTACTCACTTTGGCCGCCTTGCGTGTGCCACAACTTGCCCCGGCCTGGGCCATGGGATTCACCCGCCGCGAATTGGGCCGGCTGGAACTGATCCGGGCGGTTCTGCTCGCCACATTGACGGCTACGATCGCGCTGCCGCTCGGGCTCGCGCTTGCTTGGGCGCTGCTGGCCATCGTCAATGTCGCGGCCTTTGGGTGGCGGCTGCCGATGTACGTCTTCCCGCTAGATTACCTAAAGCTTGGCGGATTCGCCCTGATTGCAGCCACACTTGCCGCTTTATGGCCCGCATGGCGGCTATCGCGCACCCCGCCCAGCGACTTGCTAAAGGTATTTTCGAATGAACGTTAAGACAATATTACTATGTTTAGTGCCTGTTTTTGCACAGGCACAGGGTTTCGCGGGGCTAGGCAGCGGAGCCGACGGCTTTGCCATTCCCCAGCCAGACCCGCAATTCAGCTTTCCTGCCGATCACGGTGCACACCCGGATTTCCGTATCGAATGGTGGTATTTGACCGCGAACTTAAAAGACGCGGACGGGACCGACTATGGGCTGCAATGGACTCTATTCCGCTCTGCCATGGCACCTCAAACGCAAGAGGGCTGGGATGACCCGCAACTTTGGATGGGCCACGCTGCCGTCACGACACCGGACGATCACTTCGTCACGGAACGCCTTGCGCGGGGCGGCATTGGGCAGGCGGGAGTCGTGGCCGATCCGTTCGCCGCATGGATCGACGATTGGCGTTTTGATGGGATCGACGTGGGCACCTTGTCGGCCACCGGGCCGGATTTCGGCTATGACATGCAGCTGACCGCCAGTGGGCCATTCGTCCGGCAAGGCAAGAAAGGATACTCTGTCAAATCCGCGAGCGGGCAAGCCAGCTATTATTATTCCCAGCCATTTTACGACATCGCCGGAACGCTGCACCTGCCGCAGGGCGAAATCGCCGTGACCGGCACAGCTTGGCTGGATCGCGAATGGTCCAGCCAGCCGTTGTCGGGCGATCAAACGGGTTGGGATTGGTTCTCACTCTCCTTCGACGATGGCGCGCGGATGATGGGGTTCAGACTGCGTCAAACCGATGGGGCGGACTACACCTCTGCCACTTGGATCGCGCCAGACGGGACACCGACACCCTATGAGGACGGCAGCTTGCGGGCCACACCGCTTGAGGTGTCGCAGGTCGCGGGCCGCGATATGCCGACCCGCTGGCGTTTGGAATTACCAGCGCAGGGTGTTGACGTCACCGTGCAAGCGATCAACACACAAGCATGGATGACAACCAGCGTCCCCTACTGGGAAGGCCCGGTCACAATCGACGGCACGCAGTCCGGCACCGGCTATCTGGAGATGACAGGCTATGAGTGAATGGTTCGAAACACTGCCGGGACTTCATGATCAGGTCTGGCAACAGCTGACACATGGCGCCGCACGCAGGGACGTCGCAGCCCGGCAGCCAACCCTTGCCACCATCAGCCCAGATGGCTGGCCAGAGGCACGCACCGTGGTTTTGCGCCGCGCGGTTGCTGATCCAGCAATGTTAGAGGTTTATACAGACACCCAGTCAGACAAGATCGCCAGCATTGCTGCCCACCCCCGCGCGGCGCTGCATTTTTGGGAGCCTGCGCTGGCCCTTCAGGTACGCCTACAGGCAACGGTCGAGGTCATTTCTGGTCCAACCGTTGCAGATCGCTGGCAGGAACTACCTGATGGGGCCCTGCTATCATACGGCGTCACACCGCCGCCCGGCACGACACTACCGCACGCGCTAGACTATACCAAAACCCCCGATCAGAGCCGCTTTTGTGTGTTGCAACTGGCGCTCGGTCACATCGACGTCATGCATTTGGGCACCTATCACCGGCGCGCCAGCTTTTCCGCCACAGACGGCTGGACGGGCAAATGGGTGTCGCCATGAACCCCGACTTTCCACTGGTCAAAGATCTGGTGCTGATTGGCGGCGGCCATACCCATGCGCTTGTGTTGCGCAAATGGGGAATGAAGGCGCTGGCCGGCGTGCGGGTCACTGTCATCAATCCCGGCCCAACTGCCCCCTATTCGGGCATGCTTCCCGGGTTTGTTGCTGGCCACTATAGCCGGGCAGAGCTGGACATCGATCTTGTGAAACTTGCGCGGTTTGCTGGGGCGCGGTTGGTAAACGGGGCGGTCACCGGGATCGATACGGCTGCCAAACTGATCACCGTGCCGGGACGCCCACCAATTGCCTATGATATCGTAAGTGTCGATGTCGGGATCACTTCGGTCATGCCCGACCTGCCCGGTTTTACCGATCATGCGATCCCGGCAAAACCGCTTGGCACTTTTGCCGGCCGTTGGGACGCCTTCCGCGCCAGCACGACCAAGCCGCGCATCGCGATTATCGGCGGCGGTGTTGCCGGGGCAGAGCTGGCCATGGCAATGATGCACAACCTGCGCGCCCGCGGCTTATCCCCCATCGCCCACCTGATCGACCGGGGTAAAATCGTCGATACGCTGGGCGATACCGCACGGCGCAAGATGCTGGCCGCCCTTGCAGACCAAGGCGTAACCCTAAATGAGGACGCCAGCGTCGCCCGCGTCACGGCCACCGCCGTTGTGCTGGATAACGGGACCGAGATCGCGTCAGATTTCACAACCGGTGCGGCTGGCGCAAAGCCGCACGACTGGCAGGCGGACATCGGCGTTGATGTGCAGGGCGGCTTCATCACCGTGAACGAGATGCTGCAGTCATCCGATCCATCCCTGTTTGCCGTCGGCGACTGCGCCCACCTTTCCCACGCGCCGCGGCCCAAAGCTGGCGTTTATGCCGTGCGGCAGGCACCTGTGCTGTTCGATAACCTGCGCGCGGTGCTGTCGGGGGGCGAATTGCGCCCCTACGACCCGCAAAAGGACTACCTCAAGCTGATCTCGCTGGGTGGCAAATCCGCTTTGGCCGAACGGATGGGCACTGCGTTTTCCGGCCCGCTGCTGTGGCGGTGGAAGGATCACATCGACCGCACATTCATGCGCCAGTTCGACGAACTCAAACCGATGGGACTGCCCCCGCTACCTTTGACCCGCGCTGTGGGGCTGCAAGAGGCGCTTGGCGATAAGCCGATGTGCGGCGGCTGCGGGGCCAAAGTCGGCCGCGGCGCGCTGCGCGCCGCCTTGCAATCCCTGCCGCCGCCGGACCGTGATGACGTGCAACTGGTACCGGGCGATGACGCTGGGCTGCTGACCATGGGCGGCGCACGGCAGGTCATCAGCACCGACCATCTGCGTGCCTTTACCGATGATCCCGTCACGATGACCCGCATCGCGGTGAACCACGCACTTGGTGACATTTGGGCAATGGGGGCTGCGCCGCAAGCGGCGACAGTGAACCTGATCCTGCCAAAACTCTCAGCTGATTTGCAGGCCCGCACATTGTCCGAAATCATGGGTGCAGCACATGAGGCGCTGTCCGATGCCGGTGCCGCAATCGTTGGCGGGCATACGTCACTCGGGGCAGAGCTGACGATCGGCTTTACCGTGACCGGGCTCTGCGACCGGGACCCTGTTACCCTGCGCGGCGCGAAGCCGGGGGATGCTTTGATCCTGACGAAGCCGCTTGGCAGCGGTGTCATCATGGCGGCGGAAATGGCTGGCGCTGCGCCGGGCGGGGTCGTTGACAGCGCCCTTGATCTGATGTGTCAGCCGCAAGCGATAGCCAGCAGTATTCTGGCAAACGCTCATGCGATGACCGATGTCACGGGCTTTGGTTTGGCCGGGCATCTGTCGGGGATTGGGGATGCGTCAGGCACTGGCGCGCTGCTGGAACTGGCGCAGATACCGCTGATGGACGGCGCGCTAACCTTGGCCGAGGCAGGGCAGCATTCGAGCCTATTTAAGGATAATATCGCAGGTTCCGGCCCTGTAACTGGCCCGATGGGGCCGCGCACAGACCTGATCTATGATCCGCAGACTGCCGGCGGATTGCTGGCCGCCGTGGGCGTAGATCAAGCGGACGACCTGGTGCACAAGTTGCAGGATGCAGGCTACACCAGCGCCGCGATCATCGGATATGTTACGGACACGCCCGGCATTACGCTGCGCTAAAGCGTGGCGATCAGCTTTGCCAAATCGTCCGCGGCGCGGGCGCGGCCGGCAGCGTCCAGGGTCTCGGCGTGAACCTCGCCCAGCCACGTGCGGTCGCTGGCCTTGCGCGACCGCGCATAGGCCGCATCGTAGTGCTGATCCATCATGGCCGTCGCCAGCGCGGTAAAGTCGCCTGCGTTCAGCAAAGCCTCCCACCCGTCAACGATTGCATGACCCCGTAGATTGCGCAGCGGCTGCATCCGTTCGCGCAAAAGCGCCGGGTCGGCGATGATATCGGCGTATGCTTCGCGCAGGAACGCGGCACGCGCGGCAAGTGGCGCGCTTACCTCGATCCGGGGGGCGGCAGACATCCGCGCCCAGATTTGCTTTGGCAGAACAATCTGGCCAACCTTGCTGCTTTCCGCCTCGACCACGGTCAACTTGTTCGGGTCCAACTTTGCCAGCACCTGCGCCAGCTGCGATTCAAAGCCTTTCTGCGCCGGTTGTCCGCCAGCGACACCGCCAAGCAGCGAACCCCGATGGGCGGCCAGCCCTTCCAGATCGATAATCTGCACACCGCGTTCTGTAAGCAAATGCAGCAAGGCGGTCTTGGCCGTGCCGGTGTAGCCGTCCAATAGAACCAAACGGTGCGGCAGCGGGTCGATATACATCGCGTCGTGCACCAGCTTGCGATAGGTCTGATAACCGCCTTTGATCGTGTCCGCACGCCAGCCAATCTGTTGCAGGATCGATGCAAAAGAACCCGACCGCTGACCGCCGCGCCAACAATAGACCAGCGGCTGCCAAGACCCGTCATACGCGGCAAGCGGGCCTTCGACGTGGTCGGCGACATTACGGGCGACCAGCGCGGCGCCGATCTTGCGCGCGTTAAAAGCGCTGACCTGCTTGTAGATCGTGCCGACTTCTGCCCGTTGATCGTTCGACAGCGCGGGCAGGTTGATCGCGCCGGGGATGTGGTCTTCGGCAAATTCGGCGGGACTACGCACGTCGATCACCGTGTCAAACCCGTGGGCCATCAAATCGGCCAAGTTTTCAAAGCTTTGCGGCATATCTTAGCGGGCCGGACGCAAAGGTTTTCGTCCGTCATCCGTCAGCGTGAACCATGCGCCGCTGTCGAACACAGCGGGCACCAGTGGGCGCCCGTAACCTGCGCCGCCATCCAGATCGATGCGGTTTCCCAGGTGTTCCGGCGTATCAAGCGCCGTATGTCCATGTACGACCATCATCCCGTGGTCGTCCGTATTATCCAGCCAGCCGTCGCGGATCCAGATCAAGTCATCCTCGATCTGCGCATCCAATGGCACGCCGGGGCGAATACCGGCGTGCACAAACAACTGCCCGTCGGCCTGATGCATCAGAGGGTTCGAGGATAGGAAATCCAGATGCGCCTGCGGTACGCGCGCCTGTGCCAAGGCGACAAGCTCTGCCAAATTCAGGTCGCCTTCGGTCGTCGGATAGGTCGTTAGAACCTCGCGCCCCAAATCGTCCTTGTCGAAATTCGCCGGACCGGCGGGGATGATGCCATAGGACGCCAGCGTCGTGTCACCGCCAAGACGTGAATTCAGCCATGACAGGCCAGATTTTATCGCAACATCGTGGCAATCGCCAGATTCCATAAAGCGCTGGAACATGCGGTCGTGGTTGCCTTTGATAAAATGCCAATCAAAGCCAGCATCGCGTCCGGCGATCAGCGCATCAATCACGCCGCGACTGTCGGGGCCGCGATCTGTATAATCACCCAGAAAGACAAGGGGCGCAGCCGCGCCGCCGTCAGCGGCAATCAGCACGAGCGCGTGGTCCAGCATGGCCTTTTGACCATGAACATCACCGATGGCGTAAATCACTTGTCACTCCGTCACTATTTGCGACCTGACTTAGCAGACGCCTCGCGGAATGACAGGGCTCTCGCCTTTGGCGAGAGTTTTAATCGCCGGATGGCGTAATCCCGGCGCAGATGTTCTGCGCCGGGATTAGTTTTTAGATTGCGACGAATGTCAGCGGCTTAACCTGCTGGAAGTTGCCGGATGCTTCCAGCGCCTTCACAGCGTCAGCCGGGACAGGTTCGTCGATGTACAGCAAAGCAATCGCCTCGCCCTTGGCAGCAGAACGGCCAAGCGTGAAGTTTGCGATGTTTACACCGTGATCGCCAAGGATGCTGCCTAGCTTACCGATGATGCCGGGGATGTCCTTGTTCGTGGTATAAAGCATGTTTTCGCCAACTTCAGCGTCCACATTGATGCCCTTGATCTGGATAAAGCGTGGCTTGCCGTCGCTAAATACCGTGCCCGCAACCGAACGTTCGCGGGTGTCGGTGACGACTGTGACCTTGATGTAACCTTCAAAGGCACCGGACTGGTCCTGCTTGGTCGTGCTAACCTGCACGCCGTTGTCCTTAGCAATAACAGGTGCCGACACCATGTTCACGTCTGGGTTCCGGCGACGCATAATGCCAGCGATCGTGGATGCGGTCAGCGCCTTCAGGTTCATCTCGGCGGCTTCGCCGTCGAACAGGATGTTGATCGCCTTGATCGGCTCGTCGGTCATCTGACCGATGAAGTTGCCAAGGTGGCCCGACAGCGTGATCCACGGGCCCATGATCTTGGATTCGTCAGCGGTGATCGATGGCATGTTGATCGCGTTGGTCACAGCGCCGGTCAACAGGAAGTCGGACATTTGCTCTGCAACCTGCAAGGCCACGTTTTCCTGTGCTTCGGTCGTGGCTGCGCCAAGGTGCGGCGTGACGACGACGTTGGGCAGGTTGAACAGCGGGCTGTTGGTGGCTGGCTCTTCGGCGAAGACGTCAAAGGCGGCACCGGCAACGCGGCCATCCTTGATCGCCTCGGCGAGTGCTTCTTCGTCGACCAAACCGCCACGGGCGCAGTTGATGATGCGCACGCCGGGCTTCAGCTTTGCAATCGCTTCGCGGGACAGGATGTTGCGGGTCTGGTCAGTCAGGGGCACGTGAAAGGTGATGAAATCAGCGCGGCCCAGCAGTTCGTCCAGCTCGACCTTTTCGACACCCAGCTCAACAGCGCGGTCTTCGGACAGAAAGGGGTCATAGGCGACGACCTTCATCCGCAGGCCCTTGGCGCGGTCGATCACGATCGAACCGATGTTGCCTGCACCGATGACGCCCAGCGTCTTGGCGGTCAGTTCAACGCCCATAAAGCGGGACTTTTCCCACTTGCCAGCGTGGGTGGATGCGTTCGCTTCTGGGATCTGGCGTGCGACTGCCATCATCAGCGAAATCGCGTGCTCTGCCGTGGTGATCGAGTTACCGAAGGGCGTGTTCATCACGATGATGCCCTTTTTCGACGCGGCGGGGATGTCGACGTTATCGACACCGATACCAGCGCGGCCGATGACCTTAAGGTTGGTCGCAGCTTGGATCAGCTTTTCAGTCGCCTTTGTGGCGGACCGGATCGCCAGACCGTCATAGTTGCCAATGATCGCGGCTAGCGCGTCCTTGTCCTTGCCCAGTTTGGGCTGGAAATCGACTTCGATACCGCGATCCTTAAAGATTTGAACAGCAGCGTCCGACAGTGCATCGGAAATCAGAACCTTGGGGGCCATGTTTGGCACTCCTTAAGCGAAATGGGGGAATGGGGTGGGCCATCAGCGGCCCACCGAAAAATCAGGCGTTGATCTCTGCCTCGAAGGCGTAAGCGATCCACGGCATTAGCGCTTCGACGTCCGAAGTTTCGACCGTCGCGCCGCACCAGATCCGCAGGCCAGCGGGGGCGTCGCGATATGCACCCACGTCCAGCGCCACGCCTTCGGCTTCCAGCCGCTTGGCAACGGCCTTGGCGAAAGCCGCGCCATCGGTGATGCGATCATCGGTGAACTTCACGCAGACGCTGGTGTTGGACCGGGTCGCCGGATCGACGGCCAGGTTCGCGATCCAGTCGTTCTGCTCGCAGAAATCCCAAATGACCTGAGCATTCGCATCAGCGCGCGCCTTCAGGCCCGGCTGACCGCCAATCGACTGGCCCCACTTCAGCGCGACAAGGTAATCCTCGACACACAGCATGGAGGGCGTGTTGATCGTCTCGCCCTTAAAGATGCCCTCGATCAGCTTGCCCTTGGATGTCAGGCGAAAAATCTTTGGCAGCGGCCATGCGGGGGTATAGTTTTCCAGACGCTCTACAGCGCGGGGGGACAGGATCAGCATGCCATGTGCAGCCTCGCCGCCCATGACTTTTTGCCAGCTGAACGTGGTCACATCCAGCTTGTCCCACGGCAGATCCTGCGCAAACGCGGCAGAGGTCGCATCACACAAGGTCAAGCCAGCGCGATCTGCTGGGATCATGTCGCCGTGCGGCATCCGCACGCCGGATGTCGTGCCGTTCCATGTGAAACAGACGTCATTGTCATAGTTCAGGGCCGCCATATCGACGATCTCGCCGTAGCCAGCTTCGTGCACAGTGGCTTCGATTTTCAGCTGCTTGACCACATCGGTGACCCAGCCAGCGCCGAAAGACTCCCATGCGACCATTTCAGCAGGGCGTTCGCCCAGCATGGTCCACATGGCCATTTCAAACGCGCCGGTGTCGGACGCAGGCACGATGCCAATGCGATAGTCGGCAGGCACGCCAAGAATTTCGCGGGTAAGGTCAATTGCCTCGGCCAGTTTGGACTTACCAACGGCAGCGCGGTGCGACCGACCCAAAGGGGCGTCAGCGAGCGCGTCGAGTGTCCATACGGGGGGCTTGGCACAAGGGCCGGAAGAAAAACGCGGATTTGCCGGCCGCGTGGCCGGAGTCGTCGTGACCATTTCTGGTATCCTCACAGATAATCGCCCTTCGTTGGGGAAGGGTGTCCCGCCGCAGGATCTAGTCCTGCGCCAGTTAAAAAGCAATGAAAATCCAAACTCTTTTAAGGTAGCCCGGGCCAAGTGCTTTTGCGGTGGCCTTATCGCCTAGCTTCCTGCAACATCAGGCAAAGACCGGGAATTGTGACGGGGGCCGATATGACCATACACCACAACATCTCTCATTGGGCGGAGCGGGTCGACCTTGCCGCCGCCTTTCGCTGGACCGCCCGCCTGAACATGCACGAGGCGGTTTCGAATCACTTCAGCCTTGCTGTGAATGATGACGGCAGCCAATTCCTGATGAACCCGAACCAGATGCACTTTGCCCGCATCCGCGCCAGTGACATGCTGCTGATCGACGCAAACGATCCCAAAACGATGGAAGGGCCGAACGCGCCTGACCCAACGGCTTGGGGCCTGCATGGCGGGCTGCACCGTCTGGTGCCGCATGCCCGTTGCGCCATGCACGTCCATTCGATCCACGCGACGGTGCTAGCGTCACTTGCCGACAGCACACTGCCGCCCATTGATCAAAACTGCTGCACTTTCTATGACCGCGTCGTCATCGACGACGGCTATGGCGGTCTGGCGTTCGAGGATGAAGGCGCCCGCTGCGCCGCCCTGTTCACCGACCCCAAGAAAAAGGTCATGGTAATGGGCAATCACGGCGTGTTGGTCATCGGCGACACCATCGCCGAGACCTTTAACCGCATGTACTACTTTGAACGCGCCGCAGAGACTTACATTCGCGCCCTGCAAACGGGCCAGCCTTTGCGCGTGTTGCCCCACGACATTGCCGAAAAAACCGCTCAGCAGATCGAAGCCTATCCAGAGCAAGACCTGCGCCACCTGTCAGAGCTGAAGGCTCTGCTTGACCGTGAAGGGTCGGATTACGCCTCATGAATGACTCCGCAGATTTTGACGATGATGATTTTGAAGACGACGAAGATGAATTCGATCACTTCGTTGCGGCGCAAGACACGGTTTACGACACCGTCGTCGCAGAGCTGACCGCAGGTAAAAAGCAAACCCACTGGATGTGGTTCATCTTTCCTGTGCTGACCGGCATCGGGGAATCCCCCATGGCCATGTTTTATTCGCTGCGCGACACAGCAGAGGCGCAGGCCTATCTGGGGCATCCCCTGCTGGGTGAACGGCTGCTGGAATGTATGCGCCTGATCCGAGAGCATAAGGGCACCGATCCCGTCGCCATCATGGGCGACACCGACGCCTATAAACTGCGTGCCTGCGCGACCTTATTCGAGGCGGCCGCCCCAACCACCCCCATCTTTGCCGCTGTTCTGGACGAGATGTTCGGCGGTCAGCGCTGCACGAAATCACAGCGCATTCTGCGCGCGCCCCCGGCTGACGATCTGTTCGGATAAACGCCTGTGACCCGTACATTACTTTCGTTTGGCCACGGCTATTCCGCGCAGGCCCTTGAGCGTCTGCTGCTGCCGCAGGGTTGGCGTATCATCGGCACCACAAGGTCAGCGGCAAAGGCCGAAGCCATGCGCGCGCGCGGTATTGAGGCGCTGATCTGGCCCGGCGCAGACGTCACCGACGCGCTGAATGCTGCCTCTCATCTGCTGATGTCCGCCAGCCCCGATGATGGAAGCGACCCTGTCTTGGCCGCGCTTCAAGATCAGATCACCGCCCGCGCGGATCAGTTTGAATGGGCCGGCTACCTGTCTACTACCGGCGTTTACGGCGATCATGGCGGCGACTGGGTCGATGAAACCGCCCCCTTGACCCCAGCCACCCGGCGCGGCCAAGCCCGCGTTCTGGCAGAGGCGGCATGGCAGGCTATCCCCGCCCTACCGCTGCATATCTTTCGCCTTGCGGGCATCTATGGCCCCGGCCGCGGACCCTTTGCCAAGGTGCGCAACGGCACGGCGCGGCGGATTATCAAGGACGGCCAGGTCTTTAGCCGCACCCATGTCGACGACATCGCGCAGGTGCTGGCCGCGTCCATCGCCCGGCCCAATCCCGGCGCAATTTACAATGTCTGCGACGACGACCCCGCCCCGCCACAGGACGTCATCGCCTATGCCGCCCAGCTACTGGGCCTGCCAGTGCCAGAGGCCGTGCCATTCGAGGACGCCGAGTTGACCCCCATGGCCCGCAGCTTTTACGCCGAAAGCAAAAAGGTACGGAACGACAGGATCAAGGACGATCTTGGGGTAAAGCTGCTGTTTCCCGACTATCGCAGCGGGTTGCAGTCGCTTTTGGATCAAGGCGACACTTAACGCCGCAGGCCAAGACAAACCGCCGCTATTTAACCAGCGGCACCATTGTCTGGCCAATACGCCTTGCGCGCAGGCCGCCCAAAGCACATCTGTCCAAAGCACCAAAAATGAAAGCCACCATGTCCCTGCGCCAAAGCCTCGCGACACTGCTTGATCGCCCCGCCGTCACCCGCTTTATCACAGGGGTCATCATCTTCAACGCTGTGTTGCTGGGGCTAGAGACGTCGGCCACCATCATGGCAACGGCTGGCCCGCTTATCTTGCTGCTCGACGTGATCTGCCTTGCGATCTTTGTGGCAGAGATTTCGGCAAAGCTGTTCGTGCAACGCGCCTCTTTCTTTCGGAACGGCTGGAATATCTTCGACTTTATCGTCGTTGGCATCGCCCTTGTCCCGGTCGGACATGGCCTAGCCGTGCTTCGCGCCTTGCGGGTGCTGCGGGCGCTGCGCGTCATCTCTGTCGCGCCGACGCTGCGCCGCGTGGTCGAAGGCTTTGTCAGCGCCCTGCCCGGCATGGCGTCGGTCTTTGTACTGATGGGTATCATCTTTTACATCGCGGCCGTCATGGCGACACAACTGTTCGGCGCAGCCTTCCCTGACTGGTTCGGCAGCCTTGGCCATTCGGCCTATTCGCTGTTCCAAATCATGACACTGGAAAGCTGGTCCATGGGCATCGTCCGCCCCGTGATGGAGGTGTTCCCCTACGCTTGGGCCTTCTTCATCCCCTTCATCCTTGTGACCACCTTCGCGGTGGTAAACCTGCTGGTCGGCCTGATCGTAAACTCAATGCAGGACGCCCACGCCGAAGAAGGCAACGCCGCCACCGAATCCTACCGGGACGAGGTGATGGCAAAGCTGAATGCGATTGAACAGCGGCTGGAAGAGCGGCAGCATTCAAAAGACGCTTAAACGGATATTTACCATTGCGGTCCTAGCTACAGGGCATGCTGCACATCTTGTCCCTGATCTTGCCTGTCCTCGTCCCGTCATGGCGGTTTTTTCAATCCGTAGAACCGTCGCCAAGGGTACAGTGGGCGCTAGATAAGCCAACTCAAACGGCTGTCTGGCAAGAATTCTGGCCGCGCCCAGCGCATGTCACCCTTGGGCAGATGCTGACGCGTCTTTTCTGGAACCCCGCCCGCAACGAGGCACTCTTCGTTGTCAGTTGCGCTGAACGTATCGCGCTAGGGTACACAGTACATAGCGTCGACGCAATTAACGCACGTATTTGCAACGACTTGAGGGCTCGAAATATAGAAACAAAGGAGCTGATGCTGCGGTTTCGGCTCGTTTTTGTCAGCCGCAGTATAAATGGCTGGTCAGAAGATATCGTGTAAGCGGGAAGGCGTGGCCGTTCAGGCGCTGTAATTCCAGGGCATGAGGGCATCGAGTTCAGCACTGGGCCACTGATTGGCGATGCGTTCCAGGGTCAGCGTCAGCCAGGCGACAGGATCAACGTCGTTCATTTTGCAGGTTTGCAAGAGCGTCGCGATCGTGGCCCATGTCC
>NZ_FOTF01000014.1 GCF_900114485.1 Loktanella salsilacus | reverse complement strand
CGATGTGCTGAAAGCGATCGCCTCGCGCTATCCATCATTGCGACATGTATTTGCGGATGGCGGGTATGCAGGGCCCAAACTGCGGGACGCGCTAAAGGCCCTCGGCCGATGGACCGTCCAGATCGTCAAACGCTCTGACACCGCGGAGGGCTTTGAAGTGCTGCCGCGACGGTGGGTCGTCGAGCGCACCTTCGCCTGGCTGAACCGATGTCGCCGCCTATCGAAAGATTGGGAAAAATCCATCGCAAGCGCAGAGGCTTGGATCCTCATCGCACACATCAGACGCGTCACACGGCATCTCGCAAGGGATTGAGAAGGTGCAGTTAGTTTTGAATCAGACTCTAAGGCCCAATGGGTCGCTTGGCCCGGTTCGAATTGGAAACCTGCCGGGTGGTCGAAGGTCAGGTGCCACGTGTCGTGGGTGACGGGGGCGATGGCGGTCAGGGTCAGGGTGTGAGTCATGGCGAGTTCTCCTGCAGGGGTTGCAGGCTTAACCCGGACCTTGCGGCCCGGGTTCCGGATCAGATGACGATCTGCTGGCCAAGTTCAATTACGCGGTTGGGCGGCAGGTGGTAATAGGCCGGCGCGTTAGTCGCGGTTTTGGTCATTGCCACATAAAGACGCTGTTGCCAGCCGGGCATGGCGCTTTTGTCGGACAGTTTGTAACTGCGACGGTTGATGAAGAACGAGGTGGCCATAATCTCGAACTTTACGCCAAGTTTGCGGGCCATCATCAGGGCGCGGGGCACGTTTGGATCGTCCATATAGCCGAAGGTGATAAAGACGCGGGTGAAGCCGTCGGTGAGCATTTCGATCACGACCTGTTCGTTTGGCGGCACATGGGGCGCGTTCGATGTGGCGACGGTGACGATGTAGTTGCGTTCGTGCAGGACCTGATTGTGTTTAAGGTTATGCAGCAAGGCAGGCGGCGCGACGACGGACTCGGCGGTCAGGAACATGGCGGTGCCGCTGACGTGGGCCAGATGCTCTGACCCGTTCAGCGAGGTGATGAGAGTCGCGAGCGGCACGGAATCGGCGCGGGACTTTTCCTGCATGATCCGGCTGCCGCGCACCCAAGTGATCATCACGATCACCAATAGGGCCGCGACGGTCAGGGGCAGATAGCCGCCTTCAAGGAATTTGGTCATGTTGGCAGCAAAAAGGCCGATTTCGATCACAGCCAGCGGGGCAAGCATCGCGAGGGCCAGCGGGACGGACCATTTCCACAGGTAGCGGTAGACGAAGAACGCGAGGATGGTTGTGACCAGCATTTCACCTGTCACGGCGATGCCGTAGGCCGTGGCAAGGCTGGCGGAAGAGCCGAAAGCCAGCACCAGTACGACCACGCAAAGCAGCAGGATCGCGTTCATGCGGGGGATGTAGATCTGCCCGTGTTGGGTTTCAGAGGTGTGGTGCACCTCCATCCGTGGCAGCAGGCCCATTTGCACGGCCTGGTGCGCAACAGAGAACGCACCGGTGATCACGGCCTGCGATGCGATAACCGTGGCAACGGTGGCAAAGGCGACCAAGGCGGGCAGCGCCCATGACGGGGCCATCAGAAAAAAAGGGTCGCGGGCGGCGCTGGGGTCGGCGAGCACCAGCGCGCCTTGGCCCAGATAGGACAGGGCCAGCGATGGGAAGACGACAAAAATCCACGCGAGGCGGATCGGACGGCGGCCAAAGTGGCCCATGTCGGCATAAAGCGCCTCTGCCCCCGTGATCGCCAGAAAGACCGAGCCAAGGACCGGCAGGGCAGAGGCCCCGTGGGTAAAGAGGAATTGCAGGCCGGGGACCGGGCTGAAGGCACCAAGGATACGCGGGTCATCGGCGATGTGGATCAGACCCATGATCGCGAGCATTGCAAACCACACCAGCATGATCGGGCCGAACAGGCGGCTAATGCCTTCGGTGCCGCGGCGCTGGGCGGCGAAAAGGGCGATGATGATGCCGATGGTGACGGGAATCACGTATGGCGCGAAGGACGGGACGATCAGGGTCACGCCTTCGACCGCGGACAGGACGGAAATTGCAGGGGTGATGATCGCGTCGCCAAAGAACAGCGAGGTGCCGACGATCCCCAATATGAGCAGGCCTCGGCGTTTGCCAAGGGCGCGCTGGCCAAGGGCGAGCAGGGACAGCGTGCCGCCTTCGCCCCGGTTGTCGGCGCGCAGGATCAGGACGACATATTTAAAGGTCGCGATCAGGATCAGCAGCCAAAGCAGCAGCGACACGATGCCAAGGACATCGCCGGATTGCGCCGGACTGCCGCGCGTTGCGGCGGCCAGCCCTTCACGCAGGGCATAAAGCGGGCTTGTGCCGATATCGCCGTAGACGACCCCGACGGACCCAAGCGCAAGGGCAACGGTCGAGGCAGGGCGCGCGGCGTGACCAGTAGTGACGGGGGACATGGCAGTGACCCATATGAGGACAGCAAGCGCGCAATTAATCCTGCGCGATATGCTTTACAAGTGGTCCTGATCGGGCGGCTGAAGAAGGGTCCGGTAGAGGTGATCGACAAAGGTGTCGGCGCCACTGAACGGATCGACATCGCCAAGGACGGCGCGCACCTGAACGTCGAAATCGGCGTAATGCTGAGTCAGCGCCCAGATCGAAAAGATCAGGTGGTGCGGGTCGGATTTGCGGATCAATCCGGCGTCCATCCAGCCGCGCATGATCTGCGCCTTTTCATCCACAAGGGTGCGCAGCGGGCCAGCAAGCACCGCGTGAATTTGCGGGGCACCGGCAAGGATTTCATTGGCAAACAGGCGGCTTTCGCGGGGGAAATCCCGGCTCATCGCCAGCTTGCGATGGGCGTAGGCGAGGATCTCTTCGATGGGGTTGCCGTTTGGATCAAGGGTCCGCAGCGGGTCGAGCCATGTTTTGAGCAGCTCTTCGAGCAAGGCGGCATAAATCGCCTCTTTCGAGGGGAAGTAATAAAGCAAGTTTGGTTTGGACAGGCCCGCCGCATCGGCGATCTGATCAAGGGTCGCGCCCTTGAAGCCAGCGGTTGAAAAAGCGTCCAGCCCGCCAGACATGATGGCAGAACGGTTGCGGGTCTGAATGCGGGTCAACGGCGGCAAGTCATCCATTTTTTTACCATGCGCTAAAAAACGCGGCATGGTCTAGCCAGCGCGTGTACCACTGCATGTTTTTTAAGCATTTGCCATGGTTTTGCGCGTGACGCTTGACTGAGTATGACCCTCTGTTAGCGTTTGTTTGACCGTACGGTCAAATCGGCAACACGCAGGAGAATACCATGGCAGCCCCCGGAGAGAACCTGAGGATTAACCCGGATCGTTTGTGGGACACCTTGATGGATATGGCCAAGGTTGGCCCGGGTGTTGCAGGCGGCAATAATCGCCAGACGCTGACGGACGAAGACAGCGAAGGGCGTCATCTGTTCGCTGGCTGGTGCGCCAAGGCGGGCTGCAAGATGGGTGTCGATAGCATGGGCAATATGTTCGCCCGGCGCGAAGGCACGGACCCGGACGCGCTGCCAGTCTACGTCGGTTCGCACCTAGATACACAGCCAACGGGCGGCAAGTATGACGGCATTCTTGGCGTGCTGGGCGGACTAGAGGTGATCCGGTCGCTGAACGATCTGGGGATCAAGACGAAGCACCCGATTGTTGTGACGAACTGGACGAACGAGGAGGGTACCCGCTTTGCCCCCGCGATGCTGGCCTCTGGCGTCTTTGCTGGGATGCACACAGAAGACTGGGCCAAGGACCGGGTAGACGCCGACGGCAAGCGTTTCGGTGACGAACTGCGGCGCATTGGCTGGGAAGGCGACGAGAAAGTCGGCGAACGTAAGATGCATGCTTTCTTTGAGCTGCACATCGAACAGGGGCCGATTTTAGAGGCGGAGAATAAGCAGATTGGTGTTGTCACGCACGGTCAGGGCCTGTGGTGGCTAGAGGTTACGCTGACCGGTAAGGACGCGCATACAGGCTCTACCCCGATGAATATGCGGGTAAATGCAGGTCTGGGCATGGCGCGGATTACCGAGGCGGTGCACCGGATCGCGATGGATCACCAGCCTGCAGCTGTGGGTGCTGTGGGGCAGGCGAATGTCTATCCGAACTCTCGCAACGTGATCCCGGGCAAAGCGGTGTTTACCATCGACTTTCGTTCGCCCGATTTGGCGAAGCTCACATCGATGCGCGAGAAACTGGAGGCCGAGGCGGCGCAGATTGCGGCTGATCTGGGGTTGGGGATCACGATTGAGCCCGTTGGGCATTTCGATCCGGTGACCTTTGACGAAGGTTGCGTGACTGCGATCCGCGATGCGGCAGAGCGGCTGGGTTATAGCCACATGGATATCGTGTCTGGCGCTGGGCATGATGCCTGCTGGATTAACCGGATGTATCCGACCGCGATGGTGATGTGCCCTTGTGTGGACGGGCTGAGCCATAACGAGGCGGAAGAGATTTCCAAAGAGTGGGCGGCTGCTGGCGCTGATGTGCTGCTTCATGCGGTGGTAGAGACGGCAGGCGTGGCGGAATAGGGGCGCTGCCCCCGGCCCCAAGGGGCCTCCCCCGAGGTATTTGTGACCAGAAGAAGGTCGGACGAGGAGACGTGATATGAGCAAGGTGATCAAGAACGGGACGGTGGTGACCGCCGATCTGACCTACAAGGCGGACGTGCTGATCGAGGGGGATGTCATCACGGCGATTGGGCCGGATTTGCAGGGGGATGAGGTGCTGGACGCGACCGGCTGCTACATCATGCCCGGCGGGATCGACCCGCATACCCACCTAGAGATGCCGTTTATGGGCACCTATTCGGCCGATGACTTTGAGTCCGGCACCCGCGCGGCGTTGGCGGGCGGCACGACGATGGTTGTCGACTTCGCATTGCCTAGCCCCGGGCAAGGGATGCTGGACGCCCTGCAGATGTGGGACAACAAATCCACGCGGGCGCATTGCGATTATTCCTTCCACATGGCGGTGACCTGGTGGGACAAGCAGGTGTTCGACGAAATGCCCGCGGTGATCGAGCGGGGGATTACGACGTTTAAGCACTTTATGGCGTATAAAGGTGCGCTGATGGTGAATGACGACGAGCTTTATGCCTCGTTTTCGCGTCTGTCAGAGCTGGGCGGGATCGCAATGGTCCATGCCGAGAATGGCGATGTCGTGGCAGAGCTGTCGGCCAAGTTGTTGGCTGCGGGCAATACCGGGCCAGAGGCGCATGCCTATTCTCGCCCGCCGCAGGTCGAGGGTGAGGCGACGAACCGCGCGATCATGATTGCTGATATGGCGGGCGTGCCGCTGTATGTGGTGCATACGTCTTGTGAAGAGAGCCACGAAGCCATCCGCCGGGCGCGGATGGCGGGCAAGCGCGTCTGGGGCGAGCCGCTGATCCAGCATCTGACGCTGGATGACAGTGAATATGCCAACGCCGATTGGGATCATGCGGCGCGGCGCGTGATGTCGCCGCCGTTCCGCAACAAACAGCATCAGGACAGCCTGTGGGCTGGTTTGCAGTCGGGGTCGTTGTCCTGTGTGGCGACGGATCATTGCGCCTTTACCACCGAGCAGAAGCGGAATGGCGTGGACGATTTCACCAAGATCCCGAATGGGACTGGCGGACTGGAGGATCGGCTTCCGATGCTGTGGACGCACGGCGTGAACACCGGGCGGCTGACGCCGAACGAATTTGTCGCGGTGACATCCACAAATATTGCCAAGATCCTGAACTGTTATCCCCGCAAGGGTGCCGTGCTGGTGGGGTCGGACGCCGATCTGGTGGTGTGGGACCCGGAAAAGTCGAAAACGATCAGCGCGACCGACCAGCAATCAGCCATCGATTACAACGTGTTCGAGGGGCAAGAGGTCAAAGGCCTGCCACGCTATACGCTAACGCGGGGGCGTGTTGCCTTTGCCGATGGCGCGATCATTCCAGAGCCGGGGCATGGGCAATTTGTTGCCCGCGCGCCGAAGGGGGCGGTCAATGAGGCGCTGTCGACGTGGAAAGAGCTGACGGCACCGCGGGCGGTGGAACGGTCGGGTATTCCGGCGACGGGGGTTTGAGCGAAACAATGGTGACCTCCTCCGATCCTCGCTTTTTTGAAAACACTCCGGGGGAGGGCCCGCTTGCGGGACCGGGGGCAGCGCCCCCAACGATTATCGCGGCTAAGTCCGTCGATCTGACCTTTCAAACCGGCGACGGCCCCGTTCACGCGCTGAAGGATGTCAGTCTTGATATCAATAAAGGTGATTTCGTCAGCTTCATCGGGCCTTCGGGCTGCGGTAAGACGACGTTTTTGCGCTGTATTGCCGGATTAGAGACTCCGACGGGGGGCAAGCTGACGGTAAATGGCATGTCGCCAGAGGAGGCGCGCAAAGCGCGGGCTTATGGCTATGTGTTTCAGGCGGCGGGGCTGTATCCTTGGCGGACAATTGGCGGGAATGTGAAATTGCCGCTAGAGATCATGGGGTTTTCCAAGGCGGAGCAGGCGGAACGTGTGGCCCGCGTGTTGGATCTGGTTGATCTGGCGGGGTTTGAAAAGAAGTTTCCTTGGCAATTGTCGGGCGGGATGCAGCAGCGGGCCAGCATTGCGCGTGCGCTTGCATTTGATGCGGATATTTTGCTGATGGACGAGCCCTTTGGTGCGCTGGACGAAATCGTGCGCGACCATTTGAACGAGCAGCTGTTGCAGCTGTGGGCGCGGACAGAAAAGACGATTGGGTTCGTCACACACTCCATCCCTGAGGCGGTGTATCTGTCGACCAAGATCGTTGTGATGTCGCCGCGACCGGGGCGGATTACGGATGTGATCGAGAGCACGCTGCCGCGCGAGAGGCCACTGGATATTCGTGATACGCCGGAGTTTATCGCGATTGCGCACCGGGTGCGGGACGGACTGCGGGCGGGGCATGCGGATGATTGAGGGTGGTGCTTGGGGCCGGCGTTGGACGCTCCGCGGGGAGTATTTCTGGCAAGATGATGGGGGATGCCGTGCGTAGTGTCCTACCGATCCTGACGGTTGTCGCTGTGTTGCTGGGGGTTTGGATGCTGTCGGTGGTGCCGATGAATATCCATCTGGCGGCCGATCAGGCCCAGCGTGATGGGGTGGTCGTGGTGCCGGATACGCCTATCGCGCGGCAGGACGTCGGCGCTGTGGCACTGGCGCTGCGCAATCCGGCGGTGGTGCCGATGACTTATGTCTTAGACAGGCCGCGGTTGCCGGGGCCGCAGCAGGTTGCGGCAGAGCTGTGGAAGACGACCTTTGGCGTGAAGGTGACGTCGAAGAAATCGCTGGTCTATCATGGCTGGGTGACGCTGTCGGCGACGCTGCTGGGATTTGCGATTGGCACGACGCTGGGGATCGCGCTGGCCGTCGGGATCGTGTTTTCGCGCACGATGGACCTGAGTGTGATGCCTTGGGCGATTGCCAGTCAGACGATCCCGATTTTGGCGTTGGCCCCGATGATCATCGTGATGCTGGGGTCGCTTGGGATACAGGGCTTGCTGCCTAAAGCGATTATCAGTGCTTATCTATCGTTCTTTCCTGTCGTCGTTGGCATGGTGAAGGGGTTGCGGAGCCCGGACGGGATGCAGCTGGATCTGCTGCGTACCTATCATGCAAGCGCGTCGCAGGGGTTTTGGAAGCTGCGGTTGCCGGCTTCAATGCCCTATCTGTTTGCCTCGCTCAAGATCGGGATTTCCGCCGCTTTGGTCGGCGCGATTGTGGGAGAGTTGCCGACGGGTGCGCGGGCCGGATTTGGTGCGCGGATGCTGGTTGGCGATCAATATGGGCAGCCGCTGGTCACTTGGGCCGCGCTGTTTGCGGCGGCGATTACGGCGGCGGTTTTGGTGGGCATCTTTAGCTTGGCTGAGCGGGCGTCGTTAAAGCGGATGGGGATGGTGCGATGATGGCTTTGGTTGCGATCATCGTGATCTGGGGGATTGGCTGGACCATGAACCTAGCGCTGGCGCGCAGCGGGCATCGTAGTGCTGGCTGGGCTGCGCCGCTAATCTTTGGCCTGACGCTGCTGCTGGTCTGGGAAGTGGGCGTGCGGCTGGGCGATGTTAGCCCGATCATTCTGCCGCCGCCATCGGCGATTGCGGTGACCTTTATGGCAAGCCTGCCGATCCTGTGGGCTGACTTTGCGCAGACGATTTTGAAGGGCGCGCTGACGGGGTATGTACTGGGCGCGGTTGCGGCTTTTGCTGTGGCGGTCATGGTGGACCGGTCAGAGTTTTTGACGCGGGGCGTGTTGCCGGTGGGGGCGTTTATGGCGGCTTTGCCGATCGTGGGCACCGCGCCGATTTTCGTCAAATGGCTGGGCTCTGACTGGCCGTCGAAGGCCGCTGTGGTCGGCGTGATGGTGTTTTTCCCGATCCTTGTGAACACGGTCGCAGGTTTGCGCGATACAAGCGCGATGCAGCGTGATCTGATGCGGACTTATGGCGCGGGTTATTGGCCGAGCTTGTTTAAGCTGCGGGTACCGGCGGCGATGCCGTTTGTGTTTAATGGACTAAAGATTGCCACAACGCTGGCGCTGATTGGTGCGATTGTTGCTGAATTTTTCGGCTCTCCGACCGTCGGGATGGGGTTTCGGATATCGACCTCTGTCGGACAGCTTGCGCTGGATCTGGTCTGGGCCGAGATTGTCGTCGCAGCCCTTGCCGGAAGCGCCTTTTACGGGGCGATGGCGATGATTGAGAAGCGGCTGACCTTTTGGCATCCGTCACAACGTAAATAACAGACCGGGAGAACCCGGCATATTTCCATCAACAAGGAGAGAGACATGAAGCATTTGATGACCGCCGCCACACTGGCCTTTGCCGCCAGTGGCGCACAGGCGCAAGACAACGATGTGACCTTGCAGCTGCAATGGGTCACACAGAGCCAGTTCGCCGGCTATTACGTCGCGCAGGACAAGGGCTTTTACGAAGAAGAGGGTCTGAACGTCACGATCCTGCCGGGCGGGCCTGATATTGCTCCACCACAGGTGTTGGCTGGTGGCGGCGCTGATGTGATGCTGAACTGGATGCCATCGGCGCTGGCTGCCCGCGAAAAGGGTCTGCCGGTCGTGAACATCGCGCAACCTTATAAGACATCGGGCCTGATGCTGACCTGCTGGAAAGATACCGGCATCACCAGCGTCGAGGACTTCAAAGGCAAGACCATCGGCGTTTGGTTCTTTGGCAATGAATATCCGTTCCTGTCGTGGATGTCTCAGGCTGGCATCTCCACCGATGGCGGCGATGATGGCGTGACGGTGTTGAAGCAGGGTTTCAACGTTGACCCGCTGCTGCAGCGTCAGGCGGATTGCATCTCGACCATGACCTATAACGAATATGGTCAGGTGTTGGATGCAGGTGTATCCCCGGACGAGCTGGTGACGTTCAAGTACGAGGACCAAGGCGTCGCGACGCTGGAAGACGGCATGTATGTGCTGGAAGAGAACCTGAACGATCCGGCGTTCGTCGAGAAGATGGTCAAGTTCGTCCGCGCGTCGATGAAGGGCTGGAAGTACGCAGAAGAGAATGCGGCTGAAGCGGCGCAGATCGTGCTGGATAACGACGAGACAGGTGCCCAGACGATTGAGGCGCAAGAGCGCATGATGGGCGAAGTCGCTATGCTGACCGCTGGATCGAACGGTGCACTGGACGAGGCTGACTATCAGCGCACGGTCGATACGCTGCTGGCTGGCGGCTCTGATCCGGTGATTTCGGCCGCACCCGAAGGGGCTTGGACCCATGTGATCACCGATCAAGCGCTGAACTAATTACAGCGCTTAGTGATTAGGTATGAGCCGCGCCGCAGGATGATCTGCGGCGCGGCTTTTTTAATGGGATGCAGCGCGCTGGGTCACGGACAGCTGATAGGTAAAGCCGTCCGGGCGCAGGTCGCGCTGGGCGGTGGCTTGCAGCTGGGCGGGCACGATTTGATCAAGGATGAATGATCCAAACCCCTGACGCGGCGGGGTGTCTGCAATGATGACATCGGATTCGCGCCATTCGAAGTCAAACCCCGCAGTGGCGTTCGGTTTCCATGCGACGTTCAACTTGCCGCCCCGGGTTTTCAGGGCACCGTATTTGATCGCGTTGGTCGTCAGCTCGTGCACGGCCATGGTCAGGATCTGTGCCTCTGTCGCGTTGACTTTGATGTCGCTGCCGACAGCGGTGATCTGATCGGGGCCGATGTCGCTGTGTTCGGACAGTTCGCGCTGAACGATTTTGTCGATGGTGATGCCGTCCCAATTATCGCCAGTCAGATAGGTATGGGTGCGCGCAAGGGCCATAAGGCGGCCCTGAAACTTGGGCAGGAAATCGGCCAGATCATCGGCGCTGCTGGCCATGCGTTTTGCCGTGGCGGACACGAGGGCAAAGATATTGCCGACGCGGTGGTGCAATTCGCCGACGACGGCGTCTTTGAGCTGCTCGGCCATTACCTGTTGCGTGATGTCCTGTGCGTTCTGGATCATGTAGCGGACCGTGCCGTCAGTCTGGAATATCGGGTTATGATGGCAAGACCAGTACATTTCCTTGATCTTGCCTGTGGGCTGGCCGTCGTCGTCCATGACAGGGATCGCGTAAAGCACCTTTTCCAAAGAGTTCGCCTCGCCTGCAAGCGCACGGCGGAAGGCGGCTTCGAGCATGGCGCGGCGGTCCGGTTCCTCTGGGAACACGTCAAACACCGGGCGGCCTTGGATCGCGTTCAAGTCGCGACCGACTGTCGCCAAATACAGCTTGCTGGCGGTCACGATGTGAAGGTCCTGATCAAGGACCAGACAAGGGGCCGGAAGGTCTTGGAACAGCGCAGACCATTCGATGTTCGAGAACGTCATGTCGTGTCGTATGCCTTTGATATCCAGCCGATCAAGCGCGGCGGTTTGCACGATAGTTCACGTATGCCTGAGAGCTATTTAAACCGGGCGAAAGCATAATCAAATCCCTTTTGCTTGCCGCGCAGGATATGAAGACGATCAGCTTAGCAGGTCAGATCAGTCCCAAAAATCGCAGCAGCATGTTCGGCCAGATAGATGCGCAGCCACGGGGTAAAGGCGTCTGGCGTGGCGGCGATTTGGGCGGTCAGATCGGGCAGTGTGATCCAGCTGGTCTGCATCACTTCGGCAGGGTCAGGTGCAATGTGCAGGTCATTCGGCGCATGGGCCAGATAGACCTCGACCAGCTCGTGTTCGATCAGGCCGCCACCGACATCGGCGCGATATTCGATCTGGCCTTTGTGGTGCAGGGTCAGGCCGGTGATGCCCAGTTCCTCGGTCAGGCGGCGGGCGGCGCAGGTGGCGGCGTTCTCGTCCCAGTGCGGATGGGTGCAGCAGGTGTTCGCCCACAGGCCCGGCGTGTGGTATTTGCCCAGCGCTCGCTGCTGGATCAAGATTTGATCGCCGCGCAGCACAAAGACGCTGACCGCCTTATGGCGCAGCCCGCGCACATGGGCGTCGAGTTTGTCGACTGGCTGAAGGGTGCCGTCGACCCAAGCGGGGATCATTGTCGTCATAGCTTCTTTCGGTGGCGCGTCGCCGATATAAGCGAGATTGTCCAGGGTTTGAAGGATTAGATCGCGGCGGGATTTCGCGGTGCCAGAGTATTGTGGTGGGGTGTTTCAGGCGGGATTGCCAGCGGGAAAAAAGCGTCGCAAGGTGCACCCGAAACGATTTGGAAAGGCGGAAGCCATGACGATACGCGCTGTAGTCTGGAACGAGAACGTTCACGAGACGCATAACAAAGTGGTCGGGGATTTGTACCCGGATGGTATTCACGGCGCGATCGCTGCCGCGTTGAATATGGACGCAGGCATCACCGCGACGACCGCCACGATGCAAGAGCCAGAGCATGGTTTGACCGCCGCGCGGCTAGCGGAAACCGACGTGCTGCTGTGGTGGGGACATGCGGCGCATGGCGATGTGGATGACGCGGTTGTCGAACGTGTGGCAGAGGCGGTTTGGGGTGGCATGGGCCTGATCCTGCTACACTCGGCGCATTTTTCGAAGATATTTAAGCGGCTGATGGGCACGCCCTGCAACCTGACATGGCGCGAGGCAGGCGAGCGTGAGCGGCTTTGGGTGACGTCCCGTAGCCACCCGATTGCCGCGGGCATCGGTGACTATTTCGAGCTGGAAAACGAAGAGATGTATGGCGAGCCTTTCGGTGTGCCAGAGCCACTAGAGACGGTTTTCGTCAGCTGGTTTGCCGGGGGCGAGGTGTTCCGCTCTGGTCTGACGTACAAGCGCGGGGCGGGGAATGTGTTCTATTTCCGTCCGGGGCACGAGACCTATCCGACATATTTTGACGCCAATGTGCAGACTGTGCTGCGCAACGCGGTGAAGTGGGCGCATAACCCGGCGGCGCGGATCACGGCGGTGAACGACGCGCCGAACGTGCCGATCGAGGAGGCGCTGGAGAAGATCGAGCAGCGCGGGCTGAAGCTGCATGCTGACGGCGAAGAGGGCTTTCGGTGAAGCCGGTCCGTGTTCTGATCGTTGGCACCGGCGGCATGGCGAATGCCCATGCCGAGGCCTATGCCGCCATGGAGGGCGTGGAACTGGTGGGCGGTGTGGACCGCAACCCGGACAATCTGCACGCCTTTAACGCCAAGCACGGGATCACCCATGCGTTCGACTCTGTCGTCGATGCGCTGGAATGGGGCGCGTTTGACGCAGTGTCCAACGTGACGCCGGATGCTGTCCACTTTCCCACCACGATGCCGTTGCTGGCGGCGGGCAAGCATGTGCTGTGCGAAAAGCCCTTGGCCGTGAACCATGGTGAAGCCGTGCAGATGGCCGAAGCGGCGTTCCATGCGGGCGTGGTGAATATGGTCAACCTGACCTACCGCAACATCCCTGCGGTGATGGAGGCCGCGCGTCTGGTCGGCGAAGACACTATCGGAGAGGTGCGCCATTTCGAGGCGTCTTATCTGCAAAGCTGGCTGACCCAGCCTGCTTGGGGCAAGTGGAATGAAGAGGCGCAGTGGCTATGGCGGCTGAGCTCCAAGCACGGCAGCCTTGGCGTGCTGGGCGATGTCGGCGTTCATATTCTGGACTTTGCGACCTTTGTCGCCGGGTCGAATACAGAGCGGATGTCGTGCCGGCTCCGGACCTTTGACAAGGCACCGGGCGGGCAGATCGGTGAATATACGCTGGACGCCAATGACAGTGCCACGATGCAGGTGCAGTTGCACAACGGCGCGGTGGGTGTGGTGCATGCCAGCCGCATGGCCAGCGGGCATCTGAATGATCTGCGGTTGCGGATTTTTGGCACCAAAGGCGGCCTTGATGTACGGTGGGAGAATGACCAGAGCATTCTGCGCGCCTGCCTAGAGGGCGATCTGATGGAGGCGACTTGGCAGGATATGCCGCTGCCAGCGGTCAAGACGAACTACGTCCGCTTTATCGAAGCGATCCGTGCCGGAGAGGCAGTCCTGCCCGACTTTGATCGCGGTGCGATCTTGCAGCAGGCATTGGATGCGGCGGTTGCGTCGGATGCGGATGGTTGCCGGGATCTGGCGATCTGATGGGCGGGCCGGCGATCTTTTTCCATGCGGACGCGGTCGAGGGCGAAGGCAAGGAATTGGTGGGTCGCCGGTCTGCGGGTCAGTCGTTCCTGCGCGGATTTCTGCAGCATGTGCCGGGGGACCGGGTGCATGCGCTGACGCAGGACGCGCAGGCGGGAAAGGCCTTTGAAAAGGTGGCGCGGGAACTGGGCGAAGAGCGCACCCTGAGCGTGCACAATCTGCGCGGGGACAGCGATTTCACGCAAGCCGGGACAGTGTTTTTCCCGGGGCCGGGGTATCTGTCTGCACCATGGCGGCGGCAGCGTTACGGCGCGGACAAATGCAGTCTGGTCGGGATCACGCATACCGTGTCCACCCGCCGCGTGATCGAGGGGCTGCATCACCTGATGCTGGACCCGGTCGAGGACTGGGATGCGATCATCTGCACGTCCCATGCCGTGCACAGCATCGTGGCGCGGCAGCTGGAGGAAGAGGCCGCGTATATCCAGGACCGCTTTGGTGCGACCCGCGTGCCGCTGCCGCAATTGCCGGTTATCCCGCTGGGGATTCATGCTGCGGATTTTGCGCCAGTGGACGGTGCCCGCGCGCGGATGCGGGCGCAGTTTGCTACGCCGGATGATGCGCTGGTCGTGATGACGATGGGGCGGCTGACGAGCGTTGAAAAGGCGAACCCTGCGCCGCTGTTCATTGCGCTGGAACAGGTCGCGCAGGCGCTGCAGCGGCCTGTGCATTTGTGGATGGTCGGTTGGGCGAACCGGGATGACGAAGAGGCGCTGCACCGGGATGGCGCGGCCGCCTTGGCACCTTCGGTCAAGATGCAGATCATCGACGGGCGCGGCGCGGATGTGCGGCGCAATATCTGGGCGGGGGCCGATGTCTTCACCCTGCCGGTGGATAATATCCAAGAGACGTTTGGCCTTGTCCCGGTCGAAGCGATGGCTGCTGGCCTGCCCGTCGTGATGCCGGATTGGGACGGGTTTCGGGATACGGTCGTGCATGGCAAGACGGGTTTCCTGATCCCGACGCGCATGACGGGCGGCGGGCATCCGATTGGCGCGGATTTAGCGCAGCGGTTTGCTGATGGCACCGACGGGTATTTGCAGCATTTGTCCCTGATGCAGCAGCAAACGCAGATTGATATCCCGGCCTATGTTGCCGCCTTTGTGGCGCTGGGCGACGCAGGGCTGCGGGCACAGATGGGACAGGCGGGGCGGGACCATGTGGCCGCAACCTTGGATTGGTCGGCGGTGATCCCGCAGTATCTGGCGTTGGCCGGGGAACTGGCGGCGCGGCGCAAGAGCGCGCGCGTGCGCCCCGCGATCAACCCGCTGCAGGTCGATCCGTTCACGCTTTATGGCCGTTATCCGACAGAGCAGCCGGATGGCACCTGGGTGGTCACGCTTCGGCAGCCCGGGGACGCCAGCGCCTTGGCCGCATTGGACAAGCTGAACGGGCGCGATTTGTACAAGCGTACGCTGATGCCGCCCGCACGGATGGCAGCGTTCTTGCAGATCGTGGCCGAAAGCGGCCCAATTACGATTGCAAAGGCCGCAAACGGCGCAAAGATGCGGCTAGACCTTGCGATTGGTGCTGCTTTGTATTTAGCAAAGTATGATTACCTGAGTATTACGCGGCCCCAGACAAATTAAGGCCGTAATTAACCGCATATTGACCACCAACAGTTCAATCCGGACAGTGCGCAGGCATAAATGGCAACCGGACGACGAAGGGCAGATCAATGCGGCTATCGGTCAATTTCGAAAACACGCAAGGCACGGAGCCCGGTAAAGGCCCGGTGCAGGTCGGTTGGTTTCTGAACCAGCGCAAAGCAGGCATCGTTTATTTCCCGCCAGAGCGTGTGCGCTCTGCTGATATGAACAAGACGCACGCCAAAAGCGCGAGCCGGTGTCCGGCGGTGATCAATATGGAAAGCCGCTATTTCATGGTGCGCTGCCCGTTCGATCTGAACCTTGCGTTTGTGCGCGACAAGGACGGCAAGCCAGCGCTGCGCAATTTGAACGGCGATATGTCAGGTATTCGCGCCAATAAGCTGCGCGAAAAGCTGCATATCACGGCAGAGCATGAATGGCGCTATCCCGGTGTGCCGACGATCCAGCTGGAATTGCCATACGTCTTTATCGCGGACGAGCCGGTTTACATGAGCCAAGTTGCGCCGTTCTTGCATTATGCAAAGGTGCCGCTGCCGGGTACGATCTTTGGCGGGCGGTTCCCGATCAACGTCTGGCCGCGCCCGCTGATGTGGGCGTTTGAGTGGGCGGATATCGAAAAACCGCTCAAGGTGAACCGCGGCGATCCCCTGTTTTACTGCACCTTCGAGGTTGCGCCTGCGGATCGGTCCGTCGTGGTGTCAGAGGTCGAAGTGACCGAAGAGCTGACTGACTACATGGACCTGATCAGCGGCGCCGTGAACTATGTGAACCAGACGTTTTCCCTGTTCGAAGCCGCCGAGGCCCGCCGTCCGGCGAAGCTGGTGCAGCCGATTAAACGCACGCGGCAAGACTGATTACGATGGTTGAAGACTATGCCAAGCTAAAGGCGGACGCCCAGCAGGCGCATCGCAATGGGCAGCTTGATGTCGCGATGGCAGGCTATGCCCGCTATCTGGCGCAGGTGCCGGGCGATGGCGGGGTCTGGTCCAATCTTGGCGTGCTGCACCGCAAGACCGGGCGACATCTGATGGCGCTGCGTGCGCATCAGCGGGCCTTGGCGCTGGACCCGGGCGGGACCATCACGATGAACAATGCGGCCAATGTGATGTCCGATATCGGTCAATATGCCGAGTCTTTGGCCCTGCGCCGCCAGATATTGGCGCAGACGCCGGATGATCTGGGGCAGTTGCAGATGGTCGTGCGCTGTTTGCGCGGTCAGGGCGATTACGCCGGCGCTATTAGTTTTGCCACTGACGCGCTGGCGCGGTTTCCGGATGACGCGGAACTGCGGATGCAGCTTGCCTTTGCCCAGCTGGGGCATGGCGATTACGCGCAGGGGCTAGAGAATTACAAGGCGCGCTGGCGGGCCGGAGAGTTAAAGCCGCGTGATCTGCCGTTTCCTGAATGGCAGGGGCAAAGCCTGTCCGGCAAAGTGATTGCGGTGCTGCCAGAGCAAGGCTTTGGCGACGCGGTGCTGTTCGCGCGGTTCCTGAGCGTGTTGCAGGGACATGATTGCCGTGTCGTTATGGCAGTGAAATCGCCGCTACGGCGTCTGTTTGCGAACCTGCCTGGTGTCGACGCGGTGATTGACGGGCTGCGGGCGGATACCAAGGTCGATTATTGGGTCAATATGATGGACCTCGCAGCGCTGTATTTTCAGCAAGGCGGCGCGGTGCCCGCACCCACCGTTCTGTCCGTGCCGGATGACGCGCGCGCGCGGGCGCAGGGGCTGGTGGCCCCTTTTACGGATAAGCTGAAGGTTGGCGTGGTCTGGACCGGATCGGTGACCTATCGCGGCAACGGATTTCGGTCGTTCAACCACCGCGATTTCCTGCCGCTGACCGACATACCCGGCGTGCAGGTGTTTTCTCTATATAAGGGGCCTGAACTAAAGGCCTATTACGCGGACGGATCGGACGGTTTTATACTGGATACGGGCAGCACAGAGCGCGACTTTGCCGATACGGCAGCCATGATGCAGGCCTGTGATTTGGTTATTACGTCGGACACCGCAACGGCCCATATCGCCGGATCGCTGGGCGTTCCGGTTTGGTGTATCCTGCATTGGGATGCGTTCTGGGTCTATACCCACCACGGTGCATCGACCCCGTGGTATCCCCAGATGCGCCTGTTTCGGCAGCATCGCCCGCTGTATTGGTCCGGCGTAATGGCGGATGTGACCGATGCCCTGCAGACCCTGTCGGAGGCGAAAGCATGAAGGATATCCTTGTTCCAACCGCGCCAGGAGAGTTGATCGACAAACTGACGATCCTGCGCCTGAAGACCGAGCACATCAGCGACGCGGCCAAACTGGCGAACGTGCGGCACGAGCAGCAGGTTTTAACCGCGATTGCCGATGACGCCTTGCCGCGCAGCGACGCGCTGGCAAAGTTGTGGGACGAACTGTACCGCATCAACGGCGATCTTTGGGTGATCGAGGATGACATCCGCGCCTTTGAGGCGCGCGGCGACTTTGGTGCTGGCTTCATTGCGTTGGCGCGGGCGGTTTACGTGACCAACGATGAACGCGCCGCGATCAAGAAGCGGATTAACCTTCTGCTAGGCTCTGCTATCGTCGAAGAGAAATCCTATTACGCCCCGGAGACAAATCGATGACATCTGCCAAACGTGCCCCCGCCGACCGCATCAAAGCGGCGCGCCGCGACCTGTCCGAACTGCGCGCAGAGCTGACGGAGGCGTTGAGCATAGAGCGTACGCGCAAGCGCGGGCCGCTGGTGCGGATGATGCACGAAGTGCAGGGCATGCTGGTGCCCGGCTTTCCCTATGTCTCTCAATCCGGGCAGGATCAGGCGGTAGAGCGTATTTTGCAGGGCAAGCGCGGTGGCACGTTCGTCGATATTGGGGCCTATGACGGGCTAACTGGTTCAAATTCTCTGTATTTTGAAAAATATCTTGGCTGGACGGGTACGCTGGTCGAGCCGGTGAAACAGAACCGCGACAAAGCGGAAATGTGGCGCAGCAGCCCGTGCCTGCCCTATGCGATTGCGGACAGCGATGGCGAGGCGTCCTTTATCGCAGTCACCCAAGGTTACACCCAGATGAGCGGCTTGGAGGGTGAATATGACGCCGGGCTGTTGTCGCGCGTGCGGGCTGATCCACGCCACGCCGAGGACCGTATTGTCGTGCCAACGCGCAGTCTGAACAGTCTTTTTGCCGAACTTGGGCTGACGCAGATCGACTTTGTCTCGCTAGATATCGAAGGCGGAGAGTTGGCGGCGCTGCGGGCGTTTGACCATGCGGCATGCCGTGTCGATGTTTGGGCGATTGAAAATAATACCGGCGGCCCGCAGATCGCGGCTTTGATGCGGGAAAAGGGTTATAATCTGACAGAGTTCTGCGGCGTGGACGAGATTTACGTGCGTCATGATCTGTAAACCATATTCGCGCGCATTGCGCGTTTAAGGTCACCTTCATACCCCGCGTTGCATGCCTTGTGTTACGTCAACGCGAGGAACGAACCCATGAGCGGCAACCCCAACCAACCGATCATCATTAAACGCAAGAAGGTCGTTAAAGGCGGCGGCCATCATGGCGGCGCTTGGAAGGTTGCCATGTGTTTAATCCTTTAGGGACAGCGTTTTGCGGTCCACGTTTTGGGAATGCGCCCCTGTATTGGGGCAATGACACGCCGTTCTGACGTTTGTGACCGCATCTTCGGCGGTGATACCGTCCGTTTTCGGACTACCCTTTATTGGCATCTACATTCTCAATGCCAAGTTAACGGCGGCCTCGAAATTGGAGGCAATTTGAATAAATTTGATCAAGCTTTATGCTCTAGAATATCAGACCGACGGGCCACGGTCTGACGCTCGCCGGCCGCAGTATACAAGCTTAGACCGTTGCGAACTTCGTTTAAGGCCGTCAGTCGCGCATGAGCAGAGCGGATGCCACCGCAGACCGCCAAAAGCAGTCTAGCATTACGTTGCAGCGCTTGATCAAGCTGGGCTGCAATTGGGCCTGGCGGTGTGGCTGCTGCAACGGTTTGCGCTAGAATTGCCTTGCGATCGGCCAGTTCGGACAAGTCCATTAAATCGCCAGAGCGTATCAATTTGCGTTCGTCTGCCAGCAAATCGAGGAGGTCCTCTGCAGGAGTGTTACGCATTGGCACGTGCTTTCATTGCGTCGAAAAGTGATTCGGCAAGTCCAATCCCGCCAGCCGAAACCAGATTTTCGGCCTGCGCATCGCGCAGAAATGACGCAAAACTGTCCTCTCCTTCGCCTCCGCCGAATGCGCCGCGCGCGGCGTCGAAGCCGGCTGACTTCAACATTTCTGATAAAAATGTCGCTTCTAATTTTTGTGCTGCAGCCATCAACTTTGCGTCCGAAGTCAAAGGCAGCGTGCGAACTTGTGGCGGCACGGCGGCGGGCATTGCGGGAATCGGCGTCATGGGGACCTCTCGATCTATGTTTTTTACGTTGTCGCTGAGAGCGGTAAAAAATTTCGTAACCTTCTTGAGGTTAAAAGAGGAAATCAGAACAGAAAGTCTCGTGATGCAGTTACCGATTGTATTGTCTGCCGGCACCGCCGCCGCCGCGCCTGCTAGCGCTGCTCTCGACGGCCGTAAAACCATAACAGACGGGGTCGCGATCACTTTTGCGGATACTTATATGCGATTGCTACAATCGACCCAAATACCGTCATCTGACCCCGGCACGGCGATAGTTGACGTTGATTCGGGCGATATTATTTTGGACGAGGCGACAGTCGAAGTTGACCCAGAAAATCCAGAAATTTCCGACAGTGATGTTTCCAAAGCATCGGTTTCGGACATGGCTCCAACTGATTCACACAGTAAATTATTGCCCGACCTGCCTGCGGGTGCGTTGGCAATTATGCCGTTGTCGATACAGGCTCCCCTTACGGTGGCGCAGGGTGCGAAGAGAGATATTGAAGGTCTTGCACTTCGTGTGGGTGCCCAGGGTTCTCGATCCATCATCGACTCTATTGCGACCAATCAAAGTCCAGACGAAGAGCAAACTTTCGGTTTAGGTCTGCGTCGAAGCGATTTATCGCTCTCTGGAAATGGTAGCGTGCCAACACCAGAAAACACTAGGCAAGTCCCTGACACTAAGCGTAACTTTGGAAACTATGGCGCTGTTTCGCTGCCTCAACAGCAAGGCGGGCTCGGTGAGGTTAGTCAGACTGCATTAGAAACCGCAAAGTTAGTGCAAGCATTAACTGACAAAAACGCGCCAACCTTGCAGATCCAGACGTCGCCCTCACCAGACACCGCCATACCGGCGGGTGTGCTGTCTACTTTCGCCTTGTCCGGCACCCGGCTTCCTCCGATCGCGGGGGGGCAAACAGTGCTTAAAGACTCTGATGCGGTAGATGCGCCCATTGGGACTGGTGAAAAGATCGTTAAAGTAATGGCTGAAACTGATTTCCGTCCAACTGGGCCACTTCCGCATGAAAAAAATCCGGAACAGGCCGATATCGTAAATTTACCCAATAAGCGGGGCCAGGCTACTGATTTCACGCCTGAATTCACGTCAAAAACAGAACGATCTCACCCAGATCTCTTGGCTTCTGTAGTGGCTCCCCCACTCGGTACCCGCGAGGATACCGTGAACAATGCCGGGTTAGGAATTCCGGCTCCAGCAGGTGCATCAAGCTTGTCGGCAGCTGGATTTCCCGATCAGCCAACACAGCGTCCACACACGCCATTGCTGGCGCAGCACGTTGCACATCAGGTGGCAGTCAGCGTCCAGCAGACCTCTGATCGCGTCACGGAAATGGCGCTCGACCCGGTTGAACTGGGAAAGGTCCGCATGACAATTAAAGCGACTGACCAGTCAATTGTGCTGACCGTCGTGGCCGACCGACCCGAAACTGCGGACCTCATGCGGCGTCATGTTGATGTCCTTCAACAAGAGTTCAGGGCCCTTGGCTATACGTCCGTCACACTTAATTTCAGTGCGGGGCAGGATCAGGCCGGTTTTGGTCTGACAGGCGGTGCGGCGGACCGTTCGGGGTCCGAAGGCGGTGAGGCCGACAACCCTTCAACTATTGACGCGGCAGATGCCGTACCTGCCGAAACGATCCGCGAGGCGGACGGCAGCCTTGACCTTCGCTTGTAGGAGCACCGAATGGATATCAATACAGTATCAAGCAGCGCGGCCACGTCATCAGCAGTGGCCACCGCCGACAACGGAAGCGGAGCCAAGATCAGTTCAGATTTTGAGACTTTTTTGAAAATGCTGACGGTACAGATGCAGAATCAGGACCCGCTCAATCCTGTCGATTCATCGGATTACGCAACCCAACTCGCCACTTTCTCTGGGGTAGAGCAGCAGGTACAGACGAACGACCTTTTACGATCGCTCGCGGGGCAAATGGGCACCGGCGGGTTGGCCCAGCTTGCGGGTTGGGTCGGCATGCAGGCCCGCGCCCCCGTACCTGCCTACTTCGATGGCGCGCCCGTCAGCGTCGTTCCGAACGTTCAACGCGGCGCAGACGCCGCGCAGCTTGTTGTTTTCAACGAATCCGGGGCCGAAGTGCAGCGCCTCGACATCGGCTTGGACAATCAGCCCGTCGTTTGGGCTGGCGTTAAGGCGGATGGTCGGCAAATGCCCGACGGTCACTATCGTTTCGAAACAGTCAGCTCTGCGCTTAATGAGGTTGTCGCCACAAACACGGCAGAGGTTTACGCCACAGTCAGCGAGGTTCAGATCAAGGATGGTATCAATACACTTGTCCTGTCTGGCGGTCGCACCGTCGCGGCAAGCGACGTTACCGCAGTGCGCGATGCAGCCCTGTCCTAGACCAGACCTTGAATGAACCAAGCCGCGCCGACGATCACGCCGCCCAGTGCCATCCACGCCAAGCGCGCGCGGCGGCGTTGGGGCCGTGGCGGTGGGGGCGGGTTGTTCAAACGGATCAAAGCTTCTTCAGCAAGCCGGGGCAGTTGCGGACCAAATCGCGCCAAAACCAGCGCTGTTTTACGCAAATCGTTCAACAAGGCGCGGGGACCGATGCTTTTGCTGACGTAGTCCGTGACGATGGGTTGGGCCACTTGCCAAATGTTCATATGAGGGTCGAGCGACCGCGCCACACCTTCGACGACAACCATCGTGCGCTGCAAATGAATCAGCTCGGTGCGTGTTTCCATGCCAAAACGCTCGGTCACCTCGAATAAATAGGCCAGCAACCGCGCCATAGAGATACGGCTGGCATCCATACCAAAGATCGGCTCGCCAACAGCGCGCAGGGCGCGGGCAAAATCGTCAACATTCATATGTGCAGGAACGTAACCCGCCTCAAAATGCACCTCGGCAACGCGCTGATAATCCCGTCGGATAAAGCCAAACAGGATCTCGGCATAAACGCGGCGGGTGTATTCGTCGATTCGCCCCATGATCCCAAAGTCATAGGCGATGACTGTCCCGTCAGGCGCGACCTTCAGGTTCCCTTGGTGCATGTCGCCGTGAAAATAGCCGTCCCGCAGGGCATGGTTCAGGAAAAGTTGCAAAATACGCGCAGCCAATGCGGGGCGATCGACCCCGGCCGCATCCAGCGCGGCATTGTCGCCTGCGCCGATTCCCTCCACCCAGTCCAGTGTCATGACGCGGCGGCTGGACAGGTGCCAGCGGATCGACGGCACCTTGAATTTCTCGTCTTTGACCGTGTTCGCCTGAAACTCCGCTGCTGCCGCGCTTTCAAGTCGCAAGTCCAACTCGCCCATCACGACACCTTCAAAGTGGGTGATGACCTCCATCGGGTGCAGACGGCGCGACGCAGGGGATAGCACCTCGATCATGCGGGCAGCAAAATAGAAGGCGTCAATGTCGCGGCCAAAGGCGCGTTCAATGCCGGGGCGCAAAATCTTAACGGCCACCGATTCGCCTGTTTCGATCAAAGTGGCCTTGTGCACCTGCGCCAGTGACGCTGCCGCGACGGGTTCGGAAAAGCTGGAAAATACCGTTTCAACGGACACCCCAAGTTCGCGCTGCACCTCGGCCTTCGCCTCTGCAATCGAAAACGGTGGCAGCTTATCCTGCAGCACGCGCAGCTGGACGGCCAAGTCGTCGCCGACAACATCGGGCCGGGTGGATAGGATTTGACCAAACTTAATGTACGCTGGACCCAGCGCCGTTAGGGCCCGCGGGGCAGGGGGCGCGGTTGGGTCGCCCTTATAGCCAAGCCACTGAAAAGGCCAAACAATCCCGCGCACGACGCCGCGCAGCAGCGGTCCGGCATCGAAGGCATCCATGATGACTTTCATGGCCCCTGTCCGTTCCAGCGTCGCGCCGGTTCGGATCAGGCGGATGATATTGTGGGGGCCGCGCACTTACAATTTCCATCCCGAATGTAGGGCCGCCACGCCCAGCGTCAGGTTGCGATATTTCGCATTATCAAAGCCCGCCGCGCGCACCATGCCAAGAAATGTTTCTTGATCTGGAAAGTTGCGGATCGATTCGACCAGATACTGATAGCTGTCGCGATCGCCGGCGATGATCTGACCCATGCGGGGAATCACGTTGAACGAATAGGCGTCATAGGCCTTTTGCATCATCGGATTCGGCAGCTGGCTGAATTCCAACACCATCAACCGCCCGCCGGGGCGCAGCACACGGAAAGCTTCGTTCAGCGCTTCTTGGGGCCGGGTCACGTTCCGAATGCCAAAGCTGATCGTGTAGACGTCAAACGTATTGTCCGGGAACGGCAGCGCCATCGCATCGCCGACAACCCAATCAAGCTGATCGTGCATGCTTTCTGCCTCGGCGCGTTTGCGTCCCTCGACCAGCATAGATTCGGTAATATCCAGCACTGTCGAATGGCCAGACCCGGCACGCTTCAGGAACCGGAACGAAATATCGCCGGTGCCGCCAGCCACATCCAGCAGGCGTTGACGGGGGCGCGGGGCCAGCCAGTCCATCATCGCGTCTTTCCAAATCCGGTGCACACCGCCCGACATTACGTCGTTCATAATGTCGTATTTACTGGCCACGGACGAAAAAACGCCCTGCACGCGTCCGGCTTTGTCTTCTTCGCGCACGGTCTCAAAGCCGAAGTGGGTGGTTTTGTCGCTCTCGGTCATGGCTTGCGGTCCTGTCCTTGTCGCACCAGATGTAGTGTGCCGCGACGGTCCTACAATGTCGCATCCGCTGAAGGAACAGCCAATGCCCGAATTGCCAGAGGTAGAGACAGTGCGCCGCGGGCTGGCCCCCGTCATGGAAGGGCAGCAAATAGTGCTCGCAGAGGTAAACCGCCCTGACCTGCGCTGGCCTTTTCCCGACCGCATGGCCGCCCGTTTGACCGGCGCGCGGGTCGAACGCCTGCGGCGGCGGTCCAAATATATCCTTGCCGATCTTGATAGCGAAGAGACGCTGCTGATCCACCTCGGCATGTCGGGGCGCATGTTGATCACCGGCGCAATGCTGGGCGATTTTCATCACGACCACCCCGCGCCTGCCAAGCATGATCACGTCGTGTTTCACATGGGGCAGGGCGCGCGGATCACCTTTAACGATGCGCGCCGCTTTGGTGCGATGGACTTGATGCCAACGAGGGCCGCCGCCGAACACTGGCTAATGAAGGATCTGGGGCCAGAGCCTTTTGCCAATGATTTCAACGAAGCCTACCTGATCGATCGCCTTAAAGGGCGCAACACACCGATCAAATCTGCCCTGCTGGACCAGCGCATCGTCGCGGGACTTGGCAATATTTACGTCTGCGAAGTGCTGTATCGCGCGGGCATTCATCCCGCCCGCAAGGCCGGACAGATTGCAGAAAAAGGCGTGGCTGAATTAGTCCCCCTGATCCGCCAAGTGCTAGAGGAAGCCATCGCCGCAGGCGGGTCATCCTTGCGCGATTACCGCCAGGCAGACGGTGAGTTGGGCTATTTTCAGCACGGTTTCGCGGTCTATGGACGCGAAGGTGAACCCTGCGTCACCCCCGGCTGCTCTGGCACGATTGACCGGATCGCACAGTCAGGACGCTCGTCCTTCTTTTGCCCGCAATGTCAAAGATAGCTTGATCGCGGCGGCAGTTTTGCGCATCACATGGTGTCTGACCTGTTGAACGGAGGGCCGCATGGCCTATGAGACCATAATCGTCGACACCGCCGACGACGTCGCCACGATACGCCTGAACCGGCCTGACGCGCTTAATGCGCTGAACCAGATGCTGCTGAACGAGCTTTGCACAGCGCTGGAAGAGGCCGACGCCTCTGACAAGGTGCGCTGCATCGTTGTCACCGGATCGGAAAAGGCATTCGCCGCTGGCGCTGACATCACCGAAATGGCCGACAAATCCTACGTGGATATGACGGCGCAAGCTTATTTTCAGAACCAATCCCGCCGGATCGAACAGATCCGCAAGCCTATCATCGCTGCCGTATCCGGCTACGCGCTGGGCGGCGGGTGCGAGTTGGCGATGATGTGCGATTTCATCATCGCCTCTGACACCGCCAAGTTCGGCCAGCCCGAAATCAACCTTGGCGTCATCGCCGGGATGGGCGGCACTCAGCGCCTTGCGCGCTATGTTGGCAAATCCAAAGCGATGGACATGAATCTGACCGGCCGCTTCATGGACGCCGAAGAGGCGCTGTCCTCTGGCCTTGTTAGCCGTGTCGTGCCTGCGAAAAAGCTGATGGAAGAAACGCAAAGCGCTGCGCAAAAGATCGCAGCTAAGTCGCTGCTTGCCTCTATGGCCGCCAAGGACGCCGTGAACCGCGCGTTCGAGACGACATTGGCCGAGGGCCTGAATTACGAACGTCGTACCTTCTATGGCCTCTTCGCGACTCAGGACCAAAAAGAAGGCATGGCTGCCTTTCAGGAAAAGCGCGAAGCGCAGTTCCGCGACAAGTAACGCTTTCCTTTTTGGCGGGGCCGGTCTATAGGCCCCGCTACATGCGCGTGATGCCCGCTTTGGCAGATCATTCCGGTAGTGAACCCGGTGGGCCTTTTAGGTGCGCAATATTATTGTATCGACTTAGAAAAGAAGGCCCAGAATCATGGCAAACACCCCACAGTCCAAAAAACGTGCAAAGCAGAACGAAGCTCGTTTTGCAGTCAACAAAATGCGCCGTTCGCGCATCCGGACATTCCTACGCACCGTCGAAGAAGCAATCGCTTCCGGTGACCAGACCGCTGCTGCTGCGGCTCTGAAGGCTGCTCAGCCTGAACTGATGCGCGGCGTGTCCAAGGGCGTCGTCCACAAAAACACCGCAGCGCGCAAGATGTCGCGCCTGTCCAGCCGCGTCAAAGCACTGGCCTAAATCCTTAGCCAATCGGCACGCTGTTGCCCGATTGCATAGGTTCCAAACGCGTCCTTCGGGGCGCGTTTTTTTTCGTCCGGACGAGTCTGTGGAAAAGTTGTGTGACGTTTCAAAGACGTCAGAGATTCTTAATGGCCCGGATAGGAGTCAAGCGCGTTGTTCTGTTGTGAACGACCCAAACCCCTTGCTAACTTAGCCATGCGATTCACATCGTTCCGGGGGGGACATGGGATTGCGGCGCAGGCAGTATGCGAACAGGGTCGTGGATTGACCCTTGGATCGCCGCCCGGATAAGTCGCCGTAATTAACGCAGCCAGACTGTTACACCGTGGATTATTCACGGGAAAATCGGTCGGCCTGACCGTTCGCGGGTGCCGTGCGTAGCACACGAATGGCGGCGCTGTTTCCCCCTTTGGTTTTGCGTTTTTGCGCAGACGCTGGTCATCCGGCGTCCTGCGCAAAGACGCAGAAATGTCAGTACGGTCATGCCCCGCAATTGCGGCGGCTTTGGCTGTGGTGCCCGGGACATGTGGACGTGGCAGGCCTGCCGGCCTGTCTAGCAGGCAGTGAAAAACGGATCGGGATACCATGAGCGACGACGTGTGGGGGCATGTGCTGGCGGAACTTGAAAAGGACATGAGCAAGGCGAAATTCCAAAGCTGGATCGCCTCTTTGTCCTTCGTCGGCGTCGAAGACCGCGTGGCCCGGTTCGAGGTCCCAACAACTTTCATCGGCAACTATGTCGATCAGCATTTTGCTGACCAGATTGTCTATGGCTTCAATCGCGCCGGGCGTGCGGTGGAACGGCTGCACTTTGACGTCAGTCTGGCCAAACGCGACGCCGCAACACCGATTCCCGTTGCTGCGACCACGGCCAAAAGCTCCACCTCTGATTTTGGCGCGGACTTTGACCCGTTGGGTCTGCCGATTGACCCGAATCTGACCTTTGACAATTTCGTCGTCGGCAAACCGAACGAGCTTGCCCACGCCGCAGCCCGCCGCGTTGCTGAAGGCGGCCCTGTGACCTTTAACCCGCTGTTCCTGTATTCTGGCGTTGGTCTGGGCAAGACTCACCTGATGCACGCCATCGCGAACGAATTGGCCCGCCGCCAGCCAGAGCTGCGCGTGCTTTATATGTCCGCCGAACGCTTCATGTATCGCTTCATCACCTCGCTGCGCGAACGCAAGATGATGGAATTCAAGCACGCTTTGCGGTCTGTCGACATCCTGATGGTCGATGACGTGCAGTTCATGGCGGGCAAAGATTCCACACAAGAGGAATTCTTTCACACCTTCAACGCGTTGGTCGATGCGCGCAAACAGGTCATCATCTCTGGTGATCGCGCGCCGGGCGAAATCAAGGACATGGAAGACCGCATGCGTTCGCGCCTGCAGTGTGGCCTGATCGTCGATCTGCACCCGACCGACTTTGAACTGCGCCTTGGCGTGCTTCAGTCCAAAGTGGACCGCCAGCAGGAAATCTATCCGGGCCTGAAAATCGCGCCCGGCGTGCTGGAATACCTTGCGCATAAGATCACTAGCAACGTTCGCGTTCTAGAAGGTGCCCTTGTGCGCCTGTTCGCACACGCCAGCCTTGTGGGCCGCGATATCGATCTGGAACAGGCCCAAGACTGCCTGTCCGACATTCTGCGCGCCAATGATCGCAAGGTCAGCGTCGAGGAAATTCAGCGCAAGGTGTCCGAATATTACAACATCCGCCTGTCCGACATGGTCGGCCCTAAGCGGGTGCGCAACTTTGCCCGGCCGCGCCAAATGGCGATGTATCTGTCCAAGACGCTAACCAGTCGGTCGTTGCCTGATATTGGCCGCCGGTTTGGCAAGCGTGACCACACGACAGTCATGCATGGCGTCAAGAAAATCGAGGAACTGTGCAACACTGACGCCCAGATCGCCGACGATCTTGAAATCCTGCGCCGCGCATTGGAGCAGTAAGAGCCACACCCAGCGGAAAAACGCTGGAAAACCCTTGAGCATGACGCAAAAAGCAGTAGCTTCGCGGTCCCGGACCACGGGTGCAACGGCGGAGCTAGACCTATGAAATTTTCCATCGAACGGGCGAGCCTGCTCAAGGCCGTGGCGCAGGCGCAGTCAGTCGTGGAACGGCGCAACACGATCCCGATCCTCGCTAACGTGCTGATCGAGGCTGAAGGCGACAGCGTTCAGTTCCGCGCCACCGACTTGGATATCGAAGTCGTCGACCGCGCTGATGCGAAGGTCGACCGCGCCGGCGCGACTACGGTCTCTGCCGTGACGCTGAACGAAATTGTCCGCAAGCTGCCTGACGGTGCCTTGGTGACTTTGACCGAAGAGGGTGCCTCTGGCCGCCTCACGATCGAAGCGGGGCGGTCGAACTTTTCGCTGGCAACCTTGCCACGCGAAGATTTCCCCGTGATGGCGACGTCCGATTACACCACCAATTTTAGCGCGCCCGCCCCGGTGCTGCGCCGCTTGTTCGATAAGGCGAAATTCGCGATTTCCACTGAGGAAACAAGGTATTACCTGAACGGCGTCTATATGCACGTCTCTGACGGTGACAGCGGAAAAGTGCTGCGCTGCGTCGCGACCGACGGCCACCGTTTGGCCCGCATCGACGCCGAACTGCCCGCCGGTGCCGAAGGCATGGCTGGCGTGATCGTGCCCCGCAAGACAGTGGGCGAGCTGCGCAAACTGCTCGACGATGACGAGCTTGAGGTCGCGGTGTCCGTATCCGAAACCAAGGTGCGCTTTGCCACGCCGAACCTGACCCTGACGTCAAAGGTCATCGACGGCACCTTCCCCGATTACACTCGCGTCATTCCACAGGGCAACACACGCCGCATGGAAGTCGACGCTGCCGAATTCGCCCGCGCCGTCGACCGTGTCGCCACGGTCAGCAGCGAACGCAGCCGCGCCGTTAAGTTGCAGCTAGAAGACGACCGCCTGATCCTGTCGGTCAACGCCCCTGATTCGGGTGCGGCAGAAGAAGAACTGGCCGTCGCCTATTCTGATGAGCGTCTGGAAATCGGTTTTAACGCGAAATACCTGCTGGAGATTGCCAATCAGGTGGACCGCGAAAACGCTGTCTTTATGTTCAACGGCTCTGGCGATCCGACCTTGATGCGCGAAGGCAACGATATGTCCGCGGTCTATGTTGTCATGCCGATGCGGGTTTAAAGTTTCGGTTTTTAGCAAAACCGAGCCTCCGGCGGAGGTATTTTTGACCAGAAGAAGGGTGGACCCAGCATGACGGGCTTGCGGGTCACCAGATTGCAACTGTCGCATTTCCGCTCGCATAAGCGGGCGGAGGTCGCGGCTGATACGCGGCCCATTGCGATATTTGGTCCCAATGGCGCGGGCAAAACCAACCTTTTAGAAGCGGTGTCTTTGTTGTCGCCGGGGCGCGGGTTGCGCCGCGCTGGCGCAGAAGATCTGGTGCGCCGGCCAGAAGCGTTGGGTTGGCGCATTTTTGCGGATGTGACCGCTGGGCGACAAACCCACGAGATCGTAACTGGGGCCGAGGCGGGTCAATCGCGCAGCGTGCAGCTAGACGGCAAAACCGTAACCCAGACTGCATTGGCAAATGTGCTGCGCGTGCTTTGGCTTGTGCCTGCGATGGACCGGCTTTGGATCGAAGGCGCCGAAGGGCGGCGGCGGTTTCTTGACCGTGCGACACTCAGTTTTGTGCCCGGCCATGCCGAGGCGGCGCTGCGCTATGATAAGGCCATGCGCGAGCGTAATCGCCTGCTGAAAGACATGGTGCGCGACGCCCATTGGTATGCAGCGCTCGAAGGCCGAATGGCCGAGGCCGGCGCGCAGGTGCAGGCCAATCGCGCCGCCACTGTGGCCGCCTTGATGGCGGCGCAACAAGACGCCGCAACGGCCTTTCCGACCGCGACTTTGTCCTTGATCGAGGGCGGCGACGACGTTCAAGGCGCGGATGCGCTGAAAGAGGCGTTCGCTGCTGGCCGCGCCCGCGATCTGGCCGCTGGCCGCACGCTTCTTGGGCCGCACCGCACGGATCTGGATGCCGTCTTTGCCGACAAAGGCACCCTTGCCCGTGATTGTTCGACGGGAGAGCAGAAGGCCCTTCTGATCAGCCTGATCCTTGCCAATGCCCGCGCCTTAATCGCGCAGGACGGCCAGCCGCCCATATTGTTGCTCGACGAGGTCGCAGCCCACCTAGACGCCGCCCGCCGCGCGGCGCTTTATGACGAAATCTGCGCCCTTGGTGCGCAGGCTTGGATGACTGGGACAGAGGCGCAATTGTTCGAAGCGCTTGGTGACCGGGGCCAATATTTACAAGTCACCGAAGCGGATGGCGCGTCGGCGGTAGAGGGCGCTTTATGACGATCACGGCCGCTGACATGGCGCTTTATGCTGCCGCCCTTTTCGCGCTGTTCCTGACGCCCGGCCCGGTCTGGGTTGCCTTGATCGCCCGTACGCTGTCGGGCGGCTTTCACGCCGCGTGGCCGCTGGCGCTGGGTGTCGTGGTGGGCGACGTGCTTTGGCCGCTACTGGCGATCCTTGGGGTCAGTTGGATCGTGTCCGTCTACGGCGACTTCATGGTGGTGCTGCGCTGGGTGGCCTGCGCGATCTTCATCCTCATGGGCTATCTGATTATCCGCAACGCGGATCGCAGCATCGGGTCCGACAGTCGCCTGACGCGCCCCGGTATGTGGGCGGGATTCATGGCGGGCGTTGCGGTCATCCTCGGTAACCCCAAGGCGATCTTGTTCTACATGGGCGTGCTGCCGGGCTTCTTTGACCTGACCAAGCTTATACGTCCCGACATTGCTGCGATCTGCTTTTTGTCGCTGATCGTGCCGTTGATCGGCAACCTGATCCTGGCGTATTTCTTTGGTCGCGCGCGCGCGCTTTTACGGTCCCCGGCCGCCGTGCGCCGCACCAACCAGATCGCCGGCGGGCTGCTGATCGCGGTCGGCTGTATCATCCCCCTGATCTAGCACAAAATATGGGGGTTCGTGCGTGACAGTGGGGCCGGAAATGACTATATTTTCCCGGTAAGAAGAAGGAAATTCCCGCATGTCCGACGACACCGCCGAAAACGCCGCCTACGGCGCTGATTCCATCAAAGTTTTGAAGGGGTTGGAGGCTGTTCGCAAACGGCCCGGCATGTATATCGGCGACACCGATGACGGTTCTGGCCTGCACCACATGGTCTACGAAGTCGTGGATAACGGCATTGACGAGGCGCTTGCCGGTCACGCCGACCACGTCAGCGTGAAAATTCATGCCGATGGCTCTGTCTCTGTGGGCGATAACGGTCGTGGTATCCCTGTCGACATGCACAAAGAAGAGGGCGTCAGCGCGGCCGAGGTCATCATGACCCAGTTGCACGCGGGCGGCAAATTCGACAGCAACTCCTACAAGGTGTCCGGCGGTCTGCACGGCGTCGGCGTGTCCGTTGTGAACGCGCTGTCCGACTATCTGGAACTGCGCATCTGGCGGAACGGCAAGGAGCACTATGCGCGTTTCGAGGGTGGCTACACCACGGAATCCCTGCGGGTCGTGGGCGACGCCAATGGTCGCAAAGGCACTGAAGTACGCTTTCTGGCCAGCCTCGAGACATTCTCTAACCGCGACTACGACTTTCACACGCTGGAAAAGCGCCTGCGCGAACTAGCCTTCCTGAACTCCGGCGTGCGCATCATCCTAGAGGACGAACGCCCCGCAGAACCCCTGCGCACAGAGCTGTTCTATGAGGGCGGTGTTAAGGAATTCGTAAAATACCTAGACCGTTCGAAATCCTCGATTCTGCCAGAGCCAATCTATGTCCGCGGCGAACGGGACGATATCGGCATCGAAGTCGCGATGTGGTGGAACGACAGCTACAACGAAATGGTGCTGCCGTTTACCAACAACATCCCGCAGCGCGACGGTGGTTCGCATATGGCGGGCTTCCGGGCCGCCTTGACCCGGACGATCAACAACTACGCCCAATCGAGCGGAATCGCGAAACGGGAAAAGGTGTCCTTTACCGGCGACGACGCACGCGAGGGTCTGACCTGCGTGCTTTCCGTCAAAGTGCCAGATCCGAAATTCTCGAGCCAGACCAAGGACAAGCTGGTCTCGTCAGAGGTGCGCCCTGCGGTCGAAAACCTTGTCGGCGAAAAGCTGGCCGAATGGTTTGAAGAAAACCCGAGCATCGCCAAAGTCGTCGTCGGCAAGATCGTAGAGGCCGCCTTGGCGCGTGAAGCCGCCCGGAAAGCCCGCGATCTGACCCGCCGCAAAACGGCGATGGACGTGAACTTCTTGGCTGGAAAGCTTAAGGATTGCTCTGAAAAAGATCCGTCCAAAACCGAAGTCTTCCTGGTCGAGGGTGATTCCGCTGGTGGCTCTGCCCAGACAGGTCGGGACCGCGGGACGCAGGCGATTTTGCCGCTGAAGGGTAAGATCCTGAACGTCGAACGTGCGCGTTTTGACCGGATGCTGGGCAGTCAGGAAATCGGTAACCTTGTTATGGCGCTCGGCACCGGCATTGGCCGGGACGAGTTCAACATCAAGAAGCTGCGCTACCACAAGGTCATCATCATGACCGACGCTGACGTCGACGGCGCGCACATCCGGACTCTTTTGCTGACCTTCTTCTTCCGCCAGATGCCGGAACTGATCGAGGGCGGCTACTTGTATATCGCGCAGCCGCCGCTCTACAAAGTCGCGCGCGGCAAGTCTGAAGTGTACCTGAAGGATCAGGCCGCGATGGACGAATACTTGATCGAGCAGGGCACTGAAGGTGCGATGCTTCGGCAGGGCAATGGCGAGGAAATCAGCGGTGCAGACCTGCGCCGTGTTGTGGATGATGCGCGTCAACTTAAGCGTGTTTTGGACGCCTTTCCAACGCATTACCCGCGCCACATTCTGGAACAGGCCGCCATCGCGGGCGCCTTTGCCCCCGGCGCCGTCAGCGCCGATTTACAAGGCGTGGCCGACAAGGTGGCGACCCGTCTGAACCTGATCGCATTGGAATGGGAACGTGGCTGGCAAGGCCGGATCACGCAGGATCACGGCATGCGTTTGGCGCGCATTCTGCGCGGTGTGGAAGAAGTCCGCACACTTGACGGCGGCTTGCTGCGGTCAGGCGAAGCGCGCAAAACCGGCACATTTACGCAGGCGCTGCAGGATGTTTACGACCTGCCCGCTAAGCTGATCCGCAAGGACCGCAGCCAGATGATCCACGGCCCGCTCGACCTGCTCGCCGCGATTCTGGAAGAGGGCGAGCGCGGCTTGTCCCTGCAGCGTTACAAGGGTCTGGGCGAGATGAACCCAGAGCAGCTGTGGGAAACCACGCTGGACCCAGATGCCCGCACGCTGCTGCAGGTCAAAGTGGATGATCTGGCCGAGGCCGACGATCTGTTCACGAAGCTGATGGGCGACGTCGTCGAGCCGCGCCGGATCTTTATCCAAGACAACGCGCTCAACGTCGAAAATCTGGACTTTTAAGTCCAGATGTCCGACCGGCCCTTCGTTCGACAGCTGATCCGGCTGGCCGCACGTCTGACCGGGCGGCCGCATCGGCAAGACATCTGGCCGGGCCTTGCGATTGATCGCACGTCCGGCCAAGTGACGTGGCGCGGTAGCCAGCTGCTGACACTACTGCCCTTCGCCGCGATTGTGCCGCAGGGCATGCCGCTAATCGCAGTCGTGGGCAGCGGCCCGTCGGTGGCAGACCAAGACCTGACCCGACTTCCGCCGCGCACCGCGATTTTGTTGAACGGTGCGGCGACGTTAGCGGCCACTATTCAGCCGCTCGCCGTGATGGTCGAAGACGAACGCTTTGTGTTTCGTCACATGGCGATGCTAGCAAACCTGCCCCGCGATATCCCGCTGCTGCTGTCCCCCGCCGCCCTGCGTGCCATGGCAGAGCGGGACAGCGACGTCCTGAATGGTCGCCGTGTCGCCCTGATCGACAATCTGACTAAGCCGGTCAACCAGCCTCGCCGCAAACTGAGTGATCCAGCGTTAGACGCCGTCCTCACACGCGGCGCGAATGGCGTGGCTCTGTCCCATGATCCTGATGCGGGCGTCGTCATCTTTGGCACGGTCGCGCTATCCGCGGTGCAGGTCGCCTTGGCGGCGAAACCGGACCGCATTCTGCTTGTGGGTATCGACCTGACAAACGCAGCAGCACCGCGCTTTTACGAAACTGCGACAAAATCCGCGCCGAGTGGAATCGTGGCTGGGCTGGACCGAATCTTGGGCGGCTTCGCAATTGCGCTGCGGTCGGCACAAGCGCAGAACACGACAATACTTTGCGCCTCCCCGGTCTCTGCGCTGTTGGTCTTAGGCATCCCTAAAACAAAGATTCTCTCATGAATATTGTCATCTTGAATGATACCCGAGCGGATATGCACCACGGCTGCACACGCGTCATGCGACTGCTTGAAGAGGGATTACAGCGCCACAACATGACGATTGTCGCGCGCAGTCCAGTACATCACGACTGGGAAAACGACAGCGCCCTGCGCGAAGCTATGCTACGTGCTGACCTGATTATCGTTAACGGTGAAGGCACGCTTCACCACGGAAAATCGGGGGCAGCAAGGCTATTGCGCGTGACTGAGTTTGCTGGCGATGTTCCGGTTGCGCTGATCAATGCCTTGTATCAAGAAAACCCCCCAGAATGGTCTAAATGGCTTAATCGTCTATCATACATCGCCACCCGCGACCGGCGCAGCGCCGATGAGATCGAAAGTGTTACAGGCCAGCGGCCAGTGGTCGTGCCCGATTTGACCCTAAGTGCGCGTATTGCAGAACGGCCGGTGACCGTACCCGTGATTTTTGGCGACAGCGTCAAATCTGAAATTAGCGATTTATTGGCCAAACGCGCGCTTTTGGATCAGCTCCCATTAGTGCCCAGCCTATCCGCTTTGAAGCGGACGAAGTCGGGCTCAACCCTTGTGAGACGCGTACGACGGTGGTGGATCGCTCGTTTAACGGCGCGAACACTGGCGCGAAACCCGACGATGTCTTTGTGTCAAACCGAAGATGACTATGCTGACCGGATCGCTAGGGCCGGTCTGCACGTCACGGGGCGCTTTCATGGTGCCTGCTATTCCATGGCGGCGGGTATGCCGTTTTTAGCCATATCGTCGAATAGCTGGAAGATTGAGGCGCTAATCGCCGACGCAGGGCTCGCACCTTGGCGAGTGGTGGATGCCGCTAACCTTGATGACGCATTGTTGCGGACCCCTGATGCGCTGGCATTTTCAGCCGAGGAAAAGGCCGCGCTTGATGCTTTTTTGGATGAAGCCGCGCGGGGGGCAGAGAAGATGTTCGCGGCGTTGCGAAACCTCGCGGCACGCAGGCAATAGGTGCAAAAATGCCCCGGCCTTTCGGTCCGGGGCATCTTCTTTTTCAAAGCGAGGGCGTTCAGCCTTCGCTGGCTTCTTCTGCCATCTCGGTGCCGTTGGTCTGATCGACCATCTTCATCGACAGACGGACCTTGCCGCGATCGTCAAAGCCCAGCAGCTTGACCCAAACGTCCTGGCCTTCTTTCAGCACGTCGGACGGGTGGTTCAGGCGACGGTTCTCGATCTGAGACACGTGGACCAGGCCGTCCTTCTTGCCGAAGAAGTTCACAAAGGCACCAAAGTCGACCAGCTTGACGACCGTACCCTTGTAGATTTTGCCTTCTTCGGGCTCTGCCACGATCGACCAGATCATGTCATAGGCCTTCTTGATCTTGTCCGCGTCGTTGGACGCGATCTTGATCACGCCATCGTCGTTGATGTCGACCTTAGCGCCGGACACTTCAACGATCTCGCGGATGACTTTGCCGCCGGAACCGATGACTTCACGGATCTTGTCGGTGGCAATCTGCATCGTTTCGATCTTTGGCGCGTGAACGCTGAACGAACCTGCACCGGTCAAGGCCTTGGACATTTCGCCAAGGATGTGAAGACGGCCAGCTTTGGCCTGCTCCAGCGCCTTTTTCATGATCTCTGGCGTGATGCCTGCGATCTTGATGTCCATCTGCAGCGACGTGATACCGTTTTCGGTACCGGCCACTTTGAAGTCCATGTCGCCCAGGTGATCTTCGTCGCCCAAGATGTCGGACAGCACAGCGTAAGAGCCGTCGTCTTCCATGATCAGACCCATGGCCACACCGGCCACGGCGGACTTCAGCGGAACGCCCGCGTCCATCATCGACAAAGAGCCACCGCAAACCGATGCCATCGAAGAGGAGCCGTTGGACTCTGTGATCTCTGACACGATGCGGATGGTGTAGGGGAAGTCGGTCGCAGCGGGCAGAACGGCCTGCAGCGCACGCCAAGCCAGCTTACCATGGCCGATTTCACGGCGACCTGGCGAGCCAACGCGGCCCACTTCACCAACCGAATACGGAGGGAAGTTATAGTGCAGCATGAAGTTCGTCTTATACATGCCGGTCAGCGCGTCGATCATCTGCTCGTCATCGCCGGTACCCAGCGTCGTGACAACCAGACCTTGGGTTTCGCCACGTGTGAACAGGGCAGAACCGTGGGTCCGGGGCAGGATGCCGACTTCGGACACGATGGGACGAATTTCGTCCAGTGCGCGGCCATCGATACGGCGGCCGTTCTTGACGACATCGCCACGCAGAACGCTTGATTCCAGCTTCTTCAGCGCGGGGCCAAGGTTGCTGTCTTCTTTCTGCTCTTCCGTCAGGGACGCAATGATATCGTCCTTGGCTTGTGCCACGGCAGAGGTGCGTTCCTGCTTGTCGGTGATCGCATAAGCGGCACGCATTTTGTCTTCGCCAGCGGCTTTCACGGCTGCGGACAGCGCGGAATAGTCGGCAGGGGTGAAGTCAAACGGCTCTTTTGCGGCATCTTCGGCCAGATCAATGATCAGGTCGATGACAGGCTGAATTGCGTTGTGCGCGAAAGTCACGGCACCCAGCATTTCGTCTTCGGTCAGCTCGTAAGCTTCCGATTCCACCATCATGACGGCATCTTTTGTGCCTGCGACAACCAGATCGAGGCGCTGCTCGGGGTTGTTGCGCAGGTTGTGCATGTCGTCGATTTCAGGGTTCAGGATGTAGTCGCCATCCACAAAGCCCACGCGGCAAGCAGCGATCGGGCCGCGGAACGGCGCGCCAGAGATCGTCAGCGCAGCGGATGCGGCGATCATCGCGACCATGTCGGGATCGTTGACCATGTCATGCGACAGCACGGTGCACATCACCAGAACTTCGTTCTTGAAGCCGGGGACGAACAGCGGGCGGATCGGACGGTCGATCAGACGCGCGGTCAGCGTTTCTTTTTCAGTCGGGCGGGCTTCACGCTTGAAGAAACCACCGGGCACTTTGCCGGCAGCGTAATACTTTTCTTGGTAGTGGACGGTCAGCGGGAAAAAGTCCTGACCGGGCTTTTGCTTGCGCGCGAATGTCACGTTGGCCATGACGGACGTCTCGCCCAGCGTGGCGATGACCGAACCGTCGGCCTGGCGGGCCACTTTGCCCGTTTCAAGTGTGAGCGTCTCTTCGCCCCACTGCATGGACTTCTTTACTTCATTAAACATCAATCGTCTTTCATATTGGGCGCGTCCCGGCGGTCCGGGTGGCCCGTTGATTGGCGGCCCCATGCCGCCGACCCCTGTCCTTTGCACAACGCCGGGGTCTTTTGCGTTACGTCACAGATGGGCGGGCTTTACAGCAAAATGGGCTGCAATGAAAGCGGGCTGTGGTGGGTCGATTTTGACAGGCGGCCGTGGCAAGATCGAAAGATGATCGATCAAGGGCCGACATTGGCAGCAAGGACTGGGTTTGCGCGTTTCAGGTCCGCTGCCGCGCGGTGGCTGTTGTTATTTGCCATCTGCGGCCCGCTGAACCCTGCGCTGTTGCTGACAGGCTTCCTGTCCGGCCCCGACATTCCGTTTTGGCCCACCGCCATTCCAGAATTTTCCGTCATAGCGCTGCAACAGCGGATCGTTTTTGTCATGGGTCCGTCAGTGCTGATGGCCTTGATCGCAATCAGGCTTTTGCTGCGCCCCGGTGCCATGGACATCAGGGCTGCGTGGTGGCGCGGGTATTGGATGTCCGTGCTTTTTGCCCCTGCATGCTTTGGGCTTTTTATCGGCATATTCGGCATTGCGACGTCCCCAACCGATACGTTGGAACTGCTACTGACGGTCCCGATGATTATGGTCATGGGCCTCGTTGTTGGCTGGCTGACCCTGATCATCCCATTCCTCGCCGTGTTTATCGGCTTGCCAGCGATGCTTTTCGCGATCTTGGCAACCAAGGTCTGTTTGCCGGGCTTGGAACATCAGGGCAGATCCGGCGTTCTCTAATTATGAACAAAGCATTCACCAAAGAAGACGAGGGCCCGCAGGCGGATCGCTTGGACGATCTGCCACAAAGTCCGCATCCGAATTATGTCACCCCTGCCGGTCTGGCCGCGCTGCAACAGCGCCTGCGCGACCGCCATGCCGATCTGTCGGCGCTGCCGCGCGATAACCTTGACGCCAAGGTGCCGCGCGCGATGGCAGAGCGGGATATCCGGTTTCTAGAAGGGCGCATCAACCGCGCCATCGTCGTTGATCCGGCAGCGCAGGACACCAAGGTCATCGCCTTTGGTGCCTGCGTTACGGTCGTGGACGAAGATGACGTTGAAACGGATTGGCATATCGTCGGCGAGGATGAGGCTGATCCGGCAGCCCATCGTATTGCACCATTTTCGCCGCTCGCGCGGGCCTTGCTGGGGGCGCGGGTCGGGGATGTGGTGGAGTGGGCCAAGCCCGGCGGGACTGTGGATTTAGAGGTCACAGCGATCCGCTATTTTACATAATATGTATCGCATGCGAAACATTGGGCGATTTTTCCCAATGTCGTCAAAATCGAGCGCTGCGGCAGGATTTTCTTAACCCTGCCGCAGATTTTGCGTGGTTTAGCCGCGCAGCATAACCTTGCCAGCCCGGCCCGGTGTCAGGGCAGCCTTCATCGCTTCGGTCACGTCGTCCAGATCAAACGCGCCGCCGTCTTCCAGCGTCAACTCTCCTTTGACGGCCAGCGTCAGCAGCTCGGTGATCAGGCGCTTGCGGTCAGCGGGGTCCATGTCGTTGCTGACCATGGAGCCCCAAAAGCCTTTGACGGTGATCTGCTTCATAATCAGCGCGCCAGAGTTCAGCTGAAGCGGCGCACCTGTAGCTGTGCCAAAGACGTAAAGCTCGCCGTTCACGCCAAGCAGATCGACCAACTCTGCGCCCATCTCGCCGCCGACAGAGTCGATGGCGGACACGGCACCGGCCTTGCCGATCAGCGTACGGGCCTGCTTTTGCCAGCCTTCGGTGCTGGTGGACAGAACGTTGTCCATGCCCAGATCGGTCAGCTCTTTCACGGCCTCTTCGCGGCGCACAAGGTTGATCAAGTTGATGTCACGGGACTTTGCCAGCACCGCCATGATCTTGCCGACAGCGCCGTTGGCTGCGGTCTGGATGATCCAGTCGCCTGGCTTGGCTTGCAGCAATTCGAGCAGCGAAATCGCGCTAAAGGGCATGGCGATCAGCTGCGCGCCTAGCGTATCGGGGATGCTGTCGGGCAGGGGCAATACGCCAGCGGCGGGGGCGGTGAAATACTCTGCCCATGTGCCGTGCACGCCAGCGATAGTGACCCGCTTGCCGATCATGGCTTCGTCCACGCCTTCACCCACGGACGCGACCGTGCCGATGGCTTCGGACCCGCCGATGGCGCCGGGCAGGTCTGGCTTGTAGCCATAGTTGCCGCGCACGGTCCACAGGTCGTGGTTATGGATCGGGGACAGGATGGTCTTGATCAGCACCTCGCCTTTGCCCGGGATCGGCGTGTCGACGGTTTCGGTTTTCAGGACGTCGGCGGGTTCACCAAAGGTGTCGTGGATTGCAGCGCGCATGGGCTATTCCTTTATTGCGTGGGGTTAAGGCGGCGGGCTGTGTCTTGCAGGGCAAGGCGCAGCGGGGCGTCGCCGGAGGAGAGTTTCGCCAGCACAGCCGCGCCCAGCCATTGGGCGTAAAGCGTGCGGGCGGTGGTGACCGGATCGTCTTGGGCGCGGATGGAGCCATCTGCAGCGCCCTGCCGCAGCAGGTCTGCGATGCGGCTGGTCAGTTGCGTCACGCCGTCGTCTAAAATGCGGCGCATATCTTGGGACAGATCGGCAACCTCTGCCGCGAGCTTGACGACAAGGCAGCGGGTCGCGATGCCTTGGGTGTCGTCGGTTGGCAGCCAAGCAGCCCAGAAGGTCGCCAGCTTGTCGCCGGCCGTGCCGGGCGTGGCGGTCAGGGCGTCGATGCGGGCCAGATAATCGGCCACATAGTCGTCCAGCATCGCGCAGCCAAAGGCCTCTTTCGAGGCGAAGTAATAGTAAAACGATCCCTTCGGCACGCCCGATTCGGACAGAATTCGTGACAGCCCGATGCCGCCAAAGCCACCTTGCAACACAAGTTCGCGCCCTGTGGACAGGATGCGCTGGCGGGTTTGATCTGATTTGCTGGGCTGTGTCATACCTGTCAGATAAGCATAATAGACCAGTCGTCTAGTGGTCGCGCGGGTTGACGTTGCGATACCCCAAAACGCAAAACGCCCGCCGGTAAGGGCGGGCGTTCGGATCGCGGTAGCTTGGCCGGGTTAGCGGCGCAGGCCCAGACGCTTGATCAGGTCCTGATAACGGGCTTCGTCCTTGCTGCGGGTGTAATCCAGCAGTTTCCGGCGCAGAGCGACCATTTTCAGCAGACCACGGCGACCGTGGTTGTCTTTTTTGTGCGACTTGAAGTGCTCTGTCAGCGTCGCGATACGCGAGGACAGGATCGCAACCTGGACTTCGGGCGAACCGGTGTCGCCTTCTTTGGTTGCGAATTCTTTCATGACGCGGGCTTTTTCTTCGGGCGTAATCGACATCGGGGTCTCCTTAGATAAGGGTGAATGGCGCGATCCGGGATGTCGTCCAGAAAGGCCCTTGGAGGGTCCGGCACGCCAAACGGCGCACGCGGATGGGTGCCTCTAGGCGTTTTGCGCCTAAAAGGGAAGGTGGAAAATCAGGCCGCGACCAGCAGGATCGTCGATGTATCCAGCGCGGTCACGCCGCTTAGGCGGGCGACGACGGCGTCGTCAGCCAGCAGCGTTGTGCCGTCCGCGTCAGTGATCGTCGTCAGGACGGGTGGGACATCGCCAGCATAGGTGATTTCGATCATATCCTCCGCCGGGTTAAAATCATCGATGGTGTTGTGGCCCCCCGGCAGCACAGAGAAGGTGTCTGCGCCGTCGCCGCCGTTCAGATGATCGCCGACGCCCGCCAGCAATAGATCATCGCCCGCGCCGCCGTTGATGTAGTCAAAGCCACCGTCATCGTCGTTCCCGTCGATCACGTCATTACCCCCGCCGCCGTTCAGCAGGTCGTTGCCGTTGTCGCCGATCAGAATGTCATCGCCCCAGCCACCAGCGAGGGTATCATCACCGTCACCGCCAAACAGGGCGTCGTCACCAGCGCCAGCCAGCAGCGTGTCGTTGCCGTCGTCGCCGAACATGGCGTCGTTGCCCATATTGCCAGTCAATTCATCGTCGCCTGCGCCGCCAAACAACATGTCATCGCCAAGGCCACCGTCCAATGTATCGCCATCGTCTGTGCCGGTCAGTGTCAAAGAGGGGGTGGTGATGACCGGCTCTTCGGGCAGATCGTCATAATCGTCATAATCGTCATCGTCGAAATCAAAGGGGAATTCGTCCGTTGTTTCGACGGGCAGATCAGTTTCGATGGCGGGCTCTGTTTCCAGGGTGTCATCCCCACCGGCCGACGGATCAGCGTCATCCGTAATGCCCCAGTCGGCGTCCGTCAGGGCACCGTAAGCTTGCGCGCCGTCAGCCAAGACGCCGCCCGCACCAGCGTCGCCGTCGGTATCGGACAGCCCGCCAGCCCCGGCGTCACCATCGCTGTCGGACAGCATTTGGAACAGGTCGGGACCAACTTCGGTCAGACCATTTGTATCAATCTCGGACTCCTGTGGGGAGTCTTCTTCTTCGATGTCATCACGGCCAATCATCGCAAACGACGACATAGCAATGCCAAGAAAGCCAAGAACAGCAAGCATTTATGTGCCTCAACAAATAAGGATCGCCCCCGATCCAGGAGTGTTGAAATTCTTTTAACACCGCGCTGTCAGGTTTACACTCTCCCAATGAAAGAACAGTTAACGCGCCTGAAAATGCGGTAGAAATGCTGACAGGACGGCGGCGGGGTTTTCTTCCATCGCGAAATGGCCAGAGCGGCAGGCATTGCCGGTCACGTGCCGCGCCCATCCGCGCCAAGCTGACAAGGGATCGCCGGTTTGCGCGGGAAAGCCGCCTTCGGCCCATAGGAAATGCAGTGGCGCGTCGATCATCGTGCCTGCGTCCTTTGTTTTGCGGTCCTGCGCGCGGTCGAAATACGCCCCGGCGCGGTAATCTGCGCACATCGCGTGAATGCGTGCCGGATCGGACATCTGCGTGCGATAGCTGTCCAGCGCGGCGGGGGTGAAGGCGTCCAGTGACTTGGCCAAAGTCCATTGCGCCAGCGTCCAATCAGCATAGCCTGCGCCATCCGCGGCGATCATCCGTTCCGGCAGCGGCGCGGGCTGGGCCAAGAATGTCCAATGGTAGGCGTTCAGCGCCAGATCGGCGTTCCAGCTGTCCCAGAAGTCGCCGGTGGGCACGATTTCGATAATGCCAAGGCGCAGAATGCGATCGGGATGGTCCAGCGCAAGGCGGTAGGTGACGCGCGCACCGCGGTCGTGGCCAAGGATATGGGCGCGGTCCAGGCCAAGGGCGTCCATCAGGCCGATGATATCGGCGGCCATGCGGCGCTTGGAGTATCTGCTGTGATCGGCGTTATCAGCCGGGGCGTCGCTGTCGCCATAGCCGCGCAGGTCGGGAATGATCACGTCGAAATGCTGCGCGAGGGTGGGCGCGACTGACGCCCAGCAATGGTGGTTTTGCGGGTAGCCGTGCAGCAGGATCAGGGGGATGCCTTGGCCTGCGCGGTGGAGCGACAACGTCACGTCGCCGGTATCGATGCGCGACGCGGTGAAACCTTCAATCATTGGGCCATGGCTCCGGCTGGGCGGCGTAAGCGACATAAAGCGGGTGCCGCGGGTGGCCGTGTTGCGTTAGGCCAAGTGTATGGATTTGCACGCCTCTGTCACGCAATATGCGCAGGACAGTTGCGGCGCGGTTTTCATGGGCACCGTGGATGCCCCAGCCTGCGACGACCAGACCTGCGCCGCCGCAGGCACCGACAAGCGCGGTGTCGTTGTCCGGCCCGATGGGGGCCGCCGCGCGTTTCAGATCGGCGGGGGCCGTGGCGCGATAGGCGAAAAGGTTCACGATCCGCACGCCGCCAAAGCCGCCGGTGCGGGCGCGCGTTTCGCACCGGGCGATGGTGGGATCGTTGGCCAGTTCCGTCGCGGTCGATGGGTTGAGCATGATCCAGACCAACGGCGCAGCATCCGACCACTGCCGGTCAAGGCGATAGCGATAGGCCTCGCAGTCGGAATAAAGGGCGGAGGACGTGGTGCCGTCCGCAGTATGGGTGCGGTGGATCATGGCCTTATGGTGCACGGGGTGGCGATCTGGCGAAAGGCCAGACGCCGATTTTTCGACGAAATCGGCGTCTGCACGCGGCCGTTAGTCGACGAAGACGCGGGCGGGGTGCAATTCGCTGCCCATCAGGCGGCCAACAGCGACGGCGCGGCCTTCGTGGGCGGCCCAGACTTCGGTGCCGTAATCGATGCCGGATGCAATCACCATCGCCGGGTTGCCGTTGCGCAGTGCCGTCAGGCTCGCGGAGGGGCAGTTGACCATCGGAAGGTCGGCTAGGCCGACTTCTAGCGGTTGGATGTGGGTGTCCAGCTCTTCGGTGCGGGCGATGGCGTCGATTTGGTCCAACGTTAGGCCGTCTTCGGCCTTGAAAGGGCCGGACCAGATGCGGCGCAATTCGCGCACGTGGGCGTGGCAGCCCAGCGCTTCGCCCAAGTCGCGGGCGATGGACCGGACATAGCCGCCCTTGCCGCAGACCATTTCCAGCGTGACGTGATCGGCGTCGGGGCGGTCATCCATCAGCAGGCTTTCGACCCACAACGGGCGGGCCGCGATTTCCATCGTCTCGCCATCGCGGGCGCGTTTATAGGCACGCTCGCCGTCGATTTTCACGGCAGAGAATTGCGGCGGGACCTGCATGATGTCGCCGACGAACTGGCCGAGGGCGTCCTTGATCTGTTCATCCGTCGGGCGCGCGTCGCTTTCTGCGATGATTTCACCTTCGGCGTCGTCGGTGTTGGTCGACTGACCCAGACGGACGGTAAAGGTGTAAGCCTTCAGCGCGTCGGTGATGTAGGGGACGGTCTTTGTCGCCTCGCCCAGCGCAATCGCCAGAACGCCTGTCGCATCAGGGTCGAGGGTGCCAGCGTGGCCCGCCTTGTTGGCATTCAGCGCCCAGCGCACCTTGTTCACGACAGTTGTGCTGGTCAGGCCCGCGGGTTTGTCCACGATCAGCCAGCCCGAAATGTTACGTCCTGATTTGCGCCGTCCCATAGGGGCCTCCGTCGTGATGTGAAGGCGCCTGCTAGGCCTGCGCGGCGCCGGGGTCAAGCTATTGCACGACCCCGACGATTGGACCCAGCGCCGCAAAGCCGAAATCTGCGCGGTTCAATTCAGGCGCATAGAGCCGGGAAACAGAGCCATCGAGGAACAGCGCGTTGGGCGTTTTCAGCACATCGCGGAAATAGCGCCCGAAGGTGTCAAAGTTCACTGCATCGTTGGAAATCGCAAAGATTGCCGTCTTGCCGTCTGCCATCGTGCCAACGCCGTTGCGCACATGCAATGATGGCGAATCAGGGATGAAACGCGGGTGAAGTTTGCCGTCGATCACCAGCATCGGCCCGGATTGGGTGGCGTCGCGGCAGGCGGGCTTTGTCAGCTCAAACGTCAGCGATTCGATGACGTTGGCGCTGTCGTCAGTCAGGCACAGCAAACCGTTCGGCAGCAGGCCAAAGTTGCCCGGCCCCGCGCGCGTGACCAGCGGCGCAGTTTCCACGCCGTTCTGGATATAAAGGCCAACCGCGCGGCGATCGTCGTGATACATGCCAGCGTTCATCGCAAATTGCACCGACTGCGGGGCAACCGATGCGCCAAGCGCGGTCCAACCGCCCAGTACACCGCCGTCGGCGTTGCGGTGGAATAGGCGCAAGTCTTCGGTCGCCGCATCGACGGTGCAGGCCGTAAAACTGTGCCCTTCAAAGGTGTCGTCGGCGCAGGTGACCGCGCTGGCGGGGCCAGCGACAAACGCCAGCAGCAGCGCCAGCGCCCTCATCATGCGTCGTTGTCCTTGTCAGCCTCGGTCGATTCGCCTTCTGGCGCGCCCGGTGCAGCAAGGTCGGCTTTCACGTCGGCACGCTCGAACAGGGCGCGGGTGGCGTCCATGCGGTCAAAGGTGTCGTCGATTTCGAACCGGATTTCAGGGGCGAACTTGATGCTGAGCACCTTGGCAACTTCGCGGCGGATCTCGTGCCGGGATTTGCGCAGGGCCAGCAGCGCCTCTTCTTTTTTGTCGCCACCAAGGGGCAGGATGAACGCGGTCGCCACGGACAGGTCCGGGGAACAGCGGACTTCGCCCACGGTGATCATCATGCGAGAGAGCTCCGGGTCATGGATCTCTCCGCGTTGAAGGAGTTCTGACAGACGCCGGCGGATCAATTCGCCGAGCCGTAGCTGTCGCTGGTTGGGGGCGCCGCCCCCGGAGGATGATGTCTTTGCCATGGCCTGCATGTAACGCTGCAACACGACAATTCCAAGCAAGCCTTTTCCGAGCGCGTTTGGGGCGCTATGGCTTGGCGGAAATTTGCGCAGGGGACGGGCATGATGGGCACACCTATGACAGGCACACCGGGAATCGTGATTACGGGGGCTTCGGGCCGCATGGGGCAAATGCTGGTGCAGGCTGTCACGCAGTCGGACGCCTGCCATCTGGTCGCCGCGCTTGAACGCGAAGGCCATGCTTGGGTCGGACAGGATATCGGCACGGCGATGGGCGGCGCTGCGCTGGGCGTGACTGTCACGGACGATCCGGTCGCGGCCTTTGCAAAAGCGCAGGCCGTTATCGACTTTACCGCCCCCGCCGCCACGGTCGCTTTTGCTGGCCTCGCGGCGCAGGCGCGGGCGGTGCATGTGATCGGCACGACTGGCCTGTCGGATGACGACATCGCCGCCATCGACCGCGCGGCGCATCATGCTGTCATCGTACGCGCGGGCAACATGAGCCTTGGGGTCAACCTGCTGGTGCAGCTGACGAAAAAGGTCGCTGCCGCGCTGGACGAGGATTTTGATATCGAAGTGATCGAGGCGCATCACCGCCACAAGGTTGATGCGCCATCGGGCACCGCCCTGATGCTGGGAGAGGCTGCCGCAACGGGGCGGGGCGTCGAACTGGCTGACGTGCGCGACAGCGGGCGCGACGGCATCACCGGGGCGCGCAAGCGCGGCGACATCGGCTTTACCGCCATTCGCGGCGGCGACATCGTGGGCGAGCATGACGTGATGTTCGCAGCAGATGGCGAACGGATCACCCTGCGCCACGTTGCGACCGATCGCCGCGTTTTCGCGCGCGGTGCGCTGAAAGCTGCGATTTGGGGGCAGGATCGCGCGCCAGGACACTATGACATGCTGGATGTGCTGGGTCTGTGACTTGATCTGCCGCAAGATGCCCTAAATTATCTTGGCAGGAGGACTGCCATGAAGTTTTGTTTTGCAATTGCCTTGAGTATTTTGCCGGCTATGGCCGCGGCGCAGGATTACGTCCGCGTCAGCGACGAAGGCACGTTTCTGGACCTGATGGGGCAGGGCGACCTGACCCACATGCTGTATAACATCACGGTCAAAGTGATGCCTGACGGCCAGATCACGGGCGACGCGCTTGGCTGGCCCGTGTCAGGCAGCTGGTCATGGCAGGACGGTTATTTCTGCCGCGCAATGGACTGGGGCGGCGACGAAATTCCCTATAATTGCCAATTGGTTGAGCAAAAGGGCGATCTGGTACGCTTTACCGTCGATCAAGGCGCTGGCCGCGCCGCCGCGCTGCGATTGCGCTAAAAGTCGATCGCGAGGCCTTTGTTTTCCCAGTCGCCATAGCGCACAGGTTCTGGCCCTTCGCGGCCGCCAAGTTCGGGCGGTAGCGCAAGCGCCTCTGCCTTGGCGCGGCGCTCTGCCGCTTCGGCAAGGGCGCGCTGGGCGGCGGGTGGAAGGTGTGTATTGTCGTCCGTCATGGTCTTGTCCTTGCCGGGGGTGTGCTGCTGATATACCCCGCTTACGACACCAAACAAGGGTTTCCCATGGATCAGACCGGCATCGCCCCGCGCCGCGCCGCGCATCACCTGCTGCAACAGGTCATCGAAGAAGGGCGCTTGCTGTCCGAATTGCTAGGTGGCGGCGCGCTGGACCACCTTGCGCCAGAGGATCGCGCCCGCGCGCAGCGGCTGGCAACAGACGCGTTGCGGATGCTGGATCGGTCCGACCGGATGCTAAAACCGTTCCTGACCAAAGAGCCGCCGGTCTATGTGCAGAACGCCTTGCGTCTGGGCACATTGGAAATCGTGCAGGGCGCTGCCGCTTATGGCGTGGTGAACGCTTATGTCGAGATTGTCGGCCGCAATCACCATACGGCCCGGCTAAAGGGTCTGGTGAATGCTGTGCTGCGTAAGGTGGCTGATAAAGGCCCGGACGCGTGGGCCAAGATGCCAGCGCCGCTGATGCCCGGTTGGCTGCGTCAGCCGCTGGTCGCCGCATGGGGCCGCAAAGATATCGAAGCGATCGAAGCTGTGCAGGCGACGACTCCGCCGCTGGACATCACGCCCAAGGGCGATGCGCAGGCTGTCGCAGATGCGCTGGGCGGCACGGTGCTGCCGACGGGATCGGTGCGCTTGATGGATGCGGGGCAGGTCACGCAGCTGCCGGGTTATGACGCGGGCGATTGGTGGGTGCAGGACGCCGCCGCAGCGCTGCCTGTGCAATTGCTGGGCGATGTCAGTGGCTTGTCCGTGCTTGACCTTTGCGCAGCTCCTGGTGGCAAGACGATGCAATTGGCCGCACGCGGCGCGACTGTCACCGCCGTCGATGCCTCTGCCAGCCGCATGACGCGGGTCGGGCAGAACATGACGCGCGTTGGGCTGAACGCGGATGTGCAGGTCGCCGATGCCTTTGATGTGACGGGGCAATGGGATGCGGTTCTGTTGGACGCGCCGTGCAGCGCCACTGGCACGATGCGCCGCCACCCGGACCTGCCTTATGCCAAGGACGGATCAGAATTTGGCGCGTTGATCGACCAGCAAGGCGCGATGATCGACCATGCCTTGTCGCTGGTCAAACCCGGCGGGCGTCTGGTGTTCTGCACCTGCTCGCTTTTGCCGGACGAGGGCGAAGTGCAGATCGAAGAGGCGCTAGAGCGTCACCCCGATCTGACCATCGACCGCGCCGCGCTGGACCAGCCCGGCATCGATCCCGCATGGATCACAGAAGAAGGCGGGCTGCGGCTGCGGCCTGATTTCTGGGCCGAAATCGGCGGCATGGACGGCTTCTATATGGCGGTGCTGACAAAGCCTGCGTGACAGGGCCGCAGCACCGCGTTAACTTGAGCCCTAAGAAGAATGCGAAACCGCAATTCAGAGGCAGCAGCTTGGTCGACCACGACTCATGGCGTGCCCGTCAACGGGCCTTCATGCACCGCGCACATGCGCGGTGGGCGGCGCGCGCGCGGCCTGCGACTGGATTTGTGTCGCAGCCTGAACCCCGCAGCATTGGTCATTTCGCCCGTGGACGGCAGTTGCTGGCCGGTAACTTTCTGTTTGCAGGTGTTCTGACAACGGCCCCCGGTGGGTCAATCTGGGCCGCGCAAGGCGACCGGGCGATGGTCGATCAGGAATTGCACAGCTTTGCTTGGCTTGATGATTTGGCCGCTGTTGGCGATGCCCGCGCCCGCCATGCGGCGCAGGCTTGGGTTGCGGAATGGATCGACGCTTTTGGGGACGGCACCGGCCCCGGTTGGACGCCTGACCTGACCGGGCGGCGCCTGATTCGCTGGATCTCTCATGGGGTTTTCCTGCTGCGCGGGCAGGACAAGGACGCACAGGCGCGGCTGTTTCGCTCGCTTGGGCAGCAAACGCTGTTCCTGTCGCGCCGTTGGCGCAGCACGCGCCCGGGCCTTGCCCGGTTCGAGGCGCTGGCCGGCATGATCTATGCGGGCCTGTCGCTGGAGGGGATGGAGCATCTGACCGCCCCTGCCATTGCTGCGCTCGCCTCTGATTGCGCCAGCCAGATTCGCGCTGACGGCGGCATTGCGACACGCAATCCCGAGGAGTTGCTGGACGTTCTGACGTTGCTGTTGTGGGCGCAGACCGCGATTGAAGGCAGCGAACAGCTTGTGCCGGGCGCGATCACGCAGGCGATTGCCCGTATCGGCCCGACCCTGCGGGCGCTGCGCCACGCTGATGGCGGCCTTGCGCGGTTTCATGGCGGCGGGCGCGGGCTGGATGGGCGGCTGGATCACGCGCTGGCGCAGATCGGCGGCAAGAAGGAAATTGGCGACGCGGAGTGCATGGGCTTTGCCCGCATCGGCGCGGGGCGCACCACGCTGATCGCTGATGGCGCGCGTCCACCGGAAGGCGCGGCATCGCTGAACGCGCATGCCTCGACCCTTGCGTTCGAAATGACATCGGGGCGCCGTCCGTTGATTGTGAACTGCGGGTCTGGCGTCAGCTTTGGCGCGGATTGGCGCAGGGCGGGGCGCGCGACGCCAAGCCATAGCACGCTGGGCATCGGCGGTTATTCATCGTCGCGCCTTGGCCCGTCGGTCACGACAAGCGGTGTGGCGCAGGAAATGCTGGTCGATCTGCCGGATGTCGTGAACTGCATTGTCACCCATCTGGACGATGGCCGCCGGGCAGAGCTGTCGCATGACGGCTTTCGCATTACCCACGGGCTGACCCATGCCCGCACGCTGGAAATGACGACGGACGGTCGCGGTCTGGCCGGAGAGGATTTGCTGACGACGCTTGATGGCTCTGACAAGGAACGCTTTGACCGGGCGCTGGATGCGACGCAGATGCAGGGCATCCCCTATGCGATCCGCTTTCATCTGCACCCCGACGTGGACGCGACCGTTGATCTGGGCGGGGCCGCCGTGTCGATGGCGCTGAAATCCGGCGAAATCTGGGTGCTGCGCCATGATGGGCACGCTGAATTGCGGTTAGAGCCGTCAGTTTATCTGGAAACAGGGCGATTGAAGCCGCGTGCGGCGCGACAGGTGGTTTTATCCGGCGTCGCAATGGCCTATGCGACCCGCATCCGCTGGTCGCTGGCCAAGGCGCAGGACACACCCGACGTGGTGCGTGACTTGGCCCCCGCGCGCGCGGCGGAGGATGATGACACAGATTTCGGGGACGACACATGACCTTGCAACCCATCCGCCGCGCACTTCTTAGCGTATCTGACAAAACTGGCCTGATTGACCTGGGCCGCGCACTTGTGGACCGGGGCGTTGTGCTGCTGTCCACGGGCGGCACCGCCAAGGCGCTGCGCGACGCGGGCCTTGATGTGACCGATGTGGCCGACATCACCGGCTTTCCTGAAATGATGGACGGCCGGGTCAAGACCCTGCACCCCATGGTCCACGGCGGCCTGCTGGCCCTGCGCGATGACGCGGGTCATGTGAAGGCGATGGATGATCACGGCATCGCGCCCATCGATCTGCTGGTCGTGAACCTGTATCCATTTGAAGAAACCGTCGCCAAAGGCGGCGACTACGACGATTGCATCGAAAATATCGACATCGGCGGTCCTGCGATGATCCGCGCTGCGGCCAAGAACCACGCCTTTGTCAGCACCGTTGTTGACGTGGCCGACTATGACGCGCTGCTGGCTGAACTGGCTGCGAACGACGGTCAGACCACGCGGGCGTTCCGTCAGAAGCTGGCCCAGACCGCCTATGCCCGCACGGGTGCCTATGACGCCGCTGTCAGCACGTGGATGGCTGGCGCGATTGAACTGGCCACGCCCCGCCGCCGCGCCTTTGCTGGCGAGTTGCGTCAGGAACTGCGCTATGGCGAGAACCCGCATCAGACCGCCAGCTTTTACACCGACGGCACCGGGCGTCCCGGCGTTGCCACGGCAAGCCAACATCAGGGCAAAGAGCTGTCTTATAACAACATCAACGACACCGATGCGGCGTTTGAATTGGTGGCAGAGTTTGATCCTGCAGACGGCCCCGCTGTCGCGATCATCAAGCATGCCAACCCCTGCGGCGTGGCGCGCGGCGCGACGCTGATCGAGGCTTATAACAAGGCGTTTGATTGCGACCGCACCAGCGCCTTTGGCGGTATTGTCGCGCTGAACATGCCGCTGGACGAAGAAACCGCAAAAGCCATCGTCGAAATCTTTACCGAGGTCGTGATCGCCCCCGGTGCATCTGACGCCGCCAAGGCTGTGTTCGCTGCGAAAAAGAACCTGCGCCTGCTGACCACGGACGGTTTGCCCGATCCGAAGGCCACTCAGCTGACCTATCGTCAGGTTGCTGGCGGGATGCTGGTGCAGGACAAGGATACCGGCCACGTCCCCGCCGACGAACTGCGCGTTGTGACCAAGGTGCAGCCATCGGCCGATCAGATGGCCGACCTGCAATTCGCATGGAAAGTCGCCAAGCACGTCAAATCCAACGCCATCGTCTACGTCAAAAATGGCGCGACCGTCGGTGTTGGTGCGGGGCAAATGAGCCGCCTCGACTCTGCCCTGATCGCCGCCAAGAAATCAGAGCGTATGGCCGAAGCGATGGGCCTGCCCCAGCCGCTGACCATCGGCTCTGCCGTGGCGTCGGACGCGTTCTTTCCCTTTGCTGATGGCCTGATGGAGGCCGCCGCTGCGGGTGCCACCTGCGTTATCCAGCCCGGTGGGTCGATGCGCGATAACGAAGTGATCGCCGCCGCGGACGAGGCCGGGATTGCCATGGTGTTCACCGGCATGCGCCACTTCAAACACTAGGAGCGCGTGATGCGATTGGTCTTTTGGGCGGGGTTCTGGACGTTTCTTCTGGATCAGGCGACGAAATATATCGTCGTCCACATGATGAATCTGATGACCCGGCAAGAGATCGACGTCGCCGCCCCGTTCCTTGTGTTCCAGATGGCGTGGAACCGGGGTGTGAACTTTGGCATTGGGGCGGCGGCGGATATGCGGTGGGTGCTGATTGGCATCGCACTGGCGATATCTGCCGCCGTTCTGGTCTGGCTATGGCGCGCGGGCGGGACAAAGTGGACCTATATCAGCGCCGGCCTGCTGATTGGCGGGGCGCTGGGCAACGTGGTTGACCGCGTGCTTTATGGCGCTGTGGCGGATTTCATCAACATGTCCTGCTGCGGTATTAACAACCCGTTTTCCTTCAACGTGGCCGACGTCGCGATCTTTGCGGGGGCTATCGGACTGGCGCTTTTGCCCGATGGGCGCACGCCGCCAAGCAGAAAAACCAAGGCGTGATCGCATGGTGCACCGGAACGGCGTGACGCGGGCCTCGGTCTGCGTTAGAACACTGCGAAGATGAGAATGAGGGTGACTATGCTGCGGTTCGGAATTGGAATGTGCCTCTGTGCGGCGCTGGCGGCCTGTAGCGGTAACCGTGGGCCATCTGGCCCCGATGAATCGAGCGTGGAAACCTTTCGTCCGCTGGTGATTCCGGCGACGAATGCGCTGCCCGTTCCGACGCCGGGCGGCACGAACCCGGCTGACATGCCGCCGCGCGCGGCACCTGTCGCCACAGTCAGCCTGCGTCCCCCAGTTTAAACGACCAGCGATCAGGGGCGTTCATCACAACCCCGTTTGGCCAATTGCGGTCGCGCTGCGAAAGGTTAGGTTGACGGCAACGTTGACCAATCTTGCAGGATTTTCATGACACGCATGCTGGCCGTTCCGTTTCTGTTTCTGGGCCTTGCCCCGTTGCAGGCGCAAACCGCAACCGACACGGCCCAAGGCGCCAGCTTTACCGAAGGCGGTAAGACGGTCACCGTCACCGCGCCGGTCAAGATCGGCGATGACGTCACCACCTTTACGCTTGATAACGGCATGGAAGTCGTCGTGATCGAAGATCACCGCGCCCCTGTCGTCGTCCAGATGGTCTGGTATCGCGCCGGCTCTGCCGACGAAAAGGTCGGCCAATCCGGCGTTGCCCACTTCTTGGAACACCTGCTGTTCAAGGGCACGGACAAGCTGGCACCCGGCGAGTTTTCGGCCACGGTTGCGGCAAACGGCGGGTCAGACAACGCCTTTACCAGTTACGATTACACGGCCTATTTCCAGCGCGTCGCGGCAGACCGTTTGCCGCTGATGATGGAAATGGAAAGCAACCGGATGGAAAATCTGCGCCTGTCCGAAAGCGATATCGAGACAGAGCGCAATGTCATCATCGAAGAGCGCGCCCAGCGGACCGACAACAATCCCGGCGCGCTGGCCCGCGAACAGTTCATGGCCGCGCAATATCAGAACCTGCGTTACGGCGTGCCGATCATCGGCTGGAAGCACGAGATGGCAGAGCTAAGCCTAGAGGACGCGCTGGCCTACTATACCCTGAACTATTCCCCCAATAACGCGATCCTAGTGGTCGCGGGGGATGTGCAGCCGGACGATGTGATGGCGCTGGCTGCGAAATACTATGGCGTGATCCCGCCAGAGCCGGACCTGCCCCCGCGTCTGCGCCCGACAGAGCCGCCGCAGACCGCGCCGCGCCGCATGACCTATACCGACCCGCGCGTCAGCCAGCCCTATATCGTGCGCAGCTATCTGGCGACGGAACGCAACGCCGGCGATCAGAAAACCGCCGCCGCGCTGGTCTATTTGTCGGAACTGCTGGGCGGCTCGCCCTTCACCTCGGCGCTGGGGCAGGCGCTGCAATTCGACACGCAGACGGCGATTTACACCAATGCGGGCTATGATCCGTCCAGTCTTGATACCTCTACCTTTTCGCTGTCAGTCGTGCCGTCGACGGGCGTCAGCCTAAGCGAGGCAGAGGCCGCGATGGACCAAGTGGTCACCGATTTCATGGCCGCTGACATTGACCCAGCGGCGCTGGACCGGATCAGGAACCAGCTGAACGCGCAGGAGATTTATGCGCTGGATAACGTGCAGGGCCGCGCCCAGCGCTATGGCGCTGCGCTGACGCAGGGGCTGACCGTGCAGGACGTGCAGGACTGGCCGCAGATCTTGCAGGACGTCACCGCCGAAGACATCAAATCCGCCGCAGCGCAGGTGTTCGATCTGAACCAATCAGTGACCGGCTGGGTCGTCGCTGAAAAGGAGCAAGCCCAATGATCCGTTTCGCCCTGACATTCTGCGCCGCGATGGCCGCCTCGGTCGCGCATGCTGCTGTGGATATTAAACAAGTCACCTCGCCCGGCGGCATCAACGCGTGGCTCGTCGAAGAGCATGGCATCCCATTCACCGCGCTGGAGATCCGCATCCGCGGCGGCGCATCGCTAGACCTGCCCGGCAAACGCGGCGCGACCAACCTGATGATGGCGCTGATTGAGGAAGGCGCTGGCGATCTGGACGCGCAGGCGTTCCAGACCAAGCGAGAAGAGCTGGCAGCGAGCTATGGTTTTGACACTGGCGACGATGTCGTGGCCATCAGCGCGCAGTTTCTGACGGAAAACCGCGAAGAGGCGGTGGCCCTGCTGCGCGATGCGCTGATCGAGCCTCGGTTCGATCAAAGCGCGGTGGACCGGGTGCGCGAACAGGTGCTGTCGAACATCGCTGGGGATGCGAAATCACCCAATGCGATTGCCAGCGCGGCCTTCGATGCGGCGGCTTTTGGCGATCATCCTTACGGGTCTTCCCTTGATGGGACAGTGGAAAGTGTGACCGCGTTGACGCGCGATGATATCGTGACCGCCCACGCCAACGCGCTGACGCGCGATCGCCTTTATGTCGGTGCTGTGGGTGACATCACGGCGGATGAACTGGGGACGATGCTGGACGACTTGCTGGGCGATCTGCCTGCGACGGGGCCTGCCTTGCCCGCAGATGCAGAATTTGCGCTAAAGGGTGGCACCACCGTTATTCCTTATGACACGCCGCAGTCTGTGGCGCTGTTCGGTCACGCAGGGATTGAACGCGACGACCCTGACTATTTCGCTGCCTATATCCTGAACGAAGCGCTTGGCGCTGGCGGTTTCGAGTCGCGCCTCATGCAGGAAGTGCGCGAAAAACGCGGGCTGACCTATGGCGTCAGCACATTCCTTGTGTCCAAGTTTCACGCCGATCTGGTGCTGGGGCAAGTCGCCTCTGCCAATGCGACGGTTGCGCAGGCGATTGACGTGATCAAGGCGGAATGGGCCCGCATGGCGCAGGACGGCATGACGCAGGAAGAGCTGGACAGCGTCAAAACCTATCTGACCGGTGCCTATCCGCTGCGCTTCGATGGCAATGCGGATATCGCGGGCATCCTGGTCGGCATGCAAATGATCGACCTGCCGCCTGAGTATATCGTGAACCGCAACGACATGCTGAATGCCGTGACGCTGGACGATGTGAACCGCGTGGCGCGCGAGTTGTTGCAGCCCGATAACCTGCACTTTGTCGTGGTCGGACAGCCTGAGGGACTAGAGGCGGACGCGGCGGCTGGGAACTAAAAGGCTTCGTACGAAGACGCTTTCTGCATTAAGGATTTTTGCGAAAATTCTTGTGGGCCGCCTTGGCGGTCCGGTTTTGCCCCTCGCAGAATCGGGCGCTGACTGCTATCTGTTGTGGCATGCAAACCGCTTCCCCCCAGATACGCCAAGACGCGCGCCCTGTGATCCGTCAGCTGGACGAATCTGCGATCAACCGTATTGCTGCGGGAGAGGTTGTGGAACGCCCCGCCTCTGCGGTGAAAGAGTTGGTCGAGAATAGCATCGACGCCGGGGCGACGCGGATTGATGTCACCATCGCCGATGGCGGCAAGACGCTGATCCGTGTGGTCGATGATGGTTGCGGGATCGCCGGTCCTGATCTGCCGCTTGCGCTGTCGCGCCATGCCACGTCCAAGATTGACGGCTCCGACCTGCTGAACATCCACTCCTTTGGTTTCCGCGGAGAGGCATTGCCATCCCTTGGCGCTGTCGGGCGGCTGACAATCACCAGCCGCGCGGGTGACGAGGGGGCCAGCGTCCATGTCGCAGGTGGCCGCATGGGTGATGTGCGCCCCGCGGCCTGCGCGCGGGGCACCCAAGTCGATCTGGCTGATTTGTTCTATGCGACCCCGGCGCGGCTCAAGTTTCTGCGCACGGACCGCGCCGAAACGCAGGCCGTTGTGGATGTGATCCGCCGCCTTGCCATGGCAGAACCCTTTGTGACCTTTATCCTGCGCGATGCGACCGGGGGCGATACCCGCACCCTATTTCGCGCTGATGGTGAAACCGGTGATATGTTCGACGCCCTTGGCGGGCGGCTGCGCGCCGTGCTGGGGCGCGATTTTGCCGAAAATGCTCTGCCGCTGGATGCAGAGCGTGACGGCTTTCACATGACCGGCTTTACGGCCCTGCCGACCTATTCCAAGGGTGCCGCCGTTGCCCAATATCTAAACGTAAATGGCCGCCCTGTGCGGGACAAAATGCTGCTGGGTGCCCTGCGCGCCGCCTATATGGACGTGATGTCGCGCGACCGGCATCCCGTGGCTTGCCTGTTCATCGACTGCGATCCAACCTTGGTTGACGTGAACGTCCATCCCGCCAAGTCAGAGGTCCGCTTTCGCGATCCCGCCTGTGTGCGGGGGCTGATTGTCTCTGGCATCCGCCATGCGCTGGCCGAAGCGGGGCATCGCAGTTCGTCCACCGTCGGCCATGCCGCTTTGGGCGCGATGGCTGCGGCGCCCGCACCCACGGACGCACCGCGCATCTATCAGATGGACAGGCCTTCGCTTGGCCCGCGCTTTACCGCCGCGTCGATGACCTTCCAGTCCGGCTTTGCCGAACAACCCTCTGCCCGGATCGAGCCAGAGCCAGAGGCAGGCGCCGCGCCAGAACCGCAGCATTTGCCGCTTGGGGCCGCGCGGGCGCAGCTGCACGAAAACTACATCCTGTCGCAGACCGAAGCTGGCCTTGTGATCGTAGATGCCCATGCGGCGCATGAACGGCTGGTGTACGAGCGGCTGAAGGCGCAGATGGCCGATAGCGGCGTCGCTGCGCAGGCGCTGCTGATCCCAGAGATTGTCGATCTGACGCCAACGGAATCGGCGCTGCTTCTTGAATCAGCGGATGATCTGTCGCGGCTTGGGCTTGTGATCGAACCCTTTGGCGGCAGCGCGATTGCGGTGCGCGAAACGCCTGCGATCCTTGGGACTGTCGATGCCCGCCGCCTTGTGCTGGACGTGCTGGATACCCTGCAGGACGGCGGCGATACCGCCCCGCTGCAAGCGCGGATTGACGCGATCTTGTCGCGGGTTGCCTGCCACGGCTCTGTCCGCACAGGGCGCCGCATGTCGGGGCCAGAAATGAACGCCCTGCTGCGAGAGATGGAGGCGACGCCGCTCTCGGGCCAGTGCAACCACGGGCGGCCCACGTCGATCACGCTGTCGATGGCAGATATCGACCGGTTGTTCGGGCGCACATGATCCAGATCGGGACGATGACGGTTGATTTAACCGATCCGCTGGTGTTGGCCGCGTTGGTCGCTGCCATTGCGCTGATGATCCTGTTCTGGCTGCTGATCGCCGCTGCCCGCCGCGCGGCCCGGACGACGGAAACTGTCGATGCGCTGGCCGGACAATTGGGGCAGCTGGGCGATTACATGCAGGCGCTTGGCAACGGGCAAAGCCAGCTTGCGGGTAATATCCAAAGCGTTAGTGACGCGCAGGCGACGGCGCAGATGCGCGTCATTCAGACGATGGAAACGCGTCTGGCGCAGGTGAATGCGCAGGTGGCGGAAAAGCTGGCGGATAACGCGCTGAAATCCGCCCGCAGCATGTTTGACCTGCAAGAGCGGATGAAAGAAACGCTGACCGGCAGCTCTGAAAAGTCGACCAAGCAGTTGACTGAATTGCAGGAACGGCTGGCCACCATCGACCGGGCGCAATCCAATATCGAAAAGCTGTCGGGCGACGTACTGTCCTTGCAGGACATCTTGTCGAACAAGCAGCGGCGCGGGCTGTTTGGGGAAATTCAGCTGACTGACATCGTGTCCAAGGCGCTGCCGACGGACAGTTATACCCTTCAACACACGCTGACGAACGGCAAGCGGGCCGACTGCCTTGTGCATCTGCCAAACCCGCCCGGCCCTATCGTCATCGACGCCAAATTCCCGTTCGAGGCCTACGAAGCGCTGACCCGCGCCGAGACGCCAGAGCTGCAAAAGCTTGCCCTGCGCGATCTGGGGCTGGCCGTGCGGGTGCACATCAAGGCGATTTCCGAGAAGTACATCATCGAGGGCGAGACGGCGGACGGCGCCATCATGTTCCTGCCATCAGAGGCGGTTTACGCCGAACTACACGCCCGCCTGCCAGAGGTCGTGCGCGCGGGCTTTGATGCGCGCGTCTGGATCGTATCGCCTACGACCTGCATGGCGACCCTGAACACGATGCGGGCCATCCTAAAAGACGCGCGGATGCGCGAGCACACCAACGAGATCCGCAAGAACCTAAAGCTGCTGCACCGCGACGTCGAACTGATCGGCGTGCGCGCCAGCAAGCTAGAGATGCATCTGCGGCAGGCGAGCGAGGATGTGTCAGGCGTGATGACGGCCGCGACGCGGGCGGGCAAGCGGGCCGACCGGCTGGACAACTTCGACTTTGAAGAGCTGTCGCAGGACGACACAAGTGATCCATTGCCCCTTGCACCAGCGCGGGTCAGCGGCCAAGACTGACGCCAAGCCCGAAAGGAACGCGATATGAAATACGCTTTGATGACCCTTGCCGCCTTGACCGTCTCGGCCTGCACCGGCCCGCTGGCTGATGGCCCGAACGCAACCAAGGCCGCCTTTGCCGATGCCTTTACCGATACGCCCTTCGAAGACGGCGCTGCGGTGACAGTGCTGGTGCGCGACACGGACCCGCTGCGCACGATCCAAACCTTTAACCTTGTGCCCTGCCAAGGCGGTAAAGCGGTTTGCGGCGGCTCTGCGCGCGGCACCGCTGGCACCTTGACGCTGGAAGGTCGCCAGTACGTGGTGCGCGGCGCCTATACCGGGCGCGATTTCTATCTGGACCCCAATGGCGACGGCTTTATGGGGCGCGGCACTGTGCTGGTTCCGCTGGCTTGGAACTAAGCCTGCGACAGATTACCACAAAGAATTATTGAAACCTTTTGTCCCGCCCCTGCGTGGCATGTGTCATGACACATCCCAACGCCCGCGACGGAGCCTGTAATGCCATTTGAGACATCCACGAACCTACCCCGCAAGATCGCAGTGATCGGGGCCGGCATTTCAGGCATGGGGGCGGCGCATGCTTTGGCGCGTGATCACCGCGTTGTGCTGTTCGAGGCAGGCAATCGCCTTGGCGGTCATGCCCGCACCCGCATGGCTGGCCCGCAAAAGGACACGCCGGTCGATACCGGATTTATCGTTTTCAATTATGCTAACTATCCGCATCTGACGGCGCTGTTCGATCACCTGTCGGTGCCTGTCGTCAAAAGCAACATGAGCTTTGGTGCGTCCTTTGATGGCGGCCGTTTGGAATATGCGCTGACCTCGCTTGATGCGCTGTTCGCACAGCGGCGCAATGCGGCGAACCCTTATTTCCTGCGCATGATCCGCGACGTGCTGCATTTCAACAAACACGGTCTAGCCGCCTGTCAGGACACAGACCTGACGATTGGCGGGCTTATGAAACAGCTGGGGTTGTCGGATTATTTCCGTGACCATTACCTGCTGCCGTTTTCCGGTGCGATCTGGTCGACGCCCAAGGAAAAGATCCTCGATTTTCCGGCCTATGCGCTGCTGAAGTTTTTCGACAACCACGCGCTGCTGGGGGCCACGGGGCAGCACCAATGGTACACGGTTGAAGGCGGCAGCACCCAATACGTGCGCCGTCTGGGCGATGATCTGGAACAGCGCGGCGTTGATGTGCGGCTTGGCGCGCCCATCGGCGCTGTGCAGCGTACCTCCGCCGGGGTGCAGGTCCGCGCCATCGGGTCAGAGTGGGAGGATTTCGACGAGGTCGTCTTTGCCACCCATTCCGACGACACGCTGTCCTTGCTGGCGGACGCCAGCCCGGACGAGCGCGCAATCCTAGGGGCCGTGCGCTATCAGGCGAACAGCGTCGTGCTGCATTCGGATACCGGGATCATGCCAAAGCGGCGCAAGGTCTGGGCGTCTTGGATTTATACGGAATCCGCGAAGAAGCGCAGCGACCAAATTGATCTGACCTACTGGATGAACTCGCTGCAGCCGTGGCTGACCGGGACCGATTACATGGTCACCCTGAACACCACGCGCCCCATCCGCGAAGAGCTGATCTGGGATCAAACCAGCCTGCGCCACCCCGTCTATGACACCGCCGCGCTCGCTGCTCAGGACAAAGCGCGCGCGCTGAACGGCACCAACCGGACTTGGTTCTGCGGCGCATGGATGAAGAACGGGTTTCACGAGGACGGCCTGTCGTCGGCCTATGACGTCGTCACCGCCTTGAACGCGAACGAGCGGCAGGAGCTGGCCGCCCAGTGACGCAGATCGATCATATCGCAGGGCATACGTTTCACAGCCGCAAGGGCGCGGTGAAGAATGCCTTTCGATATTCGATCGACTACGTGATCTGCGATGCAGAGGCTGACGTGTCCGGCCCCTCGCTATTCGGGCGCAACGCTGGCGGTGTGATGTCGCTACACGACAGCGATCATGGCGGCGTGATGAAGGCTGGCACAGGCGCGGCATGGGTCCGCGCCGTGCTGGCCGCAAACGAAATCGAGCTGACAGGCCGGATCGATTTGCTCGCGCAGCCGCGCGTGCTGGGGCATGTGTTTAACCCCGTCAGCTTTTGGCTGATCCACGACGACGCCGGCGTGCTGCGCTGCGTCATTGCCGAGGTGGGCAATACCTTTGGCGATCGCCATTCCTATCTGTGCCGCAGTGCGAACCTTGCGCCGATCACCAAGGGCGTGCCGCTGGCGGCGGATAAAATATTCCATGTCTCACCCTTCCAGCCGATTGAAGGCGGATATGTGTTCCATTTTGATATCACGCCAGAGGCGGTTGATGTGCGCATTGACTACACGCGCGGCGCGGGCGGCTTGATTGCCACGCTAGCCGGCCCGCGCAAGCCGCTGACCAATGCGGGTATCCTGCGTGCGATCCTGCGTCGTCCTTTCGGCTCTCGCCGCGTTCTGGCGTTGATCCATTGGCAGGCGATAAAGCTGTGGTGGAAGGGCGCAACCTTTCGTCCATGGACCAAGCCGCCGACCGACGACATCACATGACCCGGCTGCCCGCCTTTGCGCTGTTCGCGGCGATCATTAATGCGGCAGGGCTGCCGATCTATATCTACGCACCGAAGTATTATGCCGACACTTACGGCGTCAGCCTGACGGCCCTTGGCGCGTTACTGGCCGCACTGCGGCTGGTGGACGTGGTGCAAGACCCGGCGCTGGGGTGGATCAGCGAACGGCTGGACAAGGGCAAGGCTTGGGCGGTCACGCTAGGCGTGCTGCTGCTGGCGGCGTCGATGCTGGGATTGTTTGCCGTGCCACCGCCCATCGCGCCGCTGTGGTGGTTTGGCATCACGATCACCGCGCTGTTCAGCGCCTTTTCATTCCTGACCATCAACTTCTATGCCCAAGGCATCGCGAAGGCGGGCGCAGATGGGCACGTTCGGCTGGCGGCATGGCGTGAAACAGGCGCCTTGCTGGGCATCTGCGCCGCTGCCATCGCACCGACGTTTCTGATGGGCGCGGTCGCAGCCCCCTTTGCCGTGTTCGCATGGGGCTTTGCCGTGCTGGCGCTGCTGGCCGCGGCGGTGATGTGGACGGAATGGCAGGGCCGCACGGTGGCAGAGGTCACGCCCATCCGCACCATCCTGTCCGACGCCATTACCCGCCGTCTGCTGCTGCTGGCCTTGGTCAACGCGACGCCGCTGGCGGTGTCGTCTACGCTGTTCCTGTTCTACGTCGACAGCCGCCTGCAAGCCCCAGGGTGGGAGGGACCCTTGCTCGTTCTCTTCTTCCTTGCCGCTGCGGTGTCATCACCGATCTGGTCGGCGCTTGCCCGCCGGTTCGGGCCAAAGCGCGTGCTGCTGGCAGCGATGGCGCTGGCGGTGATGTCCTTCGGTTATACCCTGCGCTTGGGCGCGGGCGATCAGGTCGCCTTTGCCGTCGTTTGTGTGTTGTCAGGCGCATCTATTGGGGCCGACCTGACGCTGCTGCCCGCGATGTTTGCCCGGCGCATGGCGACGGTATCGCCCAATGGCGGGCAAGGCTTTGGGCTTTGGTCACTGGTGAACAAGCTGACGCTGGCCTTCGCGGCGGCGCTGCTGTTACCTTTGCTAGAACAGGTGGGCTTTCGGTCCAGCGGCGGCAGCACGGCGCAGGCGCTGACGCTGCTGACGTGGCTTTATGCAGGCGTGCCATGCGTGCTCAAATTACTGGCAATCGCGCTGTTATCCGCGACTCGGCTTGAGGACGCCTGATCCGGACCTATCTATAAAGGTAACAAAGACAGGAGAGTGCGACGTGGACTGGCAAGGCAAAAGATACTGGATCGTAGGCGCAAGCGAAGGTCTGGGCCGCGCGCTCGCGCATAAACTCAGCCGCGTCGGTGTCGAAGTCGTCGTCTCTGCCCGGTCAGAGGATCGCCTGAAATCGCTTGTCGAAGAGCTGCCCGGCAAGGCCAGCTATGTCACCGTCGATGTGTCCGATCTGGACGCAGTCGAAGCGGCCCGCGCAGAGGTGGGAGAGATCGACGGCGTGGTCTATCTGGCCGGCGTCTATTGGCCGATGGAATCGTCCGCTTGGAATAACAAACAGGCCGAGGCGATGGCCGATATCAATTACCTTGGTGCATCTCGCGTCGTGGGCAGCGTCATTAATGATTTCACCGCCCGCGATCATGGCCATATCGTTGTGACGTCCAGCCTGACCGCATTCCGCGGTCTGCCCGGCACGATTGGTTATACCGCATCGAAAGCTGCGGTCATGTCGCTGGCCGAATGCATGTATGCCGATCTGCGCAAGACCGGCGTGAACGTGCAGGTGGTCAATCCGGGCTTTGTTAAAACCCAGCTGACCGAAAAGAACGATTTCAACATGCCCTTCATCATGGAGCCCGAAGAGGCGGCGACCGCCATCTTCGAACACATGAATAATCCGGAAAGCTTTAAGAAAAGCTTCCCGGCGGTATTTTCTTGGCTGTTCAGGCTGGGGCAATTCCTGCCGGATTGGGCCTATTACGGCATTTTCCGCCCCAAGGGCTAAGCGATCGCCTGATCGAACAGCTTTGACGCGCGCGCCCAGACATCCGATCCGGGCGCGGCTAAGTGCGGCAAAAGTTGCGCCGCGAAATCGGCAGAGCTTTCCAGCGGCATCAGCGACGGCAGGTTGTCGATCGCAGTGACGTCCAGCACGGGCGCGTCATGCACCCGCAGCGCTGGCGCATCCCAGGTCGTCACGCGGTCATAAACTTTGATCGGGGAAAAGTCGCTGTCCGGATCGCAGGCGATATCGCCGATGACGCTGAGCCGGCGCTCTGCTGTCTTGGCGCTGGCAGGCACAAAGACGGGCGTGCCGGGGCGGGCTAGGATGCAGTTAAAGAACAGCTCATGCGCTAGGATTTCTGGGAAGGGGCCGCCGCTGGCGGTCTCTGCCATGTCCCACAGGGTCGTGCCAACGCCCATGTCCCGGCACAGATCGGCAGCCCCGGTGCCAACCCGGCCCAGCGCGCCGATGATCAGTGCGGACGGTAGCGGGCCGGTGATTCCCGCCATCGCGCCGCGCAAATCGGCAAGCAAGGCCGCCTGTGTCGGCACGGCGCGCACGGGGCCCATGACCTTGCCCTGCTGCTGCGCCATCCAGCACATCAGGCTAACCGCCGCGCCCGCATAGCCAGCCCAATAGCCAAAGGCGGCGACCCTGCGGCCTGAGTCATCCGTCAGATATTCCAGATCAAGCAGCCGTCCGCCGCCCGTTTTGAAACGGTCCAGCAGGACGCGCCCATCGGGCTGGCCCTTGTACGCGTGGCCGAACATGATGTGGGTGTGGCGCAGGGGTGTGCCGTCGGCGGGCAGTTCTTTTAGACCAAAGATCAACGCATCAAGGGGGGCGTCCACCCATGCGCCCTCTGCTGCGATTTCGGCCCCTGCGGCGACGTAATCGGCAATGGGGACGATGCGCTGAACGCTGTCTTCGACCGTGACGCGCAGCCCTGCGGCGATCAGCGCAGCAACGCCGTCGGGCATGATGCCGACGCGGGCCTCGTGGTCGCGGCTTTCAGCGCGGACCCAAAGATGTGTCATGCGAGCATTCCTTTGTTGCGGGCGGCGCGCACGGCATAGCGATCGTGCATCATCACCTGATGCGCCGACAGGTTCGGAAACTGCGCAATGTCGATGTGCAGGCGCGTCGCAAACCCGGTCAGCACGAACAGCCATGGATCAGCCAGCGTCAGGCTGTTGCCGATGGCAAAGGGTGCAAAGTCCAAGTGACCCTCAAGATAAGCCAGCGAGGCGGCCATCGTGTGCGGCGCTTTGGCAGTCATGTCGGCCCAAGAGGATTCTAAGTCCGCCCAACGCGGGCCCCGCATGGCATGGGCGTAATTCACATGCACGGTGGATGCGAGGTAGTGCATTGTTTCCCGCATCCGGGCCGCCTGAAAGGGGTCTTCGGGGATCAGGTGGGGGCCATGCTGCGCGGCAAGATATTCAAGGATCGCGCCCGTTTCTGTCAACACGCCCTGCGGTGTTTGCAGCGTCGGCACCCGCCCTTTGGGGTTCAGCGCAAGGTAGGCGGGCGACTGCTGCGACACGTCGCTGAAATCAACAAGGATGGGGGTATAGGGGACCTCCAGCTCTTCGAGCACGATGGCGGTGGCGGCGGAAATGGTCAGGGGATTGTAATGCAGGGTCAGCATTGGCGAAGCTTTCAGTAAAAAGTGCGCTGGTCCGCGCGCGCGGCGGTATCAAGGTGGGGGGCGCTGTTGTAGCAGGTCAAAAGCGGCCCGTGATCGGTGACTTGAATGCGGTGCACGCTAGTGTTCAGGATCGGCAATGCGACACGGGACATCTGCGGGATATCAAGGCCCAGCACATCAGAAATCGCCTGCGCGATGATCCCGCCTGACGACACGCAAAGCACGCGTTTGCCGGGCTGGGCCGCCATCGCCATCACGTCACGAACGCGCTGGCGAAAGTCCTCGTAATACTCGGCCCCGCCGATTTCACCGGCCCGCCAGGCGGTCAGAGTCGCTGGAAAATGCGTGACGAAATCGTCCGGGCTGGTGCGTTCGGTGCCGTGCTTTTCCTTCATTTCGTGCGTCAGGTCGTAATAGGCGATTTCGTTCAGCCGGGCATCGCTGGGCGCATCGGCATAGCCAAGGCCCGCGATGGTTTCGCGCTGGCGGCGCAGTGTGCCGGACAGCACGACATCATAAGGCCGGTCATGCTCGCGCATCCATGCGCCCAGCCAAGCGGCTTGTTCGTGACCAAGGTCAGAGAGGCGATCATACTCGGCCTCTGTCGTCGCAGCGGAATTGGCCTGGCCGTGGCGGACCAGCGTGATTTCACCCATGGTGCGGCTCCTTATCTTTGGCGTTGGGTTAAGCCGTTGCGCCCCTGATGGCAACGGTGCGGACGGCGCGGGCGCGGACCCTCCGGGGGGAGTATTTGGAGCAAGATGATGGGGAAGGTGCCCGGCGCGCGCGTATTTGGGCAATGCCGTATGAGGGCGTCACAAGGGTGTGCAGCGTTCGGGACTTGTTTACGGATTCCCGGCATGAAATTGTGCGGGTTCAGGCACAAGAGAGTTAGGGTACAGATGCAGGCCGACACGCTGCTGCGCGATGTCTTTGGATTCGACGGGTTTCGGCCCGGTCAGGAAGAGATCGTGGATGCCGTGGTGGCGGGGCAGAATACGCTTGCGATTATGCCGACGGGCGGCGGTAAATCGCTGTGTTTCCAGCTGCCAGCCTTGGTGCGCCCCGGTGTGACCGTCGTGATATCGCCGCTGATTGCGCTGATGCGCGATCAGGTGCGCGGGTTGCAGGCGGCGGGTGTGGCGGCGGGTGCGCTGACTTCTGGCAATACCGAAGAAGAGACGGACGCGGTCTGGGCGCAGCTGGCGGCGGGCACGCTCAAGCTGCTGTATATGGCACCGGAGCGGCTAGCGTCCTTTGGCACCCAGCGCATGTTGCGCGAGGCGAATGTCACGCTGATTGCCGTGGACGAGGCGCATTGCGTCAGCCAGTGGGGCCATGATTTCCGGCCCGATTATTTGCGTATCGGCGAGCTGCGCGAGATGCTGGATGTGCCGCTGGCGGCCTTTACCGCGACGGCGGATGCGGAAACCCAGGTCGAGATTATTCAAAAGCTGTTCAACGGGCAGCAACCGGCGACATTTCTGCGCGGCTTTGATCGGCCGAATATCCATTTGGCCTTTGCCGTAAAGGATAATCCGCGCAACCAGATTTTGGGCTTTGCCGCCGCGCGCAAGGGCCAGTCTGGCATTGTGTATTGCGGCACCCGGGCGAAGACGGAAACGCTGAGCCAAGCGCTTGGGCAGGCGGGGCATTCGGCCTGTTATTACCATGGCGGCATGGATGCGGAATCGCGCCGCGATGTGGAGCGGCGGTTTCAGCAAGAGGACGGCTTGATCGTCACCGCGACCGTGGCCTTTGGGATGGGCATTGATAAGCCGGATATCCGATGGGTTGCGCATGCGGATCTGCCCAAGTCGATTGAAGGCTACTATCAGGAAATCGGGCGCGGCGGCCGGGACGGCGAGCCTGCAGAGACGCTGACCCTGTATGGTCCCGAGGACATACGCTATCGCCGCCAGCAGATTGACGAAGGGCTTGCCCCGCCAGAGCGGCGCGCCGCGGATCATGGGCGGCTGAATGCGCTGCTTGGGCTGGCTGAAGCGCTGGAGTGCCGCCGTTTGAACCTGCTGCGGTATTTTGGCGAAGACCCAAAACCTTGCGGCAACTGTGATCTGTGCGACAAACCGGCGGAGTTGTTCGATGCGACGACGCCTGTGCGCATGGCCTTGTCCGCCGCCTTGCGGACCGATGAATGGTTCGGCGCGAACCATTTGATCGACATCGTGATGGGCGCGGATACGGCCAAGATCCGTGAGCGCGGACATGACGCGCTGCCGACCTACGGGGTCGGCAAGGAATACGATAAACGTCAGTGGCAGGCGATTTTCCGTCAGATGATGGGGCGCGATTTGTTTCGCCCTGATCCGGCGCGGCACGGCGCATTGCGCATGACCGACGCCGCGATCCCGATCTTGAAGGGCGAGGAAAAGATCACGCTGCGCAAAGATACGATCACGAATGCCAAGTTCAGCCCCGCCGTGCGCGCCATGGTCAGCGAAGAGGACGCGCCGCTACTGTCTGCGCTGAAAGCCAAGCGCCGTGCGCTGGCAGAGGCGGCGGGCGGGCCTGCCTATATCATCTTTAACGACAAAACCTTGATCGAGATGGCAGAGCGTAAGCCCGCCAATCTGGACCAGATGGCCCGCATCGGCGGCGTTGGTGCGAAAAAGCTGGAAAGCTATGGCCGCGCGTTTCTAGAAGTCATCGCTGGTGCCGTAGAAGACGTGCACCCCGCACGGCTTAAGCTCGCTGGGCGAAGCGAGGGCGCAGTCTATGATCGTCTGCTGGCCGTGCAGGCTGATCTGACGCGGGGGCCGGATGGCCTAGATAAACCGATGAGCTGTAGCGCTGCGCAGCTGGCCAAGGTGGCGCAACTGCGCAGCGCTGATAGCAGCGCCGTGGCCCGCGTGATTGGTGATCGTCACGCGGAACGCTTTGGCGATGCCTTTCTGGCGGTCTTGTCAGACGGCTAGGCCGCCAGCTTGGCGTCATACGCGGCCGACACCTGCGCGCTGGGCTGGGCCTGGCAGCGCGCCAGCCAGTCCTGTACGACCTGCGCTTTGGGCGCAAAGGTCGGCATCCATTGGAAGGGAGAGCTGACCAGCAGGTCGGCCGCCGAAAAGGTGTCGCCCAGCAAATAGGGCTGATCGGTCAGGGCGGCGACCAAGGCATCGCTCATTTCTTGTGTGCCGCGGAAATTGCTGTGCAGGCCGGGGTGGTCCAGGCCAAGCAAGGTTGTGACCATCACCGGTTCCACGACGGCACCATAATAGGCCAGCCAGCCAAGGTAAGCGCCGCGATTTGGGTCGCCGATGGCAGGGGCAAGCGGGCTTGGGAACAGCTCTGTCAGATACTGGATGATCGCGCCGCGTTCGCGGATCGCGGTGCCGTTATGGACCAGCAACGGCACCTTGCCTTCGGGGTGGGGGTTGGCCGGGTCGGGGGCGCCACTTCCGTCCTGCTTCACGATATCGACGATGCGGATATCGACCTTGTCCATCACGTCCAGCGCCATCAACAGTTGGATGATGCCGGTCGAACGGGTGAAGGGGGCGTGATAAAGCGTCAGCATGGTTTTTCCTTTTCAAGTGCTGTGTGATGGCCCTTTATAAGCGCAGCACTACTGTCAGTTTCCGTCAGGATCGTCATGGCCCGCACTGATCGCCTGTTTCGCCTTATCGACGCGCTGCGGCGCTTGCCGCCGCCGGTCACAGCCGCGCAGCTGGCGGCAGAGACCGAGGTGTCGCCGCGCACGCTGTACCGGGACATCGACACGCTGCGCCGCGGCGGTGCGCTGATCGATGGCGCGCCGGGATATGGCTATACCCTGACCGAAGACACCGCCTTGCCGCCGCAGACCTTCACCCAAGAGGAAATCGAAGCGCTGGTGCTGGGGCTGGCCGAGGCACAGCATCGCGGCGATCCGGCTTTGTCAGCGGCGGCAGATACGGCGCTGGGCAAGATTATCGCGACCTTGCCCGACAGGATGCAGCGGCAGGCGCAACATGCCGCCATCATGGTGCGGCGGGTTGAACGCCCGCCCCAGCCCGCCGCCGATCTGTCGCTGATCCGCCGCGCCTGTTGGGACGAACTGGCGCTGGGTATCGCCTATGTCGATGCCACGGGGGCTGCGTCGGACCGGCGGATTTTGCCGCTGGCGATGGTCTATCTTGATCGCGGCATCATGGTGCTGGCGTGGTGCGTCTTGCGGCAGGATTTTCGCAAGTTCATGGCCGACCGCATCACCAGCGCGGCCTTGACCGATGACAGCTTTCGTCCGCGGCGTGCCGGGATGCTGCGGGACTATGTGGCGCAGATGACGACCAATCGCCACTGACCTGCGACATCGGTGCCGGGTGGTATCCGCCCGCTGGAGTGCTAGAACATAGCCAAACCTGCCCGGAGGCCCCATGCTCGTCACCATCTCGCCCGCCAAATCGCTGGACCTGTCCCCCGTGGGCCACGCGCCGACCCAGCCCCTGTTCGCCGATGACGCCGTGCGGCTGGCGAAAACCATGCGCGGGCTGACCTTGGCAGAGCTGCGGAGCCTGATGAAGTTGTCAGAGGATCTGGCCAAGCTGAACCGCGACCGGTTCAAAGCCTTTAGCGCCGACCCCGCGCCAGAGGCTATAAAGCCTGCCGCTTGGCTGTTCGACGGCGACACCTATACCGGTCTGGATGCGACATCGCTGGAACCCGAGGATATCGGGGCCGCGCAAGAGCGGCTTTGTATCCTGTCGGGGCTTTACGGCGTGCTGCGGCCTTTGGATGGCATCCAGCCCTACCGGCTCGAGATGGGATCGCGGCTGAAAACCCGCCGCGGCGCGAACCTTTATGACTATTGGGGCGACAGCATCGCCAAAGCGCTGAATGCGCGGGCCGATGAGGCCGGGACAGATGTCTTGGTGAATTGTGCCAGTCAGGAATACTTTGGTGCGGTGGACCGCAAGGCGCTGAAATTGCGCGTGATCACCCCGCAGTTTCTAGAGGTGAAAGAGGGACGGCCGCGCGTTGTGTCCTTCTTTGCCAAGCGCGCCCGCGGTGCGATGGCGCGGTTTATGGTCACGCAGCGTGTCACCGCGCCTGACGGGATCAAGGATTTCGGCACCGGTGGGTATCGCTTTGATCCGGACTTGTCGGAGGGCGACAGCTGGGCCTTTGTGCGTGATTATCCAAGCTAAGCGATTTCTGGCAGGGTGGATGCCTCCGGCGGGAGTTTATTTGGCAAGATGAAAGGGTGTCATTGGGCCCGGTGCCGCGAAATGCAGGCCGAGGGTCGCGTGTGTTTGATGACGCGGGGGCGCAGGTGCGCTAGGTCTTGGGGTAAGCGGGGGAGCAGGACGCCATGACCGAGACCATTACATTCACGCTGGACGGCGAAACTGTGCAGGCCCGCCTGGGCGAGACGATCTGGGAAGTGGCGCATGGGCGCGGCCTGGTGATCCCGCATCTGTGCTTCAAGGACGCCAAAAGCTATCGTCCTGACGGAAATTGCCGCGCCTGCATGGTCGCGATTGAAGGCGAGCGGACTTTGGCTGCGTCTTGTGTGCGGGTGCCTTCGGACGGCATGGTCGTGACGACTGACAAGCCGCGCGAAGTGCAGGCACGGGCGATGGTGATGGAGCTGTTACTGGCCGACCAGCCGGCGCGGGACGTCGCGCATGATCAGTCGAGCCATATGTGGGATATGGCGGATCGCGTCGGCGTTGCTGGCAGCCGCTTTGCGCCAAAGGATGCGGTGCATGTTCCGCTGCTGGATTCCAGCCATGTCGCGATGCGCGTCAATCTTGATGCCTGTATTCAGTGCAACCTGTGTGTGCGTGCCTGCCGAGAGGTTCAGGTGAACGACGTGATCGGCATGGCGGGACGCGGGGCGGATGCCTATCCGGTATTCGATCTGGATGATCCCATGGGCGACAGCACTTGCGTGGCTTGCGGCGAATGTGTGCAGGCCTGCCCGACCGGTGCGCTGATGGAGGCATCCGTGCTGGACGCGGCGCAGGTTGGCGATAGCGCGGATTTCGATGAAGAGATCGCCAGCGTTTGCCCCTTCTGCGGCGTCGGCTGCCAGATCAGCCTGAAGGTCAAGGATGGACGGGTTAAATATGTGGACGGGTTGGACGGTCCCGCGAACGAGGGGCGGCTTTGCGTCAAAGGGCGCTTTGGCTTTGACTATATCCACCACCCGCACCGCCTGACTAAGCCGCTGATCCGCCGGATTGATGCGCCCGCGAAGGGGCTGAACGTTGATCCAGGCAATTGGGGCGATGTGTTTCGAGAGGCCACGTGGGAAGAGGCGATGAGCGTCGCCGCTGGCGGTCTGGGCGGCTTGCGCGCCGCACATGGCGGTACGGCTGTCGCAGGCTTTGGCAGTGCGAAATGCACCAATGAAGAGGCGTATCTGTTCCAAAAGCTGATCCGTCAGGGCTTTGGTCACAACAACGTCGATCATTGCACCCGGCTGTGCCATGCGTCATCTGTGGCCGCGCTGATGGAAAATGTCGGCTCTGGCGCTGTGACTGCGACCTTTAACGAGATCGAGAATGCGGATGTGGCCATCGTCATCGGGGCCAATCCGATTGAAAACCATCCCGTTGCCGCGACCTATTTCAAGCAGTTCACCCAGCGCGGCGGCAAGCTGATTGTCATGGACCCGCGCGGGCAGGCGCTGAAGCGGTTTGCATCCCATATGTTGCAGTTCAAACCGGGCACCGATGTGGCCATGCTGAACGCGATCTGCAACGTGATCGTCACCGAAGGGTTGTTCGACCGCCAATATATCGAAGGCTACACCGAAAACTGGGCGGCAGAGCAGGCACATCTGCAAGCCTATGATCCGGAAAGCATGGCCGCGATTTGCGGCATCGACGCAGACATGTTGCGCGATGTGGCCCGCACCTTTGCCGGGGCCAATGCGGGGATGATTTTCTGGGGAATGGGCGTCAGCCAGCACACCTATGGCACCGATAATGCGCGGTGCTTGATCAGCCTTGCGCTCATGACCGGGCAGATCGGGCGGCCGGGGACTGGCCTGCATCCGCTGCGCGGGCAGAACAATGTGCAGGGTGCCTCTGACGCCGGTATGATCCCGATGTTCCTGCCGGATTATCAGTCTGTCACCAGCGCTGACATCCGCGCGAATTTTGAACAGGTCTGGGGCGGCACACCGATTGATCCGCAAAAGGGTCTGACCGTGACCGAGATTCTGGACGCCGTCCACGAGGGCCAGATCAAGGGGATGTACATCCTTGGCGAAAACCCTGCGATGTCGGACCCTGACCTAGATCACGCCCGCGCGGCGCTGGCCAAGCTGGACTGTCTGGTCGTGCAGGACATCTTTTTGACGGAAACCGCGAACTTTGCCGATGTGATCCTGCCCGCCAGCGCCTTTGCCGAAAAGACCGGCACAGTCACCAATACGAACCGCCAAGTGCAGATGGGTCGCCCTGCCGTGCCGCCGCCGGGTGATGCGCGCGAGGATTGGGTCATCATCACCGATCTGGCGCAGCGGCTGGGCCTTGATTGGACCTATGACCATCCGCGCCAAGTCTATGACGAAATGGCGGGGACGATGCCGTCGCTGGACAACATCACGTGGGACCGGTTGGAACGCGGCGCTGTAACCTATCCGTCGCTGTCGCCCACCGATCCCGGTCAGCCGATCATGTTCGCGAACGGCTTTCCCCGCGACGGCGGCCGCGCAAAGTTCACGCCTGCCAATGTCATCGCTCCGGCAGAAGAGCCGGATGCCGACTATCCGATGGTGCTGACCACCGGCCGCCAGTTGGAACATTGGCACACGGGATCAATGACGCGCCGTGCCACTGTGCTGGACGCGGTCGAGCCTGAGGCGAACTGTTCCCTGCATCCTGACACACTGCGCCGCCTTGGCGTAGCCCCCGGTGATCTGGTGGAACTGACGACGAGGCGCGGATCCATTCGGATCATGGCACGGGCAGATCGCGCTGTTGCGGCTGATATGGTGTTTTTACCCTTTGCCTTTGTCGAAGCCGCCGCTAACCTTCTGACGAACCCTGCGGTTGATCCTTTTGGCAAAATACCAGAGTTTAAGTACGCAGCGGTCCGCGTCACAGCGATTCAAACGGCTGAAAACGTGTTGTAACGCCCGATCAGGTTCCATCACATTCAAGAGTCCGCGTTGATTATTTTGAACACGGGCCCGTGATAATTTTTATTTCGTTTAAAATCAGCGCGCTAGCATGCGCTGATTTTAGCGCATGTCACAAAAACCATACAATCCTTGCTGCACAGCAGCAAAATGAGCAAGGGATCTCGAACTTTTGCAGGGTGCAGCGCATTTAGCAGTCACACCCGCAGTGCTGCGGGACCACAGAATAAGGATTTCGCCATGACCAAGACAGTCAACATCTTCGTCGTTGCCGCTGCTGCAGCTACGATTGCCGGCGCTGCCGTCGCACAAACCACCACCTTCAGCAACGAAGACGCCGCTGCAGACCAGTTCGACGACCTGCAAGAGCAGATCGCTGACGATGCAGAGCGTGACGTTGGCCGTTTTGGCAACGAAGGCCGCGTTGTTGGTTCGTACGGTTCGGTCGCACTGCGCGCCACCGCTTACAATGACGACAACGGTTCCGCTGAAGGCACCGGCGACGACAATGCAAACGTCGGCCTGGGCCTGCGTTACGGCACATTCGACGGCGTGAACGGCATCGACGTGACCGCAGCCTACAACTACTCCGAAGACAACGGCGACGAGTCGCAGAACCAGCTGCTGCTGGGCGCTGACTACCGCCGCGATTTCGGCCCAAAGTACTTTGGCTACGCCAAGCTGGACGCGTCCCAAGACCGCGCTGCTGAGAACCTGGACGACAACTACATCGACGTGTTCGTTGGTGCAGGCCTTGGCTACCGTATCCTGAACGATGCAACCAGCCAGTGGTCCATCCAGGCAGGCCCCGGCTACCGTTACACCGAGACCGTTGCAGGCGACGACAACTCCGAAGTTGCTGCGTCGATCTCGTCCAACTACTACCGTTCGCTGAGCGCCACGTCCTACGTCACCAACGACACCGACGTGATCTACTCGGAAACTTCGACCCTGCTGACCAACGACTTGGCACTGAACGTTGCAATGACAAACTCCCTGTCGCTGCGCACGTCGCTGTCCACGTCCTTTGACGACGCAGTCGATGACTCCTTCGGCGACGCATCCAACACTCTGGGTGTGGCAGTCGTTTACAACTTCAACTAATACTTCGGATTGCATTCCAAGATATTGCTGAAGACGGGCGGTGGCGAAAGCCACCGCCCGATTTCGTTTGCGGGTCTGTTTTTGAAAGAAATGAACAACCGTTCATAAAATATTTGACGCAGGGCATTTGACCTCTCAGTATGGTGATGAAGATGCGGCGCGGGGAGGCGTTGCATTGACGGTTTGGGCAAACCCGAACCGAGGGAGGGGAATCCATGGCATCTGCTGCGTCTGGCGCTGCACCTGTTTCTATTCCGCATCTGCTAGCGCGCAACGTCGCGCAACATGGCAGCAAGGCGGCATATCGTGAAAAAGAATTCGGGATCTGGCAAAGCTGGACCTGGTCAGAGGCTGCGGCCGAAATCGACGCGCTGGCCCTTGGCCTGCTCGAGATGGGGGCCAATATCGGCGATCATATCGCCGTTTCAGGCCGCAACCGTCCGGCCCTTTATTGGGCCATGGTTGCCGCGCAGAAAATCGGCTGCATTCCGGTGCCCCTGTATCAAGAAGCCGCGGTGGAAGAGATCGCCTATGCGCTGGAACATTCCGGTGCGCGATTTGCTGTCGTTGGCGATCAGGAGCAGGTCGACAAGCTGACCGATGCCAGCACTGACAAGATCACGCTGGAACATATCATTTACCTCGATGGGCGCGGGCTGCGCCGTTATGATCACAACGTCATGACGTCCTATGCCGACGTGCAAGAGCGTGGCCGCGCATCAAGCCGCAAGGCTGAAATGCAGGCCCGGACCGACGCGCGCACCTATGACGACACCTGCGTGATGCTTTACACTTCTGGCACGACCGGGCGCCCCAAGGGCGTCGTGCTGTCGAACCGCAATGTTATCGAGACATCCAAGAATTCCTCTGAATTTGATCATCTGCGTGCGGGCGACGAGGTGCTTGCTTATCTGCCGATGGCTTGGGTTGGCGATTTCATCTTTTCCTTGGGTCAGGCGATGTGGACGGGGTTCTGCGTGAATTGCCCCGAAAGCGCCGACACTATGCTGACCGACCTGCGCGAAATTGGGCCGACCTATTTCTTTGCCCCGCCCCGCGTGTTTGAAACGCAGCTGACGACCGTGATGATCCGCATGGAAGACGCGAGCAAGATCAAGAAGCGTCTGTTCGATCATTACATGGCCATCGCCCGCCGCGTCGGCCCTGATCTGCTGGACGGCAAGCCCGTCGGCCTGATGGACCGCATCCGTTACGGCCTTGGCAATCTGCTGATCTATGGTCCGCTGAAAAACACCCTTGGCCTATCCCGCGTGCGCGTCGGCTACACCGCAGGTGAAGCGATTGGCCCCGAGATTTTCGATTTCTATCGCAGCCTCGGTATCAACCTCAAACAGCTTTACGGTCAGACCGAAGCAACCGTTTTCATCACTCAGCAACCTGACGGCGAAGTCCGGTCCGACACGGTCGGCGTGCCGTCGCCGGGGGTCGAACTGCGGATCTCGGATAATGGGGAAGTCTTCTATCGGTCCTCTGGCACCTTCGTGGAATATTACAAGAACCCCGAAAGCACCGCGTCGACCAAGGACCCCGAAGGCTGGGTCGCCACGGGCGACGCTGGCTTCATCGAGGAAAGCACCGGCCATCTGCGCATCATCGACCGTGCCAAGGACGTGGGCAAAATGGCCGACGGCGCAATGTTCGCGCCCAAGTACGTCGAGAATAAGCTGAAGTTCTATCCCAACATCCTGGAGGCCGTCGTCTTTGGCGCGGGCCGCGATCGCTGCACCGCGTTCATCAATATTGACCTGACCGCGGTGGGCAACTGGGCAGAGCGGAACAACATCGCCTATTCGTCCTATCAGGAACTGTCCCAGCATCCTCAGGTTCTGGAACTGGTCGCAAGCCATGTGAATGATGTGAACGCCAGCATCGCGGATGATCCAATGCTGGCGGGTTGCCAGATCCACCGATTCCTTGTGCTGCACAAAGAACTAGACGCTGACGACGGCGAAATGACTCGGTCCCGCAAGGTGCGCCGCGCCGTTGTGGGCGACAAATTCGCCGACCTGATCGCCGCGCTTTATGACGGATCGCCCGAAATCTACACCGAGACTGAGGTCACTTATGAAGACGGCCGCAAGGGCGCGATCAAGGCGACTTTGGTGATCTGTGATGCCGTCGTCACCGCGCGTCGCCGAATGGCTGCGGAATGATGGCGGTGTCGGGGCAGTGCCTGCGGCGCGAGTACTTTAAGCAAGATGATGCCGGGAGAAGCGCATGAAAGATACGGTTGCGCCATACACGACTGCTGACGGGCGTCAGATTGGCGATGTCCTGATGGACATGCGCGGGATTACGCTGCGCTTTGGCGGGGTCGAGGCGATCAAGGACATCAGCTTTGACATCCGCGAAGGCGAAATTCGCGCGATTATTGGTCCAAACGGGGCCGGAAAATCGTCGATGCTGAACGTGATTTCGGGCTTCTATAACCCGCAAGACGGCGAGGTTTGGTTCCGCGGCGCAAAGCGTCCGCCGATGAAGCCCTATCAGGTCGCGCGGCAGGGCATCGCCCGCACGTTCCAGAATATCGCGCTGTTTGATGGCATGTCGGTGCTCGACAACATCATGACGGGCCGGCTGACGCATATGAAAAGCGGGCTGCTGGCGCAGGCGGTCTGGAAAGGCCGGGCCGAGCGCGAAGAGGTGGAAAACCGCGCCGTGGTCGAACGGATCATCGACTTTTTGGAAATTCAGGCGATCCGCAAGACGCCCGTTGGGCGCCTGCCTTATGGTCTGAAAAAGCGTGTCGAGCTGGCCCGCGCGCTGGCAGCAGAGCCGAAACTGTTGCTGCTGGACGAGCCGATGGCCGGCATGAACGTCGAGGAAAAAGAGGACATGAGCCGCTTTATTCTAGATGTGAACGACGAATTTGGCACCACGATTGCCTTGATCGAACATGACATGGGCGTGGTTATGGACCTGTCTGACCGGGTGGTCGTCATGGATTACGGCCGCAAGATCGGCGACGGCACCCCGTCAGAAGTGCGCAACAATCAAGAAGTGATCGACGCTTATCTGGGGGTCGCCCATGACTAAGACCATGACTGAAGGAGCACGCAATGTCCGCTGATTTTCTGTATGGTGTGGAAGTCGTCATCAACGGCCTGATGTCAGGCGTGCTGTATGCGCTGGTCGCGCTGGGGTTCGTTCTGATTTTTAAGGCGTCGGGTATTTTCAATTACGCCCAAGGGGTTATGGCGCTGTTTGCGGCCTTGACGCTGGTCGGTGTGATGGAAGGGCAGGTGCCGTTTTCGCATATCATCAACGCGACCTTTGGCACGGATATTCACCACTTTGGCTGGCATGTGCCGGCGCTGCTGGCGATTGCGCTGACACTGGTCGTCATGATCGCCTTTGCATGGATGGTGCATACCTTTGTGTTCAAGCATCTGGTCGGGCAAGAGCCGATCATCCTGTTCATGGCAACCATCGGTCTGGCGTATTTCCTAGAAGGCATCGGCGATCTGATGTGGGGGTCCGACATCAAGACGCTGGACATCGGCATCCCGCAGGGCGGGTCGATGTGGGTCGAGAATATCTCGGTCCATCTGGGCGGCGAAGATTTCTATGGCTTCTTTATCGACAAGCTGGACATCACCGCCAGCATCGTCGCTGCGATCCTTGTGATCGGTCTGATCGTCTTTGCCCAATACACCAAGCAGGGCCGCGCGATGCGGGCCGTGGCCGACGATCATCAGGCGGCGCTGTCGGTCGGGATTTCGCTGAACTTTATCTGGATTCTGGTCTGGTCGCTGGCGGGCATGGTGGCACTGGTCGCGGGTGTGATGTGGGGCGCAAAGTCCGGCGTGCAGTTTTCGCTGTCGCTGATCGCGCTTAAGGCGCTGCCGGTGCTGATGCTGGGCGGGTTTACGTCGATCCCCGGCGCCATCGTGGGCGGGCTGATTATCGGCGTGGGCGAGAAGCTGTTCGAATTCATGATCGGCCCGATGGTCGGGGGCGCCACCGAGAACTGGTTCGCCTACGTGCTGGCGCTGATCTTTCTGGTGTTCCGCCCGCAGGGCCTGTTCGGGGAGCGGATCATTGAACGTGTGTGACCGTGCAAGCGCCCGCGTGAGGCTCTGCCTCACGGCGCCCGCCCGCCCGGCCACGCAGGCCTGCGGCGCAGGTATTTGGAACCAGAAGAAGGGGACGCATCATGCTGTATCGTGAGGCCGGTGACTTTAAGACGAGCTATGCCGCGGATAGCCAGACCTTTCCGATCAAGTTCGACCGGTGGCGCTATTGGGTTGTGCTGGCCGTCGCTTGGCTGGTGATCCCATTTTTCATCAACGATTATTGGGCAAACGCCATTCTGGTGCCGTTCCTGATTTATGCGATTGCGGCGATCGGGCTGAACATTCTGACAGGCTATTGTGGGCAGGTGTCGCTGGGCACGGGCGGGTTCATGGCCGTGGGCGCATATAGTGTTTACAAGCTGATGACGTCATTTCCCGATGTCAGCATTCTGATCCATGTCGTGCTGGCCGGGTTCATCACGGCTGCGGTCGGTGCTGCGTTTGGCTTGCCGTCGTTGCGGATCAAGGGGTTCTACCTTGCTGTCGCGACGCTGGCCGCGCAGTTCTTTCTGGTGTGGCTGTTCAACAAGGTGCCGTGGTTTTACAACTACTCTGCCTCTGGCCAAATTTCCGCGCCGGAGCGGTTTATCGGCAATATCGCTGTCACTGGGGCCGAAACGACGCCTTGGGCGCAGTATTTGATCTGTTTGTTCTTTGTGACGCTTTGCGCCCTGCTTGCGCGCAATCTGACGCGGGGCTCTTTGGGCCGGCAATGGATGGCGATCCGGGACATGGATATCGCAGCCGAGATTATCGGAGTTGATCCGCTCAAGGCGAAGCTGACGGCGTTTGCGGTGTCATCCTTCTTTATCGGGATCGCGGGGGCGCTGTTCTTTGCAGTGTATCTGGGCGCGGTCGAGGTCGGCGAAGCCTTTGGCATCCAGAAATCGTTCCTTGTGCTGTTCATGTGCATCATCGGCGGGCTTGGCAGCATCTTTGGCAGCTTTGCCGGGGCGGCGTTCCTTGTGCTGCTGCCTGTCGCACTAAAGGTGCTGGGCGTTGATATTCTGGGATGGCCAAGTTCCACCGTCGCGCATCTACAACTTGTTGCCGTGGGCGGGTTGATCATGTTCTTCTTGATCAAGGAACCGCACGGCTTGGCGCAACTGTGGCGCGTCGCAAAGGAAAAGCTGCGGATGTGGCCGTTCCCTTACTAAATACCGGGCGGGGTCATCCCCGCCGGGCAAAGCCGGAACGCATTCCGGCGCATCGATCAATCTTTGGGAGGAGACTTGAGATGAAAATGAAGACATTTGCCACGGCGGCATTGGCCGGGCTTTTGGCCAGCGGGCCTGCACTGGCCGAACTGGTCCTGCCGGATCTAAGCTATCGCACCGGCCCCTATGCCGCCAATGGCACGCCGTTTTCCGACGGTTATCAGGACTACCTGAACCTGCTGAACGCCCGCGATGGCGGCATCGGCGGCGAGATGATCCGCATTGATGAATGCGAGACCGCCTATAACACCGAAAAAGGTGTGGAATGCTACGAGGCGACCAAGGGCGACAACGCGCTTGTCTATCAGCCGCTGTCCACTGGCATCACCTATCAGCTGATCCCCAAGGCGACCGCTGACACCATCCCGATGCACACGATGGGTTACGGCCGCACGTCCGCCGCAGCAGGCGAGACTTTCCCATGGGTCTTTAACTATCCGGCGACTTATTGGGACGCGGCATCTGTCGCGGTGAATTATCTGCTGAGCGAGAACGGCGACGATCTGTCCGGCAAGACGATCGCGCTGATCTACCACAATTCTGCTTATGGCAAAGAGCCGATCCGCACGCTGGAAGCGCTGTCAGAAAAGCATGGCTTTAAGCTGACGCAGCTGCCGGTTGATCCTCCGGGTCAAGAGCAGAAGTCGCAGTGGCTGCAGATCCGCCGCGAGCGTCCTGACTATGTCATCATGTGGGGCTGGGGCGTACAGAACCAGGTCGCCATCCAAGAGGCCGCGAACGTTGGCTATCCGATGGATCAGTTCATCGGCAACTGGTGGGCTGGCGCAGAGCCTGACGTTCTGCCCGCAGGCATGGCAGCCGACGGTTATAAGTCGCTGAACATGAACCGCATTCAGGACTACCCTGTGCTGGATGAAATCCGCACGCAGGTTATCGATGCGGGCAACGGTGCTGGCGACGGATCGAACATTGGCCAAGTGCTGTACGTGCGCGGCATGTATGCAGCGATGCTGGCGGCTGAATCGATTGCCAAGGCGCAAGAGCTGGCTGGCACATCCGCCGTGACACCTGCGCAGGTGCGCGATGGCATGGAAGCGTTGGAAATCACCAACGCCCGCATGGCTGAACTGGGCATGGAAGGCATCGGGCCAGAGTTTTCTGTCTCTTGCCAGAACCACTCTGGTTCGGGTGAAGGTCTGGTCCAGCAGTGGAACGCGACCGACAAGGTCTGGGTGCCGCTGACTGACTTTATCGCGCCCGATAAGGACGTGATTGACCCGCTGATCGCAGAAGACGCCGCCGCCTATGCGGCAGAGAACGGTATCACGCCGGGCTGTCTGTAAGACATATCGGGCGGCCCTTTGCGGGGCCGCCCGGTTTTTGAGTATTTTAGGCAAGATGATGCAGGGGGGCACCGCCATGCTGGATAACACCGGGACCGAGACTGAGACCTTGCTGGACGTCAGCAATATCGAGGTGATCTATAATTCCGTCATCCTTGTGCTGAAAGGCGTCAGCCTGAAGGTGCCTAAGGGCGGGATTACGGCCCTTTTGGGCGGCAATGGCGCGGGCAAGACCACGACGCTCAAGGCGATTTCGAACCTGCTGCATTCCGAACGCGGCGCGGTGACCAAGGGCACGATCACCTATCGCGGCGAGCGGGTGCAGGAACTGTCGCCAGAGGCGCTGGTCAAACGCGGCGTCATTCAGGTCATGGAAGGGCGTCATTGCTTCGAGCATCTGACCATCGAAGAAAACCTGATGACCGGTGCTTATACGCGCGGTGATGGTAAGGGCGCTGTCAGCGCCGATCTAGAAATGGTCTATAACTATTTTCCGCGCTTACGCGAGCGGCGCAAGAGCCAGGCGGGCTATACCTCTGGCGGGGAGCAACAGATGTGCGCGATTGGCCGTGCGCTGATGTCCCGGCCTGAAACGATCCTACTGGACGAGCCGTCGATGGGCCTTGCGCCGCAGCTGGTGGAGGAAATCTTTGGCATCGTCAAAGATCTGAACGAGCGCGAAGGCGTAAGCTTTCTGCTGGCAGAGCAGAACACCAACGTCGCGCTGCGCTTTGCCCACCACGGGTATATCCTTGAATCGGGCCGCGTCGTCATGGAAGGCCCCGCAGCAGAGCTGCGTGAAAACCCCGATGTGAAGGAATTCTATCTGGGTGTCTCCGACGAAGGCCGCAAATCATTCCGCGATGTGCGCAGCTACCGCCGGCGCAAGCGCTGGTTGGCGTGATCCGCATCGCCTGACACCCCCACGTTATTGTATAGCGACGGCCGACGTCCCTAGATCTGAACTGTCCGGGGCGGCACAGTGTCGTCACCCACCGGACAGGAGAGACCGTGATGACCGCCCCATACGACAATCTGGAAACCCGTGACGCCAAGACCCGTGCGACTGCACAGCTTGCGGGCCTTCAAGAGCAGATTAAGCGGGTGGAGGACACTCCGGGCTCTTGTCTGGCGGGCGGGCAGGTGGACCAGTTAGGTGACCTGCCCCGCCTGCCGGTGCTGCGCAAATCGCAGCTTGTCGATTGGCAGCGGGACAATCCGCCCTTTGGCGGCATTCCAGTGCAGAATATCACGCATATCTTTCAATCCCCCGGTCCGATTTATGAACCGGGCGGCAGCAGCCACGACTGGTGGCGCTTCGGCCGCTTTTTGCATGCTTGCGGGATTGGTGCTGGCGATGTGGTGCAGAACTGCTTTGGCTATCACCTGACCCCCGCCGGCACGATGTTTGAAAACGGTGCGCGTGCGGTGGGCGCAGTTGTGGTGCCTGCTGGCACCGGGCAAACCGAGTTGCAGGTGCAGGCCGCCGCCGCCGCTGGTGTTACCGCCTATGCTGGCACGCCGGATTACCTAAAGGTGATTTTGGAAAAGGCCGACGCGATGGGCGTGACCCTGAACATCACCAAGGCCGCCGTGTCAGGCGGCGCGCTATTCCCGCAACTGCGCCAATACTATGCGGATCGCGGCATCGCCTGCCTGCAATGCTATGCCACCGCCGATCTGGGCATGATCGCCTACGAGACGTCGTCCACCAGCGGCATGATCGTCGACGAAGGGGTGATTTTGGAAATCTGCACCCCCGGCACCGGTGATCCCGTCCCGTCAGGAGAGGTCGGCGAGGTGATTGTCACCACCCTGAACCCTGATTACCCCCTGATCCGCTTTGCCACCGGCGATCTTAGCGCCGTGATGGATGGCCAATCACCTTGCGGGCGCACCAATATGCGCATCAAGGGTTGGATGGGCCGCGCGGATCAAACGACCAAGATTAAAGGCATGTTCGTGCGCCCCGAACAGGTCGCGGCGCTGGTCACGGCCCTTGGCGCGGACCGTGCGCGGGTAATCGCGGACCGGGACGGCGATGCCGATACTTTGATCGTGCAGATCGAAGGTGCAGGTCTTGACCCTGATGCCGCCGCAAGCGCAATCAAAGACATCCTCAAACTGCGCGGCGACGTGACGTTTCACGCTGCTGGCAGTCTGCCCCGCGACGGCCTCGTGATCGAGGATCGTAGGACATACGACACCTAAAGCCCCTGTAAGGACCATTCCCATGCGCCAATTGTTGCTGTCTTCCGTTTTGTTCTGTGCCGCGTCCCTTGCGCAGGCGCAGGATGCGGCCTTGATCGTCGGGATCACCGATTATGCCGCGCTGCCTGATGTCACCGGCGGGATCGAGGTCGCGCAGGCCGGCGCGGCGCTAAATACGGCGGGCTTCCGTGTCTTCGGATCTGGGAACGGGGCTACGGATAGCACAGCGGTGCAAGGGCAGGGCAACGCCTTTGCTGCGCTATCGCCGGATGCCGACCGCATGGTCGTGGTGCTGGCGGGGCAGTTCGTGAATGACGGCACGCGCAGTTGGCTGCTGACCGCAGATTCGCCCCAGCCCGCGCCCTTTACCGTGGGGCAGCGGTCCCTGTCGGTGGAAACCGCGATGATGCTTCTGGCGCAGACCCCCGGATCGGCGGTGCTGGTGTTGGGCGAGCAAGACAGTGATGCTGATATCGCCGGCCCGGGCCTGCTGTCAGGCATCGGCGATCTGACGATCCCCAGCGGCGTTACCGTTGTGCGCGGTGATGTGGCCGCAGCCCGCAACCTGCTACGCGATGTGATCGCTGTGCCGGGCGGTGATGTGATCGCGGCTGTACGTAAATCAAAAAGCCTGACCGCCAGCGGCTTTGTGCCCGGTCGGTTGGTGCTGGTGCCTAGCGGCCAAACGCCCAGCGCACCTGTTCCGCAGGCCACCAATGATGTTGTCACTGGCGTGACCGCGGATCTAGCCACCATGTTTGAAGGGTCCGCATGGGAGCAGGCCCGCAAAACAGACACCCAAGCATCCTACGCCGCCTATCTGGACCGCTTCCCGAACGGGGCCAATGCGGGCGATGCTGTTGCGCGCTTGCAAGCTTTGCGCGATCCCAACCTTGCGCTCAAACAGGCAGAGGACGACCTGAAGCTTCCCGTTGAGGCGCGCCGCGCCGTGCAGCGTAATCTGCAAGTGCTTGGCTTTGACACACGCGGCATCGACGGTATCTTTGGACCCGGCACGCGCGGGGCCATTAAGACGTGGCAGGGCCAGAACAATACGGCCCAGACCGGGTACCTGACGGCGGATACGATTGGTCTGATCAACGATCAGGCCGCCCGCCGCGCCGCAGAACTGGAACTGCAAGCAGAGCAGCGCCGCGCCGCCAATCGGGCGGCGGACCGCACCGATTGGGAACGGACAGGCGCGACGGGAACCGCCGCGGGATTGCGTGAATATCTGGAAAAACATCCGGACGGCCAATTCGCACCGCAAGCTATTGCCGCCTTGCAGCAGATTCAGGCACAGACGCGGAATACGGCCCAGGCCGAAGATCGTGCTTCTTGGGATCGCGCGCGGCAGGCGGACAACGCTGCCGCCTATAAAGCCTATCTGGATCGTCCCGGTGATGGTGCGTTTGAGGCAGAGGCGCAGGCGCGTCTTGCGGATTTGACTGCGCAGAATGGTAGGCAGGCCGAACAGGCCGCCGCCGCCGCAACAGAGCGGCAGCTTGCGCTTGACCCGATCAGCCTGCGCTTGGTCGAATCTCGGCTGCAACAGCTTGGCCTACAGCCGGGGGCCGTGGATGGTCGGATCGACAACGATACCCGCGGCGCGATCCGCCGGTATCAGCGTGACCGCCAGCTGACCGCCAGCGGTTATCTAGATCAGGCGACGGTGTCGCAGATGCTGACCGACGCTTTTCGTTAAGGGGCGGGGATAAACCGTTCGGCCAGCAGGCGGACGAACCCGCTCTGGTCGCCGACCTGTTTGACGCCGACCAGATAGGTGCCGGGCAAGGTGCGGGCGACCAAGCGGGCGTCCGTGCCGTCGCCGCCATCGTCATCCTGCGCGATCTCGCGGCCCAGATCGTCGTACATCACCAGCCACGGATCGCCTTCTGATCCGCTGGAAATCGCCTCGATCAACAACAGGCCCGGCGCGTCGAGCGTCAGGCTGAACCACGTCGCATCGCCAGAGATTTGCTCGTCGCGGCGCAACCGGTTCGGCAGTGCGCCCAAGTCGGTGATGGCGACAGAGCCATCCATCGGCGGCGCGGCTTCGCCTTGGGCGAACAGATTGGCCAGCGCAGCAGCCGCGTCATAGGCGCTGACGGCGACATCAATCGGCAGGTCGCGGTCGCTGATCGCATCCAGCGCGATGCAATAGGTGCCTGCCGCCAACGGTGTCGACGCATCAATGCGGGAATTCAGCCCGTCGAAGTCGTCATTTTCGCCAACGGTTTCGTCGTCCGGCCCGATCAGGGTCAACGTCGGGTCAGCCTCTGCGTTATCGGCGGTCACGCTGATCGCAGCGGGGGCCTCTAGTGTGAAACGGGCGAAACCCGCCTCTGCCGCGCTGCCCTGATAGGACAGGCCGTCTGCGCCCATGACGCCCAGATCGCGTCCATCAGCACAGCTTTGCACCCGTTCTGCAGACGGCCCGCCATCAGGAGCATCGTTTGCGCCGGTTGTCAGCGCTTCCATGTCAATGCGGCCAACGCGGACAAAGGCGGTCATGGGCGAATCGTCAAAGCTGCGCACCACGGCGCAGTATTCGCCGGGCTCCAGCGTCGTCTCAATCCGCGATGCGCCATTGCCGCCCGAATCGTCGTCAGTGGCTACTTCCGTGCCGTCCGGCCCCAGCAGCGTTAGCGTTGGGTCACCATTGCCTCGGCCTGCGGCCTCGATCCGAACCTCGGTCGCCTCGCTGAGGCTGAACAGTCCAACAAAGCGGTTGCCGTTCAGCACCAGCGCCATTTGCTCGCCAAAGCTGTCCGCAGTGGCGATGTCCGATGTCTCGGCCGTGCCGCCGATCCACTGGCCGCCCGTGCCTGCCTCGCCGCAAAAGGTGTCCTGCGCAGCGGCAGGGGCCGCGATTAGTGTGGCAAGGGCGGCAAAGCCTAGGCGAAATTTTGGCATGGATCATGGCCTTCGATAAAGGAAAATCAATTACCTTAACCTAGGACAGACGGCAGGCAGGACGCCACCCCAAACGCAAAAGGCCGCGCCCAAATGGGCACGGCCTTTGCATCGATAGAAAACCGATATTAGCCCTGACGGGCTTTGAACCGGGGTTGTGTCTTGTTGATAACGTAGACACGGCCCTTACGGCGCACGACGCGGCAATCGCGGTGGCGCTGCTTGAGCGAGCGGAGGGAGTTGCGTACTTTCATATTGAAAGGCTCCTCTTGTCGCGGCGCGGCGGTTGCGCCTTGGGTTAAAATAAGGGGACCATTGCTGGCCCCCCGCGAATTCTGGTGGACGATACTGGGATCGAACCAGTGACCCCTTCGATGTCAACGAAGTGCTCTACCGCTGAGCTAATCATCCATTCCGTTTGCTGTTTGCCTGTGCCCTTGAGTGAACAAGTGCGCGGGCAGAACCGCGTCGGGTAGGCGGTCTATAAAAGGATCATTCGGGGGGATCAAGGCCTTTTGGTGTTTTCTATAAACGCGCTATCTTTGACCCGAACAGGAGCAGCCATGACCCACCCCGCATACGACCTTTACAGCCCTTCCGTGCGGTCCACCTGCGTGGTTTTTGCGTCGCCCCATAGCGGAAGAGCCTATCCTGCTGCGTTTTTAGCGCAATCAAAGCTGAATAGCGATGCGATCCGATCGTCCGAAGATGCCTATGTTGACGACCTGTTTGCAGGTGCCCCCGGGCACGGCGCGCCCCTGATCGCCGCCCGCACGCCGCGTGCCTATGTCGATTTTAATCGCGCACCCGAAGAATTAGACCCCGCTTTGATCGACGGCGTGCGCCGAATCTCGTCCAATCCCCGAGTCGCAAGCGGTCTTGGCGTGATTCCCCGCGTTGTTGCGGGGGGCCGGGTGATTCACGACGGCAAGATCACGCTGGAACAGGCGCATGCGCGGATCACGCAGCATTGGCGCCCCTGGCATGACCGTTTGCAAACGCTGCTGGACGAATCAGCGCGGCTGTTCGGCCAGTCCGTGCTGATCGACTGCCATTCCATGCCGCACGAGGCGCTGGACAATATCACCGGCCCGCGCCCTGACGTTGTGATCGGCGACCGCTTCGGCGCATCCGCCAGCCCCGCGCTGGTCCACGAGGTCTGTGAAGCCTTCACGGCCGCCGGTCTGCGCTGCGTGCGCAATGCGCCGTTTGCCGGGGCTTATGTCGCGCAGCACTACGGCAAACCCGCCCGCCGCCAGCACGCGGTCCAGATCGAGATTGACCGCGCCCTCTATATGAACGAGCAGACGCTGCAAAAGCGTGACGATTTCGACGACCTGCGCCGCCTTCTGGACGGCGTCATCGTCCGGATTGCCGCCGCTGGCGCAGCAGACGACCATGCACTTGCGGCTGAATAAACAGTAACCGTTTCCCCTCTTTTCGATGGACCCCATGACCGATTTCATCCCTGCCGACTGGGCGCCCTTGGTGGCGCTGGGCCTTTTGGTGTTGCTGCTTGTGACCTTTATCTGGGAAAAGTACCCGCCAGAGGTGACAGCCGCAGGCGCTGCCGCGCTGTTCATCGTCCTTGGGCTGGTGCCCGTGGATCAGGTGCTTGGCGTCTTCTCAAACTCCGCCCCGATCACGATTGCGGCGATGTTCGTGCTGTCCGGCGCGCTTGTGCGCACGGGCCTGCTAGAGGAGCTGTCGAACCGTATCATCACCCTCGCCGGGCAACGCCCCTTTGTCGCTGGCGCGGCTTTTGTCGCGGCGACGGTCATCGGCTCTGCCTTCGTGAACAATACCCCGATCGTGCTGGTGCTGATTCCCGTGGTGATCCGGCTGGCCCGCTCGCTTGGCATTGCCGAAACCCGCCTGCTGATCCCGCTGTCCTATGTCGCCATCCTTGGCGGGACGCTGACCCTGATCGGGACCTCGACGAACATCCTGATTTCGGGCGTCGCAACGGATCAAGGGCTAGAGGCGTTCGGCATCTTTGAAATCATGCCCGTCGGCCTGATCGCCATCGCAACTGGTCTTGCGACCCTTGCGGTGCTGGGCCCGCTGCTGTTGCCCGCCCGGCGCGGTACGATGGACAACACCGCCAAAGACGATTCCGTCTACCTGACAGAGGTCCGCGTGACCGAAGATTTCGCCAGCCTTGGCAAGCTGCTGCCCGAAGTCGTGGTCTTTTCCCACGCCGGCGTTCAAGTCACAGCTATTCGCAAAGGCGGCCGTCTGCGCCGCGATGGGTTGGATACCCACGAGGTCAGCGCCGGCGATGAAATCGTCATCCGCGCCAGCATGTCCGAACTGCTGACCCTGCACGGCGTCCCCGGCCTTGTCACCGGCTATCGCCGCGGCGCCGCCCCCACGGGTGCCCCCGATGGCGATCTGGTCATCGCCGAGGCGATGGTGACCGGCGGCAGCCGCGCTGGCAGTCAGACCCTTGATCAAATGTCGATCGGCTATCGCCATGGCATGCGCGTGCTGGGCGCATACCGGCACGGTCACCAGATGGGCCCGGACCTGCGCAGCGCCCGTCTGCGCGCCGCCGATTCCTTACTCCTCGAAGGCACGCAGGGCGCGTTTGAACAACTGTCCAGTGCGGGTGACATGATGACCGTCACCCTGTCCTCTGGCCGGGCTTACCGCCGTGGCCGCGCGCCGATTGCCCTGCTCGCCCTGCTCGCCGTCGTTGGCCTCGCGGCGCTTAACGTCGCCCCCATCGCGATTGTGTCGCTGGTCGCCGTCGCGCTGATCCTGATCCTGCGCTGCATCGATAGCGAGGAAGCATGGGGCGCCATCGACGCCCAGATCCTCGTGCTGATCTTTGCGATGCTGATCGTCGGTGTCGGCCTTCAGGAAACCGGCGCTGTGCAGCTGATCGTGGATACGCTCGCTCCGGTGCTGGACGGCCTGCCGCCCATCTTGCTGCTGGCTGCGATCTATGCGGTGACGTCGATCCTGACGGAAATGGTGACGAACTCTGCCGTCGCTGTGATCCTGACCCCCATCGCCGTGGGGCTTGCCGCGCAAGCGGGCATTGATCCGCGCCCCTTGGTCGTGGCGGTGATGTTCGGTGCTTCTGCCAGCTTTGCGACCCCCATCGGCTATCAGACCAACACACTGGTTTACGGTGCCGGGGACTACCGCTTTACGGACTTTCTTAAGATTGGTGTGCCGATGAACCTGATCGTGGGTGCCGCCTCGGTCATCGCGATCCCATTGTTCTTTCCGTTCTAGGCGCAGCCCAAAGGACGTTTTAGCCCCTACCGCAAGGCGCGGCCTTTGATAATGGCCGCGTCGCCAAAGCGCCCCCTGATCGCATCTGCCGCCCGCTCGGCGCGGATACGCTTGTCGGCGCCGGGGTCCAGCAGATCGGCGGTCAAATCCGCCTCGGTTCCCGGCGTCAGCTCGGACAACCCGACACCCAGCAAACGGTAGGTTGGATGCGGGGCTGCGGCGTCAAACAGACCGCGCGCCGTGCGGTATATCGTGTCGGCAATCTGAGTCGGATGCCGCAGAGACTGCCGCCGTGTGATCAACCCATGATCGCTGCGCTTCAGCTTCAACGTCACAACGCGCCCGGCGATATCCTTGGCCTTGGCGCGGGAACTGACCTTTTCCGCCATGCGCCAGATATGCCCGTCAAGGATGTCGACATCCTTGGTATCCTCGTGAAATGTCGTCTCATTCGACAGCCCGCGCACGGGCGTATGGGCGCTGATCCGCCGCCCGTCTTCGCCGCGGGCAAGCTGCCACAACCGATCCCCCATGCCGCCAAAGCGGTCATTCAGATCGCGCCGATCCCAGCGCAGCAGATCGTCAAAGGTGCGAATCCCCGCGCTGGCCAGACTTTCCTGACCCACCGCGCCAATCCCCCAGATCAATCGTACCGACTTGGGCCGCAAAAATTCTGTCGTCTCTGCCGCGCCGATCAGGGAAAACCCGCGTGGTTTATCCAGATCAGACGCAACCTTGGCCAGAAACTTGTTGTGGCTCAGTCCGATAGACCCGGTCAGCCCCAGCTCGTCCTTCATCCGCTTGACCAGCCGCGCCAGCATCACCGCAGGCGGCGCACCGTGCAGGCGGGCGGTGCCCGTCATGTCCAAAAACGCCTCATCCAGGCTCAGCGGTTCCACCACCGGTGTCAGTTCGTCCATCAGCACGCGGATCGCGCGGCTGGCTTCAACATAGGCCTCGAACCGCGGCTTCACGATCACCGCGTCAGGGCACAGCTTCAGCGCCTGAAACATCGGCATCGCCGATTTCACGCCCCTGATCCGCGCCACGTAACACGCCGTCGACACCACGCCGCGCCGGCCGCCGCCAATAATGACAGGCTTATCCGCAAGCGCCGGGTTGTCGCGCTTCTCGACGCTGGCGTAGAATGCGTCGCAGTCCATGTGGGCGATTGTCAGGTCGAACAGCTCTGGGTGCGACGTCACACGCGGGCTGCGGCAAGCCGGGCACCGCCGCGCGGTGTCAAAGGTCGTCAGGCAATCGCGGCAAAGACTTGGCATACATTTAGAATAAGGGGTGCGGGCGATGGTCACAACGCCGGTTGATGCACAAAGCAGCGACGACTTTGACGGGGCCAAGGTCGCGCTGTTTCTGGGTGATCAGTTGATCGTCATCCGCCGCGATAAAAAACCGGACATTCCCTATCCCGACATGTGGGATTTCCCCGGCGGCGGCCGCGACCCTGGGGAGTCTCCGTTTCAATGCGTCGCAAGAGAGACGCAGGAAGAGGTCGGCCTGATCCTGCCCCCGTCCGCCGTCATCTGGCAACGCCGCGCACGCCGCGCCTCTGACGGCCTGATCATCTGGTATTTCGTTGCCCGCTTGCCCGCTTCGGCGCAAAACGATGTCATATTCGGCGACGAAGGCCAGTTCTGGCGCATGGCCTGCGTCGACACGGTCCTGCAATGGCCCGACGTCGCAGGCGCATTGCAAGATCGCCTTGCGCTGTGGCGCGCGGGCGCTCCGGCCAGCGACCCCGCGCTTGCCGGTCTGCCACGGTAATGCGGCCCGTGTGCGATTGGGGCTAGAAGGCCAGCCTGCCGGGGCGCTACACCCAAGCCGCAAGTAAAAGGGGCAGGCCATGGGCTATCTACTCGGCGTCGATACCGGCGGCACCTATACCGACGCCGCCGTGCTGGACGGCGATGCGACCCTCGTGCTGGCGAAAGCCAAGGCGCTGACCAGCCGTCCCGATCTGGCGATCGGCGTCGCTGGTGCCATCGACGCTGCCATCGCCAAGGCGGGTATCGCGGCCACTGACATTGACGTCGTCTCCCTCTCGACCACCCTCGCCACCAATGCGCTGGTCGAAGGGCAGGGGGGCCGTATCGCCCTGATTTTCATCGGCTTTGACGCGCAGGAACTAACCCGCGCTGGCCTGCAAGACGCCCTGCGCGGCGACCCCGTGATCGCCCTGCCCGGCGGCCATACCCACGCCGGGACCGAAGCCGCGCCTTTCGACACAGACGCCCTGCGCACCGCCCTGCAGGACCTGCCGCCCGTCACCGGATTCGCCGTCGCCGCCAGCTTTGCCACCCGCAATCCGGCCCATGAAATTGCCGCCGCCGATCTGATCCGCACCGCCACCGGCCTGCCGGTCACCTGCTCGCACGAACTCTCTGCCGCGCTGGGCGGGCCGAAACGCGCCCTCACCGCCGTGCTCAACGCCCGCCTCATCGGCATGATCGCGGGGCTGATTACCGCCGTCGAAGCACACCTGACCACCATCGGTGTGACCGCCCGCCTGATGGTCGTGCGCGGCGATGGCGCCCTGATTCCCGCCGACATGGCTCGCACCCGCCCGATCGAGACGATCCTCTCCGGCCCCGCCGCCTCTGTCGCAGGGGCCGCTTGGCTGACGCAGCAGCGCGATGCGCTGATCTCTGACATCGGCGGCACCACGACCGATATCTGCCAATTGCAAAACGGAGCCCCCCGCATTGATCCGCAGGGCGCAATGGTCGGCGGCTTCCGCACAATGGTAGAGGCTGTGGCAATGCGCACCTGGGGCCTTGGCGGCGACAGCGCCGTCAGCGTTGTGCCCGGTTTGGACGGTGCCCTGCACCTTGGCCCGCGCCGCTTGATGCCGATCTCTTTGCTGGCGCAGACACACCCCGATCTGGTGCATCCCGTGCTTGACCGCGCTCTTGCCCAAGACGGCCCACCGCTGGATGGCGGTCAATTCGCCGTGCCGCTCTGGCACCACCTGCCGGGCAATCTGGACAAGCGCGAAGCCATCGTCGCCGAACGCCTCGCCGCTGGGCCTGCGCGCATGGGCGATGTGGTCACAACGCGCCTCGACCAACCCGCGCTGCTGCGCCTCGTCACGCGCGGCCTTGCCATAATCGCTGGCGTCACCCCGTCCGACGCGGCCCATGTCCTTGCCCTGACCGATCAATGGGACGCAGACGCCGCAACCAAAGCGCTCACCCTCTTCACCCGCACCCGGCGCGGCGACGGCCAGCGCATCGCCACCGATGCCACCAGCCTTGCCCAGACCATCATCGCCCAAGTCACATCGCAAACCGCCGATTGCCTGCTGCAAGCCGCCTTCGCCGACGACGCCCGCGACTGGGGCGAGGTCACGCCGGAACGCCTTGCCGCTCACCCGCTGACGATGGCGGGCCTCGACCGGCACAACGGGCTGATCAAGACGCAACTCTCCCTTGGCGTGCCCGTCATCGGCCTCGGTGCCTCTGCCGCCAGCTACTATGGCGCGGTGGGCGACCGCCTTGGGACGCAGATGATTGTGCCAGACCACGCCGATGTCGCCAACGCCATCGGTGCCGTCGTCGGCCAAGTCGTCATGCAAGCCAGCGGCACCATCACCGCCCCCGGCGCGGGCCGCTTCACCGTCCACACCGAAGAGGCCCCGCAAACCTTCCCGACCTCCGCCGCCGCACTTGCCGCCCTCGAATCCAGCCTGACCGCCACCGCGACCGTCCGCGCAGCACAGGCCGGCGTCACCGATCCACAAATCACCATCACCCGCGACATCAACGCCGCTTTGATAGAGGGGCAAGAGATGTTCTTTGGCGCGGGCCTACGCGTGACCGCCCGCGGCCGCCCCCGGATCGCCCGGTCGTAGCTTATTCTCGTCCCAAATATCCCGGGGAAGTCCCGCAGGGACGGGGGCTGGCCCCCTCCACCTCTCCGCCTAAGACCTTCTTCTGGTCAAAAATACCTCGGGGGGCGGCGCAGCGCGCCGGGGGGCTGGCCGCCCTCTACCCTTTCCCGCTAGCATGACCGCCAATGCCCAAACTCAAAGGCCCGCCATGATCGCTGTCATCTTCGAAGTCCTGCCCCACGCAGACAAGCGCGACGCCTACCTCGCCATGGCCGCCAAAATGCGCCCGCTGGTCGAACAGATCGACGGTTTCCTGTCCGTCGAACGCTTTCAGTCCATCACCAACCCGGATAAACTTCTGTCCATCAGCTTCTTCCGGGACGAGGCCGCATTGGAAGAATGGCGCAAACTCACGGCCCACCGCGGTGCCCAGTCCGCTGGCCGGACAGAGATGTTCGCCGATTACCGCATCCGCGTGTGCGGCGTCATGCGCGACTACAGCATGACCGACCGCGCCGAGGCCCCTACCGACAGCCGCGCCTTGCACGATTAACACCATTTCACTGCGTCACGTTGCTGTCAGGCGGATTGCAAGGCCCAGGCGGCTGCGTCAAAACAGATCAACCCGTACAAGGCTGCTGATATGCTCGACCGCACTGCCCGCCAGCTGATCGACCCGCCGCTTAACCGGCTGGGCCGCGCTCTGGCAGCGCGTGGTTGGACAGCGAACACCGTGACGCTGCTGGGCTTGGCGCTGGGCCTGATTGCCGCCGCGATGATCGCCTTTGGCGCTCCGCTGCTGGCGCTGATCCCGCTGCTCGCTAGCCGCCTTGCTGACGGTCTGGACGGTGCCGTCGCCCGCGCAACCCGGAACACCGACTTCGGCGGTTACCTTGATATCGCGTGCGATTTTGCTTTTTACGCCGCTATTCCGCTCTCTTTTGTGTTCCTGAATGATGCAAACGGCCTCGCCGGTGCTTTTCTGCTCGCGTCCTTCTATATCAATGGCACCAGTTTCCTTGGCTATGCCATCCTTGCGGAAAAGCGCGGGATCACGACGCAGGCGCAGGGCATCAAATCGCTCTACTACTCCAACGGCCTGCTCGAAGGGACCGAGACGATTGTCTTCTTCGTCCTGCTTTGCCTGTTTCCTGCTGCCTTTGCCCCGCTGTCTTGGGTCTTTGGCGCGTTATGTCTTGTGACAGCCACCTTGCGTATCTACGGCGCGTCCAAGCTCTTCACTTGATCCCTCTTTGAAAGGACCGACATGAAATCTCTCGCCCTTCTGGCCGCCATGGCCTTGCCACTTGCGGCCCACGCGCAAACCGACCCCGCCGATTGGGATGCGGTCACCGCCGCTGCCAAGGGGCAGACTGTCTATTGGAACGCTTGGGGCGGGTCGACGACGACCAATGATTTCATCGCTTGGATCGGCGCAAAGGTGCAGGACGAATACGGCGTCACGCTGGAACACGTCAAACTGACCGACACCGCCGACGCCGTGACACGCGTGCTGGCCGAAAAGCAGGCAGGCACCGATACGGACGGCGCGATCGATATGATCTGGATTAACGGCGCGAACTTTGCCGCAATGAAGGACGCAGGCCTGCTGTTCGGCCCCTTCGCAGAGCAACTGCCAAACTGGCAATACGTCGATGTCGACGGCAAAACCGTGCAGACCGATTTCACCGTCCCCGTCGAAGGCTTTGAATCCCCTTGGGCCATGGCGCAGGTCGTGTTCGACTATAACAGCGAGGTGCTGGAGCCGATGGGCTCGATGCAGGCGATCCTTGACTGGTCCACCGCAAACCCCGGTCGCTTTACCTATCCGCAGCCGCCAGACTTCCTTGGCACGACGTTTCTGAAACAGGTGCTGGTCGATACGCTGGTTGACGCCAGCGTGCTGCAACAGCCCGCGACGGACGACAATTACGAAGACGTGACAGCACCGCTTTGGGCTTACCTTGACGCGCTGACCCCTACCTTGTGGCGTCAGGGCCGCGCCTATCCTGCGACTGGCACCGCCATGTTCCCACTGATTGCGGATCGTGAAATCGACCTGTCGATTTCCTTCAGCCCGGGCGCAGCCACCGCGGCGATCGCCAATGACGAACTGCCCGACACCGTGCGCACCTTCGTGCTGGACAAGGGCACCATTGGCAACGCGTCCTTCGTTGCGATCCCCTACAACTCTGGCAGCTTCGAGGGCGCGATGGTCGTCGCCAACGCTTTGCTTTCGCCAGAAGCGCAGGCGCGCGCGCAGGACCCCAACATCCTTGGTTACGGCACCGTGCTGGCCATGGATAAACTGGACGCAGACCAAAAGGCGCTGTTCGATGCCCTCGACCTTGGCATCGCCACCCTCTCGCCAGAGGAGCTTGGCACCGTTCAGGCAGAGCCGCACCCAAGCTGGATGACCCGCATCAGCGACGATTGGACAGCCCGCTACGGCGTGGCGCAGTAAACTTGTCCAAGCGGCTACCATCTTTCAGCCCTCAGCGCCCTCCCGTAAACCGGAGGGCGCTTTTGCCTTTATCCGCGCCGGGCAGGACCAGCGTATGAAGAATCGCGTCCTTCCCGTCGTCCCCGCGCTGACGCTGCTTGTGATGCTTGGCCCTGTGCTGGCGGGACTTTACGGCACAGTGCTGCCCGCCTTTGGCCACCTGCCTGCCGGTGGGTTGGTTGGGCCGAACCTAGACGCCTTTCGCGCACTGCTTGATTGGCCGGGCCTGCCGCGCAGCGTGATGCTGTCCCTGACGACGGGGATCGGCACGACGGTCATCGCGCTTGCGCTCGTCATGCTGCTGGTCGCGGGCTGGTCCGGCACCCGCGCCTTTCGCGCATTGGAACGCCTGCTGTCCCCGCTGCTTAGCGTGCCGCACGCCGCTGCGGCCTTTGGCCTCGCGTTTCTGATCGCGCCGTCGGGGTGGATTGCCCGGCTGTTGTCGCCCGGCATCACCGGGTGGACCAATCCGCCTGACTGGCTCATCGTGCAAGACCCGCTTGGCCTGACCCTGATGCTGGGGATGGTGGTTAAGGAAATGCCATTCCTGCTGCTGATGACCCTTGCCGCGCTGGGCCAAACTGACGCCGCCCGCGCCCGCGCGATTGCATCGGCCCTTGGCTATGGTCGCACGACAGGTTGGCTCAAGACCGTTTTCCCAAGGGTCTACGCCCAAATCCGCCTGCCGGTTTACGTCGTGCTGGCCTACGGGATGAGCGTCGTTGACGTGGCTCTGATCCTTGGCCCCAACACCCCGCCGCCGCTGTCCGTGCAGATCGTCCGCTGGATGGGCGAGCCTGACTTTACCGCCCGCCTGCTCGCCAGCTCTGCCGCGCTGTTGCAGCTGGCGCTGGTCGTGGGTGCGTTGCTGTTCTGGCGTCTTGGCGAAATCATCGTCGCCACCCTTGGCCTGCGTTGGATTACCAGCGGCCATCGCGGTGCATCCGACGCACCCCTGCGCATCGCCGCGTTGTCGGCCGCGTCCATTGCGGCGTTGTCGATCCTGCTCGGTCTTGTCGTGCTGGCCGTCTGGTCGTTTTCCGGTTTCTGGAGCTTTCCAAACGCGCTGCCTGATGCCTTCTCTCTCAAGACTTGGATGCGCCAGTCAACTGGCGTGCTGGACGCGCTGGGCGAGACAGCTTTGATCGCTGGCAGCGTTACCCTGCTGGCGCTGATCCTGACCATCGGCTGCCTAGAGGCCGAGTATCGCCAGCGCCGTAACCTAACGCAGCGCGGGCTGTTGCTGCTGTATTTGCCACTGCTGATCCCGCAGACTGCATTCCTGCCGGGCCTGCAATCGTTGCTGTTGAATGTGGGGGCCGATATCGGACGCGCCCCTGTCATGCTGGCGCACTTGGTTTTCGTGCTTCCCTATGTGTTTCTGTCCCTCGCCGATCCGTTTCGCGCTTGGGATTCCCGCAACGCCAGCGTCGCTGCCGCCCTTGGGGCCAGTCCCGACGGCATCCTTTGGCGGGTGCGCTTGCCGATGTTGCTGCGGCCAGTTCTGACAGCGGTTGCCGTCGGATTGTCGGTCAGCGTTGGGCAATACCTGCCGACCCTGCTGATCGGCGGTGGCCGGGTCGCGACCCTAACGACCGAGGCGGTCGCCCTCACCTCTGGCGGGGACCGGCGGGCGATTGCTGTTTGGGGCCTGATGCAAACCGGCGCCGCGCTTGTGCCATTCGCGCTGGCCCTGATCATTCCCGCGCTGGTCTGGCGTAACCGAAAAGGACTAAGCCATGGATAAGGGCCTGACCCTAGACCGCATCGCCGTTTTCAAAGACGGCAAGCCGTTGGTGGCGCTGGACCATCACATCGCGCCCGGCGAGGTGCTAAGCGTGATGGGCCCGTCGGGCATCGGCAAATCGACGCTGCTGTCTGTGGTCACAGGTACCTTGCCGCGGGCCTTTAGCTTTACCGGACGGGTGCATCTGGACGGACGCGACATCACCGACGCCGCCCCGCAGCGCCGGATGGTCGGCATCTTGTTTCAAGACGATCTGCTGTTCCCGCATTTGTCTGTCGGTGCGAACCTTGCCTTTGGCCTGCGCCCCGGCGGCAGCCGTGCCGCGCGGCAAAACCGGATCGAGGATGCCCTGGCCGAAGTCGATCTGGCAGGCTTTGCGAACCGTGATCCTGCGACGCTTTCGGGCGGGCAAAAGGCGCGGGTTGCGTTGATGCGGATGCTGCTGGCAGAGCCTTGCGCCTTGCTGCTGGACGAAGCCTTTGGCCGGCTCGACACGGCGCTGCGGGCGCAGGTGCGCGATCTGGTTTTTGCCCGCGCCCGCAGTCGCGCCTTGCCCGTCCTGATGGTCACCCATGATGCCCAAGATGCAGAGGCCGCAGGCGGAGAGGTTGTGACCCTTGGCACCTAGCCCTGCGGGCAGCGCTATCGGTAAATGATCGAAACAGGCACACACGGCGGAAATACATTTCAAAAACTAAATGTTTCGCACGCGATACATATTATGTAAAAGAATCGTTTTTCCTGACAAGGGGTTAGCATTGCATTGACGTGGTGGTCGTAGGGCAACGCCGTAACAGACCTTGGGTTTTGGCGGTTGGTTTGCGTTGCAACCACGGCGCGCCGGTCTTAGCTGTTCCGCAACACTATGGGAGTGATGCGGATGGACCCTCAAGCGCAATTGACTGATTTTCTGGGACAGAACCTTGTGCTGCTGTTGCTGGCACTGTTCATCATCGTCTGCGTCTTTGCTGGCGTGCGCATCGTGCCGCAGTCCGAAAAGTATGTCGTTGAACGGTTGGGCCGTCTGCGCGCTGTGCTTGGACCGGGCATCAACTTCATCGTGCCGTTTTTGGATCAGGTCCGGCACAAGGTCAGCATTCTGGAACGCCAGCTGCCGACGATGAAACAGGACGCCATTACATCTGACAACGTGTTGGTGCAGGTCGAAACCAGCGTGTTTTACCGCATTATAGAGCCTGAAAAGACTGTCTATCGTATCCGCGACGTGGACGGTGCCATCGCCACCACCGTGGCCGGGATCGTCCGGTCAGAGGTTGGCCGGATGGAGCTGGATCAAGTGCAGTCTAACCGGAGTAGTGTCATCGCCGCCGTGCGCGAGCAGTTGGCGCAGCAGGTCGACGATTGGGGGATTGAGGTTACGCGGGCCGAGATCCTAGACGTGAACCTAGACGCCGCCACCCGCGCCGCGATGTTGCAGCAGTTGAATGCCGAACGCGCCCGCCGTGCCCAAGTGACAGAGGCCGAGGGTAAGAAGCGCGCGGTCGAATTGCAGGCTGACGCTGACCTGTATTCCGCAGAGCAAGAGGCCAAAGCGCGCCGCGTGCTGGCTGATGCAGAGGCCTATGCGACCCAAGTCGTCGCTGTCGCCATCGCGGAAAACGGGCTGGAGGCCGCGCAGTACCAAGTCGCGCTGAAACAGGTCGAGGCGATCGCGAAGATCAGCCAAGGGGCGGGTCAACAGACGGTTATCCTGCCTGCCGATGCGGTCGAAGCCTTTGGTAACGCGTTCCGTATGTTGAAAGGTAAGGTCTGATGTTGGCCTCTGTCTGGTGGGTCTGGCTGTCTGCCGCCCTTGGTTTGGCAACGCTAGAAGTGATCGTGCCGGGCTATATCTTTTTGGGCTTTGCCATAGGCGCAGCCTTGGTGGGTCTGCTTTTGCTGATCGTGCCGATCGCGTCGATGCCGCTTATCCTGGTGATCTTCGCGGCGCTGTCGCTGGGGGCCTACCTTGCGATGCGCAGAGTTTTCGGCCTGCCGGGGCAGACTCCGAAAATCTGGGAACGCGACATCAACGACTAAGCGCACGCCGTGTTTTCCTGCGCGATGGCAGGTGACGCATTGGGTAAAAAAATGGCCCGGTGTCCGAGGGAACACCGAGCCAGTTCGAAGGTCGCGCCATGATGCAATCAACTCGGGACAGAGGCAGAGACTGCGGCAGCAGGCCGTCGGGAATCTTAAAATCAGATGGACGACATCAGCGACGCGCCGCTGTCGGACATGCGCAGGGCGTGCTTGGCCAGACCGGTGCGAACGCGGTCCATGTCCATGTTCAGCGGGCCTGCCACCATGCAGGGATAGCGGAAGGTGCGGCCAGCGCGCTGGATATCGACGCGGGCCTCAAAGGCACCGGCGGTTGCGTTGTAACGGACATCGCCAAGGTTGATCTGTGTCATGCTCTTTACTCCTCGATCAGCGGGCAGTGTTTGCCACGTCTGTGGTGTGATCTATTGAGTTAGTAACGACACAAATTCAAAATAGTTCCGAAAAAGTCAAAAATACGGTTTACATGCCGTTTTCGTGACGAACAGCGGCCATCTGTTTCAGAATCGATAGGGCGGCAGCGCGGGGGTCTTGGGCCTGCCAGATGGGGCGACCAACAACGATGTGGTCAGCGCCGTCCTGCAGGGCAAGTGCCGGTGTGGCAACGCGTTTTTGATCGCCAAGCGCGGCACCGTCGGGGCGCACGCCGGGGGTGACGATCAGGCCGCCTTTTGCTTCGGGCAGGGCGCGAATCGCGGCAGCCTCTTGCGGGGAGGCGATGATGCCATCGGCACCGGCGTCAAAGGCGCGGCCAGCACGGTCGACGACCAGATCGGGGATCGCGCCGTCGCGGATCAGCGATGCATCTAGATCGGCCCGGTCGAGGGAGGTCAGGATCGTGACGGCGAGGATTTTCATGTTGCTGCCAGCGGCACCGGCTTTGGCGGCGCGCACAACATGCGGGTCGCCGTGGACCGTCAGAAAGTCGATGTCGAATTGGGTAAAGCCGCGCACGGCCGCCTCTACCGTGGCACCGATATCGAACAGCTTCATATCAAGGAAGATACGCTTGCCATGCTCGTGCTTCAGCTCGTTCGCGAGGGCGAGCCCGCCGCCGGTCAGCATGCCAAGGCCGATCTTATAGAAGGACACGGCGCTGCCAAGTTTATTGGCCAGCTCCATCCCCGCAACGACATTGGGCACATCAAGGGCAACAATCAGGCGGTCATCGGCAGCGGTCATGGGCTTTCCTTTCGCGATTTGAGTGTGGTTTAGTCGCAAGCGGCCGCAGGGGCAATCAGGGGGACGGGATGCGCAGCAGTCTGGAAGTGTGCGATCTGGCGCGGGGACGGACCCGCGTGCTGTGGGAGACCGATGATCTGATCGAGGCGCCGAATTGGCACCCTGATGGCTGGCTGCTGGTGAACCGCGACGGGAGGCTGTTGCGGGTGCCGCTGGACGGGGGCGAGGTGGCAGTGATCGACAGCGGGATCGCGCAGGCCTGTAATAATGACCACGGGTTCAGCCCAGATGGCGCATGGATCTATGCCTCTTCCCATGTGGATAAGCTGTCGACGCTGTATCGCATTCCTGTGGCGGGCGGTGCGGCGGAACAGATTGTGCGCGATGTGCCGTCCTATTGGCACGGCGTCAGCCCGGACGGGGCAGAGATCGCCTATTGTGCGCGGCGCGGCGAGCGATACGAGATTTGCGTGCAGCAAGAGCAAGAGGTTCAGTTGACCGGACGGCTTGGGGATGAGGGGCATAATGATGGCCCGGATTATAGTGCAGACGGCGAATGGATTTGGTTCAATTCCGACCGTAGCGGGCAGGCGCAGATTTGGCGGATGCGGCGCGACGGCTCGGACGTGCAGCGGATGGTGACATCGGATACGGTCGATTGGTTCCCGCACCCCAGCCCTGACGGGCGTCATGTGCTGTACTTGGCCTATCCAGGTGGCACGCTGTACCATCCGCGTGATTTGAACGTCACCTTAAGGATTATGCCCCAAGGTGGCGGTGAAAGTGTGCCGGTTTTGACGCTATTTGGCGGGCAGGGATCGATCAATGTGCCGTGCTGGGCACCGGATGGCCGATCCTTTGCCTTTGTGCGCTATGCGCCCAGCGTGGATTGACCATGGCGGGCGATGGACCTAGGTCTTTGGCCAAAGGGCGTGGCCCGTCATATGACAAGGAGTTTTGCGGTGGCACAAAAGACAGGCGGTTTCGCCTCTAACCCGTTTTTGATGATGGTCGGCCTTGGCGCTGGCGTCATGATGGTTATCGCGCTGGCAATCGCCGTGACGCGCCCCACTGTGGGTGAAGCGGTCGGCTCTGGCCCCGTCGCGGCCCATGGTGCCGCTGCTGAGGATCATGCCGAGGGTGTTGTTGAGGCGGAAGCCGATGCGCCTGCTGAAGAAGCTGCACCTGCTGAAGAAGCTGCACCTGCTGAAGAAGCTGCACCTGCTGAAGAAGCTGCACCTGCTGAAGAAGCTGCACCTGC
>NZ_FOTF01000012.1 GCF_900114485.1 Loktanella salsilacus | reverse complement strand
CCTGCCGTTCAGTGCATCAGGCGGCGCGCTGCTCTTCCATCTGCTCAGCAAACTCTACGAGCGCACCAGCGTCGTCATCACCACGAACCTGAGCTTCAGCGAATGGGCCACCGTCTTTGGCGATCCTAAGATGACGACCGCACTCCTCGACCGCCTAACCCACCGTTGCCACATCTTGGAGACCGGAAACGACAGCTTCCGCTTCAAAGCCAGTGCAGCCGTAGCGGCGCAGAAAAAGAGGGAGGACAATCATGCATTGACCAAAGCCTGACACCCGAAACATAACTTAAAGGTGGCTCACTTCTCGATGGAAAACCCGGCTCACTTCCGCGTGGAAATCTACACCCCGACCAATAATATCGGCGAACATCTCCAACATTGCCACTGCACGTGGATGTTTTACATCGCGCGGCTCAGTATCGATAGCACATAGCGTGCCAAAGAAAGTTCCATCACTTCGATAAATTGGGATTGAGGCGTAACTTAAAATTCCGAACTTAGCTGCAATTGGATGGCCACCGTAGACATCATCAGTAGCCGCATCGTTAAACATTACCTTTTGAGATGTATCGCGAACTGACTGGCAAAAAGTCGATTGGATTTCAATTTCGTCACCCGATGACAAACCAAAATTGACTTCATCAACAGTGCGACATGCAACCCAGCGGTCAGCGGTAACGCGCGCGACAGCCGCAAATCGCATATTTGTGGCCAGCATAACAGTTTCAAGAACAGTGCCTATCAAAGCGCTGTTCGCCAGCTTCTCAATATCAGCTTGGAAGTTGTGCGTTCCCTCTAAGTATGCAGCATGGTCTTGTATGACTGCTTGCTGGGCTGCTCTGCCACTCATTCCGGTCTCCTCGCACTTCCGCCACGGCAACAGTATCTTTTGACTTGCATAGAAAAGGTGCTGTCCGCATGCCGATGCCGATAATTTAATGTCCTTTGAGTAAGCAACATACTTTTACGATGCAACTCAACATTGGCGAAAGCCAAACCTTAGCAGGTCGCGGTGGATAGTTTGGCCGCCAATAGCGATAGATACTACGCCAAAAAGGACAGTTTTGTCCGCATTTCGTCCGTTTGTACTGCCCTAAAGTTGCAAGAGGCTGACATTGGCGTTTCGCGCAATATCTTGCGCATTGAGCTCGGTCCCTTCAATCGCTGCGGTCTGCGCGAAGGACTGGTTTGTCATTTGGGTTAGTTATTTAGTTATGATGTAAAGGCCGACGCCATCTAATGTCCACCCAATGAGACCGTGCGCTCTGAGAGTGGTGGTACTTTCTGTGGTATGATTTAAAATAATGATTATTTTATCATTAAAAGTTATATGCTTAGCAATATTAATGTGCGGACTGAGCCTCCGCCAGATTACCATTTTGACTATTTCGCTTGGGTCGCATTTAGGTGGACCCGATGCCTTGTATCGTTGACGTTTCAGGCGATCGTTGACCGCTCTAAACTTCTTTCAATAGCGCTGGCATCCGTGCCTTGTGTGGCTCTAACAGCGGAATGATTTATGACGACGCTGTTGCGCAAATCAGTTGAAGGACGGTTTTCCCCTTTCCCAGACGGATTTATCGCAGGGCTTTCGTGACAGGAATACCAAGAGCGGTGTAGCCGTTCAGGACCGCGATGCGCATCTGAACCTCTGCGACCTGTCGGTCAAAGTCGCGTGTCGTAAGCGCCGGCCGCGGTCACGCTGCTGACCTGCCTCTCTTTCCAAAAGTTTCGGAATCCCAGTTCATCTTGGGATCGCAGCAGATTGTCAGTGAGCCGCGGCGCTTTACTGCCGCGTTTTCGTCAGCCCAGTTCGTCGTCTTATAGGTAGGTGATGTGTTTGCTCATGCGGGCCAGCTACCACGATGGATTCACGACATGAATTAAACCTGTATTTGTGCAACATCGACCCGCAAAGTGGCAAACAGCATTGAGTTAAGAACTTAATGCATGCAGTTCCGGCTACGATCTCGGCCAACTTTGCATCGGGGTCTGTTGATGTTGCGACCGCAAATACCGCAGGGGGCATCACAGAGAACATTTCAGTGACTGGGATGACGATTGCCGGAAACGAATTTAGCGGCGGTAATTTCGCGGTCACCCATAACGGCGCAGTCGTGGATGGAACAAGCTTTGGTACAGGCGCTAACGGCATGTTTTATGGCTACGACACAGGCACCGGCGGTCCTGATGAGGTGGGGGGGGTGTTGTCTCACGCGGGCGCTGACGCAGGCGGTGCGCTGACCATACTCGCAGACTAGAATCGTAGGAATTACAGCCTGCCCGGCACGATCCTGAGCATCTTTTCCGATCAGTCATGCTTGCGCGTGGCGCGTTTGATGTCTTTGACAGATACTCTCGCCACGGCTCTTCGTTGGGTGTCTGATCGTCCACTCATTGGTGCTTTTGATGCCAACTCAACGACAGATATCTGTCGACGATAGGCCGGCTGCAAAACCGGCCCGGCAGAGACTTTTGTTGAAAGTCTTAAAGAGTCTGGGCTGGAAGAAAATCTTGGCGACGCCAAGCGCGAATGGCCACTTTTCGAAAGACGCAAGCAGGGTCAATTCGGGGACAGGACGGTGACTTGTCGCCTTACCTGTGAAACTTACGATCACCTCGGGAACAACGGATCATTTCCCAAGTTTGCATCATACGAATGGCATCACGTCATTTGCTTTCACAGGACTTTCCGATGCTTCTTGATGAACGCATATCAGACCACCCCGCACCGCAATCTGGCGCAAAGGGGCCAGCAACGCATGACAGCATCGCAATAATTGGGGCAGGGCCCACGGGGGTCTATACCCTGATGGAACTGGTAAAGTCGGATACGCCGCTTTTCATCGCAGTCTTTGAGAAGAGCAATATGGCTGGCGTAGGTATGCCCTATTCGCCTGACTATGCGACCTATGACATGCTTGCCAATATTGGCAGCATTGAAATCCCGCCACTGACGGAAACATATCTAGAGTGGCTCCAAAGGCAGCCGGACAGTTTTCTGCGACCGTACGGCGTTGATACGGACACGCTGTCAGAGCGGGGATTTTATCCGAGGCTCCTTTTGGGAATGTTCTTTCGTGACCAGTTTGAACGGATCCTGATGCAAGGTCGAGAGAGGGGGCACAGGATCGTTGTCAGGGAACGTCACGAGGTGATTGACGTTTCGGTCAGCGTTATTGGCGTAGACGTTACGTTTGAACGCTATGATGGTCACCGGGACACCGTGTCCTACGACCGTCTTATCGTCGCCAGCGGCCATGACTGGAGCGCGCCTGATCTTCCTGATGGTGTCGTCCTGCCCAACCCATGGTCGGGATTAATAGATACCGATAGCGTGGGGCCGAAGATTGGTATCATCGGAACATCATTAAGCGGCATTGACGCAGTTGTCGCCGTCGCAGGCCGCATTGGTCGCTTTGTGCGCTCTGATGACGGGTTGTCGTTTGAACTGAATGGCGCTGAAGACGACACGCGTATCACGATGCTGTCTCGTAACGGCCTATTGCCCGAAACAGACTTCTACTGTCCGCTTCCCTATGAGCCACTGGATGTGTTCACTGACGCCGCTATTGCAAGCGCCTGCGCGCTTGGCAGCGCGGGGCTGTTCGACCGGCTGTTTCATCTCTTTATGCAGCAGCTAAATGTCGCGGATCCGACGTTCGCGGCTTCGGACATGATGAACGGTGTTACGGCTGACACCTTTCCGCTCGCGGTCTTTGCTGAGCGTTTGAAATCGGATCCCTTCGTGTGGGCCCGCCGGGATTTGCAGCAGACGCAACGCGATAGTGTCAGCAAGCACACGGTTGCTTGGCGCTACACCATACTGAGGATGCATGAGCCGTTTTCAGACCTATACGCACTTATGACAGACGCGGATCGGGACCGGTTTGATCGGGGATTGCGCCGGGTCTTTGTCGATAACTACGCCGCGGTTCCGCCCCTCTCGATGGAGAGGCTTTTGGCATTGTCGGATGCGGGGATATTGGATGTCAGGGCGTTGGGAGAGGACCCGTATGAGGTTCGGACGCTGGAAGACAACAACCAGCTTGTCGTCATGAATGCGCAAGGCAGACAGGTCTTCGACACCCTCGTTGATGCCAGGGGTCAGCGCGCGATGTCACTGCACGATTTGCCGTTTGCCACACTGCGCGAGCAGGTTGCGACTGTCAGCAACGCCAACAGATCGCAGGATCCGCTTCGTGGTGCGCTTACTGAGGGCTTTGGTTTACGCTTGTTTCAAGGCAAGCCGAGGGTGTTTCTGGCCGCAATCAGTTTCCTGATGTCCAGCAAGCCTTTCGTTCAAGGCCTGCCGGGTAGCCATGAGATCGCAAGCGTTGTGGCCCGCAGCGTACTAGAGGTCGCCTAGGGCTGCCTGTTAGGTTGACGACCACGCAGCTGCTGCAGAAGAATCCACGAAGAAAAGGGCAAACTCAAGCCCGCAAGTCTAGCGCCAACGATTCCGTGCCATGCTGGTGTTGAGCAGAGCGCTTTAACCGATTTCGATGGGTTTCAGGCCTCACGCCAAGGATCCGATGACGGTTTGCCTGACTTGTCTGGTTGGGAGTGCTATACGAACGCAGACACGTCTTAAGGTCAGCCGTGAAACAGGAGGCTGCCAAATGGTAGAACCAGAGACATTTGCGTTCCTTACTGAACTTGCGTTGAACAACCGCAAAGCGTGGTTGGACGACCACCGCACAGAGCGCGACGACGCTTTGCGCAATTTTACTGGTATTGCGATAACGCTGCACGACTATGCTGATCGTTTCGATCATTCCGTTGCGACGACAAGGATCAAGCCAAAGCAAAGCTTCACCAAGTTCTTCCAAGAGCCGCGGGACCGTATCGGACGCGCGATGTATCGTGCGGATGTGGATGTCTTTGCCAATGCCGGTGATCCAGCAGAAGACTTTGGATACTATCTGCATATCGAGCCAGGAAACTGCTACGCCGGTGCCGCCCTTTTCCAGCCGTCCAAGGACGCGTTGGCCAGATTGCGCAATCGCCTTCTTGATGATCCAGCAGGCCTGAAAGACGTGTTAGATGACCCTGAGTTTAGCAAACGTTTTCCAGAAGGATTGGTGACGCGAAAAGCGTTAGATGCCTTGCCAGAAGGTTTTAAGGTGCGCGGTCCCACGGTGCCCTATTTCAAAATGGTTGGTCTGGGGTGCCGCGCTAGCCTGCCGGACACTGACATGCTGGATGATCAGGTGATTGACGAACTGATCGATATCTTTCGCGTCGCTAGTCAACTGGTGCGCTACTTCGACTGGTGAACGTCATTGTTCGCGCGGGATGACGCATCAGCCCAAGTAGGGCACCGGGTCAGCGTCGTCGGTCTGGGGTAGACCAAAGCTCAATCCGCGCCCGATCCGGTGCGCCAGCGCAGACCATGCTTGTGCGAGGTGCTGGGGTAATTCTTCAGCCAGCACCGCGTCGAATATCGACAGCCAAACGGGAAAGTGTTGCGCTTTGACGTCGCCTGCGGCCCGGTGAACTTGCATCGGGTTGCCGTCATAGCATCGTTGCACCAACAGGGCATTGCGCCAAAACCGTCCGATCTTTTCTTCATGGACCGGCCAGTCCGCAACGTGTCCTGCAAAGACAGGCCCAAGGGCTGGATGCGCCCGGACACGTTGATAGAACTGCGCCACGACACGGTCGATTTGTGCCTCGGACACGGGGATGCGCGGTGGCATGGTCACACCACGACGATCCAGACGACGATCAGGCTCGCCACCAGATAGACCAGCGTATTGACCATCCAGCGGATCAGACCAGCCTCGCCTTCAGGATCAACGCCAAGGCGTTCGCAAGCTTTTGTGCCGGGCCACAAGAATATTTCTGACATCGTCATGGTTCACACTCCTTCATGAGTATCGCGTTACGATTAGGTCGTCGGTCTTGTTGCGTGAAAGGCTGGAAATAGCGTCATGAATCCCGTTCCGCTGCGACAAAGCTCGGCCAACGTGTAGCGATCAATGACCGCAAGAAAGGCGTTGGTGGCTTCCTCTAGAACGGGGTTCAGCCCGCACCCCGGCGCGATGATACAATTTGCACAATCGGCCATCGTAAAGTCGTCTTCCATCGTGCGGACAACCTCGCCAACTGTGATGTCAGACGCCGGGCGGGCCAGCTGAATGCCGCCGTTGCGGCCCCGCAGACTTTGCACAAAGCCCAAGCGCCCAAGGTCGTGGACAACCTTGGTTAGGTGATTGTGCGAAATGCCGTAGTCGGCAGATATTTTCGAGATCGCACAGAACTGGTCAGGCTGGGCCGCAAGGTACATCAGGACGCGTAAAGCGTAGTCGGTATAACGCGTTAGCCTCATCGCGTTATGCTGGCATCGAGCGAATACATGTACTTTCCTTGAATGTTCCAGAGCGTCTGTATGTCAGGCCTTATACATGTATTATTTTTACATGTATAGTCTTTTAACACAGCCGAAGAGAGCTTTGAAATGACAGCAGCACTGAGCCAGCGCACCATCGACATCGTGAAGTCGACCGTTCCCGCGTTAGAGGCGCATGGCGGCGCGATCACCCGAAACATGTATGAACGGCTGTTTCGCGATGACGACATCAAGGCGTTATTCAATCAGGCGCATCAGGACGAGACAGCATCGCACCCCAAGGCGCTGGCAGGGCTTCTTGACGGATCAGTTCACGCGATGGCGGATCAAATGTGGCAGACCCTCACCGTATCAAAGCGCAAAGTCTGCCGCACATTGGGTCAGCGCCGCTCAACGCAGCGTTGGGTGCCCTGCTGTTTATCGGACGAAGCGCGGTTGACCGATGACATCACCGCGCTGCCCTAGGAATGCGGACGTTCTGGATGCCGCATGATGACCGGGATGCTGAACAACAGTGGCTGGCATGTAAATCACCTGCCGGGCAGTGGTTAACCCGGCAGACCAAAGGCCGACCATGTATTAACATTCAAACCGGACCACCCGATTGAGCACACCAGAACAGGGCGCGGTGTATCAACGCGCTGAACGCCGACGTTGTCCGTTTTGGGCCGTTACTCGCCCCCAATCACAGTCAGACCAAGCAGGCGCCAAACCTGCATGCCGCCGCGATAATAAGAGATGCGGTCTGCGGGGTATCCGGCGTTGACCATATTGCGGATCGCGGTCGGTGACTGGCCGCACCAGACGCCGTTACAAAATAGCGCGACGGGCTTCGCCTCCGTGCAGTCCCAGCCGTCGAAATCCGGCTCGCATCCTAACTGGCCCAGCTCGTCCACGACGTAGGTATAGGGAATGTTGATCGCGCCAGGAATCGTGCCGCCCTCGAACCAGTCGCGGGTGCGGCTGTCCACGACCACGGCCTTGGGGTCCTGTAACATGTCGATCAGTTCCAGCTCTCCGATTGTGGTCACGCCTTCCGCGGGGCTGTGCGGTTGAATGCAAAACTCGGGACAGGGACGGGAGGTAAGCGCCCATTCGCCGCTCACCTCATTGTTCGTATCTTGGATCCTATCGATCATCACCGGACCGTTCCCTGTTTGCACAGTGACTGAGGGCAGGTCCTTGGTGATGCCCACCACACTTTCCGCCATCGCTGTCCCAGCAACCAGTGTGAGTGCGATTGTCAAAGCAAGGTTGTTCATATCTTCGTCCTCCAGATGCATCCACGTTCTGGGACTTAGCATAGCCGCCAAATGGCGTTTCGTCACCGAAAGCCTAGGGCGGCGCAATTTTCATTGCCGCGGTCTTACTGAAGACACCTATGAGAGCCTTCGAGACAACCGCCCGAACGCACAGCCGATAAATTTAGGGCGCCCGTTTTCACGGACGCCCCATTTTCTTTACGCCTTCAGTGCAGCCAGCACATCATCGGGCCGGATCGGCAGGTGGCGCAGACGCGCGCCGACGGCGTTATAGATCGCGTTTGCAATCGCGGGTGCGATCACCGTGGTGCCGGGCTCGCCCAGACCCACCGGAACTTCGGTACTTTCGACGAAAGCGATTTCCAGCTCTGGCGTGTCGATCAGGCGCAGCGGGGTATAGCCGCCAAGGTTGCGGTCGACGACGTTGCCGTCCTCGATCATGGTGCCTTCGTGCAGCGCCATCGACAGACCCCAAAGCGCCGCGCCTTGGCACTGGGCCAATGCGCCGTCGGGATCGACGACCGTGCCGCAGTCAAACGCCAGCCACATCTTTTCCACCGTCACATAACCGCGTTCGCGGTCCACGTGCAGCTTGACCGCACCGGCGGTCCAGGTCGGCATACCGCGCGACTGGCCAAAGGTTGTCGCGATACCAATCGCCGTATCTGCGGGCAGATCAGCCGTGCCATAGCCCGACATTTCAGCGACGCGGCGCAGCACTTCGGCCTGACGCAATGCGCCGCCAACAGCGTTCGGGGCGGACCCGGCGTTGCTGCCTTCGGCTGTCAGGTGCTGCAAGCGGAACTCCACCGGATCGGTGCCGACCTTATGGGCGGCCTCGTCCATAAAGCTTTCGACCGCAAAGTTGGTCCAGCCCGGTCCGACCGACCGCAACCAGCCGGGACGGAAGGTCGCGTTGGCCAGATCGTTTTCAAGCGCCCGCACCTTGTGCGCGCCGACGTTGTACCAATGGTCCGCGCCGTCGATGGCGAAGGGGTCATAAGGCACATCGTTCACGCCCTTGGGCATAAAGCCTGGTGCCAAAACGCCCGTGGGCCAGCCAGCGGCGGCGTGGTGTTCCATGCCGGTGACAGCGTTGCCTTCGCCAAAGGCCATCCGCAGTTTTTGGATGCTGGGGGACCGGACGCTGTCGAACTGGGCGTCGTCTTCGCGGAAGAACACCAGTTTGACCGGCTTGCCGCCAAGCGCCTTGGACGCCAGCGCCGCAGGTACGGTGTAGTCGCCGTTCAAACGACGGCCAAAACCACCGCCCAGCATGTAGCTGCGCATCACGATCTTATCGGCCGGGGCTTCCAGTGCTTCGGACAGGACGGGCAGGATCAGCGATTGCCACTGGTTGCCCGTGTGGATTTCCCACATGCCTTCGTCGTTCTGGAATACGGTCGCGTTCACCGGCTCCAACTGAAAGTGCAGGACGGTCTGGGTGGAATACTCCGCCTCTAGCACGTCAGCGGCACCTTCGAATGCAGCAGTTGTGTCGGGGTTGTCCGTGGGCAGAATGCTGCCCGCGGTGTCATCCGCGATCAGTGCACGGGACCGGTCGTTGATCTGCGCTTCGTTCACGTTGGCGGTGTCGCCTGCGGCCCATTCGACGGCAATCGCCTCTGACGCCCATTTCGCAGCCATCAGGCTTTCGCCCAAGACCACAACCCAGCCCGGCACGGTGCCAGAGGGGTCTTCTAGCGTCAGCGTCTGCAAGTAGCCTTTGACGTCCTTCGCGCCGCTGTCATCGACAGAGGTGACGGACGAGCCAAGGCGCGTCGGCGGCAGTAGCGGCACGCCGTAGACCATGCCTTCAACTTTGGCATCAAGGCCGTAGATCGCCTTGCCGTTGGTCTTGTTCTCGATGTCCAGCGCGGTGACGTCCTTGCCGACAAGACGCAGTTCTTCGTGCGGCTTCAGGGTCAGCGCCTGCAGCTCTTCTTCGGTAAAGGAACGGTCAAGGCCAGCGGCGACCAGATCGCCGTAGGTGATCGAATTTGTGCCATCGGTCACAACGCCATCGCGCGCGGTGCAGGTCGCCGGATCGACGCCCCACTGGGCGGCTGCTGCCTCGATCAAGGCAGTACGGCCAGCAGCACCCGCTTGGCGGTAAACCGGCCAGCTTTGCCAGATCGACCAGCTACCGCCGGTGACCATCAGGCCCCACTTCTCGTCGGTGTCGACGTGGGTGATGTGGACCTTGTCCCACGACACTTCCAGCTCGTCCGCAAGGATGCGGGCGATGGCGGTGCCGACGTGCTGGCCCATTTCGGCGCGGATGATGTTGACGTTCACTTGGCCGTCAGTGTCGATCCAGTACCACATCGTCGGCTCGAACGTGTCGCCCACGGGCTGCACGGGCAGGCCGTCAGCGGCGACAGGGTTCATCGCGGCGTGGGATGCGCGCGGAAAGCCAAAGGCGACGCCGGTTGCTGTCATCGACACCAGAAAGCCGCGGCGCGTCATGGCAGATGCGGCTGCGGGGGCGGATGCGCCTGTCGTCAGGCGGGACATTAGTTTGTTGCTCATTGGTTTTGCGCTCCGGACATTGCGGTGGCCGCTTCGCGCACGGCTTGGCGGATGCGGGGATAGGTCATGCAGCGGCACAGGTTGCCGGTCATCACGTCGTCAATATCCTGATCCGTTGGGTTCGGGGTGTCCTGCAGCAGGCTGGCGGCCTGCATGATCTGGCCGGACTGGCAGTAACCGCACTGCGGCACGCGCAGATTGCGCCACGCCTCTTGCACGGGGTGGTTGGCATCCGCGTCCAGACCTTCGATCGTCGTGACCTTCAGGCCTGCGATATCGCCGACGGCGGTGATGCACGACCGGGTGGCTTGGCCGTCGATGTGCACGGTGCAGGCACCGCACATGCCGATGCCGCAACCAAACTTGGTGCCGGTCAGGCCGATTTCATCCCGGATCGCCCAAAGCAAAGGCGTCTGCGGGTCAGCATCGACGCTGACCTTCCGTCCATTGATTTCGAATTCTATCATGTCGTGTTCCTTAGATATCTTTGCAAAGTCAGGTTTGGACGGGTCCGGTGCAACCGACCGGGCAGAGCGCTGCACCGCGCCAGAGAGCTTACTGCGTGACATCGGTATCCCTTCGTCCAGACCACCGCCGCGATGGTTGAGGTGGCGGCGTATAAGGGATAACGCCTGCGGGGGGAAAGGGGGGGCGCCGCGTAGTAATTACGCAAGATGCGGGTCAGGCAGTTGCGAATTTCGCTGCGGTTTCGCTGGGCGAATTTAGATTAAGAGCGACGTATAAGTATCTAATAACGTTTGGATATAGTGGAATAACGCCGTGTTGCAAAAAATGCCACTGGGCGCTGTTTTTAACTTCAAGGGTGCAAATTCGCACATATGGTCGTGCGGCGCTGATTGGCGGTTGCGGTGCCAAATCGGCAGCTTGTGTCGCCCGGCACATGCACCGGGCGACACGGCATTAGCCGGCGTTTTCGGGGAAAAAGCAGGCGGCTGAATGCGGGGCGGCGCCCAGTTCTGGCGTCTTGGCGCGGCAGGTGTCCTGCGCCTTCCAGCAGCGCGGGGCAAAGGCGCAGCCGTTCGGCACGGCCAGCGGCGACGGCAACTCGCCCTTCAGCTTGATCCGCCGCTTTTCCGCGCCGGGGTTCGCCTGCGGCGTCGCCGACAGCAAGGCGACGGTGTAGGGATGCTGGGGCGCTGCAAACAACGCGGCCTTCGATCCACGCTCTACCGCGCGGCCCAGATACATCACGATCACCTCGTCTGCGACATGGCGCACGACGCCCAGATCGTGGCTGATGAACAGATAAGCCAGCTGTAGCCGGTCCTGCAGTTCCGTCAGCAGGTTCAGGATCGCGCTTTGGATCGACAGATCCAGCGCCGAGACAGGCTCATCCAACACCAGTACCTTGGGGTCCAGCATCAACGCCCGCGCAATCGCGATCCGCTGCCGTTGCCCGCCAGAGAACATATGCGGATAGCGGTCGAAATGCTCTGGCCGCAGACCGACCAGTTGCAGCATCTCGCGGGCTTTTGCCTCGCGCTCTGCCTTGGTCAGTTTGGTGTTGATGACCAGCGGTTCCATCAGGATGGTGCCGATGCGTTGGCGCGGGTTCAGCGATCCGTAGGGGTCCTGAAACACGATCTGCACCGACTGGCGCAGGTCGGCCCAATCGTCTGGCAATACCGGTTTGCCGTCCAGCGTCAGGGTGCCTTCTGTCGGCTCTTCGATCATGGCGACCATGCGGGCGAGGGTGGACTTACCGCAGCCGCTTTCGCCAACGACCGCCAGCGTTTTGCCCGGCGTCAGTTGGAAATCAAGGCCAGCCACAGCCTTGAGCAGGCGGGGCTTGCGCATAAAGCCGCCGCTGACCTCGTAGTGGCGCTGCAGGGCTGTCGCCTGCATGACGGGGGCTGTCGCAGAGGGCGCTGTCATCACGGGGGCGTCGGTCATGATGCGATCCTGTCGGCTGTGTTCAAAGGATAAAAGCAGCGGGCATGGCCCAAGTCCGTGCCAAGAGGCGGGGGCGGTGTGGCCTTGCACTTTGCATCCGCGAATTTGCAGCGCGGCGAGAACAGGCAGCCTGCGGGGCGGTCGAACTGGCCGGGCACAACACCGGGGATGGTCGGCAGCAGACGCGCCGTGGCACGTTCGGGCAGGGCATCCAGCAAGGCGGCGGTGTAGGGGTGGTGCGGCGTGTTGAACAGATCGGCGACGGGCTGCTCTTCGACCTTTTGGCCAGCGTATTGCACGCTGACCCGTTCAGCCGTTTCGGCCACGACACCCATGTCGTGGGTGATCAGCACGAGGCCCATGCCGGTTTCATCGCGCAGGGACGCCAGCAAATCAAGGATCTGCGCCTGAATGGTCACATCCAGCGCCGTCGTCGGCTCGTCCGCGATCAGCAGCTTGGGTTTGCAGGCGATGGCCATGGCGATCATCACGCGCTGGTTCATGCCGCCGGACAGCTGGTGCGGAAAGGCGGACAGGCGCTTTTCCGGATCGGGAATGCCTACCTGTTCGAACAATTCGACCGCGCGGGCATGGCGTGCTTTGCGGTCCATTTTCAGGTGAAAGCGCAGCGCCTCTTTGATCTGCCAACCGACGGTAAAGCAGGGGTTCAGGGACGACATCGGCTCTTGAAAGATCATCGCAAGGTCTTTGCCGATGATCCGGCGGCGGGCGCGGGGGTCCATGTTCAGCAGGTCTTGGCCGTCAAAGGACACCTCGTCTGCGGTGATCTTGGCGGTCCAAGGCAGCAGGCCCATGACGGCCAACATCGACACGGATTTGCCAGAGCCGCTTTCGCCAACAATGGCGAGGATTTCGCCATTGCCAATATCTTGGTCCACGGAATCCACCGCCCGGAACGCGCCAGAGGCGGTTGCGAATTCGACGGTCAGGTTTCGAATGCGTAGCAATGTCATTGGCCTCAGCTCCGCTTCAGTTTCGGATCAAGGGCGTCGCGCAGACCGTCGCCCATCAGGTTGATGGCCAGCACCGTGACCAGGATCGCAAGACCCGGAAAGGTCACAACCCACCACGCGCGCAGGATGAATTCACGCGCTTCGGCCAGCATGGTGCCCCATTCTGGCGTGGGCGGCTGCGCCCCCATGCCCAGAAAGCCAAGGGCGGCCGCGTCAAGGATCGCAGTCGAAAACGACAGCGCCGCCTGCACGATGATCGGCGCAAGGCAGTTGGGCAGCACGGTGACGAACATCAGCCGCATCAGCCCAGCACCCGCCACGCGGGCAGAGGTGACGTAGTCCTTTTGCCGCTCTGACAACACGCTGGCGCGGGTCAGACGGACGTAGTGCGGCTGTAGCACGATGGCGATGGCGATCATGGCGTTGACCAGCGATGGCCCCAGAATGGCGACCAGCACCAAGGCCAGCAGCAAGGATGGAAAGGCCAGAATGATATCCATAATCCGCATGATGATCGCGTCCAGCCACCGCGGCGCAAAGCCCGCGATCAGACCGATCAGGATACCGCCAGAGGCCGCGACCGTGACAACGACGATGCCCACAAAGAAGGAAAACCGGGCACCCACGATCAGCCGCGACAGCATGTCCCGGCCCAGCGGGTCCGTGCCAAGGATGTATTTATAGCTGCCACCTTCAAGCCAGAACGGCGGCACCAGCGTATCGGCGCGGTATTGCTGCGTGGCGCTATGCGGCGCGATCCACGGGCCAAAGACCGCCAGAATGGCAAAGATGACAAAGATCACCAGACCAATGACGGCCCCGCGATTTTCACGAAAATAGAACCAGAATTCCCGCAGGCGGCCCGGACGGGCGTGGACCATTTCGGCTTCGGCAGAGAGTGCATCATCCATGTCAGCGCTTCCGGATTTTGGGGTTGATGACGCCATACAGCATGTCGACGGTCAGGTTCACGATCATCACCATAACGGCGATCAGCAGCAGGCCGCCTTGCACGACAGGATAATCGCGGCGGAAAATGCTATCGACCATCCACTTGCCGATGCCCGGCCAGCTAAAGATCGTCTCGGTCAGGATCGCGCCCGCCAGCAGGGTGCCAACGGACAGGCCGATCACGGTGATCACGGGGATCATGGCGTTGCGCAGGGCGTGCACGCCGTTGATACGGCCGGGGGACATGCCCTTGGCGCGGGCGGTGCGGATGTAATCCTCGCCCAGCACTTCGAGCATGGCGGACCGTGTCTGCCGCGCGATGACCGCCAGCGGGATGGTGCCCAGCACGATGGTCGGCAGCAGCAAATGCCGCACAGCAGAGGTGAAGGCACCGCTTTGCCCCGATGCGACAGAGTCGATCAGCATAAAGCCGGTGGCGTTGGGAAAGTAATACAGCAGGTCGATCCGGCCCGACACAGGCGTCCAGCCAAGGTTGCCGGAAAACACGATGATCAGCAGCAAGGCCCACCAGAAGATCGGCATCGAATAGCCCACCAGCGCGGTGGACATCAGCGCGCGGTCTAGGAACTTGCCCCGGTTCACGGCAGCAATGATGCCCGCTGGCAGGCCAAGGGCGATGGCAAAGATCATCGCGCAGATCGACAGCTCTAGCGTGGCGGGGAAGAGGGTGAAAAACTCGTCCCAGACCGGGCGTTTTGTGACAAAGGACGTGCCAAGATCACCTTGCAGCACGCCAGTCAGGTAATCCCAAAACTGCATATAGATCGGCTGGTCAAAGCCGTATTGCGTGGCAAGCTCGGCGTAGCGTTCATCGCTCAGGCCGCGTTCGCCGGCCATGACGACGATGGGATCGCCGGGCAGGGCGCGGATAAAGCTGAACGAAATCAGCGTGACGCCGATAAAGGTCGGGATGAAGGTTAGTAGCCGACTGAGCGTATATTTCAGCATTTCAGCACCGTCAGTTCCTTTGTGAAATGGGTCAGGGTCTTGTATCCGTCATCGGTCACCAGCACGTCATCTTCGATGCGCACGCCGAAATTTCCGATCTGATACAGACCCGGCTCGTTGGTATAAACGGTGCCCGCTGGCAGAACCATGGGATTACCGCGCATGATATAGGGGGCCTCGTGGACCTCTCGGCCCAGACCGTGGCCGGTCTTGGTGCGGATGCGGTCGGCGTAGGGCGTGGCTTCAAGCACCGAAATCACCGCGTCGTCGATGTCATGCGCCGAAACGCCCGCGCGGGTGACGGCAAGCCCGGCCAGATTGGCCTGCAGCACGGCGTCATAAACCGCGCGGCCCTCCTCGGTGACGTGATCCAGAAACACGGTACGGGTGATGTCGGCGCAAAAGCCATGCTTGCGCGCGCCAAAGTCGATCAGCAGGGCATCGCCCGCCTTTACATGGTAATCGCTGCGCGCCTTGGCGTGGGGACGGGCCGATCCGTCGCCAGCGGCCACAATCGGGGCAAAGGACAGATCGTCGGCCCCTTCGGCAAAGAGCATCTGCACCAGCGTCTGCTCTATCTGCTTTTCGGTCTGGCCAAGGCGCACAGAGTCGAGCGTGCGGGTCAGCGCACGTTCAGAGATATCAATCGCCTCTTGCAGGGCGGCAAGGTCGGCGGGGGTCTTGATCATGCGCAGGGCGGAAATCTCGCGCTCTGCGTCGGTGATCGTCAAATCAGGTTGGGCGCGCAGCAGGGCGTGATGCACAAAGACGCGCATGACCTGACCCTCTACAGCGAGCGAGCGGATGTTCAGATGTTGCGTCAGCGCGGCAAAGGCGGCGTCATAGCCGTCCTGATCGCGCCAATCGAACACGGCCCCATCAAAGCCGACCAGATCCCAACTGCCCAGTTCCAGGTTCGGCACCAGCGCTGCGGCAGGGCCACTGGCGGGGATGACCAGTAGGAAAGGACGCTCATGGCTCATAAAGGCATGGTCCACCGCGCGGGTGAAATTCGGTCCCGGCACCAGCGCTATGGCATCGACCCCCAATTGGGCGGCGACGGCGGCATAGGCGGCGAGGCGGTCAGCAAGGGTTGCGGCCATGGGCAGGCTCCACATCATAAAATAGGGAAGGGGCGGCATACCAGATGCCGCCCCCTTGGTTTACGCGAAACGCTTACTCGGACAGGCCGACAGCGTTAAAGATGTGACCACCCAGCGGGTGCACGACATAGCCGTCCACTTCGGGGCGCATGGTCATGTAGACGACGGAATGGGCGATGGTGGCCCAAGGTGCCTGGTCCTTAAAGATGGCCTGCGCCTCTTCATACAGCGCCGAACGCTCTTCTTGCGTCGGCAGGACTTTGGCCTTCTGGATCAGCGCGTCGAACTCTTCGTTGCACCAGTTGGCGCGGTTAGAGTTGCCAACGCCGTCGCAGCCCAGCAGCACAGCCAAGAAGTTGTCGGGATCACCGTTGTCACCGGTCCAACCCAGCAGCACGGCACCGTCACGGTCAGCAGCTTTGGACCGCTCCAGGTACTCGCCCCACTCGTAGGATACGATTTCCACGTTCACGCCGATCTTGGACATGTCGTCCTGCATCAGCTCTGCCATGCGGCGGGCGTTGGGGTTGTAGGGGCGCTGCACGGGCATCGCCCAGATCTTCATCGACAGATCGGACACGCCTTCGGCTTCCAGCATCGCCTTGGCGGCTTCTGGATCGTACTGGTCGTCCTCGATCGCGTCGTTGTAGGACCACATGGTTGGCGGGATCGGGTTCTTGGCGATTTCGCCAGAGCCTTGGAACACGACGTCGATGATCGACTGCTTGTCGATCGCCATGTTCAGCGCCTTGCGCACGTTGGCGTTGTCAAAGGGGGCGACGTTGGTGTTGTAGGCCAGATAGCCCACGTTCAGGCCTTCTTGTTCCATCACGACGACGTCGTCTGCGTCCTTCATGGACTGCACGTCAGCCGGGTTAGGATATGCCATGACGTGGCATTCGCCCGCCTGCACCTTTTGGTAGCGCACCGATGCGTCCGGCGTGATCGCAAAGATCAGGCTTTCGACGCGGGCCTTGTCACCGAAATAGTCGTCGTTGCGCAAATAGCGGATGACGGCGTCTTTCTGGTAGGCTTGGAACGTGAACGGGCCAGTGCCGATGGGCGCTTGGTTCACCATTTCAGGCGTGCCGGCTTCCATCATCGCGTCAGAGTATTCCTTGGACACGATCGACGCGAAATCCATCGCCATGTTGGCGATAAAGGGCGCTTCTGGGCGGGTCAGGTTGAACTTGACGGTATAGTCGTCGACCTTTTCGATGCTGCCGACCAGATCGGGCATCGACATAGAGCTGTAGTATTCCCACGTGCCGCCGGAATAGCTGTTGTATGGGTTTTCAGGGTTGCCCTGACGGTCGAACGAAAAGATCACGTCGTCCGCGTTGAAATCGCGGGTCGGGGTGAACTGGTCGTTGGAATGAAACTTCACGCCCTGACGCAGGTTGAACGTCACGGTCATGCCGTCCTCGGACACGTCCCAGCTTTCGGCCAGACCGGGCAGAACCTCTGTGGTGCCGACTTTGAATTCGGTCAGGTGGTCATAGATCGGGTGGCTGGACGCGTCGAAAGTCGTGCCAGACGTGTAAAGCGCCGGGTCAAAACCTTCGGGCGATCCTTCGGAACAATAGACCAGCGACTGGGCCTGCGCGGCCACGCCAAACGTGGTCAGCAGCAAGCCTGCGGCAACGGAAATTTTCAATGACATTAGTGTCTCCTCACTGTTGTTGATCGTTTTTTATGCAGCCAGCAAACCAAGGCCCGGGGCAGTCCGTTGATATGGGCCGGCCCGCCGTAGCAGGGGCCAAACAACCGGAATTCCCAAGCGCCGTTGCCTTTGCGTCAATCAAAGGTTTGGCTGACCAAACCCCAGTTTCAGCGCCGGTCCTGCAGCCGATGGTGGCTTGGTGCAGTGGCTTAGCTGAAATTGTGTGCGTTCACAGGCGCGAGAGCAAGCTGAAAAAACACGGCCGTCGTGATCATTGCGATAAGGCAAGAAAGTTGCACATCAGGTGTGTTTTGCGATCATTTCAGCGGCAACGCGGCGGCGTTTTGTATGATCGTATCGCGCATGATTTGGCCCGGCCTAAGCTGACCCTAGGTTGTATCGGCCCGTAGCGACAAAGCGCAGCGCCTGCCGTGGGCGCCAGCGCGTTGATTTGTCGCAAGATTGGTGCCATCAAGCGCGGATGGAATTTCTGGACGTTGGTCAAAATAGCTGGCTTGTCGCAGCCTCTGTGGTGATCGCCCTAGCGGCGGGTTTCACTGGGCTAACGCTATCAAAGGATCTTTCAAAACAAGGCGTTGCGCAGCGTAAGCGGTCTGTTGCTGCCTCTGCCATCGCGCTGGGCGGCGGCATCTGGTCGATGCATTTTGTAGCCATGCTGGGCATGCAGATGCCGATTTTGTTCTATTATGACGCGGCGGTGACGCTGGCCTCGGCCTTGCTGGCGATTCTGATCGTTGGCACGGCGCTGCTGCTATTGCACTTTCGCGACCGTACCCCGGTGACGGTGTCCGCTGCGGGTGCCTTGGTGGGCTGCGGTATTCTGGCGATGCATTACCTTGGCATGGCTGGGCTGCAACTGTGCAAGCCGGTTTATACACCGCTGGGGGTGGCGATGTCGGCGGTATCGGCCATCGGGCTGTGCATCGGCGCGTTCTGGGTGGCCTACGGCAAGCGCACCAATCGCAGCATCTTGCTGGGGACCCTGTGCTTTGCCTTGGCGGTCTGTGCGGTGCATTTCATCGCGACAGCCAATACGCAGTTCGTCGCCGTACAGACGCTGGACGAATTCGGCCCGGTCATGAGCAATGAAACCCTGGCGCTGGGCGTCATCGTATCAAGCTTTGTGATATTCGGCGGGTTCTTGTGGATGGGCGTGACGTTCTTTGTGCCGCCTGCATCTGTGTCAGCGCCCGTCACGGCACCTGCCGCTATGGCACCTGCACCTGCACCTGCGCCCATCGCCGCGCCGCGCCCTTTGCATATCCCTTGCGAACGGCACGGCGTCACTCACATGATTGACCCCGTCCAAGTCGCCTTTGTCCGGGCCGAGGGGCACTACACCAAAGTCTATACCAACGACGCCCAGCACTTTTGCGCGTGGCCGATCACAGAGGCCGTTAAGCGCCTGTCAGACGCGGGTTTTATCAAGACGCATCGTAGCTATTTGGTGAACCCTGCGCAGGTCAAAGGTTTCGAGCGGACGAAGGATCAAGGCCTGTGCCGCTTTGCCGATGGGCACTTGCCAGCGGTCCCCGTCAGCCGGTCACACCTGAAGGCTGTGCGCGACACGCTGGGCGTATAGCGCATCGCCATTCGTGCGCCAAACGGCGCCATTCGTGCAAAACACCCTGCGTTTCATTGAATTTCACAAGCATTGCCCCCGGCCAAAGGCCAGCCTGACCGCAGAAGACTTTGCGGATTTGGGAGGAGATGCAATGATACCAGCGGCGTTTGAATACTATAGGCCGACCAGCATGGAGGGCGTTTTGGCCCTACTGCAAGAGCATGGCGACGAAGCTCGCGTGCTGGCGGGTGGCCACAGCCTGATCCCGATGATGAAGCTGCGGATGGCGGACGTGCCGCACCTGATCGACCTGCAAGGCATCGCTGGCCTGAGCGGGATCACCATTGACGGCGGCACCATCCGCATCGGCACAATGACCACGCAGCATGACATCATCGGCGACGCGGCCCTGACCGCCGCCGCCCCGATCATGGCAGAGGCTGCTTTGCAGATCGCAGACCCGCAGGTCCGTTATATGGGCACCGTCGGCGGTAATGTGGCGAACGGCGATCCGGGCAACGATATGCCGGGCCTGATGCAGTGCCTTGATGCGCATTTCCACCTGATTGGCCCAGAGGGCGAACGTACTGTCGCGGCGCGCGACTTTTACGATTCCGCCTATATGACGGCCCGCGAAGACGACGAAGTGCTGACCGCGATCACCTTTGCCGTGCCCGTTGGCGGCCATGCTTATGAAAAGCAAAAGCGCAAAATCGGCGACTACGCCACCGCCGCTGCTGCGGTGCAGATCAGCAAGGAGGGCGGCAAAGTCGCCGCTGCGTCCATCGCGATGACGAACCTGAGCGATACACCCGTGTGGTCCGAGGCTGCTGGCGCAGCGCTGGTCGGCACCGACTGCGGTGCGGACGCGATCAAGGCCGCCGTCGCTGCGATGCTGGCTGATATTGACCCCACCGAAGACAACCGCGGCCCCGTCGCATTCAAGCGCCACGTCGCTGGCATCGTCCTTGGCCGCGCCATCGCCCGCGCCTGGTCCCGGGCGTAAGGAGGAACACACCCATGTCAAACAAGATGCACGTCAAACTGAACGTGAACGGCACAGACCACGAGTTTCTGGCCGAACCACGCGAATTGCTGATCTACGCCCTGCGTGAAAAGCTGAACATCACCGGCCCGCACGTCGGCTGCGAAACGTCCCATTGCGGCGCCTGCACCGTCACGCTGAACGGCAAATCCGTGAAATCCTGCACCATGTTCGTGGCGCAAGCTAATGGCGCGGAAATCACCACCATCGAAGGTCTGGGCAGCCCGGACGCGCTGCATGTGCTACAGGAAAACTTTAAGGAACATCACGGGCTTCAGTGCGGCTTTTGCACGCCGGGGATGATTACCCGCGCCGCCAAGTTGCTAGAGGAAAACCCGAACCCGACCGAAGAAGAGGTCCGCTTTGGCATCGCTGGCAACATCTGCCGATGCACGGGCTACCAGAACATCGTGAAATCCATTCTGTCCGCAGCCTCGGAACTGAATTCAGCTAAGGAGGCGGCACAATGAAGGACGAAGTCACACGCGAGGACCGGGTCGCTGGCCTAAAAGGTCTGGGCTGTTCGCGCAAGCGCGTCGAGGATGCCCGCTTTACCCAAGGCAAGGGTAACTATGTCGACGACATCAAGCTGCCCGGCATGCTGCACGGCGATTTCGTACGCTCGCCCTATGCCCATGCGCGGATCAAATCGATCAACATCGACGCCGCGATGGCGCTGCCCGGTGTCACGGCGGTTCTGACCGCCAAGGATCTGGAACCGCTGGGCCTGCACTGGATGCCGACGCTGGCAGGTGACAAGCAGATGGTGCTGGCCGATGGCAAAGTGCTGTTCCAAGGGCAAGAGGTCGCCTTTGTCGTCGCCGCTGACCGCTACATCGCGGCGGACGCGGTAGAGCTGGTCGAGGTCGAGTACGAAGAGCTTGAAGTCATCGTCAACCCGTTCAAATCGCTGCAATCTGATGTGGTTCTGCGCGAGGATCTGATCGCTCCAGACGGCTCTATCCCCAACGGAGCCCATGGCCCGCGCAAGCATCCCAACCATATCTTCACATGGGAAGCCGGAGAGTTAGAGGCCACCAATCAGGTGATCGACAACGCCGAAGTCGTCGCCGAAGCCGAGATGTATTACCACCGCACCCACCCGTGCCCGCTGGAAACCTGCGGCTCTGTTGCGTCGATGGACAAGGTCAACGGCAAGCTGACGCTGTGGGGCACATTCCAAGCGCCGCACGTTGTGCGCACCGTCGCCTCGCTTTTGTCGGGCATCGAGGAGCACAATATCCGCGTCGTGTCCCCCGACATCGGTGGCGGTTTTGGCAATAAGGTCGGCGTTTATCCGGGCTATGTCTGTTCCATCGTCGCATCCATCGTCACCGGCGTGCCCGTGAAGTGGGTCGAGGACCGGATGGAAAACCTGATGTCCACCGCCTTTGCCCGCGACTATTGGATGAAGGGCAAGATCAGCGCCACGAAAGAGGGTAAGATCACAGGCCTGCACTGCCACGTCACCGCAGACCACGGCGCATTTGACGCCTGCGCCGATCCGACCAAGTTCCCGGCCGGTTTCATGAACATCTGCACCGGGTCGTATGACATCCCCGTCGCCTATCTGGGCGTTGATGGCGTCTACACCAACAAGGCACCGGGCGGCGTGTCGTATCGCTGTTCCTTCCGCGTGACCGAGGCTGTGTATTTCATCGAACGGATGATCGAAGTCTTGGCGATCGAGCTGAACATGGATCCGGCAGAACTGCGGTCGATTAACTTCATCAAGAAAGAGCAGTTCCCCTATACCGCGGCGCTGGGCTGGGAATACGACTCCGGCGATTACCAAACCGCGTGGGACAAGGCGCTGCTGGCCGTCGACTACAAAGGTCTGCGTGCGGAGCAGGCAGAACGGGTCGCAGCGTTCAAACGCGGCGAGACGCGCAAGATCATGGGGATTGGCCTGTCGTTCTTTACCGAAATCGTCGGTGCAGGTCCGGTCAAGAACTGCGATATCCTTGGCATGGGCATGTTTGACAGCTGCGAAATTCGCATCCACCCGACAGGCTCTGCCACGGCGCGGCTTGGCACGATCTCTCAGGGGCAGGGGCATGCGACGACATTTGCGCAGATCCTTGCGTCCGAAATCGGTCTGCCTGCCGATAGCATCACGATCGAGGAAGGCGACACCGACACCGCGCCTTACGGTCTGGGCACTTATGGCTCTCGCTCTACCCCAGTTGCGGGTGCGGCGGCGGCGATGGCTGGGCGCAAAATCCGCGCCAAGGCGCAGATGATCGCGGCCTATCTGCTGGAAGTTCACGACGACGACGTGGAATTCGACGTGGACCGCTTCGCCGTCAAAGGCGCGCCAGAGCGGTTCAAGACGATGAAGGAAATCGCCTATGCGTCCTATCATCAGGCCATTCCGGGGCTAGAGCCGGGTCTAGAGGCGGTCAGCTATTACGATCCGCCCAACATGACCTATCCCTTTGGCGCTTATGTCTGCGTCATGGATATCGACGTCGATACCGGTGTGCCGGAAATCCGCCGCTTTTACGCGCTGGACGACTGCGGCACACGGATCAACCCGATGGTGATCGAAGGCCAAATCCACGGCGGCCTGACCGAAGCCCTTGCCGTCGCACTGGGGCAAGAGATTGCCTATGACGACATCGGCAACGTCAAGACCGGTACGCTGATGGACTTCTTCCTGCCAACCGCGTGGGAAGTGCCCAACTACGAAACCGACTTTACCGTCACCCCCAGCCCGCATCACCCGATCGGCGCAAAGGGTGTGGGCGAAAGCCCGCATGTCGGCGGCGTGCCGTGCTTTTCCAACGCGGTGCAGGATGCGTTCCGCCCGTTCGGTAACCGTCACACCAACATGCCGCATGACCACTGGCGGATTTGGCAGACAGCCGCGAACCTTGGCATGCACGACTAAATGACCCATCGCGGGCTGCAGACCCTGCAGCCCGCACCTTGGGGAGGGGATCCAATGACCTTTAAGACGTTACAAACGGCCATGGCCGAACAGGGGTATATTGCCTCTGGCGATCTGGCGATGGCGCTGCATCTGTCGCTGCAGCTGGGGCGGCCTTTGCTGCTGGAAGGGGCCGCAGGCGTCGGCAAGACCGAAGTCGCCCGTGTGCTGGCCGCCGTGCAGGACACGCAGTTGATCCGGCTGCAATGCTACGAAGGCTTGGACGCGGCGCAGGCAATCTATGAATGGAACTACCAGCGCCAACTGCTTGCGATCCGTGCGGCATCCGAGGATGGAGAGACGGGGCGGCAGGTTGAGGCGCGCATCTTTTCCGACGAATTTCTGCTGGAACGGCCCTTGCTTAAGGCGATACGCCAGACCAAAGCGCCTGTACTGCTGATCGACGAAATCGACCGCGCGGATGAGGAATTCGAGGCTTATCTGCTGGAAATCCTGTCGGAGTTCCAAATCACCATCCCAGAAATGGGCACGATCACCGCGACGACCCGCCCCATGGTGATCCTGACCGCCAACGGCACCCGCGACCTCAGCGATGCACTGCGCCGCCGGTGCCTTTACGCCCATGTCCCATACCCCGATCTGGAAACAGAGCTGTCCATTCTGGTCACGCGCTATCCCGAAATCACTGACCGCCTGTGCGCCCAGATTGTCGGCTTCGTGCAATCCTTGCGCAAACAAGAGCTGGAAAAGAAGCCCGGCATTGCCGAAATGCTCGACTTCGCCGCCGCCCTGATGGGGCTTGGCGTCGCGGACCTGACCGATGATCCTGCGATCTTGCAGGCGTCACTGGCGACCTTGCTGAAAACGCAGATGGACCGGGACGCGATCCCAACCGAAATCGCCCAGCGTCTGGCCGGGAAAGCGGCATGACCCTTGTGACCAAATTCGCCGCCCGCGATCCGGGGCCAGCTGCGCGCATGACCGGCTTTGCCCGGCACCTGCGCGATCACGGCCTGCGCCTTGGCGTCGGAGAGACGGCATTAGCGATAGAGGCGCTGTGCCACGTCAATGCCGCCAACCCAAGCGAGGCGCGGCGTGCCCTGAAATCCGTCTTTACCGGATGTACCGAAGAAGCCGCCCAGTTCGACGGGCTGTTCGACAGCTATTGGATGAACGGCGGGCGGGTGAAAACCCGCATCACACCCACCGCGCCAAACGCCCCGAACGAGCACGCCCATTCAACCCGCGAGGCGAACGCGGCGGGCGATCCCAGCGATGGCGCTGGCGATATCAGCGCGCCGGACGGCGGGACAGGAGAGGCGGACGCGAACGGCGAGGGCAAGCTGGTCGCCACCGACATCGCGAACCTATTCAAAAAAGACCTGCGCGACATCGTACGCCCTGACGACATCGCAGAGGCTGAAAAGATCGCGCTGCGCCTTGGCGCGGCGATGCGCGATCGCAAATCCCGCCGCCGGGTTGCGGCGCGCAAAGGCGATCAGATCCATTTTCGCAAAGCGATCCGGCAAAGCTTAGCGACGGGGGGCGAACCCTTTGCCTTACCGCGCCGCCACCGCCCGGACCGGACACTGCGCGTCACCGCGATCTGCGATGTGTCCGGGTCCATGACGGTCTATTCGCGCATCTTTCTGGCTTTTCTGGCAGGTCTGATGCGCGCTGATCCCCGCGCCGACGCCTATTTGTTTCACACCAAACTGGTCCGCATTACCGAAGCGCTACGCGACAAGGACGCCCTGCGCGCCCTTGCGCGGCTGTCGCTGCTGGCGGACGGCTTTGCGGGCGGGTCCAAGATTGGCGATAGCCTGAACACCTTTGCGGGCACATATGGCCGCCGCTTTGTCGATAACCGCACCGTCGTGATGATCCTGTCCGACGGCTATGACACCGCCGCGCCGGACGGTATTTCGGACGCGCTTGCGCGGCTGAAAAAGCGCGGCTGCAAGATTATCTGGCTGAACCCGCTGAAAGGCTGGGACGGTTACGCCCCCACCGCGCGCGCCATGGCGCAGGCTTTACCGCATCTTGACCTGTTTTGCGCGGCCAACACGCTGGGCGATCTGGCCGCCCTTGAACCTGAATTGGCTCGGCTATGACACCCAAACAGATCATGGAACACGGGCTGCAGGACGGCACAGACGTCTTTGCCATCGCCACCATCGTGCGCACGGCTGGCACCACCGCCGCCAAACCCGGCGCCAAGGCGCTGCTGCGCGGTGACGGCACCATTATCGACGGCTGGCTGGGGGGTGGCTGCGTGAAAGGCGCGATCAAGGCCGCGACCCTGCGCGCCTATGCCACCGGGCAGCCGCAACTGATTTCTGTCGCCCCGGAAGAGGACCTTGCCCGCCAAGGCGTGCATGCCGGTGATGACAAGGACGGCGTCCGCTTTGCCCGCAACGGCTGCCCGTCAAAGGGCACCATCGACATCTTTATCGAACCGCATCTGCCAGAGCCTGAATTGTGGGTCATCGGCGCATCCCCGGTGGCGCTGAAACTGACCGCCCTCGCACCGCATTTCGGCTGGACCGTGACAGAGGCCGCGAGCGATGCGCCCCTGCCAGACCGCGCACCGGGCCGCGCCCGCTATGTCGTGATTGCCACGCAGGGGCAGGGGGATTTGGCCGCGCTGACCGCCGTTCTGACCAGCGGCGCGGACTACGTAGCCTTTGTCGGCAGCGGCAAAAAGTACGCCACGCTGTCGGCGAAGTTGGCCGCGCAGGACATCCCAGCGGGTCAAATCGCCGCCGTGCACGCACCTGCGGGCCTGAACATTGGGGCCGTCACGCCAGCAGAAATCGCCCTGTCGATCCTTGCGCAGATGACCGAAGTCAAACGCCAGATTTCAACGCAGGCCGCTCAAAGCGCCGCATCCTAATGACCCCCGCCAAAGGAACATGACCATGACACGACTGCGCCACGTCTTTGCTGCGCTGCGCCGCAAATGGGCCCTGACCCCAGAGCAGGCCGAGACGCTATCCACCGTAAAATTTCCCTGCTGTTAGAAAGAGATATCCATGGAACTGAAAGACGCCATTATCATCAATGCCCCGCTGGATCGGGTCTATGCCGCCTTGAATGATCCCGAAATCCTGCGCCAATGCATCCCCGGCTGCGAAGAGCTGATCCAGCATTCGGATACCGAGCTTGAGGCCAAGATCGTGCTCAAGATCGGTCCGGTAAAAGCCCGCTTTAGCGGTAATGTGCAGCTCGACAAAAGCGGCGCGCCGCATGCGTTTTCCCTGACGGGTCAAGGCAATGGCGGCGCTGCTGGCCATGCTAAGGGCGGCGCGGATGTCACGCTGGTGGCGGACGGCGACACCACGGTCCTGACCTATGACGCCAAGGCCGAAATCGGCGGCAAGTTGGCGCAGCTGGGCAGCCGCCTGATCCAAAGCACGGCCAAAAAACTGGCCGCGAAGTTCTTTCAAAGTTTCGCCGAAGTGCTGGAAGCCGAGCAGGTCGCCTGACAATAGCGGGCGGGGCCGTCCCCGCCCGTTTAGGCCGTAGTGCCTTCCATCGGCCATAGACCCGGAGAGGCCGCAATCTCCACCAGATTTCCGTCCGGGTCGCGGAAATACAGGCTTTTGCCGCCGCGCATCCAGCTTGTCCGGCTTAGGATGTCGACCCCGCGTGCGGTCAGATGATCGTCCCATTCGGCAAAGGCCGCGTGCGTGGCTTCGAAGGCAAAGTGGATCTGCCCCGTCGCGTCATGCGGCGGGATCTCGTTTCCGCCATCGGCCGTGGCACCCTGCGCCGTGCCGCCGCGCAAAAAGATCAGCAAAACGCTGCGTTCGTTCACGCCGTAGGCGCAAAGGCGGTCTGTTTTCTTAAGCGGCCGCAGCCCCATGATGTCTTCGTAAAACGCGCAGGCGCGGCCCAAGTCGTCGACATAGATCGCTGTTTCCAGAATTGATTTTAACGCGGGCATATATTTTATCCTTTTGCGGTGGACTGTCCCCTTGGCGCACTAATTAGATCGCTAAAGGAGATTGCACATGTCCGATCTGGAAAATGACACCCGTTTATCGAAAACTGAGCGCGAGGCCATTCAAGGTGTCATTGACCGGGCATTGGATGCGTCCAAAGCGGATGACCGCAATGGAATTGCCGCCGCAATTGTCAGCGGCGATCAAATTCTGGAAATCGGAGAGAACGAGGTCAATGCCCTGACCGATCCGACCAAGCATGCCGAAATGGTTGTGCTGGCCGCCGTCACGCAGCGGCTGGATCGCAAGCAGTTGTCGGAATGCACCCTGATATCATCCCTGCAACCCTGCGAGATGTGCCTGTCAGCCATGCGCTTTGCCGGGATCACCCGCGTCATCTACTGCGCGCAGCAAGAAAACGTGGCGGAAAAGTATTTCGTATTTCCAAAGCTCAAGATTACCGACTTCGCAAAAGCGGGCGCGGCGTTTACGCATATTGGCGGTGTGAAAGAGGCGGCGGTTATACACCTTTACGCGGATGGCGACGAGTAAAGCGACAACGCCCGCGACACGCGCTTATTTGGCAAGGTTGCGCAGGCGTTTGTGCTGCCTGCGGGGCGAAAACGGCGTTAGCTAGACGCCTGCATTCTGGAACTGATCATCTGGTTCAGCTTGTCGATCAGCCGTTCTGGCTCTGTCGGTTTTAGGAACACTTCAGCGTTCGGGATCAGCGCCTTGAGCTCTGCTGGCAATCCGACCCCTGTGCAGAATACGATGGGCAAGCCCTTGGCGATCAAGGCTTGTGCCAGCGGTGTCACTGGCCCGTCGATCAGGTCGACGTCTAGGATCGCACCGGCGATGTTTGCGCCCTCGATCATCTGCAGCGCCTCGCTGACGCGGGCGCAGGGGCCCAGCACGCGGGCCTCTCGGTCCTCTAGGGCGAGGGCGATGTTCAGCGCGACAAGCATGTTGTCTTCGGCAACAAGCACAGTCGCGCCTTTGATATGACGATATGTCATTGCATGAATGTCCTGAATTTTTGAATCATGTCGGAACGCGTGCCATCAAGGTTTCGTTCCGACTTTTGCATCACGAAGTTGCGCTTTGATTTGAACCTCGACCCCCTGCGCGGGGTAATTCATCGTGGCTGACCCGTTTAGCTGGCCGCCAAGAAGGCGTTCCAGCAAGGTCGTGCCAAAGCCTGTGCGCGTGGGCGGGCAAACTTCAGGGCCGCCGATTTCGCGCCAATCAAGGGTCAGGTGTTCGCCCTCTGGCCCGATGGTGACGGACCAGCGCACTTCGATCTGGCCATCCTCGTTGGACAGCGCGCCGTATTTGACGGCGTTCGTCGTCAGCTCGTGCACCGCCATGGTCAGCGGCACGACGGTGTCGGAGGATAGAAAGACGCGCGGCCCTTTCAGGATCAGACGCTTGCCGTTGTCATAAGGTTCCAGTTCGGACCGCAGCACGGCGCGCAGGTCCATGCCCTGCCATTCGGCGTCGGTGAGCGAACTGTGGCTGCGCGCCAGCGACGCGATGCGGTTACTGACACCGGTGCGGAAACTTTCCATGTCGGTCGAGGTGCGCAGCGTAAAGCCGATGATCGCCTGCACCGTCGCCAGCGTGTTCTTGACGCGGTGGTGCAGCTCTCTGACCATCAGGGCCTGACGCTCTTCAAAGTCTTTGCGCTCGTCAATATCCAATCCCGATCCCAGCAGGCCGACAAAGGTGCCGTCCGTGGTAAAGCGGGGCTGGGCGGTGTTCAGCGTCCAGACATAAGTGCCGTCCTCTTGGCGCAGACGGTATTCCAGCTCGAATACATCATGATCGACGTGGGCTTGTTGCAGGGCAAGGCGCACCTCTTCTAGATCATCGGGGTGGACGGCATCCAGCCAGCCATTGCCGCACACGTCCTGCGCGGTTTGCCCGGTAAAGCTATGCCAGCGCTGGTTGACATAGGTGCAACCGCCCGACGGCTCTGTCATCCAGATAAAGTTCGGCGCGTTATCTGCCATTTCGCGAAAGCGGGTTTCGCTTTCGGTCAGCGCGCCTTGGCTGATCATCCGCTCGGTCACGTCGTGCCCGTCAATGAACACGCCAGTGACTTCGCCGTCATCGCCCTTGATGGGCTGAAAGATGAACGACACGTACCGGTCCGTCGGCGCGCTGTCTTCCGACGTCTGAAAGGTGACCTTGGCGTCTTGGTTCACGAACGGCTGACCGGTCGCATAGACCTCGTCCAGAATTTCAAAAAAGCCTTGCCCCGCGATATCGGGCAGGGCCTCTCTGACCGACCGTCCGATGATGTCATCGCGTCCGATCAGGCGGTTATAGGCGGCGTTGGTCGATTCAAAGATGTGGCGCGGCCCGCGCAGGATCGCCATAAAGCTGGGGGCCATCGCGAACATATTTTCCAGCCGCTCGCTTTCGGCGATTTCGCGGCGGCGGGCCATCACCTCTTTGGTGGTTTCGGTGCAGGCGCAGAACATGCCCATAACGGTGCCGCTGCCGCCTCGCACAGGCGTGTAGGAAAAGGCAAAGTGCGCTTCTTCGGGATAACCGTGTCGGTGGATCAGCAGCATCAGATCGTCCATATGCGTGCTTTCGCCCGCAAAGGCCTTGTCCATGATCGGCTTCACCACGTCGATAATATCGTGCCAAACGTCGAAAAACGGCCGCCCTAGCGCGTCGGGGTGGCGTGCACCCAGCACGGTCGCATAGGCGTCGTTGTAAAGCATTGTGCGCGCGTCGCCCCATGCCAGAAACATGGGTTGGCGGGATTGCAGCATCACCTCGACCAGTGTGGTTAGCGCGGTGGGCCAGGTTGACGGCGCGCCAAGCGGCGTGGTCTGCCAGTCGAACGCGCACATGCGCTGACCCAGCTCGCCGCCGCCCAAAAACGCAGGGGCATGTCCGCTGTCTTTTGGTGCAGACTTAGCATCAAAGGACTCGTTAGGGGCACTGGACTCGATCATGGCGCGCACTTTCCAAAAACAAATACGCCTCAGCCGATGGACTTGCCCAGAGGTCGCAACCCCTAGTGTAAAAGTGTCGCAGGCGATTGAATAGAGGGGATCGCATGCAGCACAGCGCATTGACGGCGCGTCAAGCTGGGGCCGTTATACGCTGCCCCGCCGGATCAGACCGCCTCTGCCACCAGCGGTTTATGCGCAATGCGGGCCATGGCTGCCAGATAGCTATCCGTCCAGTGCCCAATGTCATCGCGCTGCACGACTTTGAACAGGGCTTCATGCCGTTCGCGCCGCTCTGCCAGGGGCATCGACAGGGCCGTACGCAGCGCGGCGGCCATTTCGCCGATGTCATAGGGGTTCACGATCAGGGCCGACGTCATCTGTTCTGCCGCGCCAGCGAACTGCGATAGGATTAGCACGCCGGGGTCTTCGTGTGATTGGGCTGCGACATATTCCTTGGCCACAAGGTTCATGCCATCGGCAAAGGGCGTGACAAAGCCGACATCGGCCGCCCGGTACAGCGCCGCCAGCGTATCGCGGGGGATGCCGCGGTGGATATAACGGATCGGGGTCCAGTCCAGATCGGAATGCAGCCCGTTCACCTTGCCGGAAATCCGCTCCATCTCTGACCGGATGTTCTGATAGGCGGTCACGGCTTCCCTCGTGGGCGGGGCGATTTGCAGCAAGGATGCGCGCGGATCGCCGTCTTCGCGGGCCTCTAGGTACTGGCCAAAGGCGCTTAGCCGATTGTCGAGTCCCTTGGAATAATCCAGCCGGTCCACACCGATCACCAGCCGTTCGTCTGTGGCAAGGTTGAGCAAGGCGCGGCCATCGCGGCGCCCTGCCTCTTTGGCAAAGGCATCCACGTCGATCCCGATGGGAAAACTGCGGATTTCAAAGTTCCGGCCCCGGTATTGCAGCGACCCGTCGCGCAGCTGCTCTGCCCCGACAAGGGACCGATACATCTCGAGCGCGGCTGCGACGTCGCGCTGGGTTTGCAGCCCGACAAGGTCAAAGCTGGCGATCCATTGCGGGAATATGTGGTGCTGGGGCAGGGCCAGCAGGTCATGCACCGCCGGAAACGGAATGTGGTGGAAAAAGCCGATGGTCGCGGTCACGCCCAGTTCGCGCAGGCAGGCGGCAAGGGGCAGGAAATGGTAGTCATGAATCCAGACCTGATCGTCGGGCCGCAATTCGCGGGCCATCATTTTGGCAAGGCGGCGGTTCACAGCGATGTAGGTTTCAAAATCGCCCGTGCTGAGCGCCATCAAATCGGCGCGGCGGTGACACAGCGGCCACAGGACAGAGTTGGCGTAGCCAAGGTAATAGCCGTCGTGTTCGGCCTGCGTCAGATCAAAGGTGCGCATGTCATAGCCGTCACCCGCCACATCGCTGAACCCGTCGCTGGGTGCATCGTTGATCTGGCCAGAGGTGCCGTACCACACGCCGCCATTTTCATGCAGGCAATCATGCAACGCAACAACAAGCCCGCCAGAGGGCGGCCCGTCCGATGGCACCCGGTTCGAGACGACGACAAGACGACCAGTCATAATGTTTCCTCCGATAGCCAGGATTCAAGCAAGGCCAGCACCGCCGCCGGGTCCGGCAGGCGGTAGGCGGCGCAGGTGTCGCCGCCGCCGACGCGCACAGCGAAACCGCCCGCGGCGTTGGCCACCACCATCGCCTCTTCATCCGTGACGTCATCGCCGATCACGACGGGGCGGATGCCGCTGGGCTGCTCTGCGATGATGGCGTGCACTGCGCCGGCCTTGCTGGCGTCCGATGGCCTGATTTCGAACGCCATTTTAGAGGTGTGCATTTCCATGCCCGGCGCGGCAGCCGCAATGGTTTCAGCCGCCGCGCGGGCCGCGCCTTCGGCTTGCGGGACAGCGCGGTAGTGGATGACAGCGCCGGTGTCTTTTGTTTCCAGCGTCACGCCGTGCATCTGCGCCACCGCGTCTTGCGCTTGGCTTTGCACGCTGGCGACCACCGGGCTGCCGACCAGCGGGTGACGCGACAGGGTGCCGCCCCGCCGCGCCTCTGCCCCGTGGGCCCCAAAGATGTCGCCGGGGAAATCCGGCAAAAAGTGTTCCAGCACCGCGACTTCGCGGCCCGACACCAGACACAGCCGCCCATCCAGTTTGGCATGCAGGCCCGCCAGCAAGCCGTGCAGGCGGGCGGGCACGTGAATGCCATCCGGCGTCGGGGCCAGATCAATCAGCGTGCCGTCAAAGTCGAGCATCAGATAAATATCAGTGGTCCCTTCGCGCGCTATTGCGTCGATGTCATCCGTCATTCGGCCGCCACGGCGCAGGTCAGTTCCGTGGCGCGGGCATTCGCCGCGCCCAGCAATCCGGCATGCGATCCGCAGTCGTGGCGCGCGCCGGAAAAGCGAAAGCCCGCCAGCCCGAACGCTGGCGCATCGGCTGCAATCGCGTCGGTCAGCTGATATTCACCGCCCGCGCCGGGTTCCAGATTGCGCAGCGCGTCAAAGATGCGGCTGTCTAGGATATAGCGGCCCACAGCGGCCAGTTGCGACGGGGCGACTTCGGGGCTTGGCTTTTCCACCAGTTCCGACGCTTGCACGATCTTGCCGATGGACGCGTCGGCGGTTGGGCGGAATATGCCGTATTTCTTAACGTCTGCGCGGTCCACATCCATCGCGGCAATCATGTGGCCGCCGGTATACGCCTGCGCCATTTCCGGCAGGCAAGGTTGGCCAAGGATCACATCGTCCGGCAGGATCACACCAAAGGCATCGCCGCGCACATGGTCTGCGGCCATCAGCACCGCGTGACCCAGACCCAGCGGCTCGTCCTGTTCGACAAAGATCACCTCGACACCGCTGCCCAGCGTGATTTCATCCAGCGCGCGGGCCAATTCGACCTTGCCGTCACTTTCCAACACGTCCTTGAGCGCGCTGTCCGGCTGCAAATAATCCCCGATCGCAGGCTTTGAGGCATGGGTGACGAACACAAGCCGCTTTGCCCCGGCCTTGATCGCCTCTTCAACCGCGAATTGCAGGATGGGCTTGTCATAGACGGGCAGCAGTTCTTTTGGGACCGATTTGGTCAGCGGCAAAAGCCGTGTGCCCCGTCCGGCGACTGGAAAGACAACGGTGTCCAAGATCGGCATTTGAATTCTCCTGATGGCAGTCATGTGATTATGCTGCGGTAACGTGTGGCTGATGGGGATGTTCCCCGCCCCATGGGGGCCATCGGCGCAAATTTGCCTGATATGCCGCGAGCGCAGGCGCGATGCTGACAAAAACGGCAGCCGCGAAACTTGGTTTGCAACTGCAGGTCATGACGGATGCCGCGCGCCATCACACCGCAGCGTGTGAAATTGGCAGACTTTTCACTTTTTTCGCACCCTGCACGCTGGGTGCATATTCACTGCAAATCCGCTCCTCAAACTTAGCGCAAAAGGATCAGGCGACGGCGCGATTTGCGCCAAAACAGGAGAAGATGATGTTTCCCAAGATCAATAAACGCGCAAGCAGTCAGCGCGGCACAATGACGTCCGCAGGCAAAGGCCCGACCGCGCTGTCATTCGCCTTTGTCGCCGCTATCACGCTGCTTAGTGCGGCGGCAGTGACGACATCGGGCGCGATGGCCCAAGGCGCAGAGGGCCAAGGTCCTAAAGGGCAGGGGCCGAACCCGATGGACGCCGTGGCCGAAGCCTTGGACCTGACGCCGCCCCAGATGCAAAGCTGCATGGGGCCACGGCCCGAGCCGGGCACCGAACCATCACAGGCTGATCGCGCGGCCCTTGTCGATTGTCTGATGGTGCAGAACCCGTCGCTGACCCCCGCACTTATCGACGCCGCGATGGAGCAGATGCGCAAGGCCCCGCCGCCGCGCAATTAGATCAGACTGTTAAAACGGCCTGCGCGATGTGCAGGCCATCCAGACACCAAAAGGATAAAGACTATGTTTCGCAAATCTCTGACCATACTGGCAGCCACGCTGTCGCTGGCCGCCCCGGTGGCGTCCTATGCCCAGCAAGCCCCAGCGCCGCGCGCCGCCCAGTACGCCCAACCTGCCCCCGCCCGCGGCGGCATGGATGCGGCCAGCCTGTTGCTGCCCCTTGCGCTGGTGGTGATTGTGGTTGGCGCTTTGGCGCATAAGCACTGACGCGCATACGGCACCGCGCGTTTGCGCGGTGCCGTCGTTTGTTATCCGGCACCGCGCGAACGCAGCGAGGAGCGGGGTGGACGCATTAAATTGTAGTTGAATGGATACCGGTCAAAAAACGTGACGTATCATCGGGGGTCGCCCTAAAAGTCCACCACCTCAGCGGAGATCAATAATCCGCGCCTTATCCTTGCCGTCTGCGTCATGCTGGCTCAACCGGGGATGGCATGGCTTCGGCGCAATTGGCGCGGCCTGCACAACAAGACGGCTGTTTGGCACAGGGTTCGACCGCTATTTAGGCCGCCGGCAAAGCAATTAGCCCGTCCGGACGGATGTTTGCGCCGCTGCATAGTCGCGCGGGGACTGGCCATGAAACGCTTTGAACCGCCGCGAAAAGCTGGACAAGTTGCGATAACCGCAGGCGCTTGCGACATCGGTGACGCTTTGGCGGCCCTGCTGCAACAGATCGCCTGCGTGCTGCATCCGGCGGTCCGACAGCAGCGTATTGAACGGCTGCGGGCACAGCGCATCGATCTTGCGCTGCAAGACCCGCGTGCTGACACCGCAAGCCGTTGCCGCATCCTCGATCCGCGCATCAGGGTTCGCAAGAGCGCCTTCAAAAAACACATCCAGCCGGTCCAGCAACTGCCGATCAAACGGTGCAAGGTCCGGTTGCAGCGCAGGCGCGGGCGCGCCGGGGTCCGGCATCAGATGGTCGACGACATAGTTCTGCACCCGCTCTGCTGCGCGCAGCCGTAGCTGCACCTTGCGCAGCACATCTTGCGGGTCAAAGGGCTTGGTCAGGTAATCATCCGCCCAAGCATCCTGCGCCGCGCGGCGGGCGGCGGTGTCCTGCAAGGCGGTCAGAAAGATCAGACCGATATGGGCGGTGGCCTTGTCGGACTTTAGCGATTTGCCAAAATCAAAGGCCCGCCCATCGGGCAGCATCACATCGCATAGCACCAGTTGTACCGGGTGCCGGTCCAGCGCCCTGCGCGCAGCGGCAAGTGATCCGACGGCGCGGATCTGGCCCACCTCGGCCAGAAGGTCCGCCAAAAAGCCGCGCAGATCGCTGTCGTCTTCGACGATCAGGATGGTGGGGGCATCGTCCTGCGCCGCCTTGGACAGCGGTGCCACAGCGGGTCCATCGTCCTGCGCCAAGGGCAAGGTTTGCGGCGCAAGGGTCGCATCGCAGGGGATCACGACCTGAAGTGTCGTCTGTGGGCCGGTGTTAACACTCAGCTCGCCCTGCAACTGCAGAACGGATTGCGCAATGATATCCAAGCCTTTTGATGGCTCGACCTCAAGGCTGCGCGCGATCAACCGGTCCGCAAGGTGCTGTGGCAACGGCGCGGTGTTGGTGACGCGAATGGTCAGATCTTGCGCCTGTGCGGTGATCTGCACGGCGACGGTGCCGCCCGCAGGCGTGTGGCGCACGGCGTTGGACAACAGGTTGTGCAGCAAGGCATCGCAGGCGCTGGGATCAAGGGTCGCAGCCCCGCTGAGCGGCGTTGTCGCAGACCAGATCAAGCCGCGCTCTTGCGCCATCTCGTGGTAGAAATCGACAATAGGTTGCACAAAAGACGCCAGATCAAGGGTCGCGCGGCCACCGCCCAGCCCTTCGGGGGCGGCGGCGGTATCAGCCATTTGCTGGGTTAGCATGGTCATGCGGGCGGCGGCGCGGATCACAAGGTTGATCAGGCGCCGGGCCTCGGCGGGCAGGTCCGGCAGGCGCAAGGCGTGGTCCAGCGGCGCGCTGATCAGCGACAGGGGCGTGCGGATTTCATGCACGGTGCGCGCATAAAACGCCGCCCGGTCCCGCGCGACGCAGGCCAGCTTGGCATTTTGCTGCGCCAGTTCGGCGGTTTTTGCGGCGACGATCTGCTCTAGACTGCGGTTGCGCGCCCGGACTTGCCGCGTGCGCAGACGGGACACGGCCACAAGCCCGCCAGCGGCAATCGCGGCATAGCAAAGCCACGCCCACCAGCGCTGCGTAAAGGGCGGCATGACCTGAAAGGCAACCGCAACGGGGGCCGATGCGACCCCTGCAGAGGATATGCCCTGATATTCCAGCTGGTAATCGCCAGCCTTGAGCAGTTGGTAATTGATCCGGTGCCGCACGCCGCTGGCTGTCGTCCAATCGGTCTGATCCGGCAGCAGCCGCCAGCGCAGGGCGTTATCACCCGGCTTGTCATATTGGATAACGGACAGATCGATTGCGATGCCAAAGGGGGCGATAATTGGGGTCGTCGGCTGCTGATCCCACACGGCCGACACGCGCGGCGCGCTGCGCTCTGCATAAATTTCGCGGGGGTCGAACAGGGAAAACCCGTCGATCCCGCCCACCGCGATGGACCCGTCGTCCAGCACGGTGCCGGCGTTAAAGTTGAACTCTGCGCCTTGCAGCCCGTCAGAGGCGCGGAATACGTCGATCTGGTCCGTCGCCAGATCAAGCCGCGCCAGACCGTTGTTCGTGGTCAGCCACAGATCACCAAGGCTGCCCGGCAGCATCTTGTAAATCGTCTCGTTCGGCAGACCATTCGCCCGGCCGATCTGCCGGATGGGGGCCATATCGCTATCCAGCAGAACGATCCCGCCTTGCGTGCCAACATACAGCGGATCGCCCGGCGCGCCCTGCCAGACCGCGCGCACGTCGTTGTCGGGCAACACATCAAGGCCGGATACGGTGGTGAAATCGCCAGTGTCCGCGTTCCAACGGCTTAGCCCGCCGCTGGTGCCAATCCAGATCGTGCCGTCCGGCCCCTGATACAGGCTTCGCGTGCGGTTATGGGGCAGATCGCGTGGCCCGTCGCCTTCGACGCAATGCGCAAGCTGCGTGCCATCGGCGCCAACGTGAAACACCCCGGTATGCGTGCCGATCCACAAGGTGCCATCCGCCGCGCGCAGCAGCAGCCGGATAAAGGCATCACCCGCAACGGGCGTGCCATCCGGTGCGGTCAAGCGGGACCACGTCAGCTGACCCGCTTTGCGCCGCTGCAGGCCATGGTCGCGCACGGCGATGATGACGCCCGACGGCTCTGACAGGATCGCGCGGACATCGTGGGGGCCGGGGCCAAGGTCTTTGTCTAGATCGACGATGGTCAGATCCTGTAGGTTCCGGTTAAGGCGCAAAAGGCCATCCTTGCCGCCGATCCAGAGCCCGCTTCGGCCTGCGTCGGCCAGCGCCCAGATGACGCCGCTGTCTTGGGGGTAGTAGGTTTCGAACAGGTCGGGGGACTGGGACACGCTGCTGACGCCGTTGTCATAGGTGCCAATCCACATGCGCCCCAGATTGCCGGGCGTCAGCGCGACGATAGTGTCAGAGCTGATGCGCTGGCGCACGCCGCGGCGGCTGCGGTAGTTTTCCATGACGCCGGTGGCGGGGTCATAGACGAAAATGCCGTTTGACCATGTGCCAATCCACAGCCGCCCGTCTTGCCCCTGCGCAAGGGCTTCGACGTCGTCATCGGGGATGGCAAGTGGCTGGTCGATGACGCCTGTATCAGGCGTTAGACGGTGCAGTCCCGCGTCCTCTGTCGCGATCCAGACAAGGCCGTCGGTGTCGATCAGCACATCAAGTACGGTCAATCCGGTCAGCGCGCTATTGCTGTCATCCCAATGGGTAAGCTGCCCGCTTGCCGGATCAAAGTGATAAAGCCCTGCGCTGCCGGTGCCGATGTAAACGCCGCCATCTGCACTGACCACAAGGCTGCGGATATAGTCGGTGTCGATGTCCGCAGGCTGCGCGCCGCCGGGCTGGGTAAAGGTACCATCGTCCAGACGCAACTGCGTCACGCCGCGGCCATGGGCGATCCACATCGTGCCGTCGGGGCCGGGGGCAAGGTCGAAAACCTCGTCCGAGGCAAATAGACCACTGGCAGCGCGCAGGCTGGCCACGGGGTTCACCTGTTGGTCAAACACCGTGATTCCGCCGCCCAAGGTGCCCACCCAGATCAGCCCGTTAGTATCCTGCGCCAGCGCAAAGGTGTAATTGTTCGCCAGTCCCGGCGCGTCCGGCTGGGCGCGATAGACGTATTGAAAACTTTCCCCGTCATACAGGCTTAGCCCGTCGCCCGTCGCAAACCACATCCGGCCATCGTCGGCCTGAAGGATGTCATTGACGGTGCTTTGCGACATGCCGTCGTTGATCGTCAGTTGGATCGCAGATTTCTGCGTCTCGGATCGGGCGGGTTGGCACATTGCGCAGACCAGGGACAGGGCGGCAATGGTAAGACGCGTAAGATTGGAAATGATGACACACCTAAAAATATCGACGTAAAATAAATTGAAAACAGACGATTGTCTGGTGACGTTAAAGTGAAATTGAACGCCGCCGCCCAAACGGAGTCCAGTAATACTTTAGATTGTGTTAAAATCGACCCCGCACGCTGTGCCATTTCCACCCGAAAGGCGAATTGGCGCATGCTGCATATAAAAAGGGGTTCGCTGCAAAGTCTTGATCGCGGCAGCAATCGGCAGCGCTGTCCAAGTCGGCAAGGTCCGGCGCATATCGCGCCGGACCCATCGCAATCGCGTTACGCGAGGCGCTTGTTCTGCGGGAACATCATCGCCTTCGCATCGTCGTCCATCTCTTTTTTAAAGGTATGGCTGGCGAACATCGCCTCTGCGGCCTTTGCGGCGGGACGTGCATTAATTTCGTCCAGCAACCGCTTGAGGTTGGGCAGATTTTCCCATGCGTCAGCGCCAAGGATAAACGGCACAGCGCGCGCCCAGCCCCAGACGGCCATGTCCAGAACGGTATAGGTGTCGCCCATCATATAGGGACCTTCCGAAAGGCGCTGGTCAATCAGGCCCCAGTGACGCTCTGCCTCATAGCCGTAACGGTTGACGGCATAGTCTTTTGGCTCTGGCGCGAAGTGCTTGAAGTGCACGCTTTGGCCCGAATAGGGGCCGATGCCACTGGCGACGAACATCATCCACGACAGGTACTGCGCCTGCGCCTCTGGTGTGTTTTCGGGCAGGAATTTACCCTCTTTATTGGCCAGATACATCAAGATCGCGGTGCTATCGAACAGTTTGGCGTCGCCATCGGTCATGGCGGGCGTCTTGCCGTTGGGGTTGATCGCTAGGAATTCTGGCGTGAACTGCTCGCCTTTGCGGGTGTCCACGGGAACCGCGTCATAGGCAACGCCCAGCTCTTCCAGCAGCAGGGCGACTTTGGCGGGGTTCGGGGAGGGGTGAAAATAGAATTTGATCATCGGATCGTCCATTCGTGGATAAGATGGGTTTCGCTGGCGAAGTTAAGGTGGGGCAAGCGCCTGATTGCAAGTCACAAAGCGTTGCCCGCCACGCCCCGCTACCTTCCCGCGCTTTCAATCTTGCGGCTAGCCACGACGTTTTCGAGCCATCCGACTTTCATCTCTGGCACAGAGGCTAATAGCAGGTCTGTGTAATCGTCGAAGGGCGGGGCGAGGACCTGTGATTTTGGGCCGTATCGGACGACTTTGCCGCGGTGCATGACGGCGATTTGGTCGGCGATGGCTTTGACGGTGGCCAGGTCGTGGGTGATGAACATATAGGCGACGCCTTCTTGCGCCTGCAGGTCCAGCAGCAGTTTCAGGATGCCGTCGGCGACCAGCGGATCAAGGGCGGATGTGACCTCGTCGCAGATGATCAGGCGGGGTTTGGCGGCCAGGGCGCGGGCGATGCAGACGCGCTGCTTTTGGCCCCCCGACAGCTCTGCCGGATAGCGGTCGATAAAGCCTTTGCCCATCTCGATCTGGTCTAGCAGTTCTTGCACGCGGGCGCGTTTGGCCGCGCCTTTGAGGCCAAAGTAGAACTCTAGCGGGCGCCCGATGATGGTGCCGACGGTGTGGCGCGGGTTCATCGCGGTATCGGCCATTTGATAGATCATCTGCAATTCGCGCAGATCATCGCGGGCGCGGCCGTCCAGCGCGGCGGGCAGGGTGCGCCCGTCGAATGTGATCTGCCCGTCAGACGGCGGCAGCAGGCCGGTGACGACGCGGGCCAGCGTGGATTTGCCAGAGCCGCTTTCGCCGACCACGGCCAGCGTTTGCCCCGGCGCGATCTGGACGCTGACATCTTTGAGCACGTCCAGTTTGACCCCCGGATAGCGGGCGGTCATGTTGTCCACGCGCAGCAGCGGGGCGGCGGGTTCTTTTTCCGTGTGGTCGATGGACCGGACCGACACGAGGGCGCGGGTGTAGTCCTGTTGCGGGGCCTCGATGATCTGGCGCACCTGCGCGTGTTCAATGGTTTTGCCTGATTTGAGGACCATAATCTCGTCCGACACCTGCGCCACGACGGCCAGATCGTGGGTGATGTAAAGCGCGGCGACACCGGTGTCCTGAATGGCCTTTTTGATCGCCGACAGCACGTCGATCTGCGTGGTGACATCCAGCGCCGTCGTCGGCTCGTCAAAGATCACCAGCGACGGGCGCGGGCACAGGGCCATGGCGGTCATCACGCGCTGCAATTGCCCGCCAGAGACTTGGTGCGGATAGCGCCGCCCAATGCTGTCCGGGTCCGGCAGACCCAGCTGGCCGAACAGCTGCACGGCGCGGGCCTCGGCCTCTGCCCGGGTGGCAAGGCCGTGGCGGACCGTGGCCTCGACCACTTGGTCCATCAGGCGCATCGCGGGGTTAAAGGCGGCGGCGGCGGATTGGGCGACGTAGGTGACCTCTTGCCCGCGCAAATTGCGCAGGCCCGCCGCGCGCTCTTGCAGGATATCGCGGCCATTCAGGAACACCTGACCGCCGGTGATCCGCACGCCGCCGCGCCCGTAGGCCATGGCGGACAGGCCAATGGTGGACTTGCCCGCGCCGGATTCCCCGATCAGCCCCAGCACGCGGCCCTTGGCTAGGGTGAACGACACGCCGTGCACGATAGAGATGTCTTTGGGCGCGGCATCAGGCGGATAGACCGTCGCGCCAATCGTCAGATTGCGCACATCAAGCAGGGTATCATCCATCCCGGCCTCCTTTCAGGCTGGCGGTGCGGCTCAGCACCCAGTCCGCCACCAGATTGACAGAGATCGCGAGCGTCGCGATGGCAAAGGCCGGGATCAGCGCGGCAGGGATGCCGTAGACGATACCGTCTTTGTTTTCCTTCACGATACCGCCCCAATCCGCCAAGGGGGGTTGCACGCCAAGCCCGAGGAACGACAGGGTCGAGATGAACAGCACCATAAAGATGAACCGCAGGCCCATTTCGGCGACCAGCGGCGACAGGGCGTTTGGCAGGATCTCGTGGAAGATGATCCAGCGGTTGCCTTCGCCGCGCAGGCGGGCGGCCTCCACGTAATCCATCACGGTGATATCGACGGCGACGGCGCGGGACAAACGAAAGACGCGGGTGGCGTCCAGCAGGCCCATGACGACGATCAGGACGGGCAGGGTGACGGGCATCACCGACAACACGACAAGGGCAAAGATCAGCGCCGGGATCGACATGATCAGATCGACAAACCGCGACAGAAACTGGTCAACCCAGCCGCCTGCCACAGCGGCGGTCAGCCCCATGATCGACCCCACGGTAAAGCTGAGGATCGTGGCGGCGGTGGCGACAAAGATCGTCGTCTGCCCGCCAAAGATGATCCGGCTCAGCAGATCGCGGCCAATGCTATCGGTACCCAGCAGGTGGGCGGATGACGCAGGCTCCCACACATCGCCGACGACTTCGGCCATGCCGTAGGGGGCGATGAAGCCTGCAAAAATCGCGCCAAAGGCATAAAGCGCGACAAAGGCGAGCCCGATCAGGGCGGAAACAGGTATCCCCCTCATTTCGGGTGCCGCAGGCGGGGGTTGGACAGGATCGACACGATATCAGCCACCATATTCAGGCCGATATAAACGGCAGCAAAGACAAGCCCGCAGGCCTGCACAACAGGCACGTCACGCTTGGTGACGTGATCGACAAGGTATTGGCCCATGCCGGGAAAGACAAAGACCACCTCGACCACCACAACGCCGACGATCAGATAGGCCATGTTCAGCATGACCACGTTGACCACAGGCGCGATGGCGTTGGGAAAGGCGTGGCGGGCGATCACGGTGATCGGGCGCAGGCCCTTCAGCTCGGCGGTTTCAATATAGGCCGATTGCATCACGTTCAGGATCGCGGCCCGCGTCATGCGCATCATATGGCCCAGCACGACCAGCACCAACACCAGCACCGGGATTGCCACGGCATGCAGCTTTTCGCCAAGGCTCATGCTGTCGTAGATCGTGGATACGGATGGAAAGATGCGGAACTGCACCGTCAGAACGAACATCGCGATATAGCCCAGCATAAATTCCGGGATCGATACCGATGTCAGCGTGATGCCAGAGATCAGCTTGTCCGGCCATTGCCCGCGGTAGCGCACCGCGATGACGCCAAGGATGATCGCCAGCGGCACGGCAATGATCGCAGCGCAGCTTGCCAGAAACAGCGTATTGGCCAGCCGCCCCGACATGGCGGTCCAGATATCCTGACCATTGGTCAGCGCCGTGCCCAGATCGCCGCGCAGAATGCCGCCCAGCCAATCAAAGTAGCGCGCCAAGGCAGGCTCGTTCAGGCCAAGCTCGTTGCGCAGGTTCGCCAGCGCCTGCGGTGTCGCGCTTTGGCCAAGGATGGACTGGGCCACATCGCCGGGCAAAATCTCGGTGCCCATAAAGATCAAGGCAGAGGCCGCGAGCAGCAAGAGTAGGCCCAGCGATAAACGCTGGGCCAACAAAAAGACAATCGGGTTGCGCGTCACCTTAGCTGGCCAACCACGTCTTGTGCGGTGCAAGGCCGTTCATCGTGTCGCCGCCGCCGTCCGCGACCCAGCCCTGCACGTCATTGCTGACCGCTTCGATGAAGTCGTTGAACATCGGCACGATCACGCCGCCTTCGTCATGCACAATGGCGCCCATTTGCGCATAGGTCGCGGTGCGCGCGGCGGGATCCAGTTCGGCCCGGGCTTGCAGCAGCAGATCGTCGAAGGCTGCGTTCGTGAACCGGGTGTCGTTCCAGTCTGCCGTCGACAGATAGGCGGTCGTGTACATCTGGTCCTGCACCGGGCGGCCGCCCCAATAGGATGCGCAGAACGGCTCTTTGTTCCAGACCTCGGACCAGTAGCCATCGTTGGGCACGCGCTGGATTTCCAGCGGAATGCCAGCCGCGGCGGCGGATTGCTGGAACAGCGCGGCGGCATCGACAGCGCCGGGGAACGCGGTATCCGCGACCTTCAGCACGATCGGGCTGCCGTCGTGGCCGGACGCCTTGTAGTGCGCGGCGGCCTTTTCGATGTCAAAGGTGCGCTGCGGCAGGCTGTCGTCAAACAGCGGATAGGCGGCGTTGATCGGGGTGTCGTTGCCGATCGTGCCAAAACCCTGCAGGATCTTGTCGACCATTTCCGCGCGGTTGACGGCGTATTTAAGGGCCAAACGCAGGTCGGCATTATCAAACGGCGCGGTGTCGGTGTGCATGACAAAGACGTAGTGACCGCGGCCAGAGACGCTCTTGACCTCGAGCGTTGGCGCACGGTTCAGCAGGCCCGCAACCTTAGGCTCCACGAGGTTGGCAATATGCACCTGGCCGGACTGCAGCGCCGCCATCCGGGCGGTGGCATCGTTGATTACAAGGAATTCCACCGCGTCGTAGTGACCGCGCTCGCTGTCCCAATACTCTGCATGCTTTTCAAAGGTATAGCGCACGCCGGGTTCCTGCGCGACGATCTTATACGCGCCAGCGCCAATGCCTGCTGCCGCATCGTCGCGGCCGCCGTTTGGCTGGATCTGCAGGTGATAATCGGCCATCAGATAGGGCAGGTCGGCGTTCGCCGTGGTCAGCGTGACCTCGACCCAGTCGCCATCGACGCGCATGGATTCAATGCCCTGCATGATGCCAAGAGCGCCGGACTGAGAATCCTCGTCCGAGTGCCGCTCTAGCGTGGCCAGCACATCGTCTGGCGTCATCACCGCGCCGTTGTGGAACGTGACACCTTGGCGGATCTTGAACCGCCAGACCTTCGCTTCGGCGTCGCTATCGACCTCTTCGGCCAGACGCATTTCCAACTGCCCGTCGGGGGTGACATCCACCAACTGCTCGCCCAGCGTCCGCATCAGGTGGAACGTGACAGGGTTCGCCGCCAGCGCCGGATCAAGGCTGTCCGTGCTGCCGCCGCCGCCAAGGCCCATCTTCAGCGTCCCGCCCTTCACAGCCGTCTGCGCCCGCGCGCCGCTTGCCAGCATCGCGCTGCCAACCGCCGCCGTCATCGCAAGCGCAGACGCGCGGCCCAGAAAAGAGCGGCGGTTCAGGCTGGTGCGGCCTTTGGTGGTGACTGTCTTGTGCATATTCGGAATCCCTGTTGTCGTCTTTTTCGTCAATAAATTACGTGCGCCTCTTAATGAGCGCAGGCCATATTGCGGGGAAAATCCTGCGTTGTCAAAATCTTGAGGTTCAGACGTGAAAACGCGCGTGGGATTGGCCTTGATATGGTCGCCCAATATTGCGCTGTAACGTGTAACAAAATGACTGCGCTGCCGGGCGATTGCAGCCCCGCAAAGCCTTTAGTCTATGACCGAAAGACACGTAGCAAACTGATGCCTGCGTCCATCAGATCAGCAACGCGGGCCAGGATATGTTCCGGTGCCAGACCGGGGGAGCCGCCCTCGATCAGGGAGATTTTGCCCAGCAGGCGGATCAATCGGCGGCGGTGAATCCCCAGATGCGCCTGCACCGGGTCTGCGATGATACCCGCAAATGTCGTGACGACGGACGCCGACATGGCAAGCCCTGCGCCGATGGCGATGACAAACCAGACCGGCAGCGCGACGGGAAACACACCATACCACGCGCCGCCCAGCGTCGATCCCAGCGGAAAGTTCGTGACCGCCGTCGCATGCCCGACATAGCCCGATACGGCGGGCGCCAGCGACGCGATCCCCGGCGTGGCCGTGCCGAACAGCAGCCAGCCGGTCGTCAGCACAATCAGCGATGTCGTGATTTCCGCCACAGCAGAACGGACCGAGGTGTAGTCGTCGATCAACGCTTGGCTGCGCGCGGTAAGGGGCGCAGCTTGCAGCAAATCGGTTGCGATATCCGCCTCGATCTTGCGCGCGACAGAGGTGCGCAGCAGCACCCGCCGCGCCATGAGCCACGCGCTAAAACGGCGAAGTTTGATAAGCCGCGCCACAAGGGCGACCAGCGCCATCAGCAAAAAGATCGGCGCAAGCGCCACGTTGATCGGCGCGCGAAGCAGGTCCCAGCCAAGCGCACTGCGATGCAGTCGCAGGGTCGCGCCCAAGTGGAAATGCCGCCGCACAAAAGCGTCAACCGCGGCCTGAACCGCCTGTGCGTTTTGGTCTGGCGCTGCGGGCATCGGGTTCATTTTCGAAAAGGGGCGCATGTGAATGACTTAAGGTGGGCGGCATTTGTTTGAAAGGGCCGCAGTGTTCCCGCCGCCCGGCATCAGTGCTGCGGCCCGCAATTGGACTGCGCGTTATTCCAGCGCTTTTGCCAACGCGGCCAGCAAATCGGCCCGGCGGACAGGTTTCATCAGCCGGGTATCACCGGCTTTGACCCCATCGCAATTCATGTGCGCGTCGCTCGCGTAGCCGGACATAAAGACGATGGGCAGGTCAGGCCATTTGTGCCTAATTTTCTGCGCCAAATGGGTGCCCTGCAATTTCCCCGGCATGACGATATCGGTCAAAAGCAGATCAAAGGTCGGGTCTTTGCTAAATACGGAATAGGCTTCATCGCCCGACGCGGTTTGCGTGACAAGATAACCAGCACGTTCTAGCATTGTCACAATTGCAGCGCGCACCGCGTGTTCATCTTCGGCGACAAGAATCCGTCCCAAAGATGTGCCCGCTTCCGTCTTTTCCGTTTTCGATGCTTCGGCGGACGTATCGGCCGTGTTTGCTGCAGGAAAGTACAGTTTAAATGTCGTTCCTTGGTCTGGATTGGATTCAACCTGAACCGTTCCACCAGATTGTTTCATAAAGCCAACAATCATCGACAGGCCTAGGCCCGACCCTTCGCCCTGCCGCTTTGTGGTAAAAAACGGCTCAAATATCAGGGCAAGGTTGTCTGGCGCAATGCCTTCGCCCGTATCTTTGGCGGACAGCATCACATAGCGACCGGGGGCAAGTTCGCCTTGCTGGTTTTGTATATCAGAGGCGTCGATCACAACGTTTGACGTTGCAATGGTCACATTGCCCGACCCCAACATCGCATCGCGCGCGTTTAGAATTAAGTTAAGCAAAGAGTTTTCAAGCGAACTCAGGTCAGCCTCTATAGGCCATAAATTCGCAGATAAAGAGGTGTCGATCACCACGCTTTTCGGCATAGTGCGGCCAATCCATGTTTGCGCATCGCGCACAACTGCGTTCAAGTCTAATATAACGGGCGTCAGCCGTGCCTTGCGGGCGAAAGAAAGCATGCTTTTGGTCAATTCAGCGCCACGCATGGTCGCCGTGATCGCATTGGTGATCAATTCGGCATGCATCGCCGGATCTGTTTCATCCATTAGCAATTCAAGGTTGCCAAGGATCACGGCAAGCAGGTTGTTGAAGTCATGTGCGACTCCGCCGGTCAGTTGGCCAATACTTTCGATCTTCTGCGCCCGATGAGAGATTTCCCGCTCTTTTTCGATCTGCTGTTGAACCTGCACCTCGCTAGTGACGTCAAGAATGATCGCCTCGATCATAACGCGATCATTTGAAAAAATTGGGCCGCCGCGAAATTCAAGCCAGCGCGTGCTGCCGTCCCGCGCCGTAATCATATAGCGGTGCGAAAAGGGCGTGGCAGTTGTGATGCTTTGCCGGACTGCGGCTAAAAATACAGGACGATCCTGAGGATCATGCGCTGTTAAAAGTAGGGAATTATCGGCATAAAGCTCTTGGTCGGTATATCCCCAAAGTGACAGGCATTTGGGGCCGATGTAGATAATATTGGTGTTGTTCGGATCGGTGATGTCAATTTGAAAGACGACACCGGGTAAATTATCGGCAATCAAAGCCACACGCGCCATTGATTCAAGGTGAACGCGCTCAGCCTCTCTGATATCGGTCACGTCGAAGTGGATTGCAATGATCCCAAGCTTCTTGCCATTGCGATCAAATTCGCCAATCCAATTCTCGTGTATATCGCGAATTTTTCCATCGGGTCTGATGATGCGATAGTCAAATATACCTTGATCATGCGTTGGTGAATTAATCTCTCGCATCGCCGCAAGGACTGTTGGGACATCGTCAGGGTAAATGGAACCAAGCCATTCTGACCGCGTGACCGACGTTGTCCCCGGGGATAAGCCGTAAATCGACACGTATACCTCGTCGACCGTCCCCCTGTAATCTTCGAGCGCACGCTCGAACAATCCGACTTTTGTATGTTTCAGCGCAAAATGAAGGCGCTTTGCCAGGAGCGTGGCCTTTGAGACTTGGCTGGCAAAGTGTTGGGCAATAACGGTAATCAGGGTTGTCAGTGCAATCGATGTACCGCCGATAGAAGTCGACGCCAAAACGGCTTTATGCAGACATTCCCATTTATTGTCTGGGTTGAAGATAAAAGGATGTACTACAACATGGCCAATTTGAAATATAACAAAGCCGAGTGAAATATAAACGATGGCGCGGCTTGGTATCACATTTGGGTTTTTTGAAGGCACCAGACATCGGACGATAAGACCGATGATTGGAAACACCAAAGCAAAGTTCGGTGAAAATCCGGTAGCCTGACCGTCGAACAATATCCGAAACAAAGTCCACATGGCGGCTGCAACCAAGGCACCAATTGGTCCACCTAAATAGCCTGCGAAAATTAATGGCCCAGCTTTGATATCAAGCTCTGCATGCAAGGGCTGCATGGAAAGTCCCTGCGACGCCAAAGATGCCGCCAAAATCCCGAAGGCCGCGCCCACCATGATCTGCTGGGTCCGCACCGCGCGCGTCAGGCGCTCTGACATCAGGATCGCGTATAAAAACGTCCCGGTAAAAATAAGGCCGGTTAAGCTTTGAAAGATTGAAAGGAACATGAATCCTCCACGTATTCGGGCGATCCTTGCATATTTGGTCGCCAATACGGGTTAAAAAATTAGAAAATGTGCAAGATTTATGTGATTTTTGGAATGCGTCGGCGATTTCGGCATCATTTTCGCGTGCGGCGTACCTGACCTGTGCCCTGCTGTGGGATCGCATTGCGAAACGGGGGGGCGTTTTCAGTCCAAAGGAAGTCCGCGCCGCGCGTCCCGTGTCAAAGAAAGCCAGCGCCTTTGATTTCGACGACGCGGTGCGGATATGGGATTTCGATGTCATGCGCCTTGAGCGCGTTCCACACGGCGAATAGCACGTCGGATGTGTATTTATTCTGGCCGTCGTCGATACCTTCGACCCAGAATTCTACTGCAAAATCAATGCCGCTGTCGCCAAACCCGCGCAGCTCGCAGTCGGGCGGCTCTGGCGTGTTCAGCACGCCGGGCACCTGCGCCACGGCGGCGCAGATGATGTCCGGCACGCGGTTAATGTCTGTGTCATAGCTGACGGAAAACAGCGCCTCTAGCCGGTTGTTGGACCCGGCATCGGAATAGTTCGTGACCCGCGTGACGATAAAATCCTCGTTCGGGACCACGATCCAGCGGCCGTCATATGTCTCTAGGATTGTTGCGCGGGCCATCATTTTGTGGATGCGTCCCGCTTCGCCGCCATCAAGTTCGACGTAGTCGCCGACGGTCGCCTGTCCTTCGAGCAGCAAAATCACGCCAGAGATAAAGTTCGACGCGATCTTTTGCAGGCCAAAGCCAAGGCCAACGCCGACCGCGCCGCCGATGACGGCAAGGCTGGTCAGGCTGATGCCCATGATGTTCATCAGCAGCAAGAACGCGAAGCCAAAGATTGCGAACTCTGCAGCCTTTACAATCAGTTGCCGCACGGCGGGGCGCATGGGCTGGCGGCCGATGTAGCCTGCGGTCTGGCTGTTGGACCAATGGCCGAACCAGAACAGCAATGCGCCGGCAATAAGCCCGCGGATCAGCGCGAGGGCGGAAAACTGGATGCTGCCGATGCCGACCACGGTGCCTTCCAGCAGGGTCATCACGGCGGGCAAGATGCCCAGCGCGTACAGCGCGGCGACGGGGACCAGCACATAGGTTGCCAGAAAACGCAGGAACGGCTCGGTCAGGATACGCCGCGCCAAGGCGCGCGCAGCAAGGAACAAAAACACGCGCTTACCAAAGGCGATGATCGCGCCGGACCCGAACAGCGACCGGGTGACCTGCTCGCCTGCGGCGGTCAGGACATAGGCCAGCAGCGGCAGCAGCAGCGGCAAGAACATGCGGGCAAAACGGCGGGCCGTCGCAAAGATAGAGGTATTCGCGTCCTCTGGCGTCAGCAGCGCCCGCAGGCGGGGCGCGATCATGCGGGCGAGGACCAAGGCCAGCAGATAGGCAGCGATGAGCAGGGCGAACTGTGACCAAGACGCGGGGCGCAGCAGCCAGTCCTGTGCAAAAGCGACCCCTTGAGCGGCGTAATCGCGCGCTGTGTCGACATAAGTGCTGTCCATGGCCGTCCCCAAATTGCCCGCCTCTGTCATGCGATAAACAGGGCGGGTGGCGCAAGCGGCTTGCGGGCGAAGGGGGGCGGCTGGGGCCTGAATAAGGCCGCGTGCTGCACATTACGGCAAGATGCCTTCGTCAGAACCCATCGCCGTGATGGTTTCGCGGACGTTGTCCGGGCGAAGGGGGCAGCAAAAAGGGACAGTTTAGAATCAGATTCAGTCGATTTGGGTCCGTGACGGCGCAAGCTGCGGTCTTTTGCAGGCGCGCTGGCGCATTTTTCTTTGGAAAGCCTGCTCTGCCCATAATTTGCGCATCTATCCCAAAACCTGAGCATTTTCTTGGGTCGCGGGGCGAAAATCAACCGCACGATCAACTTTTACCCATGCTGATTGACGTCAATACGCACGTTAAGCGTGTAACTGGTCGCCCGGTTTTTGAACCCCACTTGACCGCATCGCCGCCACGCGACACCTTTCTTGCAAATCCGGCTGAACGCCGATCGGCAAACGCGCCTCGACCCGACCATCAGGTTTACTGATGTCTTGGGGCGGGGCTTTTTTCGTTAGGGGCACCCTTTGAAACGCACCATTCCGCTAGGCCTGCTGTATTCTGTGACCGGCAGCTATGCCCGTATCGGTCAGGCCTGCCGCACGGGTGCGCTGAACGCGATCGCGGCGATTAACGCAGATACGGCGCGGCAGGTGGCGTTTGATCCGCTGGACCGCGATCCGGGCGGCAATATCGACCTATATGCGCCGCTGTGCGACGATATTCTGCGGCATACCACCGCGCGGCACATCATCGGCTGCGTCACATCATGGAGCCGCAAGGAAGTCATCCCGACGCTGGAAAAGCATGGCGGCACGCTGTGGTATGCGGTCCCTTACGAGGGGTTCGAGGCGTCCGATCACGTCGTTTACCTGCACGCCTGTCCGAACCAGCATCTGCTGCCGCTGCTGGACTGGGCGCTGCCGACCTATGGCAAACGCGGCTTTCTGACCGGATCCAACTACATCTGGGGCTGGGAGATGAACCGCCTTGCCCGCGACACGATCCACGCCAAAGGCGGAGAGGTCTTGGGCGAGCGTTACTTGCCGCTCGGCTCCGTTGATGTCGCCCGCATGATCGAAGAAATCCGCGCCACTGCGCCGGACTTCATCCTCAATTCGCTGATCGGCCCGTCGTCCTATGCCTTCCTGCGGGCGCTGGCCGAATTGGCCGCGCGCGATCCGCGCTTTGCGCCGGATCGCTGCCCCGTGCTGTCGTGCAACATGACGGAATGCGAACTGGCCGACGTCGGGGCCGCCGCAGAAGGGCTGATCGCGGCGGGGCCGTATTTCCGCGATGGCGCAGGCTTTGGCAGCAGCCACGAGGCCGCCGCTTACCGCGCCGTCATCGCGCTGGCCGATATGCTGGAACAATCGCCAGACACCGCCAGCCTGCCGCTGTCGGCTTTGCTGGACACGCCCGCCGGGCAGCGCAGCGGCATTGACGCCAAGACGCATCACACGGCGCAGCCTGCCTTGATCGCGCAGGTGCGGGGCGGCGCGTTTCAGGTCGTGCATAATGGCGGTGTGCGGGCAGGGGACCCTTATTTGACGGGCCCCGCGCCCAGCGCCAGCGTCACGCGCCTGCGGGTAATCTCGTGACCGGGCCGGTGCGCATTGCAGACCTTGGCGGCGCGCGGGCGATCATCCTGCACCGTCCCCACGCCGTCGTCACCGCCCTGACGCGACAGCTGCAAGCTGTCGGTCTGCAGGTCACGACTTGCTGGCCAGAGTTGCCGGCAGAGGCGCTGGCCGCCGACTTTGTCTTTTTTGACGCCGACATGGGCTTTGACGATCAATTCCCTTGGGACAAGGGGGCAGCCCCGATGCCGATGATCGCCCTGATCGGGTCCGAAGCACCCGGCCGTGTCGAATGGGCGCTGGCCACGGGGGCCAATGCGCAGGTCCTGAAACCCGTTGGCGACAGCGGCGTTTACAGCGCCCTGCTGATCGCCCGCCACGGGTTCGAGGCACGGCGCACCTTGGCCGCAGAGGCTGCCGATCTGCGCCGCCGCTTGGGCGAACGCCAGACCGTTGTGCGCGCTGTGGTGCAGCTGATGCAGACGACCGGGTCAGAGGATGCCGCCTATGCCGCCCTGCGTGCTGCCGCGATGGACGGACGTGTCGGGCTAGAAGAGGCCGCCGCGCGCATTCTGTCGCAACCGATCCGCCCCGTTACGAAAGGCACCCCCCGATGACCGCCGCCACCACGAATACGCGCGCCGTGCCAGAGTCCGCTTGGACCCGTCTGCGCCGCCGCAAGATGGCGATGTTCGGGCTTGCGCTGGTGATCTTGATTGTCGGGGCCGCCATCCTTGCCCCGTGGATCGCGCCCTATGATCCGTTCGAGCAGAAATTCGACGGTCTGACGATGTTCGGCGAACCGCTGCCGCCCGGCGGTGCCTATGTCCTTGGCACCGACTTGCTGGGCCGCGATCTGCTAAGCCGTCTGCTTTACGGGGCCCGCACATCGCTCATCATCGGCGTCGTCGCCAATGGCATCGCGCTGGTGATCGGCACGGTCATCGGGCTGACGGCGGGTTTCTTTCAAGGCTGGATCGGCGCAATCCTGATGCGCTTTACCGACCTGATGATGGCCTTTCCGGCGCTTTTGCTGGCGATCTGCCTTGCCGCGATTTTCCAACCCAGCCTGTGGATCGTGGCCTTTGTCATCGCCATGGTGAACTGGGTGCAGACGGCGCGGGTCATCTATACCGAAACCAGCGCCTTGGCCGCCCGCGACTTTATCGCAGCCGAACGCACGCTCGGTGCCAGCACCCCGCGCATCCTGTTCAAGCATATCCTGCCGCATCTGGTGCCGATGATTATCGTCTGGGGCACGCTGGGGATTTCGACGACCGTCCTGCTAGAAGCGACCTTGTCCTATCTTGGGGTTGGCGTGCAGCCCCCCACGCCAAGCTGGGGCAACATCATCTTCGAAAACCAGACCTATTTCCAATCCGCCCCTTGGCTGGTGTTCTTTCCCGGTGCTGCAATCGTTGTGCTGGCGCTGGCGTTCAATCTGGTTGGCGACGCGCTGCGCGATGTGCTTGACCCAACATTGCGAGGGTCCGACTGATGGCCGCCTATCTGATCCGCCGCCTGATCCAGTCTGCCCTGATCCTGCTGGGCGTGTCCTTTATCACCTTCTTTCTGCTGTATGTGCTGCCCGCCGATCCGGTGCGCCAGATTGCGGGGCGGTCAGCCACGCCGGAAACCGTGGCGAACATCCGCGCGCAGCTTGGCCTAGATCAGCCGTTTATCGTGCAATACGGCCGCTATCTGGCGGGGCTGTTTCATGGCGACATGGGCCGCAGCTATTTGCAGAAAACCGACGTGGCCACACTGATCATGTCGCGCCTGCCCGCATCGCTTTTGCTGATGGTCGCTGGCATCGGGGCAGAGCTGGTAGTCGGCCTGACTATGGGCGTTGTCGCCGCGCTGTTCCGGGGCCGCGTGCTGGACAATACGCTGATGATGACCAGCTTCGTCACCGTGTCCGCGCCGCAGTTCGTGGTGGCCTTGCTGCTGCTTTACGTCTTTGCGGTGCAGCTGGGCTGGTTCCCTATCGGCGGCTACGGCACGCCAGCGCATCTGGTGCTGCCGGCTATGACGCTCGGGATCCTTGGCTCTGGCTGGTACGCCCGCATGATGCGGTCCAGCATGGTCGAAGTGCTGCGCGCCGATTTTGTCCGCACCGCCCGCGCCAAGGGGCTGACCCGGTCCCGCGTGATCCTGCGCCACGCGCTGCCCAATGCAATCCTGCCCATTATCGCGATGATTGGCATTGATATCGGCATCTTTATGGGCGGCATCGTCGTCGTCGAAGGCGTCTTTGGCTGGCCCGGCATTGGCCAACTGGCGTGGCAGGCGATCCAGCGCGTCGACATCCCAATCATCATGGGCGTCACGCTCGTGTCTGCCTTTGCCATCGTGCTGGGCAACCTTTTGGCCGACCTTGTGGCCCCCCTGATCGACCCTCGTATCCGTATCCGCTAACCCAACAGGAGAGACTAAAATGAAAAAACTACTTGCCTCTACCGCATTGATTGCAGCCATCGCGCTGCCAGCGTTTGCACAGGAAACACTGGACCCGAACGCTGTGTCCGGCGGCAATATCACCGTCACCTATAAGGACGACGTCGCCACGCTGGACCCGGCGATTGGCTATGACTGGCAGAACTGGTCGATGATTAAATCGCTGTTCGACGGCCTGATGGATTACGAGCCCGGCACCACAACGCTGCGCCCCGGTCTGGCCGAAAGCTATGAGATTTCCGAAGACGGCCTGACCTTCACCTTCCACCTGCGCCCCGGCGTCAAATTCCACAACGGCCGCGACATGGTGGCCGAGGATGTGAAATACTCCCTCGACCGTGTCACGAACCCGGCCACGCAATCCCCCGGCGCGGGCTTCTTTGGTGCCATCGCTGGCTATGATGCGATCACCAGCGGCGAGGCTGATACACTTACAGGCGTCACCGTCGTTGACCCCGCCACGGTGGAAATCAAACTGTCCCGCCCTGATGCGACCTTCTTGCACGTTATGGCGCTGAACTTTGCCTCTGTCGTGCCAAGCGAAGCTGTTGACGCCGCCAACGGCGATTTCGGCAAAATGCCCGTGGGCACGGGTGCCTTCAAGCTGGGCGACTGGACCATCGGCCAAAAACTGGTGTTTGAAAAGAACGCCGACTACTGGCGTGCCGGTCTGCCTTATCTGGACACCGTGACGTTCGAGGTCGGCCAAGAGCCTATCGTCGCCCTGCTGCGGTTGCAAAATGGCGAAGTCGACGTGCCCGGTGACGGTATCCCGCCCGCCAAATTCCAAGAGGTGATGGGCGATCCTGCTCAAGCTGCCCGCGTGATCGAAGGCGGCCAGTTGCAGACCGGCTATATCACCCTGAACGTCACGACCCCGCCGCTGGACGACGTGAATGTGCGCAAAGCCATCAACATGGCGATCAACAAGGAGCGCATCACGCAGTTGATCAACAACCGCGCCGTGCCCGCGACCCAGCCGCTGCCACCCTCGATGCCCGGTTACACCGAAGGTTACGCCGGTTACGCCTATGACGTCGAAGCGGCCAAGGCGCTGCTTGCAGAAGCTGGCTTGGCAGACGGGTTCGACACAGAGCTTTTCGTGATGAACACCGACCCCAACCCACGCATTGCGCAGGCGATCCAGCAGGATCTGGCGGCGATTGGCGTGAATGCGTCGATCCAGTCCCTTGCGCAGGCCAACGTGATCGAGGCAGGCGGCGCAGGCACCGCCCCGATGATCTGGTCCGGCGGCATGGCGTGGATTGCCGACTTCCCTGACCCCAGCAACTTCTTTGGCCCGATCTTGGGCTGCGCTGGCGCAGAGGAAGGCGGCTGGAACTGGTCCAAGTTCTGCAACGCAGAGATCGACGCCGAAGCAACCGCTGCCGACAGCATGATCGACCCCGCCGATCCGGCCCGCATGCAGATGTGGTCCGACGTCTACATGAAGGTCATGGAAGAGGCTCCATGGGTGCCGGTCTTCAACGAACAGCGCTACACTATGAAGTCCGAACGTATGGGCGGCGCTGATGCGCTTTACGTTGATCCGGTGTCGATCCCGGTGAACTATGACTACGTCTACGTGACGGAATAACACCATGTGCAAGGCTTGCGATTACACGATCCACGGCGCGCAGCACCACTTTGGCTGGGACAATTCACTTGCCCCGGCGCAAAGGGTGGAACCGGGCCAGACGATCCTGTTTCACTGCCACGACAGTTCGGCGGGCCAGCTTGGCCCGTCGTCCACCGTGGCCGATGTGGAAACGCTGGATTTCGGCAAGATCAATCCGGTGTCCGGCCCGATCTGGGTTGAAGGGGCTCAGCCGGGGGACGCGATAAAGGTGACCCTCGACAGTTTTGCGCCCCGTGCGCAGGACGGCAAAGGCTGGGGCTGGACTGCGAACATTCCGGGCTTTGGCCTGCTGGCGGATCAGTTCACCGACCCCGCGCTGCACATCTGGACCTATGATCCAGAAACCATGGCGCCGTCGCTGTTTGGCAAAGAAGGCCGCGTGCCGTTAAAGCCCTTTGCCGGCACCATCGGCAACGCGCTGGCCGAACCCGGCCTGCATTCCGTCGTTCCGCCCCGGCGGGTAGGCGGCAATCTGGACATCCGTGATCTATCCGCTGGCACGACGCTTTATCTGCCCGTGGAAGTCGCGGGCGCTTTGTTCAGCGTCGGTGACACCCACGCCGCCCAAGGCGACGGCGAAGTTTGCGGCACCGCGATTGAAAGCCCGATGGACGTGGTCCTGACCCTTGATCTGGTGAAAGGTGCGAACCTGAAAACTCCGCGTTTCACCACGCCGGGGCCCGTCACGCGGCATCTGGACCATAAAGGGTACGAGGTCACAACCGGCATCGGCCCCGACCTGATGACTGCGTCCCGCGATGCGGTGGCAGGCATGGTCGATCATCTGTGCGCCACGCGCGGCATGGCGGCGGTTGACGCCTATATGCTGGTCAGCACCTGCGGCGATCTGCGGATATCAGAAATCGTGGATATGCCGAACTGGATCGTCAGCTTTTACTTCCCGCGTTGCGTGTTCGAATGAGCGCGGATTTGAAACCATTGACCGGGGCCAACATGGCCCCGGACACCCCCGTTTTGTCGGTGCAAGACCTGACCGTTGCCGTCCGCACGCAAGGGGGGCTGCTGCCCCTGATCCGCAACATCAGCTTTGATCTGGCGCGGGGAGAGACCTTGGCGATTGCAGGCGAAAGCGGGTCTGGCAAATCCATCACCTCGCTGGCGATCATGGGCCTGCTGCCGCCCCCTGCGGTGCGCGTCACCGGGGGATGCATTAAGCTGGGCGACCGGACCCTGACCGGCATGCCAGAGCCGGAATTACGCGCCGTGCGCGGCAACCGTGTTGCAATGATCTTTCAAGAGCCGATGACCAGTCTGAACCCGGTGATGACCATCGGCACCCAATTGATAGAGGCGATCCGCGCGCACGAGCCGATCTCTCGCGCGGCCGCCCGCCGCCAAGCGCTAGAGGCGCTGAGCGCTGTGCGCTTGTCCGAACCCACCCGCCGCATGGGCCAGTTCCCGCACGAGCTGTCGGGGGGGATGCGCCAGCGCGTGATGATCGCGATGGCCTTGGCGCTCAAGCCTGACGTGCTGATCGCCGATGAGCCCACGACCGCGCTTGATGTCACCGTGCAGCGCGAAGTGTTGGACCTGCTGCGCGATCTGCAAGCGTCCCACGGCACCGCGATCCTGCTGATTACCCACGACATGGGCGTCGTCGCCGAAATGGCTGACCGCGTCGTGATCATGCGCAAAGGCGTGATCGAGGAAACGGGCCGCGTAGACGATATCTTTGCCGCGCCGCAGCAGCCTTATACGCAGGCGTTGCTGGCAGCTGTGCCGCGCATGGGGCAGGGCGGCCGCGCCGTGCCGCGCCCCGATGCACCTGTGGTGGCTGAATTGCGCGATGTGCAGGTCCGGTTCGATCTGCGCGGCGGTGTGCTGAACCGCGTGACCCACCGGGTCCACGCGGTGGAAGGTGTCAGCCTTGATATCCGCGCCGGGGAAACCTTTTCCCTTGTCGGCGAATCCGGCTGCGGCAAGTCCACCATTGCCCGCGCCATTGTCGGCCTTGTGCCGCATACCGGGCTGATCCGCGTGGGCGATCAGACCGTTGGCACCATGACCGCGCAGGCCCGCAAGCGGCTGAGCGCGGCGACGCAGATCATCTTTCAGGATCCGATGGCCGCCCTTGATCCGCGCATGACCGTGGGGGACCAGATTGCTGAACCGCTGCTGATCCACGGGACGGGCGATGCCACCAGCCGCCGCGCCCGCGCCGCCGCCTTGATGGAAAAGGTCGGTCTGACGACAGCGCAGCTGGATAACTACCCGCATGAATTTTCCGGCGGCCAGCGCCAGCGGATTTGCATCGCCCGCGCGCTGGCCCTGACGCCCAAGCTGATCATCGCGGACGAAAGCGTGTCGGCGCTGGATGTGTCTGTGCAGGCGCGGGTGCTGGATTTGCTGCGTAGCCTCAAGGACGAGTTTGGCATCGCCATGCTGTTCATCAGTCACGACATGGCCGTGGTCGAGAATATCTCGGACCGGGTTGCGGTGATGCACCTTGGCCAAATCGTAGAGGTCGGCAGTCGGGCGCAGATTTTCGGCAACCCGCAACACGCCTATACCAAGCGGTTGATGGCGGCGGTGCCAATTGCCGACCCACGCGCCCAGCGCCCTGACACGCCGCGCATGTCGGGCGATATCCCCAACCCCGTCCACCCGGCCGGGGCCATCGTGGCGCGCCATCTGATGCAAGAGGTCACCAGCGGCCACATGGTTGCTGTTCCCGGTTAAGGCAGCGTTCACACCTCGGTTTTAACGTGACCAAACCGGCCGCCCTACGGGGTGGCCGGGGCGTTTACGATGCGGTGCGACGACCCCCAGGGTGGGCCACAATTTAGGGTAGCAAACTTCGGATATCCTCTCTTGCTTCATAAACTCAATTCCGTATAGTGGAAGTGTATTCTACTTATTGGAAGTTCTGGGAGGAGCGACGATGAAGAAGACTCTGGCTTCAGCCACGCTAGCGCTATGCATGGCAACGACCGCGCTAAGCGCGCAAACCACACTTATTCTGGGCGAGGCTGGCCCCAATCGCGGTGCACGCGCTGTGGCGACTCAGGCCTTTGCCGATGACGTGACCGCGCGCACGAATGGCGATCTGGTGATCGACATCCAGTGGGGCGGGGCGCTGTTCAAGGCTGATGCTGCCCTGCAAGGCGTCAGCGACGGCGTGGCCGACCTTGGCACCATCATTGGCGTCTATTTCCCGCAGGAAATGATCGCCTATGGCATCGCCGATCTGCCGCTGCTGAACGCGGACGCTTGGGTCGGTATGCGCGCCACAGACGAGCTGATGCGCACCGACCCGATCATCGCCGCCAACTTGGCCGATCAGGATCTGGTCTATCTTGGCACCTTCACCACCTCTGCCGTGAACATCGGCTGCAAAGGCGCGGCGATCCGCACCGCAGAGGACGTGTCAGGCCTTAAAGTGCGCGGCGTGGGCGCTTATGGCGACGTCTTCCGCGATCTGGGCGCGAACATGGTCGCGATGTCGATCTATGACGCCTATCAGGGTATGGATACCGGGTTGCTGGACTGCTCGCAGGGGTATTCCTACGCTGTGGCCGCGCTCAAGCAGCAAGAGGTCATGACCAGCTACACACTGATGAACTGGGGCCAAGTTGGCGCGCTGGGCATCTTTATGAACAAGTATGCTTACGACGCCCTGACCCCTGAACAGCAGACCGCGATGAACGACGCGGGCGTCGGCATGGCCGACACGCTGGGCGAGCTGATTACCGCGGACAACGATGCCGCCGTGCAGACGATGAAGGATGCGGGCGTCGAAGTGATCGAACTGGACGCGGCAGAGCGTGACAAACTGGTCGAGCGCGGCGCGCCTTACATCGACGCATGGGTCGAGCAGGCAACTGCTGCCGGCCTTGACGGTGCAGGCATGCTGGACAGCTACCGCGCACTGCTGGCGAAATACACCGAAGAGCGGGACGCGCAGGGCTATCCCTGGACTCGCTAGTCCGGACCTTAGGGCTGCGGCGATCCTCGCCGCAGCCTGACCTATTCCAAACATAAACTTGGGGGTGGCCGATGCTGTATCGCATCGAACGGCTGTTGCTTGACCTTGCCTGCTGCGCTGTCATCGCGCTGGGCGCATTGATTACCGCCAGCGTTCTGCTGCGGGTCACGCTGAATTCGGGCATTCCCGACACCATCGTCATGGTGCGCGAATTGATGGTGGTCGCCATCGTGCTGCCACTGGCCGCCGCAACCACGGCGCGTGCGCATATCGTGGTAGAGTTCGTGTCCAATCGCCTGCCCATGCGGGCGCAGGGCATGTTGGTCATCTTTGGCGGCATGTTTGGCCTGCTGGCGCTGTCCCCGCTGCTTTATGCTGGTTGGAACGAGACGGTGCATATGATCACAAGCGGGTCATATTATTTCGGCCAGTTGAACCTGCCAAAGTGGCCGGGCCGGGTGCTGTTTCTGATCGGCATGTCGTTCTGCTGGCTGCGCCTGCTGCTTCTGGTCATCGGCGACATCCGCACCCTGCGCGCAGGCGGTATCCCCGCCTTGTCGGAAACCACCAGCTCTACCTTTGTTGAAGACGAAAAGGACCGCGCATAATGGACGGCACCCTGATTGGCCTATGCGCCTTTGCCGCTGTGATTGGCCTTCTGGCCCTTCGCGTGCCCATTGCCTTTGCGCTGGCAGGCATCGGCACCATCGGCACCTTTGTGATTTTCGCGACCCGCACCGGCGCGTTCACCCCAGACCGCGCGGTGCGTCCGACCACGTCGCTGGTGTTTTCGAATTCCTTCGACCTGATCCATTCCTACGATCTGTCGATGATCCCGCTGTTCATCGCGCTGGGCCATATCGCCTACCGCGCGGATATCACGACGCGCATTTATGACGCCGCCCGCGTTTGGCTGGCCAAGGTGCCCGGCGGTGTCGCTATGGCGTCTGTTGTGGGCTGCGGCGGATTTTCTGCGATCACCGGATCGTCCATCGCCTGCGCATCGACCATGGGCCGCATCTGCGCGCCAGAGATGTTGCGCATGGGCTACGACAAGGGCCTTGCCACCGCATCGGTTGCCGCGGGCGGCACGCTGGGGTCGCTGATCCCGCCGTCGGTGCTGTTCATCATCTATGGCATCTTTACCGAAACCTCGATCTCGTCCCTGTTTCTTGCTGGCGTACTGCCGGGCTTGTTGTCGCTCGCGGGCTTTTTGCTGGCGATCTACATCTGGGTCAAATCCAAGCCCTCTGCCGCGCCCGCCTATCAAGGCGAGATTACGATGCAGGACAAGCTGAACGCCGCCATCGGCGCATGGCCCGCTGTCGCGCTGTTCGGTCTGATCGTCGGCGGCATCTACGGCGGCTTTTTCACCGCGACAGAGGCTGCTGCGATCTGCGTCGCCGCCGCCTGTGTCATCGGTTTTGCCCAGCGCAAGCTGACATGGCGCGATCTGTGGGAAAGCCTGCGCGAGACCTGCATCCAGACGTCGAGCATTTTCCTGATCGCCGCCGCCGCCAAGATTTTTGTCGCCTTCATCGCCCTGACCGGCGTGGCGTCGGATATCGTGGCCTCTGTCAGCGACGCGCAGCTGTCGCCGGTCCTGCTGCTGGCTGCCATCGCGGTGATCTATCTGATCCTTGGCATGTTCCTTGACCCCATCGGGATCATGGTGCTGACCCTGCCGCTGATGGTGCCACTGGTCGAAAGCTATGGCTTTAACCTGATCTGGTTCGGTGTGGTCGTGGTCAAGCTGCTGGAAATCGGCCTGATTACGCCGCCTGTGGGTCTGAATGTCTTTGTTATCAGCAACGTTGTGGGCAAAGCCGTGCCCATCGATAAGATTTTTGCCGGCATCTGGCGTTTTCTTGCGATCGACGTCGTCGTGTTAATCTTGTTGATGAGCTTTCCGATTATCTCGCTTCTGATCCCCAATTCGCTATAGCTGGCGGTGACATAAGATAAAGGATGCCCTCTATGGACGGTGATTTGGAAAAAGACCGACGCTTTGCAACGACATTGGCGCGGGGGCTCAGCGTCCTGCGCGCCTTTCGCCCCTCTGACGACGGGCTTGGCAACGCCGAGATTTCGGATCGCACGGGTCTGCCCAAATCAACCGTCTCTCGCTTAACCTTTACGCTGCAGTCGCTGGGGTATCTGACCCACACGCGGCGGCACGACCGCTATCGCCCCGGTCCTGCGCTGCTGGCGCTGGGAAATATGGCCAGCGCGTCACTGTCCTTTGTCGATCTGTCCGGCCCGCTGATGCAGCGGCTGGCGGATGAAACCGGCACCCTGTCCCTGCTGCTGGTGCGGGACGCGGGCAAGATGCTGATCGTTAAAACATGGCGCCCGCGCGGCGTGGCGTCTTTGTGGCTAGAGGTTGGGCACAGGCTGCCGTTTAACGGCACTTCGTCCGGTCATGCGATGCTGGGGGCGCTGCCCGTCGACGGTTTTGCCCAAGCGGTGCGTGATGCGGCTGGCGACCGCGGCCTGACGCCCGATCAGGCGCATGTGAACCGCGATCTGGCGCAGAGTCAGATCCAGACCCGCGGCTATGTGATCACCGACCCGGACAGCTATTTCGCCGCCAATATCCACGCCGTCGCCGTACCCTTTCAATCGCGCGAGCTGGGCGATCCAGTTGTCTTTACCTGCGGCGCGATGCCCGAAGCCCTCTCTGTCGCGCGTATGCGCGAAGAGGTGGGGCCAAAGCTGCTGCAGACCGTGCGTGATCTGGAACGGATGATGGGCCAATCAAGCGGGATGAGCGCGCATGACCTTTAAATCCTGTTCCGCATAATGGAATAGGATTTTACATGTTGAAATCTCTCGTCAGGTTGATATCGTCAACCCAATGCCGAGGGAGAGACGCGCATGACCCAAGTGAGTTACGAAAAAGCTGGCAATGTCGCTGTGATCACGGTGGACAATCCGCCTGTGAACGCGCTGGGGCAAGCCGTGCGCCAAGGGCTGTGGGACGCGATCACCTGCTTTGAAGGCGACGACGACGCGCAGGCCGCAATCATCATCGGGGCAGGGCGGCTGTTCATCGGCGGCGCTGATATCACTGAATTTGGCAAGCCTCCGGTTAAGCCGTTCCTGCCCGACCTGATCAACCGCATCGCGGCCAGCCCCAAGCCTGTGGTCGCCGCAATCCACGGTACGGCTTTGGGTGGCGGGCTAGAGGTTGCACTGGGCGCGCATTACCGCATCGCGACCAAATCTGCGAAACTGGGCCTGCCCGAAGTCACCCTTGGCGTGATCCCGGGCGCTGGCGGCACGCAGCGGATGCCGCGCCTTGTGGGTCTGGACGCCGCCATCACCCTGATGACCAGCGGTCGCCCTGTCAGCGGCGCGCAAGCGCTTGATATGGGCTTTGTCGATGCGCTGGCGGAGGACGATTTGCGCGCCGACGCGCTGGCCTATGCGGCGCAGTTAATCGCAGATGGCGCGGGCCCCCGCGCCGTGACCGACCTGCCATTCCCGGCCGCAGACGCTGCGTTACTGGCGGATTGGCGCGCCCGCCTGACCAAAACCGCCAAAGGCCAAGTCGCCCCGCTGGCCGTCTTGGACGCCGTCATTGCAGGCACTGAACTGTCCTACCAAGACGCCTCTGCCACAGAACGTCGCCTGTTCCTGTCGATGCTGGATACACCGCAGCGGTCCGGCATGATGCACGCCTTCTTTGCCGAACGCGCCGTGGCCAAAGTGCCAGAGATCAAAGGTATCGCCCCCCGCGACATCGCCCGTGCTGGCGTCATCGGCGGCGGCACCATGGGGGCGGGGATTGCCACTGCGATGGTGCTGTCCGGCCTGCATGTCACGCTGGTTGAACGCGACGAAGACAGCGCCGCCCGTGCCCGCGACACCATCGCCCGCAACCTTGCCAGCGCCGTCAAACGCGGCAAGCTAGCCGAGGCCGCGCGCGACGCGATCCTGTCCGATGCACTGGCCACTGTCGTCGGCTATGATGCGCTGTCGGATGCCGATCTGGTGGTCGAAGCGGTCTTCGAAAACATGGACGTCAAAACGCAGGTGTTCCAAGAGCTTGACCGCGTCTGCAAACCCGGCGCGGTGATGGCGACCAACACGTCCTACCTTGACGTAAACCAGATCGCGCAGGCCACCAGCCGCCCCGGCGACGTCATCGGTTTGCACTTCTTTTCCCCCGCCCATGTGATGAAACTGCTGGAAATCGTCGTGGCTGACGCCACCGCGACCGACGTGACCGCGACCGCCTTTGCGCTGGCGAAAAAGCTGGGCAAGATCGGCGTGCGGGCAGGGGTCTGCGATGGCTTTATCGGCAACCGCATCCTGTCCCACTACCGCACCGCCGTCGATCACATGGTGCTGGACGGGGCCAGCCCCTACGCCGTGGACCGCGCCCTTGTGGATTTTGGCTTTGCCATGGGACCCTATCAGGTCAGCGACCTTGCGGGCCTTGATATCGGTTACATGACCCGCCAGCGCAAAGCGCCGGATGCCCATCCGCTGGACCGCGCGCCCGTCTTTGCCGATGCGCTGTATCATCAAGGCTGGCTTGGCCAGAAAACCAAGCACGGCTATTACATCTATGACGATGCCAGCCCTAAGGGGCGGACAGACGCCGCTGTCACCGCGATCATCGCCCAGTCCCGCGAGGGCCTTGGCCTGACGCCGCGGGATTTCACCGCAGACGAGATTACCCGCCGCACCATGGCCGCCATGGTGAACGAGGCGGCCCGTGTGGTGGAAGAGGGGATCGCGCAGCGTCCCTCTGACGTGGATGTGGTGTTTTTGTCGGGCTACGGCTTTCCGCGCTATCGCGGCGGCCCGCTGCATTATGCCGACACCACCGGGCTGGATGTGATCCTGGCCGACATCCGCGCCTTTGCGCAAACCGATCCCCATTTCTGGTCCCCTGCGCCGCTGCTGGAACAGCTTGCCGCTGCCGGGAAAACCTTTGCCAGCCTGAACCGTTAAAGGACGCATCATGTCACATCCCGTTATCGTTTCCGTCGCACGCACCCCCATCGGCAAGGCCGGGCGCGGCGCATTCAACATGACCCATGGCGCCGTCATGGCCGGTCACGCCGCCCGCCACGCGGTTGACCGCGCAGGCATCGACCCCGCGCTGATCGAAGACAGCATTTGGGGCTGCGGCTATCCCGAATACGTCACCGGCGGCAACATCGCCCGCCAAGCCACCATTCGCGCCGGTCTGCCTGTCAGCATCGCGGGCACCACGGTAAACCGCTTTTGCGCCAGCGGCTTGCAGGCCATCGCCATGGGCGGCCACATGATCGCCCAAGAGGGCGCGAAGGCTGTGCTTGTCGGCGGTGTCGAAAGCATTTCCATGGTGCAGCCCCCCGTGCGCAATTCGCGCGAAGACTGGATTTTGGCCAACAAGCCAGAGCTTTACATGCCAATGATCGAAACCGCTGATATCGTCGCTGCCCGCTACGGCGTGTCCCGCGCGGTGCAGGACGAACTGGCCTTTCAAAGCCAGCAGCGCACCGCTGCGGGGCAAGACGCGGGCAAGTTTGACGATGAAATCGCGCCGATCACCGTGACCATGCAGGTGACGGATAAAGAGACGAAAGAGGTGTCGGAGCGCGAAATCACCGTCGCAGCGGACGAATGCAACCGCCCGTCGACTACGCTGGAAGGTTTGCAAAAACTGTCCCCCGTGCGCGGCGATGACCAGTTCATCACCGCTGGCAACGCCTCTCAGCTGTCCGACGGGGCCGCATCGCTGGTCATGATGGACGCGAAAGAGGCAGAGCGCGCCGGCCTGACGCCGCTTGGCGCCTTTCGCGGTTTCGCCGTCGCAGGCTGCGAGCCGGACGAGATGGGCATCGGCCCGATCTATGCGGTGCCGCGTCTGCTGGAACGCGCAGGGCTGCGCGTGGACGACATCGACCTGTGGGAAATCAACGAGGCTTTCGCCAGCCAAGCGCTGTATTGCCGCGACTTTCTGGGCATCGACAATGACAAGCTGAACGTGAACGGCGGCTCGATCTCCATTGGCCATCCCTTTGGCATGACGGGGGCCCGGATGACCGGCCACCTGCTGATCGAAGGCCGCCGCCGGGGTGCAAAGCTGGGCGTCGTGACGATGTGCATCGGCGGCGGGCAGGGTGCCGCTGGCCTATTTGAAATCTATTAAGGGGGCCGGGTTATGGACCTGAATTACACCGATGCGCAGATCGCCTTTCGTAGCGACGTGCGCGATTTTCTAAGCGACAACCTGCCAGCGCACCTGTCCGACAAGGTGCGCGATGGCGTGGCGCTGACCAAGGCAGACCACGAGGAATGGCACGCCATCCTGAACGCCCAAGGGTGGCTGGCGGGCAATTGGCCGGTGGATCATGGCGGCACCGGTTGGGATTCCGTGCAGCGCCATATCTTCGAGGACGAGATGACGAAGGCGAACGCGCCGCGCATCGTGCCCTTTGGTCTTGCGATGCTGGGGCCGGTGCTGATGGCCTTCGGCTCTGACGAACAGAAATCCTACTGGCTGCCGCGCATCCTGAACGGCGACGACTGGTGGTGTCAGGGCTATTCCGAACCGGGCGCGGGGTCGGACCTTGCCTCTGTCCGGACCATGGCAGAGCGGGACGGCGACGACTACATCGTCAACGGGCAAAAGACGTGGACCACGCTGGGTCAATACGCGAACATGATCTTCTGCCTTGTCCGCACCAGCAAAGAGGGCAAGCGGCAGGAAGGGATTTCGTTCCTGCTGATCGATATGAACTCCCCCGGCATCACCGTCCGCCCCATCGTGCTGATCGACGGCGGCGCAGAGGTGAACGAGGTCTTCTTTGACAACGTCCGCGTGCCTGTCGCCAATCTGGTGGGCGAGGAAAACAAAGGCTGGACCTATGCCAAATACCTGCTGACCCACGAGCGGACCAATATCGCGGGCGTCGGCTTTGCCAGCGCGGGACTAGAGCAGCTGAAGCGCATCGCGCGGGCGGAACTGTCGGGCGGCAAGCCGCTGATCCAGCACCCGTTGTTTGCGGCCCGCATCGCGCAGGTGCAGATTGACCTGATGGCCATGGCCACCACCAACCTGCGCGTCATCAGCGCTGCCGCAGCAGGGCAAGCCCCCGGTGCCGAAAGCTCTATGCTCAAGGTCAAAGGTACGCAGGTGCGTCAGGAAATCAACGCGCTGACCATGCAGGCCATCGGCCCCTACGCCATGCCCTTCGTGTCAGAGGCGCTGGACGGCGACAACGATCCCGTTGGCCCCGCCTATGCGCAGGCCCCCACCGGGCAATACCTGAACAACCGCAAGCTTTCGATCTATGGCGGATCGAACGAAGTGCAGCGGTCGATTATCGCCAAAGCTATTCTGGAACTGTGAGGACATCATGAACTTTGATCTGACCGAAGAGCGCCAGATGCTGCAAGACGGCCTGCGCCGTTTCCTGCGCGACCAATACACCCCCGATCTGCTGGCGCAGATTGAAACCAGCGACACGGGCACATCGCCCGAAGTTTGGGCTGGCCTTGCCAACATGGGCGTCATCGGCGCGCTGTTCACCGAAGACCAAGGCGGCTTTGGCGGCGCGGGCTTTGACATTGCGCTGGTGGCCGAGGAAATGGGCCGCGTCGGCGCGACCGATCCGCTGATCGACACCGGCATTCTGGGCGGCGGCTTGATTGCTGCGCTTGGGGACGAGGGCCAGCAGGCCATGCTGGACGACATCATCGCAGGCACCCGCCAACTGGCGCTGGCGCATGGCGAACCCAGCAGTCGCTATGACCTGTCGCGCGTTGAAACCACCTGGGCGGATGGCAAATTGACGGGCCGCAAGGCCGTCGTCGTCAACGGCGGCGCGGCGGATACCTTGATCGTCAGCGCCCGCACGTCAGGCGATGTGGCGGATACGGACGGCATTAGCCTGTTTATCGTCGCAGCGGACGCCCCCGGCCTGATGCGCCGCAGCTATCCGCTGACGGGGGGCGGTCATGCCGCTGAAATCACGCTGGATAACACCCCCGGCACGCTGCTGGGCACCGCAGGCCAAGGCTACGCCGCGCTCGCCGCCGCCCACGCCCGCGCCACCCTTGCGATCAGCGCAGAGGCGGTCGGCCTGATGGACGCGGTCCGCACCTTGACCACCGACTATCTGAAAACCCGCAAGCAGTTCGGCCAGCCCATCGGCAAATTCCAAGCCTTGCAACATCGCATGGCCGACGTGCTGATCGAGATCGAGCAGGCGCGCTCTGCCGTGATCAACCTTGCGGGCCATCTGGACGCGGACACCCAGACCCGCGACACCCATGTCGCGGCGACGAAAACCTTGATCGGCCAGGTCGCCCGTCTGGTGGCAGAGGAATCCATCCAGATGCACGGCGGCATCGGCATGACGCAGGAATATGCGCTGGGTCATCTGGCGAAACGCCTGCTGATGGTCGATCACCGCTTTGGCGATACGCTGTATCACATGGACAAATTTATCGCCCTCGCTGTCGCCTAGCCGCCCCATCAGGCCACCGCGAGGAGGCGGTGTTTGCATGCAAGATCAATCCCATATCGACGCGGTGATCGCGGGCCAAGCGGGTAGGAGCCCCGCCGCCACCGCGATCATCGACAGCGCGGGCAGCACAACGTTCGCGCAATATGACGCGCATATCACGGCTGCTGCGGGCCTGCTGAAAACCGCAGGGGCACAGCCCGGTGACCGCGTGCTGATCGTGGCGGAAAACTGCCTTGCGACCGCCGTGTTCATCTTTGCCGCCAGCCGCGCGGGCGCGATTGCTGTACCCGTCAACGCCCGCATGACCGCGCCGGAAATCGCCCGCGTTGTGGATCACGCGCAGCCGCGCTGCATCGTCTACACCTCTGCCTGCTCGGCCGAGGCGGCGATCCATGCGGCGGATGCCAGCGCGCAAGACATCGGTTTTGGCCCGTTCCACATGACCCAGCTGGACCCCGCGCCGCTAGATGCGGATACCGCCGATGTCGCGGTGATCCTTTACACCACCGGCACCACAGGCGCGCCCAAGGGCGTGATGCTGACCCATGCCAATCTGCTGTTCGCGGGCAATCTGTCGATGAACCTGCGCGGCATGACGGCGGGCGATCATGTCTACGGCGTGCTGCCGCTGACGCATATCTTCGGCCTTGCCTCTGTCCTGCTGGCCTGCGCGATCAGCGGGGCGACGTTGCAGCTGGAAACCCGCTTTACCCCCGCCAAACTGCATGCGGCCCTGCTGGGCGGGGCCACCGTCTTTCCCGCTGTCCCGCAGATGCACGCGCTGCTGATGCAATACGCCGCCGATCAGGGCCTGACCCGGCTAGAGGGGGCAAAGCTGCGCTATGTCTCTTCCGGCGCTGCCCCGCTTGACCCCGCGTGGAAGGCCAAGGCCGAAGGCTTTTACGGCCTGCCGCTGCAAAATGGCTATGGCATGACCGAAAGCACCGCTGGCGTCAGCGGCACCCGCAATACCATCGGCAGCCCCGACACCAGCGCTGGCCCGCCTTTGCCTGGGATCGAGGTGCGCATCGACGCCGCCCCAGGCGCTGACGCGGGCGAGGTGCTGACCCGCGGCGCCCATGTGATGAAGGGCTATTTCCGCGCCCCTGACCTGACCGCGCAAACCGTGCAGGATGGCTGGCTGCGCACAGGCGATCTGGGCAAGCTGGACGCCGCCGGTAACCTGCACATCGTTGGACGCGCCAAGGAATTGATCATCCGCGGCGGTTTCAACGTCTACCCGCCAGAGGTAGAGGCCGCCTTGAACGACCACCCCGACGTGATCCAATGCGCTGTCATCGGCGCGAAAAACGCAGTCGGTGACGAAGACATTCTGGCCTTTGTGCAATGCCGCGATCCGCTGGCGTTCGATACTGCGGCACTGTCGCATTTTGCCGCCGCACGTCTTAGTGGGTATAAGCGCCCCACACGGATTTTCGCGGTTGATGCCTTGCCAGCCGCGCCCACAGGGAAAATACTCAAACACAAACTGCTGGATGCCTTCGCGGACCGGCTGAACCAAAAGGACTGAACTTATGGCACACGACATGCCCGGCATGGGCCCCGACCTTGGGCCATTCAAATGGGACGACGCCCTGCTGCTGGAAAACCAGCTGACCGAAGACGAACGCATGCTGCGCGACGCGGCCCGCGACTTTGCCCAGACCGTTCTGCAGCCGCGCGTGACGCAGGCCTACCGGGAAGAGGCCGCAGCGCCTGACCTGTTCCCGCTGATGGGCGAGGCGGGCCTTTTGGGCTGCACCATCCCCGAAGAATACGGCGGCCTTGGCGCGTCCTACGTCACCTACGGGCTGATCGCGCGCGAAGTCGAGCGTGTGGATTCGGGCTATCGGTCGATGATGTCGGTGCAATCGTCCTTGGTGATGTATCCGATCCACGCCTACGGGTCCGAAGAGCAAAAGCAGAAATACCTGCCGGGCCTCGTCAGCGGCGATCTGATCGGCTGCTTCGGCCTGACCGAACCCGATGCGGGTTCCGATCCGGGCGGCATGAAAACCACAGCCAAGAAAACCGCTGACGGCTACGTGCTGAACGGCTCCAAGATGTGGATTTCCAACGCGCCTTTCGCTGACGTCTTCGTCGTGTGGGCCAAGTCCGAAGCGCATGACGGCAAGATCCGCGGCTTCGTGCTGGAAAAGGGCATGGAAGGGCTGTCTGCGCCGAAAATCGGCGGCAAACTGTCCTTGCGCGCTTCGACCACAGGCGAGATCGTGATGAAGGACGTGGCCGTGGGCGAAGACGCGCTGCTGCCCGGTGTGCAAGGCCTGAAAGGCCCGTTCGGCTGTTTGAACCGCGCGCGCTACGGCATCGCTTGGGGCACCATGGGCGCGGCAGAGTTCTGCTTTCACGCCGCCCGCCAATACGGGATGGACCGTAAGCAGTTCGGCAAGCCGCTGGCGCAAACGCAGCTTTACCAGAAAAAACTGGCGGATATGCAGACCGAAATCACCCTCGGCTTGCAAGCGGCCTTGCAGGTGGGCCGCCTGATGGACACCGGTCATGCCGCGCCCGAAATGATCAGCCTGATCAAGCGGAACAACTGCGGCAAGGCACTGGATATCGCTCGTCACAGCCGCGACATGCACGGCGGCAACGGCATTTCCGACGAATTCCAGATCATGCGCCACATGATCAACTTGGAAACCGTGAACACCTATGAAGGCACCCACGACGTGCACGCGCTGATCCTTGGCCGTGCGATCACGGGCCTGCAGGCGTTCTTTTAAACCAATGCGATGGCGTGCCGCCTGATCCGTCAGGCGGCACCCGGCAGCAGCTGCAACCGGTGGCCGCCCAGATCGCGGAACGCCCGCTGGCGGCAGCTAAAGACGATAATCTGCAAATCCCCCGCCTGACGGTGCAGCGCATCGAACATCCGCTCGATCCGGTCGTCGTCGGTGTACACCAGCGCGTCGTCCAGCAGCACCGGCGCATGTTGCCCGCCGCGTTCCAGCATCCGCGCAAAGGCCAGTCGCACCAGCAGGGCGATCTGTTCCTGCGTGCCGCCTGACAGAATATCCAGCGGCTCTGTCTGTCCATCGCGGATCAGCGATTCTGGCAGCAACGTATCTTGCGTCCACGTCAGTTCCGCCTGCGGCCATAGCAGATGCAGCAGCGGCTTCAGCTCTGCCGCGACGGGGGCGAAATAACGCTCGCGCGCCGCGACGCGGGCCTCGGTCAGGGCCGCGGCAAGGCGTTGCAGCACGGCAACCTCGTGGTCATAGCGGGCAAGGGTCTGCTCTGCGGCGGTCAGCTGCTGCTCGCACTCCGCCAATCGCTCTTCGACCGCGTCGCCTGCGCCGATGGCGATGCGTTCGTCCAGCGTTGCGATTTGCGGACGCAGCAGGGCGATTTCTGCGCTGGCCGCGGCCTCGATTGACGTGGCGCGGGCAAGGGCGGCTTCGGCGCCCGCCAGATCGGGGGCATCGGTGCTTTGTGCCGCGTGAACAGCCTCTGCAGCGGTTAGCTCTGCCATCGCCGCCGCCATGATCTGCGCCAGCGTGTCTGCGGTATCCTCGCCAGAGGCGGCCATGCTGGCCTGCGCCCGGTTCAGCCGATCCCGCGCCGCTTGCGCTGCGACCTCTGCCCCCGCAAGATGTGCCCGCAAGCTGGCAAAAGCCTCTGCCGCCGTGCGGCTGGCGGATTGCGCCGCCGCTGCGCCACTCTCAGCCGCTGCCAGCTGCGCCGCTGTCGCCGCTGGATCAAGCGGAGCATCATCCGCTGCCGCCGCCGGAATTTGCGCCAGCGCCTCGCGCAGTTTGTCGATGCCGCCGGGGGCCAGCGCCTCTAGCCGCGCGCGCGCTTCGCCCTGCGCGGTGACAGCCTGCGCCCGGATGTCAGCAGCGGCGCGGGCGGCGGCGACATCTGGCAGATCAAGCGCCGCAAGCGCCTGTGTCAGCGCCCGCTGCGCCTGCTGCACGGCGTCCGTGTCCTGCGCGCCAGCGCCGGGACGGATTTCGACCTGTCCCAGTCCGGCGATGTTCAGGACCCCGCCGCGCGGAATGGGGTAGGCCGCGCCGTCATCCAGCGCCGCGCCATCCAGCTGCACGCCGTCCTTGCGGCCAGCTGCATAGGTCACGATGACCTGCGTCGCCAGCGCATCGCGCGTCGCGAGCGCTGTGGCCAGCGCAGTCGACAGCTGTTCAAGCCGCTGCACCGCCGCCATATCCGGACCGGTTTTCGCCGCTGCCGCATGGGTTTCGATAACCGCGCGCGCGGCCTCTGCCTCAGCAATACGCGTCGTTAGCTCTGTGCGGCGCAAGGCCCCTTCGCGCGCCGCCGTCTGGCGATCAAGGCGCGCTTGATCCGCCTGCGCGGTCTTAAGCGCTTCCTCTGCCGCCTCCAACGTGGCCTGCGCTGCGACGGACGCCGCTTGCGCGGTCGCAAATTGCGCGCTGACCTCTGCCTTGGCTGCGCTGGTTTGCGTCGCCCAGTCCGCCGCCACATCGCGTTCGGTCTGCGCGCTGCGCAGGGCATCCAGCCGGGTGCGGGCCGCCGTCACGGCCAGCCTTGCCGCTGTGACTTTGCGCGCTGCACCTTCGACTTGTTCGGCATGCCGTTCTGCCACGCGGTGCGCGGCGGTGGCCGCGTCCAATCGGTCCTTGCGCGCGGCCATGGCGGCGGGGTCAGCAACCTCTGCCAAGGCGCGGCGCTTTTGTTGGCGATCATTCAGGGCCGTGTGCAGGGCCTGCGCGGTGGCCGCCAAATCCGCCTGCTGGCTGCGCAATTCATCCACGCGGTCCGCCGCCGTGCGCCATGCACCGCCAGCTTTTTTCTGCCCCGTCGCCGTAGCCAGCTGCGCCAGCTCTGCCTTGCACCGCGCCAGCGCCGCATCCATGCGCCGCCCGCCGGTCATCGCTTCGACCTCGTCCGACACCGATGACATCAGATCGCGGCGTGCCTCTAGCGCGGCGGCCTGTTCGCCCTTTGATCCATCCGTCAGCCCGGTCAAACCCTGCCGCACCCAGACCAGCCCGGACGGGCCGCCCGCGCTGGTGCCGGTCAGCTTGGCGATCCAGTCCTCTGCCGCATCCGCCTGCGCGATCAGCGTGCCGCCCTTGTGCACTGTCGCCTGCGCCTTGGACGTCCAGCGCTTGAAGATGACAAAGCGGCCATCGGGTGTTTCCACCTCGACCGTGACCTCTGGCGCGCCGCCCGCGTGGGGTTTGAGCGCTTTGATCTCTTTGTCATTGGCCCCGTAAGCCTTAAAGAACAGCGCGTGGATCGCGTCGAACAGCGTGGATTTGCCGTGCTCGTTCGGCTCGCTTAATACATTCAACCCGTCGCCGATATTCGCGAGGGTCACAGGCGCGGTAAAGCGGCGCACGTTGTTCAGGGTAATGGCGCGCAGCTTCATGACTGCTCCTCTTTCACGATGGCATAAAGCCGGGCAAGGGCATCTGCCGCGACCTCCCGATCGGACCCGGCAGCGCTCGCGTCCTCTGCTGCGGCCAGCAGCGTATCGGCGGCAAGGCGCAGGGCCCCGCCGCGATCAATCTCGTCCAGATCGGCCACATCGTATTGCGTGCCAAGGCCGCCTGTTTGCAGTTCGAAATGCGCAAACTCTGGCCCCAGTTGGTCAGCAGCGCGGCGCAAGGCGACCTGATCGGGCAGACCCGCCCAACCACTAGCCTGCACGCGGATCATCAGATCGCGCCGCCCGGACGTGGGCAGCAACGCCGCCAGCGCCGCTGCCGCATCGCTGCGCGGCGTCAGTTCCAGCGCCAGCTCTTGCCACAGGAATTGACCCACCGGGACCTCTGCGACGTGCGGCACAGCGCCGAGGCCATCCAGCGTGACCGCAAGGCAAAGGCCGCGCTGGCCGTGTTTAAAGCGGTCCTGTTCGGGGCTGCCGGGATAATGCACGCGGGGGCCGACCTGCACGCGGCCATGCCAGTCGCCCAGCGCCAGATAATCCAGCCGCGCAGAGGCGTCGCGGTTCGGGGGGATGCTGGCACCGCTGTCGGTGAAATCGGTGACACCGCCATGCGCCAGCCCGATCCGCAGCACGCCAGGGGCGGTGTCGATCTGCACAAGGCCATCCGTTGGGTCCGTGCCGGCAGACCGCCAAACAACGGGGCAGGGCAGCAGCACCGCATCCGGTGCCAGCACGATGGGGTCTGCCGTGCGGACCCCTTGCACATTGGCGGGGGCGCTGGCGGCGATCATGTCCCACAGCGGCTCTGCCTCGCGCAGGTTGTCGTGATTGCCGGGCAGCAGCCACCAGCGTACCGACGTATCCTCGCCCATCGCGGCAAGCGCTTGGCGCACCAGCCCATGCGACGGCGTTGGCGTGTGGAACGTGTCGCCCGCCAACACGATATCGCTGGCCCCGTGATCCCGCGCGGCCTGCGCAATCCGGCCAATCACCGCGTGCCGCGCCTCGCGCAGGCGGCCGCGAATGGTGCCGTCGGACGGCTCTGGGATATTGGCGAACTTGATCCCAAGATGCAGGTCAGAGGCGTGGATAAAACGAAAGGCCATAGGGTGCTCCAAGGCGCAAACAAAAGGGGGGCCGCGCCGCTGCGGCAACGATAGGATGTGTCGCGGCGCTGCGCCAGCCAAAGGCGGCAACAGCTTGCGCCGCGCAGATTGCACCCTAAATATAAGTTAACTTATAGGAGCCCGATCATGGCCGGATTGAAACTGACATGCCTGAGCTGCGCACAGGTGAACCGCGTGCCTGCGGACCGCTTGGCGGCGGCCAAATGCGCGACCTGCGGCGCAAAGCTGGCGGATGGCAAAGTGACAGAGGTCGATCTGGCCACCTTGCAAAAGGCCGCGCGCAACGATGATTTGCCGCTGGTCGCAGACTTTTGGGCCCCGTGGTGCGGGCCGTGCAAGATGATGGCCCCGCAATTCGCGCAGGCGGCAGGCGCGCTGGCGTATCAGGCGCGGCTGGTCAAGCTGAACACCGAAATGCAGCCTAAGGCCAACACGACCTATGGCATTCGCGGCATCCCGACCCTGATCGCCTTTAAGGGCGGCAAAGAAGTCAAACGGCAGGCGGGCGCGCAGCAGATGGCGCAGATCATGGCTTGGGTGCCCGAATAACCCCTTAGGCCTGCCCGGCGGCCCAATCCGCCATCTGCGGCGCGATCACGTCGATGATCCGCTGAAAGCCTGACACAATGGCTGTTGGGGTGCTGTTTGGCACGGCTGCGGATTGGGCGAACCTGCGCGAGGCTTTGACAGCCTGCGTGCGGTCATCAATCGCGGTGAGTGTGATATCGATATGCGCGACGAATGTGTCCGGGGCTGTGACTTCGACCTCGAACATATCGATCCGCACCAGCAGCACCGTATCTGCCACAGGCCCGCCATCGGTGCGCCCGGCATAGGCGACGCGGCCCGTGCCGGAAATGCTGCGCACCAGAACGGATTGCATCACGACGGGCAAATCATCGCTCCACCGTGCGTCCGGCAGATAGGTCACCGATGCAGGGGCAGGGCGGATCATCAGCCGGTCGGTGCCGATGGGGGCTGCTGCCTCTGGCAGGGCGACTAGCAGCGTGGCTGCGCTGCTGCGGCCAGACGCTGCGCCGGACGCGGGGCGCAGGTCATAGGTGTCCAGCGGGGTGGCTGCCGCATCAAGCGCTGAAATGGCGCTGCATCCGCCCAGCAAAGCGGCTCCGCCCAGCAGGGCCATGCGGCGGGATAGATGGGTCATTGTCACCTCCTGTATTCGGGGACGCGGTCATCAAGGATAAAGCGGGCCGGGTCATTGGTCACCCGGCGCACCATGGTATCAAGCGCATTCACCAACCCCCGCGCGTCAGAGGCAAGACGCGACAGTTCCGGCAGGCCATTGGTGGCAAAGCTGCCGATGCCGGGCGCGCTGGCCGCCACAGCGCTTTGCACCTGGCCCACGACGGTATCCGCGCGGGCGATCAGCGCGCGCAAATCAGCGGTGATGGCGGGGGCGTCGCTGGCGACTTGATCCACCGCCGTGCTGATTTGGCCTGCGGCGGTGCGGATATCGTTCAAGGCGGGCTCTAGATCGGTCTGCATCAGCCCATCGGCAGATGTGAACGCCGATTGCGCAGAGGCGAGGGCCCCATCCGCCCCGCGCAGCGTGGTATCCAGCCCGTCCAGACTGGCGTTCGCGCGGGTCAGCAATTCCCGCGCCGCGACCAGTGCCGCCTGCGCGTCTGCCGTGATCGGGTCGATCCGGCCTGTCGCCGTTGTCAGATCGGCGGCGATGCGGTCCACGGCGGCAGCGGCGGTCGCGGTGGCGGCGCGGATATCGGCGACGACGACGGGGACGTCGTTCTGGGCGATGACCTCGATCGTGGCCATGGACCGCTGGGCCGCGGCCAGCACGTCCCGCGCCTCTGCCACCATCAAGGCGCCATCGCCATCGACAAGGGTGTTAAAGCTGTCGGACGCCGTCGTGACAGCGGCAAAGGCGGTATTGGCGGCTTGCAGCGATTGTTCCAGCTCTGCCAGCCGGGCGTTCAGCAGATCCGGCGTGGCCGACAGCCCGTCCAGCGCCGTGCCGGACCGTTCTTGCAAATCCGCAATCGCAGCGCGGGCCTGCGCGGCGGTGCCTGCGATATCGGCTAGGATGGCGGGCACGTCATTGCCTAACATCGCCTCGACACTGGCAATTGCGGCGGTGGCTGATGTGACGGCGGGGCCTGCGTCCGTCAGCACCGTATCGGCGCTGTCAAAGGTGCGCGTGACGCTGGCAAGCGTCTCGTCCGCCTGCGCCAAAGTATGTGTCACCGCTGCCGCCAACCCGTCCAGCCGATTGGTAAAGACCGAGATTTGCGAAACCCCTTCGCTGACCGTCCCGGTGATGTCGGAAAAGTCGTTCAGCGCCTCGTCCAGCCGCGCAGAAGAGGTGTCGAGGTTGCCAAGGATCGCCGCCACATGCGCCTGATTTTCAGGCCCGGTGATCTGTCGGAACTGTTCCAGCAGGCGCGTCGCCTCTGCCACCAGATCGGGCGCGTCTTCGACCAAAGCCTGCATTGTGGACCGGCGCGAGGCGATAATCCGCAAACCGCTGGCGTCCACATCGGGCGCTGCCGCATCAGGCGTGCCGCCGGAGAGCGAAATATAACTGACGCCCGTCACGCCCTGCGATTGCAGCTGCGCCACGGTGTTGGCGCGGATCGGGGTGGCGGCGTCGATTTCCACCGTTGTCAGCACACGGGACGGATCGGTCGGATCAATGGCCAGCGCAATGACAGAGCCCACGGCGATCCCGTTGAACCGCACATCGCCAGAGGCCCCAAGCCCCGAGACATCGTCGAAATAGATGCCATAGGTCGCATATTGCCGGTCCAGCTGCATCCCGGCCAGCCAGATCAAAAACCCAAGCGAGCCGACAATCGCCAGCAGCGTAAACGCGCCGATCAGCAGGTAATTTGCACGGGTTTCCATCAGCTTGTCTTTCCCGCAGAGGCGAGCGCGGCGCGGGCGCGGGGGCCGTGGAAATATTCACGCACCCAAGGGTGATCGACTTTCATCATGTCGTCCATCGTCCCCACTGCCAGCACCTTGCGGTCCGCCAGCACGGCGATCCGGTCGCAGATCGCGTTCAGACTATCAAGGTCATGGGTCACAAAGAACACCGTCAGCCCAAGGGCCGCCTGTAATTGTTTAATCAGCGTATCAAAGGCCGCAGCCCCGACCGGGTCCAGCCCTGCCGTCGGTTCGTCCAAGAACACAATCGCCGGGTCCAGCGCAATGGCGCGTGCAAATCCGGCGCGTTTACGCATGCCGCCCGACAGCTCTGACGGGAACTTGTCCATCGCGTCCTCTGGCAGACCAACCATGCGGACTTTGATCCCCGCCAAGGTTTCGCGCAGGGCATCGGGCAGATCAAGCTGTTCGCGCATCGGCGCTTCGACGTTCTGCCGCACGGTCAGGGACGAAAACAGCGCGCCGTCCTGAAACATCACACCCCAGCGGCGGCGCAGGTCGCGGTAGGCGTCGACGCCGGTATCGCGCACGCTTTCGCCGAACACCTCGATCTTGCCTGCCTGCGGCTGCAACAACCCGACAATCGCGCGCAGCAGCACGGATTTGCCTGTGCCCGACCCGCCGACGATGCCGATGATTTCGCCGCGGCGCACATCAAGGTCGAGGCCGTCATGCACGGTATGCGCGCCGAACCGCGTCACAAGGCCCCGCACGCGGATGATGTGGTCATCGGAATCGGTCACCATCAGATCCCCACCGTCGCGAAAAAGATCGAAAACAGCGCGTCCATCACGATCACCATAAAGATCGACAACACGACAGAGGTCGAAGTCAGCCGCCCCAGCGATTCTGCATCGCCGCCAACGCTCATCCCCTCGTAGCAGCCGATGATGCCGATGATCAGCGCAAAGAACGGCGCTTTGATCATGCCAACGCCAAAGTGCCAGACGTCCGTGTTCGACAGCAGCCGCGCCTGAAATACCGCAGGCGATACACCCAGATCGATCCACGACATCATCGCGCCGCCGATCAGGCCCGATAGGTCAGCGACGAACCCCAGCGCGGGCAGCATCAGCATCAGCGCCAGCACGCGGGGCACGACCAAAACGTCAATGGGATCGAGGCCAAGCGTGCGCAGGGCGTCGATTTCCTCTCGCATTTTCATCGAGCCGATGGCGGCGGTAAAGGCGGATCCGGACCGCCCCGCGACGATGATCGCGGTCAGCAAAATCCCCAGCTCGCGCAGGACAGAGATCGAGATCAGATCGACCACGAACACCTCTGCCCCGAACTGGCGCAACTGGGCAGAGCCTTGGAACGCCAGCACCACGCCGATCAGGAACGCCATAAGTGCGACAATCGGCACGGCGTTCAGCCCGACTTGCTGGCATTGATGCACGAGCGAGGTCAGGCGCAGCCGCCGCGGCCGCCATAGCAATCCCGCGATGGCGGCGACAACTTGGCCCAGAAACGACAGCAGTTCCTTAGCGGTCTGGCCCGCCGTCGCGACGCGTTTGCCAAAATCGCTGACCCGCGCGGTCAGATCATCCGGGGCAGGCGGCGCGGCATCCGCCGGGGCCAGATTGGCGCGGACGGTTTCGATCAGCTGCGTCTGCACGGGCGTTGCGCCAACGATCTGCGCGCCGCCCGCGCGATCCTGCAAGTCGATCAAAAACCACGCGCCCGCCGTATCCATATGCGTCATATCGGTCACGTCGATCACAGCGCCCGCCACCGCAGCGGGGGCAAGCGCCGCCACGGCGTCAATCGTCAGCGCCCCCGCAACGCGCAGGCCATCGTCCGTCGCGGTCAGGCGCGCGGCGGTTGTCATGACGCTGCGGTGCCCGCCGCAATCCGGCAAGCTGGTCGAGGGGTCAGGCGTATCAAGGCGTCATTGCACCGTCAAAACAGGGCATTCAGCATGAGTCGTCAGCTTTTGCGACACGCTGCCCACCAGCAGCCCGCGCAGGGTGCCAAAGCCGCGGCGGCCAGCGACGATCAGATCGGTGCCCGTGTCCTTGGCATGCAGCAAAATCGCCTCTGCCGCAGCGCCGCGCAGCACCTTGGTGCTGACGTCCGCATGTCCGGCGTCTGCTGCGATCACGACGGCCTTTGCCAGCATCTGTTCGGCCAAAGCCTTGATTTCGCTGTCATCAATAGGAATAAAGATCACCTCTGATCCGACAGCGACGGCGTCATTGCGCAGCTCTGGCACATGGACGATTTGCAATTCGGACCCGTATTTGCCCGCGATGTCAGCCGCGATCCGCAGCGCCCGTTCGGCGTGGTCAGAGCCATCGAAACCGACCAAAATCTTGTTGAACATGACGATCCCCTTTCCAAGGTTATGCCCCAGTATAATCCGGTTTGCGGCGCGGCGTGTTGACTTGGATCAACCAAACCTTGCCGCTAGTGTAAAACGCCGCGCATCTGCTGCGTCAAACGCTGTGCGAGCGCGCGCTGCACATCATCTGGCGCGGTTTCAGTGATCGCGGTGCCAAGGGCCTGCACCTGCCGGCGCATGTCGTAAAGCTGGTCCAGCAGGGACAGCACGACCGGCATGGCATGATCGTCGATCTCCATCGTGCCGCGCAGTTCTAGGATCAGCTTGATCCGCGCGACGTCGATGTCCTGAAACACCAGATCGCCCGCGTCATCATCGGGGCGCACCCAGCTTTGCGCGATCCACAGGTCCAGATCCTGCCGGTTCAGACCGGACACTTCGGCGACAAGAACATCAATGCTAATCATGCTTTATCCTCCATAGCGGCGCGGGGATTGACGGGGTCTTTCGGCGTCCACTCCGCTAAAAACGCCTTAAGCGCGTCATCGGGCGCACCGATCACGACGCTTAGTTTCGCATAAAGATTGCCCGCGTCTTGTTTGCCATGCGCTGGCACGCCGCGCCCGCGCAGGCGCAGCTCCGTGCCGCTGTCAGAGCCTGCGGGGATCTTCATCTTGACCGGGCCTTGCGGCGTCGGCACCTGCACCGGCCCGCCCAGCGCTGCCTCTGTGATCGTCACGGGCAGGGTCACGTGGATGTCGTTGCCGCGCCGTTCAAAATAGGCGTGCGGCTTGATCGTCACGGTGATCAGCGCATCCCCCGCCGCGCCGCCGCCAAGCCCCTCTGCCCCCTGACCGCGCAGGCGCAGGATTTGGCCATCCTTGGTGCCCGCCGGGATTTTCACGCTTAGCGAGCGTCCATCGGGCAGGGTCAGGCGGGGCGTGGCACCGTTGATGGCGTCCAGAAAGTCGCAGGTCAGGGTGTAATTTTCGTCGCTGCCGCGCTGGGGCATGTTGCGCCGCCGCTGGCCTTGGCCAAACATAGACCCGAACACATCGTTCAAATCCTCGGGGTTCCAGCCACCGCTTTGCGCGCCCGCGCGGCTATAGCGCTGGCCAGCGCCTTGCTGCGCATAGTCACGATAGGACGGGCCGGTGGCCTTTTCCTGCCCGCTGGCGTCGATCTCTCCACGATCAAACTTGCCGCGCTTTTCGGCGTCGGACAGCAATTCATTCGCGGCCGAGGCTTTTTTGAACGCAGCCTCTGACACCGCGTCGCCGGGGTTCAGGTCAGGGTGATGTTGCCGCGCCAGCTTGCGGTAGGCTTTGCGAATCTCGTCCTGGGTCGCGGTGCGCGGCACGCCGAGCGTGGCATAAGGGTCGTCCAGCTTGGCCAAGGGGCTGTTCCTTTTCTGATGTCGCCTGCCACGGACTGTTCAGCGCGGGGCAGGCGACTGTGATCTTGCAATTTATGCTTGTAGCTTAGCACGCCTGTGCCGCGCTTACATTGATCTTAATCAGATAGGTTTAGTGAAACCGCAAAGCAGCCCCTACCGCGCTTAAAACGCAATATCGGACCTTGGCGCAGCGCCGCCGCGCGGCACGCCGGGCAGGGCGCACAGCATTTCAAACAGCAGCCCCGCGCCCGCAACGGCGGTGTTCCCGGGCATATCGTAGGGGGGCGACACCTCGACCAGATCGGCACCCACGATGTTCAGGCCCGCGCAGCCGCGCACGATTTCCATGCCCTGCGCCATCGTCAGCCCGCCGATTTCCGCCGTGCCGGTGCCGGGGGCATAGGCAGGATCAAGGCTGTCGATATCAAAGGTCAGATAGACCGGCGTGTCGCCAATCATCGCACGGATCTTGTCCATCAAAGGCGAGAGGGATTTGTGCCAGCACGCCTCTGCTGGGATAACCTTCCAGCCGCGCTCTCGTCCCCAGTCGAAATCAGCGGGGGCATAGCCGGTGCCGCGCAAACCGATCTGGAATACCTTGTCGTTGATCAGGCAGCCGTCTTCATGGGCGCGGCGAAAGGGGCAGCCGTGGGCGACCTCTTCTCCGAACATATTCTCGTTTGTGTCGGCGTGGGCGTCGATATGGATCAGCGCGACGGGGCCGTGTTTCGCCTTGATCGCCTTTAGGATCGGCCAAGACAGCGTGTGATCGCCGCCAAGGGTCAGGGGGATGACGTCGTGTTTCAGGATCGCGTGGTAATGATCCTCGATGATCTGCACGGATTTTTTCAGATCAAAGGTATTGATCGGCACATCGCCAAGATCGGCCACCCGCAAGCTGTCAAACGGCGCGGCCCCCGTCGCCATGTTATAGGGGCGCAGCATCCGGCTTTCATCGCGGATTTGCCGCGGCCCAAGCCGTGTGCCGGGGCGGTTCGACGTGCCAATATCCATCGGCACCCCGACAAAGCAGACGTCCAGCCCTGCGGCGGTGTCTTGGCTTGGCAGGCGCATCATCGTGGCAGGCCCGCCAAAGCGGGGCATGGTGTTGCCGCCAAGCGGCTGGTTGTTCTGGGTCATGGTATGCTCCGGTTTTAGGTGGGGTCAGGCGCCTTTGGCGCGCAGCCAGTTCGTGATGATGTCGCGGTGGCGTGCGCCGTCATAGGACGGAAAATGGCCGCCGTGGACGGTTTGCACGGGCAGGTCCAGCAGACGCTTCATGCTGGTGACATATTGCTGCATCTCGGCAGGATCATCGCTTTCGATCAGCGGCCCGTCATAGACGATATCGCCCGAGATCAGCATGCCTGTCGCGGCCTCGAACAAGGCAATCCCGCCGGGGCTGTGGCCGGGGGTGTGGATCACCTCGAAATGGCGATCCCCAAGGTCGATGATGTCGCGATCTTGCAAGATCCGCGTCGCGGGGGCGGATTTCACGGTATAGGTCGCGGATTGATAGGGCTGCGGCGGCAGCGCGGTAAAGATGTCGTCGGTCACGTAGTCGGCGGCAAAGGTGTTTTCGCGCGTGGGATTGGCCAGAATATCCGCCTCTGCCGCATGGCACAGACGGCAGGGAAATTCGTGGTGCGTACCGATATGGTCGAAATGGGTGTGACTGGCGACGGCATCTAGCGGGCGCTCGGTGACCAGCGGCACCCAGTCGCGCAGGCTCAGCACGCCCATGCCGCTATCGACCAGCATGTCTCGGTCGCGGCCACGTACATGCCAGACGTTGCAGCGATAAAACTCTTTGATATGCGGCTCGTCGATATGGGTCACACCGTCGGATAAGGTGCGCGTGCGGTACCAGTCCTGTGGTTTAGCCCGCTTAATGGCCGCAGTCATGGTGCGGCCTGCAACGCGACGACATGGGACGCGAACAGCGGCACCGTGGCCCCCGGCGCGGGCAGATCGCCCAGCGGCAGGTGGGCCACATAAGGCGTGGCGGCGGCGTCCGTGCTGCGGAAATGACAGCGGTGGTAGGTGCCGAAAAACGCCGTGCTGTCCAATGTCGCGGGGCCAAGGGCGACGTCGCCTTTCAGGCCGACATTCTCTGGCCGCACACCATGCGCTATGCCCGGCTTGGCGGGATGAAGATCGCCCGGCAACAGATTGATATCCCCCATAAAGTTAGCCGTGAACAACGTCTTCGGCCGCAGGTAAATTTCCTCTGGCGCGCCGAAGTCTTCAACTCGGCCTTGGTTCATCACGACGATGCGGTCGGCGATGGCCATCGCCTCTTCTTGGTCGTGGGTGACGTGGACAAAGGTGGTGCCGACCTTGCGCTGGATCGCTTTGAGCTCGTCTTGCATCTGGCGGCGCAGCTTCAGGTCTAGCGCGCCAAGGGGTTCGTCCAGCAGCAGCACATCGGGATCGACGGCCAAGGCGCGGGCAAGGGCGACGCGCTGGCGCTGGCCGCCTGACAGCTCGTGCGGTTTGCGGCCTGCCTTGTCGCGCAGGCCCACAAGGTCCAGCATGTCCTCTGCCTTGGCATTGCGGGCGGCGCGGCCCATCCCCTTCATCCGCAGGCCAAAGCCGACGTTGTCGCGCAAGGACATGTGCGGAAACAGGGCGTAGTCCTGAAACATCGTCGTTGTGGGGCGGTTTTTCGGGGCCACGCCATCCATATCGCGGCCGCCGATTTTCACCGTGCCGCTGGTGGGCGACAAAAAGCCGCCAAGGATGAACAGCAGCGTGGACTTGCCGCAACCGGACGGCCCCAGCAGCACAACAAATTCGCCCGCGCCAAAGGACAGATCGATATTGTCCAGCGCCTGAAAGGTGCCAAACGACTGGCTGATGGACTGCAATGCGACGTCTGCGGTCATGACTTTGGCTTTCTGAAAACGGTCAATTCAAGGATGATCAGGATCGCGATGGACACAAGGAACACCAGTGACCCAATGGCATTCGTCGCTGGTGACAGGCCGGATCGCAGCATCGACCAAATCTCGACCGGCAGGGTCACGTCAAAGCGCGTCAGCAGGAACGCGATGATGAACTCGTCCCAGCTAAAGGTGACGGATAGGAAAAATGCGGCCAGCAAGGCGGGTTTCAGCATCGGCGCGGTGACAAGGGCGACGACCTGCAATTCGCTCGCCCCCAGATCGCGGGCGGCGCGTTCGGCGTTTTTCTGATGATCGCCCATCGCCGCGAACAGGATCGCAAAGCACAGGGGCAGGTTGATGACGACATGGCCGACCCCCGTGGCCCAAAGCGACGGGCGCACGCCGATCACGTTGAACATGCTGAGCAATCCCAGTGCGATGATCAGATAGCTGACGGTCATCGGCGCGATCAGCAGGCCGCGCATGATGACTGATCCGGGCAGGTGCACGCGGGCGAGGCCCTGCGCGGCAAGGAACCCCAGCGTCAACGCGATGGTCGAGGAGATCAGCGCCACAAACAGCGAATTGCGCAGCGCCTCCATCAAGCCGCGGTCGGCCAGCACCTCTGCATACCATTTGAGCGATGGGCCATCAAAGGGCGGCACGGGCAGGCGGCCCGCTTGGAAGGAAAACAGCACCAGCACGACGACGGGCAAAAAGATAAAGGCAAAGATCGCCACAAGATAAGCGTATGACAGCGCGCGCATCAGACCCGGTCCATTTTCAGCCAGCGGGCGGTGGCGGCATAGGCCAGCGTGACCAGCGCCATCAACACGACGGACAGGGCAGAGGCCATGGGGAAATCCCCCCTGCGCCCAAGTTGCAGCATGATCAGTTGGGGCATGGAAAGCTCGTTATTGCCGCCCAAAATCTGCGGCGTGATGTAATCGCCGATGCACAAAACAAAGGTCAGGAACGCGCCGGTCATGATGCCGGGCAGGGTCAGCGGCAGGATCACCAGCCGCAGGGTCTGCCAACCGCTGGCCCCCAGATCGGCGGCGGCGCGGGCATAGTTTGGCGACAGCTGGATCAGGTTGGCGTAGATCGTCAGCGTCAGCAGCATGACAAAGAAATGCACGAAACCGATGATTGTCGCGGTGCGTGTCGCCATGATCTGAATGGGCGCATCCAGCAGCCCGATCCCGATCATCCCCTGCATCAGCACACCATTCTGCCCCAGCACCAGCGCCCAAGCGTAAGACCGCACAACGTAGGACGTCCAGAACGGCAGCACCGCCAGCATGATCGCCAACCGCTGATACTTGGGCGGCACTTGCGTTGCGATGATCCATGCCAGCGGCCAAGCCAGCAGCACGGAAATCACTGTGACGGTCATGGTGATTTCAAGCGAGACGAAGATCCCCTTGAGCAGCGACGGGTCGGTGAAAATCTTGACGTAGTTGCCAAGGTCATAGGCCTGCACGACCTCTCGGCCTTCCAGATGCGCGAGGCTGAGCAGGACCATCGCGGCAAAGGGCACAAGGAAAAACGCCAGCGTCCACAGCAAGGCCGGGGCGACAAATGTCAGGGCAGTGCGCTGCTCGGCGCGCTCAATACGGCTCATGGAATTGGTCCTGTCAGGGGTGACCCCGGCGAAGTGCGCCGGGGCCAATGGGCCGGGGTCGATGGGCTGGGGTCAATGGGCTGGGGCGGTTACTGCTGCAACATGTCCGTCCACAGGTCCTGCATCGCCAGATCCAGGTCCGCATCCGGCACCGGATACAGCTGCGAATTCGCCAGATAGGCGTCCTGATCGTCCCAGCGCAAAGCGGCCTTTTGATCATCCGTCAGCACGTCGCCAGCCGCGCGGTTCGCAGGCATCCCCCAATAGCACGAGGACGTCGCCAAGCGCGCCTGACCTTCGGGGCTGACGATATATTTGACGAATTCGGTCGCCATGTCCTTGTTTTCGGAATCCTCTAGCACCGCGATCGACTGGGACCAGCGCAGCGCGCCTTGGCTTGGCACGGTCCAGTCCAGCGCGGGGTTTTCGGCGCTCAGCACCGCTGTTACCCATTCGCCGCCGCCGATCAGGATGTCGACTTCGCCGGTGGCAAGGGCGGTCTGGCTGGCGACCACGTCGCTGACTTGGCGCGCGTTGGCCTTTAGCGCATAGGCGCGGTCGCGCAGCGCCTCGACACTGTCTGCGGTCAGGTCGGCGGTGGCGGTGCCCTGTTCCAGACCGATCAGGCCCAGCACGGGCAGGTAGTAGTCATAAACCGCGATGCGGCCTGCATATTTGTCCGACCACAGGATGCTCAGGTCGTCCATATCGGCGGGATCGACCTTGGTTTTGTCATAGGCGATGGTGTTGTAACCGAACTTTTCCGTCACCGCATAGGTGGTGCCATCGCGGCCATTGCTGTCGGCCATCACCAGCTCTGGAAAGAAATCGCCCGTGCCCATGTCGTCCGGCAGGGCGGCCAGCAGGCCCTGATCCACGGCGCGGCCCACATCGACGGTGTCGATGACCATGACGTCCCAATCGCCGGGGCGGGACTGGTCAAGGATCGCAAGTCCCGCGGCCGTGCCCTCATATTCCTTGACGTTGACCTTCACGTCGTGGGCCTGCTCGAACGGTTCCAGCAGGGCAGGGTCGGTGTGATCGCACCAGACCAGCGCGTTGATTTCGCCCTCGGCCTGCGCGGCGCTGGCTAAAAGTAGCATCGCACCAGAAGCGGCCATTGCGGTTGTGGCAGTCTTTTTCATCTTCACTCTCCCATGGGTGTCGCTTGTTGTTGCAATCATGGTTGTGTTGGCCTTAACTTGAAGTCAATCAATAATTGTAGTCACTACAGAAAAATAGAACGGCACGTTATGAGCGGACTTCGGGCGCGTAAAAAAGAAGCAACCAGCCAGCGGATCATCACCGAGGCCTGCCGGATGTTTCAACAAACCGGCTATGAAGAGACGCGGATCGAAGACGTCGCCGCCGCAGCAGAGCTGTCGGTCGCGACATTCTACAACTATTTCCGGTCCAAGGCTGACATTCTGTTGTCCAGCGTGACCGAGGAAACGGAAAAGGTCATCGCGCAGGCCGACCGCTGCATCGCGCAGCCGCATGCGGATGCCGCCAGCGGTTTTGACGCGCTGAGCCAAGTGTATTGGACCTATTCCTTTACCAGCACGTCGCGGCAGATGTGGCGCATCGCCGTGTCGCAAACCATGCTGGACCCGCAGTCAGAGTTTTGCCGTAAGTATGTGGCCCTAGATGACCGCCTGTCGGATCAGGTTTGCAGCTTTATCAGACAGATGCAGGCCGCAGGGCATATCCGGCCAGAGGTTGACGCAGGCCCGATTGGGGCCTTGCTGTTCAACAATGTGAACATGAACTTCTTGGCCTATATCCGCAGCGATACGCTGACGGCGGCGCAGGTGCGCGACGCGGTGCACGCGCAAAGCGCGCCGGTGTTTCGCCTGATTGCAGTGTAACGGTCCGCGCAGGCCGATGCTGGCCTGCGCATTGCGGGTGATTAGGGTTTTGTAATCACGGCGCGCGGCGCGGCACCGAACAGGCGACCTTTTTCGGCCACCAGCACGCAGATCAGCGACAGGCAGGCCAGCCCCAAAAAGCCCGACAGCAGCGGGATTAACGTGCCGTTGTACAAATAGCCGATGAACCCGCCCAGCAAGCCGCCGCCCAAGGTCTGCGCCGAACCCAGCACCGATGACGCGACGCCCGCGACCCGGCCCAGCGGCTCCATCGCCATGGCGTTAAAGTTCGTCGGCACGAAGCCGAAAAAGCACATCATGATGACGAACAGCGTCAGGAACAGCGGGAAAGGGGTCGCGCCGCCATAGGCCATCGCCAGCCCCAGATGCAGCCCGGCCACGGCAATAAAGCCCAGCAGCGCGCCGTGGGACAGCTTTTTGATGCCAAAGCGTGACACCAGCCGCGAGTTTGCAAAGGACGACGCCGCCATGAACACCGCGACCATCGAAAAGTAGATCGTGAAGTGCGGGCCGATGTTATAAATGCCGGTATAGACCTGCTCTGCTTGGCTGATAAAGGCAAACAAAGCGCCGAAAAATGACGCCATCGCAAGAGTGTAGCAGAAGGCGATGCGGTTGGTCAGGACGATGCGAAACGCCTCGGCCACGGGCTTGATCCGCAGGGGGCGGCGGTTGGCCGGGTCCAGCGTTTCAGGCAGACGCGCCCAAGCCCAGATCAGCGCAGCCAATCCGAACAGGAACATAAAGGCCGACAATTCACGCCACGTGCCAAAGACCAGCACAGCCGATCCGATGTTGGGCGCGAACACTGGCATGACCATAAAGACCATCATCACCAATGACATAACGCTAGCCATCTGCGGGCCGTGATAGCGGTCACGCACCACGGATGTGGCGATGACGCGGGTCGCGGCGGCCCCGATGCCCTGCACCAAGCGGGTGAACAACAATGCCTCGAACGTGGGGACAAAGATTGCGGCGATAGCGCCCAGCAAATAGATGCTAAGCCCGGCAAACAGCACGGACCGACGACCAAAACGGTCCGACAGCGGGCCATAGATGATCTGCGCACCGCCAAACCCGATGATATAGGCCGTGATCACAAACTGCCGTTTGTTTTCATCCACGACCCCAAGGGCAGAGCCGATGTCCTGCAAGGCCGGAATATAAACGTCGATCGCGGCGGCATTTAGGGCCATCAGCAGCGCAATCATCGCGACGAATTCATAATACGGCAGCGCCGCCGGATCACGGCGCGCCTCGGCGCTGAGGATAAAGCTCATGGGATGGGTCCGATTTTCAAGGTCGCCCTTGGTATCTGTCCTCGCGGGGGTATCGGGCAACCCGCAAGGGTTGCATGGCTGGTATGTTTTTCACGCATGACTAAGGCCTAATGAAAGTCGCGGCTTTTGGGAATGATCCGCGCATCGCGGGGATGCCCCCGGCTGCCGGACGACGGCAGCGGGCTTTTGACGTGATCGGCGCGGGCGGTTTGCGCCTGCATTGCATCGGGCGACAGGCGCAGCAACGCATCGGACCGGTCGGTCAGGCTTTGGGCAACAACGTGAATAATTTCGATATCGCGCTGCACGTAACCTTCGACCACCAGCAACCGCGACTGCATCACGGCCTTGCGAAACTGTTCCATCACCTTTGGCCAGACGACAAGGTTCGCGACGCCAAATTCATCCTCGACCGTAATAAAGCACACGCCCTTGGCACTACCGGGGCGCTGCCGGATCAGGACAAGTCCCGCCAGCTTTAACTTTCGCCCTTTGTTGAAGCCCTGCAAATCCTTGGTGCTGGAATAGCCTTGCCGCGTCAGGGACTTGCGCAGGAATGACATGGGATGCGCCTTGAGCGACAGGCGCAGCGTCTGATAATCCGCCACAACCTGTTCGCACACGGGCATGACGGGCAGGGGCACGGTGACCTCGCGCCCTTCGTCCGACTGGTCCTTGAACAGCGGCAGATCGGGGGCATCGCGCAGGCCCTTCGCCTCCCACAGGGCTTGGCGGCGGTCGATCCACATGGACCGCACCGCGTCCGCCTCTGCCAACCTGCGCACGATGGGCGCGGTCAGGCGGGCGCGGGTTTTTAGCGATTGAACGTCCTCATAAGGCGCATCGCGCGCCGCCATGATCCGCGCCGCCGCATCCGCCCGCAGCCCGCCAATCTGGCGCATCCCCAAACGCACCGCAAACCGTCCGCGATAGGGCTCTAACGTGTTGTCCCAATCGGAAAAATTCACATCCACCGGTTGCACCGTCACATCATGGTTCTGCGCATCCCGCACGATTTGTGCAGGGGCATAAAACCCCATCGGCTGTGAATTGAGCAGCGCCGCACAAAACGCCGCCGGGTAATGGCATTTGAGCCAGCTGGACACGTAAACCAATTGCGCAAAGCTGGCGGCGTGGCTTTCAGGAAAGCCGTATTCGCCAAAGCCCTTGATCTGATTGAAGCACCGCGCCGCGAATTCCGCATCATAACCGCGCCGGGTCATGCGCCCGACCATCTTGTCCTGCAACGTCTCGATCATGCCGCGGGACCGAAACGTCGCCATCGCCTTGCGTAACTCGTTCGCCTCGGCGGGCGAAAACTCTGCTGCGTCGATGGCGACCTTCATCGCCTGTTCCTGAAAAATCGGCACCCCCAACGTGCGCCCAAGGATATTCTTCAGCTCTGCCGGATCATGCGGCGCGCCGGGACTGGGATAGCTGACAGGCTCTGCTCCCGACCTGCGCCGCAGATAGGGGTGGACCATGTCACCCTGAATCGGGCCGGGCCGCACGATGGCAACCTGAATGACCAGATCGTAAAAGGTGCGCGGCCGCAGGCGGGGCAGCATGTTGATCTGCGCGCGCGATTCCACCTGAAACACCCCGATGCTGTCGCCCTTGCACAGCATATGGTAAACACGCGGGTCCTCTTGCGGCACGCTCGCCAGCGTCCAGTCATGGCCGTAATGCGCCCGGATCAGGTCAAAGCATTTGCGGATGCAGGTCAGCATCCCCAGCGCTAGAATGTCGACCTTGAGGATGCCCAAGGTGTCGATATCGTCCTTGTCCCATTCAATAAACGTGCGATCCGGCATCGCGCCATTGCCAATCGGCACCGTGTCCGTCAGCGCCCGCTGCGTCAGGATAAAGCCGCCCACATGCTGCCCCAGATGCCGCGGCATCCCGATCATCTGCCGTGCTACAATCAATGTGCGCCGCAGCAAGGGATCGGACAGATCGACGCCCGCCTCGCTGGCATGACTTTCCCCAATATCCGTACCCCAACTGCCCCAGACCGTTTTGGCCAGGGCAGAGGTCACGTCCTCTGACAGCCCCATAACCTTGCCCACCTCTCTGATGGCAGAGCGGGGGCGGTAATGGATCACCGTCGCACATAGGCCTGCGCGGTGGCGGCCGTACTTTTCATAGATATGTTGGATCACCTCCTCGCGCCGCTCATGCTCGAAATCAACGTCGATATCGGGCGGCTCTTTACGTTCCTCGCTAATAAATCGTTCAAAAAGCAGCGCATGCTGCGCCGGGTCCACGGCCGTAATCCCCAGCACATAGCAAACGGCCGAATTCGCCGCCGACCCGCGCCCTTGGCACAGGATACCCTTAGAGCGCGCAAAGATTACGATGTCGTGAATCGTCAAGAAATATTGGGCGATATCCAGCTTCTGGATCATCGCCAACTCCTTGTTCAGCGTCGCCTGCGTGACATCCGATACGCCCTGCGGATACCTCACCGCAGCCCCCTCCCAAGTCAGCTTTTCCAGATGCGCCTGCGGGGTGGTATCCTGCGGAATGACCTCCGAGGGGTATTCGTAAGCCAGTTCCTCTAGGTTAAACAAACAGGCATCCGCCACGGCGCGGGTCGCGGCGATGGCATGGGGCCATTCGGCAAACAGACGCTGCATTTCTGCCGGGGATTTCAGATGCCGCTCGCCGTTTGCCTCTAGCAAGTGGCCCGCCTGCGCGAGAGTGGTTTTGTGGCGGATACAGGTCATCACATCCTGCAACGGGCGCCGCGCAGGGGTGTGATACAGCACATCATTCGTCGCCAGCAGACGCAGCCCGTTTTGCCCCGCCATCCGGTCCAATTGGGTGATCCGTGCCCGGTCATTGCCGTGATACAAAAAGCTTGCGGCAAGATATTTGAGCGTCGGCAAGGCTTTAGCCAACCGGGCCAGCCACTGAGCATATCCCCGCAGATCGCGCGGCGGCACAGCAATCAACTGGATACCATCCGCATGTTCCGCCAGATCGCGCAGCGTCAGATCGCACACGCCCTTGGCCTGCCATACCCCATCCGGATCCTGCATCCGCCCCTTTGAGATCAGCTGGCTCAGCCGCCCATAAGCCGTGCGGTTGCGCGGGTAGGCCAAAAACACCTCGCCGCTGATCAACGCGATGCGCGCGCCGATCACAGGGCGCAAGCCGGTTTTTTTAGCCTCCGCATGGATGCGCACGACACCGGCAAGAGAGTTCAGATCCGCAACGCCAAGCGCATGATAGCCCAGTGACCATGCCTCCAGCGCCAGATCCGCGGCGTCAGAGGCCCCGCGCAGGAAAGAGAAACAGGTAAACAGTCCAAGTTCCACATAAGGGCTCTTGGGGTTTCTTGTATAAACACCGTCCTCTGGCACAGTATGCTGGGGGTGGTGATTGTCATTCTCAGGCATCGGGGGCATCCCCCTCTGCGGGGTCGCAAGGGGGCGCTGCCCCCGCCGCCAAAGGCGGCCCCCCCGAGGTATTTGGAACCAGAAGAAGCCCCAAGCGCCTGAAAGGGGTCCAGCGTTCCGCGACTTTGCGAGTCCACGGAACGCCTTCTCCTGGTGCGATCATCGGCGCCTCCGCCTGTACCGCAGAATTAGAGTGCAACAAGTTAGTTAAGAAACCCTTGCTTCTTCTGGTCGAAAATACCTCGGGGGGAAGGGCCTTTGGCCCTGGGGGGCTGGCCCCCCTTGCAACAGAGGCCCCCCTTGCTGCAAATGCCCCGGGTGGATTACCCAAAAACACCGTGCATGAACCACTGGGGCGGCAGATGGTAAATCTCGCCGTAGATGCCGTCGCGGTAAATCCAAAGCCTGCGGCGGGTATCATCTTCAATACGGTAGTAGTCGCGGAGCCGCGCGCTGGCGCGGTCGGTCCACCATTCAGGCGCGATCCGCTCTGGCCCGTGGAAATGCGCAATCCGGTGCGACACCCGCCGCCAGCGAAACTGCACCGGCGGGCCTTCGGGAATGGCGTAGAGGACATGGATTTCCTCTGGTGTATCCAGCAGCCGTAAGGGGCGGCTTATATGGCCGAGTTTGCGGCGCGCGCCGGGGGCCTGCGCGAGCGCCAGCATCCATGTCAGGCTGCGTTCGGGAATGTGGCTTGCGCGCGCGCTGGGGGTGCGGACCATTCCGGGACCAAGTCTGGCGGACAGCCGGTCAACCAGTTGCGCCAGCGCCGCGCCATCCTCTGTGCGGCCATCCAAGCCGCTTTGTACGGCTTGCAACGGGTCTGTGGTATCCGCCTCTAGCGTGATCAGTTCGAACCCGAAGCCGGGGTCGATCCGGTCCAAGCGGTCGTCGAACAGCCGTCGTAGGTGGTTCGGATCGCGGCTGGCGCGGGCGGTGGCGGCGGTGACGTGGCTGACTTCGCCGTCGGTGCGATAGACGGTGACGGTGACTTTGCGCGCGCCGTGTCCCGCTTTGGCCAGCGTTTCGCACAAAGCGTCGCAAAGCTCTGCCAGATATGGCGTGGGGTCCTGCACCGGTTCGGGCAGGCGTGCCTGCACTGCAAAGCGGGGCGGTTCGGTCCGGGCGTTCACGGGTTCGGGCTGGCGGCCCTGCAACTGGTCCAGCCGCAGCAAGGGGTTCTGCGTCAGCGCCGCCGTGGCAAAGCGCCGGGCAAGGCTAGCGCGGGGGACGGCGGCCAGATCGCCGATGGATTTCAGGCCTAAGCGTTGCAGTAGCAGCACCGTATCGCCGTCCAGCCGCAGGGCGCGGGCGGGCAGCGGGGCGGTCTGGCTGTCCAAAGTCTGCGGCGTCGCAATCGCCCGCACCGCGCCGTAGCGCGCTAGCGCCCAAGCTGCGCCGTGGGTCGGCGCCATCGCCAGCCGCGTGCTAAAGCCAAGCACCCCAAGCGTGCCCTCAATCTCGCGCAGCATGGCGGCCTCTCCACCCCAGAGGTGGTCCGAGCCGGTGGTGTCCATGACGATCCCGTCTGCGCCGTCCACCGCCGTCCACGGGCACCAGCGCCGCGCCCAAAGCATCAGCTTGTCCAGCGCCGCGCGGTCGCCGTCCGGGTCGGCGCGCACCACGCGCACCTGCGGGCACAGGGCGCGCATATCGACGACCCTTGCGCCAATATGCAGCCCGGCCAGCGTGGCGGCGCGGTTGGTGGCGGTCACGACGGGGCCATGCGCGCCTTCGGCGGCGAGCACGACGGGCAGGTCATCGGGGAGCGCATCATGGCGCGCGGCGGCCCAGCGCAGCCAGCGTGCAATGGCGAAATCAGTCAGGTGAATACTGACGATGCGCCGCGACAGTGCATCGCGGTCTGTTGCGGGACCATTCCCTGCGTCCAGCGGGCCTGCTGTGCCGCGCTGAGTGATGCGCTGCGCAGGGCCGCCGGGGCGGCTCGCGCTGGTCGGTGGGGCAATGATCGGGGCGGTCATGGCAGGGTTTGGGGCGGGGTTTGGGCAGGCGGCAGAGGTGATGACGGCTTGCGATGTTTTCGTATCATTGCCAAACATCATCCCCGCGCAATCCAGCATCTGCTGGGCCTGCGCCAGTCCTGCGCCCGCGGCAGGGCGCAGGCCCGCGCCCATGCGAAAGTTTGGCGTAGAAAACTGCGCCGCTTTCGCAGGGCCGGCGGTGAAGGGCAGGATAACAGCCCCTCTGCCTTGATCCGTAAAATCGTGTTTCATCGTCAAAAACCTGTCAAAATATTATCCGGCGGCGCGGCTGGCGTCGTCTGCGTCTTGTCCCGGCGCATCTGGCCCAAGGTCCATGCGGACGTGATGTTCTAGCGTAGCCCCCTGCGCGCCGGGGCCTGCGACCCATTGCCCGGGCGCACGGCCGCGCGCGCGGAACAGATCGGCTTGCCACAGAGGTTCCCCCGGGGCGCGGTCGTCGTCGGGGTCTGGCCGCGAGGGCAAAGAGCTGATGTTCCACCGCTGGCGCGCCGCGCTGAGGTTCGGATGGGCCGCGCGGCGGATCAGCAGGGCGGGAATGCCCCGCGCCTCTGACCGCATTGCCAGCCGTTTCGTGGCGGTGAAATCCAGCGCGGCAGGATCGCCCCAGACCTCTCCTAAGACCGCGCCGATGGCGTCGCTGTGCAGGCCTTCCTCCATCGCCCACAGGGCGTCGACGGGGCGGTTCACGGTCACAAGGATCATCTTTAGATCCTCTGGCAGACCCGGCGGATAGGGTTTTCCCGCCTCGCGCTGGCTCATCCGGTCCTGTACCCACAGCACCGGCTTGCCAGAGGCGATCACTGCGTGCAGCTGCTGGAAAATGAACGCCGTCACCGCGCCGTCACCTGCGTTATCGGCAAAATATTCCGCCAGCGAAGGCGCAGCCAAAGACAAAGACGGCTGGTCCGGGGCGGGACCGGCAAAGGCGTCTGACGCGGGGATAGGGTGGCTGTTCACGGCGACTCTCCGATTCCATTTGTTCCTGCTTTGTTCTAGATCGTTCCGCCCGTTTCGTCAAACCCAGAACATCACCCCGTTGCGATATGTAGCAACGTCGGGCATGGTGCGGCAACGCAAGTGGGGGACGTCGAAATGGCAATAAAACAAGTGATTCTGGCGGTTTTCGCCCTGATGGGCAGCACGGCAATGGCCGCGCCCAGCAGTCTGCCTGCACCCCTGACGGATGATGATTTTCGCCCCATTGACCCGGCCGAGGCCGCCTTGGGCCAATTGCTGTTCTATGACCCTATTTTGTCGGGCGCGCGCGATGTGGCCTGCGCGACCTGCCACCACCCGCGCTTTGGCACTGCTGACGGGCTGTCGCTGGGGCTAGGGGATGGCGGCATTGGCCTTGGGACAGACCGGGTGGCGGATAAAGACAACCTGCCAGAGGAGCGGATCCCCCGAAACGCGCCCGCGCTGTTCAACCTTGGCATCAAGGATCTACGCGTATTGTTCCACGATGGCCGCATCGCTGTGGATGACACGCGCCCCGGCGGGATACGCACTCCGCTGGACGAAGACATGACGGCGGGCTTTGCGTCCTTGTTGTCCGCGCAAACCATGTTTCCCGTCCTCAGCCCCGACGAGATGGCCGGTCATTACACCGAAAGCGACGTCGCTCGCGCTGTGCGCCAAGGGGTGCTGACCGGGCAGGGCGGCGCGTGGGACATTATCGCGCGGCGGGTGGCGGATATTCCGGCCTATGCGCAGATGTTCCGAGACGTTTACCCGCATGTGCAGGGGCCGGATGACATCGCCTTTACCGATATTTCCAACGCGATTGCCGTGTTCATGGAGGACGAGTGGCGGTCCGATAACGCGCCCTTTGACGCCGTGCTGCGCGGGCAGGCTGACTTGCCGCCGCTGGCCGCTTCGGGGATGGACCTGTTCTATGGCCGCGGCGGATGCAGCGATTGTCACAGCGGCCCGCTGCTGACGGATCAGGATTATCACGCCATGGGCGCGCCGCAGATCGGGCCGGGCAAGAAGGCGCGCTTTGAAACCCTTGCGCGCGACGAAGGCCGCGCCGAGGTGACAGGCCTGCCCGAGGATATGTTCGCCTTTCGCACGCCGTCCCTGCGCAACGTCGCGCTGACCGCGCCTTATGGGCATGCAGGCAGTCATGCCGATCTGGCCGCTTTCGTGGCCGATCACGCCGATCCGGTCGCGGCGCTGGCGCGCTATGACGCGGGCCAAGCCGTGCTGCCTGCGCTGGATGTGGAAGACGATAGCATCATGTCAGACCCCGCAGAGGTCGCCGCCATCGCCGCCGCCGTGACCACACCGCCTGTGGTGCTGTCGCCGAATGATGTGACTGCCCTGGTGGCCTTCCTTGACAGTCTGACTGATCCTGCAGCGGTCAAAGGCCGCCTTGGGGTGCCAGACGCGGTGCCCAGCGGGTTGGTGGTCCCCTAGGGCTGGGTCGTCCGAATTTTCGCCGAAAATTCGGTGCCTCCGGCGGGAGTGTATTTGGCAAGGTGAATGGGGGCGGCGGCTCTGGACGCGGGTGGTGCGGGGTTAGGGCCTTGTGATCTTTGTCGTTGCACCTGCGGGCAGGGTTTGCGTTGTGGTTGTGCCGTCTGGCCAGGTGATCGCGACATCGGCCTGTGTCGCTTGGCCAAGGCCGAAGTGCAGGGGCAGGGCCTGCCCGCCCGCGTGGCCGCCGCCGATCCTTAGCTCTTTGGTCTGGGTGCCTTGCGCGGTCGTAAGGGTCACGCGGGCACCGATGGCGCGGGTGTTGCCGTCTGGTTGCGACAGATCAAGGGCGAGCCAGTGGCCCGTCTTTGGCGTGTCGTTGCGATACAGCGCGATGTCGGCGCGGCGGTTCAGCACAACCAGATCAAGGCGGCCATCGCCGTCGAAGTCGGCCAAGGCGGCCCCGCGTGCGCGGCGCGTGTCGGCGAGGCCTGCGGTGGCGGCGGCCTCGGAAAAGGTGCCGTCTGGCTGTTGCATCAGCAGGTTATTGGGGTCGGCCATGGCGTTTGATGGCATCTGGTCGACGTTGCCTTTGGCGATGAACAGGTCCTGGCGGCCGTCGTTATCCACATCAGCGAATTCCGCATGCCAGCCCGTTGACGGGCGGCCATCGTCGCCAAGGTAGGGGCGCTGCGCATAGGTGCCGATGCCGTAGGGCGCGGGGGCGTAGGTGCCGTCACTTTGCGCGATTTGCAGCAGTTGATCGCCCATGGAGGTCAGCATCACCTCGTCCAGCCCGTCGCCTGTCAGATCAGCGCTGGCGATGCCCATGCCCCAAAGCGAGACCTGCGCCCAGCCGTCATCATCCCCCAGAAAGCGGCGGTCTTGGATGTCCCACATCTGCTCGTACCCGCCGCGCACATAGTATTGCCGGTCGTTCGACAGGCGCAGGGTCATGCGGCCGCGCGCGTCCGTGGCAGCGAGCATGGAGAGGGGGCAGAAGCCGGGCGCGAGCAATTCTGCGGTATAGCCGTTCACGCCGGGGCGCAGGACTGTGTTGCTGTCGCAGGCAAAGAACGGGCCGTCCGGGTTGCTACGGTCGACATAATGGCCAAGGGCCATCACGGGGCGGCTGCCGTCTTCCCACCATGCGGTGAAGGCGGTGGTCCATTGGTCCGTCTGCGCGATACCCCAATCGGCGGTCGCGTCGGTAAAGCTGCAATCTCCGGTCCCCTTGAGCGCCACGTCAGGACCAACGCGCATGACGTAAAGGTCGAGGATGCCGTCGCCGTCTATGTCCAGCGGGTAGGCCCCGACCGTGTCCGTCAGCGCGGGCAAGGGCACGCGGGCAAATTGGAAGTCGCCGCGGTTGATCCACAGCGCGGCAGGGTTCGCGCCGCCAGCGGCAAAGATGTCCGGGCGGGCGTCGCCGTTGCAATCCATCACCACCACGCCGCCGCCGACGAAATGCTCCCACCCGCCATCATAAGAGTGGGGTCCAAGCGCCTGAGACATATCGATAAATGTGACTTGGGCGCTTGCGGGGCTGGCCAGCAGGGCCAGTGCAAAACCAAGCCGCATCATGCCCCCAGCGCCGCATCGGTGGCGTCGGCAAGGGCCAGCACCGTGGCACCCTGCGCCCAGACCAGATCGCCCCAGACGTGGGTTGCGATTTCGCACGATGTGCGGCCTTCGGTTAAGGTCAGCGCCTGCATGTCGCGCAGCACGGCGTCGGAATAAAGGTAGTCGTAGCGCATGCGTTCCCCCGCCAGAATAATCAGTGCCGGATCGAACAGTTGCACCACGTTCGACAGTCCCACCGCCAGATAGCGCCCGGCGCGGCGAAAGATCGTGGCCGCCGCCGTATTGCCGGCCTTTGCCTCGGCGAAGAGCAGGTCTATCAGGGCGGTGTTTTCTGTCCCCTCGGCGGGGCGGTCAAGGGCCGTGGCGGCTTCGCGGGCAAGGGCGTAGTCGGCCAGATAAGCCTCTAGGCAGCCGCGCTGGCCGCAGCGGCACAGCGCGCCATCCAGCGCGACCTTGGTGTGGCCCAGCTCTAGTCCCATGCCGCGGCTACCGCGAAACAAACGGTTGTTCAGCACAAGACCCATGCCGACGCCGTGCTCTACCGTGACCACGGCGAAATCGGGCCGGTCGCGGCCGGTGCCGAACCAAAGCTCTGCCAGCGTGAGCACATTGGCGTCGTTATCAATCCGCACGGGCACACCCAGCCGGTCCGCAAGCAGCGCAGCGAGCGGCGTGTCCCGGCCCGTGATCAGCGGCGACCATGGCACCTGGCCCGCGTCATGTTCCACGATGCCCGAAATCCCAAGGCCCACGCCCGCGACACTATCGAGGTCATAGCCCGCATCCGCCAGCAGCCGGTCCACCAGCACCGCCAGCTCTGCCACCAGCGCTGCGGCAGGTTTGCGCGCCTGCGGGGTGGGCAAGGTCACATCGGCAATCATCTGGCCCGCGAAATCCGTCAGAACGGCGGAATGGCGGGTGTCGGCGACCTTGATCCCGATGACGCAGCGCGATCCGCCGACAACGCGCAGGGCGACGGGGGGGCGGCCGCGACCTGTTTCACGCGGTTGATCGTCGATTTCCTCAAGAAAACCCGCTTGGATCAGGTCAGAGGTCAGCGCCGTGACGCTGCCGGCACTGATGCCCAAACCGCGTGCGATATCGGCCCGGCTGGCCTGTCCGCGGGCGCGCACATGGACAAACACCTGCTGGCGCAGCCCGCTTGCACGGCCCGGCTCGCCCGATTGTAGCGGCCCGCACCCCGGCAGATCAGGCCCAGAAACGGCCCGCGCACCAGCATTATACATAAACTTCATTCCTCGAACTTAATGCTGCACCTGCACATGCCGCAAAGCGGCGATGCACCCCCTCGGGCAGCTTCGTTGTTGCGTATTACGTCAATCTGGCGCGGTATATGCAAGATTATTCTGTTCCAGCCGATAAATTATTTTGACAACTGAATTAATTTCGGCATTTTATACAGCAGCGGGTCGCAAGGCCCCGAATCCCCGCCACAACGCGGGACATTCTGTCTGGGAGGACACCATGAACAAGCACATCCTCGCCGCCGTCATTGCGACGTGTGGTTTCAGCTCTGCGGCACTGGCCGAAAGCCACGGCATGACCGTCGGCGTCAGCTGGTCCAACTTTCAAGAAGAGCGCTGGAAGACTGACGAAGCTGCGATCAAGGCCGCTTTGGAAGCTGCTGGCGCATCCTACATTTCCGCTGACGCGCAGGCATCCGCTGCCAAGCAGCTGACTGACGTTGAAGCGCTGATCGCACAGGGCGCAGACGCGCTGATCATTCTGGCGATGGACAAGGACGCGATCGTCCCCGCGCTGGACCAAGCCGCTGCCGAAGGCATTCCTGTTGTTGGTTATGACCGCCTGATCGAAGACGACCGCGCGTTCTATCTGACCTTTGACAACAAAGGCGTCGGCACGATCATCGCGCAGACCGTCATGGCCGCACAGCCCGAAGGCAATGTCGCGATCATCAAGGGCGATCCCGGTGATCCCAACGCGCTGTTCCTGCTGGAAGGCATGATGGAAGTCCTGCAGCCCATGATCGACGCTGGCACCGTGACCATCGCTGGTGAAGCTTTCACTGACGGCTGGAAGCCAGAGAACGCTCAGAAGAACATGGAGCAGATCCTGACCTCGACCAACAACGAGATCGACGCTGTTCTGGCCGAAAACGACGGCATGGCTGGCGGCGCAATCGCAGCGCTGACCGCACAGGGCATGGACGTGCCAGTTGGCGGTCAGGACGGCGACCTTGCCGCGCTGAACCGTGTTGCACGTGGCACGCAGACTGTGTCCGTTTGGAAAAACTCCAACGATCTGGGCAAGCGCGCTGCTGAAATCGCAGTTGCTTTGGCCACTGGCACTGCAATGGACGCCGTGCCTGAAGCACAAAAGTGGGCTGGCGGCGAAAAGGGCGTTGAGATGAACGCAATCTTCCTTGCGCCAACCCCGATCACTGCTGACAACCTGAACCTTGCGATCGACGCGGGCCAGATCTCGAAAGAGCAGGCTTGTGAAGGTGCAATGGATACAGTTGCTGCCTGCCAGTAACCCTTGATCCTGCCGGCGCGGGGGAATACTCCCGCGCCGGTTTTATTTAGGTTTGACGCAGCCTTGCGTCACTTTCTTCACGTGAATGGTCGCCGGGAATGCCCCGCTGCGTGACCATCACGCCGACTTTGACAAACCCCGCGCAGGAATTGCCATGACCGATACCACGAACGCCCCCGCGGCGCCCTCGAACCCGCCGCCAAGTCAGGCGGCCCGCAAAGGCGCCTGGTCGCGCTTTTTGACAGCGACAGAGCTGGACACACGCCTGATCGGCATGGTCGCGGCCCTGATCCTGATCTGGGGCGGCTTTCATATGTATGGCGTTCTGGTCAACGGGCAGGGCTTTTTCCTGACGCCCCGCAACCTGTGGAACCTGAGCGTTCAGACAGCAAGCATCGGCATCATGGCCACCGGCATGGTGCTGGTCATCATCACCCGCCACATTGACCTGTCCGTCGGATCCATCCTTGGCTTTACCGCCATTCTGATGGGCATGATGCAGGTTAACATCCTGCCGCAGTATCTGGGCCTTGGTCATCCGGCGATCTGGATCATCACGGTCGTCTTCGGCATCATCTGCGGCATGATGATCGGCGGCTTTCAGGGCGCGCTGGTCGCTTACGGCGGCATCCCGGCGTTCATCGTCACCCTTGGCGGCCTGCTGGTCTGGCGCGGCTGCGCCTTTCTTGTGGCACGGGGCGAGACGATTTCCCCAGTGGACGCGACCTTTTCCTTGCTGGGCGGCGGACCTTACGGGTCGGTTGGCGCAACAGGATCGTGGATCGTTGGCCTGATCATCTGCGCTGGCATCGTGTTCATGATCGTGAACGGGCGCCGTCAGCGCACCAAGTTTGAATTCGCCAAGCGCCCTTACTGGGCCGATACCTTCCTTGCGGTCCTTGGCTGCGCTGCCACCGTTGGTGCCGTGCTGCTGGTTAATTCCTACTACTGGCCCAAGGGCATCGTGAAGCAGTACATCGCGGCGAACGACCTGAACGTCGAAGCAGAGACGCTGTTCATCAGCCATGGTTTCGCAATCCCCGTGCTGGTGCTGGTCGTCGTTGCTGTCACGATGAACTTTGTGATGAACAACACCCGCTTTGGCCGCTACGTGTTCGCCATCGGCGGTAACCCAGAAGCTGCCGCGCTGGCAGGCATCGACACCAAGTGGATGACGGTCAAGATCTTCGCGATCATGGGCGGTCTGGCTGGCCTGTCGGCTGTCGTCGCCTCGGCCCGTCTGAACTCTGCCACCAACGCGCTTGGGACACTGGACGAGCTTTACGTCATCGCGGCAGCCGTCATTGGCGGCACCTCGCTTGCGGGCGGTGTTGGCACGATCTTTGGCGCGATCCTTGGCGCGCTGGTCATGCAGTCGCTGCAGTCCGGGATGGTGCTGATCGGCTTTGACGCTGGCATGCAGCAGGTCGTCGTGGGTTCCGTGCTGGTGCTGGCCGTGTTCCTTGACATCCTTTATCGTCGCAAATCCAAGTAAGGGCCTGATAACATGAGTGCAAATACCCCTATCGACCGCACCGGCACCCCGCTTGTCGAAATGCGCAATATGTCGATTTCCTTCGGCGGCATTCAGGCCGTGGATGACGTCAGCATCGATCTGTACCCCGGTGAAGTTGTTGGCCTTTTGGGCCACAACGGCGCTGGCAAGTCGACGCTGATCAAGATCCTGTCCGGCGCCTATGCCGCCGACAGCGGAGAGATCTATGTTAACGGCGAGAAAGCCACCATCGACAACCCCCGCGACGCGCGGACCTACAACATCGAGACGATCTACCAGACCCTTGCGCTGGCCGATAACCTTGATGCGGCGTCCAACCTGTTTCTGGGCCGCGAGCTGACGACCAAATTCGGCATGGTCGACGACGCGCAGATGGAAGCGGAATGCCGTAAGATCATGCATCGCCTGAACCCGAACTTCCGCAAGTTCAGCGAGCCGGTCAGCGCCTTATCCGGCGGTCAGCGCCAGTCCGTCGCCATCGCCCGCGCGGTGTATTTCGACGCCAAGATCCTGATCATGGACGAACCCACAGCGGCCCTTGGTCCGCAGGAAACCCAGATGGTCGCGGAACTGGTGCAGGAGCTCAAGCGTCAAGGTCTGGGCATCTTCTTGATTTCCCACGATATCGCCGACGTGATGGAGCTGTGCGACCGCGTGTCCGTCATGAAAAACGGCCAGTTGGTCGGGACTGAAAAGGTCGAGGACGTGACAGACGACGACATCCTTGGCATGATCATCCTTGGCAAGAAACCCGGCGCAAAGGCAGCTTAAATGTATATCGGACTAGATCTCGGGACATCCGGGCTCAAGGGCATCGTCATTGACGATGCCCAAGTCGTTTTGGCGGAAGCCACTGCGCCCCTGACCGTGCAACGCCCCCATGACGGCTGGTCAGAGCAGCGGCCCGCCGATTGGATTACAGCGGCAGAGGCGGTCTTGGATAGCCTTGCGACCCAAGTCGACATGTCTGCCGTGCGCGGCATCGGCCTGTCGGGCCATATGCACGGCGCGACCCTGCTGGGCGCGGACGATGCGGTGCTGCGGCCATGCATCTTGTGGAACGACACACGGTCCGCGGCCGAGGCAGCAGAGCTGGACGCGAACCCCTATTTCCGCCGCCTCACCGGCAATATCGTGTTTCCGGGCTTTACCGCGCCAAAACTGGCATGGGTCCGATACAACGAACCTGATACATTCAAAAAGGTCGCCAAGGTCCTGTTGCCAAAGGATTACCTGCGTCTGTGGTTGACGGGTGAACATGTGGCAGAGATGTCCGACGCCGCAGGCACCAGCTGGCTGGACGTCGGCACACGGGATTGGTCGGACGAGCTGCTGTCGGCCACGGGCCTGACCCGCGATCACATGCCGCGCCTTGTCGAAGGCTCTGCCGTGTCGGGCAAAGTCCGCGCTGCATTGGGGGGCCGTTGGGGCCTTGGCGATGTCGTTGTTGCAGGCGGCGGCGGTGACAATGCGGCCAGCGCCGTGGGCGTCGGGATCGTGAAGCCGGGGCAGGCGTTTGTCTCGCTCGGCACCTCTGGCGTGCTGTTTGCGGCGTCGTCCAACTATCAACCCGATGCGGCTAGCGCGGTGCATACCTTTTGTCACGCGCTGCCAGACACATGGCACCAGATGGGCGTCATCCTTGCCGCTGCTGATGCGCTGAACTGGTGGGCCGGTGTCGCGGGCGAAGACGCGGCGACGTTGACCGGATCCTTGGGCGCGCTGCAAGCCCCGTCGCGCACCCTGTTCCTGCCGTACCTAGGCGGTGAACGCACGCCGCATAATGATGCCAAAATCCGCGGGCAATTCCTGCATCTGGACCACGCGACAGACCGCACCGCCATGACCCGCGCGGTATTGGAAGGCGTCACGCATGCCTTCCGCGATAGCTTTGACGCGCTGACCGGCACCGGCACCCGCATCGACCGCCTGATTGGCGTCGGCGGCGGCACCAAGTCGGATTACTGGGTGCAAGCCATCGCCACATCGCTGGGACTGCCGGTCGATTTGCCCGTCGCGGGCGATTTCGGCGGTGCCTTTGGCGCGGCGCGTTTGGGGCTGATGGCGGCAACTGGTGCAGGCGTCGAGGCCTGCGGCACGCCGCCCATCGCACGCACGGTGGAGCCTATCGCGGCACTGCGGGATGACTTTGATGCGGCCCATGCCCGGTATCGCGCGGGCTATGCGGCGCTGCGCGGGTTGGCCTAGCGTTTAGCGGAAAGCGGGTTGGGGGGCGCTGCCCCCGGCCTGCGGCCTCCCCCGAGGTATTTTTGACCAGAAGAAAGACGGACCGGCCATGGGAGTGTGCGGTCTTTTTTCGTGCGGATTTTTGGAGGGGTGGCGCGGCGGCCCGGTGGGCTGCGCCGTAAGAGGTGAGGGCCGCCCGCGGTTTGGCGGGCGGCCCTTTGGGTTTAGTTCAGTTCGGTTTCGTATTCGCTGGCAAGGCGGGCGTTGACGGCGTCAACGGAAGCCAGCAGCGCGTCGAGGGCTTCGGGGCCGCCATCAACGTTTTCGCGGAACCAGTCCTGCACCGGGGCGGCGGCGTCTTGGAACGCTTGCTTTTCCTCGGGCGTGGGGACGTAGACTTCACCGCCAGCAGCCGTGAAGGCGGCATAGGCGTCGATGGATTTACGCTTGGGCGAGGCGAAGGTCGCCTGCTGTAGCTGATAGAAGCCATCGGCGACGATCTTGCGCATGTCTTCTGGCATATCCATGAACTTGGCGTTGTTCATGAACCACAGTGCGCCCATGTAGGCGTGCTGGTCCAGTGTCAGATACTTCAGGCCTGCGTCTGGGAATTTCATCGACATGATGTCGGTGATGCCGTTTGCGGTGCCTTCGACGACGCCGGTTTGCAGCGAGGTGAACAGTTCGGGCCATGGAATAGCGGTTGGTGCAGCGCCCCATGCGGTCGCCAGAACCTGCGGCAGTTCAGCCGGGACGGTGCGGATTTTCAGGCCAGCCAGGTCTTCTGGCGTGTGAATGGTTTTGTTGACGTTGGCCACGTTGCGCCAGCCGCCGGTGTTGCCGATGGTCATCAGGCGGATCGCGTCGCCAGAGCTTTCGCGGACCATTTCGCGCATCGTGGCGATGAAGGGCGAGCCGTTGTCGAGCACGGATTCGGCCACGCGGTCGTCAGCCATCAGGTAGGGCAGATCGAGGACCTGCACGAAGGGGAACAGCGAGGCCGTGCCGCCGGATGTCGCGATGTAGATGTCGATGGAGCCTTCGGCGACGCCTTCAAGGCATTCCTCGCCGGTGGCGCAGAGCTGGGTGCCGATGAACATTTCGACTTCGATCGCGCCGTTTGACGCGGCTTCGACGTAGTTCTTGAACACGACCAGACCGTCGTAGTCTTCGTCATTTTCGTTGCTGTTGGCGGTGGCGCGCAGGGTATAGGTCGCGTCTTGCGCCCAGGCTGTTGCGGCTGTGCTGGCCAGTAGGGCGGCGGTCAGTGCGCCGGTGATCAGGTGTTTCATTGGTCTCTCTCCCTTGGTGGTTTTCGTGCAGTGTCGCGTCAGTTGGCAAAGCCAGTCAAGCGCGGAATCGTCATAGATATCGCGGGGATATAGGTGATCAGAAAGATCACCGCGATCTCGACCGCGAGGAAAGGCAGGATGGCTTTTGCGATGGTTTCGACCCGTTCGCCCGACACCGTCGAGGTCACGAAAAGCACCAGCCCCATGGGCGGTGTCGCAAGGCCGACGGTCAGGTTGACCGACATGATCATCGCAAAATGGATCGGGTCGACGCCGAGCGAGACGAAGATCGGGCCAAGGATCGGGCCGAGGATGATGATCGCGGGACCCGCGTCGAGGAACATGCCGACAACGAAGAGCAGGATGTTGATCAGGAACAGCAGGATCAGCGGGTTGCTGGACAGGGACAGCATGAAATCGGCAAGGATCTCTGGCGCGTAGGACAGCGATACCACGGTCTTGAACGCGACAGCCGCGCCCACCAGCAGCAGTACGGCGGCGGTGCCAAGGGCGGATTTGCCCAGCACGGCCCACAGGTCCGCAAGGGTCATGGACCGCAGCACCACAAAGCTGATCACCAGCGCATAGGCGACGGCGACGGCAGAGGCTTCGGTCGGGGTGAAGACGCCGATCAGGATGCCGCCAAGGATGATGATCGGGGTCTGCATCGGGGCCACGGCCTTTTTGCAGATTAGGCGGAAATCGTGGCTGACCCGTTTGCGGTAGCCCAGCAGGATCAGGTGGGCGGGGACCAGCATGACCCCGAACAGCAGCAGGCCGGGGACCGCACCTGCGCCGGGGATAAGGCCGGCAACCGCATACATGATATAGGCAAAGTTCAGGCGCAGCAGGGCAAAGCTGACCCAGTATTCGACGCGGCTGATGGTCTGGCCGGGGTGGACGATGCGTTCGGCCTTGGGAAGGTCATAGCGGTCGGCCATGAACCAGACCGTTGCCATCAGGCCAAGGCCGATCAGGATGCCCGGCACGATGCCCGCAAGGAACAAGGCGGCGACAGACTCGCCCATGACATAGGCGTAGATGATCATGATGCCGGACGGCGGGATGATCGGGCCGATGACGGAACTGGCCGCGGTGATCGCAGCGGCAAAGCGGCGGGTATAGCCGTTCTGTTCCATCGCGGGGATCAGGGTAGAGCCGAGGGCCGAGACGTCGGCGACGGCAGAGCCGGACATGCCCGCGAACAGAAAGCTGGACAGGATATTCACATGGGCCAGACCGCCGCGCAGATGCCCGATGAAGGCTTGGGAAAATTCCACCAGGCGCATCGTGATGCCGCCCCGGTTCATGATTTCGCCGGCCAGCATAAAGAAGGGCAGCGCCATTAGCGGGAAGCTGTCCATGCCGTTGTAAAGGTTGCGGTATAGGCCCGCGACGACATTGCGGGCGTCGCCTTCGATCATGATCATCGCGATGGGGGACACCATCAGTGCAAAGACGATGGGCAGGCCGAAAAGGATCAGGATCAGGAAAAGGGGAAGGAATAAAAGCAGCATTATTCAGCCATCACAGTCTTATCGGCCAGCGGTGTCAAACGCGCAGCCCCGCCCAGCAGGGTAATGATCTGGCGCAGCATCAGTTCGATGTTCACAAGGATCAGCAGGGTGACGCCCACGAAGAGCGAGGCAAACATCCATTGGTTCTTGAACTTGATGCTTTCGCCGCCGAATAGGTCCAGCGGCACACGCAGGGATGGCATGGTGCCGCGCCCGGACAGGCTAAAGACGTGGTTATTCAGGCCGCGGTCCCACATGACGCACAGCACCCAAAGCGATAGGGACAGCAGCACAAGGGTCAGGATGCCAGCGGCAATGCGGGGTAGGGCGCGTTCGACCATGTCAATCGCGACAAAGCCGCCCTGACGGTAGGCGACGGGGGCCATCAGCCCGGTCATCCACAGCATGCCAAAGCGCGCGGCCTCTTCGGTCCAGCGCGGGGCGTCGTTCAGGACATAGCGGAAAAACACCTGCCCCAGAATGAAGCAGACCATCGCTGCAAGCAGCGCAACAGCGATTGTCCGGCCGACGGCCAGCAATCCGGTGTTCAGACGTTGCAAGGGCCAAAGGACCCCAAACAGGACCGGCATGCCGGCTCCTCCCCTGTTGTGCCCAGTGCGGGCGTGGCCGATTTTTCGGCGAAAAATCAGGTAGGGGGGGCCAGCCCCCCGTCGCTGCGCGCCTCCCCCCGAGATATTTTTAACCAGGAGAAGGCGGATATCGTTAGTCTGTCTGCGTGAAGGCACCGTATTTGCCCGCGTGGAAGACAAGCGGGTCACCGCCGCCGTGGTGGGCCTTGGTGACGCGGCCGACGACGATGACGTGATCGCCTGCGTCATGGGTGGCTTCTAGGTTGCATTCAAAGGTCGCCAAAGCGCCTTCGATGATCGGCATACCGCAATGGGACAGGTGCATCGGCACCTTAGAGATCGCGGTCTTCGACCCGATAATCGCGGTGCAGATGTCGCGCTGATCGGCGGACAGCACATGCACGGCAAAGCGGCGCGCGCCGGCGAAATGCTCGAACCGTTTGCTGGATTTTGCCGGCGACCACAGCACCATGGGCGGGTCAAGCGACACGCTGGCAAAGCTGTTGGCGACGATGGCGACCGGACCGTCTGGGCTGTCGGTCGTGATCACCGTCACGCCGGTGACAAATGTGCCCAAAGCGCCGCGAAAGCTGTCCGCGTCGCTGGCGGGATCGAACGTGCTGATTGTACCTGCGTCCATTTATGCAACCTCGTGTCCGAGGGCGGCGGTATAGAGCTGATACCACGCCTGACGGCTCATTTTAACTTTCATGGCGTCCGCCAGAGTGGCGATACGGCTCAGCGTATTGGTGCCCATGACGGGCAGAATATTGGCAGGATGCGCCAGCAACCAAGCCACCGCAATGGCCGCTGTGTCGGTGCCGGACTCTTCTGCCATTTGGGTCATCAAGGCATGCAGATTTGGCCCGCCAGCGCTGTCCATCAGCCGGCCGCCGCCAAGGGGCGACCATGCCATGATCGGCTTGGCGTGCTGCTGCAGGTGCGCGACATCGCCGTTCACGAAGGGCGCGATGTTGGCGAGCGACAGTTCGATCTGGTTGGTCGACAGCGGGGTGTCCATGCCGGATTGCAGCAAGGACCAGTCCCACGGGCGAAAGTTCGACACGCCGACGGCGCGGACCTTGCCGGATGCGACCAGATCGTCCAGCGCGCGGCCGGTTTCCAGGTGGTCCATCAGCGGATCGGGGCGGTGGATCAGCAGCATGTCGATTTTATCGATGCCCATCAGCGACAGCGACGCATCAACCGACGCGTTAATATAGGCGCGGCTGGTGTCGTAATGCTTGACCGTCGCGCCAGCGTGGCGGCCAGCGTCGATCACGATGTCGCATTTGGTCACGACCTCGATCTTGTCCTTCAGGGCGGGGGCCGCTTTGAGCGCCGCGCCCATGATTTCCTCGGCCATGTAGCCGCCATAGATGTCGGCCTGATCCATCGTGGTGATGCCTTGGTCAAGGCAGGCTTCGATCTTGGCCTGCACATGCGCGGGGCTGGTGTCATCGTCATCGCCAAGGCGCCACATGCCATAGACGATGCGGCTGAATTCAACGGAATCGGTGATCTTGATGCGGTTCATATCCGGGGTCCTGCGCCAAGCGGCGTCTGCGGTGTGGTCGTTGGCACCCGGCCATAAGCTTCGGGCAGTGAACAAGTTTTCAAGTGCGGCATGACGCGGCTGCCGAAGTGCTGCGCCTCTTCGATATGCGGATAACCAGAGAAGATGAAGGCGCGGATGCCCATCTTTTGGTAATCTTCGATCTTGGACATAATCTGATCCGTGGACCCGACAAGCGCTGCGCCGCAACCGGACCGCGCGCGGCCAATGCCCGTCCACAGGCCCGGTTCGGTATAGCCGAATTGGTCGGCCAATTCGCGGGCGCGTGCCTGATGGGCGACGCCAAGGCTGATGCTGTCATGGGCGCGGTCGCGGATCAGTTTGCCGTATTCGTCGTCCAGCTTGCTGGCGATATATTCGGCGTATTCCTTCGCCTCGGCCTCTGTGTCGCGCACGATCATATGGACGCGCAGACCGTAATCCAGCGTGCGGCCGTGGGCTTCGGCGCGGGCATGAACGTCTTTCATGCGCTGCGCCAGAACGTCCTTGGTTTCCGGCCACATCAGATAGACGTCGCATTGTGCGCCGCACAGTTCCAGCGCATCGGGGGAATAGCCGCCGAAATACAGCAGCGGGCCACCCGTCTGATAGGGCGTCGCAGGTTCAGTGGGAACGTCTTTGAAATCATAGACTTCGCCGCTGAAGTTAATCTTGTCACGCGTCCAAGCCTGACGCAAAATCTCGACCACTTCGTGGCTGCGGCGATAGCGAAATGCGCTGTCAGCCTTTTCACCGGGGAAATCGCTGCTGATCACGTTCAGGGTCAAACGACCCTTTAGCATGTGGTCCAGCGTGGCGACGGTGCGGGCCAGCATGATCGGCTGCATTTCCCCGCACCTGATGGCGGCAAGAAAGTTGATGCGGTCCGTCAGCGGCGCCATGGCGGCGACATAGGACAGCGTGTCTTGGCCGACCTGATAGGACGACGGGGCCAGCAGGTTGCGAAATCCCTGACGCTCTGCCTCTAGGCCGATGTCGCGGCAATGCTCCCAGCTGGAACGCAGATCGCCGTCTGGCACGCCTAGGAATTGGTAGTCATCAGAGCATAGCGCAGAGAACCAGGACACCTCTGCTGCGTCTAAATCGCGGCTGGTGACGGGGACAACAGTATCGGTCATGGCGGCTCCTCCCGCTGGTGTTGGGGCTTGCATAGCATGGGATTTGGAGTGTAACAATAGTGTATCAATTTGGAATATTACTGTGCCGCCCAAGCCCCCTTTGCCCAAATACGTGCAGGTCAGCGAACGTCTGATCCGTGAAATCGCAGCGGGCCACTTGGCCGATGGCACCCGGCTGCCAAATGAACGCACGATGGCGCAGGATCTGGATTTATCCGTAGGAACGCTGCGCAAGGCATTGGCATTGCTGACAGAACAAGGATTGCTGGTCCGCGTCCAAGGGTCGGGGAATTACATCCGCCAGCGCCCTGATGTGCAGTCGGTCTATAGCTTCTTTCGCCTTGAACGCCCCAATGGCGGCGGCTTGCCAACGGCCACCGTGCTGGACGTGACGCTTTGCCCAAAACCGCAGGATGCACCCGCTTTTGGTGCCGCCGCGCAAGGCTGGCGTATCCGCCGTTTGCGCCGGATTGACGACGTGCCGATCGCGGTCGAGGAGATCTGGCTGGACGCCGCCCGCGCGGCGCGGCTGTCGGCGGATGATCTGTCGGATTCGCTGTATCGCCATTATCGCGACCGGCTGGGGCTGGTGATCACATCTGTCGAAGACCGCATCGGTTTGCGCGCTGTGCCAGATTGGGCCCCGCCGGATTTTGCGGTGAAACCGGGCACGATGTCGGCCCATATCTCGCGCGTCAGCCGGGCTGCGGACGGCGCACGGGCAGAGTTTTCACGCACATGGTTCGATCATGAAAGGGCGCGGTACGTATCGCGCATGGGACGAGGATAAAATGTCGAAAGTAATGAACTACGGGCTGATTGGCTGCGGGATGATGGCGCAAGAGCATGTGCGCAACATTGCCTTGCTGCCGGATGCCGCCGTCGCGGTCGTTTACGATCCGGTGGATGATCTGGCGCAGGCCGCGGCGCGCCTTGCGGGCGGCGCACGCGTCGCGACCAGCCTTGACGATCTGTTGGGGCAGGCGGATTTGGACGCGCTGGTCATCGTCAGCCCCAACGACTGCCACCTGCCGCAACTGCGCCAGATCGTGGCGCAGCGCCCACTGCCGATCCTGTGCGAAAAGCCGCTGTTCGTAGACCCCGCCGAGGCGGCAGAGGTCGAAGAGTTGTTCCGCGATTACCCGCACCCGGTTTGGGTCGCGATGGAATACCGCTACATGCCCCCCGTTTCTGCCTTTGTTGCGCAGGCCGAGGCTGCGACGGGCGGCATCAAGATGCTGACCATCCGCGAACACCGCTTTCCGTTCCTGCCCAAGATCGGCGACTGGAACCGCTTTAACGCCCGCACCGGCGGCACGCTGGTGGAAAAGTGCTGCCACTTCTTCGACCTGATGCGGCTGATCGTGCAGTCAGAGCCGGTGCGCATCATGGCCAGCGGCGGGCAGGCGGCGAACCATCTGGACGAATCCTATGACGGGCAAACGCCTGATATCTGGGACAACGCCTTTGTCATCGTCGATTTCGCCAATGGCACCCGCGCCATGCTGGAACTGTGCATGTTCGCCGAAGGCGCCCGTTTCCAAGAGGAAATCTGCGCCCTTGGCCCGCAAGGCAAGATCGAAGTGCAGGTGCCCGGTCCCGGCCGGTTCTGGCCGTCCGCCTTGGGCGCGGCCCCGATCCCAACGCTGACCGTCAGCCCCCGCGATCCCAAGGGGCCGTATACGGTAGAAATCCCTGTTGATCCGCTTTTGCTAGAGGCAGGCGATCATAACGGCGCGACCTTCTATCAGCACCAGCGGTTTGCCGCTGCCGTGCGGGCAGAGGCGGGCGTGGAGGTCACAGTCAAAGACGGCGCGATGGCCGTGCGTATGGGCATGGCAGCCCAGCAATCCGCGCTGACCGGTCAAGCGGTCACGCTGATCTAAGAGTCTGATTCAAAACTAACTGCACCTTCTCAATCCCTTGCGAGATGCCGTGTGACGCGTCTGATGTGTGCGATGAGGATCCAAGCCTCTGCGCTTGCGATGGATTTTTCCCAATCTTTCGATAGGCGGCGACATCGGTTCAGCCAGGCGAAGGTGCGCTCGACGACCCACCGTCGCGGCAGCACTTCAAAGCCCTCCGCGGTGTCAGAGCGTTTGACGATCTGGACGGTCCATCGGCCGAGGGCCTTTAGCGCGTCCCGCAGTTTGGGCCCTGCATACCCGCCATCCGCAAATACATGTCGCAATGATGGATAGCG
>NZ_FOTF01000005.1 GCF_900114485.1 Loktanella salsilacus | reverse complement strand
GGCCAAGCAAGGGCTTTGCCACAAAAACAGATGCTCAGGCTTGGGTAAAATCCTTCGCCAATTGGTATAACGGCGAGCATCTGCACAGCGCCATCCGCTTCGTCACTCCGGGCGCACGCCACGCTGGCCATGACCGCGCAACGCTGGCAAACCGCGCCATGCTCTATGCAAATGCGCGTGCGCAAAACCCAGAACGCTGGTCAGGCAAAACCCGCAACTGGCAACCCGCCGGACCCGTCTGGCTCAACCCAGAAACCGAAATCAGCGCCCCTGAAATCAGAGACGCCGCATGAAATCGGCGGACAACATGTTTGACAAACACCGCCTGCTCGCTCTCGTTCAATGGTCGAAAGCGGCCTGTCATGAGCCCGGGAGCATATACCGAGCTATTCTTTCTTGATGAGGCGACGGCTTTCGCAGCGGGGCACCGCCCTTGCGCGACCTGTCGACGTGATCGTTATCTCGAATTTATCCGCATATGGAAGGCTGTGCATGGAGGCCCAAAAGAGGGTCGCACGGTTCCACAGACCGTTGATTGGATGTTGCACAAGTCGCGGATCGCCCGCCGCGAAAAGGTAACATACCAAGCGGATTGTATGTCGCTACCCGACGGGACAATCATTGCTGACGGAAAGGAAGCACGCCTAATCTGGAAAGGCCAAGGGCTGTTGTGGTCTTTCGACGGTTACAAGCAAAGCAGCCATCTAAAGTCGGGGTTGGTCGACGTTTTGACGCCCAAGCCGTTGGTCGCATTGATGCTCCAAGGATATCGTCCGGACATACATGGCAGCCACGGCGCCATGAGTTAGTGCAGCACTCCCCGCGTCAATTTTGTGAACAATTCCGGAATCCGTCAACTCCTTCGTTGACACTGTTGGAATTTGTTTTGATGAGGACTGTGCCGGCTGTCGATTCTAACTCCTCGCAACGCAAGTTTAGCCATCGGATTCTGTGGTAGGCCGAAGTGGCGGTCGGCGATTTCAGGTTATGCTAGACGTTTGTATTGACCCGTTTTTTGCCCAGCGCCCGCCTTAGAGGCCAGCACATGCATCGCGGTTAAGCCGTAGCCTGATCTTTGGGCCGAAAAAAATCATAAAACTAAATGCCAAGAATGACCTGTGGACGTCCTGAATTATAGGTCTGCTCCCAAGTGGTGAAGAAACTAGTCGCTAACAACGCAATTCGTTTCACCTGCGCCCCAAGGTTCGACGGCACCACCAGTGCCGTTTTTTGAAAGGAGAAGGTCGAGTAAGATTGTGGACCTCCACGATCCGCGCCCCTCGGGTGAGGGCGCGGCCGCGGCGACCACAAATGTAGATTAGAAAGGAAGAAAGGCGTCAACAACGCCATATCTCGGACCGGAAGCGCGGTCCGATCTTGACCGGGGCACTCAAGCTCCCGGATCTCAATGGAGACCCAAATGAAATACGCTACCAAAGATATGCGGACCGCGCTTCAGGCCGCAAACACCCGCCGCGAATTCGCAACCTGGTTATTGGCCGACGCCGATCAATTGGTCTCGGCAACCCAGCTGCTCGGCGGCGATCCCTGGGAACGCCGTGCCGCGAGGGTGGCCAATGCGATCGCCAATGCCGCTGAGCCCGAAGAGGTTGAGACCGACCTGCGCGCGCTTCACCGCCTGCTGACCCTCGAGTTCACGAATGATCTGAACAGTCCGGAGGCGGCTCTTTTCTTCGATGTCGATCCGGATGATCCCCGCGCTGATGATGCGCGAATTTGCGCAGAGGCGCTGGAACGGGGCCTCGCGGCGCTGAAGATGGTCCGCGCTTTTGCAATTCGGGAGGTAGCATGATGGAGATGGTTGTAGACCTCGTCGCCGACGCCCTTCGTCAAGCCCGCCTGGTTCGCAAGTGTCTGGATGCAAAGCTCATTTCGCTTCTCGAGCCGCGCCATCGCACCTTTGCGACCGATATCAGCCGCCGCCTTGCGCAGCAGGATATCCTCAATGAGGCGTTTCTGCGCGACCTCGAGGCATTTCTTGCTGTGTTAGATAAGGTGATCGAGGGCGGAACGACGCTGGTCTGGCGTGGCCACGAACACGATCCGGATTCCGGATACACCATGCCGGTCCGAAGCGACGACGCGAATGCTATCCTGTTCATGCAGGGTGAGATCGTCGACCTTGTTTCGGCAATCGAAGGAGGCCTCGACGGTGCCAAGGCCTATGTCATCGCGAACAGTTTCTTTGACGTCTGATCTATGCGGCGCATCCCTGGATGCGCCGTCTTGAGGGAGCGGTGCTCCCCGTTGTCGGGCTGGATCACCCGCAGCGCGCACGCTGGCTCCCATTCTTCTGCTGCTAACGCCGGCGTGCGATTGACGACTGACCGACGACACTTGTTACGTGAAATGATCGAGTGTTCGACCTTCTGCTGAATCTGAACAGGTCCTTGAACGAGATTGCATGGCTATAAGAATGCTGGATTGGTGCAAGCTTTGACGTTTGCCGCTGAACTTCAAGCGAGCGAGTAGAACGACCTTTAGGGTCATCGGTGTCAGGGGCTAAAATGGCAGGCCTATGAGTAACCGGAACAACGAAAACGCGCCAAACGGAGAGATAACTTCGGCAAACAAGGTTTCTTCTACGGCGGCTTCAAGAGCGGCGTTTTCTATCCCGGTATTAATGACGAGATCGGCCCCGATTAGGGAGGCAACCTCAGAAGTAACTGCAAATGCAGTCTCAGGGTCTTCCTGCATCGCAGCCGTCACATAGCTCACTGAATCTGATGCTTTCAACTGGATCTCTGTCACCCCATCGACGCCACCGAATACCATGACATCGGTGCCGGGATGATTGGTGGTCTCAAATAAGCTTGCACTGAAACCGCTTAATTCCAGAGCTTCGACATATTCCTGTTCGAAGAGGATACCCTTTATGTGGTTGGAATGCCCCAGCACGCTCGCCGTATCGATGGTCCCGAAATACGCCGTAATTTCTTCCTCGGAAACGAGTTTGAGATCATTGTATCCACGCCTGACGGCGTCGAAAACGTCCTCACGAACGATTTGCATTACCCACCACCGGCCTGTCGCAGAAACAACGTAGTTTCCGTAGCATTGCCCAGGGCGTTAAGTGAAAGACGTTCAGGAGTGCGTCCTTTCGCGTTCTCGCGATGAGGATCTGCTCCGTGCTCCAACAGAAGTTGCACTGTTTCGACGTGGTTTTCTTCGCACGCGAGCATCAAAGCCGTGTGTGATGAATCCCCTAACTGATCTACCGATGCACCAGCCTCGAGGAGAACTTGGCAAAGGTCGGTGCGACCATACCGCGCGGCGAGATGGATAGCTGCCCATTTTAGACCTTTGACATTCGCGGATGCGCCATGTTCGACAAGACGAATGGCACCCGGGTATTGTGCATTCGCAATGGCACTTACCAAAGCTGGATTGCCTGCGATGTCCCGAATATTGACGTCCGCTCCAGCCTTTAAGAGCAGGTCGAGCATCTCGAGGTCGCCACGCGCGAGGACCAAAATGAGCAGCGGCTGTCCTTCCGCTGTTCCGATGTTTACGCTGACACCATCAAAAATCAGCGACTTCACTATGTCTATGGAGCCGTGTTCGTAGGCTGAAAGTAGTGCCGCCTCGCGGTATTTTTCACCGAACTTCGCGCCGTGGTCGCTCAGAAACTTTACGATGGGCTTATGATTCTTGAAGAAGGCTCCGGTAATTGCATTCCAACCGTCATCACTGCAAACATGAATATCGGCCCCCCTTTTGATCAAAAATTCTACCACCTTCTGCCGACCCTTGATTGCGGCCCATATAAGCGGTGTCCAACCATTCTGATCTCGAATAGAGATTTCAGCGCCCTTGCTCAGCATGAGCTCTGCCAAGTCGAAATACTCGTTTTCCAGCGCCAGAACGATCGGGCATTTGCTCATTCCGGCCGCCGCGTTTGGATTGGCACCAGCGACAAGAAGTTGCGATGCTATCTCAACAAAGCCAAGTTCTATCGAGACCCGGAGTGGCAGACCGTCCCCTGCATCGGCATCGAAGTCGGTTTGTTCCAAGATCCGCAAAGCGTCGGTCTTGAGACCTTTCTTTAAGGCATCAACGAATTGATCGGAGTCAGCGGCTGGTTGCCCCGGTTCAACTCTATCCGTCATGCGCACATTCCTTTCTGTAGCAATGCATCGCCAAGTTTGCACCACATGCAATTTTCTTCACTCTGAAGGTAGTGAAAGGGCCACTTTTTTCTTCATAGCGACTTTGGAAGCGGTCGGCCCGCTGTCGTCATAGGTCATAGGTCATAGGTCATCGATTAGCTGTATGCCTGCAATAGAAAAACAAGCTTTTGTTCGGGTCGCTCGCATTAAGCGGTGTTCTTCGTGCGGTGAGAAAACAGTTCAGTAACATTGGCCGACTGCACGTCACCGAACGGAGGACGGATGATCGAAATGTCGATTGAAATCGAATTCACGTTTTCCAGCTGGATCGAATTCGAAAATCCGCCGGGGTTGTAATTCGTGATGCCGACGTCGTGCTCGACATGGCCCATCAGAGCACGTCGTTCCGTATCATTGCATCGCATTTCGATCAGCAAGGAGTTAAATGTCGTGCGAAAGCTATGGAAGTCACGCTGCGGGTCATAGATTTTGTTGTCCTTCCGATACTTCGTGAACCTCTTCGAGAAATTCTCGGTGTATGTCTTTTTTGACTCGCTCCTCTTAAGCCACGGAAACAGCCGTGGCTCTCCGGCGCGCTCCAGTGTGGCAACGAGATGCATGAAGCCGAGTTTGATCAGATTGTCGTGAATGGGAACGGTCCGGTGGGAGGCCTCGCTTTTTAGACTCTGCCCGGGGCCCTGGCGCAGCACGATGCACGGGATGTCATCAATCACCTGAATATCGCTCAGGTAAAGTTGAAGAATTTCTTCGCTCCGCAGCCCCATGTGAAGCGCAATCAGAGGTGCCCAGAAAAGCGGGTCGCCTTTGTCTTCCAGTTCGTCCTGAAAGATAAGTGAACGGAACAGCCCATTGAGTTTGCCGCACCACGTTAGTCGTTCGTTATGTTCCTCGAGAATAAGACGACGGGTGAGTTCACGGCTACTCCAGATATGATTTTCCATGATGCTCGATGACAGATGCCCACGCTTTTTGATGAATTCGCAGATTCTTTGGAAGTCCTGCATGTGACGGTAGATCGTATTCACCCGCAGGCGCGGGATACGGATCTTCAGAAGTTCATACTCGATCCTACCCGGGCTGGCGCAGTCTTTTTCCAACTGCGCGTGCTTGACCCGCGCATTGTGCTTCTCGGTGGCGTCAGCCTCGTCAGCGGCTTCTTTGGGTGTCTTCTTGCTTGTCTTGGCTTGGTATGAACGTGGAACCCGCGTAATAAGTTCAAACGCAGACATGAGTTCTCGGTCGGAAATCTGATCAAACTGTTTGTCCGCACACATTCGCGATAGTAGTCTAGCTGTCGAAAGGACGTTCGGTGCCGAATTTTTCGCCCAGCTTTCTCCCGACTTTGCATTGAACTGCTCGAAAGGGTTGAAGTCTATGTAACCAAGACTGCGCTGTTCGATATACTCATTGGCCCCCTCCATGATCCTCGGACATGTTGTTTTGATTTGGTCTTTTTCTGATGGGCACTCTGACGTTGTGCCGATCGGTTGGGGCGTGTTTGCCATTTCGACCGCTTTCGGCGGGACCGAAGTGTTTGTCGAGGTTTCCGCAAATGTCTCCGCAACGTATGGAGCACTGATTGTTTCGGTGAAAACCGTCGCCGGAGAGGAAGCCGTATCTGTCGTAGTGAGGACATGCTTCGCGACGGGCTTGATGAACACGTCGACAGTTTCGTCGATCAGCGAGCGCGCGGCTTTCAGGGCTGGGCAGGGGCCATCGAAATCGCCCTGATCCCGCCGGAAATTTTCCTGTTCGGCGTCAAGCATTACGCGCAGTGCACGGAATGCGAGCCGCTGCCAATCTGCATCTGCCTCGTCGAGCGCAATGCCAAGATGCTTGGCAACTTGCCGGAGCGGGTTGCGGGCAATGTCACGGTCACGTGTTGCAATTGCCTGTCTCAGCGTTTCGACAGCGGCATTCGCGCAGGCGAACTCATAGGCTGCGACATCCGCAGAACGCATAGGCGCCCGTTCACGCAATGCATCTGCTGCTTCGATGAGGAAGCGGCAAAGGCCCACGAGAAGCCGGTCGATGATGTCGGGCGCAATCGCCATCGTTCTCTCCGTCACTCCGGCGAAGGCGATGTCGCTCAGAAGCGTTAGCTTCTGAGCGAGGGCCTTCGCTTCGGGAAGGACGTGGGATCGCAAGGGAAAGATGAGTGAGAGTTTCGTTGATGGGGTCCAGATTTTCATAACCCGCGTGGGGCAGCGCCGACGCCAGTGATAACCCGATAACCGGTATTCAAGATGCGATTGTGCCGTGCTGCGCCTGCGCATGTCTCCGACTCCTGTGCCAGCATTTGTGCCAAGCGGGGTGACAGGAATCGTGCCATGTCTGGTGGTCTGCGATTCAAATCGCAAATTGCCAATAAACTCAATGCTTTAAGAGTGATTGGCTCCGACGGTAGGGATCGAACCTACGACCAATTGATTAACAGTCAACTGCTCTACCGCTGAGCTACGTCGGAAAACCTGAGGCGTCTATAACGGCCAGTTTTGGGCGCGTCCAGACCCAAATGTGACGATTCTTGCACAAAGTTCAGCAGACCAATTAACAGGCGATTTCTAGGCTTGAGTGGATAGAATGTTAGCGCTCTCAGGTTGTTTTTGTACGAATGATGCGCGGTTTTGGTAAAATGAATTGACCACCGTTCGCCTGTGTTATTAAGTTTGGCGTTAGGCAAAACCGATAAGTTGCGACTTTGCCCAACAGGAGGATAAAAATATGAAACGCAGACAATTTCTGACGTCCGCTGCCGTTGGCACCGCTGCCACCACGCTGGCGACACCGATGCTGGCGCAAAGCCGGATCGAAATGAACATCGTATCCACGTGGCCACGCGATTTCCCAGGTCTGGGAACGAGTGCGCAGCGTTTGGCCGCCCGTATCGAAGAACTGACAGAGGGCCGCATTGCGGTTCAGTACTTCGCAGCAGGCGAGCGCGTCGGCGCATTCGACAGCTTTGATGAGGTCGCTTCCGGCAACTCTCAGGCTTACATCGGCGCTGACTACTACTGGAAGGGCAAGCACGCTGGCTGGTCCCCGTTCACCGCGATTCCCATGGGTCTGACCTATACGGAAATCGACGCATGGATGAAGTTCGGCGGCGGCCAAGAGCTGTATGAGAAGCTGGGCGACGAATTTGGCGTCATCGGCTTCCCGGCTGGTAACACCGGCGTGCAGATGGGCGGTTGGTTCAACAAAGAAATCGAATCCGTTGACGACATCCGCGGCCTGAAGATGCGTATCCCCGGCCTTGGCGGCGACGTCATGGCGAAACTGGGCGCGTCCCCTGTGTCCGTCCCTGGCGGTCAGATCTACGAAAACCTGGTCTCCGGCGCGATCGACGCGACCGAATGGGTTGGTCCGTGGAACGACTACTTCCTGAAGCTTTATGAAGCCGCCAAGTACTACTACTGGCCCGGTTTCCACGAGCCAGGTTCGCAGCTGTGCATGGGCATGAACAAGACCTGGTGGTCGACCGTTCCTGCCATTGATCAGACCATGATCAAAATTGCCTGCGCCGAAGAGAACGCCCTGTCAATGGCAGAAAACAATGCCAACAACGGTACGTACCTGAATAAGCTGATCGACGAATACGGTGTCGAACTGCGTGAATTCAACGATGACGTCTACGAAGCCTTCGGGTCTGCGTCGGCTGAAGTCATCGAAGAGGCACGTGATCACAGCCCGCTGGCCGCCGAAATCTTCGACAGCCACCTGAAGGCACGCGCTGACATTGGTGCTTGGACTGCTCTGTCCGACGCCGCCTATGTCAACAAGCGGAACCGCGTGCTCGACATCTAATTGCCAACGCGGCATATCCGGGCCGAATGGTTCGGCGCGAACGGGGCGGGCAATGCTCGCCCCGTTCAGCGTTAATAAAAAACTAATAGCATCCGGGGGGAACGGGATGGAAACGCAAGTGGCGTCGCGCGCATTGTTGGCGCGCGGATTTGGCTGGACGGTGCTCGCCGTATTAGCTGCCTACATGATCAATGTCGTCCTGCAATTCTGGTTCGACTTTCCCGGCGTGACGGCAACCGTCTCTGGGCAGATATCGGCCCTTGGGCTGGTGCAGGTCGCGATCCTGTTGCTCGCCGCCGCACTGGCGATTGGCTATGTGATCTCGTCGCCTGGCACCGCATTGCGCGCCGATGCAGCACGGATCAGCAACTTTAACCGCTTTTTGGTGCGCTCTGCCTTCTTTGTCGTCCTGCTCGTTGGCATGGGCGACGCGATCCTGTCCTTCTTGCGGGTGCAGAACATGCTGGACGGCATCGTCGGTAGCGATATGTCGTCCAATCTGGGCCGCGCGGATTACCGCGGCATGTATTTCCACGTCCCGCTGATGCTGATTGGCATCGTGCTTGGGTCTGTGACGCGGGGCCTTGGCTTTATCTGGCTGTCGCTGCTTGTGGTCGGCGCTGAACTGTTGATCGTGCTGTCCCGCTTCGTCTTTTCGTACGAGCAAGCCTTCATGGCCGACCTTGTCCGTTTTTGGTACGGCGCGCTGTTCCTCTTCGCCTCGGCTTACACCTTGCTCGAAGAAGGCCATGTGCGTGTTGACCTTCTCTATGCCTCTATGCGCCGCGAAACCAAAGGGCGCGTGAACGCCGTTGGGTCCATCGTGCTGGGCATGGCGCTGTGCTGGACGATCCTGATCTTGGGGTTCGGCACATCTTCGTCCATCATCGTTGGCCCCATCTTGGTTTTTGAAACCACGCAATCCGGCTTTGGCATGTACGTCAAATACATGATGGCAGGCTTTCTGGCGATTTTCGCCATTACGATGATGATACAATTCGTGGCCCAGTTTCTGGAAGCCATCGCCGACAAGCGCGGCGAACCGGGCGCGCGTGAAACGCACGCCGACATGATCTGAACGGGGACACGACATGGAACTCTTTTTTCTACTAATGCTGCTTGTCGTCATGGCGACGGCGCTCGGCTCCGGTTACCCCGTGGCCTTTGCCCTTCCGGGCTCTGCAATCATAACCGTCGGCGTCGCCGCCGCGGCTGGCTACTTGTTCGAGGGCACGACCTCTGCCTATTTCGCCAATGGCGGCCCGTCTCAGTGGCTGTCTGCGGGCGTCACCAACCTGCGCGGGGTCTATTGGGAACCCGAGCGTGACACCCTGATCGCCATTCCGCTGTTCATCTTTATGGGCATCATGCTTCAGCGGTCCAAGATCGCAGAGGACCTGCTGGTCAACATGGCCCAGCTGTTTGGCCCGATCCCCGGTGGCCTTGGCATTTCGGTCATCGTCGTGGGCGCGCTGCTGGCTGCGACAACCGGTATCGTCGGCGCAACCGTGGTTGCGATGGGCATGATTTCCCTGCCAGCCATGATGCGCAACGGCTACTCTAACTCACTGTCATCCGGCGTTATTGCCGCGTCCGGCACCTTGGGGCAGATCATTCCGCCATCTATCGTGCTGATCATTCTGGCCGACCAACTTGCCTCTGCCGTCGATCAGGCGGGCACGTCGCGTCAGGAACTCTACAAGGTTGCCACAGGCGAGATTTCGATGCCGTCGGAATTCGCCATCGTCTCTACCTCTGCTGGTGACATGTTCCTTGGTGCGTTGGTGCCGGGTCTGCTGCTGGTGGGTATTTATATCCTCTACGTTCTGGCTATCGCGATCTTCCGCCCGAAAATGGCACCTGCTGTGCCTTACGAAGGCAAGTATGACGCGTCTTTCCTTGGCAACGTGCTGCTGGCCATGGTGCCGCCGCTGGCCCTGATCCTGCTGGTTCTGGGTTCCATCATCTCGGGCGTTGCGACTGTGAACCAGGCTGGTGCCATCGGTGCCGCTGGTGCGCTGATCATGGCGGGCTATCGCCTGCATCCCGAAGGGCGCGGCGGCCGCTTTATCCCCGCGATCATCGCGGCGGCAGGCCTTATCTTGGTGGCTTGGACGGTGTCCAACTATAACACCAACGTCCTGAACATGCAGTCCGCGTCCGACAAGTTCGGCGTCACACTGGCCGCCATCGGCGTCGGGATGATCGTCCTGTCCATTGTCTGGTCCGGCGTGCGCGCCTTCTATAACGACGACGCGCTGACGGGCGTCATGGTGGAAACCGCCAAGACGACGTCCTTGGTGTTCATCATCCTGCTGGGTGCCGCCATGCTGACCGCCGCCTTCCGCGCCTTTGGCGGTGAAGAGCTGGTCAAGCACTTCCTTGAAGGGTTGCCGGGCGGTTTCTGGACCAAGTTCATGATCGTTATGGCCGTGATCTTTGTGCTGGGCTTCTTTCTGGACTTCATCGAAATCGCTGTGGTCGTGGTGCCAATCGTCGCCCCGATCCTGCTGGCCGACCCAGAGGCGAACGTTTCCGCCGTCTGGCTGGGCGTGATGATCGGTCTGAACCTGCAGACCTCGTTCCTCACACCGCCCTTCGGCTTTGCGCTGTTCTATCTGCGCGGCGTCGCACCGGCAGCGGTCAAGACGATCCAGATCTATAAGGGTGTCATCGCCTTTATCGGCCTGCAAATCGCAGCCCTTGTGATCGTGGCCTTCAACCCGCCGCTGGTGAACTATCTGCCTGCGCGCACATCGCTGACGGCCGAAACTGCACCGCCGCCCGTGAACCCCGCGCTGCAATACTGCATCGAGGAATACGTGACCAACGCCTTTGATACGCGGGGCAATCAGATTGCCACGGCGATCACAGCTGCTGGCGCGCTGGACGTGTCCTATCTGCCCAAAGACCTGCAAGACGACTGGGTCGATGGTCTAGAAAAGGCGCAATCTGTTCCGGGTCTCGTGCTCGACATCGAAACCACCCGCGATCTGCAGACTGCAGGGGCTGTCGACTACCGGCCAGAGCATAAGATCGTGCGTGCTTTGCAGCGTGACATGTTGATCCGCACCAAAGAGATCGACGATCTACGTGTGCGGGCGTCGCGTGGGTTTGGCGACAGCGAAGGGCAGACCGCCCGTGCTGACAGACTGCAGGCCGAAGTAGACGCCCTGCAGGCGCAGATTCCCGCCACTTGGGAAGACACGCAAACCACCTACGCTGCGATCAACAAGCAGAACGAGACCGCGCGCAATATCTATCGCCGCACGGTCGATCAGGCCTATGCGCCTGTAGTCGAACTGAAGGCCGTGATTGCCAGCGCTGATGCGCTTGCGCCACTGGCTGACCCGATCGCTGCGCTGGCGGCGGATGCACCCACGATGGACCGCGACACTGCGGATGCCCGCTTCAAAGAGGTCGAATCCATGTTCGGCGGAATTGATGGCGGACGCGAAATCCGCGGCCTGCTTGCCGATGCCCGCAAGGAAATCGACGACCGGTCCCCTGATCCAGAGCGTGCGATGGAATACATCGTCGAGGCGCATGAACTGTTCGCATCCGAAGTCGAATGGCGCACCCGCGCCAAGACGGAACTGCTGCCGGGGATCGAGGCGTATGACGCCGCGATCAATGACACGATCGGCCTGCGCCAGCAGCCGCGTCTGCCCCGCGCACAGGCTTTGGAAGTCGCCGAGTGTTCGTCGCATCACCGCGACATCTCGCTGAACTTCTAAAGCGATCAACAACTTGCAAAAGGCCGGGACCCGTTCCCGGCCTTTTCGCATTTTAATCGCGCTTGCCCTGTGCGCTGGTGCACCTATCGCCAGTTGTGTGTGCAGACTATGTTCTGCGCGAACACAGATTAAGGGTGCCATATGACTGCCATCGTGTCCGTCACGAACCTGCGCAAATCCTACGACACCGGATTCGAGGCGCTGAAGGGGATCAACCTCGAGATTGAAGAAGGCGAAATCCTCGCCCTGCTGGGCCCCAACGGTGCCGGCAAAACAACGCTGATTTCCACGATCTGCGGCATCACGGTGCCGACCTCTGGCATCATCACCGTCGGCGGGTTTGACACCGTTCATGAATACCGCGCCGCGCGCAGCCTGATCGGTCTGGTCCCGCAAGAGATTAACCTAGAGCCGTTCGAGACGGTGCAGAACACCGTCCGTTTTTCCCGCGGTCTGTTCGGCAAGCCCCGCGATGACGCCCGCGTCGCCGAAATCCTGAAATCCCTGTCGCTGGACGATAAGGCGACCGCCAAGATCAAAGAACTGTCTGGCGGAATGAAGCGCCGCGTGCTGATCGCCAAGGCGCTGGCGCACGAGCCGCGCGTGCTGTTCCTTGACGAACCCACCGCTGGTGTCGACGTAGAGCTGCGCAAAGACATGTGGAACGTTGTCGCCGACCTGAAACGCCAAGGCGTCACGATCATCCTGACAACGCATTACATCGAAGAGGCCGAGGCCATCGCCGACCGTGTCGGCGTCATCAGCAAAGGTCAAATCCTGCTGATCCAAGACAAGGCTGAAATGATGGCCCAGATGGGCAAAAAGCAGCTGCGCGTCGATCTGGCCCAGCCCGCCACGACGATCCCCGCCGCGCTGGCGCATTATGATCTGACGCTCGAAAAAGACGGCAACGTCCTTGTCTATACCTATGACACCCGCAAGGACCGCACCGGCATCCGCACGCTTCTGAACGACATGGCGAACGCGGGCCTGACCATGACCGACCTGCAAACCCAGCAAAGCAGCCTCGAAGACATCTTTGTCGGCTTGGTAAAGGACAACGCATGAACCTGACCGCGATAAAATCAATCTACCGCTTTGAAATGGCGCGGTTCTTTCGCACCATCACCCAGTCGCTGATCAGCCCCGTGCTGTCGACATCGCTGTATTTCGTGGTCTTCGGCACCGCCATCGGCAGCCGGATCGAGACAGTCGAGGACGTCAGCTATGGCGCATTCATTGTCCCCGGCCTGATCATGCTGTCAGTGATGACGCAGGCCACCAGCAACGCCAGCTTTGGTATCTACTTTCCGAAATTCATCGGTACGATCTACGAACTTCTCTCCGCCCCGGTGAACTTTATCGAAATCACAGTCGGATATGTGGGTGCGGCTGCAACCAAGGCGCTGTTCATCGGCACCATCATCTTTATCACCGCCTTTTTCTTCGTTGATATCCAAGTGGCCCATCCATTCTGGATGCTCGCCTTTCTGATCATGACCTGCATCAGCTTCTCGCTACTGGGCTTTATCATCGGCATCTGGGCCGGAAACTTCGAACAACTGCAGTTGATCCCGCTGCTGATCATCACACCGCTCGTCTTCCTTGGCGGCTCTTTCTACTCTGTCACGATGCTGCCACCGATCTGGCAGACGATCACCATGTTCAACCCGGTCGTCTATCTGATCTCTGGCTTCCGCTGGGCGTTCTTTGACACCGCAGACGTCCCCGTCGGCTTGTCGCTGCTGGCGATTAGCCTGTTCATGGCGGCCTGTCTGACGGCAATCTGGTGGATCTTCCGCACAGGCTGGCGCATTCGGCAATAACCTAGCCCGCAACTGCGGTGCCAACCCTTGCCCCACGGGGGCAGGGGGCCTAGATCGGGAGGATGAAAATCAAACTCCCGTTTCTGAACCGCGACCCGGTCGTCAATGTCGTGCGCCTGCAAGGCGCGATCAGCACCTCTGGCCGCGGGCTCGACGATGCCTCGCTGGCCCCTGTGCTGCAAAAGGCCTTTACCAAAGGCAAGCCAAAGGCCGTCGCCCTGCAGATTAACTGTCCCGGCGGCAGCCCCGTTCAATCGTCCCTGATCGCCGCGCGCATCCGCCGTCTGTCACAGGAAAACAACGTCCCCGTTATTGCTTTCGTCGAAGACGTCGCGGCCTCTGGCGGTTACTGGCTCGCCTGCGCCGCAGATGAAATCTACGCCGACGTTGGCTCGCTGGTCGGGTCGATCGGCGTCATTTCCGCAGGCTTCGGCTTTCACGAACTGATTGACCGCTACGGGGTTGAACGCCGCGTCCATACCGCTGGCACCAGCAAATCCATGCTCGACCCCTTCCGTCCGCAAAAGGCCGAAGACGTGCACAAGCTTGAAGGCTGGCTGACGGACCTGCACGAGATATTCATCACCTACGTCAAATCACGCAGGGAAGCGCAATTGGACGACGACCTCGCCATCTTCTCTGGTGAAGTCTGGATCGGCCAAAAGGCGCAGGCCAAGGGCCTGATCGATGACATCGGCCACCTGGTCCCCGTGATGAAGGCGGTTCATGGCGATAAGGTTAAATTCCGCCGCTTTGGCCCGAAAAAGTCCCTGCTGTCCCGCTTTGGCGCGCGCCTGATGGGCGACGCCATCGGCACGATAGAGGATCGCAGCGCCTTTGCCCGGTTCGGCCTGTAAATGCTGATCAAGGTCGCGGCCCTGTTTTTGGTGTTCTTCTTTGTCCTTGGGCTGTTCGGTAAATGGCGGTTCCCGGGGCAAAAACAGATGGCCGCGGCCAAATGCGCCAAATGCGGGCGCTATAATATTGGTAAAGGCCCCTGCGCCTGTGAAAAGGGAAAGCCCTGAATGGAATGGTTTCTTGCGGCCGCTGGCCTGATTATCCTGATCTTTGCAGGCGATTCATTGGTCAAAGGCGCGGTCAACCTCGCGCTGCGCCTTGGCGTGCCTGCGCTGATCGTGTCGCTGACCATCGTCGCCTTCGGCACCTCTGCGCCGGAATTGCTGATCTCGGTCCAGTCCATTCTGGACGGCGTGCCGGGCCTTGCACTGGGCAACGTGGTGGGATCGAACACAGCCAACGTGCTGCTGGTGCTGGGCGTGCCTGCGCTTTTGGCCGTGATGCATACGTCAGAGACAAATGTCCGCAGCAGCTATTTGCAAATGCTTGCCGCGACGGTGCTGTTCATCGCGCTTTGCTTTACTGGCACCCTGAACTGGATCAGCGGCTTGATCTTGCTGGCGGGCCTGACCGCGATGCTGACCCACGCCATCCTGACCGTGCGCCGCAGCGCCGCAGCGCCAGAGGTCGAAGGCGCCGATCCATCAATGGGCTGGCCCCAGATCATCCTTTACCTTGTCCTTGGCCTGATCGGCTTGCCCATCGGATCGCATTTACTCATTTCCGGGGCCACGATCATCGCGCAAAACTTCGGTCTGTCTGACAGTGTCATCGGTCTGACATTGGTCGCGGTCGGCACATCGCTGCCTGAACTGGCGACCACCGTGATGGCCGCCCTGCGCCGCCAAGCGGATGTGGCCTTGGGCAATGTCATCGGTTCTAACATGTTCAACTTGCTTGGTATCATGGGCGTCGCCACGCTGGTCGGCCCTGTCCCTGTGGACGCGCAATTCCTGACCTTTGACCTTTGGGTCATGTTGGGCGCAGCGCTGCTGATGATCCCGCTGGTATTCTTTCGCGCCGATATCACGCGCATCTGGGGCATCGGCCTGACGGGTGCCTATGCTGTCTACGTCTGGTCGCTGCTATGACCGCGCTGGTCACCGGGGCAGGGGCGCGGCTGGGCCGAGCTATGGCGCTGTATCTGGCGGATCGCGGCCACGATGTTGCCGTGCACTACGCCAGTTCTGCGGATGGCGCAGAGGAGGTCGCGGGCGCGATTCGCGCCAAAGGCCGCCGCGCTGTCACGCTGCAGGCCGATCTGCTGAATGAAGAGGCGACTCAATCCTTGGTTGACCGCGCTGTGCAGGCCTTGGGGCCGCTGACCGTGCTGGTCAACAACGCGTCGATCTTTGAATACGACAACATCGCATCGGCCACGCGCAGCAGCTGGGACCGTCATATGGACTCCAACCTGCGCGCGCCTTTTGTGCTGACCCAGCACTTCGCCCAGCAAGTGCCCGATCCCGCAATTGATGCACAAGGCGAGCCGGTGGCGCAGGGGCTGATCATCAACATGCTGGACCAGCGCGTGCAGAAACTGACACCGGAATTTGCGACCTATACCCTTGCCAAGATGGGGCTCTGGGCGCTGACCCGCACTGCCGCCCAAGGCCTTGCCCCGCGCGTGCGCGTCAACGGGATTGGTCCAGGTCCGACCCTACAAGGTGCGCGGCAATCGACCGAGCATTTCAAGGGCCAACGCGCCGCGACGGTGTTGGAACGCGGCGCTGATCCGGGCGATATTTGCGCCGCGCTTGGCTATCTTTTGGATGCCAAGGCGGTCACCGGCCAGATGATCGCTGTGGATGGCGGTCAGCATTTGGCATGGCAGACGCCGGATGTTCTTGGGGTTGAATAATGAGCGCGACGTTAAGTTATGCACCTTGACAAGCGATCTGGCGTAGCAGGGCCAAATTTATACCTCTGATGAGATGTTTACATAATCTTCATAAATAAGATGCGTAAAATCAAAGGGTTATATGTATTGCTTAAATATCGGGCATTTCGATGAACCCCCCGAAGTATAAGGAAAATTTAGGACCCACGCCATTTTGCCCCCGTAGTTATCCACAGATTCCGTGGATGCCTTTCGTCTTGTCCCAGCCGCGTTAACATTGCAGCCACTCCAGAATCACGGACCCTTCATGACTGACGCCCCAGACGCGACCCCAGACGCCGCCCCGCTGACCGGATACGCCTATATCGCGGGCTTCGTGAAGACGCTCGACAGCTCTCCGGGTGTGTACCGGATGCTGGATGGCGAAAGCCGGGTTTTGTATGTCGGCAAGGCGCGTAACCTTAAAGCGCGGGTCAGTAACTACAGCCGTCCGGGCCCACATTCTGGCCGCATCGCCCGCATGATCCGCGAGACGCAGATGATGATGGTCCTGACCACAAGGACAGAGACAGAGGCGCTGCTGCTAGAGCAGAACCTGATCAAGCAGCTTAAGCCGCGCTACAACGTGCTGCTGCGCGACGATAAGTCCTTTCCGAATATCCTTGTGACGACTGGCCATGACTGGCCACAGATCAAAAAGCACCGCGGGGCCAAGACGGAAAAGGGTGAATACTACGGCCCCTTCGCCGGTGTGGGCGCGGTGAACCGGACGTTGAACCAGTTGCAGCGTGTGTTCTTGCTGCGCAACTGCACGGATCAGGATTTCGAGACACGGACTCGCCCCTGCCTGCAATACCAGATCAAGCGGTGCTCTGGCCCGTGCTGCGGTCTGGTGACAAGCGATGACTACAAAGCCTCTGTCCGCGATGCGCAGGCGTTTTTGTCAGGCCGCACCAAGGGCATTCAGCAAACCCTAGCCGCTGAAATGGCCGCCGCGTCAGAGGCGATGGAATTCGAGCGCGCCGCTGCGATGCGCGACCGGATCAAGGCGCTGACGCAGGTGCAGACGGCGCAGGGCATCAACCCCAAGCATGTCGAAGAGGCGGATATCATCGGTCTGCATATCGACGGCGGGCAGGCCTGCGTGCAGGTGTTCTTTATCCGCGCCAACCAGAACTGGGGCAACCACGACTACTATCCCCGCATCAGCGGCGAAGAGGACGCGTCCGAGGTGATGGAGGCTTTCGTCGGTCAGTTCTATTCCGACCGCGAGCCGCCGAAGATGGTGATCCTGTCCCACGGCCTTGATAGCGACGATCTGATGTCAGAGGCGCTGGCTGAAAAACTGGGGCGCAAGGTCGAGATCATCGTGCCCCAGCGCGGCGAAAAGGCCGAACTGGTGCAGGGCGCGCTGCGCAATGCGCGCGAGAGCCTTGCGCGCAAGATGAGCGAGACCGCGACACAAAGTCGTTTGTTAAAGGGTGTCGCCGAGGCGTTTGACCTGACCAAAGCGCCTCAGCGGGTCGAGGTGTATGACAACAGCCACATTCAAGGTGCCTTTGCCGTTGGCGCGATGGTCGTCGTCGGTCCGGACGGGTTCGAGAAGAACCAATATCGCAAGTTCAATATCCGCGGCGAGGATCTGACGCCGGGCGATGACTTTGGTATGATGAAAGAGGTGCTGACACGCCGTTTCCAACGCCTGCTAAAAGAAGACCCCGACCGCAAGGCGGGCACCTGGCCCGACCTGTTGCTGATCGACGGCGGCGCTGGGCAGGTGAGCGCGGTGCGCGAGATTATGGAAAAGCTGGGCGTGGGTGATGTGCCCATGGTCGGCGTGGCCAAGGGCATTGACCGGGATGCGGGCAAGGAAGAATTCCACCGCACGGGCAAAAGCGTCATGGCGCTGCGGCACAATGATCCGGTGCTGTATTTCATTCAGCGCATGCGCGATGAAGTGCACCGCTTTGCCATCGGCACCCACCGGGCGAAACGCGCCAAGGCGATCGGGGCGACGCCGCTGGATGATGTGCCGGGTGTCGGGGCGACGCGCAAACGGGCGCTGCTGGCGCATTTCGGCTCTGCCAAGGCTGTGGCGCGGGCCAATTTGGCGGACCTGACGGCCGTATCAGGGATAAGCCAGAGTATGGCGCAGACCATTTACGACTATTTTCACGAGAATGGCTGAGGCTGGGCTAATTTCCGATTTTTCGGCGAATAATCGGGTTAGGGCGCTGCCCCAAGCCCCGAGGTATTTTTGACCAGAAGAAGGCTAGGGGCCACGCATCGTCTGGTTTATCTGAATGGCACTAGCTAAGGTGACGCCATGACATTGAATGTGCCCAATATCCTGACGATCTTGCGGTTGCTGGCGGCTCCGGCTGTGGCGATCATGTTTTTGTTCTTTGCACGGCCTTGGGCGGACTGGTTTGCGCTGGTTTTATTCGTGGTTGCTGCCTTGACCGACTTTGTCGATGGGTATCTGGCGCGGGCGTGGAAGCAGGAAAGCAAGTTTGGCGCAATGCTGGACCCGATCGCCGATAAGGCGATGGTGGTGATTGCGCTGCTGGTGATCACGGGCTTTTCCGGCATGAATGCGTGGATTTTGCTGCCTGCGACATTCATTATCTTTCGCGAAGTCTTTGTCTCTGGTCTGCGCGAGTTTTTGGGGGCTAAGGCGGGGCTGCTGAAGGTCACGCAGTTGGCGAAGTGGAAGACGACGGCGCAGATGGTGGCCATCGCGTTTTTGTTCGCAGCTGGCGCGTTCGAGCATTATTTTGTCATGCAGTCTTTTGGCATGGATGCGGATACGGTCGACGCGATCTTTGCCGGTCAAATTTCAGACGAAATGGGGCTGGTCTGGAAAAGCTGGGGTGCCCATCTGACGTGGTACACGGGCGTTGTCGGTCTGTGGTTGGCAGCCGTTTTGACGCTGGCGACGGGCTGGGACTATTTCCGTAAAGCGCTGCCGTATCTAAGGGATAGCTAATGGATGTGATGTATTTTGCATGGGTGCGAGAGCGCATCGGTCTGCCCCGCGAGCGGGTCGAGACGCAGGCGGCGACGGTGAACGAGCTTGTGGCAGAACTTATGGCGCGCGAAGAGCGGTATGCGGCCGCCTTTGCTGATACCTCTGCCCTGCGGGTGGCGTTGGATCAGGTGCTGTCGGATTTCGATGCGCCCTTGGCCGGCGTGCGCGAAGTGGCATTTTTCCCGCCAATGACGGGCGGCTGATGCAGGTCCGGGTCCAAGAGGGCGTCTTTGACGCAGGCGTCGAGCTGAACGCCTTTTCGGCGCGGGCAGAGGGCGCTGGCGCTGTTGTCAGCTTTACTGGAATCGTGCGCGATGTGGCGGGCGGTTTGCAGCATATGATGATCGAACATTACCCCGGCATGACCGAAAAAGCGATTTCTGCAATCGTGGCCGAGGCGCGGGAGCGCTGGAGCTTGGCGGATGCTTTGGTGATTCACCGCTTTGGTCAGTTGGCACCCGGCGCGCCTATTATGATGGTCGCGGCAGCCTCTGCCCACCGGGCGGATGCCTTTGCGGCGGCGGATTTTCTGATGGATTATCTGAAATCCCGCGCGCCGTTCTGGAAGAAAGAAGTCACCGCAGAAGGCGCCGATTGGGTCGCCGCCAAGGATGATGACGAGGCGGCGCTGACCCGCTGGGACTGACCTTATCCGCGGGTAAAACGGGCGTTGCGTTAAGGTTTTGTTAAGGGCGCGTGGCGGTGGCAGGTCATGATATGGTCATTGACCAGCCCGCAGGCCTGCATAAAGGCGTAGACGATTGTTGGCCCGCAGAACTTGAACCCCGCCTTTTTGAGGTCTTTTGAGATTTGCGTCGACAGCGGCGTAAAGCCGGGCACGTCGGCCATTGTGGCGCGGTGCGTTTGCAGCGGGGCACCGTCGACGTAATCCCATAAAAAGCGGTCAAAGCCTTGCTCGGCCTCGATCTTTTGCCAGGCTTGCGCATTGGTGATCGTGGCTGCGATCTTGCCGCGATGGCGGATGATGCCGGGGTTCGCCAGCAGGCGGGTGATGTCATCCTCGCCCCATGTGGCCACGATATTGGGGTCGAAATTGGCAAAGGCCGCGCGGAAATTGTCGCGCTTTTTCAAGATGGTGATCCAGGACAGGCCGGCCTGAAAGCCGTCAAGCACCAGCTTTTCCCACAGCGCACGGCTGTTGTATTCGGGCACGCCCCATTCGGTGTCATGGTAGGCTTGATAGATCGGGTCATCCCCGGCCCAGGCGCAACGTGTCAGGGTCATGGGGCCACTTTCCTGCTAGGTCTTAACGTGGTGTTGGGGGCGTGCGTCCAATGTGGCAAGGCCCGTGCATGGAACCCGTCAGATGCTTAAACCCCGCCGCGATGCTATCCCCGATCCAGAGGAACAATTCGAAGATCCGCTGCAATTTGCTTTTGCTAGTCGGGACGCGGATACGCCTGCGCTGGTGACACATGCGCTGGACCGGGGGCGGGCGCGGCTGGCGTTTCAGCCGGTTGTTGTGGCGAATGATATGGGAAAGGTCGCCTTTTACGAGGGGCTGATCCGTCTGCTGGATGACGCCGGACGGGTGATTCCGGCGGCGAATTTCATGCCGCAGGTGGCGGATACGGAAATCGGGCGCCGCATTGATGTGCTGACGCTGGAACTGGCGCTGCGGATGTTGCGGCAGCATCCGGGGATGCGGCTGTCGGTGAACGTGTCGGCCCGGTCGCTGGGCGATTGGCGCTGGCGACAAACGCTAGAAGCAGGATTGTCAGAACGCGGGGCGCTGGGGAATCGGCTGATTTTTGAGATTAGCGAAACCTCTGCCATGATGCTGCACGAGGTGGTGATGCGGTTCATGGAGGATATGCAGCCGCGCGGCGTGGCCTTTGCACTGGACGGCTTCGGCGGTGGGATGACGGCGTTTCGGCATCTTAAGGATTTCTTTTTCGACATGGTGAAGGTGGACAAGACCTTTGTGAAAGGGATCGCTGACGATCCCGACAATCAGGTGCTGGTCGAGGCGTTGGTCACCGTTGCGCATCAGTTCGAAATGTTTGCCATCGTCGAAGGGGTCGAAAACGCGCGGGATGCGGCGTGGCTGCAGGGGATCAATGCGGATTGTCTGCAAGGTTATCATATCGGTGCACCGAAGTTCGACATTGCCTGATACTTGTCGTTGCCCTTGAAAATTTAGCGGCCTACATTTGGGTCAATCGCGCAGGGGGGTGCGCTTGATTGTGCCCGTTTTGCGCATTGTAACCGCTAGAAAGGGTTAACATGACCAACGTCGTGATCGCGTCCGCCGGGCGCACAGCTGTCGGCAGCTTCCTTGGATCGTTTGCCGCAACGCCTGCCCATGATTTGGGTGCCGCCATGCTGGAAGGTATCGTCGCACGCGCGGGCATCGATAAGTCAGAGGTGAGCGAGACCATTTTGGGTCAGGTGCTGACCGCGGCGCAGGGCCAAAACCCCGCGCGTCAGGCGCATATCAACGCCGGCTTGCCGATCGAATCCTCGGCTTGGTCGCTGAATCAGGTCTGCGGCTCTGGCCTGCGCGCTGTGGCGATTGCGGCGCAGCATATCCAGCTCGGCGATGCGTCTATCATCGCGGCTGGCGGACAGGAAAATATGTCCATGTCGCCCCATGCCGCGAACCTGCGTCAGGGTCATAAGATGGGCGATGTGTCGTACATCGACACGATGATCAAGGACGGCCTTTGGGATGCCTTCAACGGCTATCACATGGGGCAAACTGCTGAAAACGTGGCTGAAAAGTATCAGATTAGCCGTGATCAACAGGATGAATTCGCCGTCGGATCCCAGAACAAGGCCGAGGCCGCGCAGAAGGCTGGCAAGTTCAAGGACGAGATCATTCCCTTCACCATCAAAACCCGCAAGGGCGAGACGGTGATGGATGCGGACGAATACATCCGCCATGGCGCGACGATGGAAGCGATGCAGAAACTGCGCCCGGCCTTTGCCAAGGATGGCTCTGTCACGGCGGCCAATGCCTCTGGTTTGAACGACGGCGCGGCAGGTTGTTTGCTGATGACGGCGGATGAGGCTGAAAAGCGCGGGATCGAGCCTTTGGCGCGGATCGTGTCATATGCAACCGCCGGTCTGGACCCCAAGATCATGGGCGTCGGCCCGATTTTCGCATCGCGCAAAGCGCTGGAAAAGGCTGGCTGGAAGGCCGCCGACCTAGAGCTGGTCGAGGCGAACGAGGCATTCGCGGCGCAGGCTTGCGCTGTGAACAAAGAAATGGGCTGGGACCCAGCAATCGTCAACGTGAATGGCGGCGCGATTGCGATCGGTCACCCCATCGGTGCCTCGGGCGCGCGGGTGCTGAACACGCTGCTGTTCGAAATGCAGCGCCGCGGCGTGAAAAAGGGTCTGGCGACCCTGTGCATCGGCGGCGGCATGGGCGTTGCCATGTGTGTTGAGCGTCCCTGACCTTGACCAACGCGGCACCCCTATTTTGGGTGCCGCGAAATAAAATTGCGTAAATTATAGGTTAGCCTTTTGACAAATGGCGCAGAGCTGCGCAAAATTAAAACTCCAACCTGAGGAAGAGGATAAACCATGGCGAGAGTTGCACTTGTGACGGGCGGAACGCGGGGGATTGGCGGGGCCATTAGCCACGCACTGAAGGCCGCTGGATATACCGTCGCCGCGACCTACGCCGGGAACGACGAAAAGGCGAAAGCCTTCACCGACGAGACCGGTATCAAGACCTATAAATGGGACGTTGGCAATTACGAGGCCTGCAAGGCGGGTATCGCACAGATCGAAGCCGATATTGGCCCGGTTGAAGTCTTGGTCAACAATGCGGGAATCACCCGCGACGCGCCCTTTCACAAGATGACGCCAGACCAGTGGAACGAGGTCATCGGCACCAATCTGACGGGCGTTTTCAACATGACGCATCCGGTCTGGCCGGGCATGCGCGAACGTAAGTTTGGGCGGATCATCACGATCTCATCGATCAATGGTCAGAAGGGTCAGTTTGCGCAGGCAAATTACGCGGCTGCCAAGGCGGGCGATATCGGCCTGACCAAATCGCTGGCCCAAGAGGGCGCGCGCGCCGGGATCACGGTCAACGCGATCTGCCCCGGCTATATCAACACCGATATGATGGCGACGATCCCTGAAAAGGTGATGGATTCCATCGTCGGCGCGATTCCCGTGGGCCGTTTGGGCGAGCCAGAGGAGATCGCCCGCGCGGTGGTATTCTTGGCATCCGACGATGCAGCCTTCATTACGGGCGCAACAATTACGGCCAACGGCGGTCAATACATGACGTAATCCTGCGGGATTTCAGCTAAGCGAAAGGCCGGGACATGTTCCCGGCCTTTCTGCTTTTGGGGACCCTATGACGCGAAACATGGCGACTTTGATCGGCTTTTTGGCGGTGCTGCTGTGGTCCCTGTTGGCCGTGCTGACCGTGGCCACGGTGCCAGTACCGCCGTTCCAGCTGACGGCGCTGACCTTTGCCGTGGGGGCGGGCGTTGGGCTGATCTGGGGGGCGGTGACGGGCAGCCTGGGCCAGTTGCGGCAGGTACCGCTGCGGGTTTACGCCGCCGGAACCCTTGGTTTGTTTGGCTATCATGCGCTTTATTTTTCAGCGCTGCGTTTGGCACCGCCCGCCGAGGCGGGGTTGATTGCCTATTTGTGGCCCCTGCTGATTGTGCTGATGTCGGGATTGTTGCCGGGCGAGGTGCTGCGCCGGGGTCATATCTTGGGCGCGGTGTTGGGATTTGCGGGGGCGGCGCTGATCATTTTGGGCGGACGCGGCGCGGGGCAGCCCGGCGCGATGGCGGGATATGGGCTGGCGCTGCTGTGTGCGGTGTTTTGGTCCAGCTATTCGGTTTTGTCGCGCCGGATGAAGACGGTGCCGACGGTCAGTGTGACGGTGTTTTGCGCAGCGACGGCAGTGTTGTCCGCGCTGGTGCACGTGGGCACAGAAATCACGGTTTGGCCAAGCTTTGCAGGCTGGTGCGCCGTTGTGGCCTTGGGCCTTGGTCCCGTTGGGGCTGCGTTTTTCGTTTGGGATATCGGGGTCAAACGCGGTGACATTCAGCTGCTTGGTACGGCGTCTTATGCGGCACCGGTGCTGTCGACGTTTGTGTTGATCGCGGCTGGGCAGGCTGTTGCTAGTCCGTCGCTGATCTGGGCGACTGTTCTGATCGTCGGGGGTGCCGCACTGGCCGCTCGGGCCAGCGCGGAAAAAGGTGTCAGTGGGACAGGCGGCCGATCTCTTCTTTGAGCATCAGCTTTTGCTTTTTCAGGCGCGCAATTTCCATGTCGTCGGTGGCAGGGCTACGCTGCAGGCTTTCTACCGAATCGGACAGGGTTTGGTGTTTCTTCTTCAATTCCTCAACGTGCGAACTCAAGCTCATGGTCGGCTCCTTTTGCTGTCATTGAACAGTTACATTGCAGCATATGGATCAGGCTGTGTCACCTGTTTTGACTGCAATCAGGTCGTATCCCCACCTTCTTGCGCAACTATTGCCAAGTTATTAACCGCCGAGCGGCAATTTTTCGCCGTGACGTAGAACTGCACGGATGGCGGGGGTGTAATCGTCGCCATCGTGATTATGTATCGCGCCAACGTGTAAGATAAGCGGCTGGGACAGCTGGAACGCGGCGCGTCCCCCCAGTTTTGCTTGCACCATGACCAGATTCGGCGCGCGGCCCGGGCGTGCGGTCAGTGGTTGAACGATCACACTGCCAAGGCGACCATAAAGCATAGCCAAAATTTCATGTAAGCGGGCGGTTTGCTGAATGATCGTCAGCGTGCCGCGCGGTGCGGTGCGGCGGATGCCCGTTTCGAGCCAATCGGCAAGCGGCGTTGCGCCGCCACGGCCCGTGTCGCGGCCGGGATCGCTGGACGTCGCGCCGCGGTGACGCTCGAAATAGGGTGGGTTCATGATGACGTGGTCGTATTGGGTTTGGCGGATATCTAGGGGCAGATCCCGCAGGTCGGCGGTGTGGATTTGGGCCGTGATGCCAGCCTCTGCCGCGTTGCGGCGGGCGAGGGCGGCGTAGCTGTCCTGCAGTTCGATCCCTGTGCACATTAGGCCTGGTACGCGGGTCGCGGCGCAAAGCATGGCGGTACCAGCGCCGCAACCAAGATCAAGCAGGCTTTGCCCCGATACGGCAGGCACGGCGGCGGCAAGCAGGACCGGATCAAGGCCCGCGCGGTAGCCACTGCGCGGCTGCCACAGATGCAACTGCCCGCCCAAAAAGGCGTCGCGTGTTAGATCATCGGTCAAGGGTGATTTCGATTTCCGCATCTTTCATCACGGCGCGGGCCATGAACAGGTCGCGGTCGGCGACCATGACCCGGCGCGGCAATATGCCAATGCTGCCGTCAAGGATGCTCATGTTTACGTCAAACTGAAAGCAGTCTATATCCTCTGCGTCCAGAAGGGCGGTGGCGAGGGCGATGACCGTCGGGTCGTTGGTGCGCAGCAGTTCTTTCATGGAACCTTATCTAGGGCGCAGATGCGGCCCTGTCCATTCAGTGCTGGAACGACCATGAGCCTTGATCACGCCGCCACCAAACCCCACGAACGTCTGGCCGCGGCCCTCGCCGATGATATGGCCGCCGTGAATGACATGATTGCGGCGCGGATGGCGTCGGAACATGCGCCGCGAATCCCCGAAGTCACAGCGCATCTGGTTGGCGCTGGCGGTAAGCGTTTGCGCCCGATGTTGACCTTAGCGGCGGCGCGGATGTGCGGCTATGACGGCCCGTTCCATGTGCATCTGGCGGCGACGGTGGAATTTATTCACACCGCGACCTTGCTGCATGACGACGTGGTCGACGAAAGCGACAAGCGGCGCGGGCGGCCCACGGCAAACCTCTTGTGGGATAATACCTCTAGCGTGTTGGTCGGCGATTACCTGTTTGCCCGCAGCTTTCAGCTGATGGTGGAAACAGGATCGCTGCGCGTGCTGGATATCCTTGCCAATGCCTCTGCCACGATTGCAGAGGGCGAGGTGCTGCAACTGACGGCGGCGCGCAATATCAAGACGACGGAAGATACCTATCTGAAGGTCGTGCGCGGCAAGACGGCGGCGCTGTTTTCGGCCGCCACGCAGGTTGGCGGCGTGATCGCCGCTGCGCCAGAGGATCAGATTGCCGCGCTTTATGCCTACGGTGATGCGCTGGGGATTGCGTTTCAGATCGTGGACGACCTGCTGGATTGGCAGGGCGGTGCTGGCATTGGCAAAAACATCGGCGACGACTTTCGCGAAGGCAAGCTGACGATGCCCGTGATCCGCGCCATCGCGGCGGGGGATACCACCGATACGGTGTTCTGGACCCGCACGCTGGAAAAACGCGTGCAGGAAACGGGCGATCTGGAACATGCGCTGGCGCTGTTGCAGCAGCATGGCACGCTGGACAGCACCCGCGATGACGCGCTGATGTGGGCAGAGCGGGCGAAGGATGCGCTGAACGCCCTGCCGGATCACGAGATTAAGGGCATGCTGACCGATTTGGCCGACTACGTCGTCGCGCGGCTGGTCTAGGCTACTTAGCCCCGCAGCACCGCTGCGGGGGCGACCCACCATCCCATTTCAGCGACCTGAACCGCGCGGGCGGCAAGGCGGGCGGCGGCCATGTCGGCGACCAGCGCCCAGCACGTCGCACCTGAACCGGACAGACCCACAGCTTTGATATTCGGCAGCTTGCGCAGGCGGGCCAGCACGGTGTCAATTTCGGGCGCGATCTGGCGCGCGGGGGCCAGTAGATCATTGCGCTGCTGCGACAGCCACTTGGCAAAACCGTCCAAATCCATACCGTCTGGCAGGGTCGTCATGGTGGGATTGCGGCGCGAGGCCAGCGCCTTGAAGACCGCCGGCGTTGGGGCTTCGACCTTGGGGTTCACCAGTACCAGTGCGCAATCGGGCAAGGCGGGCGCTGGTGCGACGTCGTCGCCGATGCCCTGCATGTGCAGCGGGCCGGGGCCGGACAGGCAGACGGGCACATCGGCGCCAAGGGCCGCTGCTGCCGGGTGATCGGCGGGCAGGGGGGCGACGTCCCAGAATGTCGCGAGCATCCCAAGGGCGGTTGCCGCATCAGATGATCCGCCGCCAATGCCTGCGGAATGGGGCAACGATTTGTCCAGCTTGATCGCCGCGCCATGGGTGACGCCGCGCAGATCGGCCAAGGCGCGGGCGGCCCGCATCACCAAATTGCGGTCATCGTTCGGCACGCCCCTGGCAAAGGGGCCGCCGACGGTCAGGCGCAGGTCAGGGCTGGGCGTCACGGTTAGCTGATCGCCAACGTCCGCAAAGACCACCAACGAATCGAGCAGGTGATAGCCATCATCCCGCTGCCCGGTGATATGCAGCGTCAGGTTCACCTTGGCCGGTGCGGTTGCCGTCAGGCGGCTCATGGCCGGGCGTCGGTCAGCGCGGGGCGGGTGGCGTCCAAGCCTTCGTCTTGGCGCACGGCGTCTAGGCCGCGCTCCAGCTTGGCACGGATGCGGGCGGCAAGGTCTTCTTCGGGCTCAAAGGATTGCGCGCGCAGCCACTGAAAGCGGGCCTCTCTTTCGCGGCCGACAGCCCAATAGGCGTCGCCAAGGTGGTCGTTCACGATGGGGTCGGTCGCCTCTAGCACAGCTGCGCGTTCCAGCGGATCGATGGCGTCGTCATAGCGGCCCAGTTGGAAATACACCCAGCCAAGCGAATCGACGATAGCGCCGCTGTCCGGCTGATCGGCGACAGCGCGTTCGATCATATCCAGCGCCTCGTCCAGCTTTTCGCCGCGTTCGACCAGCGAATATCCCAGATAGTTCAGCACCTGCGGCTGGTCAGGATTGATGGCAAGGGCGGCGCGGAAGTCGGATTCGGCCTGGTCCCAATCACCGATGTCATGGGCAACAATCGCACGGGTGTAATAGACGACCCAGCGGTTCGTGTCGCTTTCAGGGTACAGGTCCAGCGCCGCGCCATAGGCTTTGATCGCGCCGTCGTTGTCACCGTTGTCGCGCAGCACATCGCCAAGGCGGGCCTGCACAAAGGCCAGATCGGGGCGGGCGCGGGCCAAGGATTGGGCGACCTCTGCTGCGACATCGGTTTGATCGGACTGGCGCAGGGTGTCGATGCGTCCGATTTCGGCGTTCACAAAGCTGGGATCGTCCTGCGGCACGGTGGCAAAGGCGGCGGCGGCCAGATCATAACGGCCCATGTTTTGCAGCAATCCCGCCGTCAACATCGCCGCATCGGCGTTGCCGGGGGCCAGATATTGCGCCACGCGGGCGTATTGCAGGGTGTAATCCTCTCGCGCTTCAGTCGACAGCAGGGCTGCGATCATAAACGCGACCTCTGCCACGCCCTGACGCGGGCTGGTGACCAGATCGAATGGCACGGGTTCGGTGCTGCCCAGCTTGGCCTGCAAGGCGACGATCGCAGGGTCGAGGGTGTCGCCGAAGGCCGTCGTTAGCAGGGCGCTGGCGTCATCGTTGCGGCCCAGTTGCGACAAGACCTGCGCATGGGCGATGGCGGCGCGGGGGCCGAAGTTGGCAGAGCCTTGGCCGCTGCCCGACAAGATCGCCTCTGCCCCTTCGAAGTCACCGACAGACGCCAAGGCTAGCGCCTTGTGGAACAACCCGTAGCCGGCCATGCCTTCGGTCGCGATCACGGCGTCAAAGCCTTCCAACGCGCGGGTCATGTCGCCTTGGCCCTGCATCGCCCAGCCTTTGACCAGACCGTCAAACAGGGGGCTGACAGTGCGACCATCGGCGAAATCCGTGATCACCGTGTCCCAATCGCCCTGCACAATCGCGTCGCAGATCAAGATCATATTGCTGACTTGGCTGTCGATCCCGGCAAGGCGCATTTGCTCTGCAACAGGCACGGCGCTGGCAAAATCACCCAAGGCCACAAAGGCGATGGCGGTGTTTTCAAGCAGGTAGGGGTTTTGCGGATCGCCAACCAGCGCCTGACCAAAGTAGTCGGCGGCGGCGGCGAAATCACCCGCTGCAGCAGCATTGCGTGCGGCCAGATAAGCGCCGGACTGACGGTCTTGCACTGTAGGCTCTTGCGCTGATTGCGCGATGCCCATGCCAGCGCAAAGAAGGCCAGCAAGAAGGGTGCCAGTCGAAATAAGTCGTTTCACGGATGTGCGCCTGTCTGTTTATTCAGACGCCAGCCTAGGCTTCTGCCCAAACATGCGCAATCACGTGGGGGTCACAGGGGCTTGAACGGGCGGACCTTTGCCCGTCCGGTCGTGCGGCTACAAGTTGGAATACTTCATTAGAAGTAGAATTATGGCGCCTGCCGAAACCAGTGCAATCAATCCAGCCTGAAAAATGCGGGACCGTAACGTGATGCGGATCGTATGTTCTGGATAAGGATAATGCCATTTATGCTGTTCTGCTGCGTGAACCAGCATGTCGACGCTTACAGGCACAAAGGGAATTTCCTTCCCCTCAGCGTCGACGGGAAACACGCGGCGATGACCGGGAGGCTCGTCACCGATATAATGGAAAACATGATTAAATGTCGAAATGTCGACGTCGAACGCCTCTGAAAATGCGACGATTAGTTCATCGCCGTCATCCCCCTCGTAACCATTTCCGCGAAAGATATCGGCGCTGTTGATCCGATCAGGTTTTTTGCCTGTATGCAGGACCAACAGCTCGATAATATTAGCGCGCAAATCCATGCTTACATGTTGGGATAGTTCGGGCCGTCGCCGCCCTGCGGGACGGTCCAGTTGATGTTCTGGCTGGGGTCCTTGATGTCGCAGGTTTTGCAGTGGACGCAGTTCTGAAAGTTGATCTGGAACTTCGTGTCCTCGCCCGTGCCGACGAATTCGTAGACACCCGCCGGGCAATACCGGGCAGAGGGGCCGGCGTATTCGGGCAGGTTCACGCCCACCGGGATCGAAGGGTCCAGCAGCTTCAGGTGCGCCGGCTGGCTTTCTTCGTGGTTGGTAAAGGAAAACGCGACGTTGGTCAGGCGGTCGAACGACAGTTTGCCATCCGGCTTAGGATAGGTGATCGGCGTGTGCTTGTCTGCTTTTTCGGTCGCTTCGGCGTCGGATTTACCGTGGCCAAGCGTGCCCAGCAGGCTGAAGCCCATCGTATTCGTCCACATGTCAAAGCCGCCAATCGCAAGCGACGGGAACAGGCCATACTTGGACCACAACGGTTTGACGTTGCGGACTTTTTTCAGGTCTTTGCCGACGGGGCCGGATTTCAGCTCTTTGTCGTAATCGGTCAGCGTGTCGCCGGACCGGCCTGCCTTGATCGCGTCATGGGCGGCCTCTGCCGCGTGGATGCCGGACAGCATGGCGTTGTGGTTACCCTTAATGCGGGGCACGTTCACAAGGCCAGCAGAGCAGCCAAGCAGCGCGCCGCCGGGGAATGCGGTCTGCGGGATCGACTGGAAACCGCCTTCGGAAATCGCGCGCGCGCCGTAGGCAACGCGTTTGCCGCCTTCTAGCAGTTCAGCGATCATTGGGTGATGCTTGAAGCGCTGAAATTCCATGTAGGGGAACAGGTAGGGGTTTTTGTAGTTCAGGTGGACGACAAAGCCGACATAGACCTGATTGTTATCAAGGTGATAGATGAACGATCCGCCGCCAGCGTTCTTGCCCAGTGGCCAGCCCATCGTGTGGGTGACGGTGCCGGGCTTGTGCTTGGCGGGATCGATTTCCCAGATTTCTTTCATGCCAAGGCCGTATTTCTGCGGCTCGGAATCCTTCGCAAGGTCGTATTTCGCGATGACCTGCTTGGACAGCGACCCGCGCACGCCTTCGGACAAGAAGACGTATTTGCCCAGCAGTTCCATCCCCGGCTCGTAGCCCGGACCTTCGCTGCCGTCGGCGTTGCGGCCAAATTCACCGGCAACGACACCGGCCACGCGGCCGTCTTCGCCCCAGACCAGTTCGGAACACGACATGCCGGGGAAGATTTCGACGCCAAGCGCCTCTGCCTGTTCGGCCATCCAGCGGCAGACGTTGCCCATTGATACGATATAGTTGCCGTGGTTGTTCATCAGCGGCGGCATGGGGAAGTTCGGCACGCGGATTTTGCCTGCTTCGCCCAGCAGATAGAAGTTGTCTTCTTTCACGGGCACGGTGATCGGCGCGCCGCGTTCTTTCCAATCGGGCATCAGGTGATCAAGGCCGCAGGTGTCCAGCACGGCGCCGGACAGGATATGCGCGCCGACTTCTGACCCTTTTTCCAGCACGACAACATTCAAATCGGCATCAAGTTGCTTGAGCCGGATCGCGGCCGACAAGCCTGCCGGGCCTGCGCCCACGATGACGACGTCGTATTCCATTGTTTCGCGCTGCGTATCGGCCATGGTCGTAACCCCCTCTGACGGTCGTGAAATTATGTTGCTGACCGGGTTACAGGACACCGGCTTGCCCGGCAATCACGACACCACGTTAAATTGGCACAGTCTAGAAGCAACTGCCCGCGCAGGACATACGGTCGCGTCTTGCGCTTGACTTTGCACTGCCCCAATACGGTATGAACGTCCGATTGATGCAACCTGCCGCCAAAGGGGCCCCACGCACATGGAAAAGATCCCGCTGACCGCAGCTGGCTATAAAAAGCTGGATGAAGAGCTGAAGCACCTGAAGTCGGTGGAGCGCCCATCGATTATTCGCGCGATTTCCGAAGCGCGCGAGCATGGCGACTTGTCCGAAAACGCCGAATACCATTCCGCCAAGGAAAAGCAGTCCTTTATCGAAGGCCGCGTGAAAGAGCTGGAAGGCGTTATTTCGCTGGCTGACGTGATCAACCCGGCCAAGATGTCGGGCACTGTGAAATTTGGTGCGACCGTGCATCTGGTGGATGAAGACACCGATGAAAAGAAGGTCTTTCAGATCGTTGGCGAATACGAGGCCGACATCGAACAGGGCCGTCTGAACATGAAATCCCCGCTGGCCCGTGCCTTGATCGGCAAGGACGAAGGTGACAGCGTCGAAGTGCGCACACCCGGCGGCGATAAAGCCTACGAGATTACAAAGATCGAATTTAAATAAGTGGCGAGCGGACCCATGGCCCAAGGCCAGCGCAATACTGTATTCGTGAATGATACTGGCCTGACCACGGTCGAGCTGCTGGCCATTGGCCTGAGCGCGGTCTGGGTCGTGGCTGTGGGTTTGTTTGCGTTTTTCATGCCGGCCGCGCCTGTAGGGGCGGGGCCGTTGCAGATTCTTGTGCTGATTATGGCGGTTTTCCTGCCCGTCGCGATGTTTTGGGTGGCCGCAACCGCCGCCCGCACGACCCGCGTGATGAAGGACGAATCGGCCCGACTGCAGGCTGCGGTGGACGCGCTGCGCGCGGCCTATGTCGCGGACCGCAAAAGCAGCGCCGCCGCCCCCACGGTCGAGGCGAAGCTGAACGAGATCGCGCAGACGGCGCGTAAGACAGAATCGACGCTGGCGACCTTCACGACCTCTCGGGATGCGTCAAAGCCGAAGGTCACGATCACCTCGGTGCGCCAGGTGGGGTCCGATAACCAAGCGACGTTGGCGCTGGGCACGCAGGCCGAAGACACCGCGCCGCCATTGCCGCGCATTGATTTCATCCGGGCGCTGAACTTTCCGGACAACGACAAGGACGTGCCGGGCTTTGACGCGCTGCGCCGCGCGCTTAAGGATCGGACGGCCCGCCAATTGGTGCAGGCTGCGCAGGATGTGCTGACGCTGCTGTCCCAAGACGGCATTTACATGGACGATCTGACGCCGGACCGAGCCCGGCCCGAGGTGTGGCGCCGCTTTGCCATGGGCGAGCGGGGCCGGTCGATGGCCGCGCTGGGCGGGATCCGCGACCGCAGTTCGCTGGCGTTGTCGGCAGGACGGATGCGCGAAGATACGATTTTCCGCGACGCAGCCCACCATTTCCTGCGGCTGTTCGACAAAGGCTTGGTTAATTTCGAGCCCGAGGCGAGTGACGAGGAAATCGCGCAGCTTGCCGATACCCGGTCAGCCCGCGCATTTATGGTGCTGGGCCGGGTGACGGGGGCGTTTGACTGACGTGCTGGCCATCTTCCTGCAAACCCTGCCGTTTTTCGCGATCATCGGCCTTGGCTATGGCGCGGGGCGCACGGGGTTCTTCTCGGAGGAAGCCACTGCCTATCTGACCAAGTTCATCTTTTACTTTGCCCTTTCAGCGCTGCTGTTCCGGTTTTCCGCGAACCTGACGCTGTCAGAGGTGTTCGATCTGTCCTTCGTGCTGGCATACCTGTGCGGCACCGGCGCGATCTACATCCTTGCCACTGTCGTCGCGATGATCCGAAAGCTGTCCATCGCAGAAGCTGCGGTCGAGGCGCAGGTCGCGGTGATCGGCAATGTTGGCTTTCTGGGCATTCCCATGCTGACGCTGCTGCTGGGGGCCGATGCGATCGGGCCGAACATGATGGTGCTGTCGGTCGATTTGATCGTTTTTGGCAGCCTGATTGTGATCCTGATCACCGGCAGCCGCGATGGGCGGCTGCATATTGGCGTGCTAAAAACCGTGGCGATGGGGTTGATCAAGAACCCGATGATCGTGTCCATCGTTTTGGGCCTGTCCGTGTCCGCCTTGGCCCTGCCGATCCCTAAGCCATTGAATGAATTCGTGTCGATCCTTGGCGGGGCGGCGACCCCCGGTGCGCTGTTTGCCATTGGGGCATCGCTAGCCACCAAATCGGCAGAGCGGATGTCGGTCGCGCTTTGGCTGTCCACCTGCAAACTGGCGCTGCACCCGGCGTCCGTGGCGTTCTTTGCGCTGGTGGTTTTCGACGTCGACACCTACGCCGCTGGTGTGATGATCGCGGCGGCGTCGCTGCCCGTTGCTGGCAACGTCTATATGCTGGCGCAGCATTACCGCGTTGCGCCGACGCGGGTATCGGCGGCGATTTTGGTGTCGACGGCGCTAAGCATTCTGACGGTATCGGGCGTCATCGCACTGGTCACGCATCTGCCGTAAGGCCTGCGGCGCGGGCTTCACAGCCGGGCGGGACTGCGGTAGCCCTTAAGCGACCAGTTGAGAGGCGATTGCCATGGAAACCAAATCCACAAACCGCTGCTTTGGCGGCACCCAAGGCGTTTACACCCACACCAGCGCGGCCACGGGCACCGACATGACGTTTGCCCTGTTCCTGCCAGAGGAAGCCGCCACTGGCCCAGTGCCGCTGCTGTGGTTTTTATCCGGCCTGACCTGCACGCATGAAAACGCCATGACCAAGGCTGGTGCCCAGAAATGGTGCGCGGCGCAGGGGATTGCGGTCGTGTTTCCCGATACATCCCCGCGCGGGGAAGGTGTCGCGAACGACGACGCTTATGACATGGGGCAGGGCGCCGGGTTCTATATCGACGCGACCGAAGACCCATGGAAACCGCATTTCCAGATGGAATCCTATATCACCCGCGATCTGACCGACCTGCTGGCGGCAGAGTTTCCGCTGGATATGGACCGCCAAGCCATCACGGGCCATTCCATGGGCGGCCATGGCGCACTGACGCTCGCGATGAAGCATCCGGGGCGCTATCGTTCCGCCTCGGCTTTCTCGCCGATCTGCCACCCGGCGGCGTCGGATTGGGGGCGCAAACAGTTCACGGGGTATCTGGGCGCGGATGCGGATTGGACGGGCCATGATGCGACCCTGCTGATGCAAGCCAAAGGTTTTGATGGACCCCTTCTGGTGGATCAGGGCACGGACGATCAGTTTTATGAATTGTTGAACACCTCTGACTTTGCCGCTGCTTGTGCGCAGCGCCGTCAGGATGCGACGATCCGCTTACAAAAGGGTTACGATCACAGCTATTTCTTCATCGCGTCCTTTATCGAAGAGCATGTCGATTTTCATGCGCAGGCGCTTTACGCATGATCGTCTGCACGAAGGGGCGCACATGATTTACGTCGACGCGGATGCTTGCCCGGTAAAGGCGGAAATTGAACGCGTCGGCACCCGCCACAAGGTGCAGATGTTTGTCGTTTCAAACGGCGGCATTCGCCCGTCGCCCAATCCGCTCGTGCAGACCATCGTGGTGCCGGACGGGCCTGACGTGGCCGATATGTGGATCGCCGACCGCGCCACAAAGGGCGATGTCGTCATCACCGGTGACATCCCGTTGGCCGCCCGCTGCGTTGAAAATGGCGCGCAGGTGCTGAAACATAATGGCGAGCCGCTGACGACAGCGAATATCGGCAACGTGCTGGCCACGCGCGATCTGATGGCCGATATGCGCGCGGCCGATCCGTTCCGGCAAGGCGGCGGCAAGCCGTTTTCCAAGGCCGACCGATCCCGCTTTCTTGACGCCCTCGAACGCGCGCTGCGCGCAGCCAAAGGATAACCCATGCCCGTCACCGCCACCGTCAAAGCCGTCGTGTTCGATATCGGCAATGTCCTGATCGAATGGCAGCCAGAGCGTTTCTATGACGCCCAAGTCGGCGAGGCGCGTCGCCGCGACATGTTCGCAGCCCTAGACTTGCACGGCATGAACGACGGCGTGGACCGGGGCGAGACGTTCATCGACGCGGTCACAGATTTTGCCGCTGCAAACGCCAAATATCACGCCGAAATCATGATGTGGCACGACAACTGGGCCGATATGGCCAGCCCGTCGATCCCCCATTCTGTGCGCCTGCTGCATGCCCTGCGCGCGGATGGCGTGCCGTGTTTTGCGCTGTCAAACTTTGGCATCCAGACCTTCGAGATTGCCGAGGAGCGCTATCCGTTCCTGAAAGATTTCGACCGCCGCTATATCTCTGGCCATATGGGCGTCATCAAGCCGGACGCAGAAATTTACCAGATGCTAGAGGATGACTGCGGCACCGAACCAAAGGGCCTGCTGTTCACAGACGACCGCATCGACAATATCCGCGCCGCTGATGCGCGCGGTTGGCAGACACATCTGTTCGACGGCCCGGCGGCCTTTGCCGCGCGGCTGGTGGCAGAGGGTCTGCTGACGCAGGAGCAGGCACAATGACCCGCATGATCCCCTTTGAAGCGCAGCAGCATCTGGATTGGCTGGCGCTGACGGACGCACTGGCCGCCGGACATGATCTGCCGCCTGCTAAGGTCGAGGATGTGTTCCTGTATCAGGGTGACAACACGCTGCTGAACCGGTCCGCATGGATCGCGGGGTTGGGGGTGCTGGTCAAAGCGGCGACAATTTTCCCCGGCAACCCGGCAAAGGGCAAGCCGATGGTCGGCGGCGCGGTCAACCTGATGTCGGATGATGATGGCAGCCTGCAGGCGATCCTTGATTTCGCGCTGGTGACGAAGTGGAAGACAGCGGGCGATAGTCTGCTGGCGGCGCGGCGGCTGGCGCGGCCTGATAGCCGCAACATCCTGATTGTCGGGGCAGGGACCGTGGGTCACAGCCTGCTGGCCGCTTATGGTGCAGCCTTTCCGGATGCAAAGTTTACCGTCTGGAACCGCTCGCCTGCTGGCGCAGAGACGTTCGCGGCGCAAAATCCCGGTGTGCAGGTCGCTAGCGATCTGGAGACGGCGGTGCGCGCCGCCGACATCGTTACCAGCGCCACCATGTCGACGGTGCCGATCATCATGGGCGAGTGGCTGCAACCGGGCCAACATATCGACCTGATTGGTGCCTACCGTCCTGACATGCGAGAAGCGGATGATGCCGCGATCCTAAAATCGCGGGTCTTTGTCGACAACCGCCACACCACGATGGAACACATTGGGGAATTGAAGGCACCGCTGGCCAGCGGCGTCATCACCCCCGCCCATGTGATCGCGGATTACTACGAATTGTCGTCATTCCAGCGCCGCACAGATGACGAAATTACCCTATTCAAGAATGGCGGCGGCGCGCATCTGGACCTGATGACGGCCGATTACATTTTAAGGGCTGTTGCTGATGCTTGATTTCATCCTTCCCAACACGCAATCCGGGCGGGCTGCATCATGATCGCCGCCTTTATTCTGGGGCTTCTGGCTGTCTTTGCCTTTCTGCCGATCTATTACGAATCCAAGCGCCAACCGGCCAGCGACGCCGCCCGCAAAGCAGCCCCGGGCCAGATGGCGACCCTGACGCAGGGCGAGACCTATATTCGCTGGTATGGCCCAGTGCGCGGCCCGGTGATTGTGGCTGTGCACGGGCTGACCACGCCTTCGCAGGTCTATGATGCCTTGGCAGAAGAGTTGGGCGCGCTGGGTTACCGCGTGCTGGCCTATGATCTGTATGGGCGCGGGCTGTCGGACGCTGTGCGCGGGCCGCAGGATACGGCGTTTTTCCTGCGCCAGCTGGATGATGTGCTGACGGATCAGAACATCGGCGATGACGTGACCCTGATGGGCTATTCCATGGGCGGCGCGATCGTGTCCGCCTTTGCCGCGGCGCAGCCGCACCGGGTGGGGCGGCTGGTGTTGCTGGCCAGTGCTGGGCTGAAGATCAATGAATCGTCCTTTTGGCAGATCGCCCGCCGCGTGCCTGTCCTCGGCGATTGGCTGGTCGGTACCTTTGGCGCAAACCGGGTGCTGGCAGACATCGCGCCGGGCAATCCGCTAGAGGCGATGCAGCGTGCACAACTGAACCAGCGCGGCTATTTGGCGGCCGTGCTGTCCAGCCGGCGGCATTTCTTGATGGAAAGCCAAGAGGATGCGCTGCGCACCATCGGACGAGAGGATATTCCCGTCACCGCGATTTGGGGCGGTCAGGATCAGGCGATCCCGCTACAGGCGCTGGGGCTTATGGCGCAGTGGAACCGCAATACGGTGCAGGATGTGGTGCCGGGCGCGGGACATGCCTTGCCCCGCAGCCATGCGGCAGAGATCGTGAATATCCTGCGCCAAAAGGACTAGGCGGGCACAAGGTCTATCCGGCGTTCGCGGATCGGCAGGTGGACGATGGCGCTAAAGGCGCCCACGCCCACGCCGATCCACCACACGGCGGTATAGCTGCCAAAGGCGTCATACAGCCGCCCGCCCAGCCAGACGCCCATGAAGCTGCCCACTTGGTGCGAGAAAAAGACGATGCCATACAGCGTGCCCATGTAACGCAGCCCGTACAGATGCGCGACAAGGCCAGAGGTCAGCGGCACTGTGGCAAGCCACAGGCTGCCCATCGCGAGGCTAAAGATGATGACCGTCGCAGGTGTCATCGGCATCAGGATAAACGCCGCCGCGACGACCGTGCGCGCGGTATAGATGCCCGCCAGCAGATATTTGCGCGGGAACCGCTTACCTGCCCAGCCTGCCATCAAGGTGCCGCCGATATTCGCCAGACCGATCAGCGAAATCGCAACGGCACCCAAGGTGCTTGTCGTGGTAATCCCAAGCCCGGCAAGGATGCCGCCCGCCATGATCGGCCCGCAAATCTCGGTGATGAAGGCGGGAAAATGGGCGGTGATAAAGCCAAGCTGATAGCCGCAGGAAAAGAACCCGACAAAGATCATCGTAAAGGACGGATCGCGCAGGGCACGGGTCAAAATCGTGCCCATGCTTTCCTCAAGCTCTGCCTTGGATGCGGGCGCAGGGCTGCGCATCATCGGCAGCACGGCCAGCGACGACAAGATTAGCGCGGCAAAGACGACAAAGACCGACTGCCACGACATCAGCGTTAGCAAAAATTCCGCCAGCGGCGCGCCAAAGACTTGCCCCGCCGATCCCGCCGCTGTTGCGACGGCAAGCGCCATGGACCGATTGTCGTCACTTGCCGCGCGGCCCACGACGGCCAGAATAACGCCAAAGCCTGTGCCCGCGATACCAAAACCAACCAGAATTTCCGTCATTTGCGCCGCGAGCGGTGTCGTCGCCCCGGCTGACAGCACAAGGCCGATGGCATAGAACAACGCGCCAAGGATGATCGCCTTGCGGTCGCCCATGCGTTCGGCAATCGCGCCAAAGAACGGCTGGCCGAAACCCCAAGCAAGGTTCTGGATCGCGATCGCAAGGCTGAACTCAGCTCTTGGCCAGCCAAATTCAGTCGCGATCGGGATCTGAAAGACACCAAAGGAGGCCCGGATCGCAAAGCCTGTCATGATGATGACGCAGCCTGCAATCAGGACCGGATTAATCAAGGGCGTGCGCTGTTCCATGGGCCACGTTGAAGTCGCGCCGCGCGAATTGTCAATCGCACGCGCAAGCCCTAAGTCATGCCCCATGAATATGCCCCAAAATATGCGCCAGAATATGACAGTGACCGAGGCCTACGCGGCCGCCGTAACCGAAGGTCGCCTGACCCGCGATCCCGCGCAGCAGGGCGTGCTGCCCGAACTTGACCGCATCCGCGCCGCGCTGGCCGCGCCGGTCAAGACGGGCCTGTTCCGCAAAGCGCCGCCGCCGGTGCCGGGGCTTTATATGTGGGGCGGCGTGGGGCGCGGCAAATCAATGCTGATGGATCTGGCCTATGCGCAGATCGACGTGCCTAAGCGGCGCCAGCATTTCCACGCCTTCATGCAGTGGGTCCACTCCGAAATCGCCGAGGCGCGCAAGACAGGCGTGAATGACGCGATTAAACCCGTCGCCGCCAAGTTGATCGCCGACATCCGCCTGCTGGCCTTTGACGAGATGCAGATCACCGACATCACCGACGCGATGATCGTGGGCCGCCTGTTCGAGGCGCTGTTCGCCGCCGGCGTCACGGTGATCACGACGTCAAACCGGCCCCCAGATGATCTGTATAAGGATGGTCTGAACCGGCAGCTGTTCCTGCCTTTCATTGCCCTACTTAAGGACCGGATGGTGGTGCATGAACTGGCCGCCGATACAGATTATCGCCAAGGGCGGCTGGCCGGGACAGAGACCTATTTCACCCCCGCCGATGCCGAAGCGCGCGCGCGGATCAAGACGATCTGGGACGATATTAGCCATGGGATCAGTGAACCGTTGACCCTGCGGATCAAGGGCCGCGATGTGGTGCTGCCGCAGTTCCATAACGGCGTGGCGCGGGCCAGCTTCTTTGACCTGTGCGGCAGGCCGCTGGGGGCGGCTGATTACCTTGCGCTGGCCGACGCGGTGCGGGTGTTGATCCTAGAGGACATTCCGTCACTTGGCCGCGACAATTTCAACGAGGCAAAGCGCTTTGTGACGCTGGTTGATGCCCTTTACGAGGCGAAGACCCGGCTTATTTGTTCTGCCGCGGCCGCGCCAGAATTTCTGTACCGCGAAGGCGAAGGGTCGTTCGAGTTCGAGCGCACCGCAAGCCGCTTGCGCGAGATGCAAGCCGAGGGTTGGGGCGTGGATGAAACGGCCTGAGGTAAATTCTACGTGATTACGGACACTTAACCAGATCAATGTCGGGATGTAAAAAAGGCAGGTCAAATGACCTGCCTTTTTTCCCTGCCCCTGCTCGCCGAAGGATGCGGTGGTTGATCCACCCGTTCTCTTCTTTGGTTGATTAGACCTTAATGTGTGAGGTGATTCGGGGTCAATCCCCTGATTCGCGAATCGGTGATTTGCTGGTAAGAATCGCTGTGCTGCAGTCCGGCGTGACGGGCGAAAACGTCGCCATCAGGGGCGTCGCAGGGTCGATGCTGCTGGCCTGAATATAGGTGCCGTTGACGCAGATATCCTGCGCGTAATTGCCAGAGTTAAACCCAAACCCGGGGGACCCGCAGTCGATCACATCGCCATTCGCATTCCAGCCCTGTGAATGCGGCCCTTGAAAGCTGCCGCCCGTCAGAAACGCCATTTGCTGCGGATCAAATCGCATGTGCCAAGTCGTGCCCGCAGCGGCCTGCGACATGTCCCAGGCCCCAAGGAATTTGCCCTCATAATAGCCAGAGATTTTGAACCGGGTTACATCGTCTTGGGTGACGATAGGTGCGTGCATCTGGTCGTCAGGCAACTGCATCCGGCCCGTCATGGTATAGCCGCCCGCGCCGATCCAGCAGAAATTTAGGTTTGCCGCAGTCGCGCTGACGGGGGCAAAGGCTGCAATAAGGACGGCAAAAAGCGGGGTCGTGCAGGCGGCGTTGCGGGGCATATCGGGGTCCGATGAGGTGATGCGTAGTTCTAGCAAAATACGCGGTGCCTGTGAATCCTAAACCCTAACAGATCGTTAATGCGCCACGAGGCAAAGGGCGGTGTTCAGGGGCGCGGCTGTCGGGCTAAACCGGCCCGCCGCTGCCATTGAGCCGCAGCACATGCCCCGCCAGATAAAGCGAGCCGCAGATCAGCACCCGCACCGGGCCGCGGGCGGATAGGGCGCGCAAGGCGGTCTGCACGTCGGGGGCCGTGGTGGCTGCAATGCCGGCCTCTGCCGCAATACGCGCGGTCTCATCCGCCGGGATCGTTGCGGTCTCGCCGGGGATCGACACGGCGGTCAGGGTGATCGCCTGCTGCGCAAGCGGCGTCAGATAGCCGGTGATGTCCTTGGTATTCAGCATACCGCAGATCAGATGGGTCGGCTTGGGCGGCAGCCCATTCAGCGTCTGCGCTAGCATGCGTCCGGCGGCAGGGTTGTGGCCACCGTCCAGCCACAGCTCTGCCGGGGCGGCCAGATCGACAAGGGTGCCTTCCGTCAGGCGCTGCATGCGGGCGGGCCAGCTGACGCGGGTCACGGCGGCTTCGCACGCATCCTCTGCCTGATTGCCGGTCAGGTGGCGCAGGGCGGCGATGGCCATGCCAGCGTTGCCGATCTGATGCGGGCCGGGCAGGACGGGCAGGGGCAGGTCCAGCAGCCCGCGCTCGTCTTGATAAATCAGGCGACCACGTTCTTCGCTGACCTGCCAGTGCTGACCGTGCGCCAGCAGGGGCGCACCCAGACGCGCGGCGCGGTCTTCGATGACCTCTAGCGCAGCGTCATGCTGCGGGCCGACGACGCAAGTCACGCCGCGTTTGATGATGCCCGCTTTTTCCGCAGCAATCAGCGGCAGGGTGTCACCCAGAAAGCTTTGGTGATCCAGATCGACGGGGGTGATGACGGTCAGCGCGGGGTTGGCCACGACGTTTGTCGCATCCAGCCGCCCGCCCAGCCCGACTTCGAGCAAGGTGTAATCCGCGGCCGTGTCGGCAAAGGCCAGCAGGGCGGCGACGGTCGTAATTTCGAAATAGGTAATCGGCACGTCGCCATTGGTCTGCTCTACCCGGTCCAGCAGTGCGGTCAGATCGGCTTCATCAATCAGCTTGCCTGCCAGCCGGATACGTTCGTGAAACCGCGCTAGGTGGGGCGAGGTATAGGCGTGCACGCTTTTGCCGCGCGCCTCTAGCCCGGCGCGGATCATGGCCTGCGTGCTGCCCTTGCCGTTGGTGCCCGCGATATGCACCACGGGCGGCAGACGATCCTGCGGATTACCAAGCTGTTCAAGCAGTTGCCACACGCGGTCCAGTGTCAAATCGATCACCTTTGGATGCAGCGACATCATCCGGGTCAGGATGATGTCAGAGGTTTGCGTCACGGCTTTACCGGCGCCTTTTCTGCGCCCTCAAGCGCATGACTGTCGATATGCGGCGGGGGCAGATCGCCAGCAACGGCGGGGGGAAGCTGCATCAACATGCGGATGATGGTCGTCAGTTCATCCTTTAGGTTGGTACGCTTTGTCACGCGGTCCAGCATGCCGTGGTCCAGCAGATATTCGGCGCGCTGGAACCCTTCGGGCAGCTTTTCACCGATGGTCTGTTCGATCACGCGGGCCCCGGCAAAGCCGATCAGCGCGTTGGGTTCAGCAATCTGCACATCCCCAAGCATGGCGTAAGACGCGGTGACGCCGCCCGTTGTGGGGTGAGTCAGCACGACGATGTAAGGCAGCCCCGCTTCTTTGAGCATTTGCACGGCGATCGTGGTGCGCGGCATCTGCATCAGGCCCAGAATGCCTTCTTGCATGCGCGCGCCGCCAGCGGCGGAAAACAGCACCAGCGGGCGGCCCAGCTTCACGGCCTCTTCTGCGGCGGCGACGATGGCGTTGCCGACATACATCGACATCGATCCGCCCATAAAGCTGAAGTCTTGCACAGCGGCCACGATGGGCGTGCGGGTAATTTCGCCTGTGGCGACCAGCATCGCATCACGTTCGCCGGTCTTTTTTCGGGCGTCTTTCAGGCGGTCGGTGTATTTTTTCTGGTCGCGGAATTGCAGCGGGTCGGTGACTGGTTCCGGCACCTTTACTTCGGTGTAAATGCCGCCGTCGAACAGGGCGGTCAGCCGGTCGCGGGCGGTGATCGGCATGTGGTGGCCGCAGTTGGTGCAGACGTTCAGGTTGTCCGCCAGTTCGCGGTGGAACAGCATGGTGCCGCACTCTGGACATTTCGTCCAAAGGTTGTCCGGGACTTCGCGCCGCGAAAACAACGAGTTAATCGTTGGGCGGACGTAGTTCGTGATCCAGTTCATATGCGACACCTTTTTACCTTACGGCACTGATTTAGGCCGGGCCGCGCGCGAATGCAATCAGGCCCTGACCGCGACCCGCGCCGCCAGCCACATCACCAGCACGCCTAATGCCGCATAGGCCAGATCGACCAGCGTCATTGGCGACAAAAGTGCGGCGATGCCTGCGGTGTTTTCGATATAGGCCCCTTCGGGCAGCACAAAAAGCGTCAGACCGGCGCCGGGCTGTCCGGCAAAGCCAAGGATCAGGGCCGCAAACAGGTTATTGCCCAGATGCAGGCCAATCGCCGCGCCAAGGTTGCCGGTGCGGGCGGTCAGATCGGCGCAGGCCGCGCCCAGCATGGCGGCCCAGACGGCCCAAAGCGCGCCTTCGGCCAGCCCTGCGCCATTCAGCAGGTGGCTAAACCCGAAATAGACCGACGGGATCACCAGCCAGACCCGCCGGCGCAGATCGACGGCGGCCAGTTGCTGGGTCAGGTAGCCGCGGAAATAGACCTCTTCCGTGGTGACTTGCAGCGCGATGGCAAGGAACGCGGGGGCCAGCCAGCCCAGCCAGTGGCCGAGCGGCGCGCGCGTCAGAAACTCTGCATCCCCGGCCAGATCAAAGGGTTGCTGGATCAAAAGCACAAGGCTGACCGCCAATAGAACGCGCCGCAGATCGCGCCAGAATGCGGGGCGCGGGCCAATCAGACTGCCCAGACCGCGTTTGTGCAGCAAGCGCACCAGAGTAAGGATGATGATCAGATCAAGGCCGAAGCCCGCGTAATTCAGCACCTCGAGCAGGGCGTCGGGCCAGCGGTCATCGATGAACGGAGAGACAAGCAGCGGGGTGATGGCAAAGCCTGCCTCGAACCCCATCCAGACCAGAAACACGCGCCAGACATCCGTGCGCGCGCGGGCAGGGCGGATAAAGGCCAGCAGCGGCAGATAGGCGTCGGGCAGGGACTTCATGCGCGGGCCATCAGGATGCGGCGCAGGACCAGCCAGACGCCAACCTGCGTGATCAGATCAGTGATAATCGGCAGCGGCGGCATATCGGTGATCGCATAGGGCGTCGCGTTCAGGGCAAAGGCATCCATCTGCCCCATATTGCCCAGCACGATCATCAAAAAGGCGTTGTTCGCAAAATGCCAACCCCAAGCCGCGCCGATGTTGCCGCTGATCCGCGTCAGGTCGGCCCAAGCAAGGCCGGTCAAGCCGATCATCACGATCACTAGCAGATTGAGCGATCCATTGGTCGCGCTGTCCCAATGCAGCACGGCAAACAGTACAGGCGGCAGCGCGAACCAGATCAGCGGGCTGCGAAACCGCGCGGCAAGCTGTTGCATGATGTAGCCGCGAAACACGACCTCTTCGGTGCCGGTCTGGACCAGGACCAGCAGCGCGGCCCATGGCAGCCACGACAGCACGTGGGTCAGCGAATGCACGGGCACCGCGTCATAGACAAAGGCCCACAGGCACAGGTTCAGCCCTTGGGCTGCGGCAAAAACGCCCAAGGCCAGCCCGAAATCGCGGATCACGCGGGGCAGGGGGCCGAAAAGGGTCAGCGGCGATCGCGCATGCAGCAGCCAAGCCGCCAGCGCCGCCCCGGCCAACGCGCCCGCAAAGGTGCCCATCATCAGCGACATCGACAGGGGCGTCGTGCCCTCCCACGCGACATCGCCGGGCATCGGCGGGGCATTGGAAAAGGCACCGATGACCACGGCGGCATAGACCGCGACAATCAGCGCAAGCCCCAGCAAAAGCCGCCACAGGGCCGGGCGGGCGCGGGCAGGGGCCGCAAAACCTGCAAGGGCATCAGTGTAAAATCGCATCGCGCGTCCTGATCGCTTGGTCCAGACCGACATGACGGCCAGATGTGTCCCGCGCAAGACTTTGCATTGCGACTTGTGTCGCGGGGGCGGCCAAATTAGACCGTTCGTAACACGAAAGGATCATTTTCCATGGCAACGAACCGTCCCGACAAATCCAAACTGCCCAGCCGTCACGTCACAGAGGGGCCAGAGCGCGCGCCGCACCGGTCCTATTACTATGCCATGGACCTGACCGCAGAAGATATCGCCCAGCCTTTCGTCGGCGTCGCGACCTGCTGGAACGAGGCCGCGCCTTGTAACATCGCGCTGAACTGGCAGGCCCAGTCGGTCAAGCGCGGCGTCAAAGAAGCGCACGGCACGCCCCGCGAATTCACCACCATCACCGTCACCGACGGCATCGCGATGGGCCACGAGGGCATGCGCTCTTCGCTGGCATCGCGCGAAGCTATCGCCGACTCGGTCGAGCTGACGATGCGCGGTCACAGCTATGACGCGCTGGTCGGTCTTGCGGGTTGCGACAAATCCCTGCCGGGCATGATGATGGCGATGATCCGCCTGAACGTGCCGTCGGTATTCATGTACGGGGGCTCTATCCTGCCGGGCAAAGTGCCCGAGGGTGCCAATGTCCCCGCCGACTTTGCAAGCCGCGACCTGACTGTGCAGGACATGTTCGAGGCCGTCGGCCGCTATCAGTCCGGCGAAATGACGGACGAGCAGCTGGCTATCCTAGAACGCGTCGCTTGCCCCTCTGCCGGTGCTTGCGGTGGCCAGTTCACCGCCAACACCATGGCCTGCGTGTCCGAAGCCATCGGCCTTGCGCTGCTGAACTCGTCCGGTATGCCCGCACCGTTCAAGGATCGCGCCCAGTACGGCGTGGCGTCTGGCCACGCGGTGATGGAGCTGATCGCCAAGAACATTCGCGCCCGTGACATCGTCACGCGCAAATCACTGGAAAACGCGGCGCGCGTCGTGGCGTGTACCGGTGGTTCCACCAACGCTGGCCTACACTTGCCTGCAATGGCCCATGAGGCTGGCATCGATTTCGACCTGTGGGACGTCTGCGATATCTTTAAGGACACGCCTTATTTCGTCGACATGAAGCCCGGCGGCCAAGCGGTTGCCAAGGACCTGTATGACGCTGGTGGCATCCCTGTCGTGATGAAGGAGCTGCGCAAAGCAGGCCTGATCCACGAAGACTGCATGACGTCCTCTGGCCGCACCATTGGTGAAGAGCTGGACATGATCCAAGGCGAGCCCGACGGCAAGGTCATCCACTTTATCGATAACCCGATCACCAAAACCGGCGGCGTCGTCGGTCTGCGCGGCAACGTGGCCCCTGATGGCGCTATCGTAAAGGTCGCTGGCATGACCGAAGAGCAGCAGGTCTTTACCGGCCCCGCCCGCGTGTTCGAGAACGAAGAAGAAGCATTCGCGGCCGTCAAAGCGCGCACCTACAAAGAGGGTGAAGTGCTGGTCATCCGCAACGAGGGCCCCGCTGGCGGCCCCGGCATGCGCGAAATGCTGGCCACGACGGCAGCCTTGTCCGGTCAGGGCATGGGCAAGAAAGTCGCGCTGATCACCGACGGCCGCTTCTCTGGGGCGACCCGCGGGTTCTGCGTTGGCCACGTTGGGCCAGAGGCCGCACGCGGCGGCCCGATTGCCTTGCTGCAAGATGGCGATCTGATCACGATCAACGCCTTGACCGGCGAGCTGTCGGTCAATGTCTCGGACGAGGATATGGACAAGCGCCGCGCCGCTTGGGCAGGCCCGCGTCCGACGATGTACGAATCCGGTGCCATCTGGAAGTTTGCCCAGCTGGTCGGCGGGGCCCGTCAGGGCGCTGTCACCCATCCCGGCGCGAAGGCGGAAAAGCACGTCTACATGGACATTTAAGTCTATGTGGCACCGTCTGTTCCTTGGCATCATCGCGGCGGCCGCCTTGGCCGCCTGCGAGCCGGTGCCCGATCTGTCCGGCCCGCCCACCACCACGGTGCGGCTGGCCGGCGCAGTCACCTTGACGGGGCCAGCGGGCTATTGCGTCGATCCTGTCGTCACCAAACCGCGTCAGGGCTTTGCCCTGCTGGCGGCCTGCGCGGCGATGACGGCGGATGAAACTGACGCCTATCCTGACATGATCGCGCTGATCACGGTACAGGTTGGCGCGGACGGCAGCGGCGCTGTTGCGGGGCAAGAGGACGCCTTTGGCGCCTTCATGGAAACGCCGCAGGGCGCGGCGCTGCTGTCAGCCTCTGCCATTGGTGGACCGATTGCGGTGCGGGTCACGCAGACTGCGCCCAACACCGTCGCGGTCTACACCGAAGACATCGCGGACCCCGGCATCAGCGGCACGCAGAAACAGGCGTGGCGGCTGTTTACGGACGTGCGCGGACGGCTTGTCACCATCACGGTGCGCGGGCTAACAGACGCGCCGCTGTCGCAATCCGCATCGCGTGCTTTGCTGGATGCGGTTGTCACGGCGTTGCACAGCGCCAACGATTTGCCATCCTCGGCCACGTGACCGCGGGTGGCTGTTCCCTTTCGCGGTGCAATTTGCCAAATAGAATAAAAGCAACTTTGACACAGGCTAGGCCAACCATATGGGGCGATTGACCGACGGTGTGATGAATGCAGTGCTGCACGCCCGCGTGCTGCGCCGCTGGTCGCGTGCCGCGCGCAAGGCCCCGACGGCCGAACTGCAAGCCCTGCGCGTCCAGCGCCAACAGGCGCGCGGTCTGTCGTCGCGTCTGGCCGAACTGATCTATGTCGCGGACAGCCGCCTTGCCCTGCCGCGCATCGGGTCCAACGCCTTTGCCCGCCCAGGCGGCACGCTGTGGTCTTGGCGCCCGCAGGTCTGGCGTGGACCGCTGCCGCGCAAGGGCATGACTGCCGTGGCCAGCCGCACCGAACTGGGCGACGAAGTCACGCTGTTCCATGACTGCAAGGTTAGCGAGCTGACCCTGCGCCAGCTGCGCAATACGCGTGAAGAGGACCTGGCCCCCTTTGGCATGCGGCTGGACGTGTTCGGCTTTGACGGCTCGTTCCTGTCGCTGGTGCTGGACTTGCCGCCAGAGGCGATCCTTGGGATGAATCGCAAGCAAGTTCTGCGCGTGGACACGATTGTGGAAGTCGAAAAGCCGATCGAGATTTTCGCCCGCCTGAACATCAAACACGGTCCCAACACCGAAGTCATGGTGCAGGAATTGCCCCGCACGCGCGGCGAGGCGGTCGTGGAATTCGACCTCGCCTATTGTGACCTGAACGAAAAGCGGATCGAAAAAGCGTGGCTGGACCTGATCTTTGAAGGGCCGGCGATGAACCAGATCACCCTGCGCGATGTGACGATGTGCCGTTATCCGCGCGCCGAAATCTAAGCCAAAGGGGCCGCAATGTCTGACCTGATCCTGACAAAAACCCGGCTGATTGGCGGCGTCTGGCACGGCATCCTAAAAGGGGCCACGTCAGAGCCAAAGCTGATCCTGACCCATAAGGGCGAAGTCGTCACCGGCTTGACGCTTGCCGCGCAAGACGATGGCACATGGGACGTAGAGGCCGCAGTACCGATGCAGCGGCTGGCGGACGGGGTGCAGACCTTTGTGATCTCTGACGTGGCCACAGATGCCGTGCTGGCCAGTTTCGCCTTTTTGGCCGGGGATGCGCTGTCCGAAGATATCCGCGCGGAAATGGATCTGCTGCGCGACGAGTTGGATATGCTTAAACGCGCGTTCCGCCGTCACTGTGTGGAAACCGCCGCCGAAGAGTGACGCCGCGTTGGGGGTGACGCCGCCGCCGCGCTTCGTCAGATTGCACCGCAGGGAGGCCACCAACATGACCAAATATCCGCACCTTTTGTCGCCACTCGACCTTGGCTTTACCACGCTGAAAAATCGCGTGTTGATGGGGTCGATGCACACCGGGCTAGAAGAAACCCGCGACTGGAACCGCGTCGCTGAATTCTACGCCACCCGCGCGCGCGGCGGCGTTGGCCTGATGGTCACTGGCGGCATGGCCCCCAGTAGCGAAGGCGGCGTGTTTCCGGGTGCCGCTGGCCTATTTAGCGACGACGATATCGCCAACCACCGCATTGTGACGGACCGGGTCCATGACGCGGGCGGCAAAATCGCGATGCAGATTCTGCACGCGGGCCGCTATGCTTATGGCCCCAAATGCGTTGCGCCCTCGGCGATTAAATCCCCCATCTCTCCCTTCGTGCCGATCGAGCTGGACGCGGATGGGATTGAGAAGCAGATCAGCGATATGGTTACCGCTGGCGTGCGGGCGCGGGCTGCGGGCTATGACGGCGTCGAAGTCATGGGCTCTGAAGGGTATTTCCTGAACCAGTTCCTTGTGACGCACACCAACAAGCGCACCGACGAATGGGGCGGGTCGTATGAGAACCGCATGCGCCTGCCGGTCGAGGTGGTGCGCCGCGTACGCGAGGCTGTCGGCCCCGATTTCATCATCATCTATCGTCTGTCGATGATCGACCTGATCCCCAACGGCTCGACCTTCGACGAAGTCGTGCAACTGGCCAAAGCGGTCGAGGCAGCGGGCGCGACCATCATCAATACGGGCATCGGCTGGCACGAAGCCCGCGTGCCGACGATTGCGACATCGGTGCCGCGCCGCGCCTTTGCATGGGTCACCAAAAAGCTGATGGGGCAGGTGAACATCCCGATCATCACGTCCAACCGTATCAACACGCCGCAGGTCGCCGAAGACGTGTTGGCCGATGGCTGCGCAAATATGGTCAGCATGGCGCGTCCGTTCCTGGCCGATCCCGATTTCGTGGCCAAGGCCGCTGCCGGCAAGGCAGAGACGATTGCCCCCTGCATCGCCTGCAATCAAGCCTGCCTTGACCACACCTTTGGCGGCAAGATGACCTCTTGCCTTGTGAACCCGCGCGCATGCCATGAAACCGAACTGACGCTGCCGCCCGTGGACGCGGCGCAAACCGTCGCCGTTGTCGGCGCTGGGCCAGCGGGCCTGTCAGCGGCGCTTGCGGCCTCTGGCCGCGGCCATGAAGTCACCTTGTTCGATGCCGCTGACGATATCGGCGGGCAGCTGAACATGGCGCGGCAGGTGCCGGGGAAAGAGGAATTCCACGGCCTTGTCGACTGGTATCGCACCAGCGTCGCCAATTCGAATATCACCTTGCGCCTTGGCACCCGTGTCGCGGCGGCTGATCTGGCGGGCTTTGATCATGTCATCGTTGCGACTGGCGTGCTGCCCCGCGATCCCGGTATCCCCGGCCAAGACGGGCCGAACGTGGTGAACTATGTTGACGTTTTGCGCGGCAAGGTGCCTGTGGGCGAACGGGTCGCGATCATCGGGGCAGGGGGCATCGGTTTCGACGTTGCCGAATACCTTGTGACTGGCGACAGCCCGACGCTTGATCTGCCCGCATGGATGGAAGAATGGGGCGTCACTGATCCCGGCACGCAGCGCGGCGGTTTGGCCCCCAAAGGGCCAGAGCCGGACGCGCCCGTGCGGCAGGTCACGCTGCTGCAGCGCAAGGCGACCAAGGTCGGCAAGGGGCTGGGCAAGACGACGGGCTGGATCCACCGCGCCGCGCTGCAAATGAAAGACGTCACCATGATCGGCGGCGTCAATTATGAGCGTATCGACGCAGATGGCCTGCATGTCAGTTATGGCGAGGCGCGGGAAAACCCGACGCTGATCGCCGCTGACACCATCGTGCTTTGCGCAGGTCAGGTGTCTGAACGCAGCCTTGCCGATGATCTGGCCGCCATCGGTATCACCGCCCATGTCATCGGCGGCGCTGATGTCGCGTCAGAGCTGGATGCGAAACGCGCCATCGACCAAGGCACCCGTCTGGCGGCGACACTTTAACCCTTTTTTGACGCCTTCGCGTTGATAAGGCGACACAAATTGAAACAACCGGTACGCGCAAGACCCGCACCGGTTGTTTCGCCCCCCGCATCAGTGCGCTGCAAAACCCCCTTATTGTCAGGCCATCGCCCCAGTCCTGCCGTGATTGACAGCCAAACACGCATCAAGAGTTTTTGAAGCGTTAGGACATTGGCATGGATCGCCTTACCGAAATGGAAGCCTTTGCCACCGTCGTGGATCAAGGCGGTTTTACTGACGCAGCCAAGAAGATGGGGATTTCAAAGTCCGCTGTCTCCAAACACGTCTCCTCGCTCGAGGCGCGGTTGGGTGCCCGTCTGTTGAACCGCACGACCCGCCGGGTCAGTCCGACGGAAATCGGCCTTGCCTACTATGACCGCGCCCGCCGCGTGCTGAACGACGCAGGAGAGGCGGACGCCCTTGTCACATCCATGCAATCGGCGCCGTCCGGCCTGCTGCGCATTTCTGTCGCGACGGATTTTGGCGTGAACCATCTGTCGCCGGTGCTGGGGGATTTCCTGTCGGAATTTCCAGATATCACCGTCAACATGGTGCTGAATAACCGCTTTGTTGAGCTAATCTCCGAAGGTTTCGACATGGCAATCCGGATTGGAGAGCTTGAGGACAGCACACTGCGCGCCCGCAAGTTGACCGATACCACGCGGCGGATGATCGCCTCTCCGGGGTATTTCGCAAAGCATGGCCGCCCGGAAAAGATCGACGATCTTAACGATCACAAGCTGCTGCATTATTCCAACGCTGCGAACTCTGCCGTGTGGAAGCTGACTGCGCCGTCGGGTGAAAAGCGCCAAGTGCGCACCGCAGGCTGGCTGACCGTGAACGACGGCCAGTCCTTGCTGAACGCCTGCGTTGGCGGCCTTGGTATCGCTTACCTGCCCAGCTTCCTTTACGGCGACGCGCTGGCTAAGGGCTTGGTTGAAGAGGCTATTCCCGATCTGCCCGTGGAAACCCAAGGCATCTATGCGGTCTATCCGCCGGGCCGTTTCACCCAGCCCAAGGTCCGCGCCTTCATTGATTTTCTGGTCCACGCCTTCGCCGACAAAGGTCCCGAAGCCTGGTAGCTACCCCCGTTTCTGCACCGGAGCGTCCCGCTCCTACCTTACGCGGCCCCATTGTGGGCCGCGTTTTTTCTTTGTCGAACGGGCGCAGGGTGCCACAATCCGGGCAACCAAAAGGAAGCCCGCCATGTCCGATTTCCCGACCCGCATTGATTATGTCGAACTGTCCTCGCCCAAGCTTGAGGATACGCAGGCGTTCCTGACCAAAGCCTTCGGCTGGTCCTTTATCGACTACGGCCCCGACTATCGCGACGTGCAGGACGCCGGCCTTGGCGGCGGCATTGAACGCGGCGAAGTGCGTGCGCCGCTGGTGATCCTATATGCCGACGATCTAGAGGCCGCCTTGGCCCGTGTGAAAGACGCAGGTGCGAGCATCACGAAAGAGATTTTTACCTTTCCCGGTGGTCGCAGGTTTCAATTCCTCGAACCGGGCGGCACGGAAATGGGTGTCTGGACGAAACTTTAATCAATCGGCCCGGTGACAACAGCCTCGACCCGGCGGTTCGCCTCTCGCCCCTCGGGCGTCAGGTTGCTGGCGATGGGCGCAAGATACCCCATGCCTGCAGGCGTCAGCCGCGCGCGGGGGGCGCCGTAGTCGGCGACCAGCCGTTCGATCACCGCTGCGGCGCGACGTTTCGAAATCGCGATATTCCCATCAAGGCCGCCGCTGCTGTCGGTATGGCCGACGATGCTGATCGTCTGATCCGGGTTCTGCGCCATGTAATCCGCCAGCGCCCGCAAGGCGGGCATGTCAGTATCCATTAGCGCCACGGCCCCAGTTTCAAACGCGACACCGTCCAGCAGGGCATGGCCCGTATCTGTCAGCGCCTGCGCCAGATCACCAGTCGGCGCGGGTGCAGCGGCGCGGGCGGTGGGGGCATCGGCGGCGGTCAGGGCGGGGGCATCGGTGCCCGTCGGCACAACGCGGATGATCTGCACAAACCCTGCTTGCGGCGTGCGGCTGACCATCAGGCTCACCGCGCGGGGGCCATCCGCGCCTTGCCGGATCGCGGATAAGAAGCGGTAATCGTTCAGGTCCACCTGCATCGCAGGCGCGGGCGCGATGGGCGTGCCAAAGCGGAAATCGAAACCGCCGCAGTCCAGCGTGTCGCATTCGAAAATCACCTCGTACCCCGCCGTGCGCAGCTGTTCGCGCAGGGGGCGCATCAGTTGCAGGCTAGCCAGCCCGCTGGCTGCGACGCGCCAAACCTGCCGCGTCATCGCGCCCTCGACCGTGCGGGTCGGTACAGTGGTGCCGTCCCACGCACCCGTGGGCAGCGGATAGCTGTCCAGCGGCACGTTCTCCTCAACCTCGATCGCGGCGTTGCCAGGCAGGGTTAGCACCTGCGCGGACAGCGCAGCGGGCCACAGCAGGATCAGGCAAAGGCTGCGGATCATCGCGCCTGTGCGTGGTATTCGGGGTTAGGCCGCATATCGGTGGCGGATGCGACGCGGTTGGTCATGTTAAAAAAGGCCGCGACCGATGCGATGTCCCAGATGTCCCGGTCGTCAAAGCCGGCGTCGCGCAGCGCTTGGCGATCCGCCTCGACAATGCGGGCGCTGTCCACGGTCAGCTTTTCCGCAAAGGTCAGCATCGCGGTTTGCCGCGCATCCAGATCGGCGGCGCGCCAGTTCATTACCATCATTTCCCCCAGCGCGGGATCGCCGGACAGCTGCCGCACGGCGGCCCCGTGGGCGGTCAGGCAGTAAAAGCACTTGTTGATCGACGACACCGCGACGGCGATCATCTCGCGCTCTAGCTTGCTTAGGCCGGAATTTGCCAGCATCAGATCGTTGTAAAGCCCTGTAAAGGCGTCCAGTTTTGCGACATCAAAAGCATAGGCGCGCAGCACGTTCGGCACCATGCCCAGCTTGTCCTGACACACATCAAAGTATTTTTGCGTCGCAGGCGGCAGCGGGTCCACCTGCGGCAGATCAAGGGCGGTGGGGCGGCCTGTCATGGTGTCGGTCATAAACTCTCCTGCGGGGCAGCGCGGTAATGGTAGCGGGCAGCTTCGCCCAAGCCGAGCCCTGCGTAAAGGGCGTTGGCACCCCCGTTGGCCGCGGTCACCAGCAGAGCGAACTGATCTGCCCCTTGCCGCTGTGCCCAGCGGGCGGCGGCGCGGGTCAGGTGGCGGGCAAGACCCTTGCGGCGGTGGTCCTGCGTGATTTCCAGCGCGTGAAGCATGGCGATGCCGTCATGAATCGCAACGAACAGCGTGCCCGCGGGCCGGTCGTCGATCCGCCCAAAGATCGTGGTTTTCGGCCCCTGCACCCGGTCCATGATCGCCAGCCTTGCGGGGCCAATGCCGCCGCTTGCCCAGATATCGCGCTGTGCGGCCAGCGGCGGCCAGACGGTAAAGGCGGTGACAGGGGGCACGGGATCGGCGGTCAGCCTGGCGGTCAGGCAGGCGCGGATCAAGGTTTCGTCCCGCTTGATATAGCCCGCCTCCGCCAGCAATGCGTCCAAGGCATCCTCGCCGGGGCGGACCATGAACAGCGCCTCTTGCCCCGCTGCGCGCATGGCATCTGCCGCAACGCTGATGTCTTGCGCACGAACAGGTCCATTTGCGGTCGCTGCACTGACGCGGTTGCCGCCACCCGCGCCGCTGCGCAGGGTCCACGGGCCGACCTGCTGCACCGCAGCGGCAGGCCAAGTGGCGTCAATCACCGCGCCCCAGTCGGTCATGCGGGGAACAGCGCCTGCAACTGGGCCATTGCCGCCGCGACGCGGGTCTGATCGGTGCCGCGAATGACGATATTGGTGCCGTAGGCCCCGTCCTTTTGGAACGGGTAGGACCCCAGCGACAGGTCAGGATGATCCGCCGCGATCTGCGCCAATGGCGCGGCGACATCGCCTTCACCGCGCATAATGCGCCAGTTTTCCGACAATAGCGGGGCACCGTGCGCCAGCTTGCTGATCACGCTCGCCACCATCGCCTCGAACACGGATGGCACGCCGGCCATGACGTTGACGTTTTTGATGGTAAAGCCAGGCGCGGTGCTGACGGGGTTGTCGATCAGGGCCGCGCCGTCGGGAATACGGGCCATGCGCAAACGCGCCTCGTTCAAGGTCGTGCCTGCGCGGTCGTAATGCGCCTGAAGCAGGGCGCGGGCATCATCGCGCACGCCGACATGCGCGCCAAAGGCGGCACCGATCGCGTCTGCCGTGATGTCGTCATGCGTTGGCCCAATGCCGCCGCTGGTAAAGACGTGATCATAGGCGTCCGACAGCGCCTTTACGGCCGCGACAATAGCAGACTGGTCGTCGCTGACGACGCGGGCCTCTTTCAGGTCAATGCCGACGTCGGTCAGCGCCTTAGCCAGATAGTTGGTGTTGGAATCGCGGGTGCGGCCTGACAGGATCTCGTCTCCGATGACCAACATGGCGGCGGTGGGGTTTGACATGGACTTCTCCTTGGGTTCGCCTGTTGGTATAGCCCGCCGCATGGACTTTGCCACGCCCCTGATCCCCGCCACGCTGATCCGCCGCTACAAACGGTTTCTGGCCGATTGCACGCTGCCGGATGGGCGCGAGGTGACGGCCCATATCCCCAATCCCGGCGCGATGACCGGCACCGCTGTGCCCGGAAGCCGCATCTGGCTAGAGCCGAACGACAATCCTAAGACCAAGCTTGACTACGGCTGGCGGCTGCTGGAACTGGGGGCCGATTTTGTCTGCGTCGATACCGCGCTGCCCAACCGCATCGTGGGCGAAGGGCTGCGGGCCGGACGGGTCCCGGGGCTGGAAGGCTATACCGAGGTCAGATCAGAAGTACCCTATGCCGATAAAAGCCGTGTGGATTTCCTGCTGACGGGCGGCGGCCCTGATTTGTATCTAGAGGTTAAAAGCGCCAATTTTTGCCGGACCGCGCCGCTGGTTGAATTTCCCGACAGCAAAACCCTGCGCGGCGCGCGGCATATGGCGGATCTGGCGCAGATGGTGGCATTGGGGCACCGCGCGATGGTGTTTTACCTGATCACCCGCACCGATTGCACCCGCGCCGGCATCGCCCGCGACATCGACCCAGCCTACGGCGCAGCCTTTGACGCCGCCCGCGCAGCAGGGGTGGAGGTGCTGGCAATGGATTGCAATATCACCCCGCAGGGCATCACATTAGGCGAAGTGCGCAGCGTGAATCCCTGACGGGGTGGCCGTGCGGCATAAAAAGCCCTATGTGGGCGATAGACAGCAAGTACAGGTATGACGCGATGACCGACACCACACAACTCACCCGCGACGGCATCCGGCTGCACGCGCTTTCGGACTTTGGCGGCATGAACCGCGCAGGACGCCTTGCCGCGCAAATCCTTGACGATATCGCCGATCACGTCGTGGTCGGCCAGACAACAAGCAAGCTGGACCAGCTGATTACCGAATGGGTAGAGCAAGCAGGCGCGACCTCTGCCACCATCGGGTATCGCGGTTATCAGCACGCCAGCTGCATTTCGGTGAACCACGTCGTGTGCCACGGCATCCCCGGCGCGCCGATCCCCAAGGCCAAAGACGAGACGATTTCCAAAAATCTTGAAAAGCGCCGCGATGACGACAAGCTGAAAGATGGCGATATCCTGAACATCGACGTCACCGTCATCGTCGATGGCTGGTACGGCGACACCAGCCGCATGTATGTCGCCGGAACCGCGTCGCCCAAAGCAGCCCGCTTGATCGAGGTCACGCACGACTGCCTGATGCTTGCGATCGAGGCGGCAAAGCCCGGCAATACCTTTGGTGATATCGGCCATGCGATCCAAGCCTACGCCGAATCCCAGCGCTGTTCGGTTGTGCGCGATTTCTGCGGCCACGGCCTTGGCCGGGTGTTCCACGCACCGCCAAACGTGCTGCACTATGGCCGCGCTGGCACCGGCCCAGTGCTAGAGGAAGGCATGTTTTTCACCATCGAGCCGATGATCAACTTGGGCCGCCCTGAAACGCAGGTCCTGATCGACGACTGGACTGCCGTGACCTTTGACAAGTCGTTGTCGGCCCAGTTCGAACATTCCATCGGCATCACCGCACAAGGCTGCGAGGTCTTTACGACATCGCCCGCCGGACGGTTCTACCCGACCCAAACAGAGTGACCACGCCGCCTCGGCTGATCCCGGTCCTGTCGGCGGCGAATTTCGTCATCGGCATGGGGGCCTTTGTGCTGATCGGCATGCTGACACCCGTGGGCCAGGATTTCGGCATTGCGCCGGGCCGCACGGGCTGGCTGATGACGACCTATGCGCTGGCCTACGCCGTGCTGTCGCCGCTGCTGGTGTCGCTGACCGGATCGGTCGGGCGCAGGCGCGTGCTGGCCTATGCGCTGACCGGGTTTGCCGTTGCGAACCTGCTGTCGGCCATCGCGCCGACGGAATTCACCTTGCACCTGACCCGCATTCTGGCCGCCGCTGGCGCTGGCATGCTAACGCCCGTCAGCGCGTCCGTCGCCGCTGGCCTGTCTGCGCCCGAACGCCGGGGCAAAGCGCTGGCCGCTGTCATCTTCGGCCTATCGCTGGCGCAGGTGCTGGGTGTGCCAGCGGGCAGTTTCATCGCCTATACCTTTGGCTGGCGCGCGGCCTTTGTCGTTGTGGCGCTGCTGGCCCTGCCGATCATCCCGCTTATTTGGCGCACCGTGCCAAGCGGCCTTGCGTTTCAAACGGTCACCTTGCCAGAGCTGGGGCGCACCCTGCGCGACGGCCCCACGATGCTGGCCGTCAGCTTTACCGCGACGTTCCTTGCGGCGGCCTATGTGCTTTATACTTACCTTGCGCCGTTGCTGGAACAGACCATGGGCTATGGCCGCGACGGGATCACCGCGATCTTGCTGGTGTTTGGCGCGGCGGCGGTCATCGGCAATCTGGCGGGCGGTGCGATTGCAGACCGGATCGGGCCATTCCGCACATTGCTGATCTTGTGCGCAGGCCAAGTCGCGACCCTGCCGCTGTTTTCCCTAATGCCGCTGCCCAGCCCGGCGCTGGTGGCGCTGATCGCGCTGTGGTCGCTGTTCATCTGGTCGATGATGGCAGGCCAGCAGATGCGGATCATCGCCCTGCGCCCCGCCGCTGCGCCCATCGTTTTGGCACTGAACGCCGCCGCGATTTACATCGGCGCGGCGGCTGGATCGGCGATTGGCAGCGTTGTCATGGGCATCGGCGGCGTGCAGGCGCTGGGCCTTGGCGGCATGGCTGTGGCATTGCTGGCGACCGGGCATATCTTGTGGTCAGAGCGGCTGAGCGGCAAAAAATCCTGATCTTCACTTGCAATCCATTCGCAACTGACCCATATCAATGTCACCACTAGCGGTGGCACCCCCCAACATTACCAATTCAAGGATGCAGTTATGCACCAGTCTTTTGCTGCCGCTTTTGCGGCCACGCTTGCCCTGTCCACCCCCCTTGCCGCGCAAGAGGTCACGCTGCGCTTTCAGCACTTCGTGTCCCCCGCCAGCGCGAACCCGACCTATTTCATGCAGCCATGGGTCGACGCGGTCGAGGCGCAGTCGGATGGCCGCATTAAGGTCGAACTCTACCCTTTCATGCAGCTGGGCGGGTCCGCGACCAGCCAGTATGACCTGATCCGCGACGGCGCCATCGACGGCGGCTGGGTCATCCCGTCGTACGAACCCGGCCGTTTCCCCGAAGCCGAGGCGCTGGAGCTGCCATTCATGACGCCCAAGTCGGGCGAAGAGGCGTCCGACGCCGCGTGGCATTACACGGAGGCGCATCTGATGGATGACTTCGCTGACATCCACCTGATCGCGGCCCATATGCACGGCCCCGGCATCATCCACAAAAAAGGCGCGGCCCCGCAAACCATCGAAGATATGGCAGGCGTCAAGCTGCGCGGCCCGTCGCGCCCCGCCACAGACCTGCTGACCGCCATGGGCGCGCTGCCCGTCGGCATGCCGGTCCCGTCCTTCACAGAGGCGCTGTCGCGCGGCGTGGTTGATGGCGGTGTGATCACATGGGAAATGGCCCCTAGCCTGAAACTGGACGAGCTGACGGACAGCCACACCGACGTCGCTGGCGATGACGCGCTGTATAACCTGTATTTCCTGTGGGCGATGAACAAGGACGTCTATGACGCGATGCCTGACGATTTGCAGGCCGTGATCGACGCCAATTCCGGCCTGATGGCTAGCCGCTGGGCAGGCAAGGCGCATGACATCGGCGACGCCGAAGGCCGTATCGTGATGGAAGACGCCGGCAACGAAATCGCCGTGCTGTCGCCCGAAGAAACAGATCGCATCAAGGCGCTGGGCGAGGACGTCCGCGCAACTTGGATCGCCGACATGGACGCCAAAGGCTTTGACGGCGCGGCCTTGGTCCAGGACGCCACCGACGCCATGACCGCCGCGCGCGGCACAGCGACAGAGTAACCGATTTAAGCGCCGCCCGGGTTTCACGGGCGGCGCTTTTTTACAGGTTCAGCGCCGCTGCGATCTGATCCATATGCGTCACGGGTACTGCCGTATGGCCACCGGCCCGCGCAGCGCCGCCTTCAGCGACATAGGCGAAGCAGCCGCATCTCGCTGCCGCCGCCGCATCCCAACCCGCAGGCATATCGTCAATCATCCACGTCGCCACTGGCGCAGCGCCCGCCACATCCATGGCGTGCAGCAACATCGCGGGGGCGGGTTTGGGCGCATAATCGTGGCCCGAATAAATCCGCCCGGCAAAGCGGTCCAGCAGGCCAGACGGCGTCAACGACACCTTCATCTTGGCCAGCGGCCCGTTCGACGCGATGGCCGTCGGGATCCCTGCGGCATCAAGCTTGTCCAGCAGATCCACTACGCCGGGCATCACATCAACGCCAAGCGCGAGCGCCGCAAACACTTCGTCATAGGTCTGGTCTAGCCAGTTGCCGGGCAGGTCCGCACCCATGCGCCGGGCCTCTTCACCGATGCCCATCAAGGTGCCACCGCCAAACATCTTGTGCACCATGTCGGGCGCGATGTTCAGCCCATAGCGCGCAAGGTTGGCCGAGATGACGCGGTCCGTCGTCGGCTCTGTGTCCACCAGCACGCCATCGCAATCGAAAATCACCAGTTCAGGTGTCATATCGCCTCCATTAGCGTGATCCATGTGTCGCCGTAGCGGCGTGTGTCGAGGGATTTGAACCCTTGCGGCGCGATCTGGGTACTGCGTTCTTCCCAGACCACGACCGTGCCCGCTGCGATCCAGCCTGCCGCCCGCGCCGCGCGCAGGGCGGGCAGGCCGAGTTGTTGGTCATAAGGCGGATCAAGGAACACCAGCCCGCACACTTTTCCAGGTGGCAAAGTGTCGGCGCGGCAGCGCAGGACGGTGCAGTCGGCCCCGCGCTTTACCTTGGCGATATTACCCGCAATCAGCCCCTGCGCGACCTTGCCGTCATCCACGAATGTGACGTGGGATGCGCCGCGCGATAGTGCCTCTAGCCCCAGCGCGCCGGTCCCTGCGAACAGGTCCAGCACCGCCGCGCCCCGGATCGGATCGCCAAAGCGCCCGCCTTGCAGCACGTTGAACAAGCTTTCGCGCACGCGGTCCGTGGTGGGGCGCAGATGCGCGCCTGCGTCGCCTGCGCCGACGGGAACCAACGCCGTGCCGCGGTGTGTGCCTGCGATAATCCTCATGTGCGCAGCAAGGCCTTCATATCCGTGCTCGGGTCGATCACCACACTTGGCGCAGGGCTGATACCGCCCTCTATCAGGCGCTTGCCGACCATGTAATTGCGTACGTCCGACATGGCGTCGATGGCGATCAACTGATCGCCTTTGTAATACCAATGCGACCGGGCCAGCCCGTCGCCCGGTTTAACATAGACGTCGGTATAACCGGTGTTCAGCCCCGCAATTTGCAGTTTCACATCGTATTGATCCGACCAGAACCACGCCGCAGGCTGATAGGTCACATCATGCCCCAGCAGGTTCTGCGCGACGATTTCCGCTTGATCAATCGCATTGCCCACACTTTCGATCCGCACGCGCCCGCCCGGCACTGGGGTAGATGCGCAATCGCCTGCCGCCCAGATATGCGGATCCGATGTGCGGCCATGGGCGTCGCAAGCAATGCCGTTAAACAGCGTCAGCCCGGCCCCGTCCGCCAATTCCGTTGCAGGCGCAATCCCGACGCCGACCACGGCAAAATCGATGTCCAGCACAGTGCCATCCGCCAGTTCGGCCCCTGTGACCGCGCCGTCGCCCGTCAGCCGCACAAGGCCGGTGCCTTCGCGGATATCGACACCGTGGCTGCGGTGCAGGTCGCGGAAATAGTCAGAGGTTTCGGGGCAGGCGACGCGCTGCAAGATACGCTCTGCCGCTTCGACCAGCGTGACTTTGACGCCGCGCTTGGCCGCCACGGCTGCCGCCTCTAGCCCGATATAGCCGCCGCCGACGATCAAACAGCGCGCGCCTTGCTTGAAATGCGGTGCCATCGCATCCGCATCCGCCAGATCGCGCACGGCAAAGACGTTGTCCAAGCTGCCGCCAATACTGGCGGGCAGGGTGCGCGGCCATGCGCCGGTGGTCAGCACCAGATCGTCGTAGTCCAGCACATCGCCGCCGCTCAGCGTCACCTGCTTCAACGTCGCATCAACGCCAACAGCCCTTGTGCCCAGCCGCAGGGTCACGCCGTTATCCGCATACCACGCCGCGGGCCGGAAAAAGAGCCGGTCCTGCGCCATGTCACCCAGCAAATACGCCTTGGACAGGGGCGGGCGCTGATAAGGGGCGTGCGGTTCGCCGCTGACCAGTGTGATTCCCGACGTCACGCCATTCGCCACCAGCTTGCCAATCAAAGCCGCCGCCGCTTGACCGCCGCCAATCACCAAAATCCTGCGCATATCGTGACTTCCCTCTACTGGCCCTGTCGCCGCGCACCCTATATGCCTATGCGTGACAGAGGCAATTCAGATAGGGAAACGCTTATGACCATCACAACAGGTGACACGCTGCCGGATGCCAGCGTTCTGACCATGGGCGCTGATGGCCCGCAGTCCGTCGCGATGGCGGACAAACTTAAGGGCCGAACCGTCGTCATCTTTGGCCTGCCCGGCGCCTATACCGGCACCTGCACCACGGCCCACGTCCCCAGCTTTATCCGCACGCTGCCACAGCTAAAGGCCAAAGGCGTGGACGAGGTGATCTGCATCTCCGTCAACGATCCTTTCGTGATGAAGGCTTGGGGCGATGCGACCGGCGCGATTGACGCAGGCATCACCATGCTGGCCGACGCCGAGGCGACATTCACCAAAGCTATCGGCATGGAATTCTCTGCGCCGCCCGTCGGCTTTGTGAACCGGTCCAAGCGCTATGCGATGCTGGTCAAGGACGGTGTCGTCACCATCCTGAACGAAGAGCCCGGCCCCGGCCAATGCGACATCTCTGGCGGGGAAAGCCTGCTGGACGCGATGGGCTAAGCCTTGCACGCTTGAACGACAAAGGGGCCGTGCGATGCGCGGCCCCTTTTTGTATGCGACTTTGCCGCGGCACCAACAAAAGTGGTCATTTGTGCCGACGTCAGGCCGCGCGAAGGCCCGCGTCGTTCCGGCCCCATTTGCAGATCGCGAAAATCAGCGACAGCGCAAAGCAAAGCTCCAGTATCTCCTCTACAGCAGTCCAAATTGGCGCATCCGCATATGGCAGCGTCACGCCGATCGCGGCCAACTGCCTGTCGGCCCCATCAACCAAGACCGACGCAACAGCAAAGCAAACTCCGCCCATGATGGCCCAGGCCCAGCCTTGACCGTTCCGCAACGCATGAATGAGAGGCCGCGTCCCGCGCATCACAAGCAGCACGAGCGTTAATAGTATGCCGCCCATGGCAGCGGCTGACACGCCCTTTTGCCACAGCGGGGCTGCGCTGGTGAAGATTTTGGTCTGCAGCAGGCCGGGCGTAAAGAACGCGTCATGCACGTCCAATTCGCGCAGGCAGAACAGAACGAAGACTGTCGGAATTGGCCACCAACGGCGCCATGTGCCCTTTGGCATGCGCCAAAGTGAAAGCACAGCGCCAAGCGCGAATACAATCAGCCCCGCCAGCTCGACCATACCGCTTTCAGATGTCAGGGTAATTTCCCATCCAACCCACAGTGTCGATACAATCAAGCTGCACGCGACAAGGACACAGATTATAAGAAACAAGCGCATAGATATCTTACTTTTAGGAAGGATGATTTTTGTGCTGCAGCGCCACATCGCCGCGCCGTATGACCCCGCGACAGATAGCATAAATCGACGGTCGAGGCATTAAGCATTCCGGCGGGGGCCATCCATCGCACGGCCCCCGCGTTTTGGCACAGTCCTGCGCTAGTCGTCGTCCTTGGCCATGATCATCGTCCGGGTCGGAAAGGGGATGTCGATGCCAGCGGCGTCCAGCGCCTCTTTGACCTTGCGGGTCATGTCAGCCTGATACTGGAAATAATCCGTCCGCGCGCACCAAACGCGCACCAGAAAATCAACAGAGGATGCGTTCAGATTGTTCACCTGAATGAACGGCTCTGGATCAGACAGGCTGCGCGGGTCGGCCATGATCGTGTCGATGATCGCGCGCTCTGCATCGGCCAGATTGGCCCCATAACCCACGCCAATCGTCCATTCAGCCCGGCGCTGGGGATAGACGGAATAGTTCACGATCGTATTGCCCCACACCTCGGAATTCGGGATGATGATCTGCACGTTTCCGATGCTCGCCATCTCGATATAGTTCAGGTTAATCGCCTTTACCGTACCGCTTTCATCATCAATCGTGACGAAATCACCCAGTTTAATCGGGCGGAAAAAGATGATCATCACGCCCGCTGCGATGTTCGACAGCGTGCCTTGCAGTGCCAAACCAATGGCCAAACTGGCTGCACCGATGATCGCAACAACGCTTGTTGTCTGCACACCAAAGGTGTTCAGCACGAAGAGGAACGAAAACCCGATGATGACGTAGCGGACGATATTGCCCAAGAAAATGAACAGCGTCTCGTCCAAATGCTTGTGGTTGCGCCCAATGTTTTCGATGCGGCGCGACACCCAGCCACCGACGGTAAAGCCGACAATCAGGATGATAATCGCCGTCAGGACCGACCCCACGGCAGATGCAATGAATTCGACAGTCAGCACATCCATAATCGATGTCCCGTTAATGATCGGTGTCGTTAGCAGGTTTTCCATTTAACCCTCCGCAAGCTGGTCCATCTTTTTTGCCAGTTTGGCATCTAGGGCGGTCAGACCGTCTGCGTCATGTGTGGTCAACGCGACCTCTACAGTTTTGTAAACGTTGGACCATTCGGGGTGATGGTTCAGCTTTTCCGCATGCATTGCGACCTGTGTCATCCAGCCAAAGGCCTGCACGAAGTTTTTAAACTCAAAGGTCTTGGTGATCGCCTCGCCATCGTCGGCCAATGTCCAGCCAGCAGCCTGCAGCGGGGCGATGTCGTCTTGGGTCAGTTTGTCAGTCATTGCTGTTCCTCTCTTTTGTCGCGTTTGAACGGACCGTAGGCGGTCAGCACTTCGATTTCTTCGTCCACCGCGCGGGTTTCCGCGATCAAGTAACGCGCAATCGCGTCACGGAAAGCTAAATCCCCAATCCAGTGCAAGGAATGCGTCGCAACGGGTAAGTATCCACGCGCCAGCTTATGTTCGCCCTGCGCGCCAGCCTCGACCCGAGAGAGGCCGTTTTTGATCGCGTAATCAATGGCTTGGTAGTAGCACAGTTCAAAGTGCAACGAGGGGTAATATTCCGTGCTGCCCCAATAGCGGCCAAAAAGCGTTTCGCGCCCGATAAAGTTCAGCGCCCCCGCCACGGGCCGGCCATCGACCAGCGCCAGCACCAACAGCATGTCATCGCGCAGACTTTCCTGCGCGCAGTCAAAGAACGCCCGCGTCAGATAGGGGGTGCCCCATTTGCGGTTGCCAGTATCTTGGTAGAACCGCCAAAATGCGTCCCAATGTTCGGGCTGAATATCATTGCCCGTCAATGCCAAGATCTGCCCGCCAAACCCCTGCGCCTCTGCCCGTTCACGGCGGATGTTTTTACGCTTGCGGCTGGACAGATCGGCCAGAAATCCGTCGAAATCGGCGTAGTCCCGGTTCACCCAATGAAACTGCTGACCCACGCGGGACATCAAGCCCATTTCCGCGCCCGCCAAGGCTTCGGCTTCGGTGCAGAATGTGATGTGCAGCGACGACAGCTCGTTATCCGACGCGACCTGCACCGCGCCTTGGATCAGCGCGGACATGCCCATCGCCTCGAACCCCGGACGGGTCAGAAAACGACGGCCTGTGGCGGGCGTAAAGGGCACGGCGATCTGCAGCTTGGGGTAATAAGCGCCGCCCGCATTCTCGTAGGCCTGCGCCCAGTTGAAATCAAAGATGTATTCGCCTTGGCTGTGGCTCTTGGCGTACATCGGCGCGCAGGCAATCACCTGCCCATCCGCGCGCGCAACAAGGTAACGCGGCTGCCAGCCGGACCTGCCGCCGACGGACCCGCTATCCTCTAACGCCTTCAAAAAGCGGTAGGTCGTGAATGGATCCTCGGGCCGCCCGCCCTCCGGGTTGGCGCAGGCGTCCCAGTCGCTGGCAGAGATTTCCGCCAGCGACGGGTGCAGGGTGATTTCGATCGTGGGGGTGTTCATGTCGCCTTAACTGGTGGCAAAGCGCCGGGGGTCAAGCGTCATATCCCTCGAACGTGATGTTATCGGCATATTGCCGGGCGGTGGCGGCGTCTTCGGCCGACCGGATCGTCCAGCACAGAATGGCCGCGCCTTGGGTGTTCAGCTCTGCCACGCGGGGCTGATTCAGTTCCTTGTGATAGTGGCTGATAAAGCTGGCCCCGACGTGATCGTAGTCGGGGATTAGGCTCAGCCGTTCCAGTGTGGGCTGCGCAATCGTCGGCCAATCGGCCGGATTGAACGACCCCGTCGTCAGCCCGCGCGGCACATCTGGTAGCAGCCGCGCCATTTCGGCCATGGCATGCGGGTTGAACGACATCACCGCGACCGGGCCTTTGTAGGCTTCCAGCACTTGCACCACAGCCTTGCCCATCGGGCCCGTATTGGGGCCAAGACCGCCGTCTTGATCCTTCAGCTCGATCAGCACAGGCACGCGGCCCGCCACCAGTTCCAGCACCTGCGCCAGCGTCGGGATTGTCGTGCTGTCACCCATCAGCGGGATCATCGCCAACTGCGCCGAGGACCGCTGCGCCAGCGGTCCTTGTTCAATCGTCAGCCGCCGCAGGTCATAATCGTGAAACACCATTGGCACGCCGTCGCTGGCCAGCTGCACGTCAATTTCGATCCCGTAACCATGTGTAATGGCGGATTTGATTGCGGTCAGACTGTTTTCCACCCGGCCGTGCGCCTTGTCGTGATGGGCACGGTGGGCCAGCGGACGGGCCAGAAAGGACTTTGGCAGCATCAAGCGATCTCGAACACGGCTTCAATTTCGACCATGACGCCCATCGGCAACCCGGCCACACCCACGGCAGAGCGGGCGTGATGCCCTTTTGCGCCCAGCGCCGCGACAAGGAAATCGCTGGCCCCGTTGATGACCTTGGGCTGGTCGGTGAAATCAGGCGTGCAGTTGACCATGCCGACCAGTTTCACAACGCGCACCAAACGGTCCAGATCGCCGCCGCATGCCTTTTTCAACTGCGCCAGCAAGCTGATCGCACAGGCCTTGGCCGCCGCTGCGCCGGTGTCGATATCAACGCCGTCGCCAAGTTTGCCCACCATCAGGCCATCCGGACCCTGCGAAATTTGGCCGGACACCCAGACCTGATTGCCGGTCTGCACAAAGGGGACGTAGTTCGCCGCGGGGGCAGGGGCGTCTGGCAGTGTCACGCCCATTTCGGTCAGCTTCGTTTCAATCATGCTCATGGCTTTGGCCTTTGTCTGGTGGATTTGCCAGACCCTAGGCCGCAGCGCGGGCGGCGTCCATCTAGGACTCGCGGAATGCCTTGGCAAAATAATCCGCAAAGGGTTTCAGGAAGTAATTCATCGGCGTGCGATCCGCTGTGCGGACATAAGCCTCGACCGGCATGCCGGGGATCAGGGTCATGCCTTCGGGCAGTTTTTCGATCTCTCCTTCGTCCATGCGCACTTCGGCGCGGTAGAAGGACGCGCCGTTCTGTTCGTTCTGAAATGCATCGGCCGACACCTGCGTCACATGGCCCGTCAGTTCCGGCGTGCGGCGCTGATCAAATGCGGAAAAGCGCAGAATCACATCCTGCCCCAGATGGATTTGATCGATATCCGTCACCTGCACCTGCGTCGCAATCACCAGCGGGCGATCCTGTGGCACCAGATACAGCAGCGGATCAGCCGCGCGAATGACGGATCGCGGCGCAAAGACGTTCAGCCCGTAAACCACACCGCTAAGCGGCGCGCGGATATCGAGCCGGTCAAGTTGTTGGCGCAGCGTGCGGCGGCGTTCGGACAGTTCAAGTTCGTTGTATTGTAGATCGCGCAGGCGCGTGATCGCCTCTTCCCGACGGGTGCTGGTGAGGCCAAGCACCTGAATTTCAATCTCTGTCCGGCGCTCGGCCGCCTGCGCGGCCTGCGCAGTCAATTCGCCAACTTGGCCTTTCATGTTGGACGCCTCGCGCCGCAGGGCCAGCACGCGGCTGGCCTGTGCAAGACCGCGATCCAGCAGGCTTTGCTGATCGGCCAGCTCTTCTTCGATCAAGGCGGTCTGTTCGGTCATCGCCTGTTGCTGGGCCGTGATGCCATCGATTTGGCTGGCGATCTGCATCTCTTGTTGCTGCAACTGATCGGTGGCTTTCAGCAGGCTATCAAGGCGCGCCTCGAACAGGCGCGACTGGCCTTCGGTTAAATCGGCGGCGGCTTCGCCAGCCTCTTGCAGCAGGGGATTGAATGTCAGTTCGGCCGCGCCGTCACGCTCTGCCTCGAACCGGGCGCGGCGCGCGAGGATTTCGTAAAGCTGGCCTTCGACGACAGCCAGCTCGCTGACAATGTTTGACGAATCCAGCTTAATCAGCAGATCGCCAGCCTGCACCTCTTCACCCTCATCGACTAGGATCTCTTCGACGACGCCGCCATCGGGGTGCTGAATGACCTGCCGATTGCGGTCTACTTCGATCTGGCCATGCGTAATGACGGCCCCGGTCAGGTTGGCAAAGACGGCCCAAGTGCCAAAGCCGCCAACCAAAACGATGAGCGCAATAAGGCCAGTCACCATCGGCTTGGTCGCCGACCAGCGGTTGCGGGGATCTGCGTTTGTCATTGCACGCCCCCCGCTTGGCCGGTGGTCGCGGTGATTTGCTGGGCGTTGCGCAGCACGTCTTTCATCACTTCATCCTTGGGGCCAAAGGCGCGGCGGGTGCCGTTTTCGATCACGAGCAGCATGTCGCATTCCTGAATAGCTGCCGGGCGGTGCGCCATGATAAACACAGCCTTACCTTCTGATTTCGCGACCTTAATCGCATTGTTCAACGCCACAGAGCCATCGTTGTCCAAGTTGCTGTTCGGCTCGTCCAATACAAGAATCACCGGATCGCCGTACATGGCACGCGCCAGCCCGACGCGCTGTATCTGCCCCCCCGACAGCCGCCCGCCATTTGCCGTGACCCGGGTGTCATAGCCGTCGGGCAGTTTCAGGATCATGTCATGTGCCGCCGCCTTTTTCGCGGCGCGCACGACGGCGGCGTCATCAGGTGTCATCGACATGCGGGCGATGTTTTCCTTAATCGTGCCGTCAAACAACTGCACCCGCTGCGGCAGATAGCCGATATACTGCCCCAGCGTATCGGCATCGTATTGTTCCAGCGATGCGCCATCCAGCCGGATTTTCCCGCCCGCAGGCCGCCAAACGCCAATTAACGCCCGCGCCAGCGTCGATTTGCCCGCGCCAGATGTACCAATGACGCCAACGGCTTGGCCCGGCTGCACCTCGAAACTGATCATGCGCAGGCTGGCTTGCTGTTCGCCGGGTGGCACCACGGTCACATTTTCGGCTGTCAGGATTGCGCGAGGGGCGGGCAGGGCGGTGCGGGCTTCGTCCTCTGACACAGACCCCAGCAGGCGCGACAGACGCGTCCAGCCTTCGCGGCCCTTTTGAAACACAGCCCATTGGCCCACGATCATCTCGATCGGGGCCAGCGCACGGCCCATCAGGATCGATCCGGCGATCATTGCGCCTGCGGACAACACGCCTTCTAGGACCAAAAGCGCGCCAAGACCCAGCATGGCGGATTGCAGAAATAGGCGGAACGTGCGGGTCATCGCGGTGAATGTGCCCGCGGAATCCGCAGCCCCGATTGTCGCATCAAGCGACGCGCCGCGCGCGATCTGCCAGCGATCAAAGGCCGCGCCGCGCATGCCAAGGGCGTGAACGAGTTCGCTTTCGCTACGGATCTGCGCGCCCAGCGCCTCTGACTGGAATGACGCGGCATTTGCGGTTTCCAGTGGCTTTTTCGTGCTCATCTGGTTGGCGATGGCCACCACAACCAGCACCGCGCCGCCCGCAATCGCTAAAATCCCCAGCGCCGGGTGAAAGATGAAAATACCAAGGAAAAACAAAGGTGTCCACGGCAGGTCGAACACCGCCATCAAGGCGGGGGACGTGATCAACCGCTGCACCGCTTCTAGATCGCGTAGGGCGGTGCGCGCCTCTTCGGGGGGGCGGCTTTGGTTGCTGGCGCGCAAGGACGCGGCAAAGACGCGGCGGTCTAGGCGGGCCTGAAACCGGGCCCCCAGCCGCCCCATCACACGGCCGCGCACGAAATCAAGAATACCCATCATACCGTATAAAAACGCGACCAGCACCGACAGTGCGATCAGTGTTTCTAGGCTACGGCTGCCCAGCACGCGGTCGTAAACGTTCAGCATATACAGCGGGCCGGTCAGCATCAGCAGGTTGACGAAAAAGCTGAAGATCGCGACGGACCAATACAATGGCCGCCCTTCGCGCCGGACGGCGGCTAGTTCTGCTGCGCCGCGCTGGACGGCCTGATCATTGCTACGCATCGCGTCACACCCTTTATAAGGCTGAGGAACAGCCCTAACATATTGTAACCAGCAAACTTCGTGATCACACCTGATTTCTGCGCTGATCCGGGTGCGCGTGATACTGTCGCCACAACCTAAAGCGGATGGGGTTAATAAATCGCTGCCGCAGCCAAGAGGTGACAGGTGCAAAATGGCGCGCTAGTGTCACCGGCGCAGCTATGACGCGGTGCAGGAGCAGCGATGAAAACGATCCTTAGTGCGACGATCTTGTCTGTGTTTGGTGCGCAAGCCGCGCTGGCCGGACCCTATGACGGGGTCTATAAACAGGCCGCGAATGCCGAATGCGCCATGATCGGCGTGGATGGCGGGGCGGTGCGGATCGCGGATGGCATCTTTTACGGGGTCGAAGTCGAATGCCGCATGGCGGACCCCGTTAACGTCTTGGACATGGATGCGCTGCTATACACGATGCAATGCAGTGGTGAGGATCAGGTTTTTTCCGAACGCGCGATGTTGATGAACAAGGCCGAAGGCAATGGGATCATCATGGTCTGGGACGGCTATGCCTTTGTCTATGACCGCTGCCCAGAGCCGGGCGCAGTCGACGTGGACGCGCCTGCAACGGATGATGCGGCAGCGCCGGTCACCGACGCCGCCGCAACCGAATAGGGCGGGGGTTAATTCCCCAGACCGCCCAGAATGTTGTTCAACACATCCATGATCTGACCGTCAGCGACGATGCCAGTGTCTTCTAGCACGCCGCCTGTGGTGCTGGGGCCGGGGATGTCCATCGGCAATGGCTTTGGAGTCTCTCCGGTCACGACGTGCGACATCGTTGCCTGCCAGATTTCCGCAGGCAAACCGCCGCCAGTGACGCCGGTCATCGGGCTGTTGTCGTCGTAACCCATCCAGACGCCAATCACGTAGTCGGCGTTAAAGCCAATGAACCACGCATCGCGCGCGCTGTTCGTGGTGCCAGATTTGCCCGCCAGCTCCCACCCGGGGATCTGCGCCCGCGTGCCGGTGCCGCGTGCGACGACTTGGGACATCATGTAAGTCAGTTCGCGCGCTGCGCTTTGCTGGATGACCCGTTCCTGCAAGCCTGTGCCGATATTGTCCATCAGCGGTTCGGTTTCGCCCTTAAGCCGCAGATCAATCAACCCGTAGGGCTGCACCGCAGAGCCGCCGTTCAGGATGCCCGCAAAGGCCCCTGACATCTCGAGCAGGGTGCTTTCAGACACGCCCAGCGCCAGCGCGGGACCGGCGGCCAGATCGCTTTCGATGCCGAATTTCTGCGCAACTGTTCGCACCAGATCGCGGCCGACTTCCTCTGACAGCAAGATCGCAGGAATGTTGCGGGATTCGTATAGGGCCTGCGTCAGGGTGATCGGGCCCTTGAACTTTCGGTCATAGTTTTCGGGGACCCATGGGCCAGAGCCGGGCACGTTAATCGTCAGCGGCGCGTCGTCGATCATGTCGTTCGGGCTGAACCCTAGGTCAAGCGCCGTGGCGTAGATAAAGGGCTTAAAGGCCGATCCGGGCTGCCGCCGCGCCTGTGTGGCGCGGTTGAACACGCCGGACGCCCGCACATCGCGCCCGCCAACCATGCCGCGCACTGCGCCATCCGCGCTCATCACGATCACAGCGGCCTGCGCTTTGGAGCTTGGCTTCAGCTTGGTTTCAAAGATGCTCGTCAGCGCCGTTTCCGCCGCCGTCTGAATGCGCTGGTCCAGCGTCGTGCGGATCACCACGTCTTCGGTCGTGTCGCGGGTAAAGAAATCGGGGCCTTGTTCCATAACCCAATCGGCAAAGTATCCACCCGCCCGCGCCTGTGCCGCCTGAGACAGCTGCGCTGGACGCGCGCGCGCATCGCGCGCTTGCTCTGGCGTGATATAGCCCTGATCTTCCATCAGCCCGAGCACGATATTCGCCCGGTCCACCGCGCGCTGCATGTTGTTCGTCGGCGCGTAGCTGGTCGGCGCCTTCAAAAGACCTGCCAGCATCGCGGATTCCGCAGGGTTCACATCGGCGGATGATTTGCCGAAATAACGGTTGGCAGCGGCTTCAAAGCCCCGGCTACCCGCACCCAGATAGGCGCGATTAAAGTAGATCGTCAGGATGTCTTCCTTGGAATAGGCGACTTCCATCCCCATGGAATAAATGGCTTCTTTAACTTTGCGCCAGATCGTCGTGCGGCGGCAGTCGTCCTCATAGGCGGCCTCTGTCTTCCATGTCGCCGCGTCGTAAGGCACGCCAAGGCACAGCAATTTCGCCACCTGCTGCGTGATGGTCGAACCGCCGTTACCCGACAGCGGACCGCGCCCTTCGCTTAGGTTGATGCGCACAGCGCTGGCGATGCCGCGCGGGCTGATGCCGAAGTGGCCATAGAACCGCTTATCCTCGGTCGCGACCACAGCGTCGTGCAGATAGCGCGATACGGAATCCGCCGTCACCATCCCGCCAAACTGGTCGCCGCGCCACGCAAAGACCGCGCCGTCCCGGTCCAGCAGTGTCACCGACCCCTTGGTGCGGGCGTCCACGATCGCCTCGATCGGGGGCATTTGCGACGCAAAATACAGCACGCCTGCGCCGATGAGCAGCGCGACCACGACTCCCAGCTTCCACGTCAGGCGCAGGATCAGGCGCAGCGCCCATGTGAACGGGAACAGGATCCACCCCACCAGACCGCGCTTGCGCGGGGCGGCTTTCTTGCGGCTCGCACGCTTTTTAGGCGCAGGTTTTGCCCGCTGCTCTGCCTGTGCGTTATAGCGCCGCTCTGCAACGAGTGGTTTTCCTGATTTTGGTGGTCGTGCCATCGGCTGCCCGGTCCGTCTTTTTGTGCATTTTGTCGGTTATACCGACGCAGCCTCGTGTTGTCCCGCGCTGTTGCCGATTCTGTTGCCGCTTTTTTATGTGGCTTAATAATTGGGCATTTCGCGCTGTTTGTGCAAAAATTGTGCAACATTGCGCGTTTTCACCCCCGTTGCCCTGCCAGTTTCCTTGTCACTTTGGCGTCCCTGCGCCCTTTTCTTAGGCATCCGCATCGCCGGGGGCTGGGTCTCCGCCATAGGGAACGAGGGAAACAAGACGTGAAACTGATTATTGCAACGATCAAACCGTTCAAGCTCGAGGAGGTCCGCGAGGCGCTGACCTCGATCGGCGTGCGCGGCATGATGGTGTCCGAGATCAAGGGCTTCGGCGCCCAGTCCGGTCACACCGAAATCTATCGCGGGGCTGAATACGCCGTGAACTTCGTGCCGAAGGTCAAACTGGAAATCGTCGTCTCTGACGCGATGGCAGAGCAGGTCGTCACCACGATCGCACAGACCGCCAAGACCGACAAAATCGGCGACGGCAAGATCTTTACCCTCGACGTCGAAGGCGCCCTGCGCGTCCGCACCGGCGAGCTGAACGACGACGCGCTGTAAAAGCCGCTTCCAAAAGGGACATTTCATCCGATGAACAAGACACTTCAAAAAGCACTACTGGTCGGGGCCGCATTTGCCGCCTTGCCCGTGGTGGCCTTTGCGCAGGATACCACTGCCGTAGACGCCGCCGCCGATGTGGTAGAGGCCGCGGCCCCGACCTTTGACGAAATCGGCCCCTACATCATGACCACGCTGCTGTTCTTGATCGGCGGCTTCTTGGTGATGTGGATGGCCGCTGGTTTTGCCATGCTAGAGGCAGGCCTTGTCCGGTCCAAGAACGTCACCACCCAGCTGACCAAGAATGTCGCGCTGTTTGCCATCGCGGGCATCATGTATTGGCTGATCGGCTACGGCATCATGTATCCGGGCGACGACTGGACGATCACGGGCTACCTTGGCAACCTGTGGTCCCCGGCCTCGCTGGAACCTGTCGGCCTTGCTGCTGCTGACGCTGATCTGGGCTACGCCTCTGTCGCATCTGACTTCTTCTTTCAGTTGATGTTCTGCGCCACGACCGCATCCATCGTGTCCGGCACCTTGGCCGAGCGCGTCAAACTGTGGCCCTTCCTGGCCTTCACAGTTGTCCTGACCGGTGTCCTGTACCCGATCGAGGCATCGTGGCAGTGGGGCGGCGGCTGGTTGTCCGAAATGGGCTTCTATGACTTCGCCGGCTCCACCCTTGTGCACGCTGCTGGTGGTTTTGCAGCGCTGGCCGGTGCCATCGTGCTGGGTCCACGGATCGGTCGCTACAAGGACGGCAAGTCCTTCCCGATGCCGGGTTCCAACCTTGCACTCGCCACGCTGGGTACGTTCATCCTGTGGCTGGGTTGGTTCGGCTTCAACGGCGGCTCGCAGCTGGCTGCTGGCACCGTGGGCGACATCACTGACGTGGGCCGCATCTTTGCGAACACCAACATGGCAGCCTCTGCCGGTGCGATCGCAGCCTTGGTCCTGACGCAGCTGATGTACGGCAAGGTCGACCTGACCATGGTGCTGAACGGCGCGCTGGCTGGCCTCGTGTCCATCACCGCAGGTCCGCTTGACCCATCCCTGTTCGGCGCACTGCTGATCGGCGCTGTGGGTGGCGGTATCGCAGTCGTGGTCGTGCCGATGCTGGACAAGCTAAAGATCGACGACGTCGTCGGTGCGATCCCGGTCCACTTGGTTGCTGGCTTCTGGGGCACAATGATCGTGCCATGGAACTCTGCTGACACCTCTTATGTCACGCAGTTCGTCGGCTTCGCATCCATCGGTATCTTCATGTTCGTCGTATCGCTGGTCGTCTGGCTGATCCTCAAAGCAGTCGTCGGCATCCGCGTCAGCGAAGAAGCAGAGATCAACGGCCTCGACATGCACGAACTTGGCATGGAAGCCTACCCGGAGTTCTCGAAGGGCTGACCTCCCACAGACCTTTTGAGGTGGCCCGGGCAGCAATGCCCGGGCCATTTTTGTTGGGGATGATAGGGAGGGCTTGGATGATCGGAACCTATCGGGGCGGGTAAGGTCCGGTCTGAGCCCAAACCTACCGCCCTGTTGGACAAATCAAGAAAGTGTCTTTAAATCAGGTCGAAATACGAGGACCGCCAATTTGCCGCGAAGAATATACTGCTTGAGGATAAGAGTTTTTGTTTTTGCCGCATTCTTGTCGGCGCTTCTTACAGTCGTGTATTTATTTATAGATTTCAGTAGCGGCGGTCGCCCCATGCTATATTTGTTCTCGAAGCCTGTTTTGCTTGATGGTTCAAAAACCCTATTTTTCAGATTTGGCGACGAGATATATTATGCGAACCAAGGCAATATTGTCGCTGATTATCGTGTTCTGCCAGGAGCAGATTCAAAGACATTTGAGGTAATTGATGGTATTTGGGCAAAAGACAAAAGCCATGTCTACTTGAGGTACGAACAAACAGATTTTTCACCAAGCAAATTTTCAGTGCTAAGCTGCTATTTTAGTGATGGGCATTCTGTATACTACGATGACTTCCCCAAAGGTACGGTTACGGTTTCCGTTGATGCAGAGAACTTTAGGATAATCGGCGAAGAACAATATTCAGTTCCTAAAAGTGATTGCAAGGCAAAGGACAGTGAAAATGTATACTTTTGGACGAGGATAATAAAATATGCGGATCCCGCAACATTCCAGTTTTTGAATCAAGTATGGGCAATTGATTCCACCGGCGTTTTCATGGATGGATATTTGGTAAAAGAATTATCGCCCGAAGAAATGCACGCCATTGGAAGGCGCCATGTTACTGATGGCATAACAGTCTTCGCACCGTTGTATGAGCCTCCATATTTTACCGATCTTAAAACGACACCAGAAGCTTTCCGACTTCAATTGTAAGGTAGATAAGTGGCAGCTTCCTCCGCATAGCGGCCCAGCAGTACTCCTGGCATCGCGACATGGATCGGCAGTGCTACTTGCTTTCAAGCAACTTCTCAAACCGCACAAAAATACAGCATATCGCCACATAACCAAGCGGCGTTAACCCATTTTGGTGTTATTTTAGGCACCCTGACAACCGAATCCCTTGTCCGCCCGCCCGCCCGGGCGGTTCCTACGCTCAAGGTGCATGGGACAAGGGAGTCTGTCATGAAACTGATTATCGCCGTCATCAAACCATTTAAACTCGACGAAGTGCGCGTCGCGCTGACCGCCATTGGCGTGCGCGGCATGATGGTGTCCGAAGTCAAAGGCTTCGGCACGCAATCCGGCCACACCGAAGTCTACCGCGGTGCGGAATACGTCGTGCAATTCGTGCCCAAGCTACGGCTTGAAATCGTCGTGCCCGATGATCTGGCCGACCAAGTTGTTGCCACCATCGCTGCCACCGCCAAGACCGACAAAATCGGCGACGGCAAAATCTTCACCCTCGATGTTGAAGGCGCCATGCGCGTCCGCACCGGAGAGACGAACGACGACGCGCTGTAGTCAGCGCTTTGGGGAAAACCGGGACATGAAACGCAATACACTTATCGGTGCCAGCGCCTTGGCCTTGCTGCCAACGCTCGCACTGGCCCAAGATGTGACCGAAACGGTCGACAAGGGCGACGTCGCTTGGATGATGACTGCGACCTTGCTGGTCCTGTTCATGATCCTGCCGGGCCTGTCGCTGTTCTACGGCGGTCTTGTGCGCACGAAAAACATGCTGTCCGTGCTGATGCAGTGCACGCTGATCACCGCGATGGTCATGGTGATCTGGGTGGTCTGGGGCTACTCCTTTGCCTTCGGCGGCAGCACATCGCCCTATTGGGGCGGCATGAGCAAGATGTTCTTGGCGGGCGTCACGCCTGACAGTCTGGCTGCGACCTTTACCGATGGCGTGATGATCCCCGAATACTTGTTCATCGCCTTCCAGATGACCTTTGCTGCGATCACCCCTGCGCTGATCGTCGGTGCCTTTGCGGAACGGATCAAGTTTTCCGCCCTGATGGTCTTTGTCCTGCTGTGGGTCACCATCGTGTATTTCCCCATCGCCCACATGGTCTGGGACGCGAATGGCCTGATCTTCAACATGGGTGCCATCGACTTTGCAGGCGGCACGGTTGTGCACATCAACGCCGGTATCGCAGCGCTTTGCGGCTCAATCATGATCGGCAAGCGCGTCGGCTTTGGCCGCGACAACATGGCTCCGCATTCCATGACCCTGACCATGGTCGGCGCGGCCATGCTGTGGGTCGGCTGGTTCGGCTTTAACGCCGGATCGAACCTAGAGGCGACATCAGGCGCGACGCTTGCGATGATCAACACCTTCACAGCCACCGCTGGCGGCATCCTTGCCTGGTGCGCGATTGAAGGGCTGACCCGCGGCAAAGCCTCTATGCTGGGGGCCGCATCCGGCATGGTCGCGGGCCTTGTCGCCGTGACGCCTGCTTGCGGCACCATCGGCCCGGTTGGCGCGATTGCACTGGGCGCGATTGCCTCGGCGGTCTGCTACTTCTTTGTCGACGTGGTGAAACGCAAAGCGGGCTATGATGACAGTCTCGATGTCTTTGGCGTGCACGGCATCGGCGGCATCGTTGGTGCCATCGGCACCGGTATCTTTACCGCCCCCGGCCTTGGCGGCACAGGCGGCGACGATTATTCCCTGCTGGGCCAGACGTGGATCCAGACCGAAGCCGTCGTGATCACCATCGTCTGGTGCGGTATCGCGTCCTTGATCCTGTACAAGCTGATCGACATGACCATGGGCCTGCGCGTCACTGAAGAAGAAGAACGCATCGGCCTCGATCTGTCGTCCCACGGCGAACAGGCCTACCACGGCTGATTTTTTACCGAAGATTCAAAAACGGGCGGCGTGCCGGGTGGCGCACCGCCCGTTCCCGTTCTAGGCTTTGCCCATCACCCAAACCGGAGACCATCCGATGATCCAGACCCCATACCTTTTGTTCCTTGGCGACGCGCCAGATATGCTGGCCTGCAAGGTGGCCATCGGCATCCGCGACTGGCGCCCAGATCACGCCGTCGGCCAGCTGCGTCTGCCCGAATGCCGCGCCGATCTGGGCCTGACCGACATGACGCTGCAGGACGGTTTGGCCGCTGGCGCGAAAACGCTGGTTATTGGCGTCGCGAACCGGGGCGGCGTGATTTCCCCCGCGTGGCGCACCCTGCTGCTAGAGGCGCTGGCCGCTGGCTATGACATCGCGTCTGGCCTGCATAACCTGCTGCGCGACGACGCCGAACTGGTCGCCGCTGCCGTCCACCACGGCCGCATGCTGCACGACGTCCGCGTCCCCACAGTCGCCTACCCCATCGCCAACGGCATCCCGCGCAAAGGCAAGCGCGTGCTGACCGTCGGCACCGATTGCTCTGTCGGTAAGATGTATACGGCGCTGGCGATGGACGCGGAAATGAAGGCCCGCGGCCTCAAATCCTCTTTCCGCGCGACGGGCCAGACCGGCATCTTGATCACCGGTGACGGCGTGCCACTGGACGCTGTCGTCGCCGATTTCATGGCTGGCGCTGTCGAATGGCTGACCCCCGACAACGACGACGACCACTGGGATCATATCGAAGGGCAGGGCAGCCTGTTCCACGTCAGCTATTCTGGCGTGACACTGGCGCTGGTCCACGGCGGCCAACCCGACGCGCTGATCCTCGCGCACGAGCCCACCCGGACCCATATGCGCGGCTTGCCGCACTACCACCTGCCCACGCTGGAAGCCCTGCGCGACACGGCCTTGCCGCTGGCCCGCGTCGCCAACCCGGATTGCAAAGTGGTTGGCGTATCGGTGAATACCCAGCACCTATCTGATGATGAATTCGAAGCCTATCTGGCTGAGGTTGAGACGCGCATGGGGCTGCCTGCAGTTGATCCGTACCGTCAGGGTGCGGCGCGTTTGGTGGATGCGCTTCTGGCGGTTTAAGTGCAGCTTTGCGGTGCAAAGCAGCAGGCCTCCGGCGGGAGTATTTTTGGGCAAGATGATGGGCTGAAAGAAGGCATGGGATGAAGATTGAGGTGACGCGGGATGTGTTCGCGCTGGCGCAGGTCTTTACGATCTCGCGCGGGTCGCGGACGCAGGCGCAGGTGTTGACTGTGACGGTAAGCGATGGCGATCTGATGGGGCGCGGCGAATGCGTGCCCTATGCGCGCTATGACGAAACGCTCGATAGCGTCACGGCGCAGATTGCGGGGCTGCCCGGGAATGTGACGCGGCAGACGCTGCAAGGGCTGCTGCCCGCTGGGGCGGCGCGCAATGCCGTCGATTGCGCCTTGTGGGATTTCGAGGCAAAGCGCGCGGGGCTGCGCGTTTGGGATCTGGCCGGATTGCCCGCGCCGCAGCCCGTTGTGACGGCCTATACGCTGTCTCTTGATACGCCAGACGCGATGCAGGCGCAGGCCGCCAAGAACGCGCATCGCCCGCTGCTGAAGATCAAGCTTGGCACCCCCGATGACATGGCCCGGCTCGAGGCTGTGCGCCGGGGTGCGCCGGATGCGGTCATCATCGTCGACGCAAATGAAGGGTGGACCGCCGACGTTTACAGCGATCTTGCGCCGCATCTGCTGCGCCTTGGCGTCGCTATGGTCGAACAGCCGCTGCCCGCCGGTGCCGACGATATGCTGAGCGAGATTGACCGCCCGCTGCCCGTGTGCGCCGACGAATCCTGTCACGACCGCGCCAGTCTGGCCGGTTTGCGCGGCAAGTACGACATGGTGAACATCAAGCTGGACAAGACCGGCGGCCTGACCGAGGCGCTTGCCTTGCGGACCGCAGCCATCGCGCAGGGATTTGACGTGATGATTGGCTGCATGGTCGGATCATCGCTTGCCATGGCCCCGGCGACGTTGCTGACGGCGGGTGCGGCCTTTGTCGATCTGGACGGCCCTTTGCTGCTGGCGCAAGATCGCACCGCACCGCTGCACTTTGACGCCGCAGGCGTGCATCCTCCCCTTGCTGCGCTTTGGGGCTAAGCGCCCTCTGGACAAGCCGCGCCGCAGTCTTGATAGATACTGCCACCCAACACCGAAAGGCCTGCCCATGACCCGCACCGTCTATCTGAACGGAGAGTACCTGCCCGAGGACGAGGCGAAGATCAGCATCTTTGACCGCGGCTTTCTGATGGCCGATGGCGTCTACGAGGTCACGTCAGTGCTGGGCGGCAAGCTGATCGACTTCGAAGGTCACGCCCTGCGCCTGCAACGCTCGCTGGACGAGCTTGAAATGCAGCATCCGTCCAGCCGCGATGACCTGCTAGAAGTTCACCGCGAGTTGGTTCGCCTGAACGACATCACTGACGGCATGATCTATCTGCAGATCACCCGTGGCAGCGCCGGGGACCGCGATTTCGCCTATCCGTCCAAGGACACTGCCCCAACAATCGTGCTGTTCACGCAGGCCAAGCCGGGCATGGCTGACAGCCCCATGGCCAAGACGGGGATGAAGGTCATCAGTATCGCCGACCAGCGCTGGGGCCGCCGCGATATTAAAACCGTGCAGCTGCTTTATCCATCAATGGGTAAGATGATGGCCAAGGCCGCTGGCTGCGATGACGCTTGGATGGTCGAAGACGGCGCCGTCACCGAAGGCACGTCCAACAACGCCTATATCGTCAAGGGCAACACGATCATCACGCGCCAGCTGAGCCATGAGATCCTGCACGGCATCACCCGCGCTGCCGTCCTGCGCTTTGCGCTTGAGGCGCAGATGAAGATCGAAGAGCGCCCCTTTACCATCGAAGAAGCCCAAGGCGCGGACGAGGCGTTCATTACCTCTGCCAGTACCTTTGTGATGCCTGTCGTTGAAATCGACGGCGCGGCCGTTGGCGCGGGCACCCCCGGTCCCGTCGCCGCCCGCCTGCGCGAGATTTATCTGGACGAAAGCCGCAAGGCCGCCCTGTAACGGGGCGGGCAAAGGGGACGGCACCGCTGCGCCGTCCCCTTCTTCTGGTCAAAAATACCTCGGGGTTTGGGGCGGTGCCCCAATCCGTCCTATCCTCTTGCACACCGCCGCCCGCTCATGCACCACTCGCGCAACGCCAAGCACGAAGGGGCAATCATGACCAAAGGCCTGATCGTGCTCGCGCTATCGTATGCGCTGTCACAGTTTTATCGCGCGTTCCTGCCGGTCCTATCCCCGATCCTGAAACAAGACCTCGGGGCGACGCCGCAGGATCTGGCCACCGCCTCTGGCGTCTGGTTTTTGGTCTTCGCCGCCATGCAAATCCCCGTCGGTTCTGCATTGGACCGGTTCGGCCCCCGCTGGACGGCCTCAATCCTGTTTGCGCTTGGCGGGGCAGGGGGCGCGCTTGTTTTCGCGCTGGCGCAGACCCCGGCGCATATCATCTGGGCGATGGCACTGCTGGGCATCGGCTGTTCGCCTGTTTTGATGGCGGCTTATTACATCTTCGCGCGCCAATACCCTGCGCGCCTGTTTGCGACGCTAGCGACGGCGATGATCGGCCTTGGCTCTTTGGGAAATATCGCCGGGGCATCGCCGCTGGCATGGTGCGTCGAAAGCTTTGGTTGGCGCCCAACACTCTTGGCGCTGGCCGCGATCAGCCTTGCCACCGCGCTGGGCATCGCCGCCCTGGCACGCGACCCTGAACGGACGCCGGGCCCGTCCCGCGGCTCGGTCATTGATCTGCTGAAAATGCCAGCCCTTTGGCCCATCTTTGCATTCATGTTCGTCTGTTACGCCCCCTCTGCCGGGCTGCGCGGCCTTTGGGCAGGCCCCTACGCGGCAGAGGTGTTCGGCGCAGACACCCAGATCATCGGCCGGGTGACACTTGTGATGGGCCTTGCGATGATCGCGGGCAGCTTTGCTTACGGCCCGATGGACCGTCTGCTGGGCACACGCAAATGGGTCGTGGTGGCGGGCAATGCGCTGGCGCTGGCGGCGCTGATTGCGCTGGCGCTGGACCCGGCGGCAAGCCTTGTGCGCAGCACCGTGCTGCTGGCGGTGCTCGGTTTCGGCGGCGCGGCTTACGGCATGATCATCGCCCATGCGCGGGCCTTCTTTCCGCCGCACCTGACGGGGCGGGGCGTGACGCTGATGAACCTGTTCGGGATTGGGGGTGTGGGCGTCATGCAGAACGCCACCGGCCCGATCTACCGTATGGGCACCACGCCGGAACAATCCTTTACGCTGATCTTTGCCGCCTTCGCTGTGCTGCTGGCCGCCGGGTTGCTGATCTACCTCACTGCGACCGACCGCACCGACTGACCCCTTTCCCTTTGCCCCGATGGGGCGTAAGACCCGCCGGGTCGCAACCAAGGAGCCTGACAGATGGGTTACAAGATCGTCGTCGTTGGCGCCACGGGTAACGTGGGTCACGAAATGCTGAACATCCTGGCGGAACGCGAATTCCCCGTGGATGAAATTGCCGCACTCGCCAGCCGTCGTTCGCTGGGGACCGAGGTAAGCTTTGGCGACCGAACTTTGAAAACCACCGATCTGGATACCTTCGATTTCACCGGCTGGGATATGGCCCTGTTCGCCGTCGGATCGGACGCGACCAAGAAATACGCCCCCAAAGCGGCGGCCGCTGGCTGTGTCGTCATCGATAACTCGTCGCTGTATCGCTATGACGCCGATGTGCCGCTGATCGTGCCGGAAGTGAACCCGCAGGATGTGCACGGCTACGCCAAGAAAATGATCATCGCGAACCCCAACTGCTCGACCGCGCAGATGGTCGTCGCCCTAAAGCCTTTGCATGACCGCGCCACGATCAAGCGCGTTGTCGTCAGCACCTACCAGTCCGTGTCCGGCGCTGGTAAAGAAGGCATGGACGAGCTTTGGGACCAGACCAAGTCGATCTATAACCCCACTGATTCCAAGCCCGCCACGAAGTTCACCAAGCAGATCGCCTTTAACGTGATCCCGCATATCGACGTGTTCCTCGACTCTGGCGAGACGAAGGAAGAGTGGAAGATGGTCGCCGAGACCAAGAAGATCCTTGATCCCAAGATCAAGGTCACGGCCACCTGCGTGCGTGTGCCGGTCTTTGTCGGCCATTCCGAATCGATCAACATCGAATTTGAAAACCCGCTGGACGCAGACGAGGCGCGTGACATTTTGCGCGAAAGCCCCGGCATCATGGTGATCGACAAGCGCGAAGACGGTGGCTACGTCACGCCCGTCGAATGCGTTGGCGATTATGCGACGTTCATCAGCCGCATCCGCGATGACAGCACGGTCGAAAACGGCATCAACTTGTGGTGCGTGTCTGACAACCTGCGCAAGGGCGCTGCCCTGAACGCAGTGCAGATCGCAGAGCTTTTGGGCCGTGAAGTGCTGAAAAAAGGCTAATCTGCTTCGCCAGATCAATCCTTAAAGGTGGGCCAGTGGCCCACCTTTTTTTATGCCAATCCTACTGTTTTACGTGCGGCACCCTAAGCCACCGCTGGATCAGAGCTGATACGTGTTTTTCCCGCGCCAGCACCTGCAGTCTTGAACTGCCGTGTCATTTTGGCCAGCGATTCCGCCTGCGTTGACAGAAGATGCGATGATGCGGTCACTTCTTCAAACGATGCGGCCTGCTTTTGCGACCGATCGTCAATCCGCTGGATCGAAGATGCAATGGATTGGATGCCCGCGGATTGTTCGGCAATCGCCGTCGATACCTCGTCAAAGTTTTCCGAAATGGCGATGACACTTTGCGCGATGGCCTGCAGGGATGTGCGGGCCTCGGCAACGGTGCGCACGCCGTCGCTGACATCACGGTCGCTTTGGGTGATGACCTTGGTGATCTGGCGCGCTGAATCACCGGCATCCTGCGCCAGTTTGCGCACTTCTGCCGCGACCACGGCAAAGCCGCGTCCTGAATCCCCGGCGCGCGCGGCTTCGACCCCGGCGTTTAGGGCCAGCAGATTGATCTGAAAAGAGATGTCGTTGATGATATCCACAGCGCGGCCAATTTCCTTGGACCCCTGCGCGATACGGTCCATCGCAATGGTGGCCTCTGTCGCCACGGCTTCGCTGGTGGCTGCTGTACTGCGCGCTGTTTGCGCGCTTTCGCTGGCCTGCGTAATGGCTTCGTGGATCAATCGCACGCGGCTCGACAGATCTGTCAGGGCGGCGCTGGTTTCCTCTAGCGCGGCGGCGTTCTGTTCGGCCTGGCGCGACAATACGCCAGAGGTTTGGCGCAATTCGCCAGAGGATGCGGTCAGTGTCGTGCTGCTATCAGTGATGTCTTCAACCAGATTGCGCAGCGAATCCACCATGCCGTTCATGCTGTCCTGCAAGTCTGCGAAATCACCATGAAATGCCCCATCCATGTAGTGGGTCAGATCCCCCTCGGCGATGCTTTTCATTACTGATCCGGTGCTGCTGAGGTTGTTGTCGATCGATTCCATCAACGCGTTGATATTACGCGCGAGGTTGATCAGGATCGTATCCTCGAAATCCGCCTCGACCCGGGTCGAAAACTCGCCTTCCAACGCGGCCTCTACGACCTTGCCAAAGGATTCGCCAAGCTGGCGCATCATGGCTTCGCGCTGCGCAACAGCGGCGCGGTCGGTGGCTTCGCGCTTCTGCGCCAGTTCAATTTCGCGTGCGCTCGCGGCCTCTCGCTCTGCTGACATGACCTGCATGGCACGGCTATTCTCTTCCTGCTCTGCACTTAGGGTGCTAATTTGCAGGGCGTTTTGCCGAAACACCTCTGTCGCGCGGGCCAGCTGGCCAATTTCGCAGCCGCGGTCGGTGCTTGGGACTGGGATATGGTGATTGCCCCCGGCGATCTGATTAACTGCCGTCGTCAGGTCCCCCATGGGGCGGGTGATGCTGCGCGATATGCCAATGCCAATGCCAATCGCAATTGCCAGAATGATAAGCCCTAGAATTTGCTGCAAAATCGCGGCCCTGTTGAGGCCAGCAACTAAATCCCGTGTGCTGATCTGGACGACGGCAACGTAATGTGCGCCCAAAAAGCTAACGGGCTCTGCGTATCCTATGATCTGGCGACCGTTTCGGTCCACACTGCTATAGCCACGTGCTGTGCCCTCTAAAATCGATAGAATGTCAGGCGATTCCACTTTTGTGGTCAGGATATCATTGATGTCTGACCGAATAGAATCCGTGCGCAAAAAGCCGTCGCTGCCGACGAGGAATCCGTCAGCCGATTCTGGCAGACTTGCAAGGTCACGCATCGCCGCATTGATCGCTCCAACCGGCATTTGGTAGGCAAGCACACCAAGCCTTTCGCCATTATCCAATATAATAGGCCGTGCAATAAAGGCCGCTGGCGATTGGGCGCTTGGTGGATAAGGCGCAAAATCGACAAAGACCGAAGCGGCTTCTTGGTCAAGTTCGCTGGCTTGCCGGAAAGCATCCCCCAATCCAGTGTCGGCCCATTCGCCCGTTAACAGATTGGTGGCAAAGTCGTTTTCCTTGAATACCGAATAGACGATGTCGCCGTCATTATTGATCAGAAAAATGTCATAGTACCCCATCTGCTGTTGCAGCAGGCGTAGCCCCGGATGGTGCGTGCGATGCAGAAACCCATAGCTCGACCCCGTCGTCGCGGCGATAAGGTTATCCTTTTGACCCAGCGGTTCTGTATTTTCAGTGATATAGACCCGCTGCAGGGTGTCTGTGGGGTTTTCTGTCGTTTTATAGGCGTCAGATAGGGCGGTTAAAATGCGTGCCGTCGACGGCGTCGTCGCGCGCGCTTTGATTTCGTTATCAATGGTATCTAAAAGCGTTTTGACCTGTTTAGCTTGACCGTGCGCCACGCCTTTCAGGTTCTGCGCGGCCTGTTCCGTGATCAAAGCGCGGGACATGACATAAGACGCGACGGACAATGTTGCGACCGCCAGTGTCAGCAGCAAGCCAATGGCAAGCGGCAGCCTGCGGCCGATTGCCATGTTTCGAAACCAAGTCCGCATGTTCAGTCCTACCTTTTCGACGGGCGGACTGTGCGTTCATACGTCAGCCTCGCTTGCCCGAGGCCAAAGATTTGGCCCGCAATGCAAGCAAGGCTAATGCGCAGGTGTTACTGGATCATTTACGCTGCCAAAATGTCGGCCCCTAGACGGCGACAAAGGCCTTTGCGCCGGGATCGTAGCATTCCAGCGACCCTTCGCCGATGTGGTTCCAAAGCCCGTGCAGCGACAGCATGCCATCCTCGACCGCAGATTTCACGAAAGGAAAGGTCATCAGGTTTTCCAGCGACACCAAGACGGCCTCTTTTTCCAGCGCCCGCAGCCGGTCTTTCGGCTCTCCGGGGGCGAGGCGTTCATAGCCGGGGCGCAGAATGTCCATCCAACGCCCGACAAAGCTTGTCTTCTCGTCCAGCTCTGGCGCGTGACCTTCGCACATATCAAAACAGCCCTGCACACCGCCGCAAGACGAATGCCCCAGCACCACGATATGCGCGACCTTCAGCGCCGTGACGGCATATTCCACCGTTGCAGATGTGCCGTGCTGTTTGCCATCCGCCGCATAGGCCGGGACCAGATTGGCGATATTGCGGTGAATAAAGAATTCGCCCTGATCCGCGCCAAATATAGAAGTCACATGCACCCGGCTGTCGCAGCACGAGATCACCATCGCGCGGGGGTGTTGGCCGTCTTCGGCCAGACGTTTGTACCAGCTTTTGTTCTCGGCGTAGGTCGTTGCTTTCCAGCCCTGATAGCGTTTGACTAGATATTCGGGCAGGGGTTTTGCGAATTCCACGGGGCGCGCTCCTTGCGATTTTGTCCCAATGTTATGCTGAATTTGAAAGGATTTCGAGCGATTTTCTGGGTTTGCGTCAACCAAATGGTGACCACCGTTTGTCTAGAACAGGATCACAAGAACGCACCCATCGCAAAGGTTTACCCCATGAATACCGTCACCGTCCTTGAATGTAACCGTAGCCCCCTGATGGACCCGGCACCGCTGTCTGAAATTTACCGCGACCTTGGCGACAAAGTGGCAGAGGAAACGATTTGCCGGGCCCTCGAAGACCTCGCCATTCGGCTGAATCGCCTGCAAGATATCCGCGCGATTGCCGAATTTGACGAACTGACGCGGCAGGCGAACCGCATGGCCGCCGTCGCGCAGGGCATCGGTTTGACCGAAGTGTCCACCGCCGCCCGCCATGTGGCCGTCTGCGCCCAGCAGAAAAACGGCGTCGCGCTTGAAGCCACGCTGTGCCGGCTGGAACGCGGCTTTGATCTGGCGATTTCCCAAGTCTGGGACTTCCGCGACTTCTGATCCGGGCTTGCTGCCGCGGGCCAAGACGTTAGGCTGAGGGGGACTAGAATGGACCCCCAAAATGACCAACTCTTCCCTTCCGATGTTTGCCGCTGCAGGCACGACCGCCACGCCGCTGCATGTGATTGACGCCGATCACTTGGACACGATCCCCGCCGCGGCGCGCACCTGGGCTGACACCTGCGGCTTTAAGGCTGCTGCGGGCGCGACCCTGTGCATCCCCGGCCCGGATGGCACGATTGCTATGGCGCTGGTGGGGCAGGGCACAGCCACGAGCCGCAAACGCACCCGCTTTGCCGTCGCCGCTGCCGCGCGCAAACTGCCTGCTGGGACCTATGCCATCGCGTCCGGCCTGACCGGCAGCGACCTGACCGAGGCCGCGCTGGGTTGGCTGCTGGAATCCTACGACTTCGCCCGTTACCGCAACGCCAAATCTGCCGCAGCCCAGCTTGTCGCGCCGGATGGTGTCGATGCAGATCGCCTGCAAATCATCGCCGCTGGTGAAGTGCTGACTCGCGATCTTATCAACACCCCCACAAACGACATGGGTCCCGCCGACCTGGAAACCGCCGCCCGCAGCCTCGCCGATCAACACGGCGCGAAAATCAGCGTGACCACGGGTGACGACCTGCTGACCCACAACTTCCCCCTGATCCACGCCGTCGGCCGCGCCAGCGCCACGCCGCCGCGTCTGATCGACATGGCTTGGGGCACCACCGGCCCCCGCCTGACCCTTGTCGGCAAGGGTGTCTGCTTTGACACCGGTGGCCTGAACATCAAACCCGGCTCCTCTATGGGGCTGATGAAAAAGGATATGGGCGGCTCTGCTACCGTCTTGGGCCTTGCCCATATGATCATGGCGCTGAACGTGCCGATCCGTCTGCGCGTCCTGATCCCGGCGGTGGAAAACTCTATTTCCGCCAATGCCTTCCGCCCGCAAGACATCCTGCCCTCGCGCAAGGGGCTGACGGTCGAGATTAATAATACCGACGCCGAAGGCCGCCTTGTCTTGGCCGACGCGCTGGCCTTGGCAAGTGAAGAGGACGCGGACCTCGTCATCTCTATGGCGACGTTGACCGGGGCTGCCCGTGTCGCCGTTGGCCCCGATATCTCGCCCTTCTTTACCGACACCGACGATCACGCTGCCGCCCTGACCGCCGCCGCATCCCGCATCAAGGATCCGGTCTGGCGCCTGCCATTTCACGACCCCTACGAGGATCTGATTGAACCGGGCGTCGCCGACTTGGACAACGCGCCAGCGGGCGGCATGGCGGGGGCGACGACCGCTGCCCTGTTCCTGCGCCGTTTTGTGGATCGCCCCTATATCCACTTTGACATCTATGGCTGGAACGCCGCCGCCAAGCCCGCCCGCCCCAAAGGCGGCGTCGGCATGGGCGCGCGCGCGATCCTTGACGCCCTGCCGGACTTGCTGGGCCTATGACCGCCCCCGCAAACCGTGACCGGCGCCTTTGGCCCGCCAATGCCCGCGTTGCCCTGCGTAGCCTTGGCGCGCAGCCGGGCTTGGCTGTTGTGGACGGTACCCCCGCCACCCTGTCGCGATCCGTCACCGACCTGATGACCGCGCCTGATGGCCGCCGCGATCGGCAACTGCTGCTGGGCCATCCGGTCAAGGTGATAGAGGATCGCGCTGGTTGGTCGTTTATCCAGGCCAGCGATGGCTATGTCGGCTACGTCCCCTCGGACCGCCTGACAACGGGTGCGGTGCCAACCCACCGCGTCGGCGCCTTGGCCACCCACGCCTATGCGGCAGAGGACCTCAAATCCCCCGATGTCATGCAGCTGCCCTTTGGCACGCGCTTGCAAGTGCTGGACGAGCGGCGACACTTTTTCGAGACGCCGCAAGGCTTTGTCCCGAAAAAGCACCTGCGCCCGCTGGATCGTCCCTTCACCAGCCCCGCGACGATTGCGCAGTTGCATTTTGGCGTGCCCTACCTGTGGGGCGGCAATTCAACGCGCGGGCTCGATTGTTCTGGCCTGATTACAGCAGCCCTGACAGCCTGCGATATCCCGTGCCCCGGCGATGCTGACCTGCAAGAAAACGCGCTTGGCGAACGGCTCGCGCCAGATGCCCCCTTGCAGCGCGGCGACATCATTTTCTGGCGCGGTCACGTCGGCATGATGGTGGACGAAGACACTCTGATTCACGCCAATGGCAACGCCATGGCGGTCACCTACGAACCCCTTGCCAACGCGATCCTGCGCATCCGCACGGTCGAGGCGTCAGAGGTCACATCTCGCCGCCGCATCCCCGGACTGGCCGTTTAGGATTTGCGCACAAAGGTTAAGTATCTGTTTAAGTTTACATAATATGTATCGCATGCGAAACATTTAGTTTTTGAAATGTATTTTGCGGACGCGGGTCCGGTCGGTGGTTCAGTCGACCGACCGGATCAACTTCCGCTCCAGCACACGCAGCACCGCGGTCAGATCATTGCCCCGTTTCAGCGTCTGCCCGTCCATGCCCACGACCGCATATTGCCCTTGCTTCAGCCGTAGCTTGGGCCGCTTTTCGATGCGGTAAATCGGGTTTTCTGCCGTGCGGCGAAACACGCTGACCACCGCCATATCGCGCAGCGCAGAAATCCCATAATCGCGCCATTCGCCAGCGGCGACCATGCGGCCATAAAGGCTTAGGATCGGGGCAAGCTCTGTACGGTGAAATGACACCCGGTCATCGGGGCCGGCGGGGAACTGCAGGGGGTCTAGAATGCTCATCCTAAAGATTTGCGCACTGCCGAGCGTAAATCAAGGCGCGGCCATGGTTTCGCCGCGAAAGAGCCCCGCAATCGGCATGAGCAGCCCATCTTTGCGCCACGACCCACCGCTAATCAGGTTTTATTGCAAGACCCCGGCGGTGCGTGTCATATTGCCCCCACCCAGTACGCGCTGCCGGGACTTGCAATAATTCCCCAGATTGAAATCAGCCGCAGGTGATATCTGTGATGGTCCCATTGGGCCCGATGATGAAATTCACCCGGTCCTGCTGAAAATCCTGCGCGGCAATGCTGCCGGGCCGCAGCACCTGTACCGGCCCAAGGATTAACGTGCGTTCTAACGCTGTCGCATCCTGGCCCCGCAGGCTGCCGTGCCGCTGCGCACCGCAAGTGTCCGCCACGACCGGGCTAGCGGGCAAGGCCGCCTCGCTCGCAACTGCGCCGGGCATCGCCGTGCGCAGGGCAGGGGTGCCGCCGCAAGCCGCCAGCAGCGTGAGCGGCAGGGCAAAGATTAACCGCATGTGACAGCTACAACGCGGCCCGCTTTGTCGATCTCGATGTTTAGGCGTTCTGGATTGAATTCCATGGTCACCATTTCACCGGGATTGATCAGCCGGGTTTCACGGCTCGGCGGATAACGCAGGTCGCCCATCGGGCCGCCCACTTTATCAGCATATTGCGCCGCATTGCAGGCATCGCCGCCAATCGGGCGTGCGCCGGACGCTGCGTCGACCGTACCCGTCGGAGCGGGCTGACATGCCGCAAGGAGCGGCAAAACGAAGAGGAAAGATGATGTTTTCATACCGTCAATACTGCCGCGAGGTCCGGGGGCTTAGCAAGGGGCGGGCTTGAACTTTCGCGCAAATTCGCAGACTTTGGCGCAAACGTTTCCCCAGTAAAGGCAATCCTCATGCGTACCCGTGCAGCCGTGGCCCTGAAGGCCGGACAACCGCTTGAAGTGATGGAGGTCAACCTAGAAGGCCCCAAGGCTGGCGAGGTTTTGGTCGAGATCAAAGCAACCGGCCTGTGCCATACCGATGAATTTACCCGCTCTGGCGATGACCCCGAAGGTGCCTTTCCCGCGATCCTTGGCCACGAAGGCGCCGGTGTCGTGCTAGAGGTGGGCGAGGGCGTCACATCGCTCAAGCCCGGCGATCACGTGATCCCGCTTTACACACCCGAATGCCGCGAGTGTGACTATTGCCTGAACCCCAAAACGAACCTGTGCCAAAAGATCCGCACGACCCAAGGCGCGGGCGTTATGCCCGACGGCACCTCGCGGTTTTCCATGCTCGATGGCACGCCGATCCTGCACTACATGGGCTGTTCGACCTTTGCGAACCACACGGTCCTGCCGGAAATCGCACTGGCCAAAGTCCGCGACGACGCGCCCTTTGATAAGATTTGCTACATCGGCTGCGGTGTCACCACCGGCATCGGTGCGGTGATCAACACGGCCAAAGTGGAATACGGCAGCCGGGCGATTGTCTTTGGCCTAGGCGGTATTGGTCTGAACGTGATCCAAGGCCTGCGGATGGCGGGCGCCGCGCAGATCGTGGGCGTGGATATCAACCCAAGCAAGGTCGAGATGGGCAAGCGTTTCGGCATGACCGATTTCGTGAACCCCAAAGAGGTGAAGGGCGATCTGGTCGGCCATCTGGTCGAACTGACAGGCGGCGGTGCGGATTATACGTTCGACGCGACCGGCAATGTGAACGTCATGCGCACCGCGCTTGAGTCCGCCCACAAAGGCTGGGGCGAAAGCATCATCATCGGCGTGGCCCCTGCGGGCGCAGAGATTACCACCCGGCCATTCCAACTGGTCACCGGACGCAGCTGGCGCGGTACGGCCTTTGGCGGTGCGCGCGGGCGGACGGATGTGCCGAAGATTGTCGATTGGTACATGCAGGGCAAGATCGAGATCGACCCGATGATCACCCACACCATGCCGCTGGAAGACATCAACAAAGGCTTTGATCTGATGCACAAAGGCGAAAGCATCCGCGGCGTTGTGATTTACTGATCTAGTATAATATTGCGTGAAAGGCCCGGTCGGTTCGGCCGGGCCTTTTGCGTTGTTTTCGGTGTGAAGCTGGGTGCGGCAGGCGGGGACGGAAGCGGTTTTGGTGCGGCGAGCGACGAAGGTTGGCGAGACGTTTGCGCTTGCCTAAATATTTATGTGCAGCGAGAGAGATGGTCTCTAAGGCCGTCAAAAACGTTCGGAAACTATAAGGATTTTGAGCGGGTTTGAATAACCGCATCGCTTTAGGTACATTTGACACCATCGCGCATTAACGCTTTGCTGTTTCTGGCCACATCTAAAGGATTGGATCCCTCATGTTTTCTTTCGCATCTTTTGCCTGCGCGTTTACGGCCGGACTAAGGTGATGCCAGAGGGTGGGAAAAACCTGTCTGCCCTCAGCGAGGCTATGGCAGGCAAATCAATCGCCTTGGTGGGCAATGCATCCAGCTTTGTTGAAACGCCGAAAACGCTCGAACGTCATCAGTTCGTGATCCGTATGAACAAGGGCGCGCATATAGCCAGTGAGAAGGGCAATCTGCGTACCGATTGTTTGCTGATCTCTGCTTTTCGTGGCAAAAAGTATTTAGAGGCAGCACCGCATGTCGTGTGGATGACTCCCAAGAAACGCGATGAATTGAGCGTTAAAGAAATCGCCGCAATGTATTTCTACCCTGTGCCCGCATGGGAAGAACTTTTTGCGGAAATCGGTGATCGGCCATCAACCGGTTGTATGGGCATCGATCTGATCTCCCGCCGGCTCCGTGGCGGGGAATTATGGCTATACGGATTTGATTTTTGGCAAAGCCCAACCACGTACACCGGGGTTATTAGACCTGGTCCACACTCCCCCGATGCAGAAGAGCGGTTTGCTAGGTCACGGGTGCCGTCCAGCCAAATCGTTGGTCTTGACACATCTTCGCGTTGAGGAACCTTTTCCCTGCCTCGGGAGAGGGTTTATTCACAGCTCCGTGATCCATGGAGAAGCTCCCAAAACCACCGTTTGTTGAAAAGTTCGAAAAAACAGACACAAGCGCGCTTACTAAGGGTGCTCAGTGCCTGCTTATCGAAGGCATATGGCGCAACGGTTGTGATGGCCCCCTTTGCGCAATTCTCTTGTGACACACCCACGCGCGATCCTGTGATGGAACAGCGGGCGGTCCGCGCCGTTGTGTCGATGAAAAGACATAACCAAGGATAAATATCATGCCTAAGACACTGACACCCGGCGCCGCTTTTCCGAAACAGACCGTGCAGACGGTGGACGGCAGCCAAGTTGTGCTGGGAACGCCCGATGCGGCGAAGGGCGATTGGCAGTTGGTCATTGTTTACCGCGGCAAGCATTGCCCGATTTGCAAAAACTATCTGACAGAGCTGAACGGCATGTTGTCCGATTTCAACGCAATCGACGTGGATGTCGTCGCTGTCTCGGCTGACCCGCTGGAAAAGGCCAAGGCCGAGGTGGATGAGATTGGTTACAATGGCGTTGTTGGCGTCGACCTGAGCATTGCGCAGATGCATGACTTGGGGCTTTTCGTGTCCGATCCGCGCAGCCCGGAAGAGACGGATCGTCCGTTTGCAGAACCCGCCGCTTTTGTTGTGCGCGGTGATGGCGCGTTGCAGATTGTCGACATTTCAAACGCGCCGTTTGCGCGGCCTGCGTTGAAGGGGTTGCTGGACGGTCTGACGTTTATCCGCAAGAACGATTACCCCGTGCGCGGCACCCACGGCGTCTAAGCAGCGGGCTGGCGGCACCGGGCGCTGTGCGCTAGGTCAGGGGAAAGATTAAAGGATCCTTTCCATGCCTGAACAACGCCCGCTGCTGGCCGTACTGATTGACGCGGATAACACCTCTCCGAAATTTGCGGCTGCGATCTTTGAAGAGGTCGCGAGTTTCGGTGAGGCGAGCGTGCGGCGCATTTATGGCGACTTTGCCAGCCCGCAGCTGGGCGGTTGGAACAAGATCTTGCTAGAGCATGGTTTGAACCCGCAGCAGTCGCCGGCCTATACGACGGGCAAGAATTCGAGCGATATCGCGCTGGTGATCGACGCGATGGACCTGCTGCACACCGGGCGGTTTCAGGGCTTTGTGCTGGTCAGTTCCGATAGCGATTTCACGTCCCTTGCCAGCCGGATCAGGGAACAGGGTCTGGACGTTTACGGCATCGGGCAAAAGAAGACGCCTGATGCGTTTCGCCGGGCGTGTAAGCGGTTTATTTTCGTTGAAAACCTAGGCTCTGACGCGGTTGAGCCATCCGCGCCAAGCGACGCGAGCGCGCCCGCGCCGCGGAGCAATGGCGATGGCGGGAATGCGAAAGAGCAGCCAAGCAAGGTTGTGCCGCTGGTTATTCAGGCGATGAACAGCATTGATCCTGACGGGGATTGGTATTCGCTGGGCCAGCTGGGGCAATACATGGTCAGCGCCCACCCCGAGTTCGATCCGCGCACCTATGGCAGCGCCAAGCTAAGCGATTTGCTGCGTAAATCGGGCCGGTTCGAGGTCGCGCAGCGGCAGGGCGGCAATCATTTGGATGTGCGCCGTCTGGACTAGGACTGAGGGCTTGGCAGCGGCTCGAATTGGCCCTAGTTTGGAATCATTCTAAACTAGAGGGCCGCCACCATGATTCCAGGTTTTGCCAACCGCCGCCGGTTTTCCGAGTTGAGCGAGCAAGAGGTCTTGGCACTTGCGATTTCGTCTGAAGAGGATGATGGCCGCATTTATCGCAGCTATGCCGAGATGTTGCGTGCGGATTACCCCGCCTCTGCCGCCGTGTTTGACGGTATGGCAGAGGAAGAGGACGGGCATCGGCGGCGGCTGATTGCGCTGCATCAGGAACGCTTTGGCAATGTAATCCCGTTGATCCGGCGCGAACATGTGTCGGGGTTTTACGCGCGCAGGCCGGTGTGGCTGACGCAAAACTTGGGGCTGGAGCGGATCCGCGAAGAAGCGGGCCAGATGGAACGGGACGCGGCGCGGTTCTATCACACGGCGGCGCAGGCCACATCGGACGCGGGCACGCGGCGGCTGCTGGGCGATCTGGCGCAGGCCGAAAGCGGTCACGTCGAGAAGGCCGATCAGCTGATCGAGCATAATTTGGGCCCGGACGCGAAGTCCGAAGAAGAGGCTGCGGCGCACCGCCAGTTCGTGCTGACTTGGGTGCAGCCGGGCCTTGCGGGACTAATGGACGGCTCGGTCAGTACGCTGGCCCCGATCTTTGCCACGGCGTTCGCCACGCAGGATACGCATACAACGTTTCTCGTGGGTCTGGCGGCGAGTATCGGTGCGGGTATCTCGATGGGGTTCACCGAGGCGGCGTCGGATGATGGCGCGATTTCGGGCCGAGGCTCGCCCATCAAGCGCGGGATCGCGGCGGGTGTCATGACCACGTTGGGCGGTCTGGGGCACGCGCTGCCCTATCTGATCACCGACTTTTGGACAGCGACAGTGATCGCGATGATCGTGGTGTTTGTGGAGCTTTGGGCGATTGCCTGGATCCAGAACAGGTACATGCAGACACCGTTTTTGCGGGCGGCGTTTCAGGTGGTTGTCGGCGGGGCGCTGGTCTTTGGCGCGGGCGCCTTGATCGGGGCGGGGTAGGCGATTTTTCCAAGAAAAATCGTGTTGGGGCGCTGCCCCAAGCCCCGAGGTATTTTTGACCAGAAGAAGGGGTCGGCACGCTCAGACTGGGCGGACCATCGTGATAGTGCGGCGGAAGTGGAAGATGTGACGCAGGGGGCCGATTTGCGTGGTCTTGGTTTCGATGAAGCCGAGGCGGGCATAGAGCGCCCTTGCGCGCGGGTTGGTGTCGACGACGTCAAGGCGCAGGGCGGGATAGTTGCGGCTGCGCGCCTCGATTGACAGGGCGTCCAAGAGCGCGGTGCCGACGCCCTGACTGCGGGCAGGGGCCGCGACGGCGAGGCCGTCGGTGAGGAAGTTCAAGTTTTCTGTGTCGCGCGAGAGCAGCGAAAGCAGGGCGCTGCGCCACAGCGCGCCGGGCCACCCGTAGTGCCTCGCCAGATCGCGGAGCGTGCCCCCGACGAAGGCTCCGCGGTGGGTTTTGAAGCCGGCAATACCGATGAGGTGGCCTGCCTCATTCGTGGCGCTGATGACGTGGCTGGGGTCGATGACGCCCGCAATAAAGTGCAGGGCGCGGGGCGCGGGGCCGAGGACGCGGCCGAGTTTGGGGCCGAAGGCGTCCCAATAGAGTGCGGCGGCTTGTTCGGTTTGGCCTGCAGGGATGCCCGGCGCGATGATCACAGATCGAAGCTTGCGAAGGGAATATAGGTCACTGGCGTACCTGGGGTGATTTGCGCGGCTGCGTCGGGCAACACCACAAGGCCGGTGGCCCATGACAGGCCGGAGACGCGGCCGGAGCCTTCGGAGGGGAAAACCTCTGCTGCGCCGTCTGTGATGCGGGCGCGGAGGTATTCGCGGCGGCCCGCCTTTTTCGATTTGCTGAAAGCGGCGGGCAGGGAGAAGCCTTGCGGGGTTGGCCACTGTGCGCCCGCGAGGTGGGCCAGGGCCGGGTGGGCGAAGACGAGGGCGCAGACTTGGGCGGCGACGGGGTTGCCCGGCAGGCCGAAGACGGGCGTGTTTTGCCACAGGCCAAGGGCGAGGGGGCGGCCCGGTTTCATCGCGATGCGCCACAGGGCGAGGGTGCCGGTGCCTTGCAGTAGGGCGGACATGTGATCCTCGTCCCCAGCCGATGCGCCGCCAGAGGTGAGGATTGCGTCGCAGCGATCGGCGGCATCGTCGAGGATGGTGCGCAGTTTAGGGCGGTCGTCCGGGGCGATACCGAGGTCGATCGCCGCGTGGCCCCAGCGCTCAATATCGGCGAGCAGCATGGCGCGGTTGGCGTCGAAGATCTGGCCGTCTGCGGCGTGCTCGCCGGGGGCGCGCAGTTCATCCCCGGTGGACAGTACGCCGACGCGCAGGCGTTTATGGACCGTGACCTGCCCGGTGCCGCAGGCGGCGAGGGTGGCGAGGTCAGCGGGGGTGAGGCGGCGCTGGGCGGGCAGAACGTCGCTGCCTGCTGTCATGTCCTCGCCTGCCTTGCGGGCGTTGGCGCGCTGTTTGAGCGGGCCGTGCAGGGCGATGTGGGTGTCGTTGGCGGCGGTGTCCTCTTGCAGGACAACGGTGTCGGTGCCGTCCGGGATATTCGCGCCGGTCAGGATACGCAGGGCGTGGCCGTCAGGGACGGTGCCGTTGAATGGATCGCCTGCGGCGGCGCGGCCGGGATGCAGGGGCAGGGTGCGCGGGCCATCCGGAAGCGGCCCCGCAAAGGCGTAGCCATCGACGGCGGCATTGGCGTGCGGCGGGTGGCTGCGGGCGGCGATGACGGGGGCGGCGAGGATGCGGCCGGCGGCTGCGGCAAGGGGGATGGTTTCGGTTGCTGTGATGGGGGACAGCTGGGCGCGCAGGTGGGCGAGGGCATCGTCCACGGGGGTCCAATGCGCGCCCTGCGGCATGGCGAAGCAGTCGTTGCGCAGGGGCGGCGGGGTCAGGTCGGGCATGGCAGCGCCTTTCAACAAGTCTTGGTGGCCGAGGCCGAGCACCCAGCCTTCGGCCGTTGGCACGACGTCGAGGACGGTTTGCCACTGGTCCGGTGTGAGGGCGGAAAGCGCGCGGGCGTAAAGCGCGACCTGCGCTGCGTCGCGGATGGCGTGGCCCGTGAGGTAGGAGGCGGGGAGCAGGGAGAAGTAGGATTCGGCAAGCACGATATCGGCGGTGGGGGCCTCGAATGGCCAGACTGAGAGGGCCGCGCCGAAATGGTGGCGCAGGCGTGATAGCATGGGCAGGCCCATGATGACTTGGCCGCCGACGGCCCCCGCGCCAGAGAGCTGCCAGGGCGAGAAGGCACCGGGGGCGGCAAGGTCAGTGGCGCGATGTTCGGGCAGGTCGTGACCCGTGCGATCGCGGCCCTTGCGCGGCAGGTGCGGGACGTCGTGATTGGGTCGTCCATTGCCCCAAAAGGGGCCTGTGCCGGGAAATTGTGTGTTGATTTGACCTGCGAGGTCAAAGCGGTTGTTGAACCCCGGGGTGTCAGTGACGCGGGCGGCGAACCAGTCCCACAGGGCGAGGGGGTCGTCCGATCCGGTCAGTTTTTCGGCAAAGCCAGCGGGGTAGGCGAAGCACAGATCGAAGGCGGCAAGGGTGCGGCGGCCTGCGGTTTGCTCTGCTGTCAGGGTGCCTTGCAGATAGGTTTCCGCGATCTGGCGGTTGCGGTGGTAAAGGGGCGGCTCTGCCTGTCCAGCGCGGGCGATGCAGGTCCAGATCGCGTCTTTTTTCGGCGTGGCACCGCGATCATTGCCGCCGGACCAGTCGACCATGATGACGGTATCAAAGCTCATTTACGCAGCGGCAGGCCGAGGTGGCCGAGGATGAAGTCGGCGATGGCTGCGGTGTCATCAAGGTCGAATTGCGGGCGGTCGGTTGTCAGGGGTGTATCGGTGGCGATGGCCTTGATCGTGGGGTCATGCGTGGCAATCAAAGGGTTGCCGGGTTCGGCGCGATACGCCTCAACCTTGGGGTGGGTGTCGCGTTTGTAGCCCTCGATCAGGATCAGATCGACGGGGTCGAGTTTGGTCAGCAGGTCGGTCAGGCTGGGCTCGGGGGCGCCGCGCAGCTCGCTCATCAACGCCCAGCGGGTGCCGGAGGAGAGCAGCACTTGGGACGCGCCCGCTGTGCGGTGGCGGTGGCTGTCCTTGCCGGGGTGGTCGACGTCAAAGCTGTGGTGGGCATGTTTGAGGGTGGAGACAGTGAAGCCGCGCGCGGTGATGTCGGTCACGAGCCGTTCCATCAGGCCGGTTTTGCCCGCGTTTTTCCAGCCGGTGACGCCGAAGATGTTCATAGCATGGCCTTTGCGGTCAGGAGGTCTTCGGGTGTGTTCACATTGAAGAAGGCGGTGTCGTCCGGGAATTCCGCCGTACCTGCGCCGTGGGCGCGGGTGAACTGGACGATTTTCCGCAGCCCGTCATAGAGCGCCTGGCGGAGGGGATCGCGCAGGGTGACGGGCCAGAGGCCGAAGGTCGGCTGGCGCCCCGACGGGGAAGCGGCGAGGGCGAAGCCGGCGTCCCCGCCGGCAAGCAGTAGTTGCGGGACCAGATCGCAGGGCAAGAACGGCGTATCAGCGGCGGCGGTGACGATGTGGGTCGCGCCAAGGGCGGCGGCCCAGTCGAGACCTGCAAGCGTGCCCGCAAGCGGGCCGGGGTGATCGGGGATGCTGTCTGGCAGGATCGGCAGATTGAGGTGTTTAAGGCGGGCGGGATCGCCGTTGGCGTTCAGCGCGGTGCGGTCAACTTGCGGGGTGAGGCGGTCCAAGACGTGAGACAGGATTGTGCTGTCACCCAAGGGCAGCAGGCCCTTGTCGCCGCCGCCCATGCGCGTGGCTTGCCCGCCCATCAGAATGAGGCCGAAGGGTTGCATCATCGGGTGGTGCCTTTTGCGTTGATTTTGCAGGGGGCGCTGCCCCCGCGGCTGCGCCGCCCCCCGCGGTATTTTTGACCAGAAGAAGGGGGAGCGTGGTGATCTGCTGACAGGGGTGCAGGGGGCGCTGCCCCCGCGACTGCGTCGCCCTCCGGGATATTTGGGACGAGAAGAAGGGGGGTGATTTGTTGTGCTGTGGCGGGCAAGGTCATTCTGCAGCCTTGCGGGATTGTTTGCGCGGCTCGTCCGGGACGGCGGCGGGGTCGGCGTCGCGGATGAGGCGGTGATCGCCGGCAAGGCAGGTGAAGCGCTGGCCTTTCATACGGCCAATCAGGGTCAGGCCGACTTGGGTCGCGATTTCAACACCCCAAGCGGTGAAGCCGGAGCGGGAGACGAGGGTGGGGATGCCCATCAGCGCGGTTTTGATCACCATTTCTGAGGTCAGGCGGCCTGTCGTGTAGAGGATTTTGTCGTCCGGACTGATGCCTTCCGCGAACATCCAGCCTGCGATTTTGTCGACGGCGTTATGGCGGCCGACGTCTTCCATATAGACTAGCGGCGTGTTGCCTTGGCATAGGACCGTGCCGTGGATTGCGCCGGCTTCGAGGTAGAGGCTGGGGGTGCGGCTGATGGTGGCGGCGAGGGCGTAAAGGTCGGAGGTTTTGAGCGGCGTTTGCGGCAGCTCAAGGTTTTCGAGACCTTCCATCATATCGCCAAAAACGGTGCCGACGGCGCAGCCCGAGGTGCGGGTTTTCTTTTGCAGCTTTGCCTCGTGGTTCGTCTCGACCTTTGTGCGGACGACGACGACCTCGAGCTCTTCGTCATAGTCGACGGCGGTGACCACGTCGGTGGCGGACAACATGCCTTGGTTGCGCAAAAAGCCCAGTGCCAAATAGGTCGGGTAGTCGCCGATGGTCATGGCGGTGACGATTTCGCGGCTGTTGAGGTAGATCGTCAGCGGGCGTTCTTCGACAACGCGCAGGTCAACGCTGGCCCCGGTTTGGTCGGTGCCGGTGACGGCGCGGGTCAGGCGCGGCAGGCTAGGCTGCGGGGCAATCAGATAAGGCGTGTCTGTCAGGGTGGCCAATTGTCAATCCTTGGACGCGGGGGTAGGCAGGGCGCGATCACATAAAACTAGGCCAAACCTATGACCGCTGCCACCGTGAAATCCGTCTATCTGCGCGGCCTGCGCGCGGGTGCCCCATTCGTGATCGTGGTCGTGCCGTTTTCGCTGCTGTTTGGCGTGGCCGCCACGGATGCAGGGCTGACGCTGGGGCAGGCGATGGGGTTCACGGTCTTGGTGATCGCGGGGGCGTCGCAGTTTGCGGCGTTGCAGATGATGGTGGATCAAGCGGGCATTGCCTTTGTGCTGTTGGCGGCGCTGGCGGTGAACCTGCGGATGGCGATGTATTCGGCGGCCTTGGTGCCGCATATCGGGGCCGCACCGCTGTGGCAGCGGGCCTGCGTGGCGTATTTGTTGTTTGATCAGACCTATTTGGCGAGCGTGAAGGCCTATGAAGAAGAGCCGGATCTGACATTGCGGCAGAAGGTCGCGTTCTTTTTCGGGGTGGCGACGCCGATCACGCCGGTCTGGTGCGCGATGACGGCGGTGGGCGTCTTGGTCGGGGCGACGATCCCAGAGGCTGCGGCGTTGGATTTCGCCCTGCCGATCACGTTTCTGGCGATGGTCGCGCCGATGTTGCGCACGTCGGCGCATTTGGCGGCGGCGGCGACCTCGGTCGTGGTGGCGCTGGCGCTGAGCGGGTTGCCGTCGGGCTTTGGCCTGTTGATCGCGGCGGCCTGCGCCATGGCGGTCGGTGTGTTGGTGGAGGACCGGGTATGAGTTATTCCGCGCTACAGATTTGGGGCATTATCGGGGCGCTGGCGATTGGCACTTTCCTGATCCGGTTTTCGTTTTTGGGGCTCATTGGCAACCGCGATATGCCGCCGATTGTGCTTCGGTTGCTGCGTTATACGCCTGTTGCCGTCTTGCCAGGGCTGGTCGCGCCGCTGGTGCTTTGGCCTGCGGCGACAGGCGGGCAGCCGGATGCGGTGCGTCTGATTGCGGCGGCGGTGGCGCTGGCTGTGGGGCTGTGGACCAAGCAGGTGATCTGGGCGATCCTTGCGGGGTTCGGCGCGCTTTATACAGGTTTGGCTGTGGCGCAGCTGCTGTAGGGCGGGCGCAGATGAGCTAATCTAGCGGAGCTGCATTTCGATTTCAGCGAGGGCGAGGGCCTTGTTATCGGGGTCGTTTTCGCGCCATTCGCGCGATGTAACACCGGGCAGTTTGCGAAAGCGGTTCGCCAGCGTGTTGGGAAAGAACGTTTGCGGCAGGCTGCTAAAGCCCGGCAATTGGCGCATCAGGCGGGCGGTGGAATTGGTGCAGAAGGATTGCGCCACAGGCCCGTTGGTCAGGGCCAGATCAAGGGCCTGTTCAGCGACCGCGTCGCTGACTTGCACGGTTTGGCCGATGACGTAGTAGGTCTCTCTCGCGTGGTAGGAGACGTAGTAGGCCTCTACCTCTGGCGTGACACCAAACAGGACGTCGTTGCGTTCCGCGATCGTGGAATGGCGAAAGCTGCCCGCGGGATCGAAGATGACCCGCTGGCTGGGCGCGTCGATCAGCAGGCTGCTATGCGCGCCGCTGCCCGTGGATACGCTGCGCATCGTATAAAGTGTCAGCACGCGCGGACCCAGCCCTGCGAATCGTTTTGACGCGATCATGGCGGGCGGGGAAGACGTTTGCGGCGCAGAACAGGCCCCGGCGGCTGCCAATGGCAGGCCGAAGACCAGCGCGCGGCGCGAGATCATTAGGCGCCGACGAGAGCGAGGAAGATCAGGAAAACGATTATTCCGATGGTGCCGCGCGATACGAACCAGATGAAGCTGTCAAAGGTTTTTTCCTGAACAGTGATGTCCATTTCGCCGTGCTTGTGGTCTGCCATGGGATGCGTCCTTGTCTGCCTATTTCGTCATGTCCTAGCCGATTGCAGCGGGGCTGTCACGCCCCGCATGTGCCAAAGCGCTGCGTCAGTGCGCCGCTTTGGCAAGGTCATCAAGGCCTGCGCGTAGGGCGTCGATGCAGTCTGGATCAAAGGCGGTGCCGCGATCTTTGTCCAAGATGGCCAGCACGTCGGTGATGGGCATCGCGTCCCGGTAAGGGCGCGTGGCCGACAGGGCGTCAAAGACATCACTGACGGTCACGATCCGTATGTCTTGACCAAGGTCATCCGCGCAGCGCCCGTTTGGATAGCCCGTGCCGTCCAAACGTTCGTGATGATCGCGGGCAATGGGGGCAATATCAGCGAAGGCGCTAATGCGGGTCAGGATCGCGCTGCCCGCGCCGGGATGTTCGCGGATACAGGCCCATTCGGCCGCATTCAGTTTGCCCGGTTTATCCAGCACCTGATTGCTGACGCCAAGCTTGCCCAGATCGTGCAGCAAAGCACCGCGCCGCAGCCAGCGGCGGTGGGCGGCGCTATGGCCCATTTGTTCGGCGATCATGTCGGCGTAAAGCGTCACGCGGCTGGAATGGTCGGCGGTAAAGCTGCTTTTGGCATCGACCACATCGGAGAACGCCTGTGCAATGTCGTCAAGGTAACTTTCGTCGACCGGGGTACTGCGCTGGGCGGCGGGCAGGGTGAAGACGGCTGCCTCTAGCTGAGGGTTGGTCAGGTCCGCCCAGAAGCCGGGGTCGCGGGCGAGCTTCGTAAAGGTCGCGATCAGGGCGGGGTCGAACCATGTGCCAGCGCGGCGGGTAGCCTCAACCCGGGCCGCATCGCGCCCGCCAGCAGTGTGAAAGATATCGATGATCTGCGCCAGCAGCGCGATCTGGGCGTTCAGCGGGATCGCCGCGCCCATCAGCCCAAGGGGGCGTCCGCCGCCGTTCCAGTGTTCATCCAGATTGCGGATGCCGTCCTGAACGGTGGCCGAAAACCGCAGGCGGGCGGCGATGTCGGCACCGCGGTGGCAGCGCGTTTCGATCAGGTTGCGGGCGATATCGCCGCCGTTTTGCAGGATGTTGACGATGGCCCGAAACCGTTCTGACAGGCCGGAATCGAGCCCGGTCTGGGCAAAGACGAACCGCAGGGCGGCGGTCAGGCTGGTGTCGATCGTCTTGAAGTCGCGCTTGAAGGTTAGGTCGTCGGCTAAGTAAAGCTCGCAAATGCGGGCAGCGTTGGAAGAACACCCCAGATCCTTGAGCAGCAGGGTGTAAAAGAGGTCATCCATGTCAGGCGCGCTAAGCCCCAGCGCGTCACCGATGCGGGTGCCGATATAGGTGCAGCGCACGCAATGGCCGGGCGCCTGTCCTTCGGTCAGGTCAAGCGCGTGGGACAGCGGGCCAAGAACATCGGCCAAGCGCAAGGCCGGAACGGGCGAGGCGGGGATCATGGGGGCGGGATGCAGCAACATGGCCGTAGGTTGCACAGTAAAAGGTTAAGGCTGGGTCACTCGATTGCCTGAAAATACCACGCATTGTCGGGACCCAAGGTGCGGGTGGCGCGGCCTGTTTGGTGCAGATGGTTCAGGTGGGCCACGGCCTCTACTATCGCAAGGCCGTAAACCTGCGGCCCGATGGTGCGTTTGAACAGCGGGGCAAAGCAGTCGCCAGCGGTGCGCGGGGCGCTGATATGGGTGTGCAGGCGGGCCAAGGCGGCGTGGTGGTTTTCGATCATCTGCGACAGGCGCAGGGGCAGGCCAGTGTAGGGCAGCTTGTGTCCGCCAAGGATCAGTTGGTCAGCGCGCGCATGGGCCTGAAAACGTTGGCAGCTGTCGATCCAGTCGCGAACGGGGTCGGCGTCAGGCTCTGTCGGATAGACGCCAAGGTTGGGGCTGATGGACAGCAGCAATTGGTCGCCGCCGATCACAAGGTTATCGTCGCGTGACCAGAAGGTTGCGTGTTCCGGCGCGTGGCCGTCGCCCATGCGGATGTCCCATGTGCGCCCGCCGATTTCGATGGTGCCGCCGTCTGTCAGGCGGGTGAACCCAAGCGGCAGGGGGTGGACACAGTCGGCGAAGTTGAAAGGCTTTTCCGTGCGGCGGCGGGCAAGGGTGTCAGCGTCCATTCCGGCGCGTTCCCAAAAGGTGACCTGCGCCGCAGAGGCGGTGTCTTGGGCGTCCAGAGTCAGCATCCGCGCCATTAGCCATGCGGTGCGGGGCATCAGCAGTTCGGCGCCGTTCACGATGAACCATCCGGCAAGGCCGACATGGTCGGGGTGGTGGTGGGTGACGATCAGGCGGGTCACAGGTTTGCCGGCAAGCGGACCCGCCAGCAGGTCGGCCCAATGGGCGCGGGTAACAGCGCTGTCAAAGCCGGTATCGATGACGGTCCAGCCGTCCCCATCGTCAAGGGCGTAGATATTGACGTGATCCAGCGCCATCGGCAGCGGCAGGCGCATCCAAAGCACGCCGGGGGCGACGGTGATGGCGGTGCCGGGAGCGGGCGGATCGGGAAAGGGGGTTGTGATTTTCATGGGGGTGGCGTGACGGATTTTCGGGGCATGGTAAAGGGTCGGCGCTGCGGCGCTGTTGCCCCTTTGGGGCAAGACGCCCCGCCCGCCGTCCCATCTGCCTTTGTGCGTTGACAATGACGCTGGGGGTTTCAAGATGGGCGCTTACTGGGAAAGTTTGCGTTTTGTTAAGTTTGCCTGATGATACTCGGCCCGCGGAGAACTGGACGCTGTCCGCTTTGGGGCAGGACGGCATTGTTGTGCGCTTTGGCGATGGGCGGCAGGCGCAGACGGCGGCGGCGATTGGGTTTGGCGCAGCGGTGCGCGCGGCTGAGTTAGAGGGCGTGGTAGAGGTTGCGACGGCGCTGACCTCTGTCCTAGTGCGGTTCGATCCGATGCTGGTGGCGCGAGCGGCGGTCGAAGCAAACTTGCGCGATGTGCTGGTTGCGCCGCGTGTCGCAGGTGCGACGCAGGGCCGGCTTTGGACGATCCCCGCGTGTTTCGGCGGGGAAAGCGGGCCGCAGTTGGCGGATGCAGCGGCGCTGGCTGGGATGAGCGAGGCGGCTGCGCGGGCAGAACTGGCGGGTGCAGAGGTGTCGGTCCTGGCGATCGGCTTTGCGCCGGGGCAGCCGTATCTGGGGCATTTGCCGCAGGCGTGGGATTTGCCGCGCCAGCAGGCGTTGACGCCGCAGGTGCCAGCGGGCGCTTTGGTGGTCGCATTGCGGCAGTTGGTGCTGTTTGCGAACCCCAGTCCGACCGGCTGGCGCTGGGTCGGGCGCTGTGCATTTCGCCCGTTTATGGCAGAGCGTGCCGCGCCTTTTGCCATGCGGGCAGGGGACCGAGTGCGCTGGGCCTTGACGGATGAGAGTACGATTGACGCGCTGGGAGCGGAGCCGGACGGGCTGGGCGGCGCGCTGTGCGAGGTGGCGCCGTGACGGTGCGGCTGTTCGTTGACGCGGCCGGGCCGCTGATGTCGGTGCAGGACCTTGGGCGGCCGGGGCGGATCGATGTGGGCTTGTCCCGCGGCGGGGCGATGGACCGCACGGCGCTACTAGGCGCAGCGGCTTTGCTGGGCGGGGGCGTGCGGGCCGGGATCGAGATGGCAGGCATGGGCGGCACGTTTCGTGTCGATGCGCCGCTGCGCTTTGCCCTGACCGGGGCGGTCATGCGCGCAAGTGTGGACGGGCAAGCGCTGCGTTGGAACGCCTCGCACATGCTGTTGCCGGGGCAGGTGCTGGTGATCGGCGCGGTGCGGGCGGGGAGCTATGGCTATCTGGTGCCTGCGGGCGCTGTGCTGGGGCGCGATGTGCTGGGGAGCGCCGCGGCGCATCTGTCAGCGGGCCTTGGCGGGCGGTTGCAGGCTGGCGATGTGGTGCAGATAGGCGCAGTTGGGGCGGGCGCAGGCCAAGTGCTGCCGGACCGGGACGATCTGGGCGGCGGTACGCTGCGGCTGATGCCGGGACCGCAGACGCAGATGTTCAGCGCGGCAGAGCGGGCGCGCTTTGCGCAAACGGTGTTTCACCGCAGCCCGCAGGCGAACCGGACGGCGCTGCCACTGATGAAAGATGGCGCTGGGTTTGCGGCGCTGGGGGGTAATCCGGTGTCAGATTTCATCGCGCCGGGCGATGTGCAGATCACGGGCGATGGCACGCCCGTTGTGATGATGGCAGAATGTCAGACCGTTGGCGGCTATCCCCGGATCGGTACGGTCATTGCGGCCGATTTGGCGCGGGCGGCGCAGGCCCCTGTCGGGGCAGCGTTGCGGTTTGAATGGGTAGATGTGGGCCGGGCGGATGCGCTGTTCGTCCCCGAGGCGCAGCAATTGACGGCGCTAAAGGCTGCGGTGCGCCCATTGGTGCGTGATCCGCGGAACATGCATGATTTACTGTCTTATCAACTGATTAGCGGCGTGACGGCTGGCCGCGATATGGAGCCTTTGCCATGAAGACGATCGATTTGAACGCTGATATGGGCGAAAGCTTTGGCCCTTGGGTGATGGGGCAGGATGCGGCGCTGCTGAAGATCGTGAGCTCTGCCAATATTGCCTGCGGATTTCACGCAGGCGACGCGGATACGATGGCGCGGACGATGGATCTGGCGCTGGCCGCGGGGGTCGCGCTGGGCGCGCATCCGGGGTTTGCGGATTTGCAAGGGTTCGGGCGGCGGCGGATCAAGCTCAGCGCGGCGGAGCTGACAAACTTGGTGCAGTATCAGCTGGGCGCAGCGATGGGCATGTCGGCAGCGCGGGGGGCGCGGCTGGCGCATTTCAAACTGCACGGCGCGCTGGCGAATATGGCGTCAGAGGACGAGGGCATTGCCCGCACCTGCTATGCTGCAGCGCTTGCCGTGCAGCCGGATTTGCGGCTGGTGGTGATGCCGGGCACGGCGTTGGATCGGGCCGCGACGGCGTTAGGGGCGGCACAGTCGGCCGAGATTTTCGCGGACCGGACCTATAATGCCGACGGGACGCTGACCGACCGCAGCCTGCCCGGCGCGGTGATCCATGACCCGCAGGTTGCCGTCTGCCACGTGCTGGGAATGCTGGCGGCGGGCGGGATTGTCACACCGCAGGGCGACGTGCTGCAGACCCGGATCGATACGATCTGCGTACATGGTGACAGCGCAGAGGCGCTTGATATTGCAGGGCAATTATCCGACGCGCTGCAGGGCCAAGGCTATACGATCGCAGCGCCCCGCTAGCTGGGAAGGTATTCGGCCGACCAGCTTTCGCTGATTTGGCCGGAGGCTAACATCTTTTCAATCGCGCTGTCGCCGTAGCCCAGATCGCGCAGGATGGCGCGGGTCGAGGTGCCGAACTTTTCCGTCGGGGTGGGCGCGATGACCGGCGTGGCGGCGGTGCGGACGGCGTAGGGATCCAGCTGTGTGATCGTGTGGCCGCTAGGGTGATCTGCAAAAGTGGAAAACGCATAGCTGCCAAGGGTCGTGCCCGGTGTCCCATCGGCGGGGCGGCTGTTTTCGGCGCGCAGCGCTTCAAGGTTTTCGCAGATCGCGCAGGCGATATCGGCGGCGCGCAGGCGGGCCATCCATTCGGTTGCGGGCTGGTCTTGGAACGCGGTCGCGAGGTAGGTCGCGCGGTCCTCTTCAGGCACGTCTGGCAGGTCTGACAGGCCTTCGACGCTGGCAAAGCGGGGCAGGTCGGCCTCGTCTGCGCTGAGCAGGACATAGACGCCAGAGGCGGTGCTATAGAAGCGGGTCAGGGCGTCGTAGCCGTTGCTTTCGGGGCCAGAGGGTTCGTCGAACAGGCCCCGGCGGCGGTAGTCAAAGCAGAATGGGATTTGCAGCAAGCCGCTGTTGGCGGACAGTGATGTGCGGCCCCGGCCAATGCGGCCAAAGCGGTGTTTCTGGTAAAGCGCGGCGGCCATGCCAAGCGCGCCGCCAAAGCCGCACATCACGTCGATCGTGCCGACGTGGGCGTGTTCCTCTGGCCGGTGCATCGCGCCGCCAAAGCGCAGCATGATGCCAGTCGTGGCCTGCACCAGATCGTCGTAGCCGATGTAATCGGTGCGCACGCCGCGCCGCACGCCGCTAAAGCAATCAAGCTTGCAAAACAGCGCCTCTGGGTTGATGCGGCGCAGGCTTTCGGCGTCAAGGCCGACGGATTTGATCTGGCTGTCGGTTGCATTCCAGACGATCAGGTCAACTGATTTAATCAGGTCTTCGAACAGCTTACGCCCGTGGGGGGATTTGATGTCAGCAAGGATCGACCGTTTGCCGCGCCCTTGGCTGATGCCGTAAAGCACGGTGTTCCAGCTGTCATACATCGGCTGGGCAGGGTCGAGTTTAATGACCTCTGCGCCGAAGCGGGACAGGTAGCTGACGGAATGTGGCCCGGCGATAACGTTGCACAGATCCAGCACGCGTAGGCCGGACAGCCAGCCTGTGCGCGGTGCGTTTTCGTCGGCGTCGGGGATTGTGGTCGGCAATTTGCGCAGGGTGCGCAGCGCCTCTTCCACGGTTGTCCAAGCGCGGGGGGCGGGGGTCAGGGCTTCTTCGCCGCTTTCTTCCATCCAGACGACGGGACCGGGCTGGATCATGTCGCCGTAGACCGGATCGGCGACGTCGATCATCAGGCCCGCGGTGGCGGCATATTCGTCGGTGATCCATTCCTGCAGCCAGCGCTGCGGCGCGGCGGGGATGCCTGCGCGGCCAAACATCCGCTGCCATTCGACAGAGGTGCGGGTGATGAACACATCCTTCATCCGCGCGGCAATGTGGTCAGCCCAGTCCTTTGGCATCGGGTAGACGCCAAGCGAGGTTTTCGATTCCCACTGGTCGTGGGGTTTGTAGGTGTCGTCCTCTTCGGTCAGCCCTTCGGCGACCAATTCATCATAGATGCCAAGCACTTCGAGGCAGCGGCGCGCGTGGTGTTTGTGGCTGGGGCAGACGACATAGAACATGCGCCCGTCCTTGCACATGTAGTTGCGATAGAAAGGGTCCATTAACTCTTGCAGGTCATCATAGGTCAGGGTCATCGGCAGGCCCTCGATCCGGCGGCGGGTGATTTCGGCCTCTCGCTGGGTGACGTAGCGGGCGGGCATGCTGTCCACCTTGAGGGAGTTATAGCACAACCCCTCCATCACAGCGGCGGCGAGGGGGACTTCGATCCCGTCGCCAAGGCCGGTTTGCTGGCGCGCTTGCAAGGCAAGCACGGCGGCGGATGCGGCTATTTGAGAGGCATAGGCAGAGGCGAGGGGGAGTGGAGAGAAAGAGGGCGACAGGCCCATCAGGACACGGTTCTGGCCCATGTCAGTGAACACGCCGGAACTGGCGGCGATGACGGATTCGAAGGCGCGCCAGTCGCGGCGCTCCATGTCGTCTGAAGCGAAACCGGGCAGCGAGACAGTGATCAGCGCGGGATGCTGGGCACGCAGGGCGGTGAAATCGACGCCGAGCTTGGTGAGTTTGCCGGGGCGGAAGTTTTCGATGATTATGTCAGCCTCTGCGCACAGGTCGAGCGCTTGGGCGAGCCCTTCGGGCGTTTTGAGGTCGATGGTCACGATCAGCTTGTTGCGCATCAGGGTCGCGTTGGCCGGGTTGTCCCACATCGGCCCCGTGGGCGGGTCAATATGGATGACTGTCGCGCCCAGATCGCCCAGCAACATCGCGACGGCGGGGCCAGCGATATATTGGCCAAAGTCCACGACCTTGACGCCGGTCAGAGGTAGTTGAGAGAATTTCTGTGCCATGGGGGTGCCTTTCAGACGCCGGCCAGCACCCAAGATGCCGCCTTTTCCGCGATCATCAGAGTGGGGGAATTGGTGTTGCCGCTGGTGATTTCGGGCATGACGCTGGCGTCCACGACGCGCAGGCCCGCCACCCCTTTGACCCGCAGGTGGGGGTCAAGGACGGCGGTGTCGTCATCAGCGCGGCCCATTTTGACCGTGCCGACAGGGTGGAAGATCGTGCTGGCGATATCGCCGGCCAGTTTGGCAAGGTCGGCGTCGCTTTGGTATTGGGGACCGGGTTTGTATTCCTGCGGCGCGTATTTTTCCATGGCGGGCTGGGCCATGATGTCGCGCACCTGGCGCAGGCTGTCCGCGGCGACTTTGCGGTCGTCGGCGGTGGACAGGTAATTCGGGGATATCAGCGGCGCATCGCGGAAATTGTTCGACCGGATCTGCACTTGGCCCCGGCTGGTGGGGTTCAGGTTGCAGACGCTGACCGTGATCGCGGGGAAGTCATGCAGCGGATCGCCAAACGCCTCGAGGCTGAGGGGTTGGACGTGGTATTCAAGGTTGGCATGGGTGCGGCTGGGGTCAGAGCGGGTGAAAGCACCCAGCTGGCTGGGTGACATGCTCATGGGGCCAGAGCGTTTGAGCAGATATTCCGCGCCGATTTTGGCTTTGCCAAACAGGTTTGCGGCGAGTTTGTTCAAGGTCTTGGTGCCCGCGACCTTGTATACGGCGCGAATTTGCAGGTGGTCTTGCAGGTTCAGGCCAACGGGGGCGTCCTTGGCGACGTCGATGCCGTGGGCCCGCAGGGTCGCGGCGGGGCCGATGCCGGACAGCTGCAGGATCTGGGGCGAGTTGATGGCCCCCGCGCTGAGGATCACCTCTTTGTTCGCGGCCGCTGTCACGGTCTGGCCATCGCGGTTTACGCGCGCGCCTGTGCAGCGCAGCGCGCCGTCGTCGCCCCGCGCAAGGGTCAGTTTTTCGACCTGCGCCTGCGTCCAGATCGTCAGGTTCGGACGCGATTTGGCAGGTCGCAGAAAGGCTTTGGACGTGTTCCAGCGCCAGCCAGAGCGTTGGTTGACGTCGAAATAACCCACGCCCGCGTTATCGCCGCTGTTGAAGTCGTCGGTCTTGCTGATGCCGTTTTGGACGGCAGCATCGGCAAAGCTGTCCAGAACATCCCAGCGCAGGCGTTGCTTTTCAATCCGCCATTCGCCGCCCGATCCGTGCAGGTCGGAGAAGCGGCTGTTGTCGCCGGTGGCCGGGTCTGCGCCGCCGTCGAGTTTATAGTGATCCTCGTGCGCCATGAAATCGCGCAGGGATTGGTCCCAGTTCCACGCGTCGTCGCCAGTTAATTTGGCCCAATTGTCATAGTCGCGGGCCTGACCGCGCATATAGATCATACCGTTGATGGACGAACATCCGCCCAGTGTTTTGCCGCGCGGATAGCGTAGGGCGCGGCCGTTCAGGCCTGCGTCGGGCTCTGTCTGATACATCCAATCGGTGCGTGGATTGCCGATGCAATACAGATAGCCGACGGGGATGTGGATCCAGTGATAGGTGTCGGGTTTGCCCGCTTCCAGCAGCAGAACACGGTTCTTGGGATCGGCGGACAGGCGGTTGGCCATCAGGCACCCGGCTGTGCCGCCGCCGATGACGATATAATCAAATGTCGTAGTCGGGGTGGTCATGAGGCAGGCTCCGATGCTTTTGAGAAGCGTATGAAGGCTGAGGGCAGAAATCCAATGACATTTGACGCGCAGTGATATTAGGGTTTGTAATATGGATAGACTGGCAAACATCACGACGCTGCGGGCTTTTGTCACCGTGGCGCATCTGGGCAGCGTGTCGCGCGCGGCAGAGGCGCTACATTTGACGCAGCCTGCGATCAGCCATCAGATCAAGCGGCTGGCCGAGGATACGGGCGTGACCCTGTTCCGCCGCACCCCGCGCGGGCTCGAGATTACGGCAGAGGGTGCGGCGATTGTCACCAAGGCCGAGGCCGTCTTGGGCGCCATGGCAGATTTCCAGCGCAGCGCGCGGCAGCAGGGCGGGCGGATCAGCGGGCGGCTGCGGATTGGCACGGTTGTCGACCCGGAGTTTATTCGTCTGGGCCGTCTGCTGGGCCAGCTGCGCACCAGCTATCCCGGTATCGCGACAGAGCTGGCGCATGGCGTCAGTGGCGATGTGATCGCGCGGTTGCGGCGCGGCCAGATTGATGCAGGCTATCATTTGACGGTGCCAGAGGCCGGTGCCGAGGCAGGGCAAGAGGCGCTGCATACCGTGCGGCTGGCGGATGTGACGTACCGCATCATCGCGCCTGCGGGCTGGGATGCTTTGGTCGAAACGGACGACTGGGGCGTCTTGGCCGCGTTGCCTTGGATCGGCACGCCAGAGGCGTCGGTGCATTCGCGGCTGCTGGCGGGGATATTGGCGCAGGCGGGCTGCACGCAGAACGTCGTCGCGATGGTGGACCAAGAGGCGTCGATGCTGGAAATGGTGCGCGCGGGCGTAGGGCTCAGCCTGTGCCGCGAGTCGATTGCCTTGCACCAGCGGCAGACCGCGGGATTGGCGATGTGTTCGGGCATCAGCGTGCCTGCGTCGCTGAGCTTTTCAACGCTGGCACGGCGGGCGGATGATCCGCTGATCGCCGTGCTGTTCGATCTGCTAGGATCGCATTGGCGTTAACCTTTGGCGCTAGGCGACCAGCGCGACAAGACCATCTGGCGGCAGGCTGATCGTGACCTCTTCGCCGATATGCGGTGGCGGGGTGGCGGCGCGGTTGAAGGTGTCCAGCGTCAGGTCATGCCCGCCCAAATCGGCGGTGATGCGGATGATCGCGCCAAGGAATTGCACTTCGGTAATGCGGCCCATCAGCGTGACGTCGCCCGGGTTGCCCGCGCCAAGGGTTGCGGATTCGGGGCGCAAGGCAAGGGTGATGGCGGCGCCGCTTGCGGCCTCGACCGGGCGGTTTAGGACCACGGTGCTGTCGCCAAGGCGCACGGTGCCCGTCGCGGGGTCGGTGACGGTGGCGTCAAACGTGTTCAGCGTGCCGACGAAGCTGGCGACAAAGCGCGTGGCAGGGCGGTTATAGACCTGATGCGGCGTGCCGATCTGGTCGGCGCGGCCGCCAGACATGACGACAACGCGGTCGGACATCGACAGCGCCTCTTCTTGGTCGTGGGTGACGAAGATCGTTGTGATGCCAAGGCGTTGCTGGATGCTACGGATTTCGCGGCGCAGGCTGGCACGGATTTTTGCGTCAAGGGCAGACAGCGGCTCGTCCAGCAGCAGCACCTTGGGGCGCACGGCCAATGCGCGGGCCAAGGCGACGCGCTGTTGTTGTCCGCCGGACAGCTGAAACGGATAGCGGTTGCCCAGATCAGCAAGGCCGATCAGCGAAAGCATCTCGGTCACGCGCTCGGCGGTTTCGGCCTTGGATACGCCAGCGACCTTAAGGCCAAAGGCGACGTTCTGCGCGACGGTCAGGTTGGGGAACAGGGCGTAGGCCTGAAACACCATGCCGATGTTGCGCTGGTTGGATTTCAGCGATGTGACGTCCTGCCCGTCGATGTGGATGGTGCCAGCAGAGGGCACTTCGAACCCGCCGACCATGCGCAGCACGGTGGTTTTGCCGCAGCCGGATGGCCCGAGCAAGGATACGAATTCACCCTTTTCAATCGCAAGGTTGAAGTCTTTGACGACGTGGTTTGCGCCATAGGATTTGTCGAGGTGGGCTAGGTCCAGAAAGGCCATCAGTTACGCTCTTTTATGTTTGGATAGTCGGCTGACCATCTGGATCAGGCCCATGCAGGCCCATGTGATCGCGAAGGCAATCACGGCCAGTGCGGCAGGCTCGTAGGCTTTGTTCGCGCCAAGGATTTGCATGTAGGGGCCAAAGGCGGGCCGGTCGAGCAGGGCCGCCATGGTAAATTCGCCGATCACAATGGCAAGTGTCAGGAACGCGCCGGACAGCACCGCGCCCAGCACGTTTGGCAGGATCAGCGTGGCCATAATGCGCAGCCAGCCTGCGCCAAGGGATTGCGCGGCCTCGGTCAATGTCGCCACGTCGATGGTACGCAGGCCCGTATCGACGGCGCGGTACATATAGGGCAGGGCCAGAGTCGCGTAGCCGAACATCAGCAGGATGTTGGTGCCCATCACGGAACCGGTCATCGGCAGCCAGCCAGAGGTGTTATAAAGGCGGATATAGCCAAACACGACGACGATGGCGGGGATGACAAGGGGCAGCAGGGTGACGAATTCGACCACCGGGCGCAGCTTTGGCATTTTTAGCTGCACCCAATAGGCGGTCGGCACGACCAGCAGCACGCCAAAGATGATCGTGAACAGCGCCATGACCAGCGAATAGGTGAAGGTCGCCTGAAACTGTGGATCGGCAAGGACCACCCGGTAGGCGTCGAGAGAGTAGACGCCCCGGCGCATGGACAGGGAAAACTCGGCCATGCCGATCATCGGCATGATGAAATAGAGGCACCCTAGAAGGATGGTGCCGTAGGCGGCGATGCGGGTCATTTCAGCCACCTTTCAGCGCGCAGGCGCAGGACGATATAGATCGTGTTGGCAGCCCCGGTGATGATGATCATGCCAAAAGCAAGCGCATAGCCAAGGTTGGGGTTGCCCAAAACGTCGCCCCTGATCTGCGCATAAAGCAGGATCGGCGCGATGTTCAGGGACGGCCCCGTCAGCGCGATGGCGGTGGCGACAGCACCAAAGGCATTGGCGAACAGCAGCGCCATGGTGCCAAGGATCGACGGGAACAGGATCGGCAGGGCCACCATGCGCCAGTATTGCAGACGGGTCGCGCCTAGGATGTCGGCGGCCTCCCTCCATTCCTTTTTCAGCCCCTCAAGCGCGGGGGTGATGATCAGGATCATCAGGGGGATCTGGAAGAACAGATAGGTGATGATCAGGCCCCATGTGGACAGCAGGTTCCAGCCATACATCCGCAGATTGATGCCGAATTCCGTGCGCAAATACATGGTGATCAGGCCCGCAGGGCCGATGGTCGCGATAAAGGCAAAGGCCAGCGGCACGCCGGCAAAGTTGGAGGCCACGCCGGAAAAGGTCATCAGCGGGCTTTTGACGCGGTTACTGATCCCGCCCAGCGTCATGGCGGCGGCCATGGCAAAGCCGATCAGGCAGCCCAGCAGGGCGGACAGAAAGCTGACTTTGATCGACACCCAATAGGCCGACAGGATCGTCGGCGTGTTCAGGTCGAGGATGTTTTGAAAGGTAAAGCCGCCTTGCGGCGTGCGAAAGGCGCCGATCACGATGAACAGCGTGGGGGCGATCAGGAACAGCCCGGTAAAGGCGATGAATGGGACCAATCCCACCCAGCGCTGCGCTTGCGCGACGATTGCCGATTGCTGCGCCATGAAACCCCGTGAGTTGGACGTGCGTCGAAACGAAAAGCGTTCCCCGGGTGGTCCGGGGAACGCGCTGTCTTGTCAAGATGTTACTGGACGTTTGCGCCGACAATGCTGTCCCATTCGGCAACAACAGCAGCAGAGTTCGCATTCACCTGATCAAGGGTCGGGAACACGGCTGCCTCGTAGCTGGCAGCTGGCGGCAGGGCGTCCAGCAGGTCCTGCGGGATCGATCCTGCTTTGGCCAGATCGTTAAAGCGGATCGGGTGGCAGTAGCCCGCCAGCCAGCCCAGCTGACCTTCGTCGGAATACAGGTATTCCATCCAAAGCTTGGCGGCGTTCGGCTGCGGCGCGTGGGCGCTGATCGCCTGCACGTAGACACCAGCAAGGACGGCGTCAGAAGGCACGACAACCTCGACCGGGGGGTTGCCCTGCAGGGTGTCGCGGGATGCCAATGCGTTGTAATCCCACTCGATCACGATGGGCGTCGTGCCCTGTGCCAGTGTGCCTGCCTTGCCGATGACGGGGACGAAGTTGCCGACTTTGTTCATTTCGGCAAAGTATTCCATGCCAGCTTTTGCTGCGGCTTCGCCCGGCTCTGCGCCCTGCGCCATGCCAGCGGCCATGACGGCAAGGATCGCTTGGTTGGATGCGCGTGGATCACCGGCCAGTGCGACGGCACCAGCGTATTCAGGCTTAAGCAGGTCCGCGAAGGATGTCGGCACGTTGTCGATCAGATCGGTGTTCACGAGGAACGACATGACGCCGTAGTAATCGCCATACCAGTTGCCGTCAGCGTCTTTTGCGCCGTCTGGGATGCTGTCCCAAGTGGCGACTTTGTAAGGCTGAACCAGACCTTCTTCGGTGGCGGCGGGGCCAAAGGACAGGCCGACGTCGATCACGTCAGGCGCCTGCGGGCCGGTGTTGCCGACGTTGGCGCGAATCGCTTCAATCTCGTCTGCGGAACCGGCGTCTGGGTTCAGCTCGTTCACTTCGATATCGGGGTATTTCGCCTTGAAGCCGGCAATCACGTCGCCGTAGCCGCACCAGCTGTGGGGCAGGGCGATGGTGGTCAGACGGCCTTCGGCGTTGGCGGCGGCGATCAGCTCGTCCGACTGGGCGTGGGCCAGTGGCGCGATCAGCATCGACAGGGTGCTGACGGTCGCCATCAGGGCAGTTTTCGAGATCATGGGATACTCCGATCATGATTGCGGGTGTCGTACCGGCTGCGGTTAGACCCGCCCGATGACATTCATGTGACAGAGGTTAACGGCGGATTTTTTGAAAGCAAGACGTTTGGAATGGCGCATTGATTTCGCGGCGCTGGGGGCTTTTCGTTTCTGCTTGCGTGCGTAGGATGGCAGCGAACAGCCAAAGGATCAGGCAATGCAAAGCCGCTATCGCACGACCCTTGGGGGGCAGGTTTGGCGCTATGATACGCTGGCGCAGGTGATGGCGCGGGCGACGCCTGACCGGGCGGGGGACCGGCTGGCCGGTGTCGCGGCGACCAGCGCGCAAGACCGGGCCGCCGCGCAGGCGGTGCTGGCGGATGTGCCGTTGCAGCGGTTTCTGGAGGAGGCGCTGATTCCCTACGAGGATGACGATGTCACCCGGCTGATCATTGATACACATGACGCGGCGGCCTTTGCGCCTGTGGCGCATCTGACGGTGGGCGATTTTCGTGACTGGCTGCTGTCGGATCTAGCGACGCCTGCGGTGCTGGCGGCCCTGCGCCCCGGTCTGACGCCAGAGATGGCAGCGGCGGTCTGCAAGATCATGCGTAATCAGGACTTGATCCTTGTCGCGCAAAAGTGCCGCGTGACGACGGCGTTTCGGGGTACCATCGGCCTGCCCGGGCGGCTGTCGACGCGGGTGCAGCCGAACCATCCGGTCGACGATGTGAACGGGATCGCGGCGTCGATTCTGGACGGATTGATGTATGCGGGCGGCGATGCGGTGATCGGGATCAACCCAGCGACGGACAATGTCGCACAGGCGGGGCGGTTGCTGCATCTGATGGCGGATATCATCGACGGGTACGGCATCCCGACCCAGTCCTGCGTGCTGACGCATGTGACCAATACGCTGGACTGCATCACCGCAGGCGCGCCGGTCGATCTGGTGTTTCAAAGCGTTGGCGGCACGCAGGGCACCAATGATGCCTTTGGTTTTACGCTGGATCATTTGGCGCAGGCGCAGGATGCGGCCTTGGGATTGGGGCGCGGGACGGTCGGGACGAACGTGATGTATTTCGAAACGGGGCAGGGATCGTCCCTGTCTGCAGGCGCGAATCACGGCCTTGATCAACAAACCTGCGAGGCGCGCGCCTATGCCGTGGCGCGGCATTACGATCCGCTGTTGGTGAACACTGTCGTCGGCTTTATCGGGCCGGAATACTTGTATGATGGGCGGGAAATCGCGCGGGCGGGGCTAGAGGATCATTTCTGCGGCAAGCTGCTGGGCCTGCCGATGGGCTGCGACATTTGCTATACCAACCACGCCGAAGCGGATCAGAACGATGTCGACAGTCTGATGACTTTGCTGGGCGTCGCGGGCGTCAGTTTTATCATGGGCGTGCCGGGGTCCGACGATATTATGCTTAATTATCAGTCAACATCGTTCCATGATGCCCTTTATTTGCGCCGCGCCTTGGGGCTGAAACCTGCGCCAGAGTTCGACGCTTGGCTGGCGCGCATGGGAATCATGGACAGCGCGGACGGGTTCCGGCTGGGCGATGGCATGCCGGATGGTTTTGCCAAGCGGCTTGCGGGGGCGGCGCATGGATAATCGGGTCACAGATAATCCGTGGCGCAGCTTGCGCCGCTTTACCGATGCGCGAATCGGGATGGGGCGGGCAGGCGTCAGCCTGCCGACGGCAGAACTGCTGGCGTTCCAGATGGCCCATGCACAGGCCCGCGATGCGGTGCATCAGCCGCTGGATGTGGCGCGCTTGGTGGCGGATTTGGGCGCGATCGACGGGGTTTTGCCAGCGCTGACTGTTCAGTCGCAGGCAGTGGACCGCGCCGATTATCTGCGCCACCCGGACAAGGGGCGGCGGTTGGCGGCAGGGGCCGCATTGCCGGGTGATGCGCCGGAATTGGCGATTGTTATCGCCGACGGGCTGTCGTCACGGGCGGTGCAGGATCACGCGGCAGCGATGGTCGCGGCCTTGATGGCGCAGATGCCGGGGGTGCGGATGTCCGCCCCGGTCATTGCGGTGCAGGGGCGGGTGGCGATTGGTGATGACATTGCGGCCGCAATGGATGCAGCGGCGGTCCTGGTGCTGATCGGGGAGCGGCCGGGGCTGTCCTCGCCGGATTCGCTGGGGTTATATTTTACGCAAAACCCCGGCCCGGGGCTAAGCGATGCGCGGCGCAACTGTATTTCTAACGTGCGCCCTGCGGGGCTATTGCCGGGTCATGCCGCCGCGCGGTTTGCCTATCTGTATGCTCAGGCCCAAGTGCTCGGCACATCGGGGGTCGCGTTGAAGGATAACTCTGCCCCGCTATTGGCGGATGCTGCGGCGACCAGTTTCCTGTCGCCGCCGCGGACGGAATAAGCGCGCGAAGTCGACGCGCCTTTGCTGCCTTAGGCGGGCAGTTTGCGCCATGCATTCAGGCCGCCACCGATAAAGCGGGCGTTGGTGTAGCCCATATCGCGCAGGCTGGCTGCCGACAGCGCGCCGCGATTATTGGCGTTGCAATAGCACAGGATGACGCGGTCCAGATCGGGCAGGGCCTCTTCGACGTTCATCTCTAGCTTGCCGCGGCTGATGTTCAGCGATCCGGGGATATGGTCCTTGGCGTGCTCGTCCGGGTCACGGATATCAAGGGCGATCGCGCCGTCTGCGATTAACGCGGCGACGTCTGCCGGGGCGACTTCATCGACCTTGGCGCGGGCGGCATCGGCAAGGGATTGGAATTTTTCGGTATAGGCCATGGGGAATCCTGACTGATATATTCAAGATTCAATATATATCAGCCTGCAGCAAGGCGCACGTGTTATTATAACAGCGCGCCTCGTCACGGTGTCGCAGGGGCATCGGCCCCCGCGACAGGCATTTTTAGGCGGCCAAGTCTTCTGGTGTGATCGCCAGTAGGTCATCTGCACCTTCGCGCACATGGGCCAGCAGGCCTGATACCTCTGGCAGCAGGCGGCGTATGTAGAAGGTGGCCAAACGCGCGCGGGCCGCGTCGCCGTGGATCGCAGCGGCAAGGTGGGCATGGCCGCCCAGCACGCGGGCGAAGGCCGCCAGATACGGGACAGCCCCTGCAAAGCGCTGGTTCAGGTCGGTCTGCGCAACCAGCCAATCGGTGGTTTCGCGCAGGTCTTCGGCGGCCTGCCAGACAGCTTCGGCCAGTTCCTTGTGGCTGCTGCGGGCGGCCTCTGATCCGGCTTGGATTTCCTCGATCAGCAGACGTGCCGCTTCACCGCCGTCCATCAGTTTGCGTGCGACAAGGTCCATCGCTTGGATACCGTTGGTGCCTTCATAGATCGCGGTGACGCGCACGTCGCGCAGAAATTGGGCCGCGCCGGTTTCCTCGACAAAACCCATGCCGCCGTGGACCTGCACGCCGGTCGATGCGACCTTGATGCCTGTATCGGTGCCAAAGGCTTTGGCAATCGGTGTCAGGAACGCGGCCCGGGCACGCCATGTGTCGTCGCCGGTGGCGGTGGTCATGTCGATGGCGCAGGCGCACATCATGGCTATGGCGCGGGCGGCAAAGATGTCGGACTTCATCTCGGCCAGCATGCGGCGCACGTCGGCATGTTCGATGATGCTGCCAGAGCCGCCGGCTTTGCCTTGCTTGCGGTCTTGGGCGTAGTAAAGCGCGTGCTGATATGCGCCTTCAGCGACGCCGATACCTTGGGTGCCGACACCAAGGCGGGCGTTGTTCATCATGGTGAACATCGCCGCCATGCCGCCGTTTTCCGGCCCGACCATCCAGCCGGTGGCACCGTCGTATTCCATCACAGCCGTTGGGCTGCCGTGCAGGCCAAGCTTATGTTCCAAGCTGACGACGCGCAGGCTGTTTTGTGTGCCGGGGTTGCCATCCGCATCGGGGATGAACTTTGGCACCAGAAACAGGCTGATGCCCTTGGTGCCCGGCACGCCGTCCGGCAAGCGGGCCAGCACAAGGTGGCAGACGTTTTCGGTGAAATCGTTATCGGCCCAAGAGATATAAATCTTCTGGCCGGAGATCGCATAAGTCCCATCGCCGTTATCCACGGCCTTGGACCGCAGCGCGCCGACGTCCGAACCTGCCTGCGGCTCTGTCAGGTTCATGGTGCCGCACCATTCGCCAGATATCAGCTTGGGGATATACAGATCGCGCAGGTCCTGAGAGGCGTGATGTTCCAGCGCTTCGATCTGGCCTTGGGTCATCAGCGGGTTCAGTTGCAGCGACAAGCAGGCCGCGGACATCATGTCGTTCACAGCGGTGGTGAGCGTCATCGGCAGGCCCATGCCGCCGTTGTCCGGATCGGCAGACATGCCAATCCAGCCGCCGTCGGCAATGGCCTTGTAACCGTCCGCAAACCCCGGCGATGTGCGCACGACGCCGTTTTCCAGACGGGCAGGGTGCAAATCGCCCGCGCGGTTCAGCGGGGCAAGCACCGCTTCGCACATCTTGGCGGCCTCGGTTAGGATAGCGTCGGTCATATCCGGTGTCGCTTCGCTGAACTTATCAGTCGCGGTGACAGCGGCGAAATCGGTGACGTGGTCCAGCAAAAAGCGGAAATCGGAAACGGGGGCGCGGTAGGGCATGGGTCGGCTCCTCCTGAGGCGTGCTTGGCAAGGTCGTGGCGCGGCGGTATGCAGGCGCGATCCTGACCAAGGTAGCCGCACCATGCAATCACGCAATGACAACGCCACGTCAGAAACTGCCGTCTTCCTTGCGGATGATGCGGGGCTGACAAATGCGGCAAAGGTCTTATCCGATGGCGGTTTGGTCGCGTTTCCGACGGAAACCGTCTACGGGCTTGGGGCTGATGCGCGACGCTCTGACGCGGTGGCTGGGATTTATGCGGCCAAAGGGCGGCCCAGTTTCAATCCGTTGATCGTACATGTGGCCGATTTGGCCGCGGCAGAGGCGTTGGTGACGTTTACCCCGCAGGCTTACCGTTTGGCGCAGGCATTTTGGCCCGGCGCGCTGACGCTGGTGTTGCCGCTCCGGCCGGATGCGGGAATTTCGACACTGGTGACGGCAGGGCTGACGACGCTTGCGGTGCGGGTGCCGGATCATCCGGTGGCGCAGGGCCTGCTGCGGGCCTTTGGTGGACCGGTGGCGGCCCCTAGCGCGAACCCCTCTGGCCGGATCAGCCCGACGACGGCGGCGCATGTCATGGCGGGGCTCGCGGGGCGGATCGGCGGCGTTGTCGATGGCGGTGCCTGCGGTGTCGGCGTTGAATCGACGATTGTTGATGTGACAGGCGATCCGGTCCTGCTGCGCGCCGGCGGCGTCGCGGCAGAGGCGTTAGAGGCCGCTTTGGGCCAGCCTTTGAGCCGCCCAAGCGGCACTGCCGCGATCACCGCGCCGGGGATGTTGGCCAGCCATTATGCGCCGCAGGGCACGGTGCGACTGGATGCGACCCATGCGCGGCCCGGCGAAGTCATGCTGGGGTTCGGCCCCGTCGCGGGCGATTTGACGCTGTCGGCGGCGGGCGATCTGGTTGAGGCGGCAACAAACCTATTTGACCGCCTGCACCAGCTGGATGCCATGGGGGCGCAGGCGATTGCAGTTGCGCCTGTGCCAGAGCATGGTCTTGGGGCGGCGATTAATGACCGCTTGCGGCGGGCCGCGGCACCGCGCAGCTGAACCGATGACCGCTTTGCGGCGTTGATGATCAAAGGGGACACATATGGCCGGACATCATCATCACGTCGACCCAAATGCGGGGGACCGCCGCATCGCCGCGGCGGTTGGCGTGAACCTTGCGCTGACCGTGGCGCAGATCATCGGCGGCATCCTGTCAGGCAGCCTCGCGCTGATTGCGGATGCGATCCACAACTTGTCGGACGCCTTGGCGCTGGTGATCGCATTTGGTGCCCGCAAGATTGCGCGCCGCCCTGCGGACGCTAAGATGACGTTTGGCTATGCGCGGGCAGAGGTGGTGGCCGCCCTGATCAACTACACCACGCTGATCGTGATCGGACTTTGGCTGGTTTACGAAGGCATCGCCCGCCTGATCACGCCCGAAGGGGTGAACGGATGGCTGGTGATCTGGATTGCGGGCTTTGCCCTGATCATTGACCTTATCACCGCCGCGCTGACCTATACGATGAGCAAAGACAGTATGAACATCCGCGCCGCGTTTCTGCACAACGTCAGCGATGCGCTGGGGTCTGTCGGTGTTATTGTCGCTGGTGTGCTGATCCTGACCTTCGGCTGGACGTGGGTCGACCCTGTCGTGACGCTGGGCATTGCGGGCTACATCCTGTGGCAATCCTTTTCCGAAATCGGCCACGTTATCCGCCTGCTGATGCTAGGCAGCCCGCCAGAGGCAAATGCTGACGCGATCATTGCAGATATGCGCGCGGTGGACGGCGTTGCCGACGTTCACCATGTCCACCTGTGGATGATCGACGAACACCGCAGCGCGGTGAACGCGCATATCGTGGTGGACCTTGGCGCGTGGGGCCGGGCGGATGCGATTAAAAGCGTGGTGCGCCAGTCTTTGACCGTTCATGGCATCGCGCACACGACGCTGGAAATCGAATGTAGCCGCCACGCTTGCCAAGGGGCGGGGCTGATCGGCGATGCCCCTGCCATCGTCCATGATCACGATCACACGAATGGGTCCTAGGTGCCCCCTTCTTCTGGTTGAAAATACCTTGGGGGTTTGGGGGCAAAGCCCCCAATGGATCGGCTCGGCGTAGCCGAGACGAAACATAACGACAGGACACGAAAAAGGGGGCCGCAAATCTGCGACCCCCTCCATCTTGAATCGCCAAACTTAGACGAGCGACATCAGCTTCTTAGCCGCTTCTTCGGACGACGCAGGGTTCTGGCCCGTGACCAGCTTGCCGTCGGTGACGACGAAAGAGCCCCAGTCGGCGCCTTTTTCATAGTTGCCGCCGTTGGCTTTCAGCATGTCCTCGACCAGGAACGGTACGACGTCGGTCAGGCCGACGGCGTCTTCCTCGGTGTTCGTAAAGCCGGTGACGGTCTTACCTGTGACCAGCGGCTTGCCGTCGATCATGGTGTTCTTAAAGATCGCAGGTGCGTGGCAGACGGCGGCAAGGGGCGTGCCTGCGGTGGTGACGGTTTCGATCAGCTTGATGCTGTCGGCGTCATTTGCCAGATCCCACAGAGGGCCGTGGCCACCGGGGTAAAAGACGGCATCATAACCGGCGGCGTCGATGGTTGACAGCACATCGGTGTTGGCCAGCGCTTTTTGTGCATCGGCGTCGTCCTTGAAGCGGTCAGTCGCAGGGGTCTGCGCGTCTTTGGTGTCGGACGATGGGTCAAGCGGTGGCTGACCGCCCTTGGGGGACGCGATGGTGATATCCGCGCCTGCGTCTTTGAAGACGTAGTAGGGTGCGGCGAATTCTTCGAGCCAGAAGCCAGTCTTCTTGCCAGTATCGCCCAGTTTGTCGTGCGATGTCAGAACCATAAGAATTTTCATGGGGTGTCCTTTCAAAATGCCACGCCCCGCGGCCGGTAAGGCGCAGGGCGTCTATGGGGACTAAACCATTTAAGTGTCTTGTGGTTCCATACTAGGGGACGTGTCGCCACGTCACCCCGCAGATTAGCGCTCTAGCTGGCTGCGGTACTCTTCCGCTTCTTGCCGGGCATCGCGCAAACCGTCCATGGCGGCGCGCAGCTCTGCCTCGGTTTGGGACAGCTGATTGGTGATCTCAGCCTCGCGTTGTTGCAGATAGGTGATGGCCTGGTCGCGGGTTTCTTCGGCCTCGTGCAGGGCCTGCGCCATGCGGTCAAGCTCTCCGATCTCGGCCTTGGTGACGCGGGTGGCGCGGTTGACCAACCAGCTGGCAAACCAGCCAAGGACGAAAGCGACAAAAAGGATGATCGCCGTGGCGACGATGAATTCGGTGCGGTTCACGGGGCGGTCCTGACTGTCATTCGTTCGTCTCATTCGCTGTTTCAGAGGTGGCTTCGGACTCGGCGGCGACGTCGTCCAGCGTTGTCGTCTCTTCTTCGGTTTTGGTCAAAGAGAATGCGATGCGGCGGTTTGCTTCGCGCCCGTCGGCGGTGTCGTTATCGGCAATAGGATCGGCTTCACCATAGCCGATGGCGGTGAAGGTCGCGATGGGGATGCGGCGCACGCGCAGGGCGGTCAGCACGGCATCGGCGCGGGTCTGGGACAGCTCTTGGTTCATCTCTTCGCCGCCTTGGCTGTCGGTATAGCCCGCGATTTGCAGGCGAATATCGGGGCAGCGCTGCAAAATTTCGGCGATGTCATCAACGATGGGCTGCGAATCCGATGTCAGCGTGGCAGAGCCGGGATCAAAGCCGATTTTGCGCCCCTCGGTTACGTTTTCGATATTCGCGATGCATTCGTCTGGCGTCGGCAGGCCCGCGGATGGATCAAGTTCCTTGACGTAGGTGATGTCCAAATCCGCCTCTGCGGTCTGGCCCAGTTTGCTGATCAGCAGGTTGGTTACGATCGCAGGCGCGTTGGCGTTGCCGGTGTTACCTTTGACGGTCACAAGGTCAGGCGTCACAGAGACGCTGCCGTTTTTCAACTGGGCCAGCACTTCGATCCCGGCAAGGACACGCATGGACCAGTCCTGCGGCAGATCGCCCGTAACGCGGGTGCCCATGGTGACATTGGTCGCGCCAAATTTGGCCGCGGCGTAGTTTTCGGCGGTCATGTTGGACAGATCGTCCGTCATCCGGCCGCGCAGTTGCACAGCGCCTTCGGGGCTGCGCAGGGCGGTGAATGTGGGTGGTCCGTCGGCTGTCGCCTCTGGTGGGCGGGGCAGATCGGTGGACAGGGCGTAAACGTCCGGCAGGGCATTTTCTAGCACGCCCGTGATGCGGTCAAAGGTGTCCTGATCGGTGGTCTCTAGGCCGACGAGCGTAATGTCGGTGTCAGCCAGCGTGACGGTGCCGCCGCCGATGTCCGTCACGGCCTTGATCGCCAGCGCGGCGGCACGGCCCCACGTGCGCGACGGCACGCCAAGCGCCTGCACGCAGGTGGATCGCCCGGTATAGCCAGCGGCGATGGCGGCTTCCATGATCTGCTGTTCGGTGGCGGGGCTGTCGGCCGCGCAGGCGGCAAAGCGTGCGCCATCATCGTCCTGCGTAAAGCGGATGGTATAGGGAGAGATCACCGGGCGCGGCGCAGTGATGCGCACTTGGCGGCGGACGCCTTGCGGCACATTGCGGGCCAGCGCGGTTTCAAAGTCGGCTTTTTGCGTTGCGCTGTCGGCGATGGCGGTGATCGCGATGCGGCCATCCGACACCGAAATCTTGGACCGCGGCAGCAGGTCCAGCGCGCGCAGGGCATAGGTCATGGCGTCGCGCCATGTGTCCGGCACGGGGTAATCCGCGGTTTCCAGCAGGTCGGTCACGGTCAGGCCGCGTGCGATCTGGGTGATGCGGGCGTCCAGCGCCTCGCGGTCGGTGGCTGTCGGGATCAGGCCGATGATTGATACACCGCTATCGCCGCGCAGAATCTCGACGGCAAAATCGGGGGCGGCGATGCCTGCGGTATCAACGACGGACATGTTGTCGATCACGCGGCTGGCGTCCACGACCCGCCCTGCGGTGGAGATGGCGCGAAAGCGGGCGGCCTCTGTCGGGGCTTCGCCTTCGATGATGACTTGCAGACCGTCGCCCAGCACGCTGGCCCAAGGCATCTGCGCGTCAACAAGGTCCTCTTGGACGGACACGACCGACACATCCTCGACGATGGCGACGGTCGCGCGGGCGGCAAGGGTGCAGGCGATGGCGGCGATGACAAAGACGCCGATGCGCAAAAACAGGTGTGACAGACGCATGGGTCGTGGAATCCTTGGACTTGGTCTGGACGTGATCTGAAAGTGGTCTAAGCGCAGGGGCGGCTGGACGCAATCACACCAGCAGCGCGACGGCGAAAAACGGCAAGGGCAAAAGGCCCGCGTTACGGTTGGACCGGAACAGCATCAGCAAGCTTGCCGTGTCATTCGGGCGGAACCGCGTCAGCTGCCACGTCAGGTGCCATGCCAGTGCCCAAGGGCCCAGCAAAGCGATCAGCAGGGACGGCAGGCTGCGGTCGATCGTGGCACCAATCACGGCGAGGCCTAGTAAAAACAGGGTGCCAACAAGGAAACCGCGCAGCCACATCGGGCTGTTGTCGCCGAACAGGCGGGCGGTGGATTTCACGCCGATCAGGGCGTCGTCCTCTGTGTCTTGGTGGGCGTAGATGGTGTCATAGAACAGCGTCCAGCTGATGCCCGCGACGTAAAGCGCGACAGCGGGCCAGCCCAGCGATCCGGTATGCGCCGTCCACAACAGCAGCGCGCCCCAGTTGAACGCAAGGCCAAGGAACACCTGCGGCCACCACGTAAAGCGCTTGGCAAAGGGATAGATCGCAACAGGGATCAGCGCCGCGATACCTAGGGCGATGGCGGCCAGCGGCATGGTCAGCAGAATCGCGAATGCGACAGCGCATTGCGCGCCCATCCATGCCAGCGCCTGTTTGACCGTGACCGCGCCAGACGGAATGGGCCGCGAGCGTGTGCGCGCAACAGAGCCGTCGATGTGGCGGTCGGTGATGTCGTTCCACGTGCAGCCCGCGCCGCGCATCAGGGCCGCCCCAATGGCAGAGCCTGCGATCAGCCAGACGTCGAAGGCGGTAAAACTGTTCGTCGCCAGCGCCGCCAGCGCAATCGCCCACCAGCAGGGCAGCAGCAGCAGCCATGTGCCGATGGGGCGATCAAGGCGCGACAGGCGCAAATAAGGCCGCCACGATTGCGGCGCACGGGTGTCGACCCAGTTTCCGGCGCTATCGGCGACACGGCCTGCGGCATTGGTGGTCGCTGCCTCTGGTGTCCGGGTGGTCTGGTGCATATGTTCTGCCCATGGCATCAAAAATTCGCCTTTTTGTAGAGCACCCCTTGGGGGAAGGGCAAACGGTTCCTCTGGATAAGGACCGTGCGCTGTATCTTTTTGCCGTGATGCGGCTGTCCGTTGGTGATGTGCTGACGCTGATCAACGGGCGTGACGGTGCGTGGGATGCGCAAGTCATCGAAGGGTCCAAGCGCGGCGGCGTCCTGCTGGTGCAGGCACAAACCGCGCCGCAGATTGCGCCGCCGGACCTGTGGCTGATCTTTGCCCCGATCAAAAAGGTGCGCACCGATTTCATCGTCGAAAAGGCGGTGGAACTGGGCGTGGCGCGTATTTTGCCCGTTGTGACAGATTTCACGAATGAAAAGGCGCGTCAGGACAAGTTGCAGGCCCATGCGGTCGAGGCGGCAGAGCAATGCGGCGGCACCTATGTGCCCGACGTGGCCGAGGTCACGAAATTGTCAGCTGTGCTGGATGGTTGGGGCGATCGGCGGATTTTGTTCTGCGACGAAGGCTTGGTTGGCACGGCCGCGAATCTGGCCAGCCTGACGCCCGGACCTTGGGCCGTGCTGATCGGACCAGAGGGCGGTTTTTCGGACAGTGAACGCGCGCGGCTGCATGCGATGCCGCAGGCGCAGGCGATCAGTCTGGGGCCGCGGATTTTGCGCGCCGATACGGCGGCGGTCGCTGCATTGACGCTGTGGCAGACGACGCTGGGGGACTGGCAGTGAGGCTGCTGCAAAGCCGATCACTGGGCGAAAAATCAGAAGGCCGCAGACGCGGGCGGCACTGTGAAACAGAAGGGCAAGCGCATGGCTGAGTTTTTGAGGCCGCAGGCGCGGGCGACCCTGTGGCGCTGGCGAGAGGTCTTATTTGCAGGGGCTTTGGCAGCATTGGGCCTGTGGTGGGCGCTGGGCAGCTTTGGTCTGGTCAAGTGGATCGGCATCGTTCTGGTCCTGCTGGCGGCCGCGATCGCAGCGGCTGGCGTGCAGCGTGCACGGTTCCGCCAAGATGGGCAGGGGCCGGGAATTGTCATGCTGGACGAGCGGCGCTTGGTCTACATGGGGCCGCTGACGGGCGGCGCGATGGATGTCGCGGATCTGACCCGGTTAGAGCTGGAACCCGCCGCCATGCCGCGCCCGCATTGGGTGCTGACGGGCGTGGGCGGGCAGGCGCTGGCTATTCCAGTGAATGCGGAAGGGGCTGAAACGTTGTTCGATGTCTTCGCCGCTTTGCCGGGGATTCGCAGCGGTTCGGTCCTAGATGTGCTGGAACGCACACCCGGTGCGCGGGTGACCGTGTGGGAAAAGGAACGAACGCTCTTGCATTGACGCAAGGGGTGGGTCACGCCAGATACTCTGTGAAACCCGCGCGATGAAAAGGCTGCCCTTATGTCCATTCCCCAAACCGGTGGCGGCCCCATCGAAAGCCATGATCAACTGGCAGAGATGCTGTCCAAAGGCTGTAAGCCCAAGGATCAATGGCGTATCGGCACAGAACACGAGAAATTCGGCTATATCAAAGCGACCAACATGCCGCTGCCCTATGAGGGCGACGTCGGCATCAAGGCGATGCTGGAGGGGCTGGAGCAGCGATTCGGCTGGGACCGCGTTGAAGAAGGCGGCAAGATCATTGGCCTGACCAAGGACGGCGCCAATGTGTCGCTAGAGCCGGGCGGTCAGCTAGAGCTGTCAGGCGCGCCGCTTGAGACGATCCACCAGACCTGCGATGAAGTGAACCACCATCTGGCGCAGGTCAAAGAGATCGCGGACGAGATGGGCGCAGGCTTTATCGGTCTGGGCGCAGCGCCTGAATGGACGCACGAGCAGATGCCGCTGATGCCCAAGGGGCGTTACAAACTGATGGACGCCTATATGGGCACCGTTGGCACGCATGGCACGCAGATGATGCGGCGGACCTGCACGGTTCAGGTGAACCTGGATTTCAGCTCTGAAGTCGACATGGTGCAAAAGCTGCGCGTGGCGATTGCCCTGCAGCCTGTCGCGACGGCGCTATTCGCGAATTCGCCTTTCTTTGAGGGCAAGCCGAACGGCCACAAGTCTTGGCGTTCGCGCGTCTGGCGGGGCCTTGACGACTCGCGCACCGGGATGCTGCCTTGGGTATTCGAGGACGGCATGGGGTTCGAGCGTTGGGTGGACTGGGTCCTCGATGTGCCGATGTATTTTGTGTACCGCGACGGTAAGTATATCGACGCGCTGGGCCAGTCGTTCCGCGATTTTCTGAAGGGCGAACTGCCTGCACTGCCGGGCGAGAAGCCATTGCTGAGCGATTGGGCCGACCATCTGACGACGGTCTTCCCCGAAGCGCGGATCAAGCAATTCATCGAGATGCGCGGTGCCGACGGTGGCCCATGGCGACGTCTGTGTGCGCTGCCGGCGTTCTGGGTTGGTCTGACTTATGACCAAGGCGCGCTGGATGCGGCATGGGACCTGTGCAAGGACTGGACCGCAGAGCAGCGTCAGGCGCTGCTGGTGGCGTCGAGCGTGGACGGGTTGCAGGCCAAGGTGGACGGCATCGATATGCACCAGCTGGCGAAGGCCTGTGTGGATATCGCCCATGGCGGATTGAAGGCGCGGGCCAAGCCCGGTGCAGGCGGTTTGGTTGCGGATGAGACACATTTCCTGAATGCGCTGCAGGAAAGCGTCGAGACGGGCCAAGTGCCTGCGGATGAGCTGCTTGCCAAGTACCACGGTGAGTGGGGCGGTGATTTGAGCAAGATCTATCCGGAATATTCTTATTGAGAGGTTGGCTGGGGGCTCTGCCCCCGGCTACGCCTCCCCCGAGGTATTTTAGACCAGAAGAAGAGGAGGCGTGCCGGTTTGGGCGCGCCTTTATTTTGCCGCAATTGCGGTGAAGGTGGCGGGATGATTGCAGGATTTTTGTTCAAGCGGATTGTGCCGGTCGCGTTGATTGCGGGACCTTTGGCGCTGGGGCTGCCAGTCAAGGCGGGCGGCGCTTTTGTGCTGGGCGCGTTGGCGGGGCTGGCTGTGGTGCTGCCCTTTGCGCTGGCGCTGCGGCTTGTGAACCTACGCATGGTGCTGGGCTGGCCGCTGTGGCTGCTGGGGGCAGCGCTGCGCCTGCTCTGGCGCGGGCGCAGGATTATTTAGCTTTTCGCGCCGATCTTAGGCTCGGTCCCTTTGCGCAGGCGGGCGATATTGGCCCAGTGGCGCAGGTAGATCAGGATCGCGAGCACGGTGGCGAGTGCGAACAGGTCGCCGCGGCCGATCAGCACCAGCACGATGGGCGTCCAGCCTGCGGCAAGCAAGGCCGCGAGGGACGAGATTTTGCCGAATTTGGCGGTCAGTCCCCAGATGGCGCAGGCGATCAGGCCTGCCAGTGGCACGAGCGCCAGCATGATGCCAAGGAAGGTTGCCACACCTTTGCCGCCGCGAAAGCCAAGCCAGACAGGGAAGCAGTGGCCGATCAGGGCGGCCAGCGCGGCCAGTTGCACGGCGTCATAGGAAGAGGCGAAGGCGCTGGCGAGCAGCACAGCGATGGCCCCTTTCAGCGCGTCACCCAGCAGGGTCAGGGCAGCGGCGCGTTTGTTGCCGGTGCGCAGCACATTCGTGGCCCCGATATTGCCAGAGCCGATTGTGCGTAGATCGCCGAGGCCCATGACGCGGGCGAGGATGACGCCCGTCGGGATAGAGCCGAGCAGGTAACCGATAGCGCCCCAAAGCAGCAGCATGGCGACGGGTGAGGAAATATCAGGCATCAAAGCCTCCTTGAACGTGGGTGCCAGCGACACAGGTGCCCCCGACCCATGTACCGATCACGCGCCCTTGCAGGCGGGCGCCGTCGAACGGGGTATTCTTGGATTTTGACAGAAGTGTGGCGCGGTCCAGCACGAAAGGTGCATCGGGGTCGAAGAGCACCAGATCGGCGGGGGTACCCGGCGTCAGGCGGCCTGCGGGCAGGTTCAGCAGGTGCGCCGGGTTCAGCGTGAGGGCGCGAAACAGGCGCGGCAGGGTGATCTGGCCCGCGTGCACCAAACGCAGCGCGGCGGGGAGTAAAGTTTGCAGGCCGACAGCGCCAGCGGCGGCGTGTTCAAACGGTAGGCGTTTGGATTCCTCGTCCTGCGGCGTGTGCATAGAGCAGACGATGTCGATCAGACCCTCGGCCAGTGCGTTGATGACGGCTTGGCGGTCATCCTCTGACCGCAGTGGCGGAGTCAGTTTAAAGAAGGTGCGGTAGTCGGCGACATCCATGTCGTTCAGCGTCAGGTGGTGGATGCTGATGCCAGCGGTGATTTTCAGGCCGTTCCGCTTGGCTCGTTCCAGCGCGGGCAGGGCGCGGGCGGTGGTGATCTGGTCGGCATGATAGCGCGCGCCGGTCATTTCCAGCAGGGCGATATCCCGGTCAAGGCCCATGCGTTCCGCCATGGGCGACACGGCAGGCAACCCGCGCAGCGATGCGAATTTGCCGCTGGTGACGCAGGCCCCGGCAGACAGGCCCGGGTCTTGGGGGTGGCCGATGACCAATGCGCCAAGGCTGCGGGCATAGGTCAGGGCGCGGGAGAGGACTTTGGTATCCGTGACGACGTGATCGCCATCGGTGAAAGCGACAGCGCCTGCGTCGAGCAGGAAGCCGATCTCTGTCATCTCTCGGCCTTCGCGGCCCTTTGTCAGGGTCGCCATGGGCAGAACGTTGACGCAGGCCTCGACTTCGGCCCGGCGGCGGACGAACTCCAGCGCCTCTGGCGTGTCGATGGGGGGAGCGGTGTCGGGGCGGGTGACGATGGTGGTAACGCCGCCAGCGGCTGCGGCGCGGCCAGCAGAGCGGAAGGATTCCTTGTGCCGCTCGCCCGGTTCAGAGACTTTGACGCCGATGTCGATAATGCCGGGGGCGAGGCACGCGCCGTCGCAATCAATCACAGTGGCCCCCGCTGGGGCATCGGCGTTCAGGGCCGTGATCAGGCCGTCCTGCACGGTCAAGGTGCCGACATCGTCGGTCAGTGCGACCGGGTCGATCAGGCGGGCGTTTATAAAATGTAGGGTTGTCATGCGGTCCTGCGTCTTGCGGCGGTCGGGCAAGGTGTAGGGAGCGCGGGCAGCAGGGTCAATCTTTGCCGCATGTTTCGGGGAATGTGGTTAGCTGGCCACCCAGATCATCAGGGCGACAAGGGCAAAAAGGACCAGCAGCGCGATGGTGGCGACGCGGCCCGACATGGCGGCGTTACTGGGCGGCGCTTTGCTGCCGGTCACGGTGCCGGTCGCGGCGTCTGATGTCAGCGGTGCGGCGGGTGCGGTCAGGCGGGCGGGCGCGCCCGTCGTGGTGACGTGGGTGACCTGCGGTGCAAGGGTTAGGGTCACGTCGCGGCCCGCGCTGGCGCGGGACATGATCAGGACGGCGATGCCATGCAAATCGCGCAGGGCCGGATCGACAGCAGCCTCTGGCGGGATGTCATAGCCTTGGTTCAGGTAGTCGAGCAGGGTCAGCCCCGACAGATCGCGGGTGTCAACGACGTCGATATAGGTCGGATCAAGGGTATCGGTGCCGAAGAGCGCCAAGAGCGCCTCTGGCGTGCGATCAGAGAGGCCTTCGGGGAGGGGGTCCGTGACTTTGAAGACGCGGATCAGGCCGTGGTCGTTCGCGGGGATGGTCAGGGTCATGCGGCAAGCTCCGTTTGTCGTGTAAGAGGGCAACCGCGCAGGGGCGGGACTGGTTCCCGGATCAGGCGGCGGCTTCTGCGCGGGCGGCGCGCAGGTTGCGGGCCAGCAGGTCCATCGCGGCCATGCGCACGGCGACGCCCATTTCCACCTGCGTTTGAATGACAGAGCGGTTGATGTCGTCGGCGATGGTGCCGTCAATTTCAACGCCGCGGTTCATTGGGCCGGGGTGCATGACGATGGCGTCCGGCTTGGCGCGGGCCAGTTTGGCGGCATCAAGGCCGTAGCGGTGGAAATATTCCCGCTCTGACGGGATAAAGCCGCCGTCCATGCGTTCCTTTTGCAGGCGGAGCATCATCACGACGTCGACGTCCTGCAGACCCTTTTCCATATCATCGAACACCTCTACCCCGAATTCACTGATGCCGGCGGGCATCAGGGTCGGCGGGGCGATCAGGCGGACGCGGTTTTCCATTTTGCCGAGCAGCATGATGTTGGACCGGGCGACGCGGGAATGGGCGATGTCGCCGCAGATCGCAATGGACAGGCGGTGCAGGCGCCCTTTGGCGCGGCGGATGGTGAGGCCGTCAAGCAGGGCCTGCGTGGGGTGTTCGTGGCGGCCGTCGCCTGCATTCAGCACCGCCCCATTCACCTTTTGCGCCAGCAGATCCACCGCGCCAGAGGACGGATGCCGCACAACCAGCAGGTCGGGGTGCATGGCGTTCAGGGTCAGGGCCGTGTCGATCAGGGTTTCGCCCTTTTTGACGCTGCTGGACTGCATCGCCATGTTCATCACATCCGCGCCCAGCTTTTTGCCAGCAAGTTCAAAGCTGGCTTGGGTGCGGGTGGAGTTTTCGAAGAACATGTTGATCTGGGTCATGCCCGCCAGCACGTCGCGGTGGGTTTTGCCGGCGCGGTTGTCGGTGGCGTAGGTATCGGCCAGATCAATCAGGGTTGTGATCTCGTCTGGGGCCAGATGTTCGATGCCCAGCAGGTGGCGTGCGCGGAATGACATGATGGCTCTCCTTCTTGATGGCGGTGGTTATAGGCGGGCGCGGGATGGGGGGCCAGCCCCCCCGGCTGCGCCGTCCCCCCGAGATATTTTTGACCAGAAGAAGGGGACTGCGTTCCGCCTTTGGCTGGGGTAGAGTGAGGCCTATGGAATCAAGTGAGACATATTGGGCCGAGGTTGCCTTGCTCGACTGGCAAGTGGCCTTGGGCGCGGATGAGGCGATTGGCGATGTGCCCGTCGACCGCTATGCGCTGGAAGCCGTGGCGGCGAAGGCTGCGCCAGTGAAGCTTGCCCCCGGTACGCGGCCACCGCCGCCGCCGATCCCGGTGCCCGAAAAGTTCGACGCCGTGGCGCTGGCGCGCGAGGCGGCTGAGGCGGCGGCAGATTTGGCGGCGCTTGCGACGGCGCATGAAGGGTTCGAGTTGTGCGCGCTTAAGCGCGGTGCGCGCAACTTTGTCGGGGCCGAGGGACACATGGCCGCGCGTGTCATGGTGATTGGCGATGCGCCGGGCCGGGCCGAGGATCAGGCGGGACGTCCCTTTGTCGGGCCGCAGGGCGCGTTGCTGGACCGGATGCTGGGGGCGATCGGGCTGGACCGGACGTCCGAGGCCGCGGCGCAGGCGGCCTATGTCATGCATGTGATGCCTTGGCGCACGGCGGGGGCGGGCATGCCGCTGGCGGATGATCTGGCGATGATGCTGCCGTTTGTGCAGCGGCATATCGCGCTGGTGCAGCCGGATGTTGTCGTCTGTATGGGCAATGCGGCCTGTCAGGCCTTGCTGGGACGCGCCGGAATTACGCGGATGCGCGGGCAGTGGGCCGAGGTGATGGGCCGCCCCGCGCTGCCGATGTTTTCGCCAGACATGCTGCTGGGCCAGCCGGCGGCCAAGCGCGAGGCTTGGGCCGACCTGCTGGCGCTGAAGGCGCGGCTGCGGGGCTAAGGTTTAGTTGGCGGGCGCAGGTTCTGCCGGGGCGGTGTCCACGTTGACGGGCGCGTCGCCGTTGACGGGTGCCTCTTCCGCGGTCGCGGGCTCTGGCGCGGGGGCCGGTGTTAGCAGGGCACCGTCGGCCCAATCGCCTGTGGTTTCAGTGCCTGTAGCATAACGCATGGTGCCGGGGCCTTCGCGGCGGCCGCGCACGAATGCCCCCTCGTAGACGTCGCCGTTGGCGTAGGTCGCGACGCCCTTGCCGCTGATTTCGCCGTCTTGCCATTCGCCAGCATAGACGAAGCCATCGGGCAGGGTGATCGTGCCGGTGCCGTGGCGCTGGCCGTTCAGGAATTCACCCTCGTAGACCGTGCCGTCAGCATAAGTGGCCGTGCCCATGCCGTTGCGCTGCCCGTCCGCCCAGCTGCCCGCGTAGGTATATCCGTCGGGGTAGGTCATGGTGCCGGTGCCTTCGTTCTTGGCATTCACAAAGTCGCCATCATACACAAGGCCGTTGGCATAGGTCGCAACCCCGCGCCCGTCGATGACGCCGTTGGTCCATGCCCCGTCATAGGTCGAGCCGTCGGCGTAGGTGATTTTGCCCGTGCCATTCGCCAGATCGGCGGTGAAGGCACCGACGTAAACCGCGCCGTCGGGATAGGTGACTTCGCCCATGCCGTCGATCTGGCCGTCTTTCCAGTCGCCGCTGTAGCGATAGCCGTCCGTGCCGGTAAAGGTGCCCGTGCCATTGCGGCGGTCATCGGTAAAGCCGCCGTCATAGATATCGCCGTTGGCATAAGTGACTTTGCCGGTGCCGTCGCGTTTGCCGGCAGCAAGGTCGCCTTCGTAAATGTCGCCATTGGGTTGGATCAGTTTGCCCGTGCCTTGGATTTGGCCGTCGACCCAGGTGCCCTCGTAGATCAGGCCGTCTTTCATGGTCAGGGTACCGGTCCCGTCACGCTCTCCTGCTTTCAGCGCGCCTTCATAGATGGCACCGTCGGGATAGGTGACGCGGCCGACGCCTTCTTTGACGCCATTGATCCAGGGGCCGGTGTATTCATAGCCGTCGGGGCTGCGCATGGTGCCGGTGCCGTGGTGCATCGCGTTGCGGAATTCGCCTTCGTACACGACGCCATTGGCGTAGCGGGCGATGCCGCGGCCGGTGATGTTCCCCTCGAGCCAGTCGCCTTCAAAGGTGCCGCCGTCAGCAAAGGTGATCTTGCCGGTGCCGTCAGGTTTGCCTGCGGCAAATGTGCCTTCGTAGATTGAGCCATTGGGGAAGGTCGCAGATCCGGTGCCGCTGATTTCGCCCGCCACCCAGTTGCCGGTATAGCTGTAGCCGTTGGGCAGGGTGTAGGTGCCCGTGCCATGCTGTTTGCCGTTCAGGAATGCGCCTTCATACACGCCGCCGTCGTCGTATTGCTTGGTTTCCACGGTCTGTGCCGTAGCTGCCCCCGCAAGGGTCATTGCCAAGAGTGCTGCCGTTGCAAAACGCGTCATGGGGAGTCCTGTGATTGCCTCAGAACCGGAGGGTAAAGAAAGCCTGGGCCGCAGGCAACGGGGCAAGCGGGGCGGCGGCGGGTTTCCCTTGGGCGGATATCTGCTATTTGCAGTCCAAACCCGGAGATATCGCCCATGACTGACACCTATCGCATCACCTTGGCGCAGCTGAACCCAACCGTTGGGGACTTGGCAGGCAATGCCGCAAAGGCGCTGGACGCGTGGCGGCAGGGGCGTGATGCGGGGGCGCAGATGGTTGCGCTGCCAGAGATGTTCATCACGGGGTATCAGACGCAGGATTTAGTCCGGCGCAACGCCTTCATTCTGGACGCCGTCGCGGCGATTGAAAAATTGGCAGCGGACTGCGCTGACGGTCCCATCTTGATGATTGGCGGACCGGCGGTCGAGGGCGTGAAGCTGCACAACTGCTATTACATGCTGCAAGGCGGCAAGATCGCAGGGCGTGCGGATAAGTTTTTCCTGCCCAACTATAATGTCTTTGACGAGGTGCGCCTGTTCAGCCGGGGCGCGATCCACGGCCCCTTTGCCACGCAAGGCCCGCGCATTGGCACGCCGATTTGCGAGGATGCTTGGTATCCTGACGTGGCAGAGGCGCAGGTCGAAAGCGGGGCGGAGGTGTTGCTTGTTCCCAACGGCAGCCCCTATTTCCGTGACAAGTTCAACATTCGCCTGAACAATATGGTCGCCCGCGTGATCGAAAATGACGTGCCGCTGATCTATGTGAACATGGTTGGCGGGCAGGACGACCAGATGTTCGATGGTGGATCGTTCGTGCTGAACCGGGGCGGCAAGCTGGCGTTGCAGATGCCGATTATGGAAGAGGCGATTGCCCACGTCGATCTGATCCGCGAAGGCGGCGCTTGGGTCGCGGCCGAGGGCGCGAAGGCGCATCACCCAGACAGCCTTGAGCAGGACTATCGCGCGATGGTGGAAACCCTGCGCGATTATTGCGGCAAGACCGGTTTTAAAAAGGTGCTGCTGGGTCTGTCTGGCGGGATCGACAGTGCGATTGTCGCCGTGATTGCGGCTGACGCGCTGGGGCCGGACAATGTGCGCGGCGTGATGCTGCCCAGCAAATACACCTCTCAGGCGTCTTTGGATGATGCGCAGGGGGTCGTGGATGCGCTGGGCTGTGCCTTCGACACGGTGCCGATTTCCGGGCCTGTTGACGCGGTGGGCACGGCGTTGGCCCCGCTGTTTGACGGGCTCGCGCCCGATCTGACCGAAGAGAATATTCAAAGCCGGATGCGCGGGCTGCTGCTGATGGCGCAGTCGAACAAGTTTGGCGAGATGCTGCTAACCACTGGCAATAAATCAGAGGTCGCAGTGGGTTATGCCACAATTTACGGTGATATGGCGGGCGGCTATAACCCGATCAAGGATCTGTATAAAACACGGGTGTTCGACATTTGCCGCTGGCGCAATGCCAACCACCGTCCGTGGATGAAGGCCCCTGCGGGGGAAATGATCCCTGTCAGCATTATCGACAAGCCGCCCAGTGCAGAACTGCGTCCCGATCAGCGCGATGACGACAGCCTGCCGCCCTATGACATCCTTGACGGCATCCTGACGATGCTGGTCGATGACGAATCCAGCGTCGCGGATTGCGTCGCTGCGGGCTACGACCGGGCCACCGTCAAGAAGGTCGAGCATCTGGTTTATATCAGCGAATACAAACGCTTTCAGTCGGCCCCCGGCACGCGGTTGTCGCGCCGGGCGTTCTGGCTGGATCGCCGCTATCCCATCGTAAACCGCTGGCGCGACAACGGATAACGGACGACGACCTGATCGTTCACGCGGTATCGAACCCCGGTACGGCGCTGTGCGGGGTGGGCAGTCGATAGCGCGGGTTTCGCCTTGGTTTCGAATGCTTCGGACAAAGAGCAGGCATGGCGCGTGATGCGGCAACCCGCGGGCCGGTGATGTTTTGCGCACGAGCTGTGGTCTGCTGGCGTGCAGCGACAAGCCTTTCTGCCAACGCCTTGCGATTGTTGCCGAAATCAAGGTCCGGTTTGGGCGGATAGCCGCCTGCACCCCGTTTGGCCACGGAACGATTGGCCACTGCCGCGCATTTCATTCCCAGAACGCCGTCTTGTTAAGTAGTATCGATCATCGGTGCAGCGGGACGGCCTAAAGGAAGACTCGCATGAAACTGACAACACTCACAATCGCCTCTGCCATCGCTTTGACCGCAGCTGTCCCTGCTTTCGCGCAGACCACGTCTGCCAAGGCTGGCGCAGAACTGACCGTGCGGACCGATCCAACCATCGCAGCACCAATCACGGGCGTGCTGGCCTTGAACGAAGAGGTCACAATCGAAGGCTGCCTGGAAGACGTCAGCTGGTGCAAGGTCACTGCTGCGGACGCAGAAGGCTGGGCATCGGGCCAGTACCTGTATGTTGAGGACAACGCCAACGCCGTGCCGCTGGTCGACATGGCCGGCAACCCAGAAGAGCTGGTGATCATCACACAGACCGAAGAGGGCGTGTCGCAAGGTGACCAGAACGGCGCAGCCGTAGCGACCGCCACGGTCGGTGCATTGACCGCCTTCGCACTGGGCGGCCCCGTGGGTGCCATCGTGGCCAGCGGTATCGCAGGTACAGCCGTCGGCGCAGCAGCGGTTGAACCCACACCAGATACGCTGACCTATGTTGCGGCGAACCCGGTTGATACGGTCTATCTGGACGGCGAAGTCGTTGTGGGCGCTATCGTCCCCGCAGAGATCACGACCTTTGAGGTGCCACAGCCAGAGTACCGTTACCTGAACGTGAACAACCTGCCAGTTCTGGTCGACGCTGAAACCGGCACAATCGTTCAGATCATTCGCTAAAACGATCTGATATTGCACTAAATTTGGGCCCCGCATTGTGATGCGGGGCCCTTTTTGATGGGAAGGCGTTGGCGCTTGGACATTGTCTGGCGCAGGGCTAGATCGAACTTGTCACAGATCAGGAAGCCCAAGATGAACGCGACGAATGACGATACCCCGCTGGCCGGGCGATGGTTTGCCATGGCGGCATTGCTGGTTGCGGGTTTCATGAACCTGATCGACGTGACCATCGTCAACGTAGCGATCCCGTCGCTGCAGGACGCCTTTGGCGCGACGGACAGCCAGATCGAATGGGTCGTGGCGATTTATATCCTGACCTTTGCGCTGTTGCTGCTGCCGATGGGGCGACTGGGCGACCGGGTCGGGCGGCGGCGGATGTTCATCGCGGGTGTGTGCGTTTTCACCTTCGGCTCTGCGCTATGCGGGCTGGCCCCGTCGATTTATACGCTGGTCGCGGCGCGGGTGGTGCAGGGGATTGGCGGCGCGATGATGACGCCGCAGACGCTGGCGATTGTGCCCTCGCTCTTTGCGCCCAAGGAACGCGGGCTGGCCTTTGCGCTATTCGGGCTGTCGGCAGGCCTTGCCAGCGTGACAGGGCCGGTGCTGGGCGGGTTCCTGATTGGCGCGGATATTCAAGGGCTTGACTGGCGGCCGATCTTTCTGGTGAACGTGCCGGTCGGCATCATCGCCGTGATCGGCGCGCTGAAGTTTGTACCTAATCTGCCCGGCAATAAGGGGCTAGAGGTCGACTTTGTCGGGATCGGCCTTGCGGCCATTACCACGCTACTGGTGATGTTCCCCCTGATTGAGGGGCGTCAGGTTGGCTGGCCGCTATGGATTTTCGCGATGATGGCGTCCGCGCTGCCGATGCTGTGGGTCTTTGTCTGGTGGCAACGCCGCCGGGCTACGATGGGGCAGGCGCAATTGCTGCCGGTGGCCTTGTTCCGCAACCGCAATTTCATGGTCGGCACTGGGATCGTTATGTTGCTGTTTGCAGGCATTCCGGGGTTTTTCCTTGTGCTTGCGATCCTGCTGCAAGTCGGAAACGGCTTCACGCCGTTGCAATCTGGTCTGACAACGATCCCGTTCTCGATTGGTGTGCTGACAGCATCAATTGCGGCGGGGCGATTGGGCAACCGCTTTTTGCGGCCCCGGATCAGTATGGGAGGCGCGTTGCTGGCCAGCTGCATGATTTTGCTGCCCTTTGTGACCCCGCAAGAGGCCGGAGAGATCAGCCGCAACGCATTCATGATCCCCTTGTTCATGGGCGGGCTGGGGCTTGGCACGGCAATATCGCCGCTGTTCAACACGGTGCTGGGGCAGGTGAAGGACGCGGATACCGGCTCTGCCTCTGGCGCGCTGCAGTCGTTTCAGCAGCTCGGCGGTGCCTTGGGAATTGCGGTTATGGGGCAACTGTTCTTTGCCCATGTCACCAGCGGTTTGCAGGCAGGAGAGGGGAAGGTCGCGGTCTATTCGGACGCCTTGCAACTGGCGCTGCTGTTTTCAACGGTGTCCTTCGTCGCTTTGGCGCTTTTGGTGTGGCGTTTGCCGGCCCCGGGGGCGTCAAAACTGGACAAACCGCAGGCGGCATGACACAGCAGGGGCAAAGATAAAGGACGTCGCCCCATGACCACGATCACCCGTTTCGCCCCGTCGCCCACCGGCTGGATGCACATCGGCAACCTGCGCGCTGCGATGTTTAACTACGCCATCGCGCGCCAGAACGGCGGCACGTTCATTCTGCGGATCGACGATACCGATCAGGAACGGTCCAAGCCGGAATACGAACAGGGCATCCGCGATGTGCTGACCTGGCTGGGGATTACATGGGACGACGTGCAAAAACAGTCTGATCGCCTTGCCCGCTACGACGAGGCGCGTCAGCAATTGCTGGATGCGGGGCGTTTGTATGAATGTTTCGAAACGCCCGTCGAACTGGACCTGAAGCGCAAGAAGCAGCTGAACATGGGCAAGCCGCCGGTCTATGACCGCGCTGCGCTGTCGCTGACTGACGCGCAAAAGCAGGCCTACCGCGACGAGGGGCGCAAGTCCCACTGGCGCTTCAAGCTGGATCTGGAACGGGTCGAATGGGACGACGGGATCATGGGTCCGATCAGCATTGATTGCACGTCGGTCAGCGATCCCGTGCTGATCAAGGAAACCGGCCAGATCCTGTATACCTTCGCGTCCCCCGTCGACGATGTGGACATGAAGATCACGGATATCGTGCGCGGGTCCGACCACGTCACCAACACAGCTACGCAAATTCAGATCATGAAGGCGCTGGGCGGCACCGTGCCGCGCTTTGCCCACCATTCCTTGCTGACCGGCCCGCAGGGCGAGGCGCTGTCGAAGCGTCTTGGCACGCTGGCGCTGCGCGATCTGCGCGCGCAGGGCATCGCGGCAGAGGCGGTTTTGTCGCTGATGGCGCGGCTTGGATCGTCCCAGCCTGTCGTGCTGGTCAATGGCATTGATCAAGTGATCGAAGGCTTCGATATCGGCACCTTTGGGTCTGCCCCAACGAAGTTCGATTTCGAAGACCTGTGGCCACTGACTGCGCGCCACTATGCGACGCTTGAGGCTGATGCGGTAAAGGACACGCTGGACGCAGCTGGCGTGCCTGCCGATCTGCAGCCCGCGTTCTGGGCTGTGGTGAAGGAAAACATCGCCAAGCTGGATGATGTGGCCCCGTGGTGGGCGCTGTTCCGCGATGGCGGGCAGGCTGTGGTCGCGGATGAAGACCGCGACATGGTCGCGCAGGCCTTCGATCTGCTGGGCGAGCCGCCCTATACGGATGCGACTTGGGGCGAGTGGACCAATGCGGTGAAAGAGGCCACGGGCCGCAAGGGCAAGGGGCTGTTCATGCCGCTGCGTCTGGCTGTCACCGGGCAGGCACGCGGGCCAGAGATGGCGCAAGTGATGCCGCTGTTGCAGAAGAAGCCGTCGCTGTAAGAAGCTGACCTTTGATGATAAAAGGCGCAGGTGGTGATCCACCTGCGCCTTTTTTGTTGCTTGCTGGGCCTTGGTTAGTCGCGCGATCGCAGGACTTGCGCTGGGGCGGCTTGCAGCGGGCGGATCGCAAAGGCGAGGCCTGCGAGCAGCGACACAAGCACGCCGCCGCCAATGATCCACAGCGCGTTGGCCCAGATGATCTGATAGTCGCCTTCCATGATAAAGGTCTGCACCGCCCAGCCCCCAAGGATGCCAGCGGCCAAGGCAACCGCGCCTGCGGCAAAGCCCAGAAGCGCCGCGCGCAGGGCAAAGCTGGTGATGATCATACCGCGGGTCGCGCCAAGGGTTTTCAGCACAGCCGCCTCGAATGTGCGGGCACGTTCGCCTGCGGCGGCGGCCCCGATCAGGACAAGGAAACCTGTCACAAGAGTCGCCAGCGCGCCGTAACGGGTGGCGGCGGTGACGCCTTCGATCAAGGTGGCGACGCGGTCGATGGCATCGCGGATGCGGATGGCGGTGATGTTGGGATAGGCGGTGGCCAAGTCGCGCAGGATCTGCGCCTCTGATTCCGGGGTGGCGTAGACGGTGGAAATCCAGCTGTGCGGCGCACCCGCTAGGGCTGCACTGTTGAACGTCAGCACAAAGCCAAGGCCCGCGCTGTCCCAGTTCACTTCGCGGAAACTGGTGATCGTGCCGGTGATATCGCGGCCCAGCACGTTGACGGTCAGGGTGTCGCCAAGGCTCAAGCCAATCTCGGCAGCCTCTTCGGCGGCAAAGCTGATTTGCGGCGCGTCAGAGTAGCCTTCGGGCCACCATTCGCCGGCGCTGATGGTGCTCCCCTCTGGCAGGGCATTGGCATAGGTGATGCCGCGATCGCCGCGCACGACCCAATGGCCGCCAGCGACTTTTTCAGCGTCTTCATCGTTAATGCGCGTGATGATGCCGCGCAGCATGGGGGCGGTGTCGACGCGGGTGACGGCGGGGTTATCCGCAAGGATTTGGCGGTAGCCGTCGATCTGGTCAGGCTGGATGTCGACGAAGAAGTAGCTTGGCGCACGCTCTGGCAGTTCTGCCGTGAAGGCGCGGCGCAGGTTGCCGTCGATCTGGCCGATGGCCGCCAGCACAGCAAGGCCAAGGCCCAGCGACAGCACGACAGAGGTCGATTCGCCGCCCCGTGCGCCAATGCTGGCCAGCGCAAGGCGCAGGGCCGGCCTGCCGCGTGCCGCGCGGCGAGAGATACGGGCGATCCAGCGGATCAGCGCTGCAGCGAGCACAAGGATCAGCAGGGCCCCAGCGATGCCGCCAGCGGTCCAAAGCGTGAGCCACGCGGTACCAGAGAACCAGATCGCAAGGCCGAGCAGGAGCGCGATCAGCGCGGCGGTGATGGCCAGATAGGGCCAGCGGGGCAGGGCCGTGCCCCCGGCAAATGCATCGCGGAACAAGGTCGCTGCGCGGATCTGTTCCGTCCGGGCAAGGGGCCAGAGGGTGAAAATCGCGGCGGCGAGGATGCCGTATATCGCCGCCTCAATCAGCGGTGCGGGGGCGAAGCCGAAGTCGGCGGGGATGGGCAATTGCGCCTCGATCACCGGGGCGAGCAGAACGGGAATGCCGCCGCCAAGAATCAGGCCGATGGCGACGCCAAGCAGGGTCAGAACGCCGATTTGCAGGGCGTAAGTCGTAAAGATCGTGCCGCGTGTGGCACCGAGCGTTTTCAGGATCGCGATGGTGCCGGTTTTGTTGCCCAGATAGGCGCGCACAGCAGCGCTGACGCCAACGCCCCCGACGGCAAGGCCAGACAGGCCCACAAGGATCAAGAAGGCGCCAATGCGCTCTACGAAACGGGCGGTGCCGCCTGCACCTTCGCGGCTATCGCGCCAGCGCATGCCAGTGTCGCGGAACTGGCTGTCGGCGCGGTCCTCTAGCGCTTGCAGGTTGGTGCCAGCGGGCAGCAGCATGCGGTAGTCGGTGTCGAAGAGGGTACCTTCGGACAGCAAGCCCGCGTTCGCCAGATCCTTGGTCAGCACGATGCTGCGCGGTCCGAGCGAAAAGCCGCCAGCGCCGTTGTCAGGATAGCTGGCCAGCACGGCGGACATGACGAAATCCTGCGTGCCCATGCGGAATGTGTCGCCGGGGGTCAGGCCAAGGCGGTCAGCGAGGACGCGTTCCATCACGCCGCCGGGTAGGGTGCCGTTCCCCGCCAGCGCGTCCGGCAGGGGCATGGGCGGATCAAGCGTGACGTTGCCGACAAGGGGATAGGCATCGTCGACGGCGCGCACCTGCGTCAGGGCGCGGTCATCACCCACGGTGATCATAGAGCGGAAATCGACGGTTTCGGATAGGGTGGTTGAGACCTCGCGCATAAAGGCGAGCTCTGGCTCTGCAGCAAAGCGGTAGGTTAGCGTGGCCTGTGCGTCGCCGCCCAGTAAGGCGCTGCCTTGTTCGGCAAGGCCGGCCTCTATCCCTGAACGGACGGTGCCAACGGCAGCAATGGCCGCGACGCCAAGGGCGAGGCAGGCGAGGAAGACGCGAAATCCGCGCAGGCCGCCGCGCAGTTCCCGGCGGGCGAAGGTCGCAGCAAGGCGCAGGCTCATGCGGCGTCCAACCGGCCGTCACGCAGGCCAATCACGCGCGAGCAGCGCGCAGCAAGGTCGCGGGCATGGGTGACCATGATCAGCGTCGCGCCGTGGCGATCGCGCAGGCCAAAGAGCAGGTCGATGATCGCCGCGCCGTTGGTTTCATCAAGGTTGCCGGTGGGTTCGTCCGCCAGCAAAATGCGCGGGCGGGGGGCAGAGGCGCGGGCGAGGGCGACACGTTGCTGTTCGCCGCCCGACATCTGGTTGGGGTAGTGATCGACGCGGGCACCAAGGCCAACGGCGTCTAATTCCGCGCGGGCACGATCAAACGCATCGGGCGCGCCTGCCAGTTCCAGCGGGGTCGCGACATTTTCCAAAGCGGTCATTGTCGGGATCAGGTGGAAAGATTGGAACACCACCCCCATATGTGAACGGCGAAAGCGGGCCAGCTGGTCTTCGTTCATCGCGGTCAGGTCTTCGCCCATGGCGGTGATCGTGCCCGCGCTGGCCTGTTCCAGCCCGCCCATCAGCATCAGGAGAGACGATTTGCCAGACCCGCTTGGCCCGACCAGCCCCAAGGTTTCACCGCTTGCCACGTCGAGCGATATATCGTGCAGGATGTCGACCTTTCCCGCATTGCCGTCGAGGGACAGCGCCACGTTGCGCAGTGACAGGACGGAATCGGGCATGGGCAAGACCTTTGGTTTGTTCACCTTTGCATATGGTGCCGCACGGGCAGTTCGCAACGGGTTAACCGTCAGCCTTTTTGCAACTGCGGCATTTGCCGCACCCGTCACGGTCGCAGCCTTGGGCGACAGCCTGACGGCGGGCTATGGGTTGACGCAGGGCGAAGGCTTCGTGCCCCAGATGCAAGCTTGGTTGGACGAACAGGGCGCAGAGGTCACGCTGCTGAACGCTGGCGTATCGGGTGATACGACGGCAGGCGGGCTAAGCCGCGTCGATTGGACGCTGACGCCGGACGTGGACGGCGTGCTGGTGGCGCTGGGGGGTAACGATTATTTGCGCGGGTTGGACCCGGCGGTGTCGCGGGGCAATCTGGATCAGATTTTGACCAAGCTAGACGCGGCGGATGTGCCTGCGATACTGGTGGGCCTGCAGGCTGGGACGAACTATGGCGCGGATTATGCGCTTGAATTCAACGGTATGTATGATGCGCTTGCGCAAAGCTATGACCTGCCGCTGTATCCTGATTGGTTCACAGGGCTGCGCAGCGTTGATTTGCAGGCGTACCTGCAGGATGACGGCATTCACCCCAACGCAGCCGGGGTGAAGCTGATTGTCGCGGATATGGGACCGGCGGTTCTGGATTTCGTGAACAGCCTGACCGCGCATTAAGCCAGCGACAGGTTCACGGCGCTTTCGCGGCCGTCACGACCGGCTTCGACATCAAAGGTGACTTTTTGATTGTCGGCGAGGCCGGTCAGGCCCGAACGCTCGACGGCTGAGATATGGACGAAGATGTCCTTGGTCCCGCCGTCGGGTGCGATGAATCCGAAGCCTTTGGTGGTGTTGAACCATTTTACGGTGCCAGTTGCCATGGCGTGTCTCCCTTACTTACCGCTCGCGGGATGCAGCGGATCGGCTCGTCAGTGCTAGATCGATGCACAGGGCCGATGGGGACCGTCGTCGATAGAGTTAACGTAGCAACGCCATTATCTGCGTCACGTTTGCAAAATCAACGAAATTTTTGGGAAGGTTTTGTGACGCATATCGCTGCGTCTGGCTGGGGTAAGGATGCGCGGTTCCGCGCACCCAAGTCTTGCAGAAGCGGCTTAAGCCAGCGACAGGTTCACAGCGGATTCACGACCGTCACGGCCGGATTCGATGTCGAAAGTCACTTTCTGGTTGTCGGCCAGGCCGGTCAGGCCGGAACGCTCAACAGCGGAGATGTGAACGAAAACGTCCTTGGAGCCGCCATCGGGAGCGATAAAGCCGAAGCCTTTAGTTGCGTTGAACCATTTCACGGTGCCAGTAGCCATCGTGTTATTCCTTTTAGTCATGCCACCCACGAGATTGCGGTAGCCCGGCGTAGTCAGTGCAATGTCGAGCGCTGTAGCCTAGAAAGGAACACAGTGGGTCGAGATGGATAACGTCTGCAACGGTTGGATACGCGAAGCCCGCGTCAAATGCAAGGCCGACGTGTTGCGCGGTATCAATGGGTGCGGGAATCTGCCTGCGGGTGAATAAGCGTGAGTACAACTGAAAGTGTCATGCTGGCGCAGACCATGATGGCGTAAATTATGCATGTTTCAACAATCGAAATGCCCGGCACCAGCGTAGAGCACAAAGCCGAAAACAATCCGATGATGCCGCTAAGTAAGCCGATCGCCATGACACGTGCCTTTCGATTGATCCGTCAGCTTTAAACGCAAATTTAGACGCGAATGTGGCGATATCTACCAAAAGTTGCAAAACAAAACGTTAATGTGATATTTTGTTGCGCCGCAGTGCAGCGCTGTGGGCGCTGCACTGCAACATAATCGTATCTTATCGCACAAATTTCTTGTGCTTTAGGCGCTTAGGTTCCAGCGCGTCCGCACCAAGGCGACGTTTTTTGTCTTCTTCGTAGTCTTCGAAGTTGCCTTGGAACCATTCGACGTGGGCATCACCCTCGAATGCCAGGATATGCGTGCAAATCCGGTCAAGGAAAAAGCGGTCGTGGCTGATGACGACAGCGCAGCCGGCGAAAGAGGTCAGAGCATCCTCGAGCGCACGCAGGGTTTCCACGTCCAGATCGTTCGTCGGTTCGTCGAGCAGCAGAACGTTGCCGCCGGATTTCAACAGCTTAGCCATGTGGACGCGGTTGCGTTCACCGCCCGAGAGCAGGCCGACTTTTTTCTGCTGGTCGCCGCCTTTGAAATTGAAGGCCGAGCAATAAGCGCGGCTGTTCATGGAGGCGTCGCCAAGTTCGATGATCTCTGCGCCGCCTGTGATTTCTTCCCAGACAGTGGCATCGGGGGACAGGGCGTCGCGGGACTGGTCGACGTAGGACAGTTTGACCGTGTCGCCGTATTCAACGGTGCCTTCGTCGGGCTGCGCTTGACCCGTAAGCATAGAGAAGAGCGTGGATTTACCCGCGCCGTTCGGGCCGATCACGCCGACAATGCCGCCGGGGGGCAGGTCAAAGGACAGGCCTTCGACCAGCAGTTTGTCGCCCATCGCCTTTTTCAGGTCGATGACCTCGATCACCTTAGAACCCAGACGCGGACCGTTGGGGATGATGATCTGGGCGCGGCCCATTTTTTCTTTTTCCGACTGGTTGGCCAGGTCGTTATAGGCGCTGATTCGCGCTTTTGATTTGGCCTGACGCGCCTTTGCACCTTGACGCATCCACTCTAATTCACGCTCTAGCGTGCGCTGCTTGGACTTGTCCTCTTTCGCTTCCTTCTCAAGGCGCTTGGCCTTGGCTTCCAGCCAGCTGGAATAGTTGCCCTCGTGCGGGATGCCCGACCCGCGGTCGAGTTCGAGGATCCAGCCTGTGATGGCATCAAGGAAATAACGGTCGTGAGTAACGATCAGGATCGTGCCTTTGTAGTCGATCAGGTGCTGCTGCAGCCAAGCGATTGTTTCGGCGTCCAAGTGGTTGGTCGGTTCGTCAAGCAGCAGCATGTCGGGGGCTTCGAGCAGCAGTTTGCACAGAGCCACGCGGCGTTTTTCACCGCCAGACAATGTGCTGACGTCTGCGTCGTCGGGCGGGCAGCGCAACGCTTCCATGCTGACGTCGATTTGTGCATCCAGATCCCACAGGTTCTGCGCGTCGATCTCGTCCTGCAGCTTGGCCATCTCTTCAGCGGTCTCTTCGCTGTAGTTCATCGCCAGTTCGTTATAACGGTCCAGCACAGCCTTTTTCTCGGCCACGCCCAGCATCACGTTTTCGCGCACGCTGAGCGTTTGATCGAGTTCCGGTTCCTGCGGCAGATAGCCAACTTTGGCACCTTCGGCCGCCCAAGCTTCGCCAGCGAAATCCTTGTCCTGTCCGGCCATAATCCGCATCAGGGTCGATTTACCTGTGCCGTTCACACCGACAACACCGATTTTGACACCAGGCAAGAAGTTCAGCCGGATGTTTTCAAAAACCTTTTTGCCGCCGGGATAGGTCTTGGAGACGCCGTCCATAAAATAGACGTATTGATAGCTGGCCATGGGAATGCTCCGCTCGGACTGAAATTTCGCCTTCTTTATCGGGCTGGCGGCCAAGGGGCAATCGGCGACTAGCCAGCGTCGCGCAGTCGCGCGTTGGCTTGGCGCTGGCGAAGCCAGTCAATGACGTCTTCGGCGGGCATGGCGCGTGCGAAAAAATTGCCTTGTCCGACCGAGCCGCCGAAGGATTTGACTTTCAGCGCTTGTGCCTCTGTCTCGATCCCGCAGGCGACGCAGTAGATGTTCTTTTCCTGTCCGAACTGCAGCAACATGGCCGTGATTTTTTCACAGGCCGGCGTGCAGTCTAAATGTCTGATCAGCGATTTTTCGACTTTTATGCCGGCGACTTGCAGGCGTTCGATGTGAAGCAGGCCCGCGTAGCCCGAGCCGAAGCCGTCAATCAGGACGTTAAAGCCGATATCAACAAGGCGGGATACTGACCGCATGTTTTGTTCGATCATGTCGGTGTTGCCGAAAATGTCCCGTTCGTTGAACTCGATTACAATATGGCGCGTCTTGACGCCAACGCGGGCAAGTTCAGCGGGAAGCCGATCGGCGTGTTCGTCGTCGGACAGCAGGTTATGCGAGCCATTGATGCCAACGCGTATGTCATCGAAATTGTTGTGTTCTAGGCGCTTGCGAAGATCGGCGGCAGCACTGACTGCCGCGGTATCGACGTGGCGAAGCAGGTTCAGCTCTGTTGCGAGGGAGAGAAATTCGGACGGATGAAGCAGGCCCTGCGTAGGGTGCTGCCAGCGGGCCAAAGCCTCGAATCCGCGAATTACACCAGTGTGAAGGTCGACAGTCGGCTGGAAGTAGAAAGTCAGCTCATTTCCTTCGATGGCATCGCGCAGCTGCAGGCCAAATCGGTCGCGGCGCTGCGCTTCCTCATGAAGGTTCGAATCGTAGACGGCGACATGTCCGCGCCCGGCGCGCTTTACCTCGTACAGGGCAAAATCGGACTTTTGTAACAAGCTGTCACCCGTATCGTCGTCGCTGCCCGCAATCGCGGCACCGATACTAATAGAGACGTCGATTTGCTTGCCATCAAAGTGAAACGGGGCGCGGGCGGCCTGTCCAAGCGAATGACCGATGCGCAAAAGTTCCGAATCGTGCGTTATACCTGCGCAGACGGCGACGAATTCGTCACCGCCAAGCCGCGCAAGCAGGTCGGTTTGGCGCAGGCTCCGCCCAAGCGTTGTGGCGACGTGTTGTAAGGCCGCGTCGCCAGCCGCATGACCGTGTCGATCATTGATAGCCTTGAAGTGATCCAAATCGATTTGCAGCACACCAAAGCCGGGCCGAGTTGCGGGGTCGCCATCAAGGGCCGATTTGATGAAGGCGTTGTATTTGTTGCGATTTGCGAGGCCAGTCAGGCTGTCGTGTTCCGCCATGAAAGCCAGTGTGCGGGTCGATTCGCGCAGCGCCTGCTCTTGATCGACCTGCTCGGTCACATCGCGGCACAGTAGAATAACAAGATCCGGCTGACCCTCTACCTCGTGAAAACTCGCGCTGATTTGGTTCCAAAATAGGCTGCCATCACTGCGTTGATTGCGCACGATATAAAGCTTGCCCCAGATCGGATCGGCCCTGTCATAGCGAAACGCAGCAATCTGTTCGGGGGTTTGTAATTCATCCGGAGGAAGGCAAAAGCTAAGTGGGTTTCGACCTAAAACCTGATCTGCAGGCAGCCGAAAAATCCGCAAATAGGCTGGATTGGCCCAGATAATCTTGCCGTCAAGGGATTGAACGACGATGCCATCATTGGTGCTGGCGCAGGCGATGGCGTTGAAGTCAGGCCCCCGGTCGCGCATCAGCGCCTGCCTTTGCCGAATGCAAAAGGTAATCCCCGCGAACAGTAGGGAGGTAATCAAGGCAGTCAGGGCGATATTCAACATCTCATGCTCGGCCAGTTCGTTTGATGCAACCTAGGCCGAAGGGTTTATCAAACGCCTAACGCGCATTTGGGTTTGCACCTGCGGGCCTGTTTCGGGTTTACAGTGCGCAAAGATAAAGGGACCGGACATGCAAGGATGGCCGCAGGCAGGACGGGGGCAGCGGGTTGGTCTGCTGGGCGGATCATTTGATCCGGCACATGAGGGGCATGCGCATATTACCCGCGTGGCCATGCGGCGGTTCGGGCTGGACCGCGTCTGGTGGCTGGTCAGTCCGGGTAACCCGTTGAAAACGAACGGTCCTGCGCCGATGTCCGACCGCATGGCGCGGGCGCGTGATGTCATGCAGCATCCGCGCGTGCAGGTGACAGATGTAGAGACACGGTTGAAAACGCGCTATACGGCGCAGACGCTGCGGCGTTTGATGGCGCGTTATCCCGGCGTGCAGTTCGTCTGGTTAATGGGTGCGGATAATTTGAGCCAGTTTCATCTGTGGCAGGATTGGCGCTGGATCATGGATCATGTGGCTGTTGGTGTGCTGGCGCGGCCGGGGGATCGTTTAGCGGCCGGGTTTAGTCCAGCGGCGCGGATATATCGCGGCGCGCGAGTTCCGGCGCGGGCCTCTGGCGCTTTGGGTCTGATGACGCCTCCGGCGTGGTGTTTTGTGAATTTACCGCTCAGCGATCAGTCTTCGACGGCGTTGCGCAAGGCCGGAACATGGCGCAAGCGTGATGCGGGTGCGATTGATCCGGCTTCGCTGACATGATTACGGTGATGAGATGAGCCAAGAGACTTTGACCCGTTTGAGCCGCCGCGGCCTTTTGGCCGGCGGCGTTGCCTTTTTCGCAAGCGCTGCACTGGCAGGGCCGCAGCGCACGCTGCGCCCGGTGGCGCGGGGCGGGGCGGCGGCGGCGGACATCGCGGCCGTGCCTACGAATGCCCGTCCTGTCGCCCGCAAAGGTGCTGTCGATCTAATCGCCGCCGCAGGTTTGGCGGGGCAGGTTGGGTTTGTCATTTCGGATGTGGCGACGGGCGAGGTGCTAGAGGTCGTCGATGGCGGGCTTGGCCGCCCGCCGGCAAGCGTGACGAAGGCGCTGACCTCTGTTTACGCGATGGAAATACTTGGCGGCGATTATCGATTCGAGACCCGAGTGCTGGCGACAGGGCCTGTCGTGGACGGCGTGCTCGAAGGCGATCTGGTGCTGGCAGGTGGGGGCGACCCTAATCTGGTGACGGATGAGCTGGCGCAGTTGGTGACGCAGCTGAGTGATGCTGGCCTTAAGCAGGTGAAGGGGCGGTTTTTGGTCTGGGGCAACGCCTTGCCCGGGTTAAAAGAGATTGAGCCGGGGCAGTTGGACCAGTTGGGGTATAACCCGTCGCTGGGCGGGCTGAACCTGAACTTTAACCGTGTCTTTTTCGAATGGGCGCAAAGCGGTGCTGACTATACCGTCAGCATGGACGCGCGAAGCGAGACGTTGCGACCTGTGGTCAAGATGGCGCGAATGCAGATCGTGGATCGGCAATTGCCTGTTTATGCCTACGCCGAGGGTGTTGGCACGGATGAATGGACTGTCGCGAAGGGCGCGCTGGGTAAAGCGGGATCACGCTGGCTGCCGGTGCGGTTTCCAGCGCTTTATGCAGGCGACGTATTCCGGACGCTGGCGCAGGATGCAGGCATCGTTTTGCCTGCTGCGACGCTGGTCGATGATCTGCCCGCAGGCACACAACTTGCCCGCTTTGAAAGCGTGCCGCTGACGCAGATGCTGCGGGATATGCTGCTGTACTCAACGAACCTGACCGCAGAGGTGGTTGGGATGACGGCGACGGCCAAGCGGTTTGGCGCGGCGCAGGCGATGGGTCGCTCTGCCGCGACAATGGCGCAGTGGTTGTCAGAGCGGACCGGGATGACGCTGCATCTGGCGGATCATTCGGGTCTAAGCGATGAAAATCGCGTCTCGGGGCAGGATATGGTGCGGCTTTTGAATGCTGCTGGCGTGCAGGCCGAATTGCAGCCCCTGATGAAGTCCATCGTGATGGTTGATGAAAATCGCCGTGCGATTAAGGATTTTCCGGCAAATGTGCGGGCAAAGACGGGGACGCTAAACTTTGTCAGTACGCTAGCGGGGTATTTGGATACGGATACCGGGCGCAAGTTAAGCTTTGCGATCTTTGCTTATGACCCAGAGGCGCGGACGCAGTCGCTATCGTCGCAAGATGAGCAACCGCGCGGGGCATCAAGCTTTAATGGTAAGGCCAAGAAATTGCAGCAGGATTTATTGCAGCGCTGGGCTGTACTGGGGCGGATCACGGGATAAAAATAGGGCGCAGCTATTGGCTGCGCCCTTTGTGCTGTAAGATGCCGCTGGGTCAGACCCGGACGGAAGAGCCGCGTGGGCCAGCCACCAGCCAGACCAAGAAGCCAAGGATTGGCAGGATCAGGATGGCAAGGGTCCAGAGGATCTTGGACAGGGTTGTCGTGCCAGAGGTCAGCACTTGGTAGATCGCGTAAAGGTCGGCGATCAGGACGATGAGACCGAAGAGGCCGTATTCCATGGGTTATTCCTTTGAGGCAGTCATCAATTGTGATGACAACCGGGAGAGCGCCCCAAAAGTTCCCAAATGCTTAAAGCGTCATATGCCGTGCGCGCGATCCGCGTTCGATTGCGGCAGCGTGCAAACGGTCAAGTTCCAGCTCGTCGCGGATCTCTTCGAGCATGCGCCCTTCGGTCGCGCCGATCTTGCCATCGGCGGCAGCTACGTCGCAGGACAGCGCGTAAGCTGTCTCGAACAGGCGCTCTGGCAGGGTGTCGCGGATCAGGCCAAATAGCGCCTCTAGCCCGTCGTCTTGATCCAGCAGGTCCATGACCATGCTGGTCACGCGGGGGAGGCGGTCGGCGTCGTAATCGGAAAAGATCGGCAGGTTGTTGATCGTCGAGTTAATCTTAATCAGTTCCGACGTGCGCATCTCGCCGTCAGAGGCTGAAACGGTGATCATCAACGCCGCAAGCGCGTCCTGCGGTGTCATTGAATCGGTGACCATATGCCCTGTCCTTTTATGTCTTGAACGTCCCATTTATTGACGGGCCTGCGCTGTCGCAATAGGGATGCGCAAGATCCGGCCAATGGGGGCCGTATACCATGAAGTGAGTGAAAACATGAGCACATTGCGTGACGCAGCGATGACATCGAAGGCCTGGCCGTTCGAAGAGGCGCGCCGCGTGCTCAAACGGTACGAAAAACAGCCCCCAGAAAGCGGTTATGTCTTGTTCGAAACCGGCTATGGCCCATCCGGCCTGCCGCATATCGGCACCTTTGGCGAAGTTGGTCGGACGACGATGATCCGTCGTGCGTTCGAGATTATCAGCGATATTCCGACCAAGCTTTTGTGCTTTTCCGACGATATGGACGGGATGCGCAAGATCCCCGGCAATGTGCCTGATCCGGCGGCGCTAGAGCCGTTTATGCAGCGCCCGCTGACGGCAGTGCCTGATCCGTTCGGCACGCATGCCAGCTTTGGCGCGCATATGAATGCGCGGCTGCAGAATTTCCTGAATACCTTTGGGTTTGAATACGAATTCGCCAGCGCGACCGAATATTACCAAAGCGGTAAAATGGACGCGATCCTGCTGCGCGCGGCAGAGCGCTATGACGACATCATGGCGATCATGTTGAAATCGTTGCGCGAAGAGCGGCGCGCGACCTATTCTTGCTTCTTGCCGATCAGCCCAACGACCGGGCGGGTGCTGTATGTGCCGATGAAGAACGTCACGAAGGATGGTATGATCACCTTTGATGACGAGGACGGGACCGAGCATACGGTCAGCGTCACAGGCGGTAATTGCAAACTGCAGTGGAAGCCGGATTTTGGCGCGCGCTGGGCTGCGCTGGGCGTCGATTTCGAGATGTATGGCAAAGACCACGCGACCAATACGGCGATCTATGACGGCATCTGCCGCGTGCTGGGCGGGCGTGCGCCAGAGCATTTCACCTATGAACTGTTTCTGGATGCGGATGGTCACAAGATCAGTAAGACCAGCGGCAATGGTCTGACGATTGATGAATGGCTGACCTATGCGGCGACGGAATCGCTGTCATATTTCATGTACCTGAAGCCAAAGACCGCAAAGCGGATGCATTTTGATGTAATTCCGAAGGCGGTGGACGAGTATCATCAGCAGCTGCGCGCCTATGAAACGCAGGACGATGCGGCACGGTTGAATAACCCGGTGTTCCATATCCACGGCCATAATGTGCCAGCGTCGGATATGGTTGTGCCATTCGCGATGCTGCTGAACCTTGCGTCCGTGTCGAGCGCTGAGAGCAAGGACAAGCTGTGGGGCTTTATCCAGCGCTATGCGCCGGATGCATCGCCCGAGGCGAACCCGCAGATGGATCAGGCGGCAGGCTTTGCGGTCCGGTATTACAATGATTTTGTGAAGCCGACCAAGGTGTTCCGTGCCGCAACTGATGTGGAACGCGCCGCGCTAGAGGATCTGGTCGCGCGTCTGAAGGTGTGGGACGGCGGGCTGGATGCAGAGGCGCTGCAGTCCGAAGTCTTTGCTGTCGGCAAGGCGCATGGCTTCGAGCCGCTGCGCGACTGGTTCACGGCGCTTTACGAGGTGTTGCTGGGCGCAAGCCAAGGGCCGCGTTTTGGCGGTTTCATCGCGCTTTACGGTGTGGACGAGACGATTGCGCTGATCGAATCCGCGCTACGCGGCGAATTGCAGCAGGGCTAAAGGCGAAACTTTTCACCCCTTCGCCGCGTGATTGTTCAAACTGGACATCATGCGGTGGAGGACGGCCATGCGATTTGTGCTGATTTTAATGATGGGCTGGGGGGTGCCTGCGTTGGCGCAGGATACGCCCCCTGCCGCGCAGGTCGAGCAGTTGCCCCTGCAAGATATCATCCGCCAGCAACTGGATGCGTTCAATGCGCGCGACGTTGATCTGGCGTGGACCTTTGCCAGCCCGATGATCCAAGGCATGTTCGGCAATCCCGGAAATTTTGGCGTGATGGTTAGCGAAGGCTATCCGATGGTCTGGGATAACTCCGCCGCCAAGTTCATGGCGCAGCGCGAGGTGGACGGACGCATTTACCAACAGGTCATGGTGCAGGACACCAATGGCGCGCTGCATGTGCTGGAATATGCCATGATCCAAACCGCGCAGGGCTGGAAGATTGACGGCGTGTCCCTGCTGCCGCCCCCTGATGTCGGCGTCTGATGGGTGTTGCGCCGCGCGCAGGTGCTGCGTGACGCTGCTATCAGCGGCGGTTCATCCCTAGACCATATCCCGTTTCGCAGTGCCCGGCGCGTGCCGGACAGCGATGAACGGGGTGGTGCCGCAGGGCAGGGCGTTTGGCCTGCACATCATCCCACCGGCAAAGGGATGAATGATGAACAAGGCAATTACGGACGGAATCGTGTTTCAGCCACTGCCGTTTGCAGCAGGGCTTGGGGTGTGGTCCAGCGGCGATGGCACGCCGGGCAGTGATACCTATGCCACCAGCGGCACTGGCGTTTTTGTGGCGTCAGATCAGGACTTTGGCGGCTGCCTCGAGGTGCAAAAGACCAGCACCGTGCAAAAGGTCCGCTATATGGGCGAGACGCCTATTCTGCCGGGCTGTTATCTGCGGATCACCGCGCGCGTCAAAGCGGTGGCCGGACCGCTGCCGAACGTGCGCATTGCCGGATATGCGGCGCGCAATGGCGGCAGTGCGGCGTCTGTTCCGACCTCTGTCGGGCCGCAGACCACGCTGACGACCTATGGTGCGGTCGTCGAGGTCAGTGCGATTGTCGGGATTGGCGATCGCACCGGGGTGGATCTGGTCTGGCCGAACGCCAATTACGGTCATTTCGGACTTGATCTGACGGGCCCTAGCGGCGGGTTGGTGCGGATCGACGACATCACGATCGAGGATTACACGGTCGCGTTTTTGCCCGACATGCTGGGCAGCGTCGATGTGCGCGATTACGGCGCGATCGGTAATAACGTGGCGGACGATTCCGCAGCCTTTGAGGCGGCTGATACAGCTGCGCAGGGGCGGGAAATTATCGTGTCCGAAGGCGTTTATAAAATGGGGCAGGATGTATCGATCCAAAGCCGCATTCGCTTTGTCGGGCGGGTGACGCAGACTGCTGACAAGCGGTTTATCTTGCAAAAAGATTTCAACTATCAGACCTATGTTGACGCCTTCGAGGATGAAGAACTTGCCTTTAAGAAGGCATATCAGGCGCTATTAAATTTCTCGGACCACGAATCGCTGGATATGAACGGGCGGCGGGTCACATTGCGCGAACCTGTGGATATGCAGGCCTGCGATCCGTCGCGCACCAGCTTTGCCACGCGGCGCGTTATTCGCAATGGCCAGTTTCAGCCCGCTGCTGGCTCTGCTTGGAATACGGAAAACGTCACCTCGCAGGCGACGTATAGCCCGGGAAATGCCAATACGCTGACCAATGTGACGAATGTGGCGAATATCGCTGTTGGATCGTTGGTGCTGGGCAGCGGTGTCGGGCGCGAGGTTTATGTCACGTCCAAGAACGTCGGGGCGCGCACCTTGCAGATCAGCAGCGGGCTATATGATGCGGCGGGCACGCAGACGTTTACCTTCCGCAGGTTCAAGTATCTGCTGGATTTTTCCGGCTATGCCAGCCTGTCGCAGTTCGTGATTGATGACGTGGAATTTCAGTGTGACGGGCAGGCCAGCGCGATTATTTTGGCTCCGCAGGGCCTGACGTTTCATGTGCGAGATTGTTTTTTCACCAAACCCAAGGATCGCGGCATTTCAAGCCCCGGCAATGGCTGTCAGGGCATGATGATTGACCGCTGTCAGTTCATTTCCAACGAACAATCGGCGCGGGTGCAAGATCGCACAACGATCAGTTTTAACGCCAATGCGAATGATGTGAAGGTGCGCGATAATCGCTCGTCTTTGTTCAAGCATTTTGGCGTTATTCAAGGCGGTGGCAGCACGATTACTGGCAACCATTGGTTTAATGGCGATTCGGAAAATAACGGCGTGCGGCGGGGTGGTCTGATCTTTACCCAGCCTAATTGTCGCGCTGCCATTACCGGCAACTATATCGACAACAATTTTATCGAATGGACGAATGAATCGCAGGCAGATCCGGCCTTTACGACGGGCTATTCCTTTGGCGGTTTGACGGTGACGGGCAACCACTTTGTTTGTATCAACGTCAACTCTGGCTTTAATTATATCGTGATCAAGCCCTATGGTCCGAACCATTTCCTGCATGGATTGTCGGTGGTCAGTAACGTCTTTCGCACCTTTAACGGCAATATCAACCGCATCGAATCGATTGATACGACCTTTGGCAATTTGGATTATGGTCGCACGCGGCAGGTCACGTTTGATGCGAACGTCTATCACGGTGTGAATGAACCTGTGTTCAACCCGGCGTATCTGAGCCATTCGCAAAGCACGCCGTCAAGCCAGTGGGTTGCGGCGACGGCACCGTCGCTGCCGTTCTTAGGCCGCGCGCGATACATCGAGGCGATCGCGGCAGATGGTCCTTTGCAAAACGGGGCGGGGCAGGTGGTGAACCAGATCCCCTATGCTGACAACAACTATGGCACGGATCAGCGGTCGGTGCGGTTTGTGTTCGATCAGGCGATGCGCGGGACGATCCGTTACACGGTGCGAATGGATAATCCGACCTAAGCCCAGCGTCTAAAAGGTCAGCCAAGTTTCCAGTTTCAAGGCGCTGCCACCGTCACCGGACAGCGCCTTGACGGCCCCTAGGTTGACCTTAATCTTGTCGGTAAAGGTGTAAATGATCGTCGGGTTAAGCTTGACGTATTCGTCGTCATAATACCCGATGCCAGTCTGCAACTGCATCGTAGTTGCCCAGCGATCCGACCAAATATGGCCATAGGTAAAGTCAGCCTTTGGCCGCCACGTCGTGTCCAGCATGCCGATTGTCGCGCTCATATCCGCGGACAGCCAGCCGCGATCCATGCCCCGGCCCAGCGACAGGCCAAGACGCATCAGCGCCTCTGTCGTGGTGTCGGGATTCAGGCGATACCCATAGCCAAGCGACACCATCGCGCGGTTGGCGCCCGTGATGGACCCGACGGGGACAGCGGCAAAACCAAAGGCAGACGCAATCCGGCCCTTGTCTGCGGTATAAACATCAAGGCCAAGCGTGACGCGCTTTGTCAGGCCATATTCGGCATAGACTGTGGGGTCGTAGTGGACCGGCAGCTCTGCCCCGTCTGACAGCAGGAAATTACCACCTGCAGCGATGAAAAGCGTGCCTTCGTCGCGGGCCCAAGCACCGGCACCGGCCGCGATGGGGGACAGCGATAGCATCGCAATAAGCAAGATCTTAAGCATGGGATTCTCCGCAGCGTTCCTTGGAACATTGCGTTTACATGTCTTAAGATCGCGTTAATCGGTGCGCTCTGATCCGCGTGCTTTAAGGCGGATCGCGTAAAGGGGATAGGCCCCCAACTCTCGAACCATTTGGCGCAGGATCGTGCGTTTGCGGCCGCCTTTCAGGGGCGGCGCGCTGACACGCGGGTGCAGGCCAAAGTGGCGCGCGACCAAAGCTGCGCGCGGGCCGTGGGTCATGTCGGTCACGATCAGCACGCGCCGCGCACCCGCCTGTCGCAGCAGCGGCAAGGCCATCTGGATATTCTCAAGCGTGGTGGTGGAGCGATCTTCTTGCAGTATCGCATCCGGCGGAACGCCCTGTTCAACCAGAAGGCTGGCCATCGCGGCAGCCTCGGTCGGGGCGTGCAGGCCCAACCCGCCGCAGACGACGATGATCGGTGCGGCACCACCATGCCACAGCTGCGCCCCGTGCAATACGCGGCGCCGCAACGTGGGCGAGGGGCCGCTCGGCCAAACAGCTGCGCCAAGGATGATGATTGCGTCCATGTCGCCCGGTTTAGGCTGGACCGTGGGCCGCGGAAACCCCAGCCCGGCCCGGAAAGAAAGTTGACAAACTTTGCCGCAGGATTTGTAAATGATTTACAGATGCGGCGCGTCCGACCTTTCGCCACCTTGGCATTTGGCTTCAAATCAAGCCCTATACACATCAGGAGGCGGCAACCGGGAGGGTTGCCGTGCGGCGGGCGTGCCTGTCGCAGGCTATGATGCACAGTGGAGGAGGCCCAACGTGACCGATAAAATGTACGCGCCAAGTGCGCAGATGGCCGAGCAGGCCCACGCGGATAAGGACACCTACGAGGCGATGTACGAGGCGTCGATCCACGATCCCGACGCCTTTTGGGGTGAGCATGGCAAGCGGCTGGACTGGATTAAGCCCTATACCAAGGTCAAAAATACCAGCTTCGCGCCCGGCAATATCGACATTAAATGGTTCGAAGACGGCACCTTGAACGTTGCCGCCAACTGCATCGATCGCCACCTGAAAGACCGCCCCGACCAGACCGCAATTATCTGGGAACCCGACAGCCCGACGGACGGATCGCAGCATATCACCTATACGCAGCTGCATGCGCATGTGTCGAAATTCGCCAACGTTCTAAAAGAGTTGGGCGTCGGCAAAGGCGACCGCGTCGTGATCTATCTGCCGATGATCCCGCAGGCAGCCTATGCGATGCTCGCCTGCGCGCGGATCGGGGCGATCCACTCTGTCGTCTTCGCGGGCTTCTCTGCTGATGCTTTGGCGGCCCGCGTGAATGGGTCAGAGGCCAAGGTCGTCATCACGGCAGACGAGGCCCCGCGCGGCGGCCGCAATACCCCGCTGAAAGTGAATGCCGACAAGGCATTCGAGAAGATCACGACCGACACGTCGATGCTGGTCGTTCAGCGCACCGGCGGCGATATCACCATGAAGGACGGCCGCGACCATTGGCTGCACGAGCTGGAAGCAAAGGTCAGCCCCGACTGCCCGCCAGAGGAGATGAACGCCGAAGATCCGCTGTTCATCCTCTACACTTCCGGCTCGACCGGGCAGCCAAAGGGCGTTGTGCACACAACGGGCGGCTATCTGGTTTATGCGTCCATGACGCACCAATACACCTTTGATTACCACGATGGCGAAGTGTTCTGGTGCACGGCGGACGTCGGCTGGGTCACGGGCCACAGCTATATCATCTACGGCCCGCTTGCGAACGGAGCCACGACGCTGATGTTCGAAGGCGTTCCAACCTATCCTGACGCGGGCCGGTTCTGGCAGGTCTGCGAAGAGCATAAGGTGAACCAATTCTACACCGCCCCCACCGCCATTCGCGCGCTGATGGGCAAGGGGAATGAGTTCGTCGAAAAGTACGACCTTTCCGCACTTAAGGTGCTGGGCACGGTCGGCGAGCCGATCAATCCAGAGGCGTGGAATTGGTACCACGACGTCGTCGGCAAGGGCAAAGTGCCAATCGTTGACACGTGGTGGCAGACCGAAACCGGCGGCCATTTGCTGACACCGCTGCCCGGCGCGACATCGACCAAGCCGGGGTCGGCGACGCATCCGTTCTTCGGCATCAGGCCGGTCGTGCTAGAACCCGAAACCGGGATCGAGATTGAAACGATTGAGGCGGAAGGCGTGCTTTGCATCGCCGATAGCTGGCCAAGCCAGATGCGCACCATCTGGGGCGATCACGAACGGTTCGAAATGACGTACTTTAGCCAGTACAAGAACATGTTCTTTTCCGGCGACGGCTGCCGGCGCGATAAGGATGGTTACTACTGGATCACCGGCCGCGTTGACGACGTCATCAACGTCTCTGGTCACCGCATGGGCACGGCAGAGGTCGAAAGCGCCTTGGTCGCCCACCCCGCCGTGTCAGAGGCTGCTGTGGTCGGGTATCCGCATGAAATCAAAGGGCAAGGCATCTACGCCTATGTGTCCTTGATGGCGGGGCAAGAGCCGACAGACGCGCTGCGCAAAGAACTGTCTGACTTCGTGCGCACGGAAATCGGCCCGATTGCGAAACCGGACCTGATCCAGTTCGCGCCGGGTCTGCCGAAAACCCGGTCGGGCAAAATCATGCGCCGTATCCTGCGCAAGATCGCTGAAAATGACTTCGGCGCGCTGGGCGACACGTCAACCCTGGCCGAACCGGAAGTCGTGGACGACCTGATCGCAAACCGGATGAACCGCTAACAAAAAACCGGACGCGGCTGGCTTGCTCCTGCCGCGTCCAACTTCTTCTGGTTAAAAATACCTTGGGGGTTTGGGGGCAAAGCCCCCATGGCCTTAGATTCACCCCGCCTGTTCGCACACCATTACCCGCCTAAATCACTGCTGCCATAACGCAGGATGACAGGCACAATCAGATCTTCCTCATCGCTCAGGTGGCGGTTCAACAGCCGCTCCATGTCGTTCAATGACGCCTTGAACACTGCGGCCCCGTCCTGCAGCGCGGCGCGATCATTCAGCCGCGTTAGCACCCCATTTGCGCTGTCCACAAAGGCGGCCAAATGCCCGTCCAGCGCATGATGGTCGGCGTCCAGAATATCAAACCCTCGCGCAACGCGGCTGTCTTTGGCTTGCAGCTTTGGGAAATAATGCGTGTCCTCAATCGTGTGATGCTCGTGCAGACCATTCACAAACATCCCCCCATAGCGCGACACCTGTTTGGCAAAGGCTTGCGGGTCGACATTGCGGTCCAGCAGCCCCTCGGTGCCGGTCTGCATCTCTGCCAGCAGACGGCGGAACATCAGGTGACGGTCCAGCCAGAACCGGATCAACCCGTCAAAGCCGGGGTCTTGCGTCCAGCCTTGGCGCGGATAGGCCTCTAGCAGAACGCGCAGCGCGTCGGGCAGACCAGTACGGTGTTCTAGGGTCAGGTCTTCCATGTCAGCCGGGTCCTTTGCACGGGCAATTGCCTTGCAAAGGATGGGCTGCCCGGGGGCTCGTGTCCACGTCTGCAGCCAGCATATGGCGCACAGCAGATGTGCGATACTGGCCCCGCCGCGCAGGGCGGGGTCTTAATTGCGCTTAGTAATCCCGCTCAAAGAAGATACCGACGCTGGTCTCGCCGTCAGCACCGGCAGTGCCCTTGGCGGTAATCTCGTCGGTGATATCAAGGTTCAGGTTGATCTCTGTCGTGCCGTCGCTGCCGATCGTGACGTCGGTATAGATATTATCCGACAGGTATTTTCCGGCCCGCACCGCCGCGTTGCCCTCGTCATCCGTCGTCACGTCGAAATCGTCCAGCCCGATGCCAGAGCGGAAGCCGTCAATTAGCCCGCCGCCCCCGCGCCCCGCCAGCTCTGCCACGGCGGCAGCCAGTTGGACCGCCTGCAAAGGCGAGATTTCAGAGATATCGCGGCCAAAGATCAGCTGCGCCAAGACTTCATCCTGCGGCAGGCTTGGCGTCGATTCAAAGGTGACCTCTGGATCGTTGGCCGGACCTTCGACGATGATGTTGATCGTCGTGCCTGTGTCTGCCTCTGTCGTGGCGACAAGGCGGATGTAGGGGATGAAATCACCTTGCAGGCTGGCAGAACCTTCGGACAAATCAAAGCGTTGCTGCAGGATGCTGATCCGGCCACGCTGCAGATCAAATTGACCGACGGGCACGATATTCGCCGTCGTGCCGCCCAATGTCAGGCTGCCGCCCAGTTCGGCATCCAGCCCGCGACCACGGATGAAGATCCGGTTCGGCGCATCGACCCGCACGTCCAGTGGAAAGGCCGGCCCGCTGGCGGTTTCTGTTTGCGCCGTGTTTGACGCATTCACCGCCACATCGGCCCGGTTCAGCGTCAGGCGCACGGCCGCGCTGGGGTTCAGGTGGGTAACGTCGGGCAATTCGCCCAAGGCGCTGGTGCCAGAGGATGGCACCTGAATGTTCGTCTCTCCGAGCGTCAGCAGACCTGCAATCCGCGCGCCGCCGGTCAGCGCGCCGTTGACGGTGATTTGGCCATTCACGACAGTCTCATACAGCTCGGGGTCGATCAGTTCGACGGCGTTCACGTTCAGCGTTAGATCGGCGTTATAAGGTGCGGTCAGGGCGACCGGGCCACTGATCGCGATGCCGCCGCCGGATTGGACGTTGCCGGTCAGATTGACCTGCGCATTGGCCCCGTTCAAGGCGATGGTCGCGTTGATATCCTCCAGTGCCTGTCCCAGGGACGGGGCAGACAGGCGGGCACCGGTGGTGCTGATTTGGCCAGTCACCGACGATAGGGCAGGGGGGCCGTTCGCCGACAGATCAAAGGTGGTGATCCCGTCGATGTTGCGCGGCGCGATAAAGGGGTTCGCCAGTGCCAGTGGCGCGCTGCCGTTCACGTCGATATCTAGGTTGCCGTTACCCGCAACCTGTCCGCTGGCCGTGGCTGCAATGCCGCCCGGTCCGGTGGCGTCGATGTTCAGGGTATAGCCGCCTGCCGCGGTGCGGCCGATCTGGCCTTGGGCTGTGACCGGGCCGGACAAGGCGTCCGTGAACAGGCCCACATCCGCCAGACGGGCGTCAATCGTGCCATTGGCCGCGCCGCCGCCTGCGGCGCTCAGGTTGCCGCTGGCGGTCAGTTGCGGGAACTGCACATCAAAGCTGCGCAGCGTGATGTCGCTGCCCGATTTGGCCGCATCCAGCACGATCCGCCCCTGGCCGCGCAGCAGCTGGTCGACCTGTTTGTTGCCGATGGCAAGGTTGCCCGTTGTCGCGTTCAGTTGCGCGTCAAGCTGGCTTAGGTCTGGCAGCAGCGTGCCATTCGCCGTCAGGTTCACGCTGCCTGACACCGGCTGACCCGCCAGCGCAGCAAAGCTGGCAAGGTTCGCGACAGCGGCATCAAGGTTGCCTGTGATGCGGTAATCATCCTCTTGCGGGGCGACCTGCGCATCCAGCGTCACATCCGCGCCAGAGCCGTTGGCCATCAGGTTCACCTGCGCCGTGCCCGCCGCGTTGCGGTCTGCGGTCAGGTCAATCGCCAGCGGCCCGTTCAGCCCGCCCGCCAGCGCGCCCGCGTCGTTCAGCCGTGCGGTAATGTCAGCAGCCAGCGGTCCCGTCAGCCCGCCATTGGCGCTGCCCTGCACGGTCAGTTGCGGTGTGGCGATATCAAGGTTCGTCAGCGCAAAGGCATCGGGCCCTGTGCGCGCGGCGCCGCCGCTGATCGTGCCGGGGCCTGCCATCAGGGCATCAACCTGCGGGATATCGACCTTCAGGCTGCGGGTGCTGCCATCCAGCGTCACGTCAAACAGGCTCAGGTCCGGCAGCAAAGTGCCGTCTAACGTCACATCGACACCGCCGCCCAGCGTGCGGCCCGCAAGGTTCGAATAGGGGGCGAGTTCGGCCACGGCCGCTTTGATCGTGCCGGTCAGGCGGTAATCATCGACAGGGGCCGCGATCTGGACGTCGGCGTTAATATTGGTGCCGGGGCCATTTGCCGTCAGCACCGCGTCCGTGACGCCTGCGTCATCGCGGTCTGCGTTCAGCGCCACGGTCAGCGGTCCGGTCAGGCCCGGGGCGATCAGGCCCATGTTTGCGATGCGCGCATTGGCATTCGCGGTCAGTGGCCCGGTCATGCCGCCGTCGGCGTCGGCCGTCAGGGACAGCTGCGGGGTACGCACGTCTAGGCCTTTGATAATATAGCGATCTTCGCCGATATATCCGACTTCGCCCGCAATCGTGCCTGCGCCGGTCAGCAAAGGGTCAAGCTGCGGCGTGCCCGTCTGCAAATCTTGGGTCGTGCCGCTGATTTCTGCCGTATAGCGGGTCATGTCCGACAGCATCACGGCGTTCACGGTCAGGTTCACGCTGCCCGCCAGATCGCGCCCCGCGATCTGCGAAAACTGCGACAGATCGCCGGCCTGCGCGTTCAGCACGGCGTTGATCGTCTGACCTTCGTCCGACGGATCAACGGTGCCCGTGGCCTCAAATGTCGTTTGGGGTCCGGTGCCGTTCACGGCAAAGGTCACATTGCCCGCGTCTGTGCGATCGGCGGTACCAGTGATGCGGGCGGGACCGCTTAGGCCATCGGCAATCAGCCCGACATTCTGCACAGAGACGTCGAAGTCGCCGGTGCTGACGCCGCTGCTGATGTTGGCATTGGCGCTGACTGTCGCCTCTGGCGTCTCAATCAGCAGATCGTTGATGCGCGTGCCTTCCGTGTCGCGCACGGCCTGCACCGATACGGTGCCGGTGCCGGCAAGCACGGGGTCAAGTTGCGGCACATCGACGGCCAGATCCTGCGTCGTCGCGTTCAGGAGGATGTCGAATAGGCCGTCGAGCGGTGTGACGTCCGCGATGATATTCGCCTGCGCGCCGCCGCCCAAATTGCGCCCGGCAAGGGTGGAAAAGCGTCCCAGTGCCTCTGCGTCTAGCACCACGTTCGCGCGCGTGCGAAAACCGTCCTTCGCGCCTTGCACGGTGGCATCGGCGCCGACCTCAATCCCGGGCCCAGTGAGGGTCAAGGTCGTGACCTGCGTTGGTTGATCCTCGTCGCGGTTCAGCACGATACGCCCGGTCAGGCTGTCGCCAAAGGCCTGCGCCGCGCCCGCGTCGTCCAGCTGCACGCCGCTCGCCGCGTAGGTCAGGTCGGCGGTCAGGGCACCTTTTGCATCGCCATTGCCGTTCACGATAATACCGCCGCCGTTCAGGGCGATGGTGTCGATCCCTAGACCGGGGCGGTCAAACCCTTCGATGTCGAACAGGGCGGTCCAGTCGTTGCTGATGCTTTGGTCATAGTTCAGCGCCAGATCGATGCTGTCGACGTATGTCTTGGGGCCGCTGATTGGCAGCAACACAGGTTCGCCTGCGGCATCGGCAATCTTGCCCGTCAGGGCGATCGTTTCAGGCCAGCCAGATGATCCAATCGTCGCCTGTCCCGTCAGGGTCAGTCTTTGCGCTTTCAGGTCGAGCTTGGACAGCGAAAAGATGCCCCCATCGCTTAGCGATCCGGCGGCGATCAAGGACACGTCGGGGCCAAAGAAACCTTGGTAATCGGCGGCCAGTAGCGGCGTCAGATCGCCGCCGATGTTCAGGGCAAAGCCGGTCTGACCTTCGGTCGAATTCAACGCAAAATCACCAGTGATCCGGTCTTGGCCGTCGGTGGCCAACGACATATTGGCGGCAAAGTCACTGATCGGGGCCTCGCCTGTAATCGCCAGCTTCAGCGACGGGCGATCCGGCAGACCCATCAAGCGCGAGACGATGCCGTCCGCGCCTTCTTCGACGTTCAGGTTCAGGCCCAGCACTTTGCTTTCGTTGTCATAATTGCCGTTGATCGCAAAGACGCCAGTCTGCCCGTCCAGCCGCGTCGCGGTCACATCTGCTTCGCCCTCGCCGTTCGCAAGGCTGGCCGATCCGGTCAGCGATAGGGCCACTGCTTCGCCCAAAAACGTCTCGCCCAATTCAATGCGGGCGATGTCGAGCGTGTCGAGCGTGATGCCGACCGGCAGTTCGGGCAGTGAAAATGGCGTCGCCTCTGGCGAGGGGACGCTCGCGGCATCGGACACGGGTGCGCGTTCCAGTTTGACCAACTCTGCCGTCAGTTCCTGCACGTCGATCCGCCCGCGCAGTAGGGCACTGCGGTTCCAGTCCAGCACGACGTTGTTCAGCTCTAGCCAGACGCCTTCGCTATCGGCGACGGTGATCTTGTCCACTGTGGCGCGGGATGACAGCGCGCCCTCAAACCCTTGAACATCCACGATCCGGTCATCGCCCGACAGGTTGTCTTGGATCAGGCGCGTCAAATAGCCTTCGCCGTCGTCATCCTGCGCGACAGCGGCAAAGGGCAGGGTCAGCAGAGTCAGCAGAAGAAGGAGATGTTTCAAAATGCTTGTCCGATACCAATGTAAACTTCGACTGATTTAAACTGATCGTCACCGCTGGCGGGGGTGCCCACGTCCAGCCGGATGGGGCCGATGCCCGTATCATAGCGCACGCCAAGCCCGACGCCGGACTGGTCCGCGCCGTCGGTCAGCGGCGTCGCGCTGCCCCCCACATAGCCGTAATCGTAAAAGCCCACGACACTGATCGCATCGGTGATCCCGACCCGCGCCTCTAGCTGGGCACCCGCAAAGGACGTGCCGCCCGTGGTGACGGTTTCGCCGTCGACGGTCTGGTCAAGGCCTAAGGATTTATACCCCTCGCCGCGCACCGTGCCGCTGCCGCCAGAGTAAAATAGATAGTCGGCAGGCGCGTCGGCTTCGTCCGTCCCGATCAGCGTGCCGACTTGGCCGCGCGCCGCGATGGTAAAGCGATCGTCGGTGCCAAAGCTGTAATAGCCGCGCCCGTCCAGATAGCCCCGCGCGCCGCTGGACCCGCCTGCGACGGACAGGAACGGCGTACCTGTGGCCTTGATGTAATAGCCGTTCTTGGCGTTCGTTTCGCTGTCGCGCTTGTCATAGGTGACGGACAGCGGCGCGGTCAGCAGCGTATAGTTGCGCGTGCCCAGATCTGTGACCTCTTTCGCGGTCAGCAGGCCGAAACCGCCTTCGATTTCCAGATCTTTGGTGATCAGACGGCTGACCAAGACTTCGGTGCTGGCGCTGTCGATCAGGTAATCAGGCTCGTCCTCGCGGCTGATTTCGGCCGTGGCGGTCAGGTCGGTGTCCGGGCCATAGATGGCGGGGATTTTTAGCGCAGTGGACAGGCTATAGTCGATGCCGCCCGTCCCGCCGCCGATGCCTGCGACCTCTGCGTCAAAGCGCAGATTTTCCGCGCCGCCAAAGAAGTTGCGGTGCATCCAATAGGCGGATGTGCGGATGCCTTCGACAGTGGAATATTCCAGACCGACGCCAATGCGGCGCGGCTTGCTTTCAGCGATGGCCACCGTGATCGGCAGGGTGTCGTTGGGGCCGATATCGTCGGCTTCGGTCAAGGCAACACTATCGAAGGCCCCCGTTTCGCGCAGGCGGCGCGCGGATTCTGTCAGCTCTTCTGGGTCGTAAACTTCGCCCGTGGGCAGACCTGCGATGCGGGTGATGGCGCTTGTGCGCACCTTGTCGTTGCCGGTGACGGTTAGCGCGCCAAAGGTCAGCTTTGGCCCCGGCGCGATGGTGACGCTGGCGTCTAGTTCGTTGTCGTTATGCCGCGCGACGATCTGCTGACCAGCCGCTTCGACCTTGGCGTAACCTTGATTGCGCCATGCGGTGCGGGCGTTGCTGCTGGCTTGGCGGATCACATCGGCCTTTGCATCCTCGCCCGTGGCAAAGCCTTCGGGCAGTTCGGTGCCGGGGGCCAGCGGCGCGACGGATGCGACACCAAAGGTGAAAAGCGGGCCGGGATCGACCGCGATGTCGATGGTGTCGATCTGTTCTGGCGCGGCTAGCGGCGCAAGGTTCGCAGCCTCGGTCCCGTTCACTTTGATCGAGATGGTGCCGCTGTAATATCCGGCCGCATAAAGCGCGGTCAGCAAGCGGCGATAATCTGCGCGGGCGGCGGCGACATAATCCTGCGGCTGGGGGTCTTCTTCGTCGCTAACACTGCGCGACAGCGACGCATCTTTTAGCAAGGTCAGCAGGCTATCATCCGCGCCGGGCGCGTTCAAAGATACGTCTTGCGGGGTGGCGGCTGTGGCAGTCGTTAAAAAAAGGACAGCAGTCCAACTGATCTGTTTAAACGTCACACTGCATCCCCTGTCGTCGTTGGGGTTGTTGTAGCGTATCACGAAACAAACGCAAATAAACCTGTGGTCTGAAGCTCTATCTGGCGCAGGTTTTGCGCGACTTTGTTAACGCAGCGGCAACAGATTGATACAGGCAGCAGCGCTTGGGCGGTTTAACGCTTAAACAAAAGGATCATCGGGATAGGTCACAGCCGCAAGGTACAGGCCCTGCGGCGGGCAAACCGGCCCGCACGCGGTGCGATCGCGGGCCTCTAGTGCAGTTTTTACCTGTTCAGGTTGCCAATGCCCGCTGCCAACGCGTTCAAGCGTGCCGACAAAGCTGCGGACCTGATTGTGCAGGAATGACCGGGCGCGGACGTGGATGTGGAACATCTGGCCCGTGTGGGCCGGAACTTCTTCGACCCGCAGCTCGTCCAGCGTACGCAGCGGGCTGTCCGCCTGGCACATCGCGGCGCGGAAGGTGGTGAAATCATGCAGGCCCAGCAGATGATCCGCGCCTTCCTGCATGGCGGCTGCGTCCAGCGGCAGCTTGACCTGCCACATCCGCCCGGCATCCAGCGCCAGTGGTGCGCGGCGGGCCGCAAGGCGAAATAAATAGCGCCGCTCTGTCGCCGTAAAGCGGGCGTGCCAGTCGTCATCGACCCGCGCGCAATCCGTGATGGCGACGGGCAAAGGCTTTAGGTGATAATTCACCGCCTCTGACAAACGGAACGGGTCCCAGTCGCGCGTCAGGTCGCAATGGGCCACTTGCCCCACCGCATGCACGCCCGCATCCGTGCGCCCCGCGGCGCCGATGGTATGGGGCCCGGGCTGAATTTTGGCCAAGGCGGACTCGATCGCGCCCTGCACGGACGGGCGGTCTACCTGCCGTTGCCAGCCGGAAAACGGGGTGCCGTCATATTCGATTTTCATGGCATAGCGTGGCATGGCGCGGACTTAGGCCGCGCTTTGCACAAAATCAATCCCTACCCAAGGCAAGCTTTGGGCCCTATCTGTCGATCAACCAAGGCAGAAGGGGCAGCGCGTGGGCCTGTTTGACATTACCGAAGGCATCATGCGGGGCGTGGGCAATGCAGCGGGGGCGGTCACCCGGCCAATTACTGCGCCGTTCAGTGATCCGGTGATCCGCCTTGGCGTGACGGGGCTATCGCGCGCGGGCAAGACTGTTTTTATCACCTCGCTCGTGGCGAACCTGATGGACCGGGGCCGCATGCCGCAACTGCGCGCTGCTGCCAGCGGTGCGATCCAGATGGCGTATTTGCAGCCGCAGCCCGACGACACGCTGCCGCGCTTTGATTATGAGACTTACCTGTCGCAACTGACCGCCACCGATCCAAAATGGCCCGACGGCACGCGCCAAATCTCGGAACTGCGGTTGTCGTTTAAGGTGCAGCCAACCGGGTTTATGGCGGGCCTGCAGGGCGTGCGGACCGTGCATCTGGATATCGTCGATTACCCCGGCGAATGGTTGCTGGACCTTGGCCTGCTGGATCAAAGCTATGCAGATTGGTCCAAGGGCGCGCTGGCCCGCTGCGCCGGGCGGCCGCTTGGGGATGACTATCTGGCGCTGGTCGCGCAAACGGACGCGGCGGGGCCGCTGGAAGAGCCCGCCGCCAAGGCGCTGGCGCAGGCCTATACCGCGCACCTGAACGCGTCGCGCGCGGCGGGATATTCCGACTGCACGCCGGGCCGGTTCCTGTTGCCCGGCGATCTGGCAGGCAGCCCGGTGCTGACCTTTGCCCCGCTACCGGGCACCGATTTCGCGCGTGGCACTTTGGGGCGAGAATTGGCGCGCAGGTTCGAATCCTACAAGAAAAACGTCGTACAGCCGTTCTTTCGCGATCATTTTGCACGCATTGATAGACAGGTCGTGCTGGTCGATGTGCTGGGCGCGATCCATAATGGCCCGCGTGCGCTGGACGATCTGCGCACGGCGATGGCGGAAATCCTTGGCGCGTTTAACCCCGGACGCAACAATTTTATCAGCCGCATCTTCTCTGGCCGGCGGGTGGAAAAGATCCTTTTTGCCGCGACCAAGGCTGACCATTTGCACCACACCCAGCATCCGCAGCTGACCGCGATCACGCAGGCCTTGCTGCGCGAGGCGAAAGACCGCGCCGATTTCGCAGGCGCGCAGACCCAAGCGATGTCCATCGCCGCCCTACGCACCACGGTTGAAGAAACTGTCGATCACCGCGACGGGCCGCTGGATGTTGTGCGCGGGCGGTTGCTTGATACCGGCAAACAGGCCGCGTTTTATCCCGGCGCTTTGCCCACCGATCCGCAGCATCTGCTAGCCCCCGCGCGGGCAGGCGCTGCCGATTGGGGCAGCGGTGATTATAAAATCATGCGCTTTGCCCCTGCGCCGCTGACCCTGCGCCCCGGCGAAGGCCCGCCGCATATCCGGCTGGATAAGGCCGCGGAATTCCTGATCGGAGACCTGTTGTGAAACGCCCCGTGCTGATCGACCTCGAAGAGGCATCCGATATCACGCCCGCCACAGCGCCAATCATTTTGGACGACGCCCCGCAGGGGGCTGCAATGCAAAAGGTCGCCGCACTGGCCGCGCGTAGGTCGTCGCCGCTGGGCAAATGGTTCTGGTCGCTGCTGATCAGCATCATCGGGTTTATGGTGTCGCTGGCGGCGTGGAATTTCGTCACCGGGTTGATCGCCAGTAACCCGTTTCTTGGCATGGCCTTTAGTGCGCTGCTGATCATCTTTTGCTGCGTCCTGCTGGCGATTGCCCTGCGCGAACTGTCGGCCTTTAGCCGCCTGCGCCGCATCGACCGTGTCCAAGTCGAGGCTGCCAAAGCCCACGCCGGGGCCGACCTGCCGATGGCGCGCAAGGTGGTGGACCATTTGACCCAGCTTTATGCAGGCCGCCCCGATACGACATGGGGCCGCCAGCAATTGGCTGAACGCGCGCCGGAAATCATGGACGCTGACGGGCTGCTTGATCTTGCGGAACGCAGCCTGCTGGAACCCCTTGACGCGCGCGCCGTGGCAGAGGTGCAGGCCGCCGCACGGCAAGTCGCAGTCGTGACGGCCGTCGTGCCGCTGGCGCTGGCGGATGTGTTCACGGCGTTGACGTCGAACCTGCGAATGATCCGCCGCATCGCCGAGATTTATGGCGGACGCTCTGGCACGCTGGGCAGCTTGCGGCTGGTCCGCACTGTGCTGACGCATCTGGTCGCAACCGGCGCTGTGGCCGTGGGCGACGATCTGATCCATTCCGTCGCGGGCGGCGGGCTTTTGTCCAAAGTGTCCCGCCGCTTTGGCGAAGGCGTCGTGAACGGTGCCCTGACCGCCCGCGTCGGCATCGCCGCGATAGAGGTGTGCCGCCCGCTGCCTTTCCAAGCGCTCAAGCGCCCGTCGGTCACTGGCACAGTGCAACGGGCGCTGACGGGGCTGTTTGGAAGCGCTTAGGGCACGATGCAGGCCTTAAGCTGCGCCGCGATCCCGGTCAGCAGATCACCATACAATGCGGGACCGGGATCAAGCGCCATGCCGGTGTCGTCAATAATCCCGGTGCGCGCATCGGTGCCATCGGTCAGCAAATCCGCATAGTCCGTCGGCCCGTTGGTTTCGGACATGACGCAGGTGACGGTGCCCGCTTCGACCAATGCGCGCAGCTCTGCCAGATGGGCGGGGCCGGGGGTCTCTGCATCGCTGTCGGAAATCGCCTCGGCTGCGGGCACGCCGTAACGGTCCGTAAAATAGCCAAAGGCCGCATGCGGCGCGATCCATGTGCCGGACGGCACATCGGCCAAATCGGCGCTGATGCGGTCATGCAGTGACATCAGGTCTGCCAGCGCGTTGCCAGCGTTCGCCGTATAGGTGTTCGCGTTTTCCGGGTCTGTCGTGACCAGCGTGTTGCGGATTGCGCGGACCCAGATCATTGCGATCTCTGGATCCAGCCAAGCGTGGGGATCGATGGCGTGGTCGGTATCGCCGGCATCTGCGCCGTGGTCATGCCCGCCGATCAGATCGCGATGCGCCCAGCCCGGCATGTCCATTAAGGTCAGCGTCGCCGCTGCGGGGGCCAGTGTTTCCAGCGGGTCCGACAGCCACGGCGTCAGCGCCGGGCCAACCCAGATCACGATCTGCGCCTGCGACAGCTTGCGCGCGTCGGAGGGGCGCAGCGCCAGATGATGCGCGTCAGCGCCGGGCGGCACGATCAGATCGGGCGTGCTGACGCCCTCCATGATCTGCGCGACAAGGCTGTGCACCGGTGCGATATCAGTGACGACCAGCGGTGCGTCGGCCAAGGCTTGCGTCGTGGTCAAGACCAGCGCGGCGGCGAGGGTGCGAATCATAGGGGGCCTCTTGCAGTTAGAATTGAGCGGGGCTATAGAGCGTATGTTATAACATAACAAGGCACGCCATGACCGCCACCGGATTCGACCGCCATGACCATAGCGCCTGCGTTTCGGACGCAATCAGCAGCGCAGAGCAGCATTGCGCGGCGGCGGACTTGCGCCTGACGCCGGTACGTCGCCGGGTGCTGGAAATCCTGTTGGAAAGTCACGCGGCGCTTGGGGCGTATGATGTGCTGGCACGGCTGGATGCGGAAGGGTTGGGGTCTAAACCGCCCGTTGCCTACCGTGCGCTGGGCTTTTTAGTGGATAACGGCTTTGCCCACCGCATCGAGGGGCTGAACGCCTTTATCGCCTGCGCCCACCCCGGCGCGGATCATGCGCCCGCCTTCCTGATCTGCCGCGGCTGCCACAAGGTCGCCGAAACCCGCGCCACAGCGCCTCTGGGGCAGGCGGCATCGCAGGCTGGCTTTGCGATCGAACAGACGGTGATAGAGGCGCAGGGCCTATGCCCCGCCTGTCAGGTGCAACCATGAGCCTGCTGTCCGCGCGCGGGATTGGCGTTACGCGCAATGGCAATAGGATCCTGCAAAACGTCGGCCTTGATATCAAAGCCGGAGAGATCGTGACCATCGTTGGCCCCAATGGCTCTGGCAAATCCACCCTGCTGCGCGTGCTGATTGGCGCGCTGACGCCGGATCGCGGAACCGTCACCCGCACGCCGGGACTGCGGCTGGGCTATGTGCCGCAAAAACTGGCGATTGATGCAACCTTACCACTGACAGCGCGGCGGTTTCTGGATTTGCCACACCGGGTCAGCGACGCGGTCGCCGCGAAAGCGCTAGACAAGACCGGCGTGCCAGAGGTGGCAAAGCGCCAGATGGCCGATCTGTCGGGCGGGCAATTTCAGCGCGTTCTGCTGGCCCGCGCCTTGTTGTCGCGCCCGCAACTGCTGATCTTGGACGAGGCGACGCAGGGGCTGGATCAGCCCGGCTCTGCCAGTTTTTATCGCCTGATCGAAGGGGTGCGTCAGAACCTGAACTGCGCGGTCCTGATGGTCAGCCACGAGCTGCATGTCGTCATGTCCGCGTCCGACCGGGTGATCTGTCTGAACGGGCATATCTGCTGCGAAGGTACGCCAGAGGTCGTCTCTGCCGCGCCCGCATACCGCGAATTGTTTGGCACGGGCACGGGCGGCGCGCTGGCGCTGTATCGCCATGACCACGATCACGGGCATGACCACGGGCACGATCATCATCACGACCATGGGCACAGCCACAACGATGGGCCCCACAGCAAGGCACACGATCATGCTTGACGATTTTCTGGTCCGCGCGATCCTTGCCGCCATCGGCACCGCCCTTGCCGCGTCCGTCTTGGGCTGTTTTGTGGTCTGGCGGCGCATGGCCTATTTCGGCGACGCCACAGCGCATGCGGCGATCCTTGGGGTGGCGATTGCCTTGGCGCTGAATATCTCGATCTTTGCGGGCGTGGCGGCGGTGGCCTTGGTCGTGGCCGTACTGATCCACCGCCTGTCGGACCGGGCGCAGGGCACAGACACGATCCTTGGCGTCATCGCGCACGGCGCGTTGGCGACGGGCCTTGTGGCCGTCACCTTGATCCCCGGCGCGCGCATCAATCTAGAGGCGTATTTGTTCGGCGACGTGCTGACCGTGTCCCGCATGGATATCGCGGTGATTTGGGGCGGCGCGGCGGTAGTGCTGGGGGTTTTGTGGTTCCACTGGTCCGCGCTGCTGCTGGCAACGTTAAGCCCCGACCTTGCCACCGCGTCTGGCGTCAATCCGCAACGCGAGAATTTGATCCTGACCTTGCTGCTGGCTGGCATCGTCGCGGTCGCGATCAAGGTCGTCGGCGCGCTATTGATTACGGCGCTGCTGGTCATCCCCGCCGCTGGCGCGCGCCGGCTTGCGACATCACCCGAAGGGATGGCGCTGCGCGCTGCGGTGATCGGGATATTGGCCGCCGTGGGCGGGTTGACCATGTCATTGCAGATGGACACGCCCGCCGGGCCATCCATTGTCGTTATGGCCGTTATCTTGTTCGCCTTGACCACAATTGGCGAAAAATTGCGTACAATAGGCGGCTCCGCGCCGTGATCTGGGCCTAAGGTTGCCATATTCCCCGTGCATATCTACCCCTGCACCCACTTTCTCGCAGAGGTATTTTATGCTCCGGTCCATCCTTGCAGCCGTCTTTCTTATGGTCACCGCACAAGGCGCCGCTGCCGCAAATAGCTGCGCCATGCCGGGTAACGTTAATCAGATGGCCAACGAGGTTGCGGCTGGCGTGAATGCGCAGCGGCAGGCAAACGGGCTGGCACCGCTGACGTATAACCCCACGCTGGGGCGCGCGGCCACGGGTCATGCCTGCGATATGTCCACCCACGCGTTCTTTGGCCACAAGGGCAGCAACGGATCGAACGTCGGGGCCCGCGTCCGCTCTGCCGGGTATGCCTATTGCACCGTCGCCGAGAACCTGGCCTGGGGCTTTCCGACCGCCGGGCAGATCATTGGTGGCTGGATGAACTCTGCCGGACACCGCGCGAATATGCTGCACCCGCGTGTTAAGGAAATGGGCATCGCCATCACCCAAGGCGCGCAAGGTCCGAACTGGGTGCTGGTGCTGGGGCGCAGCTGCTAGCAAAACGCAGCGTGCCGCGCTATCTGGTTGGCTGATCCAAACGGGGAAGGGCCAGTCAGATGCGTATTGTTTTCATGGGAACGCCGGAGTTTTCGGTGCCAGTCCTGCAGGCCCTGTATGATGCAGGCCACGACATTGCTGCCGTTTACACCCAACCGCCGCGGCCCGCTGGGCGCGGGAAAAAGGATCGGCCCGGCGCGGTACACCAGCGCGCACTGGACCTTGGGCTGCCTGTCCGCCATCCCGTTTCGCTAAAAGGTTCAGACGCGCAGGCCGAGTTCGCGGCGCTGAACGCAGATATTGCCGTCGTTGTCGCCTATGGCCTGATCCTGCCGCAGGCCGTGCTGGACGCGCCGGAGCATGGGTGCCTGAATATCCACGCCAGCCTGCTGCCGCGCTGGCGCGGGGCCGCGCCAATACACCGCGCGATTATGGCCGGGGATGCGAGCACCGGCATCTGTATCATGCAAATGGAGGCAGGCCTTGATACCGGCCCGGTGCTGCTGCGGCAGGCCACGCCCATTACGCCGGATGAAACCACTGGCGGATTGCACGACCGACTGTCCGCGATGGGCGCGGCCCTGATCGTGCAAGCGCTGAACCAACTGCCAGACCTGTCGCCGCAGGTGCAGCCAGAGGACGGCGTGACCTATGCGACCAAGATCGACAAGGCCGAGGCCCGTATCGATTGGTCCCAGCCAGCCGCGCAGGTCGATCGCCAAATCCGGGGCCTGTCCCCCTTTCCCGGTGCGTGGTGTGAAATCGGCGGCGAGCGGGTGAAGCTGCTGAGCAGCGCCGTGGTCGGCGGCGCAGGCGAGCCGGGTCAGGTCTTGACCGGGTTGACCGTCGCCTGCGGCAGCGGCGCGGTGCAGATCACGCGGTTGCAACGGGCAGGGGGCAAGGCGCTGGACGCGGATATCGCGCTGCGCGGCTTCGATCCCGGCCCGTTTGTGATGTAGCGGATTGGATCAAACATGCCCCACCGCACCATACCCTTTGCGCTTGTCGGCATTGATCACGTCGTCTTTCTTGTGGACGACATGCCCCGGGCGCTTGCGTTTTATCGCGATGTGCTGGGCTGCGCGCCGGGTTATTCCTATCCGGTCATGGGGATGGAACAGGTCTGGGCAGGTGCCGCGCTGATCGTGCTTTGGGACACGACCCACCCCGGCGCGGCTGCCGCTGTGCCGCCAGTGGTGGGCGGGCGCAATGTCGATCATCTGTGCATTGCGACCTCGCCCTTCGCCCCGCAGGACATGCGCGACCATCTGGCCCGGCATGGCGTTCAGATCGTCCGCGAAGCGACCCATGGCGGCGCACGCGGCATGGGGCATTCGTTCTATGTGCTTGATCCCTTTGGGAATAAGCTAGAGCTGAAGGGCCCCGCCGAATACCCCGACGGGCGCGCTTAGCCCATCCGTTCCGAGACGTAAGAGCCGGGAGAGGGCGGGAAGACGATGGTCTTGTTGCCGTTCAAAAACACGCGGCGGTGGATATGCGCATGGATTGCGCGGGCCAGCACTTGTGCTTCGACGTCGCGGCCGAGCGAAACATAATCGCCCGACGATTGGGCATGGGTGACGCGGACCGTGTCCTGTTCGATGATCGGACCCTCGTCCAGATCGGCGGTGACGTAGTGGGACGTCGCGCCAATCAGCTTCACGCCGCGTTCGAACGCTTGCTTATAGGGGTTAGCCCCTTTGAAGCTGGGCAAGAACGAGTGGTGGATGTTGATGATCCGCCCCGACATGGTCTGGCACATGCGGTCCGACAGGATCTGCATGTAACGCGCCAGCACGATCAGCTCGGCACCCGCGTCCTCGACCACGGCCATGATCTGCGCCTCGGCTTGCGGTTTGTTTTCCTTGGTGACCTTGATGCAGTGGAACGGGATGTCGTGGTTCACGACGACCTTTTGGTAATCCAGATGGTTTGAAATCACCGCCACGATATCAATCGGCAGCGCACCAATGCGCCAGCGATACAGCAGATCGTTCAGGCAATGGCCAAAGCGGCTGACCATGATGACGACCTTCATCTTTACGCTTTCGTCGTGAAAGGCGTAGTCCATCCCGAACTTTTCCGCCGCCGCGACAAAGCCGTTCTGAAGCCCGTCTAAATCCCGCGTGCCGTCATTTTCAAAGCTCATGCGCATGAAAAACTGACCCGTTTCGGTGTCGTCGAATTGGGACGAATCCGTGATGTTGCAGTCGTTGTCGGCCATGTAGTTGGCGATCGCGGCGACGATCCCCTTGGACGATGGGCAGTTCACGGTCAGGGCATAGTTTGTCATTTGGCTTACTTTTCTTAAATGGGCGGGCAGGCCGTTGTTGGTTGTTGTCTCGCATCTTGGCCTGCGGGCACAAGTTGGAAACGGCGCTGCCGGGGGCGAAAACGACGGCAGACCGTTATGCAGGTATTAGTCGATGGCCCCAAAGGCCGCGCTGGTCAGTGTGCAATCGCGGATCACGTCCACGCCGCAACCGCGCGGCTGCAGATCGCGGGTCAGGCAAATCCGGGTTTCCTGAATTGCGCCGTCTGTGCAGGTGATTGTCACGCCGTCGCGGGGCAGATTTGGGTTAGCGTCGACAAAAGCGTCCTCGATCAGGCTGGCGGGCAGGGTCACGTCGCGGGTCAGTTTGCGAAACGCCTGCGGGATGCGGATGCTGTCATAGGCTTGCCTTGCTGTGCGATAATACGATTGCGGCGATAGGCCCGTGCAGCTGCCGTGTTTGTTCCACTGATACCACGCAAGGCCAGATGTGCCCATGATATCGGCCATGCCTTCGGTGTCGCGCCGGGACGGGGGCCCGTATTTGCTGTGGCAATCTTGGGGATAGCCGCGATCATATTGCGGCCAAAGCCCATGGAGCACCCAGCCAAAATCCGCGTCCTGCGCACATTGTGGTGAGTTGCGCGCATGCCCCGTCAAGTCGCACCAGTTTGGCGACCACGACAGCGACATAACATAATAGTCAAATTCGCCCGCCGTGTCTTGGGCTGCGGCAGGTCCGGCGATCATCAGCGCAAGGGCTGTCAGGGCGGCTTTCATGTTTTTCATCTTCCCAATTTCGGCTGCTTCACCTATATTACATCCAAGTTCCCCGACAATGTGAACCCGGCCCCAGCGGTCAGCCCCTTTAAGGGCGCAGGGAAGGCTTGTCGAATTGATGGATAGGAGTGAAGACGATGTCCGATAAACCGATCATGGCCAAGGCCACCGCAGTCTGGCTGTGCGACAATACTACGCTAACGTTTGTGCAGATTGCAGACTTTTGCGGACTGCACCCACTCGAGGTGCAAGGCATTGCTGACGGCGACGTTGCTACAGGTGTCAAAGGCTTTGACCCCATCAGCAACAACCAGTTGACCCAAGTTGAATTGGACAGCGCGCAGGCCAATCCGCAGCACAAGCTGAAGCTGAAGTTCAACGCATCTGCCCAAGGCGAAGAAAAGCGCCGCGGCCCGCGGTATACGCCCCTGTCCAAGCGTCAGGACCGTCCGGCATCCATCTATTGGCTGGTGAAATTCCACCCAGAGCTGGAAGACGCACAGATCAGCAAGCTGGTCGGCACCACCAAGCCGACGATCGCTGCGATCCGCGACCGCACGCATTGGAACATCAACAACCTTGACCCGATCGACCCCGTCGCGCTGGGCCTGTGCAAGCAGTCCGAACTGGACGCAGCCGTGCAAAAGGCCAACGCCAAGCGTGCCCGTGAAGGCACTGCAATGACCGATGACGAGCGTCGCAAGCTGGTGTCGACCGAAAGCAGCCTTGGCATGTCGCCGGATTCGAAGATGCCGACCTCTATGGCTGGGCTGGAAACCTTCACCCTGTCCGATGATACCCCGGTCGAGGAAGAAGAAGTCGAAGATAAGCGCGACATCCGCGACGCGGACAGCTTCTTTAACCTGCCCGACGACGTCGATGCGACCAATGATGACGAAGACGACGACGACCGCTAAATCGTTCGTCAGTTTATGAAAAAGCCCCGGCCTGCGTGCCGGGGCTTTTGCGTTTCTAGGGGGTCAGACGCGGTCTTCTTCGTCCAGCAGAATGCGCGCGGCATTGCCGCTGTCGTCGTCATATTGCTGCGACCGCACGGTCCAGATGAACGCGATCAGTCCCGCGCTGCCAAGGATCAGCGAGATCGGGATCAGGACAACAAGAACGTTCATTTCACCCACCGCATCCGCTGCGCATTTAGCAGCACCGTCAAAGAAGAGACCGACATCGCCAGCGCCGCCATCAACGGCGTCGCGATGCCTGCCAAGGCAATGGGAATTGCGATGGCGTTGTAAAGGGCGGCGATGGCAAAGTTTTGCTGCGACAGCCGCCGCGTTGCGCGGGCAATGTGTAGCACCAGCGGCAGATCCTCAAAGCTGTCTTTCAGCACGACAACGTCGGCTGCATTGCGCGATGCCTCTAGCGCGGTGGACGGCGCAATAGAGGCGTGTGCCGCGGCCAGAACCGCCGTGTCGTTCAGCCCGTCACCGATCATCAAGACGCGCTCTCCAGCGTCGCTCAACTCTTGCAGGCGGTCCAGTTTGTCCTGCGGCGATGCACCCGAGATGAACGGCACCGACAGGCAAGCGGCCAGCCGCTCTGCAGGAAGCGCCGCATCCCCGGTCACGATTTCGCAAGGCAGATCAAGGGCGGCGATGGCGGATTCGACGCCGGGGCGCACGACCTCTGGCACCTCTAGCGGGCAGGGGGGTGCGTCGCCGATAGACAGGCACAGGCCCGGTGTTGCGGCACCGATCCACGAACCCCGGCCCAGCCGGACGATCACATCGCCGTAGTAGCCCATCACGCCGTTGCCGGGCACTTCGCGGACCTCGGTCAGCTCTGCGGCAGGGGTGTCGGCCAGCGCCGTGACAATCGCCCGCGACAACGGATGGTTCGAACTTTGCGCCAGCGCCTTGGCGATTTGGCGATCCGTCGCGCTCAGGTCATCGGGCAGGTTTACAAAAGGCCGCGTCAGGGTGCCTGTTTTGTCGCACATCACGTGGCTGACTTCTGCCAAACGTTCCAGCGCGGTGGCGTGCCGGACCAGATAGCCCAGCGAAAACAAACGACTGACGGCAGCAGTGGACACCGCAGGTACCGCAAGCCCAAGGGCGCAGGGGCAGGTGATGATCAGCACGGCCGTTGCCACATTGATTGCAAAGCGCAGGTCGCCCGTCGCAAACCACCAGCCTGCAAAGGCCACCAGCGCCAGCCCGTGCACGGCGGGCGCATAGATCTGCGCTGCGCGGTCGGCCAGCGCGGTATAGCTATTGCGCGCGTTTTCGGCGGTTTCAACCAGCGCGGCCATGCGGCGCAAGGATGTATCGGTGCCGTCGCAGAGCGACCGTAGGCGCAGCGGCGCGGTCAAATTGACCTCTCCGGCTTGCAATGTCGCGCCGGCGTCTAGGCTAATGGCCGCGCTTTCGCCGGTCAGGATCGACCGGTCCATCAGGGCCGCGGTCGACAGCAGCACCCCGTCGACGGGCACGCGCGCGCCGGTCGGTACCAAGACGATATCGCCCATGCGAAGGTCTGCGGCGGGCACGGTTTCGCTATGGGCGCCGTTGATACGCGTCGCGGTCTGCACCTCGAGCGCGGCCAGTTCGCGCGCGGCGGACCGGGCGGTGGTGCGGGTGCGGTGATCCAGATAGCGGCCGATCAGCAGGAAAAACGTCAGCGACAGCGCCGCGTCGAAATAGGCATGTTCGCCCCCTGACAGGGATTCAAAGAGCGACATGCCAGACGCCAGCAAAATCGCGAGCGAGATCGGCACATCCATGTTCAACCGCCCCGCCCGCAGCGCGGTCATGGCCGAGGTAAAGAACGGCTGCGCCGCATAGGCGACCGTCGGCAGTGCGATCATGGCAGAGATCATGTGGAACATGTCCCGCGTCGCGCCGTCCGCGCCCGACCAGATCGCGACGGAAAGCAACATGACGTTCATCATGGCAAAGCCCGCGACCGCCATGCGCAGCAGCAAGGCGCGCCCCTGGGCGTCGCGCGTCGCCTCTAGCCGGGCGACATCAAGGGGATAAATCTCGTATCCCATGGCCGCCACGGCGGTTTGGATCGCCTCGGGATCAACTTGGCCCGCAACCGACAGCCGCTTCATCGACAGGTTCACGCGGACAGTTGCGACACCGTTCAGGTGCGACAAGCCGCGTTCAATCTTGCCGATGCAAGCGGCGCAGGTGACGCCGGGGACCGAGAATTGCAGCGCAGGACCCTGCGCCGTTTCCTGCGCCAAAGGGGCCGCTGCGCAAGCAGGACAGCCTGACATCATGGCAGGACCGCCACGATCACGCGCTGCTGGAACAGCGTGCCGTTCTCGGCCCGCAGTTTCACGCGCAGGTTCCAATTGCCACCGCCGCCGCCTGCGATCGTGGCCCGCAGCGCGCCGTCTTCAAACCGGAAATCTGGCGTCTGATCGCGGGCGACGCTGGTGGCGCGGCCAAAGGTTGCCTCTTCGACCGTTGGGGCGATGGGCTGGCCATCTTGGACAATGAACAAAGCCAATTCATTGCCTTGCAGCGTCGCCCTGACGTCCCAGTTTAGGCCGACTTGTGCATCGCGGTCGGCGTCAAAAGTCTGGCTGGCCACGTAAGAGTTCTTAACCTCTAGCCCCGGAAAGGTGCGCACGGCCTGCACGGCCAACGTCAGGTTCACCGCGATGATGATGCTGAACGCAAAGATAAAGATGCCAAGGACGTGCCAGCCTGTGATTTCGCGTGTCATTGGACTCTCCCGTTAAATGTCGTGGCTTGGCTGGCGCGGTCGCCTGTTGAGGCGTCCTCGACCCAAAAGCGCAGGGCCGTGTCGTGGGCGGTGGCCGCCGGATCGGACGCGCGGGCGGTGACATAGACGCGCTGGGTCAGGCTGGTGTCGGCGGGGACGGTGACGATGACATCACGATCCGCGTTCCCCTCTAGGTCGATGCGCAGCACGGTATCGGCGGTCAGGCTCAGGCGGAACTCGGCTTCGCTGAGTGATTTGTTCCGCAGCCGTACGTCATAGATATTGCGGATCGCGCCGTCGGATTGCACGACATAAGTCGGGTTGCGCACCGGGCTCACGGTCAGCTCGATCGGAGAGCGGATGAACAGCGCATAGACAAGGCCAACGCCGATGGCAGACCAAAGCAGGGTGTAGATGATCGTGCGCGGGCGCAGAATGTGCTGCCAGATCGGACGCGGCGGCAGGCCGGCGCGTTCGCGCGGCTCGTCCGTTAAGGCCATGTAATCGATCAGGCCGCGCGGCTTGCCGATACGGTCCATCACGTCGTCGCAGGCGTCGATGCACAGCGCGCAGGTAATGCATTCCATCTGCTGCCCGTCGCGGATGTCGATGCCCATCGGGCACACGTTTACGCAGGCCATGCAGTCGATGCAGTCGCCCTTGGTGGCGACCGGATCAGTGCCAGCATGCAGCGCCTGCGCCAGATCCGGGACATGCGTGTTGGGCACATTGGGGTCGGTACGCTTGCCCTTGCCGCGCGGCTCTCCCCTCCAGTCGCGGTAGGCGACGGTTAGGGTGTCGGGGTCCATCATCGCGGATTGAATGCGCGGCCAGGGGCACATGTAGATGCAGACCTGTTCGCGCATAAAGCCGCCAAAGACAAAGGTCGTCGCGGTCAAAATGGCGATGGTGATATAGGCGGCGGGGTGCGCGGTGCCGTTCAGCAGGTTTCCCAGCAGGGCGGGGGCGTCGGTGAAATAGAACACCCAGGCACCGCCCGTGGCCAGTGCAATGGCAAGCCAGACCGTCCATTTCACGCTGCGCAGCCACGCCTTGTGCGCGGACCATTTGGCATTGTGGAGCCGCACACGGGCGTTGCGGTCACCTTCGATCCAGCGTTCCACAAGGATGAACAGGTCAGTCCAGACCGTTTGCGGACAGGTATAGCCGCACCAGACGCGTCCCAGCGCCGAGGTGAACAGAAACAGCCCAAGGCCCGCCATGATCAGCAGGCCCGCGACGAAGTAAAATTCGTGGGGCCAAATCTCGATCCAGAAAAAGTAAAAGCGGCGGTTGGCCAGATCAACCAGCACCGCTTGGTCAGGCATGCCGGGGCCGCGGTCCCAGCGCAGCCATGGTGTGATGTAGTAAATGCCCAGCGTCAGCGCCAAGATCCACCATTTCAGGCGGCGAAAGGTACCACTGACGCGGCGGGGAAAGATCGGCTCGCGCGGGGCGTAGAGGGACGGAGTGGACATGACTAACCTGTACTATTGCCCGCCTGTGATAGGAGGCGCGCGGCAACTGTGCTTTGATTTGAATCAAAACCGCCCCCGACCTTTGGTCAGGGGCGGCGTTACGTCACATAGGGCGTGATTATTCTGGCGCTTGTTCGCCGCCGCCAAGGCTGTGGACATAGACAGCCACGGCGTCGACATCGACATCTGACAACCGCTGGCCCCATGCGGGCATGACGCCAAAGCGGGCCTGCGTGATCGTCTGCGTCAGGCTGGCGGTATCGCCGCCATAAAGCCAGATCGCGTCGGTCAGGTTCGGCGCACCCATGTCGCGATTTCCGGTCGCGTCGTCGCTGTGGCAAGCGGCGCAGTTTTCGGAAAACAGCACTGCGCCTTCTGCGGCCTGTGCCCGATCCTCGACCGTGGCCGACAAGCTGATGACGTAGGTCACAAGCGAGGCGATTTCCGGCTTGGACAGGATGTCGCCAAAGGCAGGCATCTGTGACCAGCGGGCGTCGGGATCGGTGTCGTTACGGATGCCGTGGTCGATGGTCATGGCGATGGATGCAACGTCGCCGCCCCAAAGCCAGTCGTCGTCCAGCAGGTTGGGATATCCCAGCGCACCCGCCGCGCCAGAGCCGTGGCACTGGCTGCAATTGGCACGGAACACTGCGCCGCCACGGGCGACGGCATAGCGGTGCAGCGGATCGCCGGGCGCGAGCGTTGGCAAATCGGCGGCGACCAGGTCGGCCACCAGTTGCGCGTTCTTCGCCTCGTGATCGGCGATGTCCTGCGCCACTGCGCCGCGTGTTGACCAACCCAGCGTGCCGCTGGTGGCACCCGAGATCATCGGCCAAGCGGGGTAAAAGATCGTGTAGCCGACGGCCCAGACGATACAGGCATACAGCGTCCACAGCCACCAACGGGGCAGGGGATTGTTCAGCTCTGTGATGCCATCCCAGCTGTGGCCGGTTGTCTCGACACCAGTTGTCTCGTCGATATTTTTGCCTTTGACCGGCTTATTCTCAGTCACATTCTTAGTCATGGGGCTGACCCTTTGGGTTGGGCGCATCCTGATCGGCGCGAGCGTCAGGGCTGGCCTTAGGGGCGGAGTCATTGCGGAACGGGATCATGCTGGCGTCTTCACGGGCACGGCGCTGGCTGGGCAAAAAGGCCCAGATTGCGGCGCTGGCGAAGAAGCCGAACATGGCCAGCAAAATCCAACTGTCTGCCAGTTGGCGCATGAAGGTGTAGGTATCCATCAAAGCCTCCTATCGGCTGGCGTCGGGGGTAAAGGTGGAAAAGTCGACCATCGTGCCAAGCACCTGCAGGTAGGCGATCAACGCATCCATTTCCGAAATGCCGGGCTGGTCGTCAAAGTTCGCAACAGCCGCGCCGGGATAGCGTTCCAACAAACCAGAGGTGTCGGAATCTGGATCGGCCTGCGCGCGGAAATCCAGCTTAGCCTGCGCGATATCCTCGTCGTCATAAGGAACGCCGACAAAGCGGTGGGTCGACATCAGGTCATCGACGTATTCGGCCTTGGCAGGCGTGGTTTCCAAAAAGGCATACTTTGGCATGACACTTTCGGGAACAACCGCTTGCGGGTCGCGCAGGTGGTCGACGTGCCACGCGTTCGAATAGCGATTGCCAACGCGGGCCAGATCCGGCCCGGTCCGCTTTGATCCCCACTGGAACGGATGGTCGTACATCGATTCCGCGGCCAGTGAATAGTGACCGTAACGCTCTACCTCGTCGCGCATCGGGCGGATCATCTGGCTGTGACAGTTGTAGCAACCCTCGCGGACATAGATGTCACGCCCCGTCAGTTCGAGCGGGGAGTAGGGGCGCACGCCTTCGACCTCTTCGATCGTGTTTTCCAGCCAGAACAGCGGCGCGATTTCCACGATCCCGCCGATGCTGACCACGATCAAAGAGAAGGTCAGCAACAGCGTCGGACTTTTTTCAAGGATCGCGTGTTTATCAAGAAATGCCATGTGTTTGATCCTTATTCAGCCGCAACAGCGTAGCGTGCAGGAGTTGCGGTTGTGACGGGCTTACCGGCGCGGATGGTCATCCAGATGTTCCAAACCATGATCAGTGCACCCGACAGGAACATGACCCCGCCCAGACCGCGCACGACATACATCGGGAACTTGGCGCTGACGGTGTCGGCGAATGCGTTCACAAGGAAACCTTGGTCATCGACTTCACGCCACATCAGGCCTTCCATGATGCCGGACACCCACATGGAGGAGGCGTAAAGAACGATCCCCAGCGTCGCCAGCCAGAAGTGCCAGCTGATGGCGCGCATGGAATGCATTTCCTTTTGGCCCCACAGGCGCGGTGTCAGGAAGTAAAGGCAAGCAAAGGTGATCATGCCGTTCCAGCCAAGCGCGCCGGAATGAACGTGACCGATGGTCCAGTCCGTGTAGTGCGACAGCGAGTTCACAGCGCGGATCGACATCATCGGACCCTCGAATGTGGACATACCGTAGAAACCAAGGGACAGGACGAACATCCGCATGATCGGGTCGGTGCGCAGTTTGTCCCAAGCCCCTTGCAGGGTCATCAGACCGTTGATCATGCCGCCCCAGCTGGGCATCCACAGCACGATGGAAAACACCATGCCAAGGGTCGCAGCCCAATCGGGTAGGGCGGTATAGTGCAGGTGGTGCGGACCCGCCCAGATATAAAGAAAGATCAGCGCCCAGAAGTGGATGATCGACAGCTTGTAGCTATAGACCGGACGCTCTGCCTGCTTTGGCACGAAATAGTACATCATGCCCAGAAAGCCTGCGGTCAGAAAGAAGCCGACGGCGTTGTGGCCGTACCACCACTGGGTCATGGCATCCTGCACGCCCGCAAAGACTTGTACCGATTTGCTGCCCCAAAAGCTGACGGGGATCGACAGGTTGTTGACGACATGCAGCATGGCGACGGTGATGATGAAGGCCAGATAGAACCAGTTGGCGACGTAGATATGCTTTTCCCGGCGGCGCACGATGGTGCCAAGAAAGACCGCCAGATAGGCCAGCCAGACGATTGTCAGCCAGATATCGACGTACCATTCAGGCTCTGCGTATTCTTTGGACTGGGTCGAGCCGAGCAAATAGCCCGTGGCCGCCAGAACGATGAACAGCTGATAGCCCCAAAAGACGAACCATGCCGTTTTGCCGCCCCAAAGGCGTACGCCGCTGGTGCGCTGCACGACGTAAAACGATGTGCAGATCAGCGCGTTGCCGCCAAAGGCAAAGATCACGGCGCTGGTGTGCAGCGGCCGCAACCGGCCAAAGTTGGCAAAAGGTTGCGCCCATTCAAAGTTCAGCACCGGAAAGGCGAGCTGGAACGCAATGAAGGTGCCGACCAAAAAGCCTGCGATCCCCCAAAAGGCAGTGGCGATAACGCCAGCGCGAATCACGCCGTCGCTGTATTCATCCATCGGCGCGGCAGGCGAGGCCACCTCGTCCGTTTGGCGCAGCACCTGCAAGAACAGGTATGCCGAAACCAGCATGATTAGAAAGGCATGTACCTGGTAGGATAGGTCATGTGCCCAATTCGCCCCGAGCGCTGCGATCAGCGTCACGCAGCCCAATAGCGTCAGCTTGACGTAATTCATCAATAGTCCCTCAACGTGCCGGCGCGCATCGCATGGCGCAGCCGGTTCCATCTTTGGGCCTAAAAGATGAATGCGATCAAAACTTTGATCTGCATCAAATATGCGTGTGTTCGCGCCGCGTTGTGGTTAAGCGACGACGCCGCCGTCTGCATCATCGCCGGTCGCGTTTTGCAGAAGGTCAATATTGATCACGATCACGCTGCGCCGGTCAGGCACATCAATGATGCCTTCACGCTTCAGCGCGCTGAACTGACGGCTGACGGTTTCCAGCGTCAGGCCAAGATAATTGGCAATCTGATCGCGGGTCATGGGCAGATGCAGCGCTGCGGCAGGGGCCGTGCCCGCACCCTTCGGCGTAATCAGTTGAGAGCGGCGGGCCAGCATATCAAGGAACGTCGCAATCTTTTCGCGCGCGGTCTTGCGGCCCAGCAGCAACATCCAGTCGCGGGCGGCGTCAAGCTCGTCCAAGGCAAGTTCCATCAGGCGCTGGGCGACGTGGGGGGTGTCGATCACCAGCGCCTCGAACGGGGCGCGGGCAAAGCAGCACAGGGTCACGTCCGTTGTGGCGGTGACGTCAAATTCGATCTTGGCGCGGCCGGGGCGGCCGATGAAGTCAGACGGAAGCAGAAGGCCGACCATCTGGGTGCGCCCGTCTTCCATTGTTTTGGACAGCGATGCGACGCCGCTGACGACGGACGCCACATAGTCCAGCGGCTCCCCGCGCCACAGGATCTCTGTTCCGGCGGGGAAGGTCCGATAGGATTTCATCTTTTCAAGACGCAACAACTCTTCCGTGTCACAGCGCGCACAGACGGCACGGTGACGGATGGGGCAGGCGCTGCATTTTACGTCGACAAAATCAGGTATCATCATGGTTTTGATCTGTATCAAGGATTGGGCCCGGGATCACGGATAATCGAAGGGTATGTCACAGATTGATTTATTGCGCCGTCACGGCCTGTTTGATGCCAAGGTGCCCCGCTACACCAGTTACCCGCCCGCGAACCACTTTGGGCAAGGCGTCGGCGCCGATGTCCAGTGCGACTGGATTGCTGCGATTCCGCAGGGCCGCGCGGTGTCTGTGTATATTCATATCCCGTTCTGCCGCCGGTTGTGTTGGTTCTGTGCTTGCCGCACCCAAGGCACCAGCACAATGCGACCAGTTGACGTTTATGTCGATCAACTTTTGCTAGAGCTTGCCCAGCTGCGCCGTCTTGCCCCTGCGGGGCTTCGGATGGGGCGGCTTCACCTTGGGGGCGGCACGCCTACGATTCTGCCCGCCAAAACAATGGCTCGGCTGTTGCGAGCGGTCTTTACCGCGTTTGACCGCGCCGACGACTTCGAATTCTCGGTCGAGATTGACCCCACCGACGCCGCCCCCGACCTGCTGCAAACGCTGATCGATTTTGGCATGAGCCGCGCCAGCATCGGGGTGCAGGACTTTGCGCCCGCGGTGCAAAAGGCGATCGGTCGCCCGCAATCGCTTGAGCAGACGCAGACCGTTGCGCAATTCCTGCGCGATGCGGGTCTGCGCAGTCTGAACGTGGATTTGCTGTACGGGCTGCCCCACCAGACGCCAGACAGCTTTCGCCGGACGCTTGATCATGTCTCTGATCTTGGCCCGGATCGGTTGGCGATTTACGGCTACGCTCATGTGCCGTGGATGTCGAAGCGGCAGGTGATGATCAAGGATGACACGCTGCCGGACGCCATGGCGCGGTTTGAACTGGCCGAGATCGCCAATGACGCCATGACGGCGCAGGGCTTTCGCGCCATCGGCATCGACCATTTCGCCAAACCCAGCGACTCGCTCGCGCGCGCCGATGCAAACGGCACGCTGCGGCGCAATTTCCAAGGCTATACCGACGATCAAAGCGAGACGCTGCTTGGCCTTGGTGCCTCTGCGATTTCGGCCTTTCACGAGGGGTTCGTGCAAAACGCGGTGGCGACATCGGCGTGGCATGACCGGGTGGGGCAGGACGGGCTTGCTGGGCAAAAGGGCTATGTGCTGACGCCGCAGGACCGGGTGGTGTCGCAGATCATCGCCGACCTGATGTGCCGCTTTACCTTTAATACCGCGTCCTTGTTGCAGCAGTTTCCGGGGCAGCACGGCCTGATCGCATCTGCCCGCGCCATGCTGTGCGAACGGTTCGGCGATGCGATCACGGTGCAAGGTGACACCCTGCACCTGACGCCGCAGGCAAAGCCATTGGTGCGGATCATGGCGCGGCATGTGGACACTTTTATCGGCGTGTCAGGTGGTTATTCCGCTGCGATCTGATCGCGCAGAGACATTAGGCGTTCCTTCATACCGCCTATGAAATAAGCAAAGCCACAGTCCCGCGATGGTGCGGAGCCGCACAGGCAATCGTTCGTTGCCCCGGACGGCGCGTTGTGGCATCAGACAATCAATCATAGCGAACGGATGAGTGCAGATCGTGGCAAACTTCGAGACCCGCCGCACGATGATGGTCGACACGCAGGTGCGACCCTCTGACGTGACAAAATTCCCCATCATTGATGCAATGCTCAGCGTTCCGCGTGAACGTTTTGTCCCTGCCTCGCTGCGCGAAGCGGCTTATGTCGGTGAAAACCTGACCCTGCCGGGCGGGCGCACCATGCTAGAGCCGCGCACGCTGGCCAAAATGCTGGACGCGCTGGACGTTAAGCCAACTGATGTGATGCTGGATGTGGGCTGCGGGCTTGGCTACGGCACTGCTGTTGCGGCGCGTTTGGCTGAATTTGTGGTCGCGTTAGAAGACGACGAAACCCGCGCCGCAGAGGCGCAGGCGAACCTGTCGGATGCGGGCGTTGATAATGCTGCCGTAATCACGGGCGATCTGACCGAAGGTGTCGCAAAATCAGGCCCCTACGATGTGATCGTCATTCATGGCGCTGTGGAATTTGTTCCCGATGCACTGCTGGCGCAGCTGCGTGACGGCGGCCGCATCGCCGCGCTGTTTGCGCAGGGCGCGCTGGGCACCGTACGGATCGGTCTGAAAACGGACGGACGCGTTGATTGGCGCGATGCGTTTAATGCAGGCGCTCCGGTCATAGCTGGTTTCGCCAAAGCCGCGGTATTTGCGCTGTGATGTTGCGCCGGGTCCTGCGGCAGGGTGCTGCCATCGTTTGCTTGGCAATGGCGTCGACGGCCGTTTCTGCTGAAACCATCGCGAACGCGCTGGCTGACGCCTATAATAACTCTGGTTTGCTGGCGCAGAACCGCGCTGTGCTGCGCGCCGCCGACGAAGACGTGGCGCAGGCCGCGTCGCGGCTATTGCCCGTCGTCAGCTGGGCCGCCGCTGCAACCCGCAGCTTTCCGCGCGCCGTTGGGGCTGATGTCATCACCGGCAGCCTGTCCTTGTCGGCCAGCCTGACGCTGTATGACGCCGGGGCCAACCAGTTGGCGATTGCCGCGCAAAAACAGTTGGTGCTGGGCACCCGCGAATCGTTGCGCGATGTGGAACAGCAGGTCCTGTTCCGGGCTGTGCAGGCCTATATGTCCGTGCGCAGCACCGCTGAGTTTATCAGTTTGCGCCAGAATAACCTGCGCGTTTTGCAGCAGGAACTGCGGGCCGCGCAGGACCGGTTCGATGTGGGCGAAGTGACGCGCACTGACGTGGCCTTGGCACAGGCCAGCGTTGCCTCTGCCCAAAGCTTGCTTAGCGGCGCGCAGGGTGATGCACGTCAGGCTGCGGCTGAATTTGTCGCCGCCGTTGGCCGCAAGCCCGGCGATCTGGCTGCCGTGGCACCCGCCCCGGTGTCCAAGTCGGAATCTGAAGCCGCCGCGCTGGCCGTGCGCAACCACCCCAGCGTGTTGCAGGCACAGTATTCTGTCGCCGCGAACGAGCTTGCGATTGAACGCGCCAAAACCGCTTATAAGCCGACTGTGTCGCTGGGCGCTGATATTGGCGTCGATTTCAACGGCAATGCTGGGCGCAGCGTCGACCTGAGCGTTGGCGGACCGATCTACAGCGGCGGCGCTTTGCCCTCGCAGGTGCGTCAGGCGATGGCGACCCGCGATCAGGCGCGTGCTGCGTTGCATCTTGCCTCTCTCGGCGTGCAGCAGTCGGTGTCAAACGCCTACGCCAGCCTTCAGGTGGCGCGTGCCTCGCTCAGCTCGACCGACGAACAGGTCCGCGCTGCCCGCGTCGCCTTTGAGGGGATTCGCGAAGAAGCGACCCTAGGCGCGCGTACCACGCTGGATGTGCTGAACGCGGAACAAAATCTGCTGAGTGCGCGTGCCAACGTGATCACGGCGCAAGAAGGTGAAGTGAACGCATCTTACGCTGTGTTGTCCGCGATGGGCCTGCTGACGGCAGAGCATCTGAACCTGAATGTGCAGCAATATGACCCTGCGGCGTATTATAATCTGGTTAAGGATGCCCCGGCGGCCTTGTCAGAGCAGGGGCAGGCGCTGGACCGGGTTTTGCGGGCTATCGGCCAGTAAGGTCCTGCAAACATTTAGTTGTTTGGTGACACCGTTGCCGCTACTGTAGGTGCAGTGCGGCGAAACCGGGATGAATCATGTCTGATCCGATGACCAATGTCGAAATAGAGGATGTCTTGTCGTCCATTCGGCGACTGGTCGCGGAAGGGACCCCAGGTAAAGCTGTGGTTTCGTCTAAGCCGCCGCGCACCATGCCAAAATTAGTGCTGACACCTGCGCTGCGGGTCGATACCGCACCAGAGCCTGCGCGTCATGCGGCGGCAGAAGCAGAGCCGATTAAGCTGCAAGACGCGCAGCGCGTGGACGCTTTCGCGCCGCAGTCCCCGGCTTTAGTCAAAGCGGTCGATCCGGCCAGCGAACGCCTGAACCTGCTTGCGACCATCGCAGAGCTGGAAGCTGCCGTGCGGGACCAACCGGACGAGTGGGAGCCTGACGGCACAGGCACGCCCATGGAATTTAGCTGGGCGCGTGCTGGCTTTCGCGGCGACGTTCCGGTCGAGGATGCGGAAGAGATTGTAGCAGCACCTGCAAACGTTTCGGCTTGGCCCAGAACACTGGTCGAGGCGGCAAAGCGTTATGGCGACACGGAAAATGCGCCCGATGATGATGCGGCACAGGATGAGCTGGTCGAGGATGTTGCGGTAGAGGATGTCGCATTTCGGCATCATACTGCGTCAGGCACTGCGCCTGCGCCTGCGGATGAGGCGGAGTTCAATGACGATCTGATCGGCGGCCCCGATCTGGGCGAAGACCCCGAGGCGATGCTGGATAGCTATCTATCCGACGACGCGATTATCGACGAAGCCATGCTGCGCGACATCGTGCGTGACATCGTGCGGCAAGAATTGCAGGGCAAATTGGGCGAGCGGATTACCCGCAACGTGCGCAAGATGGTCCGGCGCGAAATTCACCGCGCCCTGACCACGCAAAGCTTTGACTAACCTTTAATCGTTTCAGCCATGCCCAGCAGGGCATCCAGATCCAGATGTGCCGCAATATGGTCGGCAAGCGCATCCAGCGTTGTCTGGACGCTTGCGCCATAGTCCCCGGCCGTCACGGGTTTGCCCAACCGCGCCAGATAGGCCGCGCGAAAAGCGTCCGCAGCGAACAGGCCGTGCAAATAGCAGCCCATGATCCGTCCGTCGGCGCTTTGTGCGCCCTCTGGTCGGCCATCCAGGGTCAGCCATGGGCTTTGGGTGGCGGGGCCGGTGGTCTGCCCCAAGTGGATCTCATAGCCGCTCACAGCGTCGCCTGTGGGGCGATAGATCGCCTGGCTAAGCTTCACGCGTTTTTGCCGTCCCATAACGGTGGTGATGTCCAAGTGACCAAGCCCCGGTACGCTGCCCGGCGGTCCTTCGATCCCGTTCGGGTCGGCGATGGTCTGCCCCAGCATCTGATAGCCGCCGCAAATCCCCAGCACATGCCCGCCGCGCCGGATGTGGGCGGCCAAGTCGATGTCCCAGCCCTGCGCCCGAAAATGCGCAAGGTCGGCAATCGTGGACTTTGACCCCGGCAACAGGATCAGATCCGCATCAAGGGGCAGGGGGCGACCCTCTGGCACGATCTCGACGCTGACGTCTGGGGTGGTGGACAGCGGGTCAAGGTCGTCAAAATTTGCGATCCGGTTTAGCCGCGGGACGGCAATGCGGATTGGCCCGCCGGGGCGGCTGGCGACGTCCATCACATCCTCTGCTGGAAGGCGCCATGCGTCGGCAAACCACGGCAGGATGCCCAGCGGCGTCCAGCCGGTGCGACCTGCAATGGCCGTCATCCCGTCGGCAAAAAGGCTCGGATCGCCGCGGAATTTGTTGATCGCAAAGCCCTTGATCAGCGCATCATCGCTGGGGTCCAGCACGACATGGGTGCCAACCAGTTGCGCAATCACACCGCCGCGGTCGATGTCGCCGATCAGAACGACAGGTACGCCAGCGGCGGCGGCGAAGCCCATGTTGGCAATATCGCCCGCGCGCAGGTTAATCTCGGCGGGGCTGCCAGCGCCTTCAACGATGATCAGATCGCAGGTCTTGGCGAGCGCATGAAAGCTGGCCAAGACCTCTGGCAGTAATTGCGCCTTCATCTGGCCATAGGCGCGGGCCTGAACGGTGGCGATGCGCTGGCCGCGCAAAATGACCTGCGCGCCAATGTCGGTTTCCGGTTTCAGTAGGACGGGGTTCATATCAACCACCGGATCGCGCCCACACGCCAGCGCCTGCAAGGCCTGCGCGCGGCCAATTTCGCCGCCATCAACGGTGACGGCGGCATTATTCGACATGTTCTGTGGCTTAAATGGCGCAACCCGTAGGCCCGCACGGGTGGCGGCGCGGGCGATCCCTGCGACCAACATCGACTTGCCGACGTTCGATCCGGCCCCTTGAATCATGATCGCCTTGGTCACGTGGCGCGTCCCTTTGTTATTGCTTTGACACGTCTGGCACGGGGCACAAAAAAACGCGACCCCGGGGGGCCGCGTTCAAGTGTCGGATTAGAGGCAAGATTAGGCGGCGCGTGCGTCCTGTTCGGCAGCGTTGCGGCGTTCGCTTTCTTCGCGAGACAGCGCAACAGAGGTGCGAACACCCTTGCCGACGAATTCCATGAGACCAGTCACAACCCGTTCGTTCGGGTCGATGCCGGCGCAGGACAGCACTTCACGGCCATCACGCGAGCGCGCCCAGCGGGCGATCTGCTCTGGGCCGTTGCCATACTTCTTGTCATCCGCGATGGCGTCATCCAGCGCTGCAAGGACCACCGCCGCAAAGAGCTTGCGGGCGCGGTTGCCCTGTTCGTTGTTGAACGCTGTGCCGTCGACGAAATCTCTCATAGTAGGTCCTTCTCGATTCTTTTTAGCTCTTGTGGTTCCGGCGTGAAGGCCCTTATGCCCGATCGCATCCGATTCGGGGGACCTCTTTTGGAATGGCTGCCATGCGCTTAGTGCATGGCTCGCTGTATTGTCATCGCTTATATAGTCGCCTTGCCAGCACCCCACGCGCCAGATATAGACCGCGTCACACCAGCTTCAACCTTTCGCCACATTTTTGACACGAAGTGAATCATGCCCAAAATCAACGGTAACGAAATCCGCCCCGGTAATACTCTGGAACACGACGGCGGCCTTTGGGTTGCAGTCAAGGTCGATCATGTAAAACCCGGCAAGGGTGGCGCATTTGCACAGGTCGAAATGAAGAACCTGCGCGATGGTCGTAAATTGAACGAACGCTTTCGGTCCGCCGACAAGGTTGAAAAGGTTCAGCTAGAGCAGAAAGACCAGCAGTTCCTGTTCGAAACTGACGACATGCTGACCTTTATGGACACCGAAACCTACGAGCAGATCGCATTGCCCGCAGACATTCTGGGTGATCGCCGTCCGTTCCTGCAGGACGGTATGATCGTTCACATCGAATACTACGGCGACGAAGCCCTGAACGTCACGCTGCCCCTGCGCGTTAAATGCAAGGTCGTCGAGACTGAGCCTGTCGTGAAAGGTCAGACGGCTGCGAACAGCTTTAAGCCCGGTATTCTGGACAACGGCGTGCGCGTCATGATCCCGCCCTTCGTTGGTACAGATGAAGACATCATCGTGAACACCGAACTGTTTGAATACGTCGAACGCGCCTGACCACTAGCCGCGCCTGACCACTAGCCCGGCCTGCTATAGCGGCGGGCTGGGGGTGAACAATTCGTCATGCGATCCTCCCTCTTGATCTGAGGTGAGGATCGCTGCGAAATCCTAAGAAATTGTTACGCGCTTTCGGGAATGTCGCCCGGATGCGGTGTCAGCTGCGCACCCGTCGTGCGTAGATCGCTGGCACGGTCGAACCGCAGATAGGCCATCGCCTGATCGCCAGCGACCGTATGCACCGTTCCCGCCACGCGTTCGCCCGACGCGATTTCATCCCCCGGCTGCGCGGTGCCGTCCACTGTGACGCGCACCAGACCTTTGCGGAGGGTGGTTTTATGCTTCATCCGGGCGACAATTTCCTGACCGACGAAACAGCCCTTACGGAAGTCGACGCCGTGCAGCCGCTCGAACCCGGCCTCTAGGATATAGCTCTCTGGGTGGAGTTCCACGCCGGTTTGGGGAACCAGATGGGCGACGTGCAGGGCGTCCCAGTCGGTTTGATCGCTGACATCTTGGTCGCCGTAAAAGCGCCAGCCCAATGCTGCATTGCGCGGATCGCGCAGCGCCCCGTCCGGTTCGGGCCCGGTACCGCGCGAGGCTATGATATCTGTCTGCGCAATCTGCACGTTGGCGCGCAGGCGGTACATCGTCAGCCGTTGCAACAACGCCGCAGCGTGGCTGGCGGCGACGTCGATCAGAATGCGATCCGGTTCATTGATGATAAAGAAGTCCGACAGATACTTGCCCTGCGGGGTCAGCAATGCGGCGTAGACAAGTTTGCCGTCTGACCCGGTGACGTTGTTCGTCACGAGGCCTTGTAAGAAATCGACCCGGTCGGCCCCGGTCAGGGCCAGAACGACACGGTCAGTCATGGGAGTCACCTTCTTTGGACTTGAACTGCATCGCATATAGATCGGCATAGATACCGCCGCGTTCAAGCAGGGCGTCGTGGGTGCCTTGATCGACGACGCGGCCATGATCCATCACGACAATGCTGTCGGCGTTGCGCACGGTGGATAGGCGGTGGGCGATGACAAGCGTTGTGCGCCCCACAGAGAGCTTCTCGAGCGCCTCTTGCACCAGGGCCTCGGACTTAGTGTCCAGCGCGCTTGTCGCCTCGTCTAGCAGCAGGATTGGCGTGTCACGCAGCAGGGCGCGGGCGATAGCGACGCGCTGGCGCTGGCCGCCCGACAGGTTCGATCCGCGCGGGCCAGCGGGGCTATCTAGGCCGTTTGGCAGTTGCGGCAGAAAATCGGTTACATGGGCCGCGTCCAGCACAGCGTTCAGGCGGGCGTCGGTGATGTCGGTGCGGCCCAGCAGGATATTATCGCGCAGCGTTTCGTCAAACAGCGCGGCGTCCTGCGTGACAACCGAAAACAGCCCGCGCAGGGCTGCCAGATCCATCTGGTCCACGGCCACATCATCAATCATCACCTGCCCATCAGCCGTGTCCACCAGCCGGGTCAGCACGTTGAACACTGTGCTTTTCCCTGCGCCAGATGCACCGACCAGCGCCGTCGTGCGCCCGGCGACAGCGGTAAAGCTGGCACCGCGCAGCACGGGCAGATCGCCATAGTTCAGCGCCACGTCCCGCAGCGTGATTTGCGGCGCATGGGCCGGTGCAGGGGCACCGTTTGGCGGCGACAGCAGCGACGGGCGTTCGTCAAAGATGCTGCGCAGCCGGTCGATGCTGGCCGTTGCGACCTGCCATTGGCCGCTGGTCTGGCCCAGCCGGCGCAACGGGTCAAAGACCAGCGCCATGGCGGTGAAGAAGGACATGAACTCGCCCACGGTTTTGTTGCCGGCGATAATCTCGCCGCCGCCAAAGATCATGACTGCCAGAAAGCCGACACCCGTCATGACGTCGATCATGGCGGGCACTGCGGCTTGGCCTGCGACGGCCTTGACCTCTGCTCCGACGCGGGCGTCGGCAAGCGTGTCGTAGCGGTCGGATTGATACCGCTCTAGCGCGTTAAGCTTGATGGGGTTGATGCCGTGAAACACCTCGTCCAGACGGGTCGCCATGCGGCCAGCCAGATCGCGCGCGGTGACAGAGCGGCGGCGCACATAGGCCTGCGCCAGCAGAGCGGGCATAATCAGGAACGGCGTGCCGACCAGTGCGATCAGCGTCCAGCGCCAGTCGACGGACAGGGCGACACTGAACAGCACCAGCACCGTGACCGCATCGCGCCCAAGGCCGACAAGGATCGCGGACCAGCTGGAACTGACGACGGTGACATCGCCCTGCAGCCGCTCGATCAGCTGGCCGGGCGGGTTAATTTGGTGAAAGGCGCTGTCGAGCTGCATCAGGTGCGACAGCAGATCGCTGCGCATGCCGGCGGCGGCGCGTTGGCTGGCGCTTTGCAGCAAAATCCGCTGCCCGGCAGAGGTGACAGCCCGGGTCAAAAAGATGCCCATGATGACAAGGCCTACGACCCACAACGCACCGCTGTCACCGCCGATAAAGACGCGGTCGAACATTGGCTGGATCAGATAGGACAAAAGCCCCAGCATACCGCCTTCGATCGCCATCATGATGACGGCTAGCGCGATCACCCAGCGGTGTGGATGCAGATAGCTGCGCCAAAGCCAGCGGAACGCCTCTGTGCTTGCGGATTTGCTCATACCGACAACGTGCGGCGGCTGGCGAATAGGGCGCGCACGGCGTCCGGATCGTATTCATCGCGCACCCAGTCGCGGATCGAGATGGGGCCTTGTTCTAGCCGCGCGGCATAAACGTCCAAAAAGGCGTCCTGAATGCCTGTCTTGGTCCATTTCAGGTGCAGATATTTCATCGACAAATGCTGCCGTGCCTCTGCCAATGGCGTGCCTTGATCCAGCAAATACAGCACGGACACCAATCCGGCGCGGTCAGCACCGGATTTGCAGTGCATCAGGAACGGGCGCTGGATCGTGTCGAAGGCGTCGAAAAGTTCTAGCAGTTTGTCGCGGATCGGCGCGCCGCGGGCGGCAAATTTGACGCTGATCAGGTCAAGGTCAAGGGCGGCGCAGGCCTCTTTTTCCAACAGATAAGCGGGGGCATCGTTTTCGCCGCGCAGGTTCAGCACGGCCTTGATACCCCTGTCGCGGTAGGCGCGCAGGCGGCTCTCATGCGGGTGGTTAGAACGAAAAACGCCCGGTGCGACTTCGTCGAAGTTGGTCCAGCGATAGCGCAGAAAGCCGTGATCAATCATTTGGTAATGCCACCACGCGCGCCTGCGGCTGGCGGCGTCGGTTAAACCATGGGCGCGGCCCGGCCCTGAAAATGTCGTAAGGAACTTGCGCAGCATGCGGGGGCCTTTGCGGTCAGGGCGGCTGTGACGATACACCTAACCCCTTGGACGCGGCGCGGCAAGCGAGCGAGCGGTGTTGACGCTGCGCCGCGGCAGAGTACTGTTCGCGGCGAAACCTGACAATGAAAGCCTGCCGATGTCCCTGTCCCAAGGTCGCACCTATCTTGCCATTCCCGGCCCCTCTGTCATGCCAGACGCCGTGCTGCGGGCGATGCACCGCGCATCCCCTAATATCTACGAGGGAGAGCTGCACGACGTCGTGGCAAGCCTGCTGCCTGACCTAAAAGCTTTGGCGCAAACGACGGGAGACGTCGCGATTTATACCGGCAACGGCCATGCCGCATGGGAGGCGTCGCTGGCCAACGTTTGCGCCCCCGGCGACACCGTGCTGGTGCTGGCGACAGGCCGGTTCGGCCACGGCTGGGCAGAGATGGCGCGCGGCCTTGGCTTGAGCGTCGATGTGCTGGACTTTGGCGAACAGGACGCGGTGGACATGGACCGGGTGACCGCCGCCCTAAAGGCTGACAGCGCCGGCCTGATCAAGGCAGTGCTGGTGTGCCAGACCGACACCTCGACCGGGGTGCGCAATGATGTGGCGGGCGTGCGGGCGGCGATGGATGCGGCCGGGCATGATGCGCTGCTGATGGCCGACTGCATGGCGTCGCTGGGCTGCGATAACTTTGCGATGGACGACTGGGGCGTCGATGTCATGGTTGCAGGCTGCCAGAAGGGTCTGATGACCCCGGCGGGCCTTGGGTTCGTGTTTTTCAACGCCAAGGCGGCGGGGCGGCAAGTGGGCCGCGTGTCGGTCTGGTGGAACTGGCAGCCGCGCGCGCATCCAAATATGTTTTATGAATACTTTAACGGCACCGCGCCAACGCATCACCTCTACGGTCTGCGGGCCGCGCTGGATCTGATCAAAGAAGAGGGGCTGGACAATGTCATGGCCCGCCACGCCGTGCTGGCCCGCGCGATCTGGGCGGCCTGCGATGTCTGGGGGCAGGGCGGTGCGCTGCGGCTGAACGTCAAGGACCCGGCGAACCGGTCCCATTCAGTCACGTCCATCGGGATGGAGCCGGGGCAGGGCGACAAGCTGCGGCAGTGGTGCGAGCATCAGGCGGGCCTGACGCTGGGTATTGGTCTGGGGCGCGAGCCTGCGGACGCGTGGTTCCGCATTGGCCATATGGGCCATGTGAACGCGCAGATGATCCTTGGCTGTCTTGCCACGATCGAGGCGGGTTTGATCGCCTGCGATATCCCCCATCAGGCGGGCGGTATTCGGGCGGCGGCAGAGGTGATCGCCGCCGCCTAAACCTTATTGCGGATGAGCGGCGAGCCAGTCGTTCATCTGCGCAATCTCGGCAGCTTGGGCGGCAAGGATATCTTCGGCTAGCGCCTTGATCTGCGGATCAGATGTCGTTTGCAGCACGGTGTTCGCCATATCGATGGCGGACTGGTGATGGGGCACCATGCCGGCCATGAAGTCATGGTCGGGATTGCCAGTCATCGGCATGTCGCCCGTCATGTTCCCGTGGTCCACTGGCATGTCGCCATAGTCCATTCCGGATATGTCGCCATGATCCCAGACCATCATACCGCCGACGCCAACGGCGGCACCTATGACCAGTCCGGCGATTGCTCCGAGTGTCGTTGACATCGTATGAACTCCTGTTTGCGTTACGTTTAGGAGTTATGCTGTTAAATCGCGGCCGCAAGCGGTGATTTGCGTGCCATCACTCTTGTGATCGGGCAGAGGCGAGCGCCTGCGGCAAAGCGGCGGCAAAGGCGGCGATTTCCGCGTCTGGTCCGCAGCTGACGCGAATGCAGCGGTCATGCGGCGCAACGAAGGGCATGCGCACGAAAATGCCTGCATCGCCTAGCGCTACCAACACGCGGCGGGCAAAGGTGCCGTCTTGGCCGCAGTCGATGGTGACGAAGTTTGTGGCGGAGGGCAGCGGCGTCAGCCCGTTGCCGCGCGCAATCGCGGCCAGGCTGTCACGGCAGGCGGCGACCTTGCCCTGTACCTGCGCCAGCCAATCCTGATCCGCCAGCGCAGCAATCGCGGCGGCTTGGCTGCTGCGGTTCATGCCAAAATGATTGCGCACCCGGTCGAAGGCGGCGATCAGCGGCGCTGGCCCGATGGCATAACCCGTGCGGGCCCCTGCAAGGCCGTAAGCCTTGGAAAATGTGCGCATGCGGATGACGCGGTCGTCATGCGGCGCGACATAGGGCGCGGTGCCATCCGGCGCGAGGTCGATATAGGCCTCGTCCAGCACGAGCAAGCAGCCATCCGGCACAGCGCTGATCATGCGTTGCAGCGTGGCGGCATCGTGGTGACTGCCCATTGGATTGTCAGGGTTCGCGATGTAAATAAGCTTTGCGCCGACCTCTTTCGCTTTGGCGATCAGGCGGTCGGGGTCTTCGTGATTGCCCGCATATGGGACGCTGTGGAGCACGCCGCCAAAGCCGGTGACGTGGTAGTTGAATGTCGGGTATGCCCCGGCGCTGGTCACGACCGCATCGCCAGAGGTGATGATGAGGCGCACCAGATTGCCCAGCAGCGTGTCGATGCCTTCGCCCACCATGATGTGGGCCGCGTCGATATCGTGATGCGCAGCAAGGGCTTGGCGCAGGTCATACGCCTCTGGATCTGGGTATTGCCAGATATCAGCGGCGGAGGATTGCAGCGCTGCGATGGCGCGCGGCGAGGGGCCAAAGCCGGATTCGTTCGCGCCGAGGCGGGCAGCGAAGGGTTTGCCGCGCGTGCGTTCTTGTGTTTCCGGGCCGACGAAGGGGACGGTGGCGGGCAAGGATTGCGCCAGAGGGGTTAGGCGGGGGTCTGTTGGGTGAGCCACGGGAGCCTCCGGCGGGAGTATTTCAGGAAAAAGCGAGGACGGGTGGCCGGAGGCACGCGTTGATGCCTCCGGCGGGAGTATTTTTGGCAAGATGATGCCGGGGTCAGTCGATTTCTGACAGGCGGGCGAGGGCGGTTTTGAGCTGTTCTGCTTCCGCTTCGCGGTCTGCGAGGTTTTGCTTCGTCTCGGCGACAACCTCTGGCGGGGCGGAGTCCGCGAATTTCGGATTGTTCGCGCGGCCTGCGAGACCTTTGATTTCTTTTTCAAGCTTCATCAGGCCCTTAGCGAGGCGGTCTTTTTCTGCGTCCACGTCGATCAGACCTGCCAGCGGCAGGGCGAAGGTCGCGCCTTTGACAGCGACGGTCAGGGAGCCTTTGGGCACCTCGGCGGCGACGTCGATGCTTTCGATCCGGGCCAGGCGCTGGATCATGGGCAGGTTGCTGGCCTGCGCCTTTTGCGCGTCGCTGTCAGCCTCGATCCGCAGCACGCCAATTTTCAGGCCAGCGGGCACGTTCATTTGCGCGCGGGCAGAGCGGACGCCGTCGATCAAAGAGATCGTCCAATCCATTTCGGCCTGCGCCTGCGCGTCGACCAGATCGGCGGTGAGGGTGTCGGGCCACGGCGTCAGCGCCAGCATTTGGGCGCGGGTGCCGGTGAGGGACCAAAGCTCTTCTGTGATGAAGGGCATGAAGGGGTGCAGCATGGCAAAGCACTGGTCCAGCACCCAAGCCATGGTTTGCTGGGTTTCCAGTTTCTCGGCCTCTGCGCCGTCAAGCAGCAAGGGTTTGGAGAATTCGACGTACCAGTCGCAGACCTTGCCCCAGACGAAGGCATAAAGCGCATTCGCTGCATCGTTGAAGCGGTAAGCGGTCAGGGCGGCGTCGACTTCGACGCGAACTTTAGCGGTCTCGCCAATGATCCAGCGGTTCACGGTTTGGGTGGCCTGCGGGACGCCGTCTGCACGCGGGGCGGTGAAGACGTCGTTCATTTCCGCAAAGCGGGTGGCATTCCAGAGCTTCGTGCCGAAGTTGCGGTAGCCCTTGATGCGGTCTTCGTTGATTTTCAGCACGCCGCCGATCGCAGCCATCGCGGCATTGTTGAAGCGCAGAGCGTCAGCACCATAAAGGTCGATCATTGCCAGCGGGTCGATGACGTTGCCGCGCGTCTTTGACATCTTCTCGCCCTTGGCGTCGCGGACAAGCTGATGCAAGTAGACGGTGTGGAACGGGATTTCATCCGTCACGGCCAGCGACATCATCATCATCCGGGCAACCCAGAAGAACAGGATGTCTTGTCCGGTGATCAGGACATCGCCGGGGAAGTATTTCGCCAGTTCTGGCGTTTCCTCGGGCCAGCCGAGGGTGCCGAAGGGCCACAGGCCGGAAGAGAACCAAGTGTCGAGCACATCGGGGTCGCGCCACACGGGGTATTCCAGCTGGGTTGGGTCCTGAGACACGTTGTATTGCGCAAGGCTTTCGCTGAAGCGTTGGATCGCCTCGGCGCGTGTGCTGACCTCGACCACTTTGGCGTGGCTTAGGGGGCTGGGGATGTCGGCGTTGTCGAAGACGAAGGCCGATTTGATGCTGTCCAGATCGACGCCGCAGTGCATCACGTCGTCGCGGTGCAACATGCCGCCGTCGATTAGCAGGGTCATCAAATCGACCTCGTCCAGATCGCCGGAGGGGTTATGTTCGTCGGCGACGCCGAGGTCGAGGCCATACCACACCGGAATCTGGTGACCCCACCACAGCTGGCGAGAGATGCACCAAGGCTCGATGTTTTCCAGCCAGTGGTAATAGACCTTCTCGCCGCTCTCGGGGATAATCTTGGTGCGGCCGTCCCGGACGGCGTCCAGTGCGGGGCCGACGATTTGTGTCGTGTCCACGAACCATTGGTCGGTCAAGGCAGGCTCGATCACGACGCCGGAGCGGTCGCCGAAAGGCTGCATGATCTTCTTGGCCTCGACCAGCGGGACCAGTTCCTCGGCCTCGGTGCGGGCTTCGCCGCCTTCCTCTGGCGCGACGGGGGCTTTGATCGCCGCTTTACCAAGGCGCGGGTCGGTGGCGACGGTCATCACGGCAAGGCCTTCGGCGGTGATGTCGGCGATGACCTTCTCGCGCGCCTCGAAGCGGTCAAGGCCGCGGTAGGCCTCTGGCACAAGGTTCATGCCTGCGATCTTGGCTTCGTCAAAGGACTCTATGCCATTCGCGATGGCCTGCGCGGTTGCGGCTTCTTCGTCGTAGGGGCGACCGTCGGCGCGCATGCGGCCTTTGGTGTCCATCAGGGCAAACATCGGGATGCCGCCGCGCTTGGCGACTTGGTAGTCGTTGAAATCGTGCGCGCCGGTGATTTTCACCGCGCCGGACCCGAAGGTCATGTCGGGGTATTCATCGGTGATGATCGGGATCAGACGGCGGGATTCTTTCGGCCCGACGGGGATTTCGCACAGCTTGCCGACGATTGCGGCATAGCGCGTGTCGTCCGGGTGGACCGCAACGGCGCCGTCGCCCAGCATGGTTTCGGGGCGCGTGGTGGCGATGGAAATATAATCGCGCTCTTCCTCGAACAGCACTGCGCCATCCTCGTCCTTTTCGACGTAGGTATAGGTCGCACCGCCCGCGAGGGGGTATTTGAAGTGCCACATGTGGCCGTCGACCTCGATATTCTCGACCTCGAGGTCGGAAATCGCGGTTTCAAAATGCGGGTCCCAGTTTACCAGGCGCTTGCCGCGATAAATCAGTCCCTTGTTATACATGTCGACAAAGACCTTGAGCACGGCGTCGTGGAAGTTGCCGTCTTTCTCGGACTCTGGCGCGGATTCGGCCCCGGACATGGTAAAGGCAGAGCGGTCCCAGTCCATGCTGTCGCCCAGACGCTTGGCCTGCTTTTCAATCGTGCCGCCGGACTGTGCCTTCCATTCCCAGATTTTCGCGATAAAGGCCTGGCGCCCCAGATCGGCGCGGCCGGGTTGCTGGGCCGCAGCAAGTTGTTTTTCCACGACAAGTTGCGTGGCGATGCCTGCGTGGTCCAGACCGGGCTGCCACAGCGTGTCATATCCCTGCATCCGTTTCCACCGCGTCAGGATGTCCATCAGCGTATGATTGAAGGCGTGGCCGACGTGCAGCGCACCGGTCACATTGGGCGGCGGCAGCATGATGGTGAATGTTTCATCGCGGCGTTTGCCAGCGCCAGCCTTGAACGCGCGGGCCTCTTCCCAGGCGGCATAAATCGCGGCTTCGCGTGCGGCGGGGTCAAAGGTTTTATCCAGGGCCATGGGGCGTGTCCTTACATCTGTTTGACTAGGGTTTACCCAATGGGGGGCAAGGGGAAAAGGGGCAATGCCCGGCTCTGGACACTGGCGCGGTCTGGGTTAGGGTTCGCCGGGAAATATAAAGGTGCGCCTGCGATGGAAAAGTTCGGGAAAAGTCAGCCTATCACCCGGGTCGAGGATCAGCGGTTCCTGACCGGGCAGGGGCGCTATGTCGATGATATTGCGCCCGCGGGCGCGCTGTTTGCTGTGTTTGTGCGCGCTCAGGTCGGGCATGGCGTGCTGACGGGGATCGACGCGGATGATGCGCGGGCGGCCCCCGGTGTGCATGCGGTGCTGACGGCGGACGATTTGCTGGCGGCAGGCATGGTGCTGGATCTGGCCGGCGCGCAGATCAAGACGCGGGACGGCGGCAAGGGCGCGCATACACGGCGGCCCATTTTGGCGCAGGGTCATGTGCGCCACGTGGGCGAGCCGATTGCATGTGTGATCGCGGACACTTTGGCGCAGGCCCGCGACGCGGCAGAGCTGGTGATGGTGGATATCGACGATCTGCCCGCCAAGATGGACGTCGCGGTGGGCGGGCAGATGCTGCACGACACTGCGCCCGATAACCTTGCGTTCGATTACGGCCTTGGCGATGAGGCGGCGACCGATGCGGCCATCGCTGCGGCGACCCATGTTGTGCAGGTTCAAGTCACCGACAACCGCATCATCTGCAACGCGATGGAGGGGCGCGGCTGTTACGCCGAGGTCACCGATGGCCGGCTGCATGTCGCTGTGAACGGGCAGGGTGTCTGGGTGCCCAAGGGCGATTTGGTCAAGCATTTCGACCTTTCGCCAGAAGACGTGCGCGTGACCACGCCCGACGTCGGTGGCGGTTTCGGGATGAAGGCAATGCGCTATCCCGAACCCTTTGTCGTGGCCCATGCAGCCCGCGCGCTGGGTCGCCCCGTGCGCTGGATGTCGGAACGCACCGAAGGCATGCTGACGGATAACGCTGGCCGCGATCTGGTAACACAGGCGACGCTCGCCTTTGACGCAGACCACCGGCTGACGGGGTATAAGCTGGATACCCTTGCGAATATGGGCGCCTATAACAGCCAGTTCGGGCAGGGCATTCAGACCGATCTGTTCAGCAAGGTCCTGACCGGGACCTATGCGGTCAAGCACGCCTATATGCGCACCCGCGGCATCTATACGAATACGACGCCCGTTGACGCCTATCGCGGCGCGGGGCGGCCAGAGGCGATCTTTGTCCTTGAACGGTCCATGGACGAGGCTGCGCGCCAATTGGGCATCAGCGGCTGGGATCTGCGCAAGCGTAACTTTATCGCGCCGGACCAGTTTCCCTATACAACGGCCAGCGGCGTGACCTATGACGTGGGCGAATTTTCTGCGCTGCTGGATACCGCGCAGGGCAGCGCCGACACGCCGGGCTTTGCCGCGCGCAAGGCCGCGTCGGTGGCGGCGGGCAAGCTGCGCGGTCAGGGCATCTGTTACTATATCGAAAGCATTCTGGGCGATCCTTCGGAAACCACCACGGTGGAGTTTACGGAAGGTGGCGGCGCTTTGATCTACGTTGGCACGCAGTCGAATGGGCAGGGGCACGAAACCGTCTATGCGCAGTTTCTGTCGGACCAGACGGGCATTCCGGCGGACCGCATTGCCGTCATTCAAGGCGATAGCGACCGCATCGCGACGGGCGGCGGTACCGGCGGGTCACGCTCTGTCACGGTGCAGAATACCGCGACGCTGGCGACGGTGGACGCCATGATCACGTCGTTCACCGCCTATCTAAGCGAGAAGGAAGACGGCGCAGTCAGCTTTGACGACGAACGCTTTCGCATCGCGGGATCGAACCTGACGCCGACCATGCTGGACGTTGCTGAAATGGCCCGCGCCGATGGCCGCACCGACCTGCTGCGCCACAGCCAGCGGATCACATTGGATAACCGCAGCTTTCCGAACGGTGCCCATGTGGTCGAGGTCGAAATTGACCCCGAGACGGGGGAGACAGCCGTTGATCGCTACACCGTTGTCGATGATTTTGGCAATCTGATCAGCCCGGTATTGGTCGAAGGTCAGGTGCATGGCGGCGTCGCGCAGGGCCTTGGGCAGGCGCTGATGGAACGCGTTGTCTTTGACGAGGACGGTCAATTGCTGACCGCCAGCTTCATGGACTACGGTATGCCCCGCGCCGCGGACGTGCCGATGATTGATTTCTCGACCCGCGGCACGCCGTCGCTGTATAACCCGATGGGCATGAAAGGCTGCGGCGAGGCGGGAACCGTCGGCGCGCTGGCGGCCGTCGCCAATGCCGTGCTGGATGCGCTGTGGGATAGCGGCGTGCGGCAGGTCGAGATGCCTTTTACGCCGCACCGTGTCTGGGGCTGGTTGCAGGAGGCCCGTTCTGAACCCGCGTAACTGGTTTCTTGGCCTTTTTGGCCTTCAACCGCGCCAGAAAAGCGGCGCGCATCGCAGGCGCGGGCCTGCGACGCATGTCATCATTTTGGATGGCACGATGTCATCGTTGTCCCAAGGCAACGCGACGAACGCAGGCCGCACGTTCAAACTGCTGCGCGAGGTCGGGCAGCGCGCAAACCTGACCGTCTATTACGAGGCCGGGATTCAATGGACGGACTGGTATCAGACGTGGGACGTGATGACTGGCCGCGGGATGAACAGGCAGATCAGGCGGGCCTACGGCGTGCTCGCCTCACGCTATCGGCCCGGTGATACCATCATTTTGATGGGCTATTCGCGCGGCGCCTTTGCTGTGCGCTCTTTGGCTGGGCTCATCGGCCGCATTGGCTTGCTGAAACACGACGAGGCGACAGTCAGTGCCGTGCGCACCGCCTATCGCCATTATCAAGCTGGCGGCGGGTCAGAGGCCGCATCCGCCTTTCGTCGCCTGTTGTGCCACGATGACGTCCAGATCGAGGCTGTCGGCGTCTGGGATACGGTCAAGGCGCTGGGCCGCCGCACGCCGCTGGACCGCGCCGATCACCACGGTTTTCACGATCACCGTTTGGGACGTCATGTGCGCTACGGCTTTCACGCGCTTGCCTTGGACGAACGGCGGAATGTTTATCGCCCTGTGATGTGGGATACCAGTTTGGATGGCGATGCCGTGGTAGAGCAGGTCTGGTTTCGCGGCACGCATGGCGATGTGGGCGGGCAGGTTGGTGCCTATCCGCCAGCGCGTCCGCTGGCGAATATTCCGTTGGTGTGGATGCTAGAGAAAATCAACGCCTGCGGTGTGCCGCTTCCGGATGGATGGAAAGATCGGTTTCCCTGCGATTCCAGCGCGCCGTCTATCGGGCAATGGCACGGCTGGGCCAAGGTTTTCTTGCTGCGCCAACCGCGCGCTATCCTGTTCGATCCGTCCGAGCGCCTGCACGATAGCATCGCCCCGGTTGTGTTCGACCAGCCGGATGCCGCCTATCAGCCCTAGGGTTTTTCGAATTGCATGATTAGGCAAGTCGTTGACCCTGTTGCATAAAGCTTGCCGTCCAGCCCTTCGATCCGGCCCGTCGATACCCCGGTGGACCGGCCTGCGTGGTCGACAATGCCTGTCGCAATGACGGGTGTGCCCGGCGGGATCGCGCGAACAATGTTAATTTTGTATTCCAGTGTGGTGTAGACCGACCCCTTGGGCACCGTCGTCATCACGGCGCAGGCCATGCAGCTATCCAAAACCGTGCCATACCAGCCGCCATGCACGCCGCCGACCGGGTTCAGGTGGGCAAATTCTGGCGTTCCGCGAAATTCAGCGCGGCCCGGCGCAACCGCGTGCAGCAGAAAATTCATGCCCTGCGCGATGGGCGGCCCCGACAATTCGCCAGCCAGAACGGCCTGCATGAACTGCAGGCCCGACATGGACAAAACGGTTTGGCGATCCGGCAGATCAGCAGGGGATTGGGCAATCGGCATGGCAGGCTCCGGCGTTATTTTCGCCGCAAGCTGCCGGGTCAGGCGACGTTTTGCAAGCGCGGCTGGGGTGCAATGCCAAGGGCACGGCAGACATCATGCGTCAGCTGCGGCTTGTTCAGTGTATAAAAGTGCAGGTGATCGACGCCGCCTTGCAGCAGATCGTCGCACAGCTCTGTCGCCAATGCGGTGGCCAACAAATCAGCATTGCCGTCGCGCAGCGCGTTTTCAAAGGCTTGCGCAATGACCGGCGGGATCGACGTGCCTGTCGCTAGGGCGAACTTTGATGCGCCCTTCCAGTTTTCGACGGGCAGGATGCCGGGGATGATCGGGGCGTTGATCCCGGCCTTCACGCATTTGTCGCGGAAGCGGAAAAAGGTGTCCGCCTCGAAGAAAAACTGCGTGATTGCGGCGGCGGCACCCGCGTCAATCTTGCGCTTCAGCCACTCTACGTCCGCGTCTTGGCTCGCCGCTTCGGGGTGCTTTTCGGGATAGGCCCCGACGCGCAGCGTGAACTTGCCAGTCGCCGACAAGGCTTCAATCAGTTCGACCGAGGATGCAAAGCCGTCCGCGTGGGCGGTGAACTTTTCGCTGCCCTTGGGCGCATCGCCGCGCAGTGCCACGATGTCCGTGATGCCAGCTGCCGCATATTCTTCTGCAATTGCAAGGGTTTCAGCGCGGGTTGCGTCAACGCAGGTCAGGTGCGCGGCGACCTTCAGGCCAGTGGTTTTATCAATCGTCGTGACCGCTTCATGCGTCAGTTTGCGAGTGGTGCCGCCAGCGCCATAGGTGACTGACACAAATTCAGGCGCAAGCGGGGCCAGCACGTTCACACAATCCCACAGCCGGAATGACCCTTCGAGGTTTTTCGGCGGGAAGAATTCAAAGGAAATCTTGGGGTGTGTCATGGCGGCATCCTGTTCTGCGGTCTTGTCATATGTGTCATCTCGCGGCATATGAGGCAAATTCATAACGCTCACGATGATTATGAGGATAACTGCGATATGCATATCGAGTTCCGTCACCTGCGCACGATCAAGGCAATCCACGATACGGGTGGTTTGTCGAATGCGGCGGATTTGCTGGGCATAACCCAATCCGCCCTGTCACACCAGATCAAGGGGATCGAGGATCAGGCAGGAGTCGAGTTGTTCGTGCGGCGCACCAAGCCATTGCGGTTATCTGCCGCGGGCATGAAGCTGCTGGCGGCGGCGGAAAGCATCTTGCCCCAGGTCGCCGCGCTAGAGGCAGAGTTTGAGGGACTGATCACAGGTAAGGCAGGCCGGCTGCATATCGCGATCGAATGCCACGCCTGTTTCGAATGGCTGATGCCCGTGCTGGAATCCTTTCGTAAGGCGTGGCCGGAAGTCGATGTCGATATTCGTCCGGGTCTAGCTTTTGATGCGCTGCCAGCACTGCGCCGAGAGGAGGTCGATCTTGTCGTGTCTTCTGATCCGGAAGAGCTGGAAGGGATCACCTTTACGCCCATCTTTGATTATGAACCCGTTTTTGTTGCGGCTGCTGTTCACCCCTTAGCGCAAAAAACGTTTATCGAGGCTGAAGATTTTCGTGGCCAAACGTTGATTACCTATCCGGTCGATCGTCACCGGCTAGATGTTTTTAGCGAATTACTGACCCCTGCCAAAGTCGAACCTGCGGCGGTGCGGCAGGTCGAGTTGACGGCGATGATCTTATTGTTGGTCGCGTCCAATAGGGGAGTGGCCGTGCTGCCTGATTGGGTTGTGCGACAGGTGCGTTATAATTCTGACTACGTGACGCGGCCTTTGACGGCCAAAGGGATAACAAAACGGCTTTATGCGGCTACGCGGACGGCTGATGATGGGCTGCCATATCTTAGTCATGTGATCCGGTTGGCTCGGCAAGAGGCGGTCAAACTGCAACGCCCCTAGGCGGCGACGGTTGCAGCCCCGGATTGCAGCATCGCGCAGATATTGTCGTAGGACTGTGCGGGCGAAAAGAAGTAGCCTTGCACCGTTTCGCATCCCATGTCCCGTAAAAGGTCTAGTTGCGCTTTTGTTTCGACCCCTTCTGCTACGATGCAGACATCAAGCCCGCGGCCCATGTCTAAAAAGGATTTTACCAGCACATCTGTCGCCCGGTCCGTACCAAGCTTGCTGACAAATCCGGTGTCTAGTTTCAGTTCGTCAAATTCCAGTTCCTGCAAATGCTGGAACGTCGCAAAGCCGGTGCCAAAATCATCAAGCGAGATGCGCACTCCGGCCAGGCGGAGCATTGAGATGGAATCCTTAATCGTCTGTCCGGCGCGTGCGATGAAGATATCTTCGGTCACCTCGAACATCAGGTGACCGCGCAGGTTCGGATGTTGCGCCACAACTTCGATCAGGGCGTCGCGGCCCGTCGTTGTTGCCAGCGTCACTTCGGACAGATTGATCGACACTTGGTCAGGCAATAGCTGCATTTTTTGCAGGGCAGTCATATCTTTCAGGACCGCATGCAGGATGTGATCTTGAAATTCTGCTTGCAGGTTCACCTCGTTGATGGCGGGGATGAAAGAGCCGGGTGTGCGCATTTCACCGTTGGGCTGCACCCAGCGTGCCAATGCTTCAAGCCCGACAATGCGGTTCGTCGCGATATCCACTTGCGGTTGGTAGAATGGACAAATTTCACCTTGCTGCATTGCTGCCAGCAGGCGCGCCCGATCATTCAGGTTCGACCGTTTTGGAATGCTGCGCCGATCATAAATAACAACCCGCGATTCGAGGCCGTTTTTGGCGTGATACATCGCCTGATCCGCTTCGTTCAGAAGTTGACCAACGCTTGCCCCCATGTGGGCTGGTGCGATGCCAATGCTGGCCGTGATTTGCAGCTTGCGATGGCTATAGCGCATTGGTTGGTGCAAATGGTCGAGGATACTTTCAGCAATTCGGTGCAATTCGGATGTGTTGAGAGGGCCGGGCCAGGCAATCGCAAATTCGTCACCGCCAAGCCGCGCGATGACGTCCGCCCCGATGATATCAGAGCTAAGCCGACGTGCGATTTCTTTCAAAAGGGCATCGCCGGCTGCGTGGCCGTAGCTGTCGTTGATGGGTTTGAACCCATTTATGTTGATCAATAACAACGCGCCTAATGCGGCTTTATCATTGCGATCACTACATAATATTTCGCCTGCTAAGTCATCGAACGCACGCCGGTTTGGCAGACCCGTTAATGTGTCGCGTAAAGATAGATCCTCAAGCTCCACAAGGCGGCGATTGGCAAGTTCGCGCATGTTTTCATAGGCCGACAACGAGTCTTTGTGATTTTGGGTCGTTTGGACCGAGTTGGCAAAATAGACCAGCAGCAAGCCTGCGACGGCTATGGCGTCTATAGGTTCAGACGGGGTGAAAGAACGAGAAAACAGATCACTGATAATAACGGCGACAATGACATATGACGGCAGCAGCATCGACCAATTGTAGATTGGGACTGCGACGAATGAATTAGACACATGAACAAGTGCGCCAAACATCCAGATAAACGCGCAAATTAAGGTCGCAGTCGTCCCGCTTACCCCAAATAATGCGCCGGCTGTCATATAGATAGACGTCGTCGAAACCGCCACGACCCAGATGGTAACGCAGCGCCGCGGGGACGGTCGCGGCCCGTCGATGCCAACGCCGGCACCTGCCAGATATGCAGCCGATTCCGACACCACCACCATAAGCGCAACGATGGCGGCAGATTTATAATCTTCACAGTAGGCCAAAATAGCGCTGACCACAGGAATAACGCTCATCCGGGACAAGCGATCACGGCGCACGATGTGCGCTGTTAGCTGCGTTTCCAAGATGAATCGTTCTTTCAGACGGTCCAGCATTTCATACCTTGGTTCCCTGTTCCAAAGCGTTATCGCGCCTGCTTGCAAAGATTCCCTTAACATCAACGCGCCGCCGCACCTTGTATGGTCCGGCCTCCCGTCCTATACGCCGCCCTTGATCCATGGACGGAGGCCCCGATGGCTGGCAGTGCGAACCTCAATGTAATGATGAAAACCGCCCGCAAGGTCGGCCGCGCCTTGCTCAAGGACTTTGGCGAGGTCGAGCAGCTGCAGGTCAGCACCAAGGGCCCCGGCGATTTTGTGAGCCGCGCGGACCGTCAGGCCGAGGAAACGATCCGCAACGAGCTGATGCACGCGCGTCCTAGCTACGGCTTTCTGGGCGAAGAAGGTGCAGAGATTGAGGGCGAAGATCCGACCCGTCGCTGGATCGTTGATCCGCTGGATGGTACCACGAATTTCCTGCACGGTTTGCCCCATTGGGCCGTGTCCATCGCCCTTGAACATAAGGGTCAAGCCGTCGCTGGCGTCATCTATGACCCGGTCAAGGACGAGATGTTCTACGCGGAAAAAGGCGGCGGTGCGTTCGTTAACGAATCCCGTCTGCGCGTGTCGGGCCGTCACCGTCTGATCGACAGCATCTTCGCCACCGGCCTGCCTTTTGCAGGGCGCAGCGACCTGCCGGAAACGCTACAAGATTTGGCGCGTATTCTGCCGACTTGCGCTGGTGTGCGCCGGTTTGGCGCGGCTTCGCTCGACCTCGCTTACGTCGCCGCTGGCCGTTATGACGGCTTTTGGGAACGTCGCTTGAAGCCTTGGGACATGGCCGCTGGCCTGATCATCGCCAAAGAGGCGGGCGCGATTGTCGAATCGATCACGCCGGATGGCGATCCGCTGTCTGATGGCACCGTGCTTTGCGCCAACAACGATATTTTCGCGACCTTCGCCAAGGTGATCCGCAAAGCTTAACGCTTGCGGCGCACCGTTGGGATGCGGCTTGATCCGTCCATGTAGGTCATGGGCGGATTTTGCGGCACCCCGTGGGTGACCTGCCAGAAGGTCACGCCGCCCAGCCGCAACCAAAGCGGCACGGTCAGGATAGTCCCGGCCACAAACCCCCCGATATGCGCCCAATAGGCCACGCCGCCATCGCTTTGCGGCCCCAGCCCGCCAAAGGCTTGCATAGCAAACCACAGGCCAAGCATCAGCCAAGCGGGCACTGGGAATATCTTGAAAAATACGATCAGGATCAGGATGATATCGACGCGCGCGCGGGGGAATAACAGCAAATACCCGCCCATGACCCCTGCGATCGCGCCGGACGCGCCGACGGTCGGCACGGCCGAAGAGGGGTCGGTCATGACCTGCGCCAATCCCGCCGCGATGCCGCAGCAGGTATAGAAGACGGCAAATGGCAAATGGCCCATCCGGTCCTCTATGTTGTCGCCAAAGATGAACAGAAACAGCATGTTGCCGGCGAGGTGCAGAAAGCCTGCATGCAGGAACATCGACGTCACAAGCCCGGCAAGACCCTCTCCGCCCGTCAGGCGCGCGGGGATCAGGGCGTAGTTATAGTAGAACCAATTCAGCGCGTTATCGTCGGTGATGGTCGCGACTGACCACAGCCAGACCGCGATATTGGCGATCAGCAGGGCATAGGTCACGTAGGGCGTGCGCCGGGACGGGTTGTGATCGCGGATTGGAAACATGGCCCATAGGTGCAGCGGGGCGGGGCCGGGTCAAGGGGTAGGGCCGGGTCAAGGGGTAGGGCCGGGTCAAGGAGTCGGCCGGGTCAAGGGGGCGCAGTCGCGCAGCGCCCCCTTTGGCGGTGTCAGGGTGTCAGGACGCCGACCTCTGCCAGCAGCGCGGCGTTACCGCCTGCGGCTGTCGTGTCGATGCAGACGTGGCGTTCATGCATGACGTGGGCGATATCCAGCGTCGCTGTGATCAGCGCGGTGATCGGTCCATCGCGGTCGGCAAGCGCACGTGCATAGGTGCGACCCTGATCAGCGTTGCCCCACCAGATGACGGCGGCAAGCGGTGCAAGCGTTGTCAAAACGCCGGGGGCCACGGTGCCTTGGGCCATCACGGGCTGCCCGCCCCATTGTTCGACCTGCTTGGCCTGCGCCGCCACAGCGGCAGGGCCGGGGCCAAGGCACAGCACAGGGCCGCGTGGGTGAAGGGTCAGACGGTTGGACTCGCCCGTTGGGCCGGGCATATCGCGCGGCTGCATCGCGGGGGGCACGGGGGCGTCCGTCAAAGTCTGCGTCAGGCGCGCTGGCCTGTCTTGGCTGTCCCATTCGGACGGCGTCGCGATGGCTGGCCGTGGCGCGGTAAAGCGGGGCAGATATTGCGGCCCGCCCGCCTTGGGTCCGGTGCCGGAAAGCCCCTCTCCACCAAAGGGTTGAGAGCCGACGATGGCACCGATTTGGTCGCGGTTCACGTAGATGTTGCCGCAGTCGATGCGGTTTACCATCGTCTCTACCCGGTCGTCGATGCGGGTGTGCAGGCCAAAGGTCAGGCCGTAACCCGTCGCGTTGATGGCATCGATGACCTTGTTCAGATCCTGCGACTTGAAACGCACGACATGCAGGACGGGGCCAAAGATTTCACGCTCTAGCTGGGCAATACTGTCCAGCGCGATGATTGTCGGGGCAACAAATTCGCCCATGCCGGGCACCGCCAGTTGATGCAAAACGCGGCCTTCGCCTGCGGCCTGCGTGATATGCGCGTTGATCCCCGTGCGTGCATCAGCGTCGATCACTGGACCGATATCCGTGGACAGATCCCACGGATCGCCCAAGGTCAGCGTATTCATTGCACCCTTCAGCATGGTCAGCAGTTTATCCGCAATGTCGTCTTGGACATACAGGCAGCGCAGGGCCGAACAGCGCTGACCAGCGGATCGGAACGCGCCGTTGACGATGTCGCGCACCGCATGTTCCGGCAGGGCAGTACTGTCGACGATCATCGCGTTCAGCCCGCCGGTTTCCGCGATCAGCGGTGTGCCGGGGGCGCAGTGATCGGCCATGCTGGACGCGATCTTGCGCGCGGTCGCGGTCGATCCGGTAAAGGCGACACCAGCGACGCGGGCGTCGGCGGTCAGGGCAGCACCCACATTGCCGCCGCCGGGCAGGCATTGCAGCGCGGCGGTTGGCACACCTGCCTCGTGCATCAGGCGCACGGCCAGCTGCGCGATGGCGGGCGATTGCTGCGCAGGTTTCGCCAACACGGCGTTACCTGCGGCTAGGGCGGCGGCAATCTGGCCGGTAAAGATCGCGAGCGGAAAGTTCCACGGGCTGATGCAGGTCCAGATGCCGCGTGCCTTGGCGTCCGGCATGCGGCGCGCCTCTGACGCGTAGTAGCGCAGGAAATCCGCGGCCTCGCGCAGTTCCGCCACGGCGTCGGGCAGGCCTTTGCCGGCCTCTCGGGTCAAGATCGCAAAGATTTCACCGTAGTGCGCCTCGAATGCACCTGCCGCTGCATCCAGAATATCAGCGCGCGCGCCAGCTGGCGCATCCCATGGCGTTGCGGCATCAAACGCTGCCGTCACTGCCGCAGGCGAGGCCGCGATCACGCGGCTGACCACGTCGCCGGGGCGGGCGGGGTTCACCATAGGCGCGGCCTCACCGGTGCCTACAAATCCGGCCACCTGCGGCGTCACATCCCACACCGCATCCTTGTGCGGTGCGCGCGCCTTTTCGATCGCCGCCAGCGTGGGTTCATGCGTCAGGTCGAAACCCTTGGAATTCGCCCGCTCTGCACCGAACAGGTCTGGCCCGTTGCGGATCGCGTGGCGCACACCGATCTGGTCAAACGGATCAGCGGCCACGGCCTCGGGTGTGACATCCTCGTCTACGATCTGGTTCACAAAGCTAGAATTCGCGCCGTTTTCCAGCAGGCGGCGCACGAGATAGGCCAGCAAGTCTTCGTGTGCGCCAACAGGCGCATAGATGCGGCAGCGGGTATGCTGATCGTTTAGCACGATGGTGTGCAGGGTCTCCCCCATGCCGTGCAGACGCTGGAATTCATAATCAGAGGGGTTGCGATCCAGCTGCCCCGCAAGGTCCAGAATGGCCGCAACGGTATGCGCGTTATGCGTCGCAAACTGCGGATAGATACGGTCCGTCATGCCCAACAGCTTTTGCGCATTGGCGATATAGCTGACGTCGGTATGGGCCTTGGCGGTGAAGACAGGAAATCCGTCCATTCCCATAACCTGTGCGCGTTTGATTTCTGCGTCCCAATAGGCACCTTTTACAAGTCGCACCATGATCTTGCGATCTAGGTCTTCGGCCAGTGCATGCAGGTGGTCAATCACCATACCTGCGCGGAGCCCGTAAGCCTGCACCACGATGCCAAAGCCGTCCCAGCCCGCCAAAGCTGGTTCGCGCAGCACAGCGCCGATGACGTCCAGCGACAAGGACAGGCGGTCCGCCTCTTCTGCGTCGATGTTAAAGCCCATGCCCGCTGCCTTGGCCAAGATCGCAAGCGCCGTGACGCGAGGCACCAGTTCGGCCATGACGCGGTCCGCCTGCGCGACCTCGTAGCGCGGATGCAGGGCCGACAGCTTAACCGAAATGCCAGGGTTTTCCGCGACGCTGTCATGCACACAATGCGCGGCGATGGCGGAAATCGCGCGGGAATAAGCCAGCTGATACGTGCGTGCGTCCTTGTCCGTGCGCGCGGCTTCACCCAGCATGTCGTAGGAGTAGGTAAAGCCCTTGGCCTGCATCCCCTCGGCCCGTTTCATCGCCTTGTCGATCGTCTCGCCCAGCACGAACTGACGGCCCATCTCGCGCATGGCGCGGCCAACGGCGGTGCGGATCACAGGCTCGCCCAAGCGCTTGATCGCGCCCTTCAGATGCCGCGTGATGCCGGGCTTTTCGTCGTCCAGCACCCGCCCCGTCAGCATCAACGCCCAAGTAGAGGCATTCACCAAGGACGACGCGGAGTGCCCCAAATGCTTGCCCCAATCGCTTGGCGCGATCTTGTCCTCGATCAATGCGTCGATGGTGTCGGCGTCCGGCACGCGCAGCAAGGCTTCTGCCAGACACATCAGGGCAATGCCCTCGTCCGTAGAGAGGCCGTATTCCGCGAGGAAAACTTCCATCAAGCCCGGCTCTGAACTGGCGCGGATACGCCGCACCAGATCGGCCCCGGCGGCGGTAATCCGGGCGCGATCGGCGGCTGTCAGCCCAGCGCGTGCGGCAAGGTCTTGGACAACCGTCATCTCTGGCGCATACATCTGCATATCGATGCTCGCGCGCAGGTCTGTAGAGGGATCGAGAGGCATGGCACACTCCTTGAGGTTGCCGCATTCTAGCGTCTTGTTCAAAGTCGATCTGCCCGCTAAATAGCAAGTGTCAGGCATATCCGTCTGCATTTTAACGTGGCGAGTTGTCAGAATGACTGCAGCACTAGACTCTTTCGACGCGAAAATCTTGGACGTTTTGGCCGTGGATGGCCGCATCAGCGTCACCGCGCTGGCTGACCGAATCGGCCTGTCCAAATCGCCGACGCAGGCGCGTCTGCGCCGGCTAGAAGCGGACGGTGTCATCCGCGGATATCGTGCGCTGTTCGATCCAATCCGGCTGGGCCGCGACCACGTTGCCTTTGTCGAAGTGCGGCTATCAGACACCCGCGAAGTCGCGTTGCAGGCCTTTAACCGCGCCGTGCTGACCGTGCCGCAGATCGAGCAGTGCCATATGATCGCCGGATCGTTCGATTATCTGCTCAAAGTGCGCACGCAAGGCATGACCGACTACCGCCAAGTGCTGGCTGATTTCATCTCGACCCTGCCGCATGTGGCGGGGACTTCGACCTATGTCGCGATGCAAGCGGTCAAAGAAGAGGGCACAGCCCCCGTCGCCCCCACAAGCTGACCCTTGCCCCCGCGCGCGCGCGCGGTTACGAAAACGCCGTGCCCCCGTGGTGGAATGGTAGACATCGGAGACTTAAAATCTCTTGGCTTAGGCCGTGCCGGTTCGAGTCCGGCCGGGGGCACCATTTTAAGGTTAGTCTTGCCGAGGAAGTTTAAGGCCTTGAACGGATAGGTCGTTTCTCCGGTTCGAACAGCTGTTTTCTGGGATACAATCATGGGCTCAGTGTAAACTAATCTAATGACGGTTTTCTTCGTGTGGATGTCCCCTTTTCCCCATGTTTTATAAGGCTTTGATGAAAAACCGTTTGCCTGTTCGGACATCTCGTTGTAGGTTTTGTGGTGTTGCAATATTTGATATTCGCTCCCGCGAATTAAGCCTCTACCGTTCCAGTTATTCAACGCGATGCTCGTAATTAGCAACGGTTCGGGTGCTTTGAGTTTCAGTCAGTTGTGTGATTAGTCGCTCAACGGACTCTGTTGATGGCTTGGATGCCCCCTCCCGACGGCATCGCAATGTGCCACTATGATGAGTGTTGAAACCATCACAGAAGGAAGGAGTATCCATGTCCGAAGTTACTATTATCGGTGTCGATCTGGCAAAGCGCGTTTTCCAGCTGCACGGTGCACACCAAGACGGTTCGGTCGCGTTTCGTAAGAAGCTTTCACGAGGTCAGTTTCTCGCGTTCGTGGCGCAGCAGCCTAAATGCCTGATCGCCATGGAGGCTTGTGCAACGGCGCATGGCTGGGGTCGGGAATTTGAGAAGTTGGGCCACGACGTGCGCCTAATCCCGCCAATCTATGTGAAGCCGTTCGTCAAACGTCA
>NZ_FOTF01000047.1 GCF_900114485.1 Loktanella salsilacus | reverse complement strand
TAATTCTCGGACAAAGAAGAGAGAATTACCACCTCAGTACCATGTTCAAAAACGACACCGCCTGCAATTTTGTCTCGAATTGCAGGCGGCGCTCAACATTGGTCAGAACTCTGAACTCAAAGCTAATGACCTAACAAACTGACCGCAGCGAAGACTATTCGACGGTGATCGTAGCCGTCACAAGCTCACCATCAATTTTGATCGGGCCATCTTCGGTGGCTCCCAGTGTGTACTCAAAACCACCTGTAGTCATGCCACCAGCTTCAGAGTGAACCATCAGCATCAACATGTCTCCCGGTGCAACTTCTTCAGTCAAAATTGCAGCAACATCCGTGTTGTCACCCATACGCAAAGGCGCATAGCCTACAACGGGTCCGGGTTTCATGTCGGCATCGGTGCGGTGCACGACCATCCAGCCATTTTCAGGAGCAACTACTGTTTCGGCAGCGACGATACCGTTCTCAGCCGATTGATCGGATGCTGTGATTGAAGGGGCCGCAGCGTGTGCTGCAGCGAATGCACCAGACCCGGCAATGGTAAGGGCAATAGCTGAAATAAGCGTCTTCATGTTTCTAATTCTCCGTGCTGAGATTGATATTATTGATAGTCACGGCCGGAAATCTGGAAAGTTTCCAATAAGATGAAAAATACCTCTAAAGCATTGTTTTTAAAACAAAGTTTTTTAGATATTCGATGGTGCTAGTTTTATGTCGCTGGATGGTAATGCGTTGGCATGTCAAAATTCCCGCCCCCAGATACTATAATCCGGCCCCTCTCGCTCGATACTCCGGTCCAGTTCCCGCACCCGTTCGCGCTCCAGCACCCTTGCTCTATCCCGGTCCTGCTCCGTCAAATCCACCCCGGAAATCTCAACGTTGCGCTCGATCTTGGCGCTCCGGTCCCCACCGCGGCTTTCCCCGAAGCCGGTAGCCGCTCAAGGGCGGTCTGCGGCTCGTGATCCTTGCCGCCTGACGCGCGGGCGGGGCCTGCAACCGCTCCAGCGCCGTCTCCGGGACGCGGGACAGCTCCCCTTAAGCTTCCCAGAACATGGCACGTTACAAGACACCGGTCATGGGACCGCATTGCACGGGACACGGCACCAAAGCTTGACGGCGGTCATGTGCCTGATCTTCGCAAGTTGGCCGACGCGTTTCGCAAGTGATGCGGTGAGAAATCGATCCCACTGGATGCCCAGCATTGAGAAAACATTTACCACGTGGTGTAAAAGCTGTTCAGTACGGTAAGATGTACGCTGGCTTAGGAACGCTAAGATGACGAAATCTGAACTTCTTGAAAAGCTCCGGAATGAACACCCAGATATATCCGCAAAAAACGTGGAGGCTGCGGTTAACGCCATATTTAACAAAATCATTGATTCAGTCGCGCATGGTCGCCGTGTTGAGCTTCGGAACTTCGGAGTATTCTCCACCAGCTGTCATAAAGCCAAAACTGGACGTAATCCCAGAACCGGCGAGATACTCGAGGTTCAAGCCAGGATGATCCCAACGTTTAGAATGGGAAAACGATTGTTGGAAAGAATGAACTCCGAGGTCTAAAACGACCTGCAGCCCATCGTAAAGTTTCTTCAACATCCGGTGTCTTTCATGGCAAAAAGTTGCCGGTGAAGCCGCGCACTCCCAGCACGCCCCTAATCACAAGTCGTGCGGCGGAAGAAATGTACCCGTTGATTGCTAGAGGTTTCAGGCCCTTACCCGCAGGCAATGTTAGTAAGGCACTAGGAGTGTTGTTAGCCGTGGTTATCTTCATACCTTAACTGCGTCGAACGCCACCGCCGCCTGCATCATTATTGATGCATGATGGCCAAACAAATGCCACAGCCGCATCCGAATGTTTCGAGTATCGAAACAGAGCTACCTGAGGTGGGGCCAGAAGAAATGAACCAGTTGAATGAGGCGCAAACCGCAGGTCGCCGCGCTATGGTCGTCCGTTTGCTGGAAAGCGCCAAGGGGGTGCTATGGGCGAAGCTATTTCTTATCGCGGCGGCACTCGTTGTCATCACATTTCCGCTCCTAGGGCTTACAGCGATGAACCGGAGCGATGCCATTTACTTGGCATCAGAGCGGAATCAGCTGGAGAAATACCTTTACCAAGCGACCAACCAGATACGGCTATCATTCTTCGAAGCTGAACTGGTCGCGGGCAAAATCGAAGGTCTCCTCACAGCATCTGGTGAAACGCCAGACCTTCTCATTCAAAAAGATGTAGAGGCCCTTCTGGCGAGCAATCCTAATGTTCTTGCTGTCGCACTCGCACCAGATCTTACGGTGACGCAAACGTTCCCGTTGTCGGCTAATCAGGGGACTGTTGGCCTCAAGTATTGGGAAGTTCATCGGCAGTTGCCGGGGGTCGCTCGTGCCTATCGTCAAGGTAGTCCGGTTGTCGTTGGACCAATTTCACTCGTTCAAGGCGGCATCGGCTACATCTTACGTTATCCGGTTTTCCTACCGCAGGATGGACTGTCCGCAGAACGGTTTTGGGGCATCATTTCAGTTGTCATCAAAGCTGATGGCTTAATTAACAACAATACGGCAACGTTTGATCAGGGTGAAGAACTGGTCTTCACACTGTATGAAGTTCGCCAGCGCGCTATGACCTCAGAATCCGAGATCGATGGCCATTGGCAAGGTTCTGAAGTTCCAATTTCGGTCGAATTTCCCATGGCTGGGGCGAAGTGGCGTGCTTCGGCTGCGCCGATTGGAGGGTGGCCAAAAAGATCTCCTCAAGGATATGTCATCCTGACAACCTCAATCCTTTTAGCAATGGGCGCTGCTGCGAGCTTACTGATCGTTCACAGCGTCTCTGAAAAACATGCCAAGCATCACGCTCTTCTCCAAGAGTCTATTTCTTGTATGAACGAGGGGTTCGCTGCTTTCGATCAGAACAATTGCCTCGTTATGGCCAATCATAAATTCAGAGAATACTATCCAAATATTGTGGACAAGCTGGTGCCTGGTGTTCCTTTTGCAGTGCTCGTGAGAGCCGGTGTTCAGCGATCGCAGTTTCCTGAGGCTATTGGTAACGAGAAAGAATGGGTGGCAAGTCGGATTTCTGCTTTCATGAATCCGCAAGGCTCATTCATCCATCAAATATCTGATGGGCGTTGGGTCAAAGTTACAGAGGCCAAGACGCCTTATGGCTATACTGTCGGTATCAGAACGGATGTGACGGCAGAAAAGCGTGCAATGGACGCCGCTGAAGCGGCTGACCTCGAAAAGACAAACTTCATTAGCAACGTATCGCACGAACTACGGACGCCTTTGACCGTGATTGTTGGTCGTGCGTCGTTCTTTCAGCATCAAGATAAGCTGCCTGCCGCCGCACGCCTCGACAACCTTTTACAAGGATCCGCCGACATATCGGATGAGGTAAAAAACGCTGTTGAGGCCTATAAAGGTTACGTTGCTGACCAAGGAAGCAAAATCGTCCACGCCAGCAAGCACATGCTGCGTTTGGTAGAGGATCTTCTGGATTGGACCACTGCAGAGCGTGGCACCATGCATATTCAGAAAGAGATCGTTTCTCTGGCCGATCTGACAGATGCTGTTGCGGAAGAACTCCGACCTCTGGCCCAAGCTAAAGATCTGGATTTCCGCTATAGCTCGAACGTGCAGGTCAATATTTTTGGGGATCAGGCAAGGTTGCGACAGATCCTTTACAATTTAATGTCGAACTCGATCAAGTTCACAGAACATGGCCACGTAGAGCTGGGTGTTGTCGAACGTCCGGACGAAGTCGTGATCAGCATTTCGGACACGGGGTGTGGTATTCCTGAGGCTTATCTGGATCGCATATTTGAGCGCTTTCAGCAGGTCGATGCATCAGTCACGCGGCAAAAAGGTGGCTTTGGGTTGGGCCTAGCGATCGCTAAGCAGCTGGCGGAATTGCATGATGGAGAACTTACAGTCACCAGTCGTGTGGGTATCGGATCATGTTTCCAACTAAAGTTGCCAGTCATCAGCGAAAAACCACTGCATCCAGAAATGGCATAAAAATTTGCGTCAAGATTATAGTTAAAAGTAACTGCTTAATAGACGGTCCTTTTCTGAAGAATTTGCAAAATCTTCAAATAGCCTACGACATACCCCGTCTTTGTTGCATTTGATCACACTGAGGCTTACGATTATCATAGCCCAACATGGTGAGAACGGCGGTGCGAAAGTCGGCCACGGTAGCGGCGGGATGATCTTGCTGCGGGCGGCGTAAAAGTCGTCCACCTTTACCCTTTCTGGTGACAGGGAGGGTGGGAGGATTTTCACCGTGGATTTATATCGGAAGGTTCGGCTGGCCTGTGCTGAGGGCATGAGCCAGCGAGAAGCGGCGCGGCACTTCAACGTCTCGCGCGACAGCGTAGCTAAGATGATGGCGTTCTCTGTCCCGCCCGGATATCGGCGGACGGCGCCGGTCAAACGGCCGAAGCTGGATGCCTTCACCGGGATGATAGACGCTTGGCTGGACGGCGTTCGGGAGGTTCATCGCAAGCAGCGGCACACGGCGAAGCGGGTGTTCGAGCGGCTTCGTGATGAGCACGGGTTCACCGGCGGCTATACGATCGTGAAGGATTACATGCGGCAGCGCGAACGGTGCGGTCGCGAGATGTTCGTGCCGCTGGCGCATCCGCCCGGGCACGCCCAAGCCGATTTCGGCGAGGCGGTAGTCGTGATCGGCGGTGTCGAACAAAAGGCGCATTTCTTCGTCATGGACCTGCCGCACAGTGATGCCTGCTTCGTGCGTGCGTATCCGGGGGCGACGGCGGAAGCCTGGGTTGACGGCCACGTTCATGCGTTTGCGTTCTTCGGCAAGGTGCCTGGGTCGGTCCTCTACGACAACGACCGCTGTCTCGTTGCGAAGATCCTTCCTGATGGAACGCGTCAGCGGGCGACACTCTTCAGCGGGTTTTTGTCGCACTACCTGTTTCGAGACCGCTATGGCCGACCCGGTAAGGGCAATGACAAGGGCAATGTGGAAGGGCTGGTCGGATACTCCCGCCGCAACTTCATGGTGCCAATCCAACGGTTTGCGACATGGGACGCGTTCAACGACTATTTGGAAAAGCAATGCCGCAAGCGCCAAGCGGATCTCCTGCGCGGCCAGTCGGAAACGATCGGTCAACGCCTCGTGCGTGATCTGGTCACGATGTCCGACCTTCCGGCGGCACCATTCGATGCCTGTGATCAGGCAACCGGACGGGTCAGTTCGCAGGCGCTGGTGCGCTACAAGACGAATGATTACTCGGTGCCAGTCGCTTACGGCCACCGTGACGTCTGGATCAGGGGCTATGTCGGAGAGGTCGTGATCGGTTGCCGTGGTGAGATCATCGCACGCCATCCCCGATGCTACGACCGCGAAGATATGGTCTTCGATCCGGTGCATTATCTTCCGCTGATCGAGCGTAAAATCAACGCCCTCGATCAAGCGGCCCCCTTGGTTGAATGGGATTTGCCGCCCGCGTTCGCGACCCTGCGTCGCCTGATGGAAGCGCGAATGATCAAGGCCGGCCGCCGCGAGTATGTCCAGGTGCTGCGCCTGCTCGAGACCTTCGATATTGATGACCTGCATGTCGCCGTGAAGAAAGCGCTGCAATTGGGGGCGGTCGGCTTCGATGCCGTGAAGCACCTCGTCCTCTGCCACGTCGAGAAACGACCGCCAAAGCTGGATCTCGATGTCTACCCATACCTGCCGCGGACGAACGTCGAGACCACGTCCGCAGCCAGCTATATGGCCCTGATGTCGGAGGGTAGAGCATGATCGTGGCTCCAAAGATCCTGCGCGCGGATCACCTCAAGACGCTGAAGTTGCCGACCTTCTTGCGGGAATACGACAAGCTCGCCCGCCAATGCGCCGCCGAGGGGCTGGATCATGTTCAGTTCCTCGCGCGTCTGGTCGAGTTGGAATTGATTGACCGTGAGGGGCGGATGATCGAGCGGCGTATCAAGGCCGCGAAGTTCCCGGCCACCAAGAGCCTGGACAGCTTCGACTTCAAGGCGATCCCAAAACTCAACAAGATGCAGGTGCTGGAACTGGCTCGCTGCAACTGGATCGACCGGCGCGAGAACGTCATCGCCTTGGGGCCCAGCGGCACAGGAAAGACCCATGTTGCCCTCGGACTTGGGCTGGCGGCCTGCCAGAAGGGCCTCTCGGTCAGCTTCACCACCGGTCAACGAGATGATGGAAGCCCGAGACGAACGCCGCCTGCTCCGCCTGCAAAAGCAGCTGGCCGGCGTCAAATTGCTGGTCATCGACGAACTGGGTTTTGTGCCGCTGTCCAAAACCGGATCCGAGCTGTTGTTCGAACTGATCTCGCAGCGCTACGAGCGCGGTTCCACTATGATCACCAGCAACCTACCATTCGACGAATGGACCGAAACCTTCGGCACGGAACGCCTGACAGGCGCACTGCTCGATCGGTTGACCCACCACGTCAACATCCTCGAGATGAACGGCGACAGCTATCGACTCGGCCAAAGCCGCGCCCGAAAGGCCGAAGTCTCAACCTGATCACCCGTTGCAGGGTTGGCCCTGTGGGCCAATGCGCCATGGCACGCACCAGCTATCTGGGGAGCGCGCGCACCATGGCGCTTGGCACCCCGCCACTGGCCTAGTTTTGCGCCGCCGCGTGGCCGGATTTGTCTCCGCCGTTGACAACCGACCCCCCCGGCGACCGATCCACCCCAATCAACTTCGGCTGCTGTTCGGCCTCCCGAACCTATATAATTAGCAAATCCCACGAGCTCTGGTGAGTTATATGTTAGTGTGCTTGTGACTGTAGTTTGGCCATTTTCAGTGACTGTTTGATATGTTGTATTATTATCAGATGATGTAATGATTTTTACCATTTTTAACGTCCTATTCTTTCACGCAGTATGAAGCTTAGTATAAATATCAACACAATCCATTTTATGGATAGGAGTATTGGTATTTTTGATGCAAATATTTCAATACAAATTATACAAACAAAAAATATCGCAATAAAAATGAAGGATAGAATAGGTTTATTTTTTGCTGTTTTCTTTAATGATGCGCCGAGAGATTGGTGCCAGTCATTTCTCATATATTGTACCTTCGAAGATCATAGGGAGTCAGGGTGATGTTGTTATTTCGACAGCCCCCAATCAAGAAGTTATCGGAAATATGATGAACCTACCGTGTTTCTTGAAACTTTCACCGCCACTTGATGCAAGTATAGAAGTATACGCCGAACAGATGCCCCCTCTGTCGTGATAAGACTTAACCTATGGTTGTATAATATTTCATCAAAGACAACCTGAATGTTAAGGTAGAACCTCTATCAATCAAATTGCTTTGGACTGGCACCGCGTGTTGGCTTTTAGGTGTGGTAGGATTGAGCGTCCTCAATGTGATCAAACATTGCCTCACGCTTACTCTCTTCGAAAGCTATGTCCTGTCCAACTGCTTGTTCCAAAACCTCATGCGAGCTTTTGGCTAAAAGCTTGCATGAAGATGAGAGCGGACGTTCGTGGATAGCGCGGCGAAATCCCGGTTTGAGCCCAGACTTACCAGCACTGCAACTGCAGTATTTTGCGCTCGCAGAAATTCAGATATGTCAGAGACGGCCCAAAGCGGTCAGTCGGCACCCGGCAGGTGCGGCCGGGCGGTTTTTCCAAAGCTGCCCTTGAAGTGCTGTGCAGCGAGAATGACCAAACAACGTCGGCGATGCGGGTGACAAAGCAGCTACCTGGTGCTCGGCATGACGATCACCCGAACTCGCACATCGGTGGCCGGACTGGATCTGCAATCCAGCAATAGAACGAAGCCACCTAATCAAACCGCGCCTGTTTATCAGACCATGACGGCCTCGCCATCGGCAGGTATCAGTAGCTTCTGTTCAAATCCGTTCTGAACCGAGAAATCGCGCAGAACCTGACGGCTGAGGATGCAGTGGTTGATGGCCTCCATATGGCTTGCAATCAAGATGGCCTCGGGTGCGGCGCGATGAACAGCGAGCACGTCTTCCGTCCCCATGATGATCGGATCAAAGCCCATCATTACAGCATTCCCCGCATTCAGGACGATGGCCGCCGGCTTATGGGTATCGATGGCCGCCTGGACATGCGCGTTCCAGATGGTGTCTCCAGCGACATAGAGGGTCGGAAACTCTGGGTGGCTGAACACCACGCCACAGACATCACCCATCGTCGGGAATGCCTCCAGCGTCGCGTCGTTGCCGTGCTGACCTCCGGTCTTGATCAGGCGGACGCCGTTGAACTCCGTCGCCTCGGTCAGGACGTGCACATCGGTGAAACCATCGGCGCGGATCAGTCCGGCGTCATGCTCGCTTTGAGCGAAGATCGGCTTGTCGCGTGCGATCGCTGCCTTGGCGGCATCATCCCAATGATCCAGATGCAGGTGCGTGACGATGACCGCATCAGCCGTGGCAAGGTCATCTTGCGGCATAGGTAGGGTAACCAGTGGATTGCTAAGATGACTGCTGGCTGACGCCGGAAAGCCAGGCAGGCTACCCTGATCGGCGAACAGTGGATCGATCAGAAAGGTTACACCACCGGTTTCGACAAGAATTGTCGCATTTCGGACTTGGGTGACCTTGGCGGTTTTAGGCGTGCCTACAGGATTTGCCCAGCCTTGAGTCGCAGCCATGAGGGATGCGGCGGCAAACGCACCGCCCGTCATCAAGAGCGCTTGGCGTCGAGTCATTCCGTGTTCTGTCTTGAAGTCCATGGTCGAGTTCTTTCGCTGCCTTGCCCACTGGTAGCGGGGCAGGATCTGTTAGGGATGGTGAGGGACGGCGGCAACACGAGCTGACGCTGATGGTCGCTCGCAGCATCGGAGGCCGCGCAAGTTTTGGATTGATCGCCGCATTGGGCATGCGGTCGGCATGCCCATTGCAGGACAGGCCTACCTTAAGCGCCGGGCAAGGGTGTCAGCTGCGAAGAAAATCTTCGGTGCTGATGACGTCGCCGTAGAGGAACGCAAGGGCACCCATGATCGCCGTGTGGACATGCGCGGCGGGGGCGGTCTGCCCGCCAAACTCGATGTCACGGGTCGCGCAGGCATCATGGATCGTGGTTGTGTTGAAACCGTGATCATTGGCGGCGCGCGTGGTCGCATCGATGCACATGTGGCTCATCGCGCCTATCACGACCACGTCCATGATCCCCTTTTCGTCGAGAAGAACTTTCAGGCCAGTATCGCGGAACGAGTTGGGGGAGTTCTTGGTGATGATGGCCTCGTCGCCTTGGGGTGTGACGGTTTCGTTGATCTCCGCTCCCTTGCTGCCGGGCACGAAGATAGGGCCACCCGGAGCTTCATGGCGAATGTTCACCACCAGGTCGCCCCTGGACCGCGCATGCGCGATGACGCGCGCGGCGTTATCCGCCGCCGCCTCGATCCCCTGCAGGGGAAGGTTGCCGGACGGCCAGTATTCATTCTGAAGATCGACGACGAGGACGGCGCGGTTGGACATGAGAGCCTCCATGGGTTCTGTTCACTGTTGCATCGAATATCGTCATGCACGATAGCACTGGCCATTGGCACAATCGACATAAACAGGGGCGATAACGACAATGACGCAGACAGCCATTGGTATCGTGCTTTATCCAGGCGTGCAGATGTCAGCGGTGCTGGGCCTGACGGATCTTTTCGCACTCTCGAACCGGTTCACCCAAGACGCGGTTGAAGTGCTGCCGCAATTGCGCGTCCGCCATCTTCGCATCGATTCCGCTGCAGATGCTTGTGTCGTCTTCGACACCGACGCGACATCCGATGATGAAGGCCCGTCACGCTGCGACGTTCTGCTGTTGCCGCCATCTCTGGAACCGACGCTTGGGGTCGACGCGGGTGCGCCCATCGCCCGGTGGCTGTGCCAGCGTCACGCCGAGGGCTCGATCCTTGCATCCGTCTGTGGCGGAGCCTTTCTTCTGGCCGAAACGGGACTGCTTGCCGGGCGCAGCGTCACGACGCACTGGACCTATGCGCAGGCGCTTCAGGATCGTTGCCCCGACGCGCGGGTGGACGTGGATCGGCTGATCGTCGACGGAGGCGACATCATCTCGGCCGGAGGCCTTATGTCATGGATCGACCTTGGCCTGATCCTTGTGAACCGGTTCCTTGGGCCTGTCGCTATGGCAAGAACCGCACGGATGATGCTGGTCGACCTGCCGGGGCGTGAGCAGCGGTTCTACAGCGGCTTCGTGCCGTGCCTGTCCCATGGCGACGGCGCTATACTGAAGGCGCAGCATTACCTTCAGGCGCAGGAAGGCCGGGATACTGGCCTAGCCATTTTGGCCGAACAGGCGGGATTGGAGAAGCGGACCTTCCTCCGGCGTTTCCAGAAAGCCACAGGGCTGACGGCGACCGAATATGCACAGCGCCTTCGGGTAGCCAAGGCACAGGAGTTGCTTCAGTTCAGCCAACAACCTGTAGAGCGTGTGGCTTGGCAGGTCGGCTATTCTGACCCGGGGGCATTTCGGAAGGTGTTCCATCGCATCGTGGGCCTGACGCCAAGCGAGTATCGGCAAAGATTCTGTGCTTGATCTGACCCTGCAGCGATTTGGAACGATGATGTCTCTCGCTCAACGTCCTCGTTCAGAGCTGCTTGATGATATGCATAACTCGACACGGTTGCGGTGGTGGGCCAGTCAATTGTCGATACTGGCGAGGATTGGGGCAGAGCGGTCTGGCCGCTTAGGTGACCGCTTTCTAAGAGCCCGATTTAAAACTATTTGAGTGAGTTCAGTGGTTTGTGATTCTGTTCGGTTGTGAAGCTGAATGGAGATCACAATGGCTTGGACTG
>NZ_FOTF01000013.1 GCF_900114485.1 Loktanella salsilacus | reverse complement strand
CGTTTCTCTGTCTTCTGTGCTTCAGGTTATCCAAAGATAACAAGAAACCACATCAAACAGTGAAGCTGACACCTCATCATCGGACCTAAATCCTAGAGGCGCGATATACAGACGTCTGATCCATCGAACTGAACCAAACCGCCCACATATCTCTTCAGATACTAAATTTTCAAACAGCGTAGAGGCAAAAAGATACAAGATGCGCTAAAAGCGCGTCCCGCTCAAACCTCAAAGAATTTTTCCAACTTCCAAAACTTCCAGTCTCTCAACCGTCCGTCCCGTCCGCTGCACCAAGTCTGCATCACTGCGTCTCCGGTAAAGGGGCTTCTAAGGTTAGCGAACGAGGGGCGCAAGCAGAAAAAACGCCCAATACCCAACTTTCGTGACTCTTTTGTAAAACGCCTGCGAAACGTGCAGTTCAGGTGCGCACATGGGGCTTGCCCCAAACGCACCAAATCGGCCGTCTTTTCGCTGGAATCCATACGCTTAAGGCTTACTTACCCACCCTCTATCAATGACCCAATCAGGACACGTCATGAAGACCGACACTTTGTTCCGCCCTTTCTCTCTTAAGGGAATGAACCTCAATAACCGCATCGTCATGGCCCCCATGACCCGCAGCATGGCCCCGCAGGGAATCCCCGGCCAGCCGCAAGTCGACTATTACGAACGCCGCGCCGCCGCTGACGTTGGTTTGATTCTGACCGAAGGCACCGTGATTAACCGCCCCGCGTCCCGCAACCTGCCCGGCATTCCGTTCTTTCATGGCGATCAGGCCATGTCCGGCTGGACTGATGTCGCAAATGCGGTCCACGCCAAAGGCGGCAAGATCGCCCCGCAGATCTGGCACACCGGATCGACTCGCGGTGGCGACTGGGAACCAGACGTCCCGGTCGAGAGCCCCTCTGGCCTTGTTGCCCCCGGCGAGCCGCGCGGCAATACGATGACAGATGAGGATATCGCTGACACCATCGCCGCATTCGCCGAATCCGCCAAGCTGGCCCGCGACGCCGGTTTCGACGCGGTCGAGGTGCACGGTGCCCATGGTTATCTGATCGACCAGTTCTTCTGGTCCGGCACAAACCTGCGCGACGACGCTTGGGGCGGCCCCACGATTAAGGACCGGTCCCGCTTTGCCGCTGAAATCGTGAAAGCCATCCGCGCTGCCGTCGGCACCGACTTTCCACTGATCCTGCGCGTCAGCCAGTGGAAGCAGCAGGACTACAAAGCCCGCCTTGCCACCACCACGGACGAGATGACCGATTGGCTGCTGCCCTTCGTCGAGGCTGGCGTCGATATGCTGCACTGCTCTCAGCGCCGCTTCTGGGAGCCTGAGTTTCCAGAGATCGACGGCGATGATGGTCTGAACTTCGCCGGCTGGGCCAAAAAGCTCACAGGCGCGGCCACCATCAGCGTCGGCTCTGTCGGTCTGAACTCTGACTTCGGCGGCGCTTTCGTGGGCGAAGGGTCTCAGACCACATCGCTGGACAAGCTGATCACCCGGATGGAACGGGACGAATTCGACCTGATCGCCGTTGGCCGGGCCCTGCTGTCCGACGCCCATTGGGTCGAAAAGGTCCGCGATGGCCGCATGGATGAACTGACAGGCTTCCAAGCCGCAGACCTTGCGACCCTGAAATAGATAAAAGGGCGGGCCAGTCTGACTGGCCCGCCCCCCCTGCCCTACTAAGTGGGCCCTACTTAGTGGGCATCAACTTTCACGTTCTTGGGCGGCGGCTTCATCAGCAGCGCCCCCAATGCCAGCCCGGCAAACAGAACGGTAATGATCAAGAAGATATCGATAAACGACATCACCGCCGCCTGCCCCCGCAGCCGCGCAACCATCTGCGCCAATGCGCCGGTCTCTCCATCCAGTCCGCGTGCATTCAACAGCGCCGCTGTTTGCTGCATCTGGGATACGGCCTCTGCATTGGCCCAGGTCACGGCTTCCGACAGCCGTTCATAGTGCAACACACGCCGATCGCTTAGGATCGTGTTGATCAGCGCCAGCCCGACAGCCCCGCCAAGGTTCCGCATCAGGTTATACAGACCCGACGCGCCCTTCATCTTATCCGCAGGCAATGTGCCAAGCGCGAGGTTGTTGATCGGCACCATGCACAGCATCAATGACATCCCGCGAAAGATTTGCGGCCACATCAGCTCTTTGAAATCCCAATCCGCCGTCAGCCCGGTCAGCATCCAGGTCGAGCCTGCAAAGCCAATGAACCCGATCAGCAGCATCAGCCGCAAATCCATCTTGGCCGACAAGATCCCCGCCAGCGGCGCAGTGCAAAACATCGCAAGGCCCGACACAAACACCGTCTGTCCGATCATCAGCGCATCATAGCCCCGGACCGACCCCAGATAGAGCGGGTAAAGATAGGTCAGACCATAAAGCCCGATACCCATGGTAAAGCTGAACACCGACCCCACGGCAAAGTTGGTATTCGCAAAGGCCGAAAAATCGACTAGCGGCTCGTCCCGCGTGAACGCGCGCCAAAACGTGACGATCCCGCCCACGACCATGATGATCGCCAGCGCCGCAACCGCGTGATCGTCGAACCAATCATTCGCAGGCCCCTCTTCCAGCACAAACTCCATCCCGCCAAGGAACCCGGCCAGCGCGAGCAAGCCCCACCAATCGAACTTGTTCAGCAGCTTCCAGTTGGGCTTATCAAAGTCGATCAGCATCCACGCGCCAATGGCAACACCGATGCCGGGGATGACGTTGACCAAAAACAGCCAGTGCCACGAAAACGTCGCCGACAGGAATCCACCAACCGTCGGGCCAACCGTCGGTGCCAGCGTTGCGATCAAACCAATGATCGGCGACACCGTCGACCGCTTTGATGGCGGAAAGATCGTGAACGCCGCGGCAAAAACCGCCGGAATCATGCCGCCGCCCAGGAACCCTTGCAGACCGCGCCACAGGATCATTTCGCCAATGCTGCTGGATGTAGCACACATCAGACTGCTGGCCGTGAACCCCGCCGCCGCGATGGTAAACAAAACCCGCGTCGACATCATCCGCGCCAGAAAGCCCGACAGCGGAATCATGATGACCTCCGCGATCAGGTACGACGTCTGCACCCAAGAAATCTCGTCCGCGCTGGCCCCAAGGCCCGCCTGAATGTCAGGCAGCGACGCAGAGACGATCTGGATATCCAAAATCGCCATGAACATCCCGAACACCATGACCATAAAGGCCAGAACGCGCCGGGGTGTCAGGGCATTATCGTCGGCAGCCGCGGCCGCCGGCGCCGTGCCTTGCATGGCAGGCGATGTTGCAGACATGATCCTTACTCGCCCGCAGCCGCGACAACCGGCGCTTCATGCGCCTCGGGCACGCCGCCGGTGCGGCTATCGACTTCGACCTTCACCGACAAACCCGCACGCAAGCCGCCCGCGTCCAGTGCCTCTTGCGGAATAGCGATCCGCACCGGCACCCGCTGCACAACCTTGGTAAAGTTACCCGTCGCGTTATCTGCAGGCAGCAGCGAAAACACCGATCCCGTTGCAGGCGCGATGGAATCAACCGTACCCTCGAACGTCGCATCCGGCAGCGCATCAATCGTGATGCCCACGGTTGCACCAACCGCGATCCCCGCCATCTGCGTTTCTTTGAAATTCGCCTTGATATACAGGCTTTCCAGCGGCACCAGCGCGGCCAGACGCGCCCCAGCCGTCACCAGATCGCCGGCCTCTAGCGTCATATTGCCCAGCGTGCCCGTCGCTGGCGCGCGCAAAACCGTCAGGTCCAGATTGCGCTGCGCCTGATCAACCGCCAACTCCAGTTCGTGCTGGGTGCCAACCGCCTCGGCGCGTTGCGCTTTCAGCACGCCAACCTGCGCATTCGCGCTGGCAATCGCCGCATCCGCGCTGGCCACAGTCGCCGTCGCGGTCGCCAGCGTTTCGGTCGCCGTATCCAACTGCGCCTGCGCCGCGACATTATTGCTGGCAAGGCTCTGCACTCGCGTTGCATTGCTTTGCGCCGCGCGTTGCTGCGCGATCGCCATATCATGCTGTGCCTGCGCCGCCGCAACACCCGCCTGCGCCGCCAAAATCTGCGCATCAATCCGGTTCAACGTCTCACCGGCAGAGGCAACGCGCCCCTCAGCCACTTCCAGCGCGATGGTATAATCGCCATCATCCAGCCGCACCAAAACATCGCCCGCTTGCACGATCGCATTTTCGCCAAACGGCACTTCCGCCACATAACCCTGCAGACGGCTGGAAATCAGCGTCACGTCGGCGGTGACATAGGCGTCGTCCGTCTCGACCATAAACCGGCCCGTCGTCCAATACCCGTGCCCGAAATCAACAATCGCCGCGATGATCGCCAGCGCCACCAGCCCGAAAATCACCCGCTTGCGCTTAGATTTAGGCGGCGCAACCTCGGCCATATCGGTCTGTGCTTCGCTCAACGGGGAAATCGTTCGGTCGTGACGCGCCATGGGGACACTCCTGTATGACGTGCAATGGGAAAAAGCAGAGGGATACAGAATCAGATCGAACTGCTGGGTTCGATTTGGCAAATAGCGTAGCGAAATCCGATCTTCAAGGCTTTATGAAACCGTTCGGTTCGATTATATGCACAGCATGACAGATAAACCCGCACCAAAGCCCAGACGCCCCCGCACCCCGCGCCACGCCGCAGGGGCAGACCCCGATAAACGCGCCGCCATCATCCTCGGTGCGGCGCAGGTTTTCATGCAAATGGGGTTCGATGCGGCCAGCGTCTCTGACATCTGCACCGCCGCAGGCGTGTCAAAAAGCACGCTTTACGTCTACTTCGCCAGCAAAGAAGACCTATTCGAAGCGCTGGTCGAAGAGCGCCGCGAAGCCATGTTTGAAAACTTGCAATCCAGCCTGCAGGGCCCTGCCCCGCTGGCCGATCGCCTTGCCGCTTTTGCGCGCACGCTCGGGGCCGCGATCTGTTCAGACGACGTCATCGCGGCGCAACGCATCGTAATTGCCATCGCCGAACGTCGCCCCGACATCGGCACCCGCTTTTACGAATCCGGCGCAGCCAAAGGCCACGCCGTCTTGCTGGCCGTGCTTGAACAAGAGGTCGCGCGCGGCACGCTGGTCATCCCAGACCTGCCGCTCGCCGCCTACCAATTCGTAGAGCTTTCCGCCGCCGGCCACTGGCGCCGCCGCCTGTTCGCCAAAGCGGCCACGCCCCCGACGGCAGAGGTGATCGCCGCAACAGCCCAAAGCGCGGTCGCCATGTTTTTGGCGACCTACGCGGCTAGCCGTTCATAAACACGTCATACCGCGTGGTTTTGCCCAAAATCTGATGCGAAAACGGCTTTAAACCGGGGATCGAATCCGCTTTCACCGGCCACTTCAAAACCACCCGCTTGCGCGCATGCTCCAGTGCAACCTGCATCAACTCCAATGCGTTATCGTCCTCGCCAACGATGTCGCGCACTTGCCGTAGCTCTAACTTGACCAGCGCCGACTTCTTACGCTCCGGATGCATCGGATCAACCAGCACCGAATCCGCCTCTAGCTGCGGTAGCAAATCCTTGGCATCGCCCAGTCGCAGCGTCATCCGCCCGATAATCTCGGCCAACTCGCCGCCTTCCGCCGCAGCCCGCGCCAATCCGTCCGCCAACAACGCATGCATCTTTTCCGACCGCTCGATCAGCGTGACCTGCGCGCCCAGCGACGCCAGCAAAAACGCATCGCGCCCCAGCCCAGCCGTCGCATCAACCATCGTCGGCGTGCGCCCATCCGTCAGGCCCATCGCCTTGGCCAGCGGTTGCCCGCGCCCGCCGCCAAATCGCAAACGATGCGCAACGGACCCTTCGACAAAATCAATCCGAAGCTCTTGGTTCTCTTTCATCAGGCCCCCTTCCCTACCGCGACACAATTGGCTGCGGCTTACAGATCGACGCCCATCAGAACCAGCTTCTTGTTCAACCCACCATAGCGGCGCGGATCGCTCAACTGGTCAAAGCCATACAGCCGCCGGTAAAATTCCACCCGGTCGTCCGCCACAGCCGCCACGCCGTAATTCACCGCGTGCTCTTTGCCCACCGTCGCATAAAGCCGCAGCGTCTGGCGCGCGATCGACAGTCGCAATGCGCCCAGCCCCGGCTCTACCGCAAAGCGCGCACCGTCGATCATTGTCATGCCGGCATCAATTTTCGGCATCAAGATGTCCGAAAACGCCGACATCGTCGCCGACTTGGGGTGTTCCTTCGTCAAAACATGCAGCCGGATGGTCCCGACAATCGAATCCTGCGACCGCACCCGGAACACTTGGCTGGTCGCCAAATCGTCGTATTCATCTAGAAAACACGCCCCGTCATGCGGCGCAATCATCCCCTCCGACAGGTAACAACGGTATCTGAACGCCCCGATTGCGTTCAGATCATCCTGATTTTCCGCTCGCCCGATATCGAAGGTCTTGGCGCTCAAGATACCTTCCTCAGCACGCGCGTTGGCAAAAAGAACCCCGTGCTGCGCTGATAGGTTAAATAGGTCGTCCCATGATCACCGCCGCTCAGCCACGCCTCTTCGCGTAGGGCAGAATAGACGTAGATGAACAGCAAAGCCCCAAACACGATGATCGACACAACATGCAGCGTGCCAAGGGCGCAGGCGAACCAGAACGTCACATAAGACACATAGAACGGGTGCCGCACAAAACGCCAAGGTCCGGTTGTGATGATGCCGTTGGTCTTGAAATCCTCAGCGAACGCCAGCCCCAACTGCCTTTGGCTGCTATGCCGCGCCGCCCAAAGAAACAGCACAAAGGCCGCGGCGATCAGCAACAACACAACCAGTGGATGACTTAGGGTCAACACAAAGGCCGTGTACATAAAGAACGACACACCAATCAGCGACAGAATAGAAATAAGGTGCATACCCCATGGGTATTTTTCCGAATTGAAATGCTGCTTCGTCGCCGCTGCAATCATCATGAAATAGGCTAGCGCCGAAACACCTGTAACGAAGTCAATCAAAAATTTCACCTTTGTTGTAATATTCTAACGACTTAAGCCGAAGAATGCTGAACGAAACAACGCGATGACGGATCGGCGTCAGGGAAACAAGATAGAAATGGGTGAAACAAAACACAGTGCCGAATCGCGTTAACCACGAGGATTCCAGATTTGAAGTTGAAAAACCACTACTTAAAGCACGAATAGCACCGTTAAGTTGCAAAACAACCTAACGGAGCATTCCGGCGAAATTTTATGCAACTCCGCTCCGGGCATCGCCCGGAGCATCAAAGCAGCTTTAGATGGCCACGTTCCGCAGCACAGTCGCGTCCTTGTCCTGCCCAACCTGCGCCGCCAGCCCTTTTGGATCGGCCCCCGGCACGGTCGGCAGTTCGACGTAAAACGTTGTCCCCGCCCCTAGCGTTGAATCGTAATCAATGATCCCGCCAAGCGCTTCGATGATTTCACGCGAAATGTTCAAGCCCAGTCCAGTGCCGCCAAACTGGCGCTGGTCGGATGAATCAAGCTGAATGAACCGCGCAAAGACCTGCTCTTTCGCCCCGTCCGGAATACCGACACCGTGGTCGCGCACCGTGATCCGCACGCGCCCGTCCTTCACGCTCATGCCGACATCGACCTCGCCCAAGGCGGGCGAAAACTTGGCTGCGTTCGAAATGATATTGCCCAGCACCTGCATCAACCGCGACTGATCGCTATTCACAAAAGCCGGCATTAACCCCTGCTCATCCAGCTGCAGACTGACGTCATACCGCTCGGCCAAACCTTGGTGCCAGTTGATCGCATCAACTAGAAACGCACCGACATCGATCACTTCGCGATCGAACTTCAGCTCGCCCTCTTCCAGCTTTTGCAGGTCCAGCAAATCATTCACCAGCTCTGCCAACCGTTCGCTATTTTTACTCGCCATACCAAGCAGATGCGCCACGCGCGGCGGCAGTTCACCGAACTTGCCAGAGTTGACCAGATCAAGCGATCCTTTGATCGACGTCAGCGGCGTGCGTAACTCGTGGCTGACCACGGCGACAAACTGCGTTTTCAGCACTAATGCCTCTTTCGCCCGCTCATGTTCGACTTTCAGATCTTGCAGCCGCTTCAAATCTTGGCGGTACATCCGCAGAAAGATGCGCGAGCAGTCGACGACAAAGTACATCACGAAGATGACCGTAAAGAACTGCAACCAAGACGCCGAGGTCATATCCGGCCGATACAGGATGATATCCCGCAGCGTCATGACAAAAAACGCCACGCCATACAGCGCCAGCCTGGTCGCCAAAATGCTTGCGATCTGGTGGTTGTTCATCGCGGCATAAAGCGCGCCAGAGAACAAAAAGAACAAAGAGGTAAACAGCCCCTCACCGCTCGATTGTCCCGCAACCCAAACCGTATAGGTGCAGATGGTCAGCGTGCTGACGATCGTATTTATCAAATATCCGACGTAGGCCTTCGAAGTTCCCGCCTCGTCCCCGGCCTGCAACCGCTCGACGCGGCGCGCCAGCGACAAATCGACCAGTTCGCACAGCATGCTGATGACAAAGAACACCATCGCCAGTGACGGGGAAAAGAACGATCCGGTCAGGATCGAGACGCCTAAAAAGATGGACTGCCGCTGCCAGGTCAGCGTTTTAACGGCGCGGGAATAGTCCTGCAGATTGCGCAGCAAGAACCGTTCTCGATTGACGCGGTTCAGCCGGATCAAAAGGTTGATCATAACCATCCTCCGTGTCCGACATCCTTGCCGCACACCAATCCCCGCCACGCGCTTTGGCGTGCTGGTCGATTTGCCCTTTCAAGGGCGACGGTCTGTGCAAGGGTAAGCATCATAGCTCCGGTTCAGGTTCGGACGGCATTCGCAAAAATGGGCCACGGGGCACGGCACAAAGGGGTGCCACTCCCGATAAAGATATACGCCAAATCAGGCGAAAGTATGGACGTCAGCAAATTAACGAAAACTTTACACTTTTAAGCTGTATTTGCAAAAATATACCTAACGCATTGTTATAATTGCAAAAAGCAAAGGGCGGCGCAGTGATTCACTGCGCCGCCCATCACCGAATTTGTCCATGGCGCGCAACCTATAGGCCGCCATTGGGAACCGATTGCTACACCCTACGCCGCACAAACCTTATCCGCGGATAAGGTTTTCAGTCCAACCCGTCGATCAGCGCCGCAATCGCCCGCTCTAGCCGCGCCCGGTCCATCGTCGAAAAATCGCGGTCAACTTTGATCTCTAACCGGCCGACTGCAGCCGTGCATTTCACCCGCCCCTGCCGCGTGCGCAGATCAAAGGTCGTCTTGGTCTTCGCCGCGTCCGCCGCCACGCTGCGCGCCTTCTTGACCGGCGCAGCCTCTGGGTCCGGCAATTCGTATTGATCAAGGCCGACATACCGGCGCAGCACACCCAACTCGTCCACGATCGACCGGTTATCCCAGTCGTGAAGCTCATCCTTGATACGACCAATAATCCCCGGCTCAGAATCGATTTCCTGCGCCAGCTTCACCCCCAGCACGCGCGGGATTTCAGTCGGGTAATGCAACACAGATCCCAAGGCCTCTAGCACCCGCGCAAAGGACCGGATGTAGCTGCGTTTGGAATATGGCGAGGACTGAAACAACCGGCCCACGGCCGTCTTTAGATCGTTCGCGTCCGTCCCCGGATCGCCCGCATAGTTCATCGCCGCCTGCGCCATCTCGGCAAAAGACAGATCCTTGCGGATCACGTTTTCGTCCACCATGCGCCGATATAGACCCGATACGTCCGAACTTGCGGGCAGCACCAGCGCCGGGATTTTGCTCCAATCGCCCTCGCCTTCGTCCTGCAATGCACGGTACGCCGACCAACGCCGGAAGCCCTGCACCAGTTCATACCCGGTCCCGTCACCGCGCTCGGCCACACGGATCGGGTTGGACAATCCCAGCTCTTTGATCGAAGTGATCAAATCCGCCAGCTCGATATCTTCCCCGGGCATACGGTCGCGGACCAGCAGATGCGTGTGCACATCTTCCAATGGCACCAAGACCACCACATGCCCCGCCTCGCGCAGCGCAACAAATTCATGCGCCAGCGCGTCGTTCTCATCGCGGATCGCCGCGACGGCGGATGCGCGGGCTTGCAGCGCTTCTGCGTTTTCGGCAATCGCGCTGGCCATGGGACCGCGGCGCTGCACGTTCGGCAAAGGCGTCTCTATCGGAGCATCCACGCGCGGCGCAGGATCGTCTGGCAGCTCTATATCAAAGATGCGTTTCTTACGGCTCATGTCGTGTCTCCTTTCGGATGGCGGGGCAAACCTTATCCGCGGATAAGGTTTCAGTCATTGATCTGCGGCCAAGCGGCCAGCATCGTTGTCCGGAATTCCGTATAAGCCTGATCGAAACTGCCACGCGCACGGCGCCAAGTTTCGCGGGTCATGTCGCGGTAATCCATCTCGTATACCGAGGCGAGGAAGCGGCCAGACTGTTCAACGGCGCGCGTCATCTCGACCGGATGCACAGCCAACCTTTCGCCAAACACCTTACCAAACGCATCATACATCGCACGGTGCAGGTCATTACCAGGCTCGAAACGGGTCAATAGAAACCGAACGTCGACAAATTCCTTTGGCAGCGAAACCTTATCCGCGGATAAGGTTTGCCCGAAACCATGCGCCAGATCCTCTAGCGCTTCCGACAGCTGACCGATGAAAGACGTCGTGCTGTCATATTCCCAATATCCGGGACCGGACGGAATATAGAGCATGTCAGCAGCAAAGACCGCATTCATCGACTGATAGCCAATCGCTGGCGGGCAGTCGAAAATGATAAGGTCCCACTGATCGTCCGGCAGTTGATCCAGATACCGCGACACGGCAGCAAAGAACGACCACTCCGGATTCAGGTGGCGATACTGGGCCGATGCAAATTCGACAAAGGCTGCGTTGGCGCAGCTGGGGATGATGTCGATCGTCGGCCAGTTCGTCGGCTGGATAAAGTCTGCGATCCGCAAATCCTGCAAACCCATGTCGGTGATGCTTGACGGGATTGCGCGGCGGGGCAGGGCGGTGCCGCTTGCCGCAGCTTTGGGCGCTGCGTTCGCGGCTTCTGTCTGGCGCACCAGATCGCGCGCCATGATGCCCCAAACAGTTTGCTCTTCACTCACATCGGTCAGGCCCATGGAATGGGACAGCGTCGCCTGCGGGTCAAAGTCGACGCACAGCACGCGGTAACCATCCAACGCGGCGGCATGGGCAAAGTGCAACGCGACTGTCGACTTGCCTGCGCCGCCTTTGAAGTTCGCAATCGCGGTGCGGAACGCGCGGCCAGCGGGGCGCGGCGGCATCAGCGACTTGCCCTTCACCTTCAGCTTGCGGCGCATCGTGTTCACCTCGTCCAAGGTGAACCAACGCTGGCGCCCATCAGGTTCGACCAAGCCATCTGGCAGCGTCGGGTCCGCCGCCATCCGGCCGCGAAACGTCGACTGGTTCATGCCCAAGATCAGCTCTGACACCTCCCATGACGAAAACCGCCGCAGCGTCTTCGTGCTCTCCGGAGAGAAGGTCTGCTGGCGAATCCAGCTTTGCATCTTAAGCGATCGGGTGTGGATCTCTTTTAGATCGGTGTGAGTCAGCATAATCCCTCGGACGCTAAAATTCCATTGTTTGTGATTTACGCTGAATTTGCGTTCTTTGTCGATATCATAGATGATGAATTACGCACCTTATCCGCGGATAAGGTTTTGCAGCGCGCAGCCAAGCGGGCAGGGGCCCAAGCCCCGAATCACGCCCTGGTTGCCCGTTGGCCCATTTGCAGGCCTTTCCACTGCATATGGGGGGACATGACGCCGGGTCCTACTGCCGCTTGAGGGGACATATCCTCGCATTGGGGTGACATACAGGGCGCCCCCCTATACCAATTCAAACCCTTCTTTTAAATTTTGAAGATGGGAAGACAGCAGGCTGGCAGATGAATCGTTGACAGCCACCCACTTTCCAACGCTAATTGCCGAGAGGTCGGGAATAGCGTTCAAAAATGATTCTTGCGGCAAACGCAGGAACACCATCGCATCCCATCAAGCAGGCCGCAGTGCAAAGGCAGGGGACGCACATGCAGATCAGGAAACCAGCAGGGCAGCACGCGGGTGCCGTCAAATATGATGTGCTATCTGCGCTTCTTGTTCTCGCAGCTCAAGGGGGCAGCGTAGAAGCGCGTTTGGCTTTGCGTCTAAGCTTGCTGATCACGACCCGCTACAATTGGCGCAGCGGCACGTTCTGCGTGGGGCAGCGTGAAATTGCGCGGATGTGGGGCGTGACCGAACGAACCGCGAAACGGGAAATGTCCGCGATGCGCACGCTGGGCTGGGTGACGGTGTCCCGGCCAGCCGCGCGGGGCAGGGTGGCCGAACACCGGATCGATCTGGCGCAGGTGCTGATCGCGACCAAATCGTTCTGGGCTGACATCGGTCCAGATTTTGTCGCGCGCATGGATGCCCCGGCACAGGCGGCTGGAGAGACGCCGCAAAGCAATGTGGTCCAACTTCGCCCTGCACCCGCGCCGCTGCGTGATGGCAGCCTGTGGTCTGCGGTGGCAGAGCAGCTTTTGATGGATCATCCCGCGACCTATACCGCTTGGTTTGCGCAATTGGTGCAGGTCGATCTACAGGATGGGATTTTGGTTCTGGGGGCAAAGTCGGGTTTTGTCGCCGATTATGTGCAGCAACATCTGGTGCATCGCCTGACAGCGGCCGCTATTTCCCGTGATCCCAGCGTTAAGCTGGTGCAGGTCAGGGCTGTTCCGGCGTGATAGCGGCCCCTTTGCCAAAGGCCGCTTTTGACGCAGATCAGATCAGTGGGTCGTGCCAGCCATCGCGGAAAAGCCGTCACCCGCGCTTTGCGGCATCAACTTCTCTATCGGATCACAAAACTCGAGCGAGACATCAAGGAACGCATCCAGCACCTTCACGATCGCAGCTTGATTGGACGCGGCATGGTCGCGGATAAACACTTCGACCTGCTGGGCGGCCTCGCCAAGTTCCTTGAACCCGACAGAGCCCGCGGTGCCTGCGATCTTGTGCAGAATACTCTCTACCTCTTGCGCGGCGCTGGCGGGCGGGTTGGGCTGTTGCAGCGTCACGGCAAGGTCTTCAAGGCGGTCATGCCTTTCGTAATGCGTTTGCACGAAACGCTTTTTCAGGCGGGACATGCCCGCGTCAAAGGCGTTGGCTTCCATCAGGCAGTCGCCCCTGCATACCAAAAATCGTCCAACTGCTTCTCGGCGCGAACAGCTTCCTGCTCTGCGCTGTTGACCGCATGAGACAGCAAATCAAGCGCGGTTGTACCCGATTGCCACATGATACGGCTCGCCTGACCCGTGCTGACACGCAACCGCAACCGCGTACCGTCGCTGCTGTGCATTTCCAAACGCTGGATGGCTAGGTTCAGGCTGTCGGTGAATTCGGGATAGTTATAGATTTTCGCACCCTCAACGACGCAGACGAAGGACCCGCTGCCGGCGTAGGCGGCGATAAAGTTGCGTTCGCCCAGCGTATCGGACAGCGCCTCGGCGACATCAACGATCATGCACTGAAAGTCGAAAGGCGTGACTTGCATGAACAATTGCTCGATCCGGCGGATCGAGATGGCAAAGACGCTGGAACCAAACAGGCGCGAGCGGGACAATTTCGAGACATAGTTTTCAAGCGCGACAACATCGACCACGCCATCAATGTCGCGGATCTCGAACGGCTTGTGAAGCGCCAATGGCGCGTTGTCGGTGCTGGTCCGGTGGCCGGACGGCGTTGCCGAAAAGGTCATACCGTTGTCGCGGCGGGCATCCACAAGGGAGCCGATGACGCCAAGGCGCACGCGCAAGTCAGAGATTTCGAACGGCTTGTTGATGTAGTCGGTCGCGCCCGCAAGGAAGGCGGCGTCGATATACCGCTTTTCCGACATAGCCGTCAGCATCACGACAGGTGTTTGGTCATAGCCATCAAGGGTGCGCAACGCGCGGCACACCTCGACACCGTTCATCACAGGCATCTGGAAGTCGAGCAAGACGCAGTCAAAGCGGTTCGCTTCGCGCATCATGGCCAACGCCTCTGGTCCGGATTCGGCTGTTTCGAGTGTATGGTCACCGATATGACCGATGATCTCTTTCAACAGTTCTAGGATGAAAGGATCGTCATCTACTGCTAGGATTCTCATGGGTCCGGCCTTTCTGCCAAGCGCGTTACATCTGGTCGCGCAAGATTTTCTATTCCTCCCATATGCCCGGGACATTGTGGCTCGATTGGGGCGACGTTAAGAAATTAATAAGGGCATTTTACAATTTATGAGTGTACAGCAGATCGCGCAAAGATGCACTAAAGATACAACCCTCACGAGAAATGTCACAACTATAGACGAAACCGACCTTGCGCAGTCGCGTTTTGTCGCCCGTGCGCTAAGGTCCGCCTAAGCCCCACAGAAGGGCAAAATTTGAGTAGTTTGAGACATGTCGGGTAAATCCACTTTTCGCATTCATGTGCTGATCGCGCTGATTTGTGTCGTTATGACACTTATGTTGGCCTTTTATGCAAAGCAGATCGCGCAGCGGCGTGGCGAGCAGACCTTTTCAGCCATCGTGAACGACAGCCGGGATGCGCTGACCATGCGCATGGACAGCTATCTGCTGAGTTTAAACTCGCTGGCCGCCTTTTATGAGGCGTCTGATTTTGTCTCGGCGCAGGACTGGGCGGTCTATGTCGAAGCGCTGGATATTGAAAAGACTCTGCCCGGCGTCTTGGGGCTCGGCTTTGTGCAACCCACGGACGGGCCAGAGCTGCTGGACCTGATGAGCGATGTTCGCGCAGGAGGAGAGCCAGAGCTGGTTGTGCATCCGAACACCGGACGCACGAACAAGATGATTATTCGGTTTATTGAACCGCTGCCCCTCAACGCCGCCGCGCGCGGGCTAGATATCAGTTTCGAAGCCAACCGCCGCATCGCGGCGATCACGTCGCGTGATAGCGGCTTGCCGCAGGTGACGGCACCTATCAATCTGGTGCAAGGCAGAGATAGCAAGGTTGGCGCTTTGCTGCTGCGGCCGATCTATGACCATAGCCCGATCCCGGCCACCAAGGCCGAGCGGATCGCGTCCCATGTCGGCTGGGTCTATGCGCCCTTCACGATGGATCAAGGATTGAACGATCTGTTCGCAAGCGGCAACGGGTCCTTCGCCGTGACGGTGGAGGATGCGGGCAACGCGATCTTTAGCGCCGGTCAACCTGCGGTCAATTCGCCCTTCACCCGCACCCAGACGATTGATGTTTACGGGCGGACGTGGACAGTCAGCTGGAGCGGGGCAGCCGCGTTCAAAGAGGCACATGCCAGCTATTTGCCGCTGATCGTGCTGCTGTCCGGGCTTAGCATGAGCTTTTTGGTCTGGCGTTATTTGCGCATGCTGACGAACCGGGAAAACGACATCAATGCGCTGGTGGAACGCAAAACGCGGGCGCTGTCGGACCGGGCCCAGCAGAACCGGGCTGTGATCGAAAACTCTGTCTTTGGGGTCATGCAGTTGGACAGCGACGGCATCGTGCGGTCTGCCAATGCGGCGAGTTGTGCAATTTTAGGGATCGAGAAGGCAAAGCTGATGGGCCGCCTTTTGTCAGAGCTGGTGATAGAGGACGAGCCTTGCGACGGAACTGGCATGCCCTGCGCGGCACATGCGATGCGCGACGGGAAAGTCTGCAAGCTGGAAATGCAGACAAAGGTGTGGCGGCGCAGTAACGGGATGCGGGTGCAGTCCGTCCTGCTGCGCGATATCACCAAAGAGGCGACGTCGCTGCAAGCGCTGACCGATACCGAAGAGCGTTGGAACCTGGCGCTGCAAGGTGCAGAGATCGGCGTGTTTGACGTCGATTTGCGCAAGAACAAGTCGGTCGTGTCCGAGACATGGCGGCGGTTGATGGATATCCCGCTGGATAGCGATATCGACACGCAGGCGCATTTCTTTTCGCGGGTGCACCCTGACGATCTGCCCGTGCTTCAGGCTGCGGACCGCGATGCAATTCTGGGGAATACGCCGCGGTCTGTGTCGGAATTCCGGGTGCGGATGGCGGATGGGTCGTACCGCTGGCTGCGGTCTGACGCGGTTGTGGTGGAACGGGACGCTGACGGCACCGCCTTGCGGCTTGTCGGGGCGCAGACGGATATCACGGCGCTGCGCGCGGCAGAGACGGCGATCAAGCACGGCGAAGAGCTACTGGACCTTGTGATTGAACGCGCCCCGGTCGGGACGGCGATCACGAATGGTCACGGCACGATGTTGCGGGCAAATGGTGCGCTAAGCGCGATCACGGGCTATCCCGAAGACAAACTGACTGGCGGGCATCTAAGCCTGATGTTGGCGGCCACCGAGCGTGACAGTTTCATGGAGGAGATCACCGCTTTGCGGGGGGACACCCATGAAACCTATCGGGGCGAGCATCTGATTTGCTGCGCCGACGGCGAAGAGCGTTGGGGGCTGGTGAAGGTGTCTTGGGCGTTTGACCCGGCGCAGGCCATGGAAATTTACATCGTTCAGATCAACGACATCTCCACCGAAAAACGTGCCGCGCGGATCAAGAGCGAATTTATCGCCACGATCAGCCACGAGCTGCGCACGCCGCTGACGTCGATCAAAGGTGCGCTGGGGTTGATGGGGACGAAGAAGATCGAGGCGACAAGCGGCCCGATCACGCGGCTGCTGGAAATCGCCACGGTGAATACGGACCGGCTGATTAACCTGGTGAACGACATTCTGGACCTCGAGAAAATCTCGGCCGGGAAGATGGACTTTAACCTCGATAGCATTGGGGCGACCGATCTGGTGTCCGTCGCATTGGAAAGCAACCGGCCCTTGCTGCTGAAAAGTGCGCTGACGTTCAGGTTGATCGACATGTCCGGCGGGGCACACGTCTTGGCGGATGAAAACCGCATTGCGCAGGTGCTGAGCAACCTGCTGTCTAACGCCTGTAAGTTCGCACCGCCAAAGACGGCGATCGCGGTGCAGATTTCGGTGGTGGACGATATGGTGCGGTTCGATGTCACCGATCGCGGACCCGGCGTGCCTGACGCGTTTCGAGACCGAATCTTTGGCGCGTTTTCGCAAGCGGACAGTTCGGACACCCGGCAGAAGGGCGGCACGGGACTGGGGCTTAATATCTCTCGTCAGATTGTGGAACGGATGGGGGGCACCATTGGGTTCGACAGCGAGCCTGATGTGCGCACGACTTTCTACTTTACGTGTCCCATTGCTTTGCCAGAGGAATTGACCAGCGACGGCGCAATACTGCTGGAAAGAGGGCGTAAGCAGCCGAGTTTCGCTGGGGTCGCCTGACGTGGTTGACCCTTACGTTAACCATCGTTACGCATACGCTTGGTGTAAAAATATATTGGTTTTGCGGGGTTAAGGTTCTGAAAACGGACACGTCTTTCACACGGCCTAGCCATAAACTTGCCTTAAACCATAGGTAGAGCACTTATATATTATTAACTACGACTTCACTTTTGCTGACTTGATACCTCCTCTATCGCCGGAATTTTTCAATGCGAGATTTGACAAAATATATACGGTTCGGACTGCAGAGTTTCATTGCAGTCTGCGGGGCCGTTATCGTTTGGCGGGCTTGGCCGCTGGACCGATTTAGCTTTGCCATTGTTGTCGCTGGACTGGTTGCCGCATTTATCTGGCGGCGCATTGATAAAGCGACAGATGCGCCATCGGTCGATGCCTCTGCGCTAGAAGCGCATGCCATTATGCTTCGCGCTGATCAGGACGGGAAAATCAGTTTTGCAAATGAACGGTTGCTGCAATTAACCGGATATGAGCGCGGCACGTTGCTGGGTCAGCCGATGCGTGTGCTGCACCACGTTGCGGATGCTGAAACATACGCGGCCGTTGATGCCGCCATGGCGCGCGGCGAGAAATGGACAGGCGAGACACGCATAATTGGCAAGGATGGCCGGGTGCTGTGGACCCGGATGACCAGCGTGCCGCAGATGGATAAGTCTGGCGCCTATTGCGGCAGTCTGCGCGTGCATTCGGATATCAGCGCACAAAAGGTGTCGACTGCGGCGCGCGATGCGATGGCCAGTTTGAACCTGTTGTCAGAGCCGCTGTTTATGGTCTGCCTTGATACATATAACCTTGTCTTCGCCAATGACGCGGCGGCCAAGCTGTTCAATTGGAACCGCCTGCAAATGGCCGAGATCCGCATTTTTGCGGTGGATATGCTCTACGACCGCTTGGCCGTGCAGCGGCAGGTTGCTGCGCTGAAGGCCAAACAGATTACAGAGTTTTCCTTTCCTGCGACCTATCACGACGTACCCTATCTGGCCGAAGTTCAGTTGATCGAAGCCGCCGGGATGGAGCCGCGTTTGTATGTCGTGCTGCGCGATCAAACGGAATCGATGGCGATCGCCCGTACCAAGGACGAGTTGGTTGCGACAGTCAGTCACGAGCTGCGCACACCGCTGACGTCGATCAAAGGCGCGCTTGGCCTGATCCGGTCGGGGGCTGCGGGCGATGTGACGAAAAAGACTAGCGATCTGCTGGATATCGCGTATCGCAATGCGGACCGGTTGGTTTTGATTGTGAACGATATTCTGGATCTGGAAAAGATGGCCGCCGGGCAGATGGATTATGACATCGCCCGCCGCGATCTGGTCCAGACCGTCAAAGAGGCGGTGACCGCGAATGAAGGCTTTGCCAGCCGGTTTGATGTGTCGATCAATCTAAATACTGACGATGAGCCTGCATGGGCGGATTTCGACGCGGACCGGATTCATCAAGTTCTGTCGAACTTGATTTCCAACGCGTGTAAGTTTTCATCGACCGGGGCGCAGATTGACGTGAACGTCGAACGCCGGCCGAAAAGCTTTGCGGTTTGTGTTGTGGATCGGGGCGTGGGCATTCCGTCTGGCGCGGTCGAGCGGATCTTTGATCGCTTTACGCAGGTGGGCAAATCTGCGCGCGCGCGGTCCGGTGGCACTGGCCTTGGATTGAGCATTGTGAAGAGCATCATCGAGAGTCATAACGGCACAGTTGAATTAACAAGTGTTGAAGGGCAGGGGACGACGGTGACTGTGGTGTTCCCAAGGGCCACCAACACGGCCACACCGGCCAACCTGATCCGATCCGCCGGGGGCAAAACCTAAATGACGCCTGATATCATCCGCTTGCTGCATGTCGAGGACGACCTCGATATTCTGGAAATTGCGTCCATGTCGATTGAAATGGCGGGCGGGTTCGAACTGTTGCAGTGTGAAAACGCCACTGATGCGCTGCGTATGGCACCAGAGTTTAAGCCCGATGCGATGCTGTTCGATATGATGCTGCCTAAGATGAGCGGCGTGCAATTGATGGCCGCGATCCGCGAAGTGCCCGGCTTTGCGACGACACCGATCATCTTTATGACCGCCCGCGCGCAGCCGCACGAGCGGCGCGAGTTGATTGAAAAGGGTGCGCTGGATGTGATCGTGAAGCCGTTCGATCCGATCTCTCTTGGGGATCAGATCAAGGCGATCTTGGCCGCCGCCTAGTTCGGGTTCGCCCGGTTCCACCGAATTGATGCCAGCAAGGCCACACCGATCAGCACTGCGCCGCCAAGGCCGGTGATGGTTTCGGGGATGTGGACCAAGGTTTGCATGAACATGATGACTGATAGCGCGAGGATCGCGTAAAAGGCGCCGTGTTCCAGATAGCGGTATTCCGACAGGGTGCCGCGTTCCACCAGCATGATCGTCATGGCGCGCACATACATCGCGCCGATGCCTAGACCGATGGCGATGACAAACAGGTTCTGGCTGAGGGCGAAAGCGCCGATGACGCCGTCGAAGGAAAACGACGCGTCGAGCACTTCAAGGTAGAGAAATGCGCCAAGGCCGCCTTGGGCGGCGGTTTTGGCGACCGTGCTGGGCCGGTCAAGGATTGCGCCAAGGGTGTCGACCAGCAGGAATGTCAGCAGGCCATAGATGCCAGAGCGCAGGAACAGGTCAGACTGCGCGGGCGTCAGCATGCGCGAAAAGCCGATCAGCAGGATCAGGACAAAAGCGACCTCTAGCCCCTTGATGGACGCAGAGGCGGCAAGGCGGCTTTCGACCCAATGGAACCAATGCACGTCCTTGTCCGGGTCGCAGAAAAAGCCAAGGGCGACCATCATCAAGAACGTGCCGCCGAAGGCTGCGATGGGCAAATGCGCGCCCTGCATGATGCGGGCGTAGTCATCGGGCTGGGTGGCGGCGAGCTTGATCGCGGCGATGGGGCCGATTTTGGCGGCGATGACGACGATCAGCAGGGGAAAGATGATCCGCATGCCAAAGACGGCGATGATAATGCCCCATGTCAGAAAGCGTTGGCGCCAGACCGGGGTCATGTTTTTCAGCTTGTTCGCGTTCACAATCGCATTGTCGAAAGACAGCGATATTTCCAGCACCGCAAGCACGGCGCAGATCAGGAAATAGCTGGCAACGCCTGACATCGTGCCTTCGGCTTGCCAGCCCAGCAAGGCCCCGGCGCATAGGCCAAGGGCGGTGATGGCGAGAGGCCAATGAAGGTAGGATAAGGTCGTACGGGGGGCGCTGATCATCATGGCCGCACCCTATGCGCGCGCGCAGGGAACGTCAAAATCGACGTTTAAGAACAGCGCGTTGTTTTGGATGCCTCAGCGCTAATCCGCCGGAGGCGTCCTGCATCAAACTGGGTGTTCGTTCATGGCGTCTGACAGGGCCTTTAGCCCGTCATTCAAGGCTGTGCGCCCTTCCGGGGTCATGCGGTCAAGCACCTCTTTGGTGCGGGCTTGGACCTTTGGAAAGATCGCTTGGAACAAGGCGCGGCCTTGATCGGTGCAGGCGTAGAGTTTCAGGCGGCGGTCTTCTGGTGCGACGCTGCGGGTGATGAGCCCTTTATCCTCTAGCCTTTGCGAGGCGCGCGAGACTTGCACGCGGTCAAGCGTGGTGCGGTTGCTAAGTTCTAGCGATGTGATCTGTTCCTCGCGGGCGAGCAGATAGATCAGTCGCCATTCTTCGCGGCTAAGGCCGAATTCGCGGCCATAGACATCAAGCAGATTACGAGAGAAATTTTCCGCTGCGATAGCAAGACGATAAGGGAAGAAGGCTTCTAGGTCGGGGGTGTCGTCTTGCATCGAGCGAATATCCATCAAAGTCGCAGGCCAGTTAGGGCATGACAAGCAATCCCGAATTGCGCTGGTGTGTCAATGTCATAGCGCGGCGCATCTGCGGTGGCTAGCATCCGGGTCAAATCCGCATGCGCGGGACATCGTTGGGATCAATGCGCAATTCGATCAGCAATGGTCCGCAGTTTTGCGCATCGCGCGATTGGATCGCGTCAATGCATTGGGCAAGCTGGGCGTCATTTGTTACGGCAATGCCTGTACCGCCAAGGGCAGTCGCGATCTGGGCGAAATCGGGCCATTCGAACATCGCAAGGCCGGGGTCCATGTCGCGGTCAATGAACTGAATATGCTCTGCGCCATAGGCAGAGTCGTTGCACAGAATGACGATCAGGTTCTGTTTCAGGCGCACCGCGGTATTAAATTCGTTCATGCCGCCCATCATAAAGCCGCCGTCGCCTGTGAACACGACCACAGGGCGGTCCGGCGCGGCGATGCCTGCGCCGATCGCCTCTTGCAGGCCAAGACCGATAGAGCCGAAATTGGCAGTGACGATAAAGCTGCGCGGGTCGGGGGCGGAAATACGGCACCAGACTTCGGTCATGAAACGGCCGCCGTCGGTGGTCAGAATGCGGTCCTTTGGCAGGGCGGACTCTAGCTTTTCCAAGGCAGAGACGAAATCGACATAGCCAAGGCTTTTGTCTTTGCCGCGGGCAGGGGGGTGCGCGGTCAGGGCATTCAGGTCGAGTTCGCGGGTAAAGCCGCTGGAGGGGATTTCCGCCTCGTTCAGCCAGAACAGGATATTGTCCGCCGTGAGCCGCGCATCAGCGATCAAGGCTGCATCGGGGTGAAAGTTCTTTGCGACCTCTTGCGGGGTGTTGTTGATCTGGATGATGCGTTTGTCTTTCATCAGCGCGCCTTTGTCGGTGGTGAACCGGTGCAGGCTGGCCCCGAAACTGACGATGCAGTCGCTTTTGGCGATCAGATCATAGGCGGCAGGTGTGCTAAGCGTGCCGAAAATGTCCATGTTATGTGGATGGCCGTTGAACAGTCCCTTGGCCTTGAGCGTGGTGGCGAGGGGTGCTTCGAGCCGTTCGGATAGCGCGATCAGGCTATCGCGGGCATCAATGGCACCGCCGCCCGCAAGGATGATCGGCCGCTTGGCCGAGGCGATCATGCCGATGGCCTGATCCACGGCGTCACCTTCGGGGACGTAAGCGGGGGCGTCATAAGGGGCGAAAACCACTGTTTTATGCGCAATTTCCTGCCACATCATATCGGCAGGCATGTTGAGCACGATAGGGCGCCGTTCGACGCGGGCGCGGTAGAAGGCGTGTGCGATGTCATAGGACGCCGTATGCGGCGCGCGGATTTGTTCAAAGCCTGCGCCTGTGACATTGACCAAAGCGCGTTGGTCGATGTTTTGCAGGTTGTGCGGGTCAATCTGTGGCGTGTCGCCTGCCAGCAAGACGATAGGGATATGCCCGCGCACGCCTTCGGTCAGGGCGGTGATGCAGTTGGTTAGGGCCGGGCCGTGGGTGACGGTGGCCACGCCGACGGTGCCGGTGACGTGGGCATAGGCCATCGCCATCAGAACGGCGCTGCCCTCATACGCGACGGGGACGAAATCGCCGGCGCAGTGGCGCACGTAATGATCGACCATGAACAGATTGGCGTCCCCCATCAGGCCGAACATCGTCGCGGCTTTATGATCGGCGATCGCTTGGGCGACAGAGTGGAACATGTAGGATTTCGCGGTCATTTTGCGGGCTCTTTGCGTGGGGAAGGGGGGGATTGGCCGGATGTCAGCGGGCTGGCTACATCTGACCAATAAGCCAGAGTGACAGCGCAGGCACGCTGAGCAGCAGACCAAGGCGGACGATGTCGGCCAGCCAGAACGGGAAAACGCCTTTGAAGATCGTCGAGAGTTCGACGTCGCGCAGGACGGCCTTGAGGACGAAGACATTCATGCCCACCGGCGGTGTGATCAGGCTGATTTCTGTTGCGACAACGACAACGATTGCGAACCAGATCAGCGCATTTTCCGGGTCCAAAAGGGCCGGATTTGTAAAGGGCAGCTCGTACATCAGCGGATAGAAGACGGGCACGGTCAGCAGGATCATCGACAGGCTTTCCAGCACGCAGCCAAGGATCAGATAGATCACCATGATACCCATCATGACGGCCCAGACGGGCAGATCGTTGTTCATGACGAAGGACGAAAGCCCATCGGGCAGGCCTGCGAAGTTGATGAAGTTCGTGAAAATCTCGGCGCCGATGATGACGGCAAAGATCATGGCCGTGGCACGGATGCTGTCAAAGGCGGCGTCAAAGAAATCCGCCAGCGCCATCGACCGCAGCGCCAGCGCAATGACGATTGAGGCGCCTGCGCCCATGCCTGCGGCCTCTGTCGGGGTGAAAATGCCGCCGTAGATGCCGACCATGATAAAGACGAACAGCCCAAGCACGGCAAAGACGCCGATGACGTCGGTGCGGGACATCGGCGGGCTTTGCGTCACCTCTGGCGCCAAGGCGGGATTGTGCCAGACCGCGAGTTTGACGGCCGCAAGATAGAGGATCACGCCAAGGATGCCGGGAATGATCCCCGCGATGAACAGTTTGGAGATATTGGTTTCGGTCAGCAGGCCATAAATGATTAAGATGACCGAGGGCGGGATGAGGATGCCAAGGGTGCCGCCTGCGGCGATGGATCCGGTCGCAAGGCGGTCATCGTAGCCGAATTTGCGCATAGACGGCATGGCGACTTTGGACATGGTCGCGGCTGTGGCGAGTGACGACCCGCAGACCGCCGAAAAGCCGCCGCAGGACAGGACCGACGCCATCGCCAACCCGCCGCGGGTGCGGCCGAACAGGCGGTCGGCCCCGGCGTAAAGCCCGTGGGCGACGCCGGATACGGCAAGGATATTGCCCATAAAGATGAACAGCGGGATGACCGAAAGGCTATAGGACAGGGCGGTGTCAAAGGCGACTTAGCCTGTCATAGACCACGCAGGGCCCCAGCCGCGCATCAGCGCGAAACCAATGCCGCCGACCGCCGCCATGGCAAAGGCGATGGGGACGCGCATGAACATCAAAATCAAAAGGACGGCAAAGCCGAGCAGAGAAATCAGCATATCTTACGGCTCCTTACCGTCGCAGTGGTCCGGTGGCACGACGCCGCGCAAAAGGGCGATGACGGCGCTGACGAGGCAAGAAAAGCTCGCGAGGAAACCAAAGGGTGCGTAGGGGATGGAAAGGGCGTTGGTGACGGCCCCGTCTTGCGCCGCGCCAAGCGCATGGGCCCCAAGACGCCACGCCAGCGTCGCCAGCAACGCCGCCGAGAAGAGGCCCGCAAACGCCACAAGCCACCGGTTGGCGCGCGCGGGTAGCAGGGCGCCAAGGATATCAACCTCGATATGTTCGCGCCGTTCGGTTGTGAGTGGCAGCGCCAGAAAGACCAGCGCTGCCAAAATCATTTCAGTCAATTCGAACGCCCCCGATAGGGGACGATCGAAAATGTAGCGCCCGACAACGTCGACGCAGGTGATCAGGATCAGACAGCCCAAAGCAAGGCTGGCGGCTAACCCCAATGAGACGTCAAGCACGCGGCGCAGGGACACGCCTTGGCCAGATGTCCCGCCACCTGCGCTGAAAAAACGGATGTTCGGGCGCGCCATGGATCAGTATTCCACGCCGGTCTGTGCGCGCAGTTCGGCCAATGCGGCCTGACCGTCGAAACCGTCCGCCGCGATGGTGTCGGCCCATTCGGATTCGTAGCCGGCGGCGATTGTTTTGATCTTTTCAAGCACATCCGCAGGGGTGTCGTAGACCTGTATCCCGGCGTCGGCGATGGCGATCAGCGCGGCATCGTCGGCCGCATTCCATGCGTTACCCACGAGGGCGGCAAAGGCTTCGCCCGAGATCGCCTCGATCGCGGCTTGATCTTCGGCCGAAATCTCGGCCCATTTGTCGTCGTTCATGACGAAGAACCAGGTGGAGTTATAGAAGCCACCAGGCGCGCGCATGGAGTATTTCAGGTGTTCCGTCAGCTTGTAAGCGGTCAGCGCCTCGTAAGTGATGGTGACGCCGTCGATGACGCCGCGCGACAGCTTTTCATAAATCTCTCCTGTGGACATAAAGAGAGTTTCAGCGCCGAGGTCAGAGATCATGTCGGCGATGTAGCCGCCGGGGACGCGGATTTTTAGGCCGGCAAAGTCAGCGTCGCTTTCGATTTTGCGCACGTTGTTATGAAAGATGCCGGGGCCGTGCACAAAAAGGCCAAGCAGTTTGACGCCTTCATGTTCGGCCTGCGCGTCCAGCATGCCGCCGTAGACGTTCCAAAGCGCGGTTGATCCGCTGGCGGCGTCGTCGCCGGTGAAGGAAAACTGACCGATGCGCGAGCGCACAAAGCGGTCGTCGGTAGTAAAGGAATGCAGACCATAAGTGATGTCAGCGACGCCATCGGCGGCCATGTCGAAATGCGCCGGGGGCGGGCCAAGCGGCTTTGCAAGAATGCGGATTTTCACGCGGCCTTCGGTGACGTCTTCAACCTGCTGGGCCCATGGTTTGAACGCATTGACCACGATGGGGTGGCGTGCGGGCAGCCAGCTGGACATGGCCAGCGTCGTATCAGCCATAGCGGCGGGCGCTGCGAGGATGGTCATCCCGAATGCGGCGGCCCCCAAAAGCTGGGCGACTTTATGTGTCAGTTTCATGGTCTCTCCTCCTGTTGAGATGGTTGCGATGCGACGCGGAGCGCCTGTGCCAGCACGGCGGGATCCCCGATGTGATTGAAAAGGATCAAGATTAGGCGCGCATTTAGGGCGGCGCTTTGGTCATCGGTCAGGCCGTCGTGCGCATCGATCAGCGCGGCATATGTGTCATCGGGGGCGGCGATGTTGGGTGTCAGGATCAGGGTGGGTTTTGCCTCAGGCATCTGTGGGCTCCTTTGCGCAAGCGGTGCGTAGCGCGTTGGTGACAGCGGCGGCGTCAAAGGCATCCCACCGTGCGGCGACATGTTGGTCGGGCCGGATCAGATAGACGGCCCTTGGTGCCGCGCCCAAATAGCGTTCTGTCAGCGCATCCGGCGTGCCCGCAGTGGTTGAGAGCGACACGGTGCGCAGGGTGATGCCGTCCACCGTGATGTCGGCGGGCACCGCGCAGTTGATGGCCAGCAGCACAAAGTCGCCGCCCAGTTGGTCCAGCAGATACCCGCAGTCCAAGGGCGCATCGGGGCAGGGGCTGCCGACGCGGCTGCGATCTGGTCCGCCGTTCAGCGCGTCGGTGCCGTTCAAGGGCAGGTCGTCGTAGGTGCAGGGCATCGACAAGCGGCCCGAATTGACGATCGGGCGGGCAAAGGTGTGATGTTCGGCCAAATCCAGAACTGCGTTGCGGAACAGGCGGCTGGTGGCTGATTTTGGCGTGATGAAATCGGTCGCGCGGGTGGAGTTGAGGATATTTTCGTCGGCGCCGTAGGCCCGTTCGACATCATAGCTATCCAGCAAGGCATCCGGTGCCTTGCCTTGCAAAACTAATCCGAGTTTCCAGCCCAGATTGTCCACGTCTTGCAGGCCGGAATTCGCGCCGCGTGCGCCGAAAGGCGATACCTGATGCGCGGCGTCGCCGGCAAACAGAACGCGGCCATGGCGAAAGCTGTCCATGCGCCGACATTGAAAGGTGTAGATGGATGACCAGACGATATCGTAATCCACATCCGCCCCCAGCATCGCGTCAAGGCGGCGGCGGACGTTATGCTCTTTCAGCTCTTCTGTGCGGTCCACGTCCCAGCCGATTTGGAAATCGACCCGCCAGACGTCGTCGGGCTGTTTGTGCAGCAAGGTTGATGCGCCGGATTTAAAGTGCGGATCGAACCAGAACCAACGCTCTGTCGGGAAGGATTTCGATGTCATCCGAATGTCGGCAATCAAGAAGCTGTCCTGAAACACGCGGCCGTCGAAATCCAGTTCCAGCATCGCGCGGACCGGAGAGTTCGCGCCATCGCAGGCCACCACATAATCGGCGGTGATCGTATAGCTGCCGTCCGGCGCCATTACATCGAGCGCGACATGGTCATCAGCTGGGCGCACCGTATCAACGCGGTTCTTGCCGCGCACGTCGATGGGGGCACCGGATGCGATTTCTGCCGTGATCTGGTCGAACAGGAACTTTTCAAAGTAGGGCTGCTGGAGATTGATAAAGGCGGGGTGCTTGTGCCCGGCTTCGGGTAGCAGGTTGAATTCAAAGAGCTGCCGGTCGTCGTAGAACACTTTGCCAAGGTTCCAGATCACGCCCTTGTCTAAAATTGGCGCGCTTGCACCGTAGCGGTCGGTGATTTCTAGCGTCCGCTTGGCAAAGCAAATCGCGCGGCTGCCTTTGCCGACGCCTTCGTGATCGTCCAGAAGGACGACATCGATGCCCTGGCGGCCCAGATCAAGGGCGGTGGCCAAGCCAACAGGTCCGGCACCGATCACAGCGACCTTGTGGCGCGTGGGCGTGGCTGCATCCTGATCGGCGCTGCGCGCGTAAGGATACAGCTTGAACGCCAGTGAATAGCGATCTTGCAACATCGGTTCTCCTCCCGAATGGTCTTGTGCCTGCGTGCCCCTCACACGCAGGCGAATTGGATGTGGGCCGCCGCAAATCAGCTTTGCAGGGCGGTCCACATTTCCTTGTCGCGTGCGGCGGTCCAGATCCGCGGGGTGTCGATGCCTTTGGCTTCGTCAAAGGCGCGGGCGACGTTGAAGGGCAGGCAGTGTTCGTAGATCGCATAGTCGGAAAACTTTGGATCACAGGCTTCGCGCACGGCGGCCCACGCTTCTTTGAGCGTGCCGCCGCGGGCGACGATGCGGGCGACCGGGGCGTAGGTGCTGTTGACGAAATCAGCGGTCGCGGCCAGCGCCTTTGCGACCATGTCTTCGCCGATCAGCGCGTCGCCGCGTCCGGGCGCAATGGATTTCGGCGCATAGCTTGCGATGGCATCAAGGGTCGCGCCCCAATCGCCAAAGTGACCGTCCCCGCAGTAGCAGGCCGAGTGGTATTCAACGATATCGCCGGTGAACATTACCTCTTGATCGGGGACCCAGATCACGGCGTCGCCAGCGGTATGGGCGCGGCCAAGTTTCATGATGTCGACCCGGCGTTTGCCAAGATAAACCGTCATTTTGTCGGAAAAGGTGGTGGTGGGGCGGGTCAGGCCGGGGATTTCCTCGTGCCCCTGAAACAGGCGGGGAAAGCGGTCAAATTCGCTGTCCCAGTCTTCTTGGCCGCGCTCTTCGACCATGGCGGCGGCGGTGTCCGACATGATGATTTCTTTGGCACCGTAGGCCGAGGCACCCAGCACGCGGACGGCGTGATAGTGGGTCAAAACGACGTGGCTGATCGGCTTGTCGGTGACTGTGCGCACGCAGTCGATCACCTTGCGCGCAAGGCGCGGGGTTGCTTGCGCCTCGACGATCATGACGCTGTCGTCGCCGATGATGACGCCGGTGTTTGGATCACCTTCGGCGGTGAAAGCGTAAAGGCCATCGCCCACTTTCGTGAAGCTGATTTTCTTGTCTGCCATATCCCCTTGCGAGGCGAATGCTTTAGCCATGGTCAATATCCTTGGTAAGTGTCGTTTGCTATGTGCGGATTAGGTGGTGGCCCAGTCGGGCAGGGGCTTTGCGGGCAGCAACGTGCCTGTGCACGCGCCAAAGCCGACGCGAAAACCTGCGCCCAAGGCTGCGCCGTAAAGGGTCATGGTATCGCCATCTTCGATAAAGCTGCGCTGCTCTGCGCCGCTTAGGGTCAAAGGGTCTTTGCCGCCCCAGCTGAGTTCCAGCAACGAGCCGCGCATGTCTTTTTCCGGCCCAGAGATCGTGCCAGAGCCCAGCAGATCGCCAGTGCGCATCGCGCAGCCGCTTGTGGTGTGGTGGCACAGCTGCTGCGCGGCAGAGTAGTACATCTGGTTGGCGTTGGTGCGGGCGATGATCGTCTCTGCGCCGCCCTTGGGTGTCATCCCGACGCTAAGATCGATGTCGTAAAGCATCGGGCCGCTTTCGCGCAGATAGGGCAAAAGTGGGCGGGATCGTTGCGGCGCGGGGGCGCGGAAATCTTGCAGGGCCTCGGCGGTGACGATCCAAGGGCTGATCGTGGTCGCGGTCGCTTTGGCCTGAAATGGGCCAAGCGGCTGGTATTCCCAGGCCTGAATATCGCGCGCGGACCAGTCGTTCAGCAGGACATAGCCAAAGATCATCGCGTCCGCGGCATCGACGGATTGCATGCCCTGCGACGGCGTGCCGACGATTGCGCCCAGTTCCAGTTCGATATCGAAGCGGGCGCAGGGACCAAAGTGCGGCAGGTCGGCGTCCGGCGCCTTAAGCTGGCCGTAGGGGCGGGTAACGTCGGTGCCTGATACGACGACCGATGACGCGCGCCCGTTATAGCCAATCGGGATCGACAGCCAGTTCGGCGGCAGCGCGTTTTCTGCGCCCCGGAACATGGTGCCGACGTTGGTCGCATGATCCTTGGACGCGTAGAAATCGGTATATTCCGCGACGGTAAAGGGGATGTGCAGCTGTGCGTCCGCTTGTTGGACCAGCAGATTTTGCAGGGTGTCGGTGTCAGCATTGTCCGCGGCCAGCAGGGTGGTCAGCTGCGCGCGCAGGTCGGCCCAGACGACGGGCCCTGCCGCCATCAACGGGTTCCATGTGCCGTGTTGCAGATAGGGGCCGCCTTGCAGGGTGATTAGGCCGGACGCTTCGGCAGTTGCGACGTCAAAGATCGCGTCCCCGATGGCGACACCGCAGCACGGCACCTTGCCCGGCACGGAAAAGACGCCGTAGGGCAGGTTGTTCAGGGGGAAATCGGTTTCGGCGCTATTTGCGCTGTCGATCCAAGAGCGTTTCAGGGTCATGTATTCTTCCGTTCGCGAGCGTTTGGGGCGGGTGTGATTGGGGCGGGCGGTATCGCCCTATTTTCCCCAATTGCCTTCGGGCGTGCCGTCAAAATGCTTTTCGATCCCGTCCCAGCAATGGATGTAATCGTCCTGCAAAGGCGCTTGTCTTGCGGCGTATTCGGTCAGGTGCTGGGGGAAGCGGGTTTCGAACATGAAGGACATGGTGTTATCGAGCTTTTCTGGCCCAAGGTCCGCATTGCTGGCCTTTTCAAAGGCAACGTTGTCGGGGCCATGTGGCAGCATCATGTTGTGCAGGCTGATGCCGCCGGGCGCAAAGCCGTTGGGCTTGGCGTCGTATTGGCCGTAAATATTGCCCATCAGTTCCGACATGACGTTCTTATGATACCATGGCGGGCGGAAGGTGTTTTCCGCTGTCATCCAGCGCTCTTTGAACAGGACAAAGTCGATGTTGGCGGTTCCGGGCACGCCAGAGGGCGCGGTCAGAACTGTAAAGATCGACGGGTCGGGATGGTCAAAGAGGATCGCGCCAATGGGGCAATAATCGCGCAGGTCATATTTGCAGGGCGCGTAATTTCCGTGCCACGCGACCACATCAAGGGGGGAGTGGTCGATAAAGGTTTCGTGGAATTGGCCCTGCCATTTGATCACCACGCGCGAATGGGCGTCGCGGTCTTCAAATGCGGCCACGGGCGTTTTGAAATCGCGGCGGTTCGCCATGCAGTTGGCACCGATTGGGCCGCGCCCCGGCAATTCCAGCTTTTGCCCATAGTTTTCGCACACGAAGCCGCGCGCGGGCCCGTCAAGTAGTTCGACGCGATAGACAAGGCCGCGCGGAAGGATGGCGATTTCCTTTGGCGCGACCTCGATCACGCCAAGTTCGGTGCAGAACCGCAGGCGGCCCTCTTGGGGCACGACCAGCAGTTCGCTGTCGGCAGAGAAGAAATATTCATCCGTCATCGAGGCGGTGACAAGGTAGACATGCATCGCCATGCCGACCTGCGTGTAAACGTCCCCCGCCGTGGTCATGGTGTGCATACCGTCGATCCACGTCAGATCGGCGTCGCTGTGCGGCACGGGGTCCCAGCGATATTGGCCAAGGGACGTGATGTCGTCCAGCACATGGGGGGCGGATTTCCAGTAGGGCACGTCGATGCGCGAAAAGCGGGACACGTGTTTCACCGATGGGCGGATCCGGTAGCACCATGTCCGCTCGTTCTGGTGGCTCGGCGCGGTAAAGGCGGTGCCGGTGAGCTGTTCGCCGTACAGGCCATAGGCGCATTTCTGAGGGCTGTTCATGCCGCGCGGTAAAGCGCCGGGCAGGGCTTCGGTTTCGAAATCGTTGCCAAAGCCGGGCATGTAGCCGGGGGTGATCCCCTTGGTCCCCGCATCCGTGGTCAAGGTTTTGTCTGTCGAAGGTGTCTGCACGTTTTCACTCCCGATTGGTCTGGCCCGGTTTGGGGGCAATATTTGTTGCAATCGCAATGAAGTCAAACTATTTATTGCATATGCAACGATTAATCCCGGCGAGCCACTTACCAATCCCAAGCCGCAGGTCCAAGGCAGGAGCGCGCGGATGACGCATGACTTACCCCCCTTTGATCTGGATGGGTTCGTGCCCTATCTGCTTGCAGCCACAGCACAAAAGCTGTCGGCGCAACTGGCGGCGGGCTATCAATCGCGGTTCGGAATCTCGATCGCGGAATGGCGGATTTTGGTGAATGTGGGCTATGTCAGCGATGCGTCGGTCAGGGATATCGAGCAGCGTGTCGGTCTGGAAAAGTCCAAGGCAAGCCGTGCGGCAAGCCGGCTGGTCGAAAAGGGCTATGTCAGCAAAACCGTCGATCTAGCGGACCGGCGGTTGATCAAACTAGCGCTGACCGACAAGGGCGCAGACCTGCTGCGGCAGATCGTGCCAATCGCAAAAGACCACAGCGCCGCGCTAGAGCAGACCCTGATGGGGGATCATGCGGTGCTGCAACGTATCCTGAAACAACTTTTGCAGGCGCTTTGATGACCGTCACGCTTCACGATTACTGGCGCTCGACTGCGAGTTACCGGGTGCGGATTGCTTTGGCGTTTGCGGGGATTGATTGGCGGGGGCAGGGGGTTGATTTGCTGCGGGGTGATCAGCGCGGCGGTGGCCACCTTGATCTGAACCCGCAGGGGTTGGTGCCGGTGCTAGAGATTGACGGCGCGCATCTGACGCAGTCGCTGGCCATTGTGGAATATCTGGACGAGACGCGGGCGCTTGGCCTGATGCCCAGCGATCCGCTGGACCGGGCGCGGGTGCGGGCCGTCGCCTATGCGATTGCGATGGAAATCCACCCGGTCTGCAACCTGCGCGTGGCGCGATTTGCGGTTGAAAAATCAGCGGGCACCCTGACCATGCAGGGTTGGATGCGCGAATTTATTGCGCCCGGTCTGGTCGCTGTGGAACGCATGATCGATGGCGGGCCAACCTGTCTGGGCGGGCGCGTGTCGCTTGCGGATCTGTGCCTGTTTCCGCAGATTTACAACGCGCAAAGGTGGGACGTGGATTTGGGCGGGCTGCCCAAGATCCAACGCGTAATCGCCCACCTGTCGCAGATGCCGCAGTTTACGCAGACGGCACCGGAAAACGTCAGGCCCATGACCGCTTAGACTACTGCCGTTTCGCTGCGCCTGCGGGCGAACTGAAGGTACAGAACAGGTGCCATCAGAACGACGGCGACCGCCATCGTCTTAAGCCCTGGCGCGATAAACAGCATAGACACGGCCGCGATCCACCACCGTTCCCAGCGATGCAATGGGGTCAGCAGATAGCCGGAAAAGGCGACGCCAAGGCTGGCGATCCCCATCATTGCCCCGGCCAGGGTCACGAAAAACGCGGGCCAGGTGAAGCCGTCAGCGACCAGCAAAAGGGAGGGCGAGTAGACAAAGACGAAGGGGACCAGCGCCTTGGCGATGCCCAGCCGGAATGCGGTATTGCCGGTTTGGAACGGGTTCGATCCGGCGATGCCCGCCGCCGCATAAGCCGCGAGCGCGACAGGGGGCGTGATGTCCGCAAGCACGCCATAATAGAAGACAAAGAAGTGTGCCACGATGGGCTGGACCTGCTGGGCGGCCAGCGCGGGCGCGGCGACGGCGACAAGAATGATATAGGTCGCCGTTGTGGGAATGCCGGCACCCATGATGATGCACGACATGGCGATCAGGACCAGCGACAAGAACAGCGACCACTGCGCGACCGAGGCGAAGGAGAACGGCCAGATCGACCCGATCACGGCGCCCATGTCGGTGGCGGTTTGCACGACGACATAGCCCAGACGAAAGCCGACCCCGGTCAGTGTGACCACGCCGACGACGATGCCGACAACGGCGGCGGCCGCGCCGACCGCCAGCGTGTTCTTTGCGCCGGAGGCCAGCGCGTTCCACAAATCAATCAGCGTCAACCGGTTCACAGGGTTCAGCAGGCCAACGACTACGCAAGCGATGATGCCATAGACGGCGGCGTAGTCGGGGGTGCGGCCGGACAGGATCATGTAAACAAGGATGATCAGCGGGATCACCGACAGCCAATGCTGTTTCAGCACCAAACCCAGCTTTGGCATTTCTGCCGCGCTGAGGCCGCGCAGGCCAAGGCGCTTTGCCTCGAGGTGGACCATGATGAAGATGCCGAAATAGTGCAGCAACGCGGGAAAGAGGGCTGCGGCGAGCACGTCGCGCAGCGGGATTTCAAGGTATTCAACCATGATAAAGGCCGCGGCACCCAAGATGGGCGGCGTGATCTGGCCGCCGGTCGACGATGTCGCCTCTACCGCGGCGGCGAAGTGGCTGGGATAGCCGACCTTTTTCATGGCGGGAATCGTCAGTGCGCCGGTCGTGACCGTGTTGGCGATAGAAGAGCCAGAAATCGTGCCCATGAAGGCCGAGGAAAAGATCGCGACCTTGGCCGGGCCGCCCGCATAGCGGCCAGCGATAACCATGGCGAGGTCGATAAACAATTGCCCCAAACCGATGCGGGTGGCGAGGACGCCGAACAGGATGAACAAAAAGACGTACTTCGCCATCACACCGATGGCGATGCCGTAGATGCCTTGGTTCGTCATATACAGGTGGTTGATCAGCCCAAGCCAGCTGGTGCCGCCGTGTTTTAACGCGCCGGGCGCGTAGGGGCCGAAGATCGCGAACAGAATGAACACGATGCCGATGATGGGCAGGGTGGGTCCGATGGACCGGCGCGCGGCCTCTAGCGTGAGCAGCAGCAGGGCGGTGCCCATGAAGATATCAAGCTGGCTGGGGTTGCCGACCCGCTGGGCCACGATTTCAGGCGGCAGCAGCGGCAGATACATGGCCGCAGCAACGGCGAGCAGGGACCAGAGCAGGTCAAGGTAGGGTACGCCTTGGAACCGCCACCACGCGGGCGGGGCCATGTCGGTTGCCGGGGCCTTGCGCCAGCCAAATAGGATAAACACCAGCGACAGCACGAATGAGATATGGATGCCGCGGTGCATCAGTTCGGGGATCAGGGCGAAGCCAGCGGCGTAGAAATGATAGACCGACATCGCGACCAGCAGGAAAGATACGGCAAAGGCCAGCTGCGGGCCGGTGCTGCGAAAGGCCGTTTCCGGGTCGTATTTACGCTCGATCTCGGCAAGTTCGGCCGCGCTTAGTTCGCTGGTTTGCATCCGCTATCCTTGGGTCATGCCTGCTTTGGTCAAGCGGCGGGTGATGCGCGAGGACGCGCACCACCAAAGTTAAAAACGAGCCTTACTGCAGCAGGCCGGCTTCGCGGTAGAACCGCTCTGCGCCCGCATGCAGCGGGATGCCGATGCCATCAAGTGCTGTTTCTTTGTTGATCGACGCGCCCTTAGCATGACCGACGTCCAGCAGGGTGCGGGTGTTGTCGTTCCACAGGGCTTTTGTGATCTGATAAACCAGCTCTTCGTCTTCGTCAGAAGAGGTGATCCACTGGGCGCCGACGGCCACAGTCGTGGTGTTTGCCACGCCTTCATAGGCGGTGTCGGGGATGTCAGAGGACGAGAAGAAGCCGAATTCTTCGGTCAGCTTTGCCGCGCCGTCGCCGTCGATTGGCACCAGTTTGATGTCAACAGCCGAGGCCAGTTCGACAATTGCGCCGGTGGGGTAGCCGCCCACAAAGAAGAAAGCGTCGATCTGGCCGTTGCGCAGCGCATCGCTTGCGGCGTCAGGCTTCAGCGCCTCGGCGGTGACGGTGTCGCTGGACAGGCCGTAAGCGGACAGGATCAGGTTGGCGTCGACGTAAGTGCCGGAACCCGGCTCGTCCAAAGATACGCGCTTGCCTGCAAGATCGGCGACAGAGTTGATGCCGCTATCGGCCATGACAACCAGATGGATGTGCTCTGGAAACAGGGCGGCGATGGCGCGCAGCTTTTCCGCAGGCGCTTGACCGTCCATCGTGCCGGTGCCGGTATAGGCCCAATAGGCGACGTCCGACTGGGCAAAGCCAGAGTTGCGCAGGCCAGAGTTGATGGCGTTCACGTTGTCGACCGATCCGCGCGATGACACGGCAGAGGCGATCAAGCCGGGCACGCCGCAGCTGCCGCCTTCATCGCACGCACGAGAGCCCGGAGGGCTGGAAATGGCGTTCGCGATGACGCCGCCGACTGGGTAATAGGTCGCTGCTGTGCCGCCGGTCCCGATTGTGAAAAAGGTCAGTTCTTGCGCGTGGGCAGTCGTCGTCAGCCCAAAGGCAATCGCGGCCGTCAGCGCTGCGGTTTTGAAAATCTGCATTGAATGTTCCCCGTTGGTCGCGGCCTTGCGCACCCGCGCGGGGTGCCGCCTGCGTGTTGAGTGCACCGATGGATGCTGCGGCAAGAGTGGCGTTATTTTGCGAAGGCGTAAAGCGCCAGTCGTACAAAGTGGGGCGGAAAACCAAAGTGGGCTGCGGCAAGGCGGGTGATGAGTGCCTTGCCGCAGCGCTTGCGGCGTTAGGCAGAGCGGTTGCCAACCGTCAGCGCGCGCACCGTGTCCGCTATCGCGGTGCGATCAATGCGGAAGTGGCGGTACAGGTCGTCAATGGTGCCGGTTTGGCCGAAATGTTCGACGCCCAGCGGGATGGTCTTGTGCCCGCAAACCGATCCCAGCCACGACAATGTTGCGGGGTGGCCGTCGATCACGGTGACGATCGTACAGGTGCTTGGCAGCGTATCAAGTAGCGTTTCAACATGGCTGCGCGCCCCGGCGTGCCCGCGCGCGCGTTCGCGTTGCGCGGCGGTCCAGCCTGCGTTCAGGCGGTCTGCGGATGTGACGGCCAAGACGCCGACATCGCGCCGGGTTCCGCCAATCATGCCGGCTGCTGCGATGGCTTCGGGCGCGACGGCCCCTTGATACGCGATCACGACGTCGCAATTGGGACCGGGTTTGCGCAGCCAATATGCGCCATCAATCGCGCCTTGGCGAAAGGCGTCGTCGACCCGTTTGCCGGGCTGTTCAATCGGGTTTGTCGTCAGCCGCAGATAGACAGAGCCACCGGTTTCATCGCGCAGCCATGTCCGCTCGTCCGGGTCGCCGCCGCCGTCACGCTGCATGTAATCGAACGCCCATTCCATAATGACCGCAAGTTCGTCCACGAAGGCAGGCTCGAACGCGGCAAGCCCGTCTTGGGACATGCCGATCAGGGGCGATGCAATCGACTGATGCGCCCCGCCTTCGGGGGCCAGCGTGACGCCGGACGGGGTGCCGACCAGCATAAAACGGGCGTCCTGGTAGCAGGCGTAATTCAGTGCATCGAGGCCGCGTGACACGAACGGGTCATAGACCGTGCCAATGGGGATCAGGCGTTTGCCGAACAGGGAATGCGACAGGCCTGCGGCGCCGAGCAGCAGCATCAAGTTCATCTCTGCGATGCCCAGTTCGATGTGCTGGCCGTCTGGTGCGAATTCCCATTTGGCGGTCGAGGCGATTTTGTGATCCTTAAAGGTGTCAGGTCGGGCGGTGCGTGCAAACAGTTTGCGCCGGTTGACCCAAGCCCCAAGGCTTGTTGTGCCGGTGACGTCCGGCGATGTTGTGACGATCCGGCTGGCCAGATCGCTGTCGCCTTTGGATAGATCGTCCAGAATTTTGCCAAAGCCCATCTGGGTCGAGATTTCACGCTCGCTTGCGATTTCGACCTTGGGCACGCTGAGCACATCATCGGAAAACCGGCGCGGGCCTTTGGCAAAAAACGGCACGGCGTTCAGGTCTGCTTGGAATGCGGATGTATCGCCAATGGTGGCGAAGCGGTCCCATTCGGCCCCTTCGGGCACGCCCATATGCACCTGCCAATCGGCCATTTGCGCCTTGGTCATCAGGCCGCCGTGGTTGTCTTTGTGCCCCGCAATCGGCGTGCCCCAGCCTTTGATCGTATAGGCCAGAAAGCAAACCGGGCGGTCGTGGTCGATGGCGGCAAAGGTCTGGGCCATGGTGTCGACGCAATTGCCGCCAAGGTTTTCCATCAAGGCCGCCAGTTCCGTATCGCTGCGCGCGTTCAGCAGGGCGGTGACGTCGCCTTGGTCGCCCAAGTCATCCATCAGGTGTTTGCGCCATACGCGTCCACCCATATAGGTCAGCGCGGCGTAAAGCTGGTTGGGACAGTTATCGATCCAGTCTTGCAGCTTTTGCCCGCCGGGTTCGGCAAAGGCGGCGCGTTGCAGCTGGCCGTATTTGATGCGCACGACGTCCCAGCCAAAGGCGTCGAATACTTTTTCGGCCCGCTCGAACAGGCCTTCTTGGACGATCCCGTCTAGGGACTGGCGGTTGTAGTCGATCACCCACCAGGTGTTGCGCAGGTCGTTTTTCCAGCCTTCTTGCAGGCATTCGTAGATGTTGCCTTCGTCCAGTTCCGCGTCGCCCATCAGCGCGACCATACGGCCGAGCGGCAGATCCTTGCCCCATGTTTTCGCCTGCACGTAGTCCTGAACCATCGACGCAAAGGATGTGATCGCGACGCCCAGACCGACAGAACCGGTGGAAAAATCCACGTCGTCCACGTCTTTGGTGCGGGACGGATAGCTTTGCACACCGCCTAGGCCGCGGAAGTTTTCCATCTTTTCGCGGCTGAGGTTGCCCATGAGATACTGCATCGCATGAAAAATCGGAGAGGCATGGGGTTTGACGGCCACGCGGTCTTGTGGCCGCAAGACCGAAAAATAGAGCGCCGTCATCATCGACACCATCGACGCGGACGAGGCCTGATGCCCGCCCACCTTAATCCCGTCCACCTTGGGGCGGATGTGGTTGGCGTTGTGGATCATCCAATGCGACAGCCACAGCAGCCGTTGTTCCACGGTTTTCAGGTCGATCATAAAAGCCTCTTGAGCGGTGTTGCGCTATACTAGGTGAGTCTAATCGCATTTTGCGCGTAGGTTCCTGCAAATTCACTACGCGGGGACATATTTGCGCCGAAAAAACTCGCTCTTTTCGCAAATGTTAGCGTATTTCGCTGCTATGGATGAAATTGATAAACGAATCGTTCGCCGGCTTGCTGCGGATGGGCGCATCAGCATGAATGACCTTGGCGATGCTGTCGGGCTTAGCCCCACGCCGACCGCGCGCCGGGTCAAGGCGCTAGAAGCGTCAGGCGTGATCACCGGCTACAATGCCCGCTTTGACGAGGCGGCGCTGGGGTTTGATGTGACCGTGTTCGTGTCGGTGCAGCTTGACCGGCAAATCGACAAGGCGCTTGCGTCGTTCGAGGCTGAAATCTCTGCCTTTGAAGAGGTGGTAGATTGCTGGCTGATGACCGGAAACCGCGATTATCTGATGCGGATCGTGACGTCAGACCTGAAGGATTTCGAACGTTTCCTGACTGAACGCCTGACCCGCGTGACGGGAGTGTCGTCGATTGAATCGTCAATCCCCCTGCGGCGGGTCAAGGGGAAGCCCTACCGGACGCCGTAGGGGATTTTACCCTTCCATCTGGACGATGACCTTGATCAGGGTCGACCGATCTGCGGCCAGATTGCTGAACTTTGCGGCGAATGCATCAAGGCTCAGTTGATCCGAACACAGGGCGTCTGCGTCGATATCGCCGCGCCGGAACGCGGCCATTACCCAGTCGAAATCATCCCGCAGCGCGTTGCGACTGCCGATCAGGCGCATTTCCTTTTTATGGAAGTCGGGATCGTGGAATGTGATGTCATTTTTCACAACGCTTACAAGCGTGTAAGACCCGCCATGGGCCACAGCGGCAAAGCCGGATTCAATCGCGCCGCCGTGGCCGGTGGCGTCGAAAACCACGTCATAACCTTCGCCTTGGGTCGCGGCGATTGCCGCATCAAGCGAGGCGTAGGCGGTATCAAACCCGAACCGATCCTGCGCCATGCGCAGCCGGTCCGGGCTAAGGTCTAGCAAGGCGACGTCCGCCCCCGCGAGCCGCGCAAAAAGTGCAGCGCCAATGCCGATAGGGCCTGCGCCGGTGACAAGCACACGGTCGCCGGCGCGGGTGTCCGACCGCCGGACAGCATGGGCGCCGATGGCCAGAAATTCGACCATAGCGGCCTGCTGCGGCGATAGCCCGTCGGCGGCGTAAAGGTTCGCGGATGGCACGGCCAAGCGTGTGGCCAGACCGCCGTCGCGGTGCACGCCAAGCACTTGAATATTGTAGCAGCAGTTCGGCTTGCCCCGCTTGCATGCGCGGCAGGTGCCGCAGGACAGATAGGGGTTCACAACGACAAGATCGCCTTTGGTCCAGCCGTTGCCGTCTTGCACAACGCGGCCGCTAAGTTCGTGCCCGATGACACGCGGGTAATTCAGGAAAGGGTGTTTGCCTTCAAAGATGTGATAGTCCGTGCCGCAGATCCCGGCGGCGCAAATGTCGATCAGAACCCAACCGTCCGGCGCGGTCTGGGGCAATGGGCGCGTTTGCACGTCGAACGTGCCGGGGGCGTTGATGACGCCGACTTTCATAGTGGGTCCCGTCATTTGCCGCCTCGCGGGGTCCAGTCATCGGGCAATGTGCCTTTGATGATTAAGCTTAGGATGTCGTCTTTGTTCACGTCCTCGATCCGAAAGGATCCGACGTTGCGGCCTTTGTTCATCACCATCACGCGGTCACACAGGTCAAAGACATCATGCATGTCGTGGCTGATCAGAAATATCCCGATCCCTTCGGCCTTAAGCCGCAGGGTCAGATCAGCGACCATAGCGGTTTCGGATGGGCCAAGCGCTGCAGTCGGCTCGTCCATGATCAGCACCTTCGCCTGAAAATAGATCGCCCGTGCAATCGCGATGACCTGCCGTTGGCCGCCGGACAGGCGCGATACGGGGTCCTTCAGGTTCGTGAAATGCGGGTTCAATTGGCGCAAAGCCTCTTGCGCATGGGCGAACATGCGGGCGTCGTCCAGATTGCCAAAGCGCGTTTTCAGCTCTCGGCCCAGAAACAGATTTGCGGCGGCATCGAGGTGATTGGCCAAGGCGAGCGTTTGATAGATCGTTTCGATCCCGCAGTTGCGGGCATCCTGCGGAGAGTTCAACGTCACAGGTTTGCCGCCGACGGTGATTTGCCCATCGCTGGCCGTCATGGCGCCCGACAGAATGCGCATCAGGCAGGATTTGCCCGCGCCGTTATGGCCCAGAACGCCGACCACCTCGCCCGGGTACAGGTCAAGGCTGACGTCGGTCACGGCGTGCAGCCCGCCGAAGCGTTTGGAAATGCGGGACATTTCAACCAATGGGGTCGGCGGTGCGGGGGTGTCGAACATGGGGGACCTACTGGCGCAAAGAGTGGCCAGCGCGAGGGGCGCGCTGGCCGGGAGGGGTTTAGTAAAGGACGTTTTGCGCCACTGGGCTGTCGATGTTGTCCTTGGTGACCATCACGACGCCGGTGTCGATGAACGTCTCGATCGTCTCGCCGGCCAGAACGCCCATGACGGCCTGCACGCCAAGTTCGCCCATCTGGAATGAGCCTTGCACAGCGGTCGCCAGCAAGGTGCCGCTTTTGACCATGTCTTGCAGGTCGGCATTGCCGTCAAAACCAATCGCCGTCAGCTGGCCCGCTTTGCCAGCCTGTTCGATGGCGCGGCCCATGCCGATCGCTGTGGGCTCGTTCGCGCCAAAGATGCCGACCAGATCGGTGTTTGCGGCCAGAATGTCCGTGGTCTGGTTCAGCGCCGTCGCCATTTGCGACTGCGAATAGAACGGTCCGACGATTTCAAGGTCAGAGTTTTTGGCGAGGTAGTCGCTGAAACAGCCGACGCGGCCGATTTCGGACCCGACACCCGCGACATAGGACATCACGGCGACCTTGCCGGTGCTGCCTGCGGCGTCGATCATGGTTTGCGCGGCCAGCTCGCCTGCGGCGCAGTTATCCGTGGACAGGAAGGTTTGGTAATAGGCCTCGTTGCCCGCAGCCAACATGCTGTCGATGATTGCGACGGGGATGCCAGCCTCGAAGGCGCGTTTGACGACGGGGGCCAATGCCTCTGGGTCGGAGGGGGCCAAGACGATGGCGGACACGCCGCGATTGATGGCGTTTTCCACCAGCGAGACTTGATCGGCGACGGCGGATTCAGACGCCGGGCCGTTAAAGCTGACGGTATGCGCGCTTTGCCCTGCGATGGCCGCGTCGGCACCTTTGCTGACATTTTGCCAAAAGTTGGAATTTGTCGTCTTTACGATAACGGCGATTTCACCTGCGGTCGCGGCTGATGCGGTAAGCCCGATGATCCCGGTGGTGAGTGCTGCGGTGACGATGTTCTTCATGGTTTCCTCCCTGATGAAGCTGATGTCGGGCGTTCAGTTGCGGTTGCGGATCTGGTCGATATAGACCGCCCCGATCACCACGATCCCGATGATAATTTGTTGGATGAAGGCGCTGGTGCCGGCCATGTTCAGCCCGTTGCGCAGCACACCGATGATGAATGCGCCAATCATGCTGCCAGAAATGCTGCCGACGCCGCCCATCAATGACGCGCCGCCAATGACGGCGGCTGCGATGGCGTCAAGTTCGTACATGACGCCCTCGTTCGGCTGGACGGTGACAAGGCGGGACATCAAAACCATGCCTGCCAGACCGGCCAGCGCACCTGATGCGGTGTAGGCCCAGACCTTTGTGCGGGTGACGTTGACGCCGGACAGGCGGGCGGCCTCTTCGTGCGATCCGACCGACAGAATATGCCGCCCGATTTGGCGGCGCGACAGGATGTAGGCCCCCAAGAGTGCGACGACCAACAGCAGCACGGCAGGGTAGGGGATGCCGGGAAAGATCACCTTGGGAAAGCCGTTGGCCTGCATTTCAACAACGCGAAAGAACGAGCCGTTCCCCAACTGCCCAAAGCTGTCGCCCAGACGGCTGATCGGGGCGGCGCCTGTCAGTTGCAGCGCAAGGCCGCGGGCGATCATCATCATGCCAAGGGTCGCCACAAAGGGCGTGATCCGCATCTTAGTGATGATCAGCCCATTGATCGCGCCGCAGGCCGCACCCGTCACAATGCCCAGCCCCATGCCGGGTATCACGGGCATCCCCGCCTTGATCGCCAGCCCGGTCACAACCCCAGACAGGGCCAGCACGGACCCCACGCTAAGGTCGATGCCGCCCGTGATGATGACCATCGTCATGCCAATTGCCAGCAATCCGATCACGGCGGTTTGCAGCAAGACGGTCAGGCCGTTGTTGACTGAAAAGAATGCGGGGCTGGTGAACGAAAACGCCACGATCAACAAAACCAGCGTCGCCACGGCTGACAGCTTGTGCAGCGACGCGCCGCCAAGGCGAAGGCGGCGTGACCGCGAGGCCTGCACATCTGACATTTTGTCGTCTCCTCCCGCGGCGATAATTGCTTTTTATAATAATAAACATATGCAGGCACGAAGTGACGCGTCAAATGTTTTTAATTATTTTTGAACAGGCTATAGAACAAGTGGTGATGGCGCAGATCGGAAAGGCCACTGACCTATGGCACGCAACAACACACGTTTCATCGAAGCGCATAACAAGCTGCTAACGATATGCGATAAAACGGAAATTGGCGGCACGCTGCAGTCTGAAAACGTGCTTGCGGCCGATCTTGGCGTTAGTCGCACTGTGATCCGCAGCGTGCTTGCGCGCTTTGACGACATCGGGCTGATCGCGCTTGATGGCCGCGAAAAGGCGATCCAGCGGCGCACGCGTGCGGGGGATCGTCTGGAAAAACCAGCGACCTTGCTGACGATAGAAGAGCTGGAGGGGCGATTCCTTGATTGGGTGCTGCGCATGGACGTGCCGCCGGGCACGGCGCTGAACGTGGCGCAACTGGCCAAGGAGTTTGGCGTTGCGCCGCATACCTTGCAGGAATTCCTGTCGTCCTTGTCGCGGTTCGGGATCGTCGTGCGGCGGCCGCGTGGTGGCTGGGTGCTGCACGGCTTTACCAAGGAATACGCGCTAGAGCTGTCGGACTTTCGCACCGTGCTGGAACTAAACTCGGTCCAGCATCTAGTGGCCCTTGCGCCAGATCATCCGATTTGGGCCCGGCTTGACGTGTTGGAACAGGCGCATCTGGCCCTGCTAGAGCGGATCGATCGGGACTATCACGACTTTTCCGTCTTGGACGAAACCTTTCACGAGGCGATCAACAGTGTGGTGACGAACCGCTTTGTCAAAGAGTTCCAAAAGGTCATCTCTCTGGTGTTTCACTATCATTTTCAGTGGAATAAGGCGGATGAACGCACCCGCAATGCGGATGCGATCCAAGAACATCTGGCCTATATCGACGCCCTGCGTAGCCGGGATGTCGGGCGGGCGCAGGCGGCGGCATTGCGGCATTTGGCGACATCTAAGCAGACGTTGCTGAACGCGTTGCAGGCCAATAGTCACACGCTTTAACTGGTCACGAAATCCTGCGCTGCAGCGGAGAGGGGCATAGCCTGCGTCGCCCGTATGCGACAGGATGAACTGCGCATCTGCCGCGAAAGGCGCGTGATTGCGGTCCCGTCTTTTGCCGTGAATTGCGCCTGCGCGATGGCATCGGACACGAACAGGTCAACGTGGGCCTGCAGAAACCGAATGGTGCCAAATATAAGGAAATGGGGTAAGCTGCATCATAGTCCTGTCGCGAAATATTGGCGAGACGACTGTTTTATTGTGCTGTTTTTAATTATACAAAACATATTTAATCAAGCGACCATGCGAAAGGATACGTCATGGCACAGCCCGACCCGATCGACGCACATCAGCATTTTTGGCAGATTGCGCGAGGCGATTATGACTGGATGACGGACGACGTTGCCGCGATCCGCCGCGATATACTGCCTGCCGATTTGGCACCCGTATTGCAGCGCCATGGCATCGCCGGAACTGTCGTCGTGCAGGCCGCAGCTACGGTGGCAGAGACGGATTATTTGCTGTCGCTGGCGCAGGATCATGGCTGGATTAAGGGCGTTGTGGGGTGGGTCGATCTGGCGGATCCCGCGGCCGCGCAGACCTTTGATCGCCTTGCTGCGCACCCTGCGTTCAAGGGGGTTCGGCCTATGTTGCAAGACATCAGCGACACCCGATGGATCGCCCAGCCTGCGGTGATCGCCAATCTGCACAAGCTGGCAGAGCGGGGCCTGCGGCTGGATGCGCTTGTCACGCCGCGCCATCTGGATGTGCTGGCAGAGGTCGCGGCGCAGGTGCCGTCCTTGAAGATCGTGATTAATCATTGCGCCAAGCCCGTCATCGCCGGGGGCGCTGATGCGGGTGACGATTGGCGGCGGGGCATGGCGCAGCTGGCGAAGTTGCCGCAGATTATGTGCAAGGTGTCCGGCCTTGCAAACGAGGCTGGTCCCGGCTGGACGGCGGACGTATTGCGCCCCGTCGTTGATCACGTTCTGGCGCGTTTTGGCGCAGAGCGGGTGATGTGGGGCAGTGATTGGCCGGTTCTGAACCTTGCCGGGAATTACGACCGCTGGCGGTCGGTGTCCGAAGAGCTTTTTGCGCCCTTGAGCGATGCTGACCGCGCTGCGATTTATGGGGGCACGGCGCAGCGGTTTTATGGGTTGGATGCGGGGTGAGCTATGTGTTGTTAACGTTGGCACCCTTAGGGACGCTTTAAAAACCGCCCGGCGGCGGTCCTAAAGGCATCACGCTTTGCTGCGAAAATTGGTAACGCTTGAGACGCATTACTTCTTATCGCGCGCGGCCTTTTCTTCTTTGGTCAGCTTGTTGTTCCAGGCATTGTTGCTCAGGCCCAACTCGCTTGGCAAAGGTTTGGTTTTCCCGACGCTGACTTTGCCGCCGTTTTTCAGAAATTCCTGAATAAGCGCGTCATCGGTGGATTCTTTGGGGATGTGTTTCATAATCACACGACTAGCCGATGGGTCGCAGGCGAGTCACGCCCCAACTGGTAAAAAATCCCAAGTTGCTTATGATTTGGCCAAAGTAGCGATCACACACCAGTCGCCATCACATGTGTCGCGCCAAAGGCGCAAATGCTGGGGCGCAGGACTGCCGACAAAGGAAATAATATGATTATCTATGGGTTAAGCACCTGCGCTGTGTGCCAAAGGGCGCGAAAAGATTTAGAGGCCGCGGGCAAGAACGTTGATTTCCGGGATGTCCGGTCCGACCCCCTAAGCGAAGCTGAGCTGGCTGAACTGATTTCAGAGTTCGGCGATCGGCTGGTGGATCGCAAATCGAACGACTATCGCGGATTGAATGATTGGCTCAAGAATTCAGAGGCAGAGGCGCAGATCGAGGCCCAGCCCAAGGTGATGGCGCGGCCGGTGATCCGCGATCAGGATACGTATTATCTTGGCTGGGATGCGGCAGTTCAAAGTGCTTTGCTGCCGGGGTGATATTTTCAACCAAGCGCCGGGTCTGTGAATGATGTGCGCGGCCGTTGAAACAGACCTGCTAAATCGGTGCCCCCGTCGTGCCGCGCGTGATCAGCGTGGCGGGCACGGTGACGGTAACGTGGGGCATGTCGGGTGTTTTGATCCGGTCCAGTAGCACCTGCGCCAACCGCCGCCCCAGTTGATGCGGCGACACCGCCATCGTGGACAGCGGCGGCGTAGCGACGGCTGCGTCGGCAATGTCATCGAAGCCTATGATCGACATGTCGCGCCCCGGCGTCAGGCCAAGGCGGTGCAGCGCAAGGCAGGCCCCGATGGCGACCATATCGCCGTTGCAGACCAGCGCTGTAACCTCTGGATGGGCCTTGCGCAGGGCCAAGTTCGCCTCGAGCCCGGCTAATTTGTTATCGGCGCAGGGCCAGATAAGCGGGGTGCCAAGGCCGCGTTCGGCCATGACGGCTTCGTAGCCTTCAATCCGTTGCAGGTGGACCTGTCCCGCGCCGGTGCCGCCGAAAAACGCGATATGACGGTGGCCAAGGTCGGCCAGATAGCGGGTCGCCGTCGCCGTCGCGGCGGCGTTTTCAATGCCCACATGATCGCAGGTGATCTGCTGCGCGCGGCGCAGAAAGGTGACTGTGGGCATCTGGTGGGTTTTGAGCAATTCAAACGACCGATTGCGCGCGCCCACGGCAGGGACCCACAGCAGACCGCCGCGGCCACTGCGAATGAAGGCTTCAAGATTGCGCGCCTCTTTCGCCGGGTCATCGCGGGAATCGAGGACGGAGACAAGATAGCCTTCGGTTTCCAGCAGGTCGCTGACGCCGCTGATGACCTCTGCGTTAAAGGGGTTGGCGATCTGGTGGATGACCAATCCGATCTCGTGATTTTGGCCCGATCGCATGGCGGCGGCACGCCCGTCTGGGACGTAGTTCAGCGCCTCGGCTGCTTTCAACACCTTTTCGCGGGTCTTTTCCGAAATGCGCCCGGCGTTGCGCATCACCTGACTGACCGTCGCCAGAGAGACGCCTGCCGCTTCTGCAACCGTTTGAAGGTTCGGCTTTTTCCGTGTGGATGCGGCGTCGCTGGGGTGCATCGTTAAACCTGATTTTGGCAATTCCAAGCATAGGGATACGCCAAAGAGGGCAGTTTGCACAGTCCAGTTCGGTGAAATGATACTTGACGACTGGTATATCGTTATACCATTAATGCCTCCAGCGGCGTGATTCTGGCAGGAGGGGGCCATGGATCCATCGGGAAACCAGCTGCGGCAAAGACCCTTCGGGATCAAAAGGTGGCGTCATGTCCGTTGGGCAGGTGCCAAAGACCAACAGGGAGAGAGAAAAATGAATCTGCAAAACGTATTATTGGGTGCAACTGCTGCCGTCGCGCTGACCACCGGTGCCGCGCAGGCCGAAGTGCTGTTCTGGTCCACGCAGGCCAAACCGATCGAGGAAACGCAGGCGATGCGCGATCAGGTCCTGTCCGGCTTTGACGCAGGTGCCGACTATCAGGCCAACGATAGCGGTCCGTTCCTAACGCGTCTGAACGCTGAATTGCAGGCCGGCGACGGCACGATTGGTGTGCTGGGCGATCTGCACGGCGGCTTTGCTGCGATGGATGCGGCCAATCTGGCGGATCTGTCCGGCCTTGATCTGGGCGGCGTGACTGTGAACCCGACGTTCCTGGAACTGGGCAAGCTGGGCACGGATCAGCAGCATTATCTGCCGTGGATGCAGGCGTCCTACATCATGGCCGCTAACAAAAAGGCACTGGAATTTCTGCCCGAAGGCGCTGACATCGACGCGCTGACCTATGATCAACTGATCGCATGGTCGGCCGCTGTGGAAGAGGCGACAGGCGACAAGAAGTTCGGCTTTCCTGCTGGCCCAGATGGTCTAAAGCACCGTTTCTTCCAAGGCTACCTTTATCCGTCCTACACCGACGGCGTGGTGCGCACGTTTAAATCCGACGCCGCCGTCGGCGCATGGGAAGCGTTCCGCGCCCTTTGGTCCCACACGAACACCGGTTCGACGAACTTTTCGTTCATGCAGGAACAATTGCTGTCCGAGGACGTCTGGATCGCTTTCGACCACACATCGCGTCTAGCCGGTGCGTTTAACGAGCGCCCTGATGACTTCGTCGCCTTCCCGGCACCTGCAGGCCCAACCGGGCGTGGTTTCATGCCTGTTGTCGCAGGTCTGGCGATCCCCGTGACCGCACCTGACATGGCCGAAGCCGAAGCGCTGGTTGCCTATATGATGAAGCCGGAAACCCAAATCGCAACGCTGCGGGCGACGAACTTCTTCCCGGTGGTCGACGTGGCTTTGCCTGACGATCTACCACCATCCGTGCGCGCGGCTGGCGACGCGATTGCCAAGATGAGCGGCGCTGCCGACGCAAACCCCGGTCTGCTGCCCGCAGGTCTGGGCGACAAGGGCGGCGATTTTAACCGCGTCTATGTCGACAGCTTCGAGCGGATCATTCTGGGCGGCCAAGACATCCGCGCTGTGCTGGACGACCAGGCCAAAGTGCTGGACGCGATCATGCAGGAAACTGGCGCTGTCTGCTGGGCCCCTGATGCGCCGTCCGAAGGCGCGTGCCCCGTCGAATAATCGTCCTCCTCCCTGACGATCCACCGTCCGGGCCAGCAATGGCCCGGACACCCCCGGAATGACGGATGACCCATCCGGCAAGGAGCGATCCCATGAACGCCCGCACCCTTCCTTATTTGCTAATCCTGCCCGTCACGCTGTTTTTGTGCGTGTTCTTTATCTATCCCTTTGTGCTGGTCGCGCAGCTTGCGTTCACGCAGGGCGATGGTTTCACGCTGGCGAACTTCCGCGAGGTGGTGGGATATTGGAAATTCCCGATCTCGCTCAAAAACACGCTGCTGCTGGCCGCCATCGTCGTGCCGATCCAGCTTGCCCTGTCGCTGGCCATGGCCACGATGGTCAGCAAGATGGAAAAGGGCCGCGATCTGGTTCTGTATGTCTGGACAATCCCGCTGGGGATTTCCGACCTAGCCGCCGGTATCATCTGGCTTGCGATCTTTGAGCAGTCCGGTTTCCTGAATTCCATGATGTCAGGCATGGGCCTGATCGACAAACCGATCAGTCTGCTGACCTACGAGCATCCTTGGGTCATCTTTATCGCCATCGCGCTGGCCGAAATCTGGCGTGCGACAGCGATCATGTTGGTGATCCTTGTTGCGGGTATGGGCCTGATCCCAAAGGAGTATTACGAGGCGGCAGAGGTGTTCGGCGCATCCCCATGGAAGCGGTTCCTGAAGATCACGCTGCCGATGCTGCGCCCGTCACTGCAAACCGCCCTTGTTCTGCGCGTCATCCTTGCCTTCGAGGTTTTCGCCGTCGTCATCGCCCTTGGCGGATCACTGTTCCCCGTGCTGATGGCCGAAACCTATGCCTATCAGTTTGACCTGCTGAACAGCGGTGCGGCCGCGGCGATCGCCCTGATCATCCTCGCGATTTCCATCGGGTTCACCTTGATCATCCTGCGTCTGCTGCGCGTCCCGAAAGGAGCAACGATATGACCGCTGTCACCCCTGACGTCGCCCATGCGGACGTCCGTAAATCTGGCCGCTTTTTGTTCCGCGCCGCCATTGTGTTCCTGTGCGCCTGGGTGCTGGTGCCGATCTACTTTTTGCTGATCAACACCCTGTCGTCGCCGGAAACCGTCAATGCCTTTCCCAAATCGTTCATCCCTGAATTCGACATGGGGTCACTGACGTTTTTCGCGAACTTCGCCGGGATGCTGACCGCGCTGAAAAACTCGGTCATCGTCGCCTGCCTGACCATGGTGCTGTCCATCGCCTTTGGCGCACCAGCTGGCTACGCGCTGTCGCGGTTCGACTTTCGCGGCAAGGAACTGTTTCGCGTCCTGATCCTGCTGACCCGCGCCTTTCCCCTGCCGCTCTTGGCCCTGCCTTTGGCCGTCTTGTTCATCCGCACCGGATTGGACGACACCTTGCTGGGCTTGGCGCTGGTTCACACGACGCTGGCAATTCCCTTTGCTGTGCTGATCACCTTCTCGCTGTTTTCGGGCATCCCGATAGAGCTGGAAGAGGCGGCATGGACGCTGGGCTGCACGCGGTTCACCGCCTTTACCAAGGTCGTGCTGCCACTGATCGCACCGGGCATCGCCGCATCCGCAATCTTTGCCTTCGTGATTTCGTGGAACGAGGTTTTCGCAGCCGCCGTGCTGACGATCCAGAACCGGACCTTGCCTGCCTTCTTGCTTCAATCGCTCGGCACCTCGCCGCTGCACCTTAAATTCGCCGGGGGGTTCATCCTTGTCGTCCCCGCCCTCGTATTCATCTTTGCGGTCCGGAAATACCTGTTCGCAATGTGGGGCATCGCAAACCGCTAACCCCACCTGAAAGGATCACCTTCATGGCTCAGATCAGAATTAAGAACGTTGCCAAGCGGTTTGGGGCTTACCAGGCGCTTCATTCCATCAACCTTGATGTTGCGGATCAGGAATTTATGGTCCTGCTAGGCGCGTCCGGTTGCGGCAAAACCACCTTGCTGCGAATTATCGCAGGACTAGAGACCCCGTCAGAGGGCGAAGTCTGGATCGGTGACCGCCGCGTCGATCACCTTGCGCCGCGGGATCGCGGGATCGCGATGGTGTTTCAAAATTACGCCGTGTTTCCGCATCTGACGGTGTTCGAAAACATCGCCTTTGGTCTGCGCATGGCCAAAATGGACAATGCGTTGGTCACCAAGCGGGTCGAACGCACGGCAGAGCTGATGCATATCGAACAGCTGCTCAAGCGGTATTCGGGGGAACTCTCAGGTGGTCAGCGGCAGCGTGTTGCCGTGGCGCGCGCGCTTGCGATGGAACCTGATGTGATCCTGATGGACGAGCCGCTGTCGAACCTAGACGCGCTGCTGCGTCTGGAAATGCGTGCAGAGCTGAAGGGTGTCTTGGCCGAAAGCAAAACCACCGCGATCTATGTGACCCATGATCAGGTCGAGGCGATGAGCCTTGCCGACCGGATCAGCGTTATGCACCAAGGCCGCATCGTGCAGGCGGCATCCCCGATCGAGGTGTATCGCAACCCCGCCGCCCGTTTTGTCGCCAGCTTTATCGGCAATCCGCCGATGAATTTCTTGCCCGCCACATCGCATGGCAATGGGCAGTGGTCCGTCGCGGGGCAAACCTTCAACGGTCCTGCGACGCAAAAGCCGCTGGAATTCGCGATCCGGCCAGAGGACCTGAGCCCCGCAGACCAAGGCCTGAAAGCCACCGCCCGCGTGGTCGAGCCGCTTGGCGCGCACCTGCTGGTGACCTGCGATGTCGAAGGCGCATCCTTTCGCGCCGTGCTGGACAGTGATCTGACCGTGCGCCCCGGCGATATTCTGACGCTGGCCCCGCAGCCGGACCGTATCCGCTGGTTCGACCCTGAAACGACGCAAGCCGTCGCCTGATCTGAAATGAGTATCCCAATGGCAAACGCTATCTTTGACCACGCCGCCGAGATCCTGCGCGAGAATGATCGCGGCACCTATACCGTGCCGACCCACGGCCTGTATCCCTTTCAATGGAACTGGGATTCCTGCCTGACAGCGATCGGTCAGGCCCACATCAATGAGGATCGCGCCTGGACCGAAATCGACACGCTGTTTGATCACCAGTGGGACGACGGCATGGTGCCGCATATCGTGTTCCACCAGCACGACGACGGCTATTTTCCCGGCCCGGACGTGTGGCAAACGCACCGCCCGACGCCAACGTCAGGCATTACCCAGCCGCCCGTCGCAGGCTTTGCCGTGCGCCGCATTTTCGACATGACCAAGGACCGCGACATGGCGCGGGCGCGCGCGGGTGCCTTGCTGCCCAAGATCGCAGCGTGGCACGATTGGTTCTTTCGCAGCCGTGACCCGCAGGGCACGGGCCTTGTGGCGATCATCCATCCGTGGGAATCCGGGCGCGATAACTCGGTCGATTGGGACGCTGCGTTTGAACGCGTGCCGACCACGGGCGTGTTGCCTTTTGTGCGCCGCGATACCCAGCATGCGAACCCCGATCACCGCCCAACGCAGGCGCAATACGAACGCTACATCTATCTTGTGCAGCTGTTCCGCGGATTGAACTGGGACAACACCAAATTGCACGACGCATCACCGTTTCAGGTCGTTGATCCGGGGTTTAACGCGATCCTGCTGCGGTCCTGCGCCGATCTGGCCGATCTGGCCGACACGCTGGACCAGCCGGGTATTGCAGCGCAAGCGCGGGCGCATCTGGCCCGCGGTCTGGCCGCAATGGAAACACTGTGGAGCGATGCGCAGGGTCAGTACCTGTGCCTAGACCGCACGCTGGGCACATTGATCCAAAGCCCGTCCATCGGCGGTTTGCTGGCGACCTTTGCCGCCATCCCGCAGCACCGCGCTGCGGCCATCGGCACCCGGCTGACGATCTTGGGCGAGAAGGTGACCTACCTTGTGCCGAGCCACGACCCAGACGCGGCAGAGTTTGACAGCCTGCGCTATTGGCGCGGTCCGGTCTGGTTGATCGTGAACTATATGATTGCCGACGGCTTGCAGCAGGCGGGGCAGGGCGATGTCGCGGCCCGCATCGTGGCTGACAGCATAGCGCTGATCGAGAAAAGCGGCTTTGCCGAATACTATGACCCCACCGACGGCACGCCTTGCGGCGGCGGACGGTTCACGTGGACGGCGGCCATGGTGATCGAGTTTTTGGCACAGGCAGGACGCTAAGATGAAGCGGTCGCGCATCAACCAGATCATGGCCGAAGCGGACGAGATGATCCGCAGCTATGGCTTTGTCCTGCCGCCCTTTGCGTCTTGGTCGCCCGATCAGTTCAAGGCCCGCGCACCCGGCGCGGCGCATGTCATCAACGCGCGCTGCGGCTGGGACATCACCGACTATGGCCGGGACAAGTTCGACGACATGGGTCTGTTCCTGTTCACCCTGCGCAACGGTTTGCTGTCTGATCTGCAACGCGGTGGTGGCATGTGCTACGCGGAAAAGCTGCTGATCTCGCGGCAGGATCAGCTGTCGCCGATGCACACCCATGTCATCAAGGCCGAGGATATCATCAACCGCGGCGGCGGGGCGCTGGTGGTAAAGCTTTACGGCTCTGACGACCAAGGCGGTTTTGCCGAAGATCGCGGCGGGGTCGTCATGTGCGACGGCATCGCGCGCCCCTTTGCGCCCGGTGAAAAGCTGCGCCTTGCCCCCGGCGAAAGCGTCACGCTGCGCCCCGGCGATTGGCACGCCTTCTGGGGCGAGGGCGGTGATGTCCTGATCGGAGAGGTCAGCACCGTCAACGACGACGAAACGGACAACATCTTTCAAGCGCCCATCGGCCGCTTTGCCCAGATCGAAGAGGACGAGGCACCGACCCATTTGTTGGTCAGCGACTATCGGGACTGGTTGGCCTAATGGACGCGAAGGCGTTTTTGACGGACCTGTTTCACGCCGCTGTCGCCCGCGCTGATCCGATGCTGTGCCTGCCGCCGCATCTGCCGCCGCGCCCTGCGGGGCGGCTTGTTGTGATCGGTGCAGGCAAGGCCAGCGCCCGCATGGCCGAGGCGGTCGAGGCCGCCTATGGCCCTTGCGAAGGCTTGGTCATTACGCGCTATGGCTATGCCCGCCCCTGCGCCGGGATCGAGATTACCGAGGCCGCGCATCCCGTGCCTGACCAAGCGGGCGTGGACGCGGCGCAGCGCCTGCTGGCGCTTTGCGCGACGCTTGGCCCAGAGGATCAAGTGATCGCCCTGATCTCTGGCGGGGGGTCGTCCTTGCTTTGCGCGCCGGTGGACGGTGTGACGCTGGCGGATAAACAAGCGCTGAACGCCGCGCTGCTGGCGTCTGGCATGCCAATCTCTGGCATGAATGTGGTGCGCAAGCAGGTGTCTGCGGTGAAGGGTGGCAAGCTGGCGGCAGCCTGCGCCCCGGCGCGGCTGTTATCGCTGGTTCTGTCCGACGTGCCCGGCGACGACCTGAGCGAGATCGCCTCTGGCCCCACCGTAGCCAGCCGCGCCACAGCGAAAGAGGCGTTGGCGTTGATTGACCATTGGCGCGTGGCGCTGCCGGACCATCTGCGTGCTGTGATTGCCGCCGCGCCCCCGCCCATCGCCAAGGATGATGCCCGTCTTGCAAACGCCACTGCCTTGATCGTCGCCGCCCCGTCCCATTCGCTTCTGGCTGCCGCAGCGCAGGCGCAGGCGGCGGGGATTGAGGTGCGGATGCTCGGCGATGCGCTTGAAGGCGAGGCGCGCGATCTGGCGCAGTCCCATGCTGCGCTGGCGTTGCAAATTGCAGGCGCGCCACTGACGTGCCCCGTGCTGTTGCTGTCTGGGGGCGAATGCACAGTCACCCGGCAGGGCAATGGCATCGGCGGGCCGAACGCGGAATATGCGCTGGCTGCTGCGATCGGCCTGCAAGGCCACCCGCGTATTCACCTGATCGCCTGCGATACCGACGGCGTCGATGGCGCAGCAGAGGTCGCGGGGGCCTATGCCGGACCCCAGACCCTTAAGCGGGCCAAGGGCCTGAACGTTTCGCCGCAAGACGCGCTAGGCTGCAACGATGCGCATCGCTTTTTCGCCAGTATGGGCGATCAGGTCGTGACCGGGCCCACGCTGACGAACGTCAACGATTTCCGCGCGATCCTGATCATGCCCTAGGCGGCAAAGGTATCGCGCAGCTGGTTCTTTTGCACTTTGCCCATCGTGTTGCGCGGTAATGCGTCAAGGATATGGACTTGCCTCGGGTGTTTATAGCGCGCCAGCTGCGGGGCGATGGCCTGTTTGATCGCATCCGGCGTGAGGGTTGCGCCGCGTTCCAGCACAATGGCGACGGCGACGCTTTCGCCGAAATCTGCGTCAGGCACGCCGAAAGCCGCGCTTTCGACCACGCCGTCAATGTCGTCGATCAGCGCCTCGATTTCCTTGGGGTAAATGTTGTAGCCGCCAGAGATGATCAGATCCTTTGACCGCCCCACGATCGAGACATAGCCGTCGTCGTCGATCTGGCCGATATCGCCGGTGATGAACCAGCCATCGGCGCGCATATCGGCGGCGGTTTTTTCAGGCATTTGCCAATAGCCTTTGAACAGGTTCGGCCCGCGCACTTCGATCCCGCCGGGCGCGCCCTTTGGTGTGGGGGAGCCGTCCGCCTCGGCCAGACGCAGTTCTACCCCCGGCAGGGGCAATCCCACGGTGCCGGGCTTGCGCTGTCCGTCGTAGGGGTTCGATGTGTTCATGCAGGTTTCGGTCATGCCGTAGCGTTCCAGCACGGTATGCCCGGTGCGATCCTGCCATTTCAGGTGGGTGTCTAGCAGCATGGGGGCCGATCCGGACACGAACAGGCGCATCCCGGCGCAGGCGTCTTTCGTCAGGCCGGGCTGGTCCAGCAGGCGGGTATAGAAGGTCGGCACGCCCATCAGCGATGTGGCGCGGGGAAAATCCGCCAGAACGGCGGCGGCGTCAAAGCTGCGGTGCAAAATGATCGCGCCGCCCGCCATCAGCGTGACGTTGATCGCCACAAACAGGCCGTGAGTGTGAAAGACGGGCAGCGCGTGGATCAGCACGTCGGTGTCGGTGAACTGCCACAGATCGCGCAGCGTGTCGGCGTTCGATGTCAGGTTGCCGTGGGTCAGCATCGCGCCTTTGCTGCGCCCCGTGGTGCCAGAGGTATAAAGGAATGCAGCTAGATCGTCCGCGCCTCTTGCCACCGCCTGCGTTAGCGGGGTCGCCGTGGCAGCGGCGTCCGACAAGGTGCCTGCGCCGTCTGCGTCCAGCGTCAAGACGTGGCTTACGCCAGCGTCCAGCGCCACGGGCGACATGGTGTCCAGCTTGGCCGGGTCGCAAATGAACACGCGCGGGGCGGCGTCGGTCAGGAAATACGACACCTCTGCCGCCGGATAACCGGTATTGAGCGGCAGGTGGATCGCGCCAGCCAGCACGGTGCCCAGATAGCAGGCGAGGCCCGGGATCGATTTTTCGACCTGCATCGCCACGCGGTCGCCGGGTGCGACGCCAAGGGCGACCAATGCACCGGCCATCGCCTCTACCTGAGTCCAAAGCGCGCTATAGGTCGTGATCTGCCCCGTGCTGGCGTCGGTGGCAAAAGGCGCATCATCGCGCCCGAGCGAGGCGGCGCGCAGGGCGGAGGCTAGACAGTTCGCGCTATACATATTGGATCCTTGTCATCGTGTCTTAATCAGCCGGCGTACGGTGGACGACGCGATGATGTCGTCCGCCGTGGAGTAGGCTTCGTGGTTTCGTTCAATCGTATCAAGATCGTAAAGATAGTTCACCATGACACCCCATGACGCCTGTTGCCCATTGGCCGATGTATCGGCGTCGCGGTGAATACGTTCCAGCCGCGCGCCGTTGCCCAGATGGAACCGCGCCACAGGATCAGTTGCGCCGCCGCGGGTGCTGCGGGCCACTAGCATGTAGTGCGCGGTCAGGTCCGACAGGCCGCTTGGGCGCGCGCCGCTTTCGGCCTGGGTCACGACGTCCGCCAGTCGCGGCGGTAGTTTGTCTTTTTGCGCCAGCGCCCAAGGGCGCAATCCCGGAACCGGGGACAGAGTCACAAAGGTGCTTAGGTTTGGCCATTCGCGGCCCAGCTCTTCGACCACTTGCTTGATTAAGAAGTTGCCGAATGAAATGCCGCGCAGGCCTGTTTGGCAGTTGGAGATGGAATAGAAGACTGCCGTCTGCGCCTTGGCTGGCGGCATCATGTCACGATCTGCGGCAAGGATTGCACCGATGTCGACGGGAATATCCGCCGTCAGGGCGACTTCGACGAAAATCAGGGGATCATCGCCAAGCGCGGGATGAAAGAAGGCGTAAAGCCTGCGGTCAAGCGCGGCCACACGGCGGCGCAGATCGTCCCAGCCGCTGATTTCGTGGACGGCTTCGTATTTAATGATCTTTTCAAGGATATTGGCCGGCGTGTGCCAGTCGATCCGCTGCAATTCCAAAAAGCCACGATTGAACCAAGACGAAAATAAATGCCTGAAATCCGCATCCAGCGCCCCAAGGCTTGCATCGTCATCCATCAGATTTAGCAGATCATTGCGCATGGCCACCAAGCGGCGGGTGCCGCCGGGCGCGCGGTTCAGGCGGCGGATTAGCTCTTGGGATCGCGGCTCTGACGCGGCGTGCAGGACGCGCAGGGCGGTATCGTCGCCATCCTGCCATTGCTGCAAGGCCGCTTCGGTGCGGGCGCGGTCCACGCTGAACCGGTCGCGCAGCATGGTGAAAAAGTCATGCCGCGCGGCGGGGCTCATCGCGTCATAGCGGTCAAAGATCGCGCTGGCGATGGCAAGGCCTGTCGCCTCTCCCTTTCCTGTCAGCAGGGTATCGCACAACTGCGCCACTGTGCGCGGCGCGGTTGTGCCCATCATGCTGCGACCCCGGTCTGCCACCCGGCCCACAAGATCGTTCAGGACAGAGGTGGCGCGCATCACAGTTCTGGCCCCATGAGATAGTCGGGCAGCCACGTCACGATGGATGGAAAGGCCGACAGGATGATGATCGCCAGCACCATGCACAGCACAAAGGGCATTGATCCGACCAAGATCTTTTTCAGGCTGATATCCGGCGCGATCCCGTTGATGACGTAAAGGTTCAGGCCCACAGGCGGCGTGATCAGGCCGATTTCCATGTTGATCGTGACGATCACGGCGAACCAATAGGGGTCGAACCCTGCGGCTGTGATGATCGGCAATAGGATCGGCGCGCTCATCAAAATGACAGCGACGGGGGGGAGGAAGAACCCAGCGACCAGCAAAAAGACGTTGATCACCCCCATTAGGACCCAGCGGTTCACATCAAGGTCGGCGATCCATGCGGCGATGGACTGGGTGACGAACAAGGACGACAGCATAAAGCTGAACACACCTGCCGCGCCGATGATGAACAAGATCATCACGCTTTCACGTGTGCTGTCACGCAGCACCGTCCAGAGCGCGGCGGGTTGCACCATCTTGTAGACGACCACAGCGACGACAATGCACAAAAGCGCACCCACGGCCGCAGTTTCCGACGGCGTCGCGATGCCGCCATAAAGGGCGTAAAGCACGCCTGCGATGATCACGATAAACGGGATAACGCGGGGCAAAATCTCGAACTTTTCGCGCCAGCTATAGGTGACGCCGGACAGTGCCACACCCGCCGCGCCGCGCCGCCATGTGTCAAAGATCGCCCAAGCGATGAACAGCGAGACGAGCAAGATACCCGGCAAGACACCTGCCAAGAACAGGCGGCCAATGCTGGTTTCGGTCGCGATGCCGTAAACGATCATCGTCACTGACGGCGGGATCAGGATCCCTAAAGTGCCGCCTGCCGCGATAGAGCCTGCTGCGACTTCGTCCGGGTAGCCGCGTTTGCGCATCTCTGGGATGCCCATTTTGCCGATGGCGGCGCAGGTCGCGGGGCTAGACCCGGACATCGCAGCGAACAGGGCGCAGGCCCCCAAGTTTGATACCAGCAGGCCGCCGGGCACGCGGGTCAGCCAACGTTCTAACGCTTCGTACAGATCGGGCCCGGCGCGGGTCGATGAAATCGCCGCCCCCATGATGATGAACATCGGGATCGATAGCAGGGCAAAGGAGTTTAGATCGCCGTAAAACAGCTCTGGCAGGGCTTGCAGGCTGCGCGGGCCGTCAAAGACATAAAGGAAGCCCGTCGCGACAATCAGCAGACCGACGGCAACAGGTACGCCAGAAAACAGCACAACGACGGTGAACAGGGCAACGAGGCCACCAAGGGCAAGGGGGTCCATCAGTAATCCTCTGACATCTCAAGGCCAATGGCGGGCAAGCCCTTGGCGTCCATGGGAAAGGCTGTCACCGACAGCCACAAATCGGCCAGCAGTTGCAGCAAGAACAAGGCAAAGCCGACGGGGATCGCAAGATAGGGGATCCACAGCGGCGCGGCCAATACGGTTTCGGATTTCCAGCCGCGCTGCCATGCGAAATGCCACATGTCATAGCCGTAATAGAGCATCACAGCGATCATCACGGCGGTGACCACCAGCGTGGCAATACCCAGCCCGCGCCGCATGCGTTGGGGCAGCAGCGTTGGTAACAGATCGACCCCCACATGCCCGCGCAGCTTTTGCACATAGGACAGACCAATCAGGGTCGCTGCGATCATCAGATAAATCACGACCTCTGTCTGCCAGACGGTCGACTGGTTCAGCACATTGCGCACAAAGATCATGTGGCAGGTGATCAGCACGGCGGCGAACATCATCAAGGATGCGACAATCCCGCAAAGCGTTGAAATACCCAAGATAAGACGAATAGCCAAAGGCAAGGTGCGCGGGGCGCTGGCGGAATAACTCACGCTGGATAACCTTTTAAGTTAGGGGTGGAGGGCGGGGTACACCCGCCCTCCGTCGTCGATCACTCAACAGCCAGCGCAAGGTCCAGCAGGCGCTGTCCATCGTCTGGCATTTCCTCGACAAACGCCGGATAGGACGTTGTTTTCGCCAGCGCGACCCAAGCGTTAAAGTCTTCCTCGGTCATCTGTGCCAACTCTACGCCCGCATTGGAAAATGCATCGGCCGCAATTTGATCGCCCAGTTTAGCCTGCTCTAGATAGAAGGCTTCGGCCTTTTTGCCGGCCTCGACCAGCGCGGTTTGCTGCTCAGCCGAGAGGCTGTCAAAGGTCGTCTTGTTCATCATCAGCGGCTGATACATGAACCACAGCGCGAAATCGCCAGCGGGGGTGTAGCAGGTCAGCTGCTCGTACAAACGGTAGCTGACAAAGCTTTCGGACGAGGTGTTCGTCGCGTCCAGCACCCCGGTTTGCAGGGCGGGATAAATCTCGGACGAGGCCATGGACGAAATCGACGCCCCGGCGCTGGCTAACATCTGCTCAAAGCTTTTGCCTGCGGCGCGGATTGTCACGCCATTGACGTCATCAGGGTTGGTGATGCAGTCCTTGTTCGATCCGAAACCACCCGCCAGATAGCCATGCACCAGCGTGATGACATCATCGCCTGCCATGACTTTTTCGATCTCTTCCATGAAAGGAGAGGCCGAGAGCCGCGCGCCGTGGTCGTGGTTTTTTACCAGACCGGGCATCAGCGTAAGGTTATAAGCAGGCTGCTGGCCGCCAGCGTAGGACAGCGGCAGGATCGTCATATCCAGCTGGCCCCGCGACAACGGCGTATACTGCTCGCGCGCCTTGAACAGGGTCTGGTTCGGAAAGATCTGGATTTCCAGATCAACACCGGCCGCAGCAACATCGTCAGCGACCATCTGCGCGACTTGGTGGCGCACATCGCCGTCGGCCCACTGATGGCTAAGCTTAAGGGTCTCTGCGAACGCCGCAGAGCTGATGGCGGTGGTCGCAAGCGCAGCGACGGCGCCCATAAGAGCGTATTTCATTGGTTTTCCTCCCCAATATATCACGGATCGCCGGGGTCCCCTCCAAGACTGGACCGGCGCGTGACGTAAGGGTAACAGCTAATCCATGAACGGCAAGAACTATTGTATACAAGAAGCGGTTTCTTGTATTTATAGTGAGATCAGGAAAAAGAGAGTTAACTTGAGCAGTGATACATCCAACCTGCGTGACGCGATCGAAGACCGCATTCTGACCGGTGCCTTGCGGCCCGGCGCGCGGCTGGACGAAGTTACCTTGGCGCAGGATTTTGGCGTGTCGCGCACGCCGATCCGCCAAGCGCTATTTCAGCTTGCGGCGACAGGCCTTGTCGAACAGTTTCCGCGCCGCGGTGCCTTTGTCGTCGATCCGGGCCCCGTCCGCCTGAGAGAGATGTTCGAGGTGATGGCAGAGCTAGAGGCGCTTTGCGCCCGCAATGCTGCCCGCCGCGCCACTGCGTCTGATGCGGAAACGCTGCAAGCGTGCCACGATCATTGCGTCGCGGCAGCCGAGTCCGGAGATAGCGATACCTATTACTATGCCAATGAGGCCTTTCACGAGGCCATCCGTGTCATTGGCGGCAATGATTTCCTGCACTTGGAAATCAATCGCACGCAAAAACGCCTGCAGGCCTATCGCCGCTTGCAGTTGCGCGCCCGCGCCCGCGTCGGCACATCGTTGCAAGAACACGCGCGCATTCTAGAGGCAATTATTGCCGGAAACGCCGCCGAAGCTGCCGACGCGATGCGGACCCATGTGGCAATCCAAAACGATCAATACACGGACCTGATCGCCACCCTGCAACGCCAGAAGGCCGACAGCACCTTGTGATATCCGACCGGAAGGGCAGGGGGAGTATTTGCGGTATCCATGACAAAGGCTCCTTGTCCGACTGCCGCCCGTCACGCCTGACGCGGCGCATGTTGCGGTGCGGTCTGCCGCACAAAGCGCGGCTGACTAAGGGCATCACCGCGGTCGTTGATGCGCTTAGGCGCGGCGGAGGTTCTTTACTTTTCAGGCCGGTTAAATTCGACCCGCTGAACTTGTGAGCTATGTCTGATTAAGACGTGCCGGACGACATCTGGGCGGGCACATGAGGACTTAATCTGGCGCATTGATCGCCGCAAAACCCCTGACTCACGCGAATGTTGGGAAACCAAACAGCAAATGAGGTCACAAGATCACACTGAAAAAATCTGAAGCCAGCCTTTTGGGGCGTGAAAACTGTATTCAGGTGCGGGGCGCGCGTGTTCACAATCTGAAGGATGTCGATATCGACGTGCCGCGCAACGCGCTGGTCGTCTTTACCGGCATTTCGGGGTCTGGCAAATCCTCGCTGGCGTTTGGCACATTGTTCGCAGAATCCCAGCGACGGTTTCTGGATTCCGTGTCGCCCTATGCGCGGCGGTTGATTGATCAGGTGGGGGAGCCAGACGTCGACAGCATCGAGGGGCTTCCGCCTGCCGTCGCTTTGCAGCAGCAAAGGGGTGCGCCGTCGGCCCGGTCCTCTGTGGGCAGCGTCACGACGATCTCTAACGGGTTGCGCATGCTATATTCCCGCGCGGGTGAATACCCCAAGGGGCAGGGGATCCTATACGCGGATGCGTTTTCGCCCAACACGCCAGACGGGGCCTGCCCGCGCTGTCACGGCATCGGGCGGGTGTTTGACGTGACCGAGGATTTGCTGGTCCCGGATAAGGCCAAGACGATCCGCGAGGGTGCCATTGCCGGGTGGCCGCCCGCGTGGGGCGGGCAGAACCTGCGCGATATCCTGATTTCGCTGGGGTACGACATTGATACGCCGTGGCAGGACCTGCCGCAGGCAACGCGCGATTGGATTTTGTTCACGGATGACGCGCCCGAAGTCCCCGTTTATGCGCGGATGACCCCGCAGGAGACGCGCCGCGCGCGCGCAGAAAACCGGTCGCCGACCTATATGGGGACATTCACCAGCGCCCGCAATTATGTGCTGCAATCCTTCACGACAACGCAAAGCGCCCGGACGAAAAAACGCGTTTCCCAGTTCATGGACATTTCCGTCTGTCCGGAATGCGACGGCAAGAAGTTAAAGCGCGAGTCGCTTTCGGTCACCTTTGAGGGGCTTGATATTGGTCAGATTTCGCGGCTGACGCTGAACGATCTGGCGACGCTGCTGCAAAATGCTGCGGACCGGGAGCCGGTGGCCAATGACATGAATCCCGAAAAGGGCATCGTGGCGCAGCGCATTACCCTTGACATCATGGCCCGCGTGGCCGCGCTGACGCGCCTTGGCCTTGGCTATCTGTCGCTTGAACGCAATACCGTTAGCCTGTCGCCGGGGGAATTGCAGCGGTTGCGGCTGGCCACACAGATCCGGTCGCAGCTGTTCGGCGTGGTCTATGTGCTCGACGAGCCGTCAGCGGGGCTGCACCCCGCTGATACGCAGGCGCTTCTGGGTGCTTTGGACGAACTAAAAGGTGCAGGGAATTCCCTGTTCGTGGTCGAGCATGACGTCAGTGTCATAAAGCACGCGGATTGGATCGTGGACATTGGGCCCGGCGCAGGCACCCACGGCGGCAGCGTTGTCTATACTGGCCCGGTGGATGGATTGCGCGCGATTGATGCGTCTGCGACCGCGCGGCATCTGTTCGCGGATGCGCGTGCAGAGGGCCGCACACCTAGAGAGCCGCAAAGCTGGCTGCGGCTGGCAGGTGTGACACGCAATAACCTGAATGACCTTGATATCGACCTGCCATTGGGCGTGCTGACCACGGTGACGGGCGTTTCGGGGTCCGGCAAATCCAGCCTTGTCAGTCAGGCGCTGGTCGAATTTGTCGGTGACGCTTTGGGTCAAAAGCCCGCAGTCGAGGCGTCAGAGAATGAGCCGGAACTGCTGGAGCAGGAAATGGACACCCCAACGGGCGGGCATATCGTCGATGGTATGCAGCATATCCAGCGACTGGTTGTCGTGGACCAAAAACCCATCGGCCGCACGCCGCGGTCTAACCTGGCGACCTATACCGGGCTGTTTGATCATGTACGCAAACTGTTCGCGGCAACAGATAAGGCACGGGCGCGGCGTTATGATGCCGGGCGATTTTCCTTTAACGTGGCCAAGGGCCGTTGCCCGAACTGCGAAGGTGCTGGTTTCGTCAGTGTTGAACTGCTTTTCCTGCCTAGCGTTTACGCGCCTTGCCCGGTGTGCCGTGGGCAGCGCTACAACGATGAAACCCTTGAAATTCGTTATCGCGATAAGACGATCGCAGAGGTTCTTGATCTGACGGTCGAGGGGGCGCACGACTTCTTTGCCGACGCGCCGGCGATCGCGCGCGCAATTTCGGCCCTGCGTGAAGTCGGTCTTGGCTATCTGCGGCTTGGCCAGCCTGCGACAGAACTGTCCGGCGGCGAGGCGCAGCGGATCAAACTGGCAACAGAACTGCAGCGCGCGCAGCGCAGCGATACGCTATATGTTCTGGACGAACCGACGACGGGGCTGCATCCGGCGGACGTGACCTTGTTGCTGGCGCAGCTGGACCGTCTGGTCGCGGCAGGAAACTCCGTCATCATGGTCGAACACAACATGCTGGTCGCGCGGCAGAGCGATTGGATCGTTGATATCGGCCCCGGTGCAGGGGGCGAGGGTGGCAAGGTCGTGGCCGAAGGTCCGCCCGCGCAGGTGGCGCAATCAAGCACGAGCAAGACCGCGCCGTTCCTTTTTCCGGCGGCACATGTGTGATGACATAAGCTAAATTGCCCGGCGGCTAGTCGGCGGCGCGGTCCTGTAGCCAGATTGCCAAGAACGCCTCGTTCTGGGCGGCTGTTTCTAACTGATTGCGCCGCTGCTTTCGTTGCTCAGCGCGGCTGGTGCTAATCATTTCAAGTCGTTTCGCGTCGGCAAACAGACCGTTCAGCTGTTGATGCACCCCCGCGCTGCTTTCTCGTAGGCGCGCCGCTTCAGCCTCTTTGCGGTGGATGGTTTCAGACACGTTGCGAATAAAGGCTGAATGCACGCGGGCGCTTTCAATCGCATCAGGGTCGCCGCGTTCATTGATGTGGTTCAAAAGGTCCTGCCGCTCTGCCTCGATCACGCCAAGCGCGCGGTTCACCTCTGCCATCTGTTGGGCGACGGCCTCGATCTCGTGACGCTTGAGCCGGGACAGGACAGCCAAGCCATCGGTCCGGCGTTTCGTCATTGCGACTTTTCCGGGACGTACATGATCAGACGCTCGCGCATGGCGGCTAGAATTGCGGGGTCAAGGATTGCGATCCCCTCTGGCGGGGGCACGTATCCGGCGACGCCGTGGCGCAGCATGGATGTGGGCAGGGTGGGGCCAGTTGGTTCCGTTGCCGCTGCTTTATCAGCAGTGCCGTGATCATCGGCCGGAGCGGGTTCGGCCGCATAGACCGGACCCACGAAAGCCCACAGGCCAAATAGCGCGGCTAGGGCGGTTCGGATCATGCTGCAGGTAGCTCGCGCTGCGATGCTTCGACGCTTGAGAAGTTGGGCTGTTTGATCGTCGGGATATTGCCGCGGCCCAGTTCAATGCAGACGCCGGGGGGGTGGCCAGAGACGATTGCGACAATGATGTCACGGATGACCGTATAGATTGCACCGTCCTCTTCTTCGATCTGCTCTAACCGGCCTGCAATCGGCTGCACCATGCAGTAGGCCAAGAATACACCAAGGAATGTTCCGACAAGCGCGCCGCCGATCATGGCACCCAAAATCTCTGGTGGTTTGTCGATAGAGGACATCGTCTTGATCACACCCAAAACGGCAGCAACGATGCCAATGGCGGGCAGGCCGTCGGCCATGCTTTGAATGGCGCGGGCGGACACTAGTTTTTCGTGGTGGTGGCGTTTGATCTTGCGGTTGATGACGTCTTCCATTTGGTAGCGGTCATCGAATTGCATCGACATAATCCGAAAGCTGTCGCTGATCAGGTCGGTGATAAAGTGGTCCTTCATCAGCTTTGGATACCGTTGAAAGATCGCACTATCTTCTGGATTTTCAATGTGTTCGTCCATCGCAACGATGCCCTTGCTTTTATACAAGCGGGCCAGTTCGTACATCAGGTTCAGCAGGTCGTTGTAGTCGCCGGCCTTCCAGCGCGGGCCCTTCATGACACGGACGACACCGCCAGCCGATGACTTTACGACGGAGAAAGAGTTGGCGATCACGAAGGCCCCAAGGGACGCGCCGCCGATCATCATGCCCTCGTAGGGGAGGGCGTGAAGTACGATATCCATGTTGCCGCCCGACAGCATAAAGCCGCCAAAAACCAACCCGAAGACCATGACAAGACCGATTAAGAGTGTCATTGATCCATCCACCTTTCGTTCAAACTATTCTTACTTTATCCTTGAGTGATGGAGCGCAAACAAGTATTAAATAGAAAAAGGCATGGATTTCTCTAATGCATAGTGACTTATCAGTTGACGGTCTGGACCGGGGCGCACAAGAACTGCTGCCAGAGCCGGACGCCTTCGTCTATTTCGTCGACCCAGAGGAGCTGGCGCTTTTGTCGCCGGGCTGGCCTGTTGAGGTGCGTTTGCTGCTTTGCATGGATGCGGCGGGCCTTTGCGAGTTTGTCGTGTTCCATGATGATGAAGAGTCAGCAATTTTTGCGCGCGTTTCCGAAATTCTGGATCGCCCCGTTGGTGCCTTTGCCGTCAGCCCGCAGGTCGAAGGTCATCCCGCGCGCCGCTTGCTGTTTTCAGAAGAGAACGCGCTGCTGAAGTCGATTCAGGACAGCGGCAGCCTGCGCGAGACGGCAGACGACTATCTGATCAATTACAACTTCGCCCGCGAAGAAAATCTGGACTTTGACAAGCTGATGCGCGCCAAGCGCGTTGACGACGGTAGCCTGTCGATGCGGGTTCGGACGGACAAGATCTTTGCTTTTGGCTTTAAAAACACGCCAAAGAAGCGCGCACCGCAGGCGGGTCCGCCGGTTGGATATGTGTCCAGCGAAGAGGTTGCTGTCGAAGAAAGCTTTTATGTCAGTCTAGAGATGTGGCTGGTCGGTGGGCGTATCCGGATTGCGGACAAGCCTGACTTTCCCGTGCCTACCGTGCCGACATTGGTGCGCGAAATTGCGCTGCGGGATGATTTTTCATCGATCTACATTCCGCGCAGCATTCTGCCAGCGCGGTGGCATCCGAAGGATAAGATGGTCATCGATATCCCGATAGAGCTGTTCCCAGCTGGATTTTCGGACAACTGCGGGCGCCGCAAGGTGCAGGTCGCCGTCATGCCGCGCGGTGTGTTCGTAGAGTTCGGCGCGCTTGTGCCGGTAGAAGCCGACGCCAAGTCGGACGAGCCGGAAGATGATTTTGCGATCTTGCCGCGCCAGACCGGGTTTCGCGCAAAGCTAAAGAAAAACTTCCACATCCCGCTGATCGCGGTCGCGGGGATGGTCATTACCAGCTTCTTTAGCATGGTTTTCACGCAGGCCGTCGCGTCCGAAACCGCCGCCCGGGATGCTGCGCGGCCCTTGGATCAAGGGGTGGTCGCACACGCACGGCCATGACGATCTCGCGGCGGAAATGAACACAGGTTAGGCGAAAAGATGCTTGGCAATGCTTGTTGTGTTTCAAAGATAACCCGAATCGTGCTACTGAAACCAAGCGGAGATAGATCTATCTTTGCGCTTTATTCGGCGGAGCATCCGCCTCCGGTCTATATGGCACTTGCAGAAGGCAAGATTAATTTTTCGAGGACGTCGCCTTTATGTCAAATTATTCTATGAAAAACGTTTTGAACGAAGACGCGATCGCAACAATCGTCGCCGGCTTTGCAAGCCGGTCTGATGTTTCGATTGACGATATTATCACACTGGTCGCGCGGCTTCAGGCTGGTCCTGCAGAAGTGGCTAAAGCGCTATCAAGCAAAATGCTGGCCATTCCTGCCGTCCCGGCAGAGCAGGCCATGACGCAAGACACCATCTACTGTTTGTGCTGCGGCAAGGGCTTTAAGATGTTGAAGCGCCATATCGGTGCTGAACATGGCCTAAGCGAAGAAGAGTACCGCGTCATGTTCAACCTGAACGCTGATGTGCCGCTGGTCGCGCCAAGCTATAGCAAGCGCAAAGCCGATTACGCCAAGCAGTCTGGTCTGGGCACGTACAGCCGCGAAACGTCCGACAAAAACGCTGAGATCAACTGATCAGTCTGACTACAGCGCATGTGAGGACACGGTTTTGACCAACAAGAAGAACGCGATAATCGTCATTAAGCGCTATGACGAAGAAGGTGGTCATGCGCATCACGGCGGCGGCTGGAAGGTCGCCTATGCCGACTTCATGACTGCCATGATGGCGTTCTTCTTGTTGCTTTGGATCCTTGCTGCCTCGGACGAGGAAAAGCTGCGGGGGCTGGCAAATTACTTCACGCCAACCCTGTCTGACAATGGGACGTCTTCGGATGCGGCGTCTGATTTGCGCCCGCTTGCGGCACCGGGCATCCTGACCGGGGCGCAAGACGTGACTGGATCGGTAAAGGTGCCTAGCTTTGGGCGCGATAACCCCATGATGGTGTTTGACAGCCGTCTGCGCGACAACCCACCAGAGTTTGTGGTCGAATATCTGGACAGTGAAGAGCCTTCTAATCCCGAAGATGCTGCCGCCGAGAAGGCAGCAGACCTGCGCCGCCTTGAAATCGACCAGATGGCCGACGAAATCGCAGAGCGGATCAATTCTGACGCAGCGCTGAGTGATCTTGCGCGCAATGTGCGCCTTGAAAAATCGAACGGCGCGCTGACTGTACAGGTTCTGGATCAGGACGAACGATCGCTGTTTGCTAGCGGCAGTGCAGAGGTTAGCGCAAAGACCCGTGAGTTGCTGCTGGCTATCGGCGACGTGATCGCCGCCCAATCCCAGCCGGTCGAGATTGTGGGGCACACGGATGCCGCAACTTATGGTAGCGACAATGGTTACACAAACTGGGAACTGTCGGCGGACCGCGCCAATGCGACGCGTCGCACCTTGATTGCAGCTGGTATCGCCCCGGCGCGGTTCATGCGCATCTCTGGTGTTGCGGATACGCAGCCCATCGATACGGCGGATCTTTTTGCGCCAGAAAACCGCCGCATCTCGATCCGGCTTGTTTTCCAAGCGGACTGAAGGCGGCATTCGCTGCACGATTTTATTAAAATTTGGTTAAAAACTAACTTGGTTTTAGTTAAAACTGCCGCATTTCTGACTTTTTTCTGCATCTTTTTTGCACGGTTGTTGACGTGGTTGTGTATGCAATCTAAAGATTAGTTAATAAACGAGTGCCAAGCATAAAAAAAATAATAGCTTGGGTTTAACAAGGACAGAATGTCCAAAACGAGGCAGTAAATGCAGGAAAAAACGCTTATCCATGGCATCTGGAAGGGTGCGTGCTGCGCAGACCGTGCAGATGACAGTAACAAGTTAAAGTTGTTGATCCAGGCGCTCGTACCGGTTCAAACCTCTATTTTTCAAGTTCAGGGTTGGTCCGCCGATCCGTCGGTCATGCCCGACGACATTGAATGCATTCCGGGTATCAGTCTTGGTGATGTCCTTGCAGAAGAGCTGGACGCTCACGTTCCTTATGGCTCGCTTGTCATTGTTCGGAATGAAAACGCATTTGCCAATATTTCCCATGCCGCCGGCACCATCGTTGGCGAAGTTCTTCTGCATGTCATTGGCCGCGGGATGTTCCCGCTCGTCGATGAAGACAGTGTGCTTTATGCGCTTGGGCTGGCCTATTACAAGGCGGCGCAATCGGATGCCATGGCGCAACTGGGTCTTGAGCCCGCAGCATTCCGCGCTGGCCTAAGCGCGGTTCTGGCGCAGTATTGGGCGCAGCCCGCCGACGCCGATTGCCTGTTCTTGGATACGCCGCCAGCAATCCTGTCGGTGCACCGCCTAGAGCATGACGGCGTGAATGCGGTGGCCCCATCTTTGGCCGCACTGATGAATTTCGATTCAAAGCTGATGCTGAACCAATGGACGCTGCGCCTGAAATCGCTGGTCTGTGATGGGCTCGCCTATGTCTCAATGTCTGCAGTGCGCGGCAATGTCGGCATTTCCTGACAAATACGCGGCCGTGCCGAGCCTCTTGCCGGCAGGCGCACAATGATTTCCTTCGCCATGCCGGCTGCGACCCCGCAGTTGGCGGCGAGCGGGGCACCTGCATCCCAGTCCGGGAAAACGTCGGAATTTGCAGCACTATTGCAAAGGCCAGCAGAGCCGCAACTTGCCCAAACATCACCCGGTCTGGCAGAAGCCGGACTGGGTGATGAAGCCCAAGGCGGCGAGGTGGCGTTGAGCGATTTCGACGTGACGACTGCCGATGGGCTGACGGGGCTTCTTGATCATACCATCGCAGCGCTTCAATCGAGCGGTGACGATGTAAAACCCAAGGACGTTTTGGCCGCATTTGCCGCCGCACTTGGTGAAAAGCCAGTTGCCAGCTTGGAAGACATGGATGCGGTATCGCAAATCGCGGACCCCGCGCTTGTGACGGCATTGCAGGACCGCATTGCGCAGGCCTTTCCGATTGCAACAACCATCAGCCAGCTGAGTATCGCGTCTGCCGGGGTGCCTTTGGTTGCAAGAGAGGTTGCGGTTGAGCCTGCTGCTGCAAAGCGAGCGGGTATTGCCGCGCTTGCGATATCGCAGGGGGCAGCAAGTCTGGACGCTGCAGCGGTCGCTGAAACCCAGCTTGCCGGCATGGATCGACCTTTGACTGACAAAGCAGCTGTGCGGACGGAAAACTTTACGCCTGATATGACCGTCGGCGTGGCAAAGGCTGTTGCGGTTAATGTATCGGGGCCCGTTCAAGACGGGTTGCTGCGCGATATATCTGCCGCTGTGCCGGGGCAGGTACCGCTGCCGCAGGACATGCAGCGCGTCGCGCCGACCCCGATGGCCGCGCCGCATCACGCGCCGTCGCCCGATGATCAGTTGCGGCAACATGTTGGCCAACAGATCCGCACCGCCGATTTAGGCGATTCAAAGTTTCGCTTTTCCCTGTCGCCCTACGGCATGGGCGACATCGAGATCGAGGTCATCCGGACCGAAACAGGGCGCATGCAAATCGCCATGACGGCGGAAACCGCATCGGTGCTGCACGTTTTGCGGCATGATAAAGACCAGCTTCTTGATGCTTTGCAATCGCGCGGCATTGCGATGGAAAACACTGATCTGGATTTCCAGACATTCGACGATCGCGGCCGTCAGAACCAACAGCAACCTGAGTCGCCTTTGCTGACCAATTTCGCACCTGAACAAGAAGCGGACGCAAGTCCGGTCCCCGCGGCGCGGGTGACTGGCGGCTCTGGCTTGCTTGATATTCTCACCTGAAAGGTAAGACGATGATCAACGCGACCCTTGCAAGCGGCCTAACCGGAACGACGACACAGTCGGCGTCTCAAGTATCCTCAACCGAACTGCAGGAAAGCTACAACAGCTTTCTGACACTTTTGACCGCGCAAATATCAAATCAGGACCCTTTAGAGCCTGTCGATTCCACGCAATTTGTGTCGCAACTGGCGCAGCTAACGCAGGTCGAGCAAAGCATTTCGACGAACGCAAACTTGGAATCGATCAGCAGCATGCTGGCGACGATGGGCGCGATGTCGGACATGCAGATGATTGGTCGCAATGTGTTGGTGCCGTCTAGCCAGGTCACGATGACTGATACTGAATTCCCGCTTAGCTATCAGGTTGAGCCGGGTGCGACCGACGTCAAGATCCGCATCTATTCGCAAGAGGGCAGTTTGGTCAGAGAGTTGACCGGATCATCCGTGGCAGATGGTGAATTGATCGATGTGGCATGGGATCGGCGCGACGCTGTCGGTCTACCGACGCCGCCGGGCAATTTCCGGATCGAGATTGCAGCGACTGACGTGAACGGTGATCCGATTGCGGCCACCAGTCTGACAACAGCCGGGGTAGAGCGCGTGAACTTTACCGCGCGCGGGCCAGAGTTGCAGTTGAGCAATGGCGAGACTGTTCTGTCTCAGGTCGTGCGTTCGGTCCTGTAAGGCGACGCGTTACAGCCGCGCAACGTCTTGTTTATAAAGCGAGACGAAAAGCACTTCGTCGATGCCGTCGTAGTTTTTGCGCAGCAGGCCAAGGATCATGTCCGACAAGGCATCGCTATCGATTGCGACGCTACGCAAGACCGCAGTTTCAGCCGCGACATTCATTGCTGTCAGTAGCGCGTCACGGATGCGCGTCGCTTCTTCGACGCGAGCATAGCGGTCGGCCGTTTCGATATCCGTCAGCTTGAGTGCGAAATCCGCGACGACATAGGACACGCTATGCAGCTTTTCGACGGGAATCGTCATTTGTCCCAGTCGAATGACGGTGCGATCTTCTGCCAGCGTATAAGGGTTCAGGGGGTCTTGTTCGCTGCTGGCGTGGGTGTCTGCTGATGCATCGGCACTAGCGTCATGCGCGGTAGGTGTATCGCCATGCGTGTCATCGACTTCAGCGTCAAGCTGTTGATCTTGCACAACGTCTTCCTGCACAGATGCAGCGGGGGGCGTGGTTGGAATAAGCGCGAGACCCGCAGCATAGCCTGCCCCTAAACACGTCAGGGGGAGGGCCACGACCGCGATTGCAATCTTTTTCACAATCGACCTTTCCTAAGAAGACATCGATTGGATTACGCAGCAATTGCGGCAGCCGTGGCCTGACATTGTGTCCTTATTGCGATTAGTAAGGCAGGATCACATCCATGGCGTCTTCGCCGTAGCTGCGTTCTTGGGTGCGCGACAGGCTGCCGCGTCCGCCGTAGGCGATGCGCGCCTCGGCGATTTTTTCGTAGGAAATTGTATTGTCGTTCAAGATGTCGGCGGGGCGGACGATGCCGGCCATGCGCAGTTCACGCAGCTCGTCATTCACCTTGATTTCTTGACGCCCGGCGACGACCAGCGTGCCGTTTGGCAGCTTTTCGATGACCAGTGCCGCGACCTTCAGGTCGATTTCTTCGTTGCGGTTGATCGCGCCCGATCCGCTGGCCTGCATCTGAGAGCTGACGTCGACAATGTCGCCGGTTGGCAGGTCGCTGCGGCTGATACCCGGCAGGATAGAGGCGATTTTGGCCCCGTAGCCAAAGAAGGTCGGGAAGCCGACAGAGCCGCTGCCGTCGCGCTGGCGATCGGACGAATTGCGCAGACGTGCGCTGTCGCTGATTTTGATCAGGACCGTGACAATATCGCCGACATCATCGGCGCGCTGATCGGCGAACAGCGGCTCTTGGCGAGCTGAAAACAGGGATGCTTTTGCGCTGCCGGTGCGAGGCGGTTCCGCCATGATGGCAGGCATGGGCACCTGAATGCGGGCGACTTCGGGGATCGTGACACTGTCGACAACCAGCTCTGACGTTTTTGGGTCGCGGTCGAACTGTTCGGCGCGGTTGCAGGCGGTCAGGGTAAGCGCGGACACAGCAGCGAACACGGCAGCGCGGTAGGGCAGGGATGTCATCGAAGGATCTCCACGGTGCCGTCGCCGGTGGCGATGGCAGTGACCGTTTTATTGCTAACAAGGTTTACGATGCGGACCTCTTGCCCGCGATGTGCATCGCCCAGGGCGCGTCCGGGGGACGACAGGGACAAAAGCCCGTCGCTGAACACGATATCGACGCGGTCGCCCCGCGCGATGATCAAAGGCTGAATGATGGATTGCGCCTGAATAGGCCGGCCCGGCGACAGCATCCGGCGGACCTGTTTGCCGATCACGTCGTCGGTCGTGGTGACGATATAGCCGCCGACCTGGCCCATCGGCAGGTTCGCCGATACCAAATCGTCTTCGCTGATAATCTCATCCGGCAGGATGCGGCGATTTGGGACGGGTACGGGGATTGATACGACGGCAAGGCCGCTAAGGCGTTGTATGGTGCCGTTGCTGAGCACGGCGTTGACCAGAAATTTGCCCGTCGGCACGTCCATCCAGAACTCTGCCAGCGTGACGACATCGGCCTGCGGCTGTTCTGCCAGAATGATATCGAATTCCGAGCCGTCTGGCAGATCGGCGGCATAATCCGCGCGGGCGCGCTCTTCGATCAGCACGTCGACGGGGGCGGCCAGCGCGGGGTGCGCCAACGCCAGAAGCGTCAGCCATATGATCGCCAGAACCCGCATTATCGGATCTGGTTCGCCGAGGTCATCATCTGGTCAGCGGTCTCGATGGATTTCGAGTTCATCTCGTAGGCGCGCTGCGCCGAGATGAGGTCGGTAATCTGCTGGATGACGTTAACGTTTGACGCCTCAAGGTAGCCTTGCCGCACCAGTCCTGCACCGGGATCGCCGGGGTTCACAGTCTGCGCTTCGCCAGAGGCATCGGTGGCCAGCAGAAGGTTATTCCCAACCGGGCGCATGCCGGGTTCGTTGATAAAGGTCGCGATGCTAAGCTGGCCCAGCTCTACGGGGACGGGATCGTTTTCGACATAGGCCATCACAAGGCCCTGTTCGCTGATTTCGACCGCCGTGGTGTTTTCGGGGACCACGAGGCCGGGATCGACCTGATAGCCTTGCATCGTCACAATCTCGCCTTCGGCGGACAGCTGGAACGACCCGTCGCGGGTATAGGCTTGGCTGCCATCGGGCATGATGACGGAAAAATAGCCGCGCCCATCAAGGGCGACGTTCAGCGAGTTTTCAGTCGCCAGCATGCCGCCTTGCGTGTTCAGGCGGACAGTCCCGACGGTTTGCACGCCAAGGCCGATGTCGATGCCAACGGGGCGGGCGGTGCCTGATTCCGACGTCAGGGCCCCTTCGCGTTGCATGGATTGATAGATCAGGTCCTGAAATGCCGCGCGGCTGGATTTAAAGCCTGTCGTGTTTGCGTTGGCGATATTGTTGGAAATGACGTCCACGTTGGTCTGCTGCGCCATCATACCGGTCGCGGCGATGCTGAGTGCCTTCATCGTGTCAGTCCTTTCATGTCAGGGGTTAAGCCGTGTGGCCTAAACCGCCTGAGAAATCCGCCGCAGCGCATCGCTGCGCAGGGTGTCTGCATTGCCCATCAGGGTGTTCGTCCGCTCGTACGCGCGCTGCACGTCGATCAGCCGGGTCATTTCCCGGATCGGGTTGACGTTGCTTAGCTCTAGCGAGCCTTGGATGACCTGCGTGCCTTGCGCTGCTTGCGGGGCTGGGGCCCCTTCGGGCGCGGTCAACATGTTAGAGCCGATGCGCGCGTAGCTTTGGATGTCGGGGATGTTGAAGACGCCGATCTTGTCCAGCGGCCCGGTGCCGATGCCGGAAATCGTGCCGTCGTCGGAAATGCTGATCTCTCCGATACCTTCGGTCGGCAGGACGATGGGCGCGCCGCCTTCGTTCAGGACGCTTGCGCCTGACATCATGACCAGATTGCCCTGCGTATCGAGCGTAAAGCTGCCATCGCGGCCAAAGGCTTGTTGACCTTCCGGCGTGCGATAGCTGAACCAGCCTTCGCCGTTCAAGGCCACATCAAGCGGATTGCCCGTCTGAGACAGCGCCCCGGCCTGTGTGTCGATGTAAGACCCGCTATCATTTACAAATGAAGCGGCGTCTTGCCCGATTGGTACGTTCTTTTGCAGATAGCTTTCAAACACCACATGCTCGCCCTTGTAACCGGCGGTGTTGGCGTTCGCGATATTGTTGGCCGTGATGTCGAGCTGCCGTTGCAGCGATGACGCCAAGGACAGGCCGATATAGCTGCTTTCACTCATGGTTGGCCCTACAATATCAAATATAGCATGGATTGTTGTTAGAATACGTGCAACATGGGATGGTTAATTGCAAGTATAAACTGCGTTTGTTCATCTATATATGCGAATACTGTGCTCTATCCTTGTTGCGTCATGGCTGTTGGCCGCCCCTGTGGCGGGTCAACCTGCGACAGCGTTCGGTGATCTGAATTTGTCCAAATGGGGGGCGCGGGATCTTTTGATCGAACGGCGCGCGTTGATGGTCGCGTTGTCTGCCCTGGCAGTTGCTGATCAGGGGCCGCTTGAAAAAGCAGAGCGCGCTGGCATCTATCTTGATCTGGCAGAGCTTCACTTGGCGCAGATGTTGCGGGCGGAAGCGTCGGATTATCTGTTGGCGATCAAGCCAGACGAATTAGATGCGCCATCAATGGCGCGGTATCATAGCATCCGGCTTTCGCTAGACCTTCTAGGGTATGACTCGGATTTGGGGTCAGCGATTGCCCAGTCAGAGGGGTGGAGCCAAGGTGCGGCCTTGCGCGTCGCCGCGATGGCGCGGATGGATTCGGATGTGTCCAATGAGTTGCCCGCCGCCGTCGCGGGACTGCCAACGCTGTCTAATGCAATCGCCGCCGCTATTCTGCCCGACCTGCTTGAGGCGGCGCTCGCGGCTGACAATTGGGACGCTGCAAAAGAGCTGGCGTCCTATTTTTCGGACCATCCAGAGCTGCGCGATTCAGCTGCCTACCGGTTCCTATTGGCGCGCGCGTCAGAGCTGTCGGGTGATCTGCTGACGGCCTTTGATGGCTACGCCGAAGCCGCGCAGGGGCGCGATGTTTACGCCCACCGGGCGCGGCTGGCGATTGTAGAGTTGGGCTTGCGCACTGAAACCTTGCCGCTGCAGGACGCCGTTGCCTTGCTGAAAGCGGCGCGCTGGTCTTGGAGCGGCGATGCTTTTGCTAAGCAGGGCACGGCACTGTTGGCGCAATACGCTGCTGAACTGGGCGATATGCAGGCCGCGCTGTGGGCGTTGCAGCGTGTCATGACGACGGCTGATGCCCCGGCAGAAGCGGAACAAGCCCGGCAGCATGCGCTTTCTGTGATCAGCGATTTTTACAGGGCAGGGGCCGCAGGCGACGTGTCTTTGGACGCCTTTCTGGACGGGCACGCCGCCATCATGACCCGCTGGGGACTAGAAGAGGGCGTCGTCGAGAGCGCCTTTGCCCTGCCGCAGTCGCTGCTTGATACGGGCATGACGGCCCTTGCCGCACGCGAGTTTCAGGGGCTGCGTGCGGTTGCTGAAAGTGCGGATAGTATGGGCCAGTCCGTGCTTGATCCTGCCTTGATCAACCGTTTGCGCCGTAGTGAAGCAGAGGCGTTGCTGGCGGGCGGGCAGGCGGATGCGGCGGTTGATCTGCTGATCAGCTTTGGCGATCAGCAAGAAGCCGACCCCCAAATGAAGCGGCTGCTGATCCAAGCCCTGAGCAAGGCAGGCCGGTCGGATGAGTTGGCAGAGTTGCGCGTTCTCGCACTGGATATCGATTCGCGCCGCGGCCGCGCGGTGGCGCTTTATGAAAGCGGCAGTTGGAGCGCGGCGCAGCAGGCGCTGGACGGGCTATGGAAAACCTATCCCGCGCAATTCACCTTTGCTGATGCCACGCGGCTGACGTTGGCGGCCTATCAGATGGGCGACATGGATACGGTGCGCCGCACCGCCACCGCCTTTCCGTCGCTGACTGATCTGCCCGGTTGGGAAGAGCTTGCAACGGGCTTGCTAGAAGGGGCGCCTGACGCGGCACTTCTCAGCACCGAAATGATGCGGCTGAGTATGGATAACGCTGATCGTGTCCTAAACACCGTCACAGAAGTCCGCGAAGGATCGGTGGACCAGTGACATTTATGACGATGCAGAAAAGTTTATCCTTGCTAACTATTCTTGATAAAGTGTTACTAAAGTATAAACCAAGAATAACACCAAAAAGACGGAAGTAAGTCATGAGCATTACCAGCGCCCTGCAAACCGGGGTCAGTGGGTTGCAGGCCAACTCCTCCAAGGTTGAAAACATCTCGAGCAATATCGCGAACGCGAATACTGTCGGCTATCGCCGTACGTTTTCCGAGTTTGTCACGCAGAACACCAACAGCACGCAGGCTGGTGTTTTGTCGACAACCCGCGCCGATGTGTCGTCGAACGGTAGTCTGGTCAGCACCGGACGTTCGACTGATTTGGCGGTGCAGGGCGATGGCTTTTTCGTGGTGTCACGGAATGTGAACGATCCCGTCGAATCAAACTACTATCTGACCCGCGCGGGTTCTTTCACCCCGGATCAGAACGGCAACCTGCGCAACGCCGCAGGCTATTTCCTAAGCGGCTTTCCGACCGACGCTGCTGGCGCGACAGGGGCGGTCAGCAGCACCGGCTTTGGCGATCTGAGCACGGTCAATATTGCGAGCTATCAAATCCCCGGTGCCCCCAGCACAGAAATCGGTGTGTCCGGTAACATGCCAGCGCAAGAAACGGGCCTTGCCACGCCAAGCGCGCCGTTCGTGTCGACCATGCGCTACGTCAACCAGTTGGGCGGATCGGAAAAGCTGAATCTGTCTTGGCAGCCTAGCGCGACGCCTAACCAGTGGACGGTGAACGTCGCTGATGACGCCGGAACGAACTACGGCAGTGCCACCGTGAATTTCAACGACAGCGGCGCGAATGCGGGCAGCCCGGCCAGCTATGTGTCGAACGGTCTGCCGATGGACCCGGCCACTGGCACCGTGAACCTGACCATCAACAATGGCGCGGCGCCGCAGCAGATCAGTATTTCGCTGGGCGCGCCGGGCAGCTTTGACGGTATGACGCAGTTTGCAGGCGACCAGACGCCCGCCGCCTTTACCGACGACGGCACAGAAACTGGCAGCCTTGTGCGCGCCGAGATGAGCGATACGGGCGTGCTGTACGGTGTTTTCGACAACGGGCAGCGCCGCGCTTTGTTTGAAATCCCGGTGGCCAATGTCACCAACCCCGACCAGATGCGGTCCGTCAACGGCAACGCCTATATTGCGACGCTCGAATCCGGATCGGTGACCTTGAACAAGGCGATGTCGAACGGCGTGGGCAGCGTCAGTAGCGGTGTGTTGGAAGGGTCAAACGTCGATATCGCGCAAGAGCTGACTGATCTGATCCAGACCCAGCGCGCTTATTCGTCGAATGCCAAGATCATCACGACCAGCGACGAAATGCTGGACGAAACCCTGCGTATCAAGCGCTGATCCGGAACGTTTGAATGAGCATCTCCTCTGCCTTCAACTCTGCCAGCAGCGGCCTGCGCGTCACCGAGGCGCGGGCGGATATGGTCGCGAGCAATATCGCGAACGCATCCACGGCGGGTTATACCCGGCGCGAGGGCACGCAGGTCAGCAGCGGCGGAACAGGCGGGCAGACGGTCGATCTGCGCATGGCGCGGCAAGTCGACGAACGGCTTGCGGCGATGTCGCGCGGCGCCAGTGCGCAATTGGGACAGGCCAATGTTACCGGCGAAGTGCTGCGTGGCTATCTGTCGACTTTGGGCGATATCGGCGACGAAATCTCTCCTGCGGCGCGGATGGCGGATTTTCAGGCGGGCCTTGATCTGCTGGCCAACAACCCTTCCAGCGCCTCGGTGCAGGCCGATGTGCTGGCGCGGGCCGATACGTTGGTGCGCAGCTTAAACACGGCGTCAAATGCGCTTGAAAGCAGCCGCACGCAGGCAGCTGCCAGCTTTCAAAGTGCTGCAACGGAAGTCAATTCTGCCCTATCAGACATCGCAAACCTGAATGCGCAGCTGCGCGGGCAAAGCATTGGATCGCCCAGCTTTAGCGGTCTGATGGACGAGATGAACATGCGACTGGATGCACTGGGCAGCCAGATGGATTTCCAATCGCGTTGGGAATCCAGCGGCACCCTGACCCTGTTCACTGCTGGCGGCACCGAGCTTGTTAGCGGGACGGATGCAGCGCGGCTGACGGTCGATACGCAAAGCGGCACGCTTTTCGCTGATGGTACGGATATTACGCCAAACCAACCGGGCAACCGGGGCATCACCTCTGGCCGGATGGCGGGGCTAAGCCAGATGCTGTCCAACGTCATTCCGCAGATGAAGCTGCAGCAGGACGAGCTGGCGCGCGGGCTGGTTGAGAGTTTTCAAGATGCGGATAGCTCGCTGACCGCGGGGCAGCCGGGTCTGTTTACTGATGGCGGCGCGGCCTTTGATCCGGCGCAAAGCGACGGGTTGGCGGGCCGGCTTGGCATCAATGCCAACGTGCGCCCTGAAACGGGCGGTGCCCTGTGGCGTCTGCGGGACGGTATGTCTGCTGCAACGCCCGGCGACGCTGGCGCAACGGCCCAGATTAATGCGTTTATCGGGGCCTTCGATACCGCCCGCCCCATCGCGACAGCGGCCGGGCTGGGCAGTTCGGCGCGTCTGGGCGATCTGGCCTCTAGCATGGTCGGGGCGCAGCACAACATTCGCGTCAGCGCCGATAGTCAGGCCGGGACGGCGTCCATCCGCCTTGCCACGTTTGAGGATGGCCGCAGCATGGTGGAAGGCGTCAATATCGACACCGAACTGCAAAAGCTGCTGGAGATCGAGCAAAGCTACGGTGCCAATTCGCAGGTGCTAAGCAGTCTATCGGACATGATCGACACCCTTTTGAATGCCGTGTGAGATGAACAGTGACTGAAATTTCAAGGTCTGTATCAACAGCACTGCAAAGTTTGCGGATGCGCGAGACGACGAGCCGCTTGGCGGATCAAATCTCTGACGCGTCCAAAGAAGCGACGACTGGCCTTAAGGCGCAGCCGCTTGACGCGCTTGGGCATAAGTCGGCAGACGCCATCGCCATTCGCATGCAAATCGTGCGCAACGACGGGTTTAGTGCGTCCAATGCGCTGCTAGATCGGCGGTTCTTGGCGGTGGAAACATCGCTAGGGTCCATCCGAGAGACGGCGCAGGACGTGCTGGACCAGTCTTTCGTGGCGCTGACCAGCGCAGGATCGGGGTCGCTGTCACAGGTCGCCCGCTCTGCGCTTGATACTTTGATCGAACGTAGCGCGGTCAGCGATTCATCGGGCTTTTTGATGAGCGGCACGCGCAGCGATGTCAGCCCCTTGCAGGGTTGGACCCAGATTAATCCGGGCACGGGCCTGTCGCCCGCCGGGATCGTGGACGATGTCCTAAGCGGCCCGATGACGTCTTTGGCTGATGTGCAGTCCAAGATTGACGCACTGAAAGCCGTGTTTTCCGACACGGACACCGCGAACCCGTCGCGTAATTTCGAGGCGAGTTTCTACAACGGCTCCCCCACGCTTGATGCGAATGGGCAGTCAAGTGCGCAGTTGACGGCGCGGGTGTCCACCACGGAAACGATGGCGCAACCCGCGCAGGCGAATGCCCCCGCGATGCGCGATCTGATGCGCGGACTTGCGATGCTTAGCGCTGTTGATTCCGGCCAGATCACTGACCCGGACGCGCGCGATGCGTGGATCACCGAGGCGCGCAACGCAATCGCAAGCGGCCTGTCCGGCGTGACCGAGCTTGAGACCAACACGGGCCTAAGCCGGTCCCGGCTTGCGAATACAATAGCGACACAGGAAAGCCGGGGCAGCCTGCTGGCCGGCGAACAGTTGCTGCTGGAGGGCGCGGACCAATACGACGCCGCAACCCGCCTGACTCAGCTGCAGAACCAGCTTGAATCCAGTTATGCAGTGACGGCGCGGCTCTCGCGTTTGTCCTTCTTGAATTATTTGTAGGCGAGGGGGCTGATGATGAACGCGGTGCTTAAACTCTTGCTGACCAGCCTTATCGTTGCGCTGGCATTGCCTGCCACGGCGCAGGTGCGGATCAAGGATATTGTGACGGTCGAAGGCGTCCGGTCGAACCAACTTGTTGGCTATGGCCTTGTCGTCGGTCTGAATGGCACCGGGGATTCCTTGCGTAACTCTCCCTTCACCCAGCGCGCGATAGAGGGGATGTTGGAACGCCTTGGCATCGGCAACCTGACCGAAGACCAAATGCGCACAGCCAATACCGCCGCCGTGATGGTGACCGCTGATCTGCCTCCTTTCGCGCGCGCAGGCGCTTCCATTGACGTCGTTGTGTCCTCGCTTGGTGACGCGTCGTCGCTGCGCGGCGGCACCTTGATCGTGACGCCATTGTCGGCTGCAGATGGAGAGATCTATGCCGTCGCGCAGGGCCCAATCGCGGTCGCAGGCTACGCGGCGCAGGGTCTAAATGCCTCTATCGTCGAAGGCGTTCCGACGGGCGCACGTATTGAGAATGGCGCCATCGTTGAACGCGAAGTCGATTTTGCGTTTAACGATTTGGACCGTGTCCTTTTGGCACTGCGCAATCCTGATTTTGTCACCGCCAAGCGGGTCGAAAGCGTCATCAATGCGGAATTGCCGGGCGCTGCCACGGCGATTGATTCACGGACCATCGCGATCGAGCTAAGCGGCAAAGTGTCGATGGTGGAAATGATGGCCTATATCGAACCGCTTTTGGTCGAGCCTGACCAGGTGGCCAAGGTCATCATCGACGCCCGCAGCGGCACAATCGTGATTGGCGCAAACGTCCGCATCGACCGCGTCGCGGTCAGCCAAGGCGGGCTAACGGTGACGGTGCGCGATGATTTTAACGTCAGCCAGCCAGAGTCGTTGTCGATTGGCGGCACCACGGTGATCGTGCCCAATTCGTCCGTCGGTGTTGAAAAGCGCGATGCAAAATTTGCGGTGATTGACGGGTCGGTCAGTCTGCAACGACTGGTGGACGGGTTGAACGCTATCGGCGTCGGCGCAACTGAGACGATTTCGATCCTACAAGCGATCAAAGCGGCAGGTGCCCTGCACGCCGATCTTGAAATAATTTAGGAAGTTTGACCATGGAACTTCCCCCCCCTTCAGCGGCAGCCTTCGCGGTCAAACCGGCCCCCGCGGCCGATAAGAACGCAGCGCTGACGGCCCAGTCGGCCAAGGAATTCGAAGCGATGTTCTTAGGCCAAATGGTCGACGAAATGCTTTCGACCGTAAATATCGGCGAATTCGGCGGGGGCCATGCCGAAGAAACGTGGCGTAGCTTTTTATCCAATGCCATCGGGAAAAGTATCGCTGACCAAAATTCGACAGGCATCGCAAAAGGCATCGAATCGGCGATGCAGCGTTATGGGACAGGACGGGATCTATGACTGATCGACGTAAAGTACTGGTCGCCATTGACGCATTGGGATCGATTCTGCGGCAAGAGATTGCGGCGATTGAAAGCGGTAATTTCGCGCAGGTGGTAACGTTTTCAGCTGAAAAAGCGCGCTTAAGCGCGCTTTTGGAAAAGCAGTTACAAGACGATCCGCAATCGGTTAGCAAAGAGGTCCTGCAGGGGCTGAAAGATTTGATCGTGCGTGATAGTCAGCACCTTCAGCAAGCCCAATTAGTGACCGCAGAGATTATTCAAGAGGTCTCTAATACCCGTAAACGGCATAGCGCGGCGGGGCTTTACGGCCCAAGCGGTGCAAAGCGTGACAATTCTGCAATAGGCCGCACATTGGTCGATAAAAGTTTCTAATCTGCCTCAATTAAGTCTGAATCTTAATTGATGTTGAACGTACGCGGTAAAAGACCGCAGTTGTCAGAATGACGACATGTTAAACTAAGAATAGTCTGGAATATACCATGTCTTCGATCCTCACAAACAACTCCGCAATGAACGCACTGACCACGTTGCGGAACGTGAACTCGAACTTGAACGACACCCAAACCCGTATTTCGACCGGCATGAAGGTCAATTCGGCAAAGGACAACGCTTCCTATTTCTCCATCTCTGAAACGATGAAGTCGGAAAGCGGCATGAACAAAGCTGTTGGCGAAGGCCTGACTTTGTCGAAGAACTCGGTTGCGACTGCACGTCTTGGTGCAGAAACTCTGGTCGATTTGGCCCAGCAGTTTGTTGACCGCGTAGCTTTCGCACAGACCGAAGGTGTGAATAAGGCTGACATTCAGAAAGAGCTGGAATCGCTTTCGGCGCAAATGTCTAACGCTGTGAAACAATCTTCCTTCAACGGCCAAAACCTGATCAGCGATGCTGGCAACGGCAGCACCGCAACGTCAGCTCGTACTGTTGTGTCTGGTGTTAGCCGGAACGGTGCCACCCTAGAAACCACCAACATCAACTTCACAACCACTAATTTGGAAACGGTTGTCACTGGGCCTGGTGCGGCTGCTTCTGACGATAGCTTTGCAAACATCGATGTCTCAGACGCTACGACGACCATGGCGGCTAAGCTTACAGCAGCGAACGCCTTTCTGACTGCTGCAACAGGTGCTGCAACCGATCTGGGCATTGCTGAAAAGCAGATCGAAACGCAGCAAGACTTCCTAAGCAATCTGACCGACCGCCTCGACTCCGGCGTCGGCTCGATGGTTGATGCGGACATGGAAGAAGAGGCCGCACGCTTGCAGTCTCTGCAGGTCCAGCAGCAGCTTTCTACCCAATCTCTGTCCATCGCAAACCAGGCACCGCAGAACATCCTGAGCTTGTTCCGTTAAGCCAATCTGAACGACGAACTCATCTCCGGCCCCCTTGGGGGCCGGAACACTTCCAAAGTCGGGACCGATCACAGCTTGCGGTTGTCAGAATGACAGCTTTAATTTTACTAGAATAGTAAGGAAACTTCGATGTCCTCGATCCTCACCAATACGTCGGCGATGAACGCCTTGTCGACATTGCGCGGCGTTAATGACCGGCTTGGCGAAACGCAAAACCGGATTTCGACCGGCCTTAAGGTGAATTCTGCGAAGGATAACGCTTCTTATTTCTCGATCTCCACCACGATGGATTCCGAGAGCGGGATGAATAAAGCCATTAATAGCGGCCTGACACTGGCTAAAAACTCTGTTTCGACGGGGCGTCTTGGTGCGGAAACAATGGTTGATTTGGCACAGCAGTTTGTGGATCGCTTGGCTTTTGCCCAAACTGAAGGCGTTGACCAAGATGCAATTCAAAAGGAATTGTCGTCGCTGGCCGCTCAGATGAAGACTTCAATTGCACAATCGTCTTTCAATGGCGAGAATCTACTAACGGCTGCAGGGTCGGGTCCAAAAGAAATCGTGTCGGGTGTAAGCCGCTCTGGTGGCTCTTTGTCAACGACTGTCATTAAGTATGACGCGACGAACCTTGAGGCTGTTCAGGCAAGCTTTGAAGCTTTTTCCATCGATAATACGACATCCTCCGCGGATCTGCAGACAGCACTTCAAACTGCCGAAGGTTTCTTGTCGACGGTAACGGGCGCTGCCACCGATCTTGGTATTGCCGAAAAGTCCATTGAGACGCAGCAGAACTTCCTAAGCGAGCTGACCAACCGTCTGGATTCCGGCGTGGGTTCGATGATCGACGCCGATATGGAAGAAGAAGCCGCGCGTTTGCAGTCCCTTCAGGTGCAGCAGCAGTTGGCGACGCAGTCCTTGTCGATCGCAAACCAAGCACCGCAGAACATTCTGAGCCTATTTAAATAAGGTGAAATCGATGCCGGCATCCACTCGGATGTGAGGCTGCCCCGCAAGGCACAACGATAAAAATATAAAAACGAGGCAAAACCTATGAGCTTGGCCGCATATAAAAAGACGATCCGCGAAAGCGAGACACCAAGGCAAATTGAACGCCGTATCCTGTCGCGCGTGACCCACGATTTGACCCAGCGTGGTCAAGGATTTGACGCCGCCGTCGATACCAAAGATCGCCTGGCCATTCTGGCTGGCGGCCTGCGTGATGCGCTGTCCGAAAACCAGCAATTCTGGGCCGCGTTGCGCTATGATCTGGCAGAACCTGCGAACGCGATGCCTGATACGCTTAAGGCATCCCTGATTTCGATCGGGCTTTGGGTCGATCGCCAAACTTCTGCGTTGATGGCGGGGCAGGGTCGCTTGTCTGGTCTGATCGAAGTGAACGTCAACATTGCAGCAGGGCTGTCCGGTCAGGCCGCGCCTGCCGTGCGGGAGGTGTGAGATGTTAAAGCTGACATTGAAGCCGCATGAACGTGTTGTCGTAAATGGTTGCGTCATTCGTAATGGCGATCGCCGTCAGGCGCTGACCGTTGAAAACCGCGCGGATATCGTGCGCGAGTCCGATTTGTTGAAGCCAGAGGCACAGGCTACACCCGTGTCAAAGGTGTATTTCTTGTTGCAGACGGCGTTGATCCGGCCCGAAACGCGTGAACAGGCAATCACGGCGATCCAAAAAGGCCTCGTCGATTTGGCCTGCTGCTTTGGTCCTGAAATGCGCAGCCGGGTGATGGTCGCCGCAAACTATGTTAGCGCGGCCGATTACTACAAAGCGATGAGCGAAATGCGCGTTGTTCTGCGTTATGAGACCGAGCTGATGCAGATGCGCCCCGCACACCGTGTGCAGCCGCAGCAAATGGCGCAGGTATGATCTCTCTCGGGGGGCTTGGAACACAGCTTGGTATCAAGCTGTTCGAGGCAACTCGGGAGAAACAAATTGATCTGGTCGCGCGCGACGCGTTGAGCGCGCGCCAGATTGCCGCTTTTAGTGAACGGATCGGATCGATTGGTTCGGCCAAAGAGCTGATCGCTGATACCGAAGTCTATACCTTCGTCATGCGCGCCTTTGATCTAGAGGCTCAGATCTTTGGTAAGGCGCTGGTCCGCAAGACGCTGGAAAGCGATATTTCCGAGAGTAGCGCCTTGGTAAACCGCCTGACGGATACGAATATCAAAACGATGTACAAAACGCTGGGCTTTGAGCCGGGCGGCGGCGGGAGTGCAAACTTCGCCGACCTTGATTGGCAGTCGGATATGGTTGCCCGATTTAAGGAACGCCTTGTGCTGAATAACGCAGCCGAGGATAACGAAGGCGCGGGTTTAGCCCTTGATTTCAAGGCAAAAGCATCTGGGATCAATACGTGGTTCGACGTGCTAAAAGACGCAGACCTTGGCAAATTTATGCGCCGCGCGCTTAGCATTCCAGACGCCGTCGTTGGCGTTGATGTCGACCGGCAAGCCGAGATTTTTGCGCAAAAATTTGACATCACGAAGCTGAAGGACCCGGCAGAGGTCGACAAGCTCGTGTCGCGTTTTGCCGCCGTTTACGATGTGATCGAAGGGATCAGCACGCAGCAAAATAGCGCGGCGCTGACGTTGATGCAAAATGCCGTATCTGCGGGGCAGGGCGGCAACATTTCGATTATCACGATCGACATCCCGACCATCGGAAAAACGGGCTATAACGCTTACCGGTGACAGGGCGCTAGAACAGCTCTTCATCTTCTTCATCAGAACTGGATGGCAGTTCGATGACGCCTTCGTCTGCAAGGCTTTTGGCATAATCCACCATCGCAGATTGCGCCGTGCGCACGTCGCGGCCGCGCACGGGGCCGGTGGCTTCCATTTCGTCCATCAACATCTGGCGCGAGCGTTGCGGCAGGCAGGCCATCAGGTGATCGCGCAAATCTTTTTGCGCGCCGCGCATAGCAAGCGGCAGGGTGTCACCCTCTAGGCCGCGCATGACTTGCGCCAAATCTTGCATGTTCAGCTTGATCAGATCCTCGAACACAAACATGCGCTGTTTGATCGATTGGAACGTTTCGGGAAGACGGCGATCAAGGGCAACGGCCAATTGTTCGAACGCCTGCACGTCCAGTTTGTTGAATAGATCCGCCATACGTTGATGCGTCTCAGCAGAGCTTTTGTGGACGGTATCGGACATGATATCCTGCTTCAGCGTCTCTTCGATCTGCTGCATCATATGCACCGGGACCGCTTCCATCGCGATCATCCGCTCTGCCACATCCTGCATCCGCTCTGGTCCAAGCAGTGGCAGGACCTTTGCCGCGACGCTGGTGTCGATGTTGTTCAGGATCGCGGCGGCGGTCTGATCGTGCTCGCCCTTCAGATAGTTCGCGATGACTGTCTCGTTCAGCGCGCCAAGGTTGCGCCAGATTTCGTCCTCTCGGGTATTGCTGCGAACGCTTTTGATAATATTCGCGACCTGATCGTCTGGCAAAAACTTGCGCAGCATCGCTTCCGCCGAAGAGATTGATCCGATGACAGACCCCGACCCGCTGACCACGCCGTCGGTAAATTCGCTCAGCACCTCTTCGACGACGCTGGCGGGGATCGGTCCTAGCTTGCTCATCGCCATGGTGACGCGTTCGATTTCGGCGCTGCTTAACTTTTGCATCAGGGCCGATCCGGCCTCTTCGCCAAGGCACAGAAAGGTAATCGCAGCCTTTGTCGGCCCGCGCAGTTTCCTGACGGGGCTTGGCACTTTGCGTCCTTCGGTCTGCGCGTTGGTGGACATCGGGCAATCCTTATCGATGGGGTACGTCAGCCGCCTGCCAGCGGCGCATAACTTTCAATGAGCGATCCGGCCAGCATGTACCAGCCGTCGATCAGTACAAAGAATATGACTTTGAAGGGAAGCGAAATCAAAACCGGCGGTAACATCATCATACCAGCGCTCATCAGGACAGAGGCGACGATAAGGTCGATGGCGACGAATGGCAGGTAGATCAAAAAGCCAATGGTGAAGGCGCGGCGGAGCTCTGAAATCATAAAGGCGGGGACAAGAAAGCGGAACGATGTCTCGGAGGCGGTTTCGGGCAGAACCAAGTCTTCGACCACGTCGTCGCCTAAAGCGATGTTTTGAAACAGCGCATAATCCTGCGGGCGTGTGTTGACGAACATAAATGCCTGAAACGGCTCTGCGATGCGGGCGATGGCCTGATCTTCGGCGAGCGTGTTTTCCAGCAGCGGCACGACACCGCCCTCATAGGCGTCCTCGAACACCGGTTGCATGACAAAGAAGGTCATGAACAGCGCAAGAGACGTCAGAACGATGTTGGGCGGCGTCTGGTTTAGGCCCAACGCCGAACGCAGCATCGACAGCACGATGACGAAGCGGGTAAAACTGGTCATCACGACCAATAGTCCGGGCGCAATGCTAAGGACCGTGGCAAAAACAATGAACTGGATGATCCGGCCCGACAGGTTGGCGTTTTCGTCGCTACCGGGGGCTGCGTTGCCGATGGCATCAGACAGCGTGCTTAGAAAACCGCTGTCCTGCGCGCTGGCCATGCTGACGCCGGGCAGCACAAACATGCTTGCCAGCAGTAAACGGATCACCCACTCGGAACGGAAATGTATAAAATCAGTCAGGGACGTAATCCTTGACGATCTGGGTCAGGGACACGCCAAGGCGATCCTCGCCAACCTTGACCAGATCGCCGCGCGCGACCAGTCGGCCGCTGACCATCAAGTCCACAGGGGCGCCGATCTTGCGGTTCAGCTCAACAATAGAGCCGCGGGTCAGCTCTAGCAGGCGCGAAATCGGCATCCGTGCTTGTCCCAAGACGACCTGCACATCCAGACGGACATTCAGCATCGCATTCATGCCAGCGCCGCCTTCTTCGGGCTGCGCCGCAAGCGCGTTTTCAGTGTCATCGGTATCAAGATGGGGAAAGACCGCGCTTTCGCTGGTAGCGGTTTGGGTCATTTCGGCGGTGTCTTGCGGCGTCATTGGTGTATCCACGTCGTCCGCGTCAGTTTTGGCATGCGCGGCGGAGTCAGCGTCTTTCTGGTCAAGCTTATGCATGTCAGTCTTTCTTGATTTGAGCGTCTACCGCTCGTTTATGGGTTTCGCGCAATTCGGCCAGCAGGCGATCACAGATTTTCCGAAAGCCGTAATCAAGGCTGCCGTGATCCCAGCTCATCCGGGCGTCGCCGTCGGCAAGATCAGGGTCTGCCTGCAATTCAAGCGCCTTGGCGCATCTGTAATAGGTTGCCCGCGCCTGCAATTCTGGCCCAATTTCAGCTAGGGTCGTGGGGGACAGTTTGACCTGTATCCGGCTAGAGCCGATGGCCATCTTCAGCGATTGCAGCGCGGTCTTTTTGACTCGCGCGACCGACATCGTCTCAATCAGTTCGGGAAAGACGATCTCGCAGGTTTGCAGAGTAAACCCGACGATTTGTTCAACCAATGCCTCTTGCTGGGCGGCGGATGTGGCGGCCAGTTGGGCCAGTTGCTGGGTCAGGCTGTCCAGCATTTCAGCCTGCGTTGCTTGCATCGTTCGGCGCATTTCACTGCGACCATCCTCTGCCCCGGCCAAGTAGCCACCGATCCGACCTTCTTCACGCGCCTTGGCGACCAGCACCGCGACCTCTGCGCTGCTAAGCTGATTGGGGTCGTGGGACGGCGCAGAGCCGTCGTCGTCAAAGTTGCGCAGTTTCAGGGCAGTGATCATCGTGCATCCTTTTCTGCAAGCCACTGACCCAGCACCCGCAGGGCGCCGTCAGAGTCTTCTTGTGCCAGATCCACGGCGGCCTTGATCTGGCTTTGACGCACCCCGCCATCGACAGAGGCAATCTGGATCATCTCTCGGGAACCTTCCTGTCCAGCCACCACAAGTTCGCGCGATTGGCTGACGGCAGGGCCGGGCAGGCGGTCTTGCCCGGCGCTAGAGCCAATGGCCCGCGAGCCGCTGCCAGACGAGGCACCCAGCATCGACGCATCGCCGCCCGCGCCCGCCAATGCAGGCATCGGAGAGGTCGCATCAAGGATCAGGCGCAGCGGCTTGGCACCGAACAGCATAACGATCGCGGCAAAGGCCAGTGCGAACAGGGCGCGCAGGATCGCCATAGTGTTGTCGGCAAGGATCGTACCCAAACCGCGGCCCGGCATGCCGTTGAAATCAGTCTCGTAGTTCAGGAACTCTAGGCTATCGACCTGAACTTGGTCGCCGCGATTTTCGTCAAATCCGATGGCCGTTGTGACCAGCCGGGTCAGCGTCGCCATTTCATCGGCAGAACGTTCGATGTACCCTTCGGACCCGTCGGGCAGGGTGCCGTAGCTGCCGTTCACCAAAACGGCCACGGATACGCGTTCGATATCGCCCGGTTCGCGGGTCATTTCGCTTTCGACCGAGCCGATCTCGTAATTGATGATCTCGTCGTTCTCATTCCGGGTCGACTGGCCGCCGCCCGCCGCAGTTGCGTCGCGCAGTTCAGCCGGGATGTTATTACCCACATCGACAGTGCCAGCGTTGCCGTCGGCTTCGCTGGAATTGCGCGCGCGCGTTTCGATGGACCGGGCGACTTGCTGATCGGGGTCAAAGCTTTGCGTGACCCGCCGTTCGCGTTCGGTGGTCAGATCGACGCTGACCCGCACCCGCGAATTGCCGGTGCCGACCCGTGCGTTCAGGATGGATTCCACCTTTTGCGCCAACTGCTCTTCAATCGTGCTGCGCTGGCTTTGCAGGGAATAATCGGACCCGCCGGCGTCTTCTTTGGCCAAAATCGTCTCGCCAGAGGCGGACAGGATCGTGACGTTCTGTGCGTCAAGGTCGGCCACAGCCGATGCGACCAGTGCCTGAATAGACTGTGCCTGATTGCGCGACAGCGTGGTATTCGCAGAGGTGCGCACGATAACAGAAGCGCTGGCCTGAGAGCGTTCGCGCGAAAATGCGGCACGTTCTGGCAGGACAAGGTGAACGCGCGCGGCTTTGATGCCATTGATGGTCTGGATGGACCGGGTCAGCTCGCCTTCAAGCGCCCGCAACCGGTTCACGTTTTGCATGAAGGTGTTCATGCCCATGCCCGACATATTGTCGAAAATTTCCCAACCCGGCACGCCTTCGCCAGGCAGGCCCGCGTCGGCCAATGCCATCCGCGCGCGGGCAATATCGTCCTCGGCCACAGAAATTGTATCGCCGTTACGCGACAAATCGACCGTCAGGCCCGCTTGTTCCAGCGATTGCATCATCTGTGACGCAGTGCCGGGGGACAGTTGGCTATACAGCGGTACATAGGTTGGCGCGAAAATAGTGCGCATCCCGATCAGGACCGCTGCGATGATGGCAAGACCGACGCCGCCCAGCACGGCTAAGCGCTGCGGGCCTAAGTCTTTTAGGTTGTCGATAATCTGACGCACGGACCCTCACTTCGCTGTTTTGACCTAAGGTTCCTGCGAGACGGGATAAAACGCAAGTATATACGTTTTTATACTTGCGAGGTGTGGCAAATAATCATGTTACTGTTGCAGTAAGGCTTGCATGACGATTTGTTTGTCCTTGCTGGTAGCGGCACGCAAAGGTTTTTATTAAAGTTTAAATTATGAAAAAGTCTCTGGTTATCCTTGCTATCGGTCTTTTGTGTCTTCTCGCCGGTATCGGCGGGGCGACGCTTGCGGTCGGAACGGACGCGATGATGCGTGTCGCGGGCCTTGGGTCTGATACGGCTGCGCCCGATGCCGCCCCGGCAGAGGATCATGCGGCCGAAGAACCTGCGGAGGGCGAAGACGCAGGCGGGCATGGTGAAGCAGCGGCTGACGCGGGCGAAATGCCTGTCATGCCATTTCCAGAAATTATCGTGAACGTTACCGAAACGGGTGCCAATGGGCGTCAAAGCAGCCGTTTTCTAAAGCTGAACATGCTGCTGGTCTATGATGACACCCAAGAGGGCGCGGATCGGCTCATCAGCCGCGAAATCTATTTGCGCGACACATTTCAGGATTTCCTACGCCAGCTAGAGGTTGCCGATATCCGGGGTAGTCAAGGATTGGCCATGATTAAATCAGAACTGCTGCGCCGCGCCCGCGCTGTTGGCCACACCGAAGCGCCGGTTGAAATCTTGATCGCGGATATGGTGGTGCAATGAGTGTCGCGAAGAATATCGCAGCGGAGTCGCTGGAAGAGGCGATGATCCGCCATGCGCGGGAAAACTTCGACCGGTTGCCGACGCTTGAAATCATTGTCGACCGCTTCTTGCTCGCGCTCGTGCCGCAGATGAAAGCCTATTGCACCATCGCGCCGGAAATCGAACTGGCCTCGCTGGACTACCTTCCCTACGAGGATGCGATGGAAACGGTATCGTCGCCGTCGCTGATCGCCATCGCGGCGGCTGATCCTTGGGATAGCCAGCTGGCCTGCGTGATAGAGCCTGACCTGCTGTTCTCTGTTCTTGAGATTATGCTGGGCGGACGGCGTGCCACCTCTCGTGTTTGGACGCCGCGCAATCTGACGGCGATTGAACAGAAACTGGGTCGCCAGCTGGCCGATCTATGTCTGGCGACGCTGGGATCCAGTTTTTCCGACATTATCCCCGTGCACTTTGCCACGCAGTCGCTTGAATCAAACCCCCGGTCTGTTCTGCTGGCGGCCCCGCGGACGGCGACGTTGCGGATTAGGCTGAAATTGCAGTTCGAGGATCGCAGCGGGCATATCACATTCGTCCTGCCTTATGGCACGCTGGATGACGTCAGCGCCAAGCTTGCGCAGCCCTTTTTGGGTGGCCGGCTTGGGGGCGACAGCAGTTCGCGCAGTGACATGAATGCGCAGATATCGGGGACAAACGTCACGATTACGGGCATGATGCAGGAAATCTCTCTCCCGCTGCACGAGGTGCTGAATTGGACGGTGGGCGAGGTGATCGACCTTGGCATGACCATCGACACGCCGGTTTTGGGCATGGTCAACGCGCAACCGATGTTCCATGCCTCGTTCGGGCAGCGCAACAATGGCGCATTGGCGCTGCGTGTTATTCGATCCTTATTGCCAAAAACTGAACCGGAGGAAGGCCAAGATGATGTCAGCAGTGATTGATATTGTCATCATGGTCCTGCTGGTCGGCACGCTCACCTATGCCGTCATTCTGGACCGCCGGATGCGCAAACTGATGGCGACGCTGCGGGACATGGAGCCGATGGTCACCGCCTTTTCCAACGCCGTCGACCAGACGACACGGTCGGTCGAGGATATGCGCGATCTGAGCGAAGCGGCGCGTCACGCCGTGGCCACCGCGCAAGAGGTGCCAAAATCCGCGCCGAAAACCATCCGCACCAGCACCCTGACAGACCAGACCCCTGCCCAGCAACGCGCGGCACGGCTGCGCGCGAACGAGCCGGTCCAGTGGCAGACGCCAGTGCCAGGCAAATCAGAACTGGTCCGCACGTTTTTCGACATCACCAAGGAGCGTAAAAAATGAAGTTCTTCTCGCTTCCAAAGATCATCGTCTTGGGCCTTGGTGTGGCGGGCATGTTAAAGCTTTCGGTCGACCTGATGCCGATGGCCGCGATTGCAGAGGCCGCAACTGACAGCGCATTGCCAGCGCCCGAAGTCGGCGCTGATCTGCCCGCGACCACCCGGCCCACCGGCGACATCATCGACAGCAATGTGTGCGAGCCAAGCCAGGTGATTGCCGACGCAATCGCAGAAGAACGCGCGTTGCTGATCACGCAGCGGCAAGAGATCGCAGACGAGCAGGCGCGCCTTGCGCTGGCAGAGGAAAGCCTGCGGGCCGAGCAGACACGCCTGTCCGAAACGCGCGACGAAATCGCTGCGCAGCTTGCTGTGATTGAGGGCGCAAAAGACCAAGACATGACGAAACTGGTCGAGCTTTACCGCAATATGAAACCGCAAGTCGCCGCAGGGATCATGGACGAAATCGACATCGAAACCGCGGTCGAGGTGATCGGGGCCATGGCAGAACGTGACGCCGCGCAGATCATGGGATCGTTCAGTTTGGTCCGCGCGCGGCTGATTACCAAAATCCTTCTAGAACGCTCTAAGCTGCCCGCAGACCGCAACCTAGAAGGGCTGCGCCTGCGCTAGTCCTCTCGCAGGGTGGACCCGGCGGGCGGTTTGCGGCGCACGTTGCGGCGGACGTCCATCACGAAGCCGATGATTTCCGCGACGGCTTGCCAGTGCTCCATCGGAATGCGCTGATCAACCTCGACAGCGGCGTGCAGTGCGCGGGCGAGGGGGCGGTTTTCGATCATCGGAATGTCATGTTCCAGCGCGAGTTCGCGAATGCGCTTTGCCATTACATCGGCACCCTTAGCGACGCAGATCGGCACATCGTCCTTGCCCTGCTCATACTTGAGCGCGACGGCGTAGTGCGTGGGATTGGTTAAAATAACGCTGGCCGTCGGCACTGCTTGCGCCATCCGCTGACGTGCGCGGGCGCGTCGCAATTCGGCCCGGCGCGCGCGAATTTGCGGATCGCCTTCGCTATCCTTGTTCTCGTCCTTGATGTCCTTCAGGCTCATCATCTGCTTTTTCTTCCATTGGAACCGCTTCCAGATGATGTCCGCAATCGCGATGGGGATTAGCATCATGGTGGTGACAAGGAAGATCCAGCGCACCTTGTCCAGCGTCAGCGCAGCGAGGCGTTCAGGCACAAAACCTTGGGTTTGCGCCAATGACTGCGCGATATCGCGCACAGCGATGTATGTGATGAAACAGATCGCCAGAACTTTGACGGTGTTTTTCAGGAACTCGACAAAGGCATCGACGGAAAACAGCCGTTTAAACCCCGCCAGCGGGTTCAGCTTTGACAATTTTGGCTTGATCCTATCGGTGGCGACGACGGTATCGCCCTGCACCAAGACGCCAAACAGCGCAGCAAGGACCATAACAGACGCAATCGGGACCATCGCCATGCCAAGGGTATAGCCCAATTCCTTCAGCACGATCCCCGTTTCCACCAATCCCACGCTGTCCGTCCCAATTTGCGTGATGCTCGCGGACAGCAATGGGCTTTGCAACGCGGCCACCATGCGGCTGGCAGAGGCGGGCAGGATGAAGACAAGGATCATCAGCAGGGCAAATACGACCATGGCCGTGCCTGTCTCGCGCGATTGGGCTACGTCGCCTTTTTTGCGCGCGTCCCGCAATTTCTTGTCGGTTGGTTCTTCGGTGTTTGAACTTTTGTCTTCTTCTGACATGTGATCAGAACTCGTAAGTCGCCAGCCAATCGGCAAAGGGTTCAAGGAACCCGCGCATCATGGTTGGGATCGCCAGCACCATCAAGGCAAGGCCCGCGACGATCAAGGCAGGCTGCGCGATAAAGAAGACCTGCAGGCTTGCCATCATCCGGTTCGCAAGGCCCATGCCGACGTTCAGCACCAGACCCGCAATATAGAACGGCGCGGCAATCGACAGCCCCATATACAGACTGACCTGCACCGCGCGGGCGAATTGGTCGGTCAGTTCAGCCAGCATAAAGCTGCCCGGCGCAAAGACCTGATAAGACATCAGCAAGGATCGGATGATGATATGGTGCAAATCCGTGATAAAAATCAGCGCTGTGGCCCCGGCAATCAACATGGCGGCCAGACTGGTCGCGCCTTCCATCGATCCGGTGTTGGGGGCAAGGGCATTGGCAAGGCCGGACATCAGCGCGATCTGGTAGCCCGCGAACTGCAGCGCCGACAGCAATGTGCGCCCAACAAGCCCGATCCACAGGCCAACCGTGACTTCTGCCCCGAACAGCAACATCAGTGCGACGGGCCGATCCTCTACGATGGGTCCAACGCCAGAGACGGGGAAAAGCGCCGCGCTCAGGATCAGGCCGAACAACAGCCGCTGGCGGACGGGGACCGTATTTTCGGCAAATCCCGGCATAAAGAGCAGCGCCGACCCGATCCGCGCAAAAACCACGAAGTAGCCCATGACGGTGCCGGTCAGCAGGGTGGACAGGTCCACGTCCTAGGACCCGATGGTGGCGACGGTCCGCAATGACACTTTGCGGTGGATTTCCGCATTGGAAATCACCGGCGTCATCGGGCTGACCCGTTCGAGCATGGAGCGGATGTAGGACCGGGCCTCTGGGTTGACCATAATGGCGGGCCAGACGTCATCGCTGGCAAACCGCTGGATCTGCTGGCGCGATTGCAGCACGAATTCCTGCACACGCTTTGGCGACATGACAAAACTCCGATCATCGCCGACGCTTTTGATCGCCTCGATGAATTCGACTTCCCAAGCGGGGGACAGGGTGATGACGTGGACAAATCCCTGATCGTCCAGCAAACCTTGGCAAATCTGGCTCGACAGGCGGCGGCGAACGTTCTCTAGGATCATTGCAGGCTTGGTTGTGTGGCGGGTCGCCTCGGCCATCGCCTCGATGATCAGCGGCAGGTTCCGGATCGACACCCGTTCCAGCAGCAGTTCCTGCAGCACTTTTTGCACCATGATTGCGGGCGATGGCACAGGCAGATCGCTTACCAGTTTTTGATAGTTCCGGTCCAAACCGTCGATTGCCTCTTTGGCGCAGGCATAAGTCAGCAGCTCCGCCATGTTTTCGTTCACGACTTCGGTGAGGTGGGTGGTGATTACGCTTTCGGGGTCGACCACGGTCAGGCCGCTGTTTTCGGCCTGTTCTGCCACCGCTTTGTCGACCCAAAGCGCATCAAGGCCAAATGTTGGCTCTTTGGTCCGCTCTCCGACCAATTGCAGGGGGATGCCGTCTGGATTGATGACCATCATCTGATTGGCCCGGATGTCGCCGCGTGCGACATCGACGCCGTGTACCTGAAACACATAGCTGTTGATCGGCAGGCTGGCGTCGTCCTTGATCCGCACCGATGGCATGGGAAAGCCGTATTTTTCGGCAAAGTGCTTGCGCAGGGATTTGATCTTGCTGGGCAATACCGCATCTGGCCGGTTGGCCAGCCCAACAAGTCCTTCGCCCAAGACGAGCCGTAAATCATCAAGGCGCATCGGGTTACTGTCGGATTCAGGGGCCGCTTTCTTTTGTGCGTCCAGCGCGTCAGATTGCGTTTTCTTTTCGGCTGCTTTGGCGGCGTTGATCTGGATGAAATAGCCAAGGCCGCCCATGGTGGCCGCAAGTAGGCTAAAGACGAACAGTGGAAAGCCCGGCAGCATGCCGATCCCGAAAAGCAGCAGCGCCGACATATAAAGCGCCTTGGGAAAGTTCGACAGCTGATCCAAAACCGCTTCGTTTGCAGCGCCGCGGGTGCCGCCTTTGGTGACGATCAAACCGGCCGCAAGCGACACGACAAGCGCGGGGATTTGGCTGACCAGACCGTCGCCGATGGTCAGTGACGTAAAGACATTGGCCGCATCCCCGACCGACATGCCGCGCTGCACGACGCCAATCAGGATGCCGCCGATCACGTTGATCAGCGTGATGATCAGGCCCGCAACGGCGTCGCCGCGCACAAACTTAGATGCACCGTCCATTGCGCCGAAAAACGATGTCTCGTCCTCCAGTTCCTTGCGGCGGCGGCGGGCCTCGTCTTCGTCGATCAGGCCTGCGCCCATGTCGGCGTCGATGGCCATCTGCTTGCCCGGCATCGCGTCGAGCGAGAACCGCGCCGCGACTTCTGCAATGCGGGTCGAACCCTTGGTGATGACGACAAAGTTAATGATCACAAGGATCGCAAATATCACGACGCCGATGACGAAGTTGCCTGCGATGATGAACTTGGAAAAGCCTTGGATGACGTCGCCAGCGGCCTGCATCCCCGTGTGACCTTCACTTAGGATCAACCGGGTCGAGGCGACGTTCAGCGACAGGCGCAGCATGGTCGTGACCAGCAAAAGCGTCGGGAAAGAGTTGAATTGCAGCGGCGATGGAATCCAAAGCGCGACCATGAAAATCAGCACGCTGAGCGAGAGCGACACGGCCAACCCAAGGTCCAGCAGCACCGGCGGCAGCGGCAGGAACAAGATAGCCAGCACAAGGGCCATGCCGACAGCAAAGCCAACGTCCTTGTTGCCGCGAAAGATGCCAAGCTGCGGCAGGACTGTGGGTTTCCCGCTCATCCCGCTGGTCCAAAGAGTGATGAGGTATAAGTCGGCAGGATCGGCTGGATGGTCTGCGAGGAATAAAGCGATGTGCGTGCGTTCGATGCGCCGCCCAAACTTGCACCCCATGTTGCCCGCGCCACGACGACATTGCCGTTGTCGTCACGCTGGACGGGCGGGGCTGTGCGGCGGGGGGCGGACCCGCCAGCAAGGGCGATAAATTCCGGCAGCCGTGCATTGGCGGCAGCGATATTGCTGTGCAGGCGCGACAAATAGATGTCGCGGTACTGCGGCTCTTGCGAATGATAAGACCCGGCGGCCTGCATCCAGTTGCCTGTTTGGGCGTAAAGTTGCTTGAGGAAGCGCGCGGCATAATCGACGTTCACCGTCGGATCAAACCCTTCGGCTGCGTTTACAAACGCATCGGGATGCCATCGCATGTTGATCTGCATGCAGCCCACATCAATCGACCGCACACCAGCGCGTTGACGCTCTGCAATCCAATCAAGCGCGGCTAGGCGGCTGTCAAATAGCCGGCCTTCGCCTTCGGCATTCACGGCATAGGGCCAGACGGTAAATTGCCCGTTCCGGCGGGTGCCGGCCTCTTGTAGGCCGATGGCCAGCAGCATGTTGTCTGGAATGCCGTGGCGCGCCTGCGCGGCTAGGATTTCGCGGATGCAAACGCCATCTTCGCCGCCGCTGGCAATCGGTGCCCCAGCGCGGGCCGCACGCGGCGTTTTGGACACATAGAACTGCCCCCAGCCATCAGCCAGCGCGGTGGTACCGAAGGTAAGCCCGATAAGGCCCGCGACAAGAATGCGGTGCAGCCCCTTCATAATCCACCATTTTCGACAAGGTCAAAGACGGTATCGGACAGCGATTTGAGCGTGCCGTACATGAACGGTGTCGCGACAAGCAGGGTGACAAAGATCATCACGATCTTAGGCACGAAGGTCAGCGTCATTTCCTGAATCTGGGTCAGCGCCTGAAAGAACGCAATCACAAGCCCGATGACAAGCGCCACGCCAAGCACGGGCGCCGATGCAAGCAAAACGGCCAGCACAGTGTCAGAGATGATGTCGTAGGCTTGCGCTTCATTCATGACCTAGATCGGCATCCGCAGGATTTCTTGGTAGGCTTCGACAAAGCGGTCGCGGACGGAAACGGCGACTTTGACGGTCGACTCCATCGCCATCATCGCTTCGACGACCTGCTGCGTGTCAGCCTCGCCGCGCAGGCCGGCTTGCGCCGTCTGCTCGCCTGCGCGCATCGTGTCGATCGCGTTTTCGGATGCGCTGCGCACCATGTTGGAAAAGCTGGTCGGATTGGACTCTTCGGTCGCTGCCGCGCCCTTTTCGCCCATGATCGACTGCGAGGTGCGGTAAGCACCCCGGACAGCGGCGGAGGAGACGAGGGAGGTTGGATCGCTCATCGTAGCATCACTTCAGCAGATCAAGCATTTGGCCGCGCATCCGGCGGCCTGCTTCGAACATGTTCATATTGGCTTCATAGTTGCGCGATGCCTCGCGCATGTTGGCCATCTCGATGATCGGATCGACGTTGGGCCGTTTCACATAACCGGTTTCGTCCGCCGCAGGGTGCGATGGGTCGTAATCGAGCCGGAAATCAGATTGATCGCGGCCGATCCGGTCCACTTCCACCAGTGTCGCGCCGCTATCGCGGTCGACCATTTCTGAAAAGCTGATGGTCTTGCGGCGGAACGGATCATCGCCGGGGGTCGCGCCAGTGGAATCCGCGTTGGCCACGTTTTCCGATATGACGCGCAGACGCGCCGTTTGCGCGGTCATGCCGCTGGCTGCGATACGTGCGATAGACTGAAGCGGGTCCATGATTATTCCTTACCTTCCGGTCACTGCCATCGTCAGCAGATCATAGCTTTTGCGGTAAAGCTGTGCTGCCATGCGATATTGGTCGCTGATGTCCGCAGACCGGATGGCCTGCTCTTCCAGATTGACGGTATTGCCGTTGATCGAGGCGTGGGTCGCCGTCGGGTCGTCCATTTCGCGGATGCCAGCTGTCGATGTGCTGGTTATGCCCGTGATGTGCCGCGGGTCCGTTGTCGCAAGGCCAGAGGTCGCAGTGCTGCGGCCGTCAACCATTGACGCAAAAGAGGTCACGTCGCGGGACTGAAATTCAGGCGTGCCCGCGTTCGCTACGTTTTCCGATGTCACCTTCTGCCGCGCAGCAAGCCACGTCATCCGGTCGGATGCCAAGCCAAAAATAGAAAGGTTAGACAAGTTCATTTTTTTACTGCCGCTTATTTTATTCTTGTATAGTACAAAAACAAACGCCTCTCAAAGTGAATTATACATGAAAACCATATTTTCCGAGCTAACGAGCTTTGCGCGTGACGCAGGAGAGGCCGTCATCACCGGCGAGGTGCAGGCCATCACCGGCATCACCCTGACTGCGGTTGGCCTGCAACGGGTGCTTGGGATCGGCGAGCGGTGCATTGTCCACGGGTCTGCCGGGCCGGTTCATGCAGAGGTTGTCGGCCTTGGCACGCACGGGACAGAGCTGCTGCCGTTCGGGTCGTGGCGCGGTGTGGCGGCGGGCGATCTGGTCGAGGTCGATCATGGCCGCGATGTGATCAGACCAGATGAAAGCTGGAAGGGCCGCGTCATCAATGCCGCTGCCGCGCCCCTTGACGGAAAAGGGCATCTGCCAGAGGGCGATACACCGCGCCCCCTGCGTGCGTCCCCGCCCAGTGCGTTCGACCGCAAACGGATTGGCCCAAAACTGGCCACGCATGTGCGCGCGCTCGATATTTTCACGCCGCTGTGCCGCGGGCAGCGGCTGGGCATCTTTGCTGGCTCTGGCGTCGGCAAGTCCACCCTGATGGCCATGCTGGCACGCTATACCGAATGCGACGTCGTCGTCATGGCGCTGGTCGGTGAACGGGGCCGGGAAGTACAGGACTTCATTTCGACCGACCTTGGTCCAGAAGGTATGAAAAAGGCGGTGCTGGTGGTCGCGACAGGCGATGAACCGCCCCTGACACGGCGCCAAGCGGCCTGGACAGCGATGGCCGTGGCAGAGCATTTTCGCGATCAAGGCCAACACGTCTTGCTGTTGATGGACAGCGTGACCCGCTTTGCCATGGCGCAGCGCGAAATCGGCCTTGCCTCTCGCGAGCCGCCAACCGCGAAAGGCTATCCGCCCACGGTCTTTTCAGAGCTGCCGCAAATGTTGGAACGGGCCGGACCGGGTCCTGTGGGCAAGGGCGACATCACGGCCATCTTTACCGTTCTGGTCGATGGCGATGACATGAATGACCCCATCGCGGATGCTGTGCGCGGGATCACTGACGGCCATATCGTGCTGGATCGCCGGATCGCAGAGCGGGGGCGCTATCCGGCGATTGACCTGCTGGCCAGCGTCTCTCGGACGTTGCCGGAATGTCATACCGACGTGGAATATACCCTTCTCAAGGCGGCTCACCGTGCATTGGCCGCCCATGCCGACATGGAGGAATTGATCCGCATTGGCGCATATCGCAGCGGTAGCAATCCGGACTTGGACTGCTCCATCGCCTTTGCTGGCCCCTGCGAGGCGTTCCTGTCGCAGCGCAAGCACGAGCAAACGCCGCCTGACACAGCGTTTTCGGACGTCGCCACGCTGCTAGATCAGGCGGGTATTCGGCCTTGAGGGTATTTGCGTTCTGCCTTCGCTTTAAATGCTAGTTAGCAGGATGTTCGTCTCGCTGTTCAGCACGCCATCGACCAGACGCACCTCGCGCAGGACGCTGTCGAACTCGGACAGGCTTTCAACCAGAACCTCTGCGATCAGGTCCCATTTGCCGCTGGTCGTGTGCAGGGCGGTCAGTTCAGGCAGGCCGCGCAGCTTGTTGATGACCTGCGTGGTATTCCGGCCCGACACTTCGATCATCATGATCGCGCGGATCTGGTTGATGGCGTAATCCTCGCGCACCCGCGCGGTGAAGCCCAGCAAGGCGCCAGAGGCAAGCAGACGGTCCAGACGTGTCTGCACCGTGGCGCGCGACACCCCCATGATGTCGGCCAGCTTGGATACGGGCGCCCGGCCATCACTGCGCAGCAGCCCGATCAATGTGCGGTCCAGATTGTCGAAGACATATTTCGTCTCTGCCTGTTGCCCCATGATTGCCCTGCAATTTGTTAATTAACACTACGCAATTTGCACAATTTGCCCGCATAATCATAGCAACTTCGCCATATTCGGCGCAATTATTATAGCAGACAATGGAACATATTAAAAATGAGGTCCACCATGTCGGCTCCTGCACCATCAAAACTGGCCTATGTGCCCTTTGTCAGCGTCGCCAATATGATGCGGCTGATCAACCGCACCGGGTTGTCCAAGATGTTGACCGGCATCGCCGCCTATATCGAGGAAGACTTTCGCCGCTGGGAGCTGTTCGACAAAGCGCCGCGCGTCGCATCGCATTCCGACGTCGGTGTGATCGAACTGATGCCGACCTCTGACGGGCAGGTCTACGGCTTTAAATACGTCAACGGGCATCCCAAGAATACGGCCGAGGGGCTACAGACCGTCACGGCCTTTGGCCTGCTGGCCAACGTCCAGACCGGGTATCCGGTTTTGCTGTCTGAAATGACCTTGCTGACGGCGCTGCGCACGGCGGCGACCTCGGCGCTTGTCGCGAAATATCTGGCTCCGGAAGGGGCCGACACGATGGCGCTGATCGGCAATGGCGCGCAGTCTGAATTTCAGGCGACGGCCTTTCGGGCGATCTGCGGCATCACCAAGCTGCGGCTGTATGATATCGACCCGGCGGCCACGCAAAAGGTGCTGCGCAACCTGTCGGATCAGGGGTTCGAGCTGACGGCGTGCTCATCCGCCCAAGAGGCAATCGAGGGCGCGCAGATCATCACGACCTGCACGGCGGACAAGCAATATGCTACAATCCTGACTGACAACATGGTCGGTGCCGGCGTGCATATCAACGCCATCGGTGGCGACTGCCCCGGCAAAACTGAATTGCACAAAGACATCCTGAGCCGCGCAGACGTCTTCGTCGAATACCCGCCGCAAACGCGGATAGAGGGTGAAATCCAGCAGATGCCAGCCGATTTCCCCGTGACCGAGATGTGGGAAGTCATCACCGGCAAAGCCAAGGGCCGCCGCGATGCGCGCCAGATCACCTTGTTCGACGGCGTCGGTTTCGCGACCGAGGATTTCTCGGCGCTGCGCTATCTGCGCGATCAGCTGGAAAGCACGGGGCTTTATGATGCGCTCGACATGATTGCCGACCCGGACGATCCCCGTGATCTGTTCGGCATGGTGCGCCGCGCTGGCATCGAAGGGGCATAATGCGCCCCTCTGTTCAGGTCCCGGCCGCCGTTGTGATGGTGCGCCCGCACCATTTCACGGTGAATACGCAAACCGCGCAGGACAATGCCTTTCAGGCGCAGATGGATGTGCAGGGCAGTGACCTGTCACGCCGCGCCTATGACGAACATACGGCTGCGATGGCGGAACTGGAACGCCGCGGCATGCGCGTCCATGTGTTTGAAGGTACCGATGCGGCTACGCCGGATTGTGTCTTTCCCAACAACTGGTTTTCGACCCACGCGGGCGGTCATGTGGCCATCTATCCGATGAAGGCCGCGAACCGTCGGCTGGAACGGCGCGCCGATGTGATCGAGTTGCTGAAAGCAAAATATCGCGTTCAGGATGTGATTGATTATTCGGGGTTAGAGCCCGACCGCCTGTACCTAGAGGGGACCGGTGCGATGGTCCTCGATCATATCGACCGGGTTGCTTATGCGGTGGCATCTGATCGCACGAACTCCATCGCGCTCGAACGGTTCTGCACGCATTTCAATTTTGAACCCATGGTGTTCCCGGCCGCGGATTCACGCGGCGTTAACATCTATCATACCAACGTGCTGATGTGCATCGGAACGGATTATGCGTTGCTGGGGACCGATATGATCACTGACGATGCCCGCCGCGACGAGGTGATCACCCGCCTGCAAGACTCTGGCCGCGACGTCATCGCCCTGACCGAGGCGCAGATCGCCCAATTCGCCGGAAATGCGATCGAACTTCAGGGCCGCGATGGTCGCCTGCTGGCGCTGTCGCAGACCGCCTATGATGCGCTGGACCCGTCCCAAATTGCATTGATCGCCCAAAGCGCCACGCTTGTCCCGCTGTCCATCCCGACAATCGAGATGGCAGGCGGTTCGGTCCGGTGCACCATCGCGGGCATCCACCTTGCGCCCCGGCGATGATTGACTGGGCCAGGGGTGCCGGGCTTGGCTGTGGCACAACTGGGGAATAGGGTTGATCCAAACCGGATCGGCCGGGCCAAACGCTGACAGCCACTTGGGCGTCGTAAAGGGCAGCGGTGCGAGAAGGATGGCGATGGCGACATTCGGGCCTTGGTGATCATTCGGATTTGTCTTCGGGTCGCCGCTATCGCTGTCGATGATGCAGACTCTGCTGGGGGTCGTGGCGTAGACAGTCCCGACCAGCCAAAACCGACTATACCGGCGTCATATGGCGCCACAAGCAGACTGCGCCTTGCCATGATTTTTGCGCATGAACCGCGCCAACTTGTTTGGCGATCCCGCCGTGCCTTTTATTTGCCATAGTGTTTAATTAACCGTCTTTCAGGCGCTATGACCTATCCCAATTCGCCTTTGGTTTAGGTATCGAACAGCCCATTCAGTGACACGCATATGAAGGCGATTTCCATCATGACGGCTAGTCTAAACAGGCTTTCGTTCCAGATCGTCAGATCGCTGTTTATCGTCGTTTGCGTTGGCCTTTTAAGCCTTGTTTTTGTTGGACATAACGCGATCAATATCGCGGATCAGAACGCGCGCGCGCAGCAGGAACGTTTTGCCGCGAAACGCCTTACCGCCGCGATTGAGGTCCTTCCAGAACAACAGCGCAGCGCCACCGTTTGGGATGACGCGGTTGAGCAAACAGCTGCCCGTGATACGAAGTGGATGGACGATAACCTTGGGTCCTGGATGCAAAGCTATTTTGGGCATGATGAAAATTATGTCCTAGACCAAGCGAATGTGGCCTTCTTCGCCGCGGTCTTAGGTGAAATCGTGCCCCCAGAACGCTATGAGGCCCGCGCTGAATTCATCGGACCGCTTGTCGCGCAGCTGCGCGAAAATATGGCAGAAGTCAGCCAAGGCGAGGACGATCCATACGAGGCGCTGGCCGAAGTTGCGGTCGTGGCATCTGTTCTGATTGGCGACAGGACGGCTATCGTCAGTGTCATCCCCATTATTTCTGACTCTGGCGACATCGCGCAAAAGCCGGGAACCGAAGCGTTGCATGTCGCTTTGCGGTACTTCGACGCAGAGCTCGCCACACAAATCGGTTCCCCGATCGAGCTAGACAGCGCGGAATTCAATACGGATCCGCCTGCTGGACATCAGGCGGGTATCCCTGTGACCAGTCCGTCGGGTGACGTGCTTTGTTGATGGCTTGGATGCCCCCTCCCGACGGCATCGCAATGTGCCACTATGATGAGTGTTGAAACCATCACAGAAGGAAGGAGTATCCATGTCCGAAGTTACTATTATCGGTGTCGATCTGGCAAAGCGCGTTTTCCAGCTGCACGGTGCACACCAAGACGGTTCGGTCGCGTTTCGTAAGAAGCTTTCACGAGGTCAGTTTCTCGCGTTCGTGGCGCAGCAGCCTAAATGCCTGATCGCCATGGAGGCTTGTGCAACGGCGCATGGCTGGGGTCGGGAATTTGAGAAGTTGGGCCACGACGTGCGC
>NZ_FOTF01000026.1 GCF_900114485.1 Loktanella salsilacus | reverse complement strand
GCCTCATCCAGCGTTTTCAGATATGCCCTGCGCCAGCCAAACAGTTGCGGCGGCGAAATCCCCAATCGACGCGCCAGCGCCGAAACATTGACATCCGGTGCCATGGCCGCGGCGACAGCCTGCGCCTTGAACTCATCAGACCAGCGACGACGCTCTCCGACGGGCGCACCGTCAAGACGTTCGACGACGGCTTCGATCAACTGAAAGCTACCATGCGTAGGCATAGGCGTAGGACTGGTCGTAGACATAAAACCCCGGCGCTTGCGTGAACGTCGCAAACCTACCAAGGAATAGGCCGCCCTTTAACCCACGGGGCTGCCTTGTCGCTTACGCTATCAGTATTGGTTCCCTCGCTTATTTACCCGTCGTCGGACATGATCCTAAATGTCGAACGATCGCTTTTTCACGGTGTTGCCGTGATTGTTGAAACTGCTGCGCTACTCCGGGCCATCTCGACACGGGCACGCTTGGATCGTCAGTCCAGTCTTGATCGTAGCGCGATCGAAACGGCAATGACTGATGCTGCTGCAGCGCTTGTTCAAGCTAAAGCCGGTCAAAAAGAAAGCGAGGAACTGCGCATGCGCGCAGAGGCCGCTGTGACCAAAGCAGAACAAGAGACCCTGAAATCAAGCGAGGCGATGGCCCAATTGGATGTCGCCAACGCGCGCGAACGCGAACGTCAGCAAAACGAGGCGGAGCGCGACCGCGCCCAAGCCGAGCGGGTGTCCTTTGTCGTCGAACAGCTGCGGATCGGATTGAAAAACCTGTCTGATAAGCGTCTTGATCAGCAGCTCGATCAGCTATTTTCTGACGAATACGATGACCTACGCCGCGATTTTAACGACGCTGTCGTGTCACTGCGGCGGGCGATAGAATCTGTCCTAGAAGGCGCTGACGATATCAGTGTCGAAACCAGTCAAATCTCTAAGGCGACAGCAGATTTGGCGACCCGGACTGAAAGTCAGGCAACCATGCTTGCTGACGTCGCAGCGCAGATGTCGCGGGTGAATGAAAACGTGCGCGGCACGGCAAAGCTGGCGAAAACCACAAGCGGGGAAGCGAACCAAACGCAGGTCGAAACGGAAAAAAGTGCTGCATTGGTTGGCGATGCGGTCGTTGCCATGGGAAAGATTGAAGCATCGTCCCAGCAAATCACATCAATTATCAAAGTGATCGAAGACATTTCCTTCCAGACGAACCTATTGGCGCTGAACGCCGGCGTAGAAGCTGCACGCGCCGGAGATTCTGGTCGGGGCTTTGCGGTTGTCGCATCTGAAGTGCGCGCCCTTGCACAACGTTCGTCGCAGGCGGCAAGCGAGATCAGAGGGTTGATCGAAAACAGCGGCGCACAAGTGACCCAAGGCGTTGATCTGGTGCAGCGCACAGGGGTCGCACTGAAAGACGTGGCAGAGCGTATCATCGCGATGTCATCGCGCGTCACTGAGATTGCGACATCCGCAGAACAACAAGCCAAAGTGATTCAAGGGATCGATCAGTCTTTGGGCCAGCTTGATCTGGTAACCCAGCGCAATGCCGCAACCTTTGAAGAGACAACAGCAGCCAGTTCTTCGGTCGCCACAAATGTGCAGGAATTGGTGCAGACGATTGCTGTGTTCGTTCCTAAAAGCACAAAATCTGTCAAACGCAAAGTCGCGTAAAGTATCAAGCCCTGTCTCTTTGCCAAGTTTGGTCAGATAGAATCGAAAAGGTAAATGTATTCAAATCTTGCCGATTTACGCGTCTAGCACATTTCGATTGATCCCGTGATCGCGCCTAAAAGCCAGATGGGACCGCATTAGATCCGCCGTTCGTTTGGCGGATCTAATGGCGTAAAATGGCGGGTGCCCAGCCCCCGATTCGACGATTTGTGGAAGGCGGCCTAATCTTGTGACTGCGTGATCCATTGGGGCAAATGGGGCGCACATTACAGCGAAGACATGTTTGCGACATGAAGCGACATGGTATGCCCAATATCGTGAAGGGTAAGCGATCTGACACCGGGTCAGGTCCACGGTCCGAGAGATTGATCATGTCGCAGACACCCCCGCTTTTCTACACGACCGGTGCCACCCAAACGCCGCGCCACGCAATCGCAACGCGCGTTTTGCATGCAGGGCTTGCCACGGCGATCGTCGTGCAGCTTGGCAGTAGTCAGTTCATGAACCCTGACGACGGGGGCGATAATATCTTTCGTGCTCATTCTTATGTTGGGCTGGCGGCCTTTGCCCTCGTGCTTGCGTTTTGGGTGCAGACGCTTTTGCGCCAGCGCGGCACGCCGCTGGGCACGTTGATCCCTTGGTTTAACGGCCAGCGCCTTGGCGCGGTCTGGTCTGATTTTAAGGCGCACCTGTCCGCGCTGACAAAACGACGCCTTCCGGTGCACGACACCCATGCGCCCTTTGCTTCAGCCATTCATGGTCTTGGTTTGCTTTTGGTGACGGCGATGGCTGCGTCGGGCACGCTGTATTATTTCGTAACCACGGGCGATCCTGACGCAGGCGGCTTGGTCAAGGTTGCGATGACCGTTCATACGACGCTGGCTAATCTTGTATGGATTTATCTCATCGGTCACGCGGCAATGGGGTTGATTGCGCATTATGGTGGCACCCTATCACTGCGGCAGATGTGGTCCTTGCGCAAACATCCCGGTGCCTGACGGGGGCTTGGGAAAATCGATGCGCGCGGCCAGTCCGGGCGCATTGTCGGCCAAGGTCAAATGCGCGCGGTGCAAAGTGCAGACTGCCGCCACCAGCGCCAAGCCAAGCCCGTTTCCATCCGCCGTGCGGCTGCGTTCAAGGCGGTATAGTCGTTGCAAAACCTTGCTGCGCTCATGCTCTGGAATACCCGGACCTCGGTCTGCGACAACAAGCGTGACGCCATCCGGTCCAGTGGAAACGGTGACCTGAATGCTTCCGCCATCGCCGCCATGCAGCATGGCGTTTTGGATCAGGTTGACCAGCAATTGCGATAGCAGTTGTCGTTCGCCTGCCACGATAGCATCCGAAGTCAAATCCGTCGTCAGGATCAACCCTCTTGCCTCGGCGTCGACTTCTAGAAAATCGACAACGTCGCGGGCGATATCTGTCAGATCAACCGCCGTCAGACGGTCGCGTGCGGCACCGCCTTCGATTTGTGCCAGCTGCAGAAGCGCCTGAAACGTGCGCACGATGCACGCGGTCTCATCCTTTGCGCGTAGCAGCAGCGTTTCCTGCGCTGCGGACAGGTCTGTTTTCGTCATCACTTGATCCAGCAGCACCGACACCCGCTGGATCGGCGTCTTAAGGTCATGCGCAATATCGGTCGAGACTTGGCGCATGGACACAAGTAGCGCCTCTTGCGCGGCGGCCATGTCGTTCACGTCCTGCCCGATGCCTGACAGATCATCGTGGCGGCCAGCAACGCCCGGCACGCGCGCGGCGGTTTGGCCGCTTGTGATTGCACTTAACGCGGTCTGGATGGTGCCAATCCGCTGCTGCGTCCGCCGGGCCACCCACAGGCCCGCACTGGCGGCGATGCCAATCGCGGGCAACAATCCCATTAAAACGGCGGCGGCAAACACTTCGGCCATTTCAATAATAGAATCGCGGGATTGAGCGACGATCAATTGCCCATCCCCGATCCGAAGGCTGCGCACCTGATAACTTTCGGCGAGGGGCCGATCAGACGTGGCAAAGTCGGACCCCGGCAAGACGGCAAATCCGCTAACCGGTGCGGCCCGTTTAACGTTCGCAATGACAGCCCCATCATCGGGCAGAAAGTGCAGGATCCGGTAAGCCGGGTCGGTCGTCAGGGCCGCCTCTGTCAAATGTTCGCGTAGTTCGGCAAGGTCGGCCGTAGACCCAAAGGTATCGACGGTCTGCTGCATATCAGACAGGATCGCCGCCGTCAGATTAGCGCGCACGAGGAAAAAAGTTGTGGCAAAACAGGCCAGCGACGTCGCGGTAAAGATGACCGACAAGATGACGGTCAGGCGCAGCGGCGTAGACCTGATGCGCAGCACGCGGGCGGGCATCATGCGACGTTGATCCGGTAGCCCGCGCCGCGCACTGTCTCGATCAGTTCTGATCCAAAGGGTTTGTCGATCTTGGCCCGCAGCCTGCTGATGTGGGTGTCGACAACATTGGTCAGCGGATCATAGTGAATGTCCCAGACCGACTCCATCAGCATGGTCCGCGTTTGCACCCGGCCTTTTCGGCGCATCAACTGCTCTAGCAGGGCGAATTCACGCGGCAGCAGATCAATGATCTGGCCCGCCCGCGTGACCTTGCGGGTCAGCAAATTCATGTCCAGATCCGCGACGGTTAGGCTGATCGGGTCGTCCTGCATCTTGGGGCGCCGACCAATGGCTGCGATCCGGGCAGAGAGTTCGCCAAAGGCAAACGGCTTGACCAGATAGTCGTCCGCGCCCGCGTGCAGTCCGGCGATCCTGTCATCGACGCCGCCCATCGCAGTTAGAAACAGCACGGGTGTTGCGTTTTTCGTGGCCCGCAGGGTTTTGACCACGCTCATGCCGTCTAGTCCCGGCAACATCCGGTCCACGACCATCACGTCATAGGTCCCGATCGTGGCCTGCACCAATCCGTCAGCGCCAGAGGCGATCAAATCAACGCTATGGCCCTCTTCGCGCAACCCGTCCGCGATATAGGCCCCGGTGGCTGCGTCGTCTTCGATGACGAGTATTTTCATGGTCGCCCCTTACGCGCTGAACCGACTAACAAAGCAGCGGCTTTGGGGATGAGTATCACAGGGCGCTGAACTGCGATCATTGCAAATTTGCAATGATCCGGAAAACGCCGCGTGGGGGCGGGGCTGTCACGCCACGCAACATGGCAGCGTAGGATTTGCGACTGCTTGCACGATCATCCCCGGCCCTGTGCCGGACCATCAGGGGCACCCGCGATGAAGAACCTTTTGTTAAGCACGGTGCTGATCATCGTCCCGGTCGGCCTTTTCGCCGCCGGATACAATTTCTTAACGCCGGCGCAGATTGTGCAGGCCGCCGCACCCAGCCTTGGCGACATGGCGCACTTCGTCGTAATCACAACGGACGTACAGGGGGTCGCGGCGACTGGCGATTTGCCAGCTGCCAAGGCGCGGATCACTGATCTGGAAACCGCTTGGGATGACGCACAAAGCACGTTGCGGCCTAATAATACACTGGCGTGGGGCAATGTTGACGGGGCGATTGACGGCGCGTTGACGGCGCTGCGCGCTAAGGCTCCGGACGGCACCACGGTCACCGCGACGCTGGCCGCTTTGCAAACCGCGCTTGCTGACCCCGCCGTAGGGACCGCAGGCGGGCCGCTACAAACCGTGTCCGGCGTGGCCACCACTGACGGAAACGGTCGTGCGCTGCCGTGTGAAGTCATGCTGGACCAGTTCCGCACGGCCCTGTCGCAAGCCACCATCGCGCCGCGCGATCGCGCCACCATCGACACGCTGCAGGCCAAGGGGACAGAGCGTTGCAACGCTGACGACGACACCCGCGCCGATGACTTTTTCGCGCAGGGCATTGCCCTGATGACCCACTGAATCTGCGAGCTAAGGGAAAAACCATGAGCACTTTTGCACCATCCGCCGCCCTGAACCGCGTACCTGATGTGACCGTCGACTTCTGGCTGATCAAACTGATGGCCGTCACGATGGGGGAAACCGCGGCCGACTTTTTGGCTGTGAACCTTGGCCTTGGGTTGACTGCGACCTCGCTGCTGATGGCGGCCATTCTGATCGGCGCGTTGGCGCTGCAATTTCGCCAAAGGCGGTACGTGCCGTGGTCATATTGGCTGGCGGTCGTGCTGATTTCGATCGTTGGCACGTTGGTGACTGACAACCTTGTCGACAACTTTGGCGTATCGCTGGTGACGACGACGGTTTTGTTCAGCGCCTTGCTGGCCCTGACCTTTGCCGCTTGGTTCGCGTCAGAACGCACACTGTCGATCCACGAGGTCAAGACGACCCGGCGAGAGGGCTTCTATTGGCTTGCGATCCTGTTCACCTTTGCCCTTGGAACCGCTGCGGGCGATCTGGTGGCAGAGCATTTTGCGCTGGGCTACATGGCGACGGGCATCTTGTTTGGCATGATCATCGCATCGGTGACGGCGGGGTATTTCGTGCTGAAACTTGACGGGAATTGGGCGTTCTGGATCGCTTACATCTTCACTCGCCCGTTGGGCGCATCCCTTGGCGATCTGTTGTCGCAGCCTGCGGAATATGGCGGCTACGGTCTTGGGACGATTATGACCAGCGCGCTGTTTCTGGCCGCCATTGTCGCGATTGTCATCTACATGTCGCGGGGGCGCCAAGCCCGCGTGCAGCCTATGATCGGCTAACGCTCATCCAGAATGGCTGCGCATGGCGCAGGGTGATCCCGGGATCGGTGTGGGGCGTTTGGCCGGGCAGGGCGCGCAGGTCAAACTCAGCAAAGACCCGGCCGATCACGTGGGCTGCGATCTTGTTCGCCAGATGCAGGCCGACGCAGCGATGTTGCCCCAGCCCGAACGGCAGGTAGGCATCGCGCGGACGCGGTGTGCCATCCGCAAAGCGGGCGGGGTCAAACCGCGTCGGATCAGGCCAGAAATCAGCCCGGCGGTGCAACAGAAACGGAGAGATCAGGACCGAACTGCCGCGCGGGATGTCAAAGCCGCCAATGGTGTCCGCCTGCAACGCACGGCGTTCGATGATCCAGATCGACGGGTAAAGCCTGATCGCCTCTGCAAAAATATGGGCGGGGTCTGCGGCCTGAATGGTACCAGAGGCGTGGATGAAGGCCCAAGACAGGGCATTCGCCGTCGTCTCGTGCCCCGCAAGCAGCAGCGTCATGGCGGCGTCGCGCAGTTCTTGATCCGTCAGTTGCGCCTCTCCCTCTGCCGCGTGGGCATCCAGCAGGCGGGTCAGCACATCGTCCGGGCGCTGGACACTGGCGCGGCGCGTTTGGATCAGATCGAGCACGATCGCATCAATCTGCGCAACGGCCTTTTTAAAGGCGGGGCGGTGCAGACGGGGAGAGAGGAGAGAGGCGTCCAAAGGGGCCTCGATCCGGCGCCAGGTGTCGGCCAGCAGGATTTCCAAAGGCGCGTTAATGCGCTGCGGATCGATGCTGGATGAAAACAGAATGCGGATTGCGGCGGCGATGACCAGTTGCATCATCTCGTCCACGATGTCGATCTTGCCCGCCTTGTCCCAACGGACAAACATCGGCGCAATCAGGTCGTCCAAGACGGGGCCGATCCCATCGAAGGCGCGAGGCTGGAATGCGGGCTGGATCAGGCGGCGGTGCCGCGCCCATGCGGTCTGATCGGCAGACAAAAGGCTGCGCCCTGTGGTGGCCGCGATCCGGTCCGCGCTGCGGGTGGCCTTGTCATAGTTTGCCGCATTGCGCGACAGCACCTGTTCCACCAGCGCAGGGTGGTTGACTAAATGCGCCGTGATCGGCCCAAACCGCAGGCGCACAACATCGCCATGGTCCTGCGCGGCCTGCGCCAAAAACCCCAGCGAGTCCGCCTTGAACGCCCCTAGCGATCCCCACAGCAGGCTGCCCTTTGGCCCCGGCGCACGCGTCATTTCGCATAGCCCCCGCGTTCAAAACTGCGGGCCCAGCGGTCTGCGACGATGGCTTTGGTGGGGGCATCCAATTCGCCGAAACTGTTCTTTTTATACCCTTTCAGGCTGGCGACATAACCGCGCAAAACCAAAGAGAATTCCGCGAAACCGTCCAGCGACAGCGCGTCATAGGCCTTTGCGATTTCGCCGACCGGATCGGCCTCTAACGCGTCAAAGCGAAGCTCGTGAATCTGGCCTTTTGGGACCAAGGGCAGATCGGCGTAATAGGCGTCATACATCGCCTCGTGGCGCCGCAGGATGCCATCGTCAATCGCCCCCAGATCGGGCTTTTGCAGATAGGTGTACCAGCCAGCAGTATCAAAGAAATGCCGCTGCGATTGAAAGACGCGGTAGGGGTCGCGGTGGATATGAATGAAACGGGCGTCCGGAAACATCTCTAATATCAGCCGAATGCGCGCGGTATGCGGCGGCGATTTGATCAGCAAATGGCGCGTGTCATGCAGCGATAGCTTTTTACAAAAGGTGACAAAGGCGGACTTCCAGGCTGCAACGTCTTGCGGGTCGGCATCTTGAAACGTCATGTAGCGGTCGTAATGATCCATCCGGCGCGGAAAGCTCGTGCCAAGGTAAAGCGAGGTCAGCGTCATCAGCAGCGGGGCGAACTCGTCCTCTTGCGGGGACGTAAAGGCCAGCGCCATGTTATCCATCGGGCGCTTTGGCGGGACCAGCCATGGGAACATGCGGGTGGTAAAGCCTTCGGTCGTCAGAAAAGTGTAAGGGTTCACAACCTGATAGGTGTTAGGAAATTGAAACTGGGCGCGGTCCTGCGCCAGTAATTCGTGCAGCAGGGTCGTGCCGCTGCGCCAATGGCCAAGGATAAACAGCGGCGCTTTGGGGCGCGGGGCCTGGCGGATCGCCGCGCCATAGCGCAATTCCTCAACCCCGGCGCAGACCGAATTGGACAGGCTTGCCAGCGTAATCGCGGCAGCGCGGTGCAAATAGGCAGGGGACACCTGAAACCCGTTTTGCGCCAGCAATTTGCACCACCGCCCAAAGGTGATTCCGGTCAGATAATTGTGCCCAATGCTCCATTGATGTTTCAGCTGGGCACTCATGTCCTTGTCCGATCGCATATTTACCGCATTGCCGATATGTTTTTAGGCTATCACCCGCGAAGTAAAGCCGGAGTTCTGCCTATGACCATCCCGTCCCATGTGATCGACATGCTGCGCAAAGTCCGCGCAACGTTTCAGGCAGAGCCACTGGCAAACCGTATGCAGCCCAGCGAGGCTGCCTTTGCCGCCCTGCGCCCGGTGCGCCGCGCCACGGCGGCATCGGTCGCGAAATACTGGAACCGTTTGTTGGAGACAGCATCGACGCAGGACCGGGACGCCTTGGCCGACTCGCTGACCATGGCTGATCCGGCGCTATTCGACTCCAATATCGAAAACTTCATCGGCACCGTGAAAATCCCCGTCGGCATCATCGGCCCGCTGCGCATCAACGGCTTGAACGCCCACGGCGATTACAACGTCCCGCTGGCCACGACAGAGGCGGCCTTGGTCGCGTCCTACGGGCGGGGCGCTTATGCCGCGACAAAATCCGGCGGCATCAGCACCGCGCTGCTGTACGAGGGCGTGATCCGCACGCCAGCCTTTGTCTTTGACAATTTGGTCAACGCAGGGCTGTTCGTGGAATGGGTCGTGAATGACATCGAAACGCTCAAGGCCGCAGCAGAGGCGACAACGCGCCACGGCAAGCTGACCTCGGTCGAGCCGATGGTGGACAATAACATCGTGTTTCTGATCTGCCGCTACACAACGGGCGACGCGGCGGGGCAGAACATGGTGACCATCGCGACAAACGCGCTATGCGAAGACATCAACGCGCGCTGCCCTATTCCGATGAAGGCGTGGTATATCGAAGGCAACTTTTCCGGCGATAAAAAGGCATCCTTTTTGGGCCTCGTCACTGGGCGCGGGCGCAAGGTCAGCGCGTCTGTCACCTTGCCCGCCAAGGTGGTCGAAACCGTGCTTGGCACCAGTGTGCAGGCGATGCTGGATTACGGTCAGGTTGCGAACCTTGGATCACATCTGTCAGGCCAGCTTGGCGCGCAGGCGCATTACGCGAACGGTTTGGCCGCGCTTTATCTGGCGACCGGGCAAGACGCCGCCTGCGTTGCCGAAAGCGCCGTTGGGATCACACGGATGGAGGCGCGGGGCGATGATTTGTTCTGCTCTGTCACCATGCCCAACATCCTTGTGGGGTCGGTCGGCGGCGGCACATCGCTGCCAAGCCAATCGGCGGGGCTGAACATTCTGGGGCTTAAGGGCGCGGGCAAAGGCGCGGCATTGGCAGAGGTCGCGGCGGCGACGTGTCTGTGCGGTGAAATCTCGATCGTGGCGGCGATTGCGGCGGGCCATTTCACGCGGGCGCATCAGCAATTGGCGCGGCACCGATGAAGGCTGCGGCGCTTTGGACCTATCAAAAGGAACGCTTTCCGCTGGCCAAGACGGTTCCGTTGCTGGCGGTGTTTTCAGCGGCAAGCCTGTGCGCTTCGGCTGAAATGGCAGGGCGGCCGCTGCCCGAAGCGTGGGCGTTTGTGGCGGCCTTCATGGCCGCGATGATGCTGTTTTTCCAGATGCGCGTTTGCGATGAATACAAGGATCTGGACGACGACCGCCGCTATCGCCCGCACCGCCCGATCCCCCGCGGGTTGGTGTCGCTGCGCCAGATTATCGCGCTTGGGCTAGCCTCGTTGCCCGTCACGGCGCTGGCCGTTTGGCTGTGGCATCCCCCCGCGCTTTGGCTACTCGCGCTGGTCTGGCTCTGGCTGGCTGCGATGACCGCAGAATTCGGCGTGGCAGCGTGGCTCAAGGCGCGGCCGCTGCTGTATCTGGTCAGCCATATGGCGATCATGCCCTTGATTGATCTTTTGCTGACCGGGATCGAATGGATGCCCGGCGGCGGGGCAACGCGCGGCATCTGGCTGTTTCTGGCGCTATCTTTCGTCAACGGTTGCGTGCTGGAAATCGGGCGCAAGCTGTGGGCACCGCAAAGCGAATTGCCGGGGGTGGAGACCTATTCCCGCCTCTGGGGGCCGCGCCGCGCGGCCATCATCTGGGCGGCTTGCACCGCGCTATCCTTTGGCCTGCTGCTGGGCGTTGGTGCCGTAACAGGCGCATTTTGGATCACGCTTGCATTGGGCGGGGCAGGCTTTGCCGCCTGCCTTTGGGCCGCGCGGGCCTATGCCATATCCCTCACACCCGGCGCGGAAAAGCGCATGGATACGGTTGCGGGCCTTTGGGTTTTCGCCTGCTATGCCATCGCAGGCTTTGTGCCCGTCTTGATAAGGGTTCTTTAATGTCTGGCATCATCGCTCAAGAGGCCGCGCAGGACGTGCAGCAGGTCGGCGGTAAGGCTGCGTCCCTCGCGCAGCTGGCCAAGCTGGGGTTCAACCCGCCTGTGTTCTTTGTCATCCCGGCAAGCGCCTGCGCTGCGCGTGAACCGATCGCCGGGCTGGACGCGGCCTTGCAGGCGCTGGGGGCCGGCCCCTTTGCCGTGCGCAGCTCTGCCCGGGCAGAGGACGGGGCAGAGCATAGCCACGCGGGGCAGTTTGATACGGTGCTGAACGTCGCTGCCGCTAACGTCTGGCAGGCCGCGCAACAGGTTTATCAGTCAGGCTTTGGCGATACCGTCGCCACCTATCGCCAGCTTAAATCCGGCGGTGCGGCAGAAGGGCCCGCCGTCATTGTCCAGCGCATGATTGACGCGCAATCCGCAGGCGTCGCCTTTTCCGCCGATCCGGTGTCGGGCCAGCGGGGCGTTGTTGTGATCTCTGCCATCGCAGGCTTGGGCGAAAGGCTGGTGTCGGGCGAAGTCGACGGCGAGGATTGGATCGTCACGGATACAGCGCAAGGGCCAGATGCGCCGCAGGTGCTGACCCCCGCGCAGGCGCTGGGCATCGCAGACCTTGCGCGCCGGGCAGAGGCGGCCTTTACCGCGCCGCAGGATATCGAATGGGCCATCGACGCCGCTGGCCTGCATATCCTGCAATCGCGCCCGATCACGACGCCGCTGCTGCCAGCGCCGCAGGTGGACACGGCGCTGACGATCTTTGACAATTCCAACATTGTCGAAAGCTATCCCGGCATGGTTAGCCCGCTAACCTATTCCTTTGCCGTGCATGTCTACGCCCGCGTCTACCGCGCCTTTGTTGGCCTGTTGGGGGTGCCTGATGCCACGGTTGCAGCGCATGCCGGCGTCTTTGGCAATATGCTGGGGCGGGTTGATGGCCGTGTCTATTATAACCTTGTGAACTGGTATCGCGCCTTGGCCCTGCTGCCGGGGTTTTCGCTGAACCGCGCCTATATGGAAACCATGATGGGCGTCGCGACCCCGATGCCGGATGAAGTCACGCAAAGCATAGGCCCGCCCCCCGCCAAAGGTGCCGCGCGCGTGCGGGAATACCTCAAGCTGGTGCGGGTTGCGGGCGGTCTGATCTGGCAGGCGATCCGGCTACCCCGCACGCGGGCGCGGTTTTATGACCGCCTGAACGCGGCGCTGGATAGCGGATTTGATCCACAAACGGCGGGGCCAACCGCGTTGGCCGCCGAATACCGCCGGATCGAAAGCACGCTACTGGACCGCTGGGACGCGCCGCTGGTGAATGACTTTTTGTGCATGATCGCCTTTGGGGCCTCGCGCAATCTGCTGGAAAAATGGCTGGGGCCACAGGGGCTGATCCTGCACAACGATGTCATGATCGGGCAGGGGGATATCGTCTCGGCCGAGCCTGCGCAGCGCATTGCGCAGATGGGGCAGATGGTGGCGCAGGCAGGGCTGGCCAAGGCTTTGGCCGCTGATGGATTGGACGCGCTGGCCGGACATCCGGCGATATTGCAAAAGGTTCACGCTTATCTGGACCGCTTTGGTGATCGCTGCACCGAAGAGCTAAAGCTGGAAAGCATCCCGCTGACGGATGATCCCAGCAGTCTATTGCAGGCCATCGCCGCCAGTGCCGGGCGCGGCCCGGTGGCTGATCGGGTGGGGACCGCGCCGGACTGGTCCGCGCTGTTTCCCAAAAATCCCATCAGACGACACTTTGCCAAATGGCTTATCAACTGGACCAAGGCCCGGGTGCGCGACCGCGAAAACCTGCGGTTTGAACGCACGCGCATCTTTGGCCTGACGCGCCGCGTCTTCCTTGCGCTGGGGCGCGAATTTGCCGCCCGCGGGCTGATCGCCGCGCCGCGCGACATCTTCTATCTGACCAAGGACGAGGCGCTGGGCGCGGTCGAAGGCTACGGTCTGTCGCCAGACCTGAAATCCCTGATCGCCCTGCGCAAGGCAGAGGACGCCGCATCCGCCCTGCGCCCCGACCCGCCAGAGCGGATTACGCTGCGCGGCCCTGCGATTGCGCCGGTGTGGCAACCCGAAAGCACGACAAAAGACCCCGCCACGCAGCGCAGCGCGACAGGCTGCTCTGCTGGCCGCGTCACGGCGCGGGCGCGGGTGATCCGCGATCCGCGTACGGAAACCTTGACCCCCGGCGACATCTTGATTGCGCGCCATACCGATCCGGGCTGGATCGCGGTCTTTTCCAACGCCGCCGCCATCGTGGTCGAACGCGGCTCGCTCTTGTCCCATTCGGCCATCGTGGCGCGCGAACTGGGCATCCCTTGCGTTGTGGGTCTGAAAGGCGCGACACAGTGGATTAGCGACGGGGAATTGATCTGCGTCGATGGGGCAACTGGCATGGTGGAGCGTTTGAATGACCTCTGAAATCGCGGCAAAGGCGGCCTTTGACCATATCCGCTATGCTCAGTTGTGGGAGGACGCGGATGTCCTGACGCAGGCCCTTGGCGATTGCGCAGGCGGCACGCTGGTGTCGATCTGTTCCGCCGGGGATAACGCATTGGCGATGCTGACGCTGGACCCTGCAAAGGTCGTGGTCGTCGATCTGTCGCCGGCGCAAATCGCCTGCCTGCGCTTGCGGATCGGCGCATTTCGCAACCTGTCCCACCCAGAGTTTCTGGAGCTGATGGGCGCGCGCGCCAGCACGCAGCGCGCAGGTCTGCTGGACCGGGCGCTGGCGGGGCTGGACCCAGACACGCAGACCTTCTGGCAGGCGCTCGCCGATGACGTCGCGCTTTATGGCGCGGGCGGCGTCGGCAAGTTCGAACGCTATTTTCGCATCTTTCGCACCCGGCTTTTGCCGCTGGTCCACAGCAAGCGGACGATCGACGCTATCTTCGAAACTCGCCCTTTGGCCGCGCGTCAGGCGTTTCTGGATCAGCGATTCAATACGTGGCGGTGGCGTTTGCTGCTGAACACCTTCTTTTCGCGCTTTGTCATGGGGCGCATGGGGCGGGACAAGGCGTTCTTTGACCACGTCGACGGCAGTCCGGCGCAACACGTTGCCCGCCGGATTCACCATGCTGCCGTCACCTGTGATCCGGCGGAAAACCCCTATCTTCACTGGATCATGAAAGGCACCCACGGCGCGGCCCTGCCGATGACGTGGCGGGCAGAGCATTTTGAGGCGATCAAGGCGCGCCTTGATCGCCTCGATATCCGCCCCGGCGCGCTAGAGGCATTTATCTCGACCGGGGAAAAGGCCGACGGGTTCAACCTGTCGGACATCTTTGAATACATGTCGCCGGACACCTTTGCGCAGGTCTATGGCGACATCCTAAGTGCCGCGGCCCCCGGTGCGCAGCTGGTGTATTGGAACATGATGGCCCCGCGCCGGATGCCGCCACAATACGCCGGCCGCGTCCGCACCCTGACACAGACCGAGGATCGCCTGAAAGCTATCGACAAGGCGTTCTTCTACTCCGACCTGATTGTCGAAGAGGTCACTGCGTGACGGCTCCGCTCCAGATCGGGCTGGCGCTTGGCTCTGTCGCGGTGCTGCTGGGGGTGATGGCTTTGGTGCGGCGGTTGGCGGGCGTTTGGCAGATCGGGGCAGAGGTGCAGCGCAAGCTGGTGCACATCGCCACCGGCCTTTACGCCCTGACCCTGCCGTGGCTGTTCCCGGATCGCTGGCCTGTCTATGTGCTGGTCGCGGTGACGCTTGTCGTCATGCTGGTGCTGCGGCGTCCCGGATCGCGGCTCGGGCAGACGTTGCACGGCGTCGAGCGCACGTCCTATGGCGATCTGCTGTTGGCGCTGTCCGTCGGCGTTTGCCTCTTTCTGTCGGGCGACGAGCCTTACCTTTATGTGCTGCCGATGGCTGTGCTGACACTTGCGGATGCTGCGGCGGCGCTGGCGGGCAGCACCTATGGCACGCGGTTTTTCAAGATCGAAGAAGGGCGCAAAAGCGTCGAAGGCAGCGTCGTCTTTTTCACCGTCACCCTGCTGATTGCGATCCTGTGCCTGATGCTGATGACGCCGTTCCCGCCGCCCAATATCATCGTCATTGCCCTGATGGTCGCAGGTTTTGGCACATTGGTCGAGGCCGCCAGTTGGCGCGGCTTTGACAACCTGTTCCTGCCCTTGGGTCTGCTGACATTCCTGTCCGTCCATGCGGCCAGCCCCTTAGCGGGCCTGCTGTGGCTGGCGGCTGTTTTTGCGGCGTCCCTTGTGGCATTCCGCCTGATTGCGCCGCGCATCGGGCTGACGCATCACGCGTCCCACGTCTATGTCACCACGGTTTTCCTGCTGCTTGCTACGGTCGAGGTGCACAACGCGATCATCCCGATCCTTGTGCTTGCCGCCCATGCGTTCAGCCGCAGCGCCGCACCCTGCCGGGGCAAATACCCCGATCTGGACATCGTCGCCGGGCTGGCGCTTGTCAGTTTCGGTTGGCTGACGCTGGGCAATGCGACGGGGTGGAACGCGGTGACCTTTTACGGGCTGACCGCGATGGGCATGACCTTGGCGCTGTGTGCCTTGGCGCTGGCAGCCCGTCCCGTAGCGGTGCGCGGCTGGCTGCTGTTGCTGGCAGCAGGGGGGCTTTGCGTGATTTACGCAGTGGCCTTTGGGCTAAACCCTGATGCGTCGAATTGGAACGGGCCGATGTGGCCCGCCGTGGTCGCCAGCGTTTTGCTTTCAGGGCTGACGCCGTCCCTGATCCCGGCCGCTTTCGGGGCAAGCCGCGTGACAAAGGTGACGCTGATGTCCCTCGCGATCCCGGTGACAACCTATCTGGCAGCGATTGGATTTGCCGCATGACAAGCCGTGTGTTTCAAAATGACGGTGCTAAGATCACCGTGTATCTGGACGGCCCGGCATGGGACGGCGCACCAACGGCGACGCTGGGCGGGTTCGCCTGCAAAACGCCAGAGGCAGGCCGCGCGGTGTTGGATCAGGCGATCGCCCATGTCTGGGATGCGGGCCAGCGCCGCATTATCGGCCCGATGGATGGCGACACATGGCACAGCTACCGCTTTGTCACGCAAACAGACGGCAGCCCCGCATTTCTGTTGGAGCCGAAGGACGATCCCGCAGCGCCCGCCCTGTTTACGGACGCAGGCTTCACCCAGATCAGCAGCTACTTTTCCGCCCGGGTGCCACTGGCCACTGCCGCAGCCACGTCGCCTGCGCCCACCGATGATTTCACAATTCAGGCGTGGGACGGCACCGCGCCAGAGGCGCTGTTTGCGCAGGTCTACGCCCTGTCCAGCGCCGCCTTTGTGCGCAACGCGTTCTACAAACCGATCAGTCAGGATGCCTTTCTGGCGATGTATATGCCCATGGTGCCGATGCTAAAGCCCGAGCTGATCTTCTTTGCCCGCCGCCCGGATGGCACGCTGGCAGGCTTTTTGTTCGGCACGCCCAATTACGCCGAAGGGTTTGCGCCGCGCAGCGCGATCCTCAAGACTTATGCCAGCCTGCAAAAGGGTGCGGGGCAGCATTTGGCCCATGCCTTTCACACCGCCGCCGCCGCGCTGGGCTATGACACCGCGATCCATGCGCTGATTCATGACGACAACCTGTCGGCCTTGCGCAGCGCGACCGAAGGCGCGCAGATCTTTCGCCGCTATGGTCTGTTCGGGCTGATCCGCGATGGCTGATCTGCTGTCCGACTTTGCCGCCGCCGTCGCACGGACCCCTGACCGAACGGCAATCATCGACGGGCTAGGGCGGCGGGTCAGCTTTGCGCAGTTGCAGGCCCGCGCGCAGGGATTGGCGTGGGCGTGGCACGCCTGCGGCATCGGCAAAGGCGACCGCGTGCTGCTTGCGATGCGCGTGGACGCCGACCTTTACGCCAGCCTTGCGGCGCTGTGGTCGCTGGGCGCGACCGTGGTCTTGCCAGAGCCTGCGATGGGTCTGGCGGGCCTGCGCCATGCGGTGCGGGTGGCGGGGGTCACGGCCTTTGCCAGCGCGGGCGCATACGGGCTGCTCCGCTTTGCCTTGCCTGCGCTGTGGCGCTTGCCGCATTTGCGGCCCATCGCAAAGCCGGGCCCCGCGCTTGATCTGCCCCTGCCAGATGCGGGTGATCTGGCGCTGATCTCTTTCACCTCTGGCACCAGCGGCGCGCCCAAAGCGATCCCGCGCAGCCATGGCTTCCTTGCCGCCCAGCACCGCGCCATTGCGCCGATGCTGGACAGCAGCGCGGCAGAGGTCGATCTTGTCGCCTTTCCGGTCTTTGTCCTGATCAACATTGCCAGCGGCCGCACGTCCGTCTTGCCAAACTGGAAGATGTCGCAACTCGCGCAGGTGCAACCCGCCGCGCTGACGGCTTGGATGGCGCAGCACACCGTCACCCGCGCCCTGCTGCCGCCCGCGCTTTGCGACACGCTGGCTGGCGGCGCGATACCGCCGTCACTGCACACCGTCTTTACTGGCGGCGGCCCGATCTTCCCGGACCTGCTGCGGCGATTGCAAGCCGAGGGGCCCGCCTTGCACATCACCTGCGTCTACGGCTCGACCGAGGCAGAGCCGATTGCGCACCTCAGCAGCGCCCAGATCACCGCTCAGGACGTGGCGGCAATGGCGGCGGGGCAGGGCCTTCTGGTCGGATCGCCCGTTCGCGATATTCACGTGCGCATCGTCACGGGCGAAATTCAGGTCGCCGGCGGGCATGTCAACGGCGGCTATCTGGACCCCGCGCATGATGCGGAAAACAAGGTGCGGATTGGGCAGATCATCTGGCACCGCACCGGGGACGCTGGGTATTTCGACGCGCAGGGACGGCTTTGGCTGCTGGGGCGCGTTGGCACGCAGGTCGATCTGGCTGGCAAGCCAACCTATCCGTTTCAGATTGAGGTCGCCGCGCGGTCTTGGCCCGGAGCGGCCCAATGCGCATTGATGTCGGTGCGCGGTGCGCCCTGTCTTGTGATCGCAGGGGACGCGGCGTGCCTGAACGCTTGGACGAAAGCCGCCGCGCAGCTGGATATCCCCGGCGTTAAGCATATCGCCCGTATCCCGATGGACCGCCGCCATGCGTCAAAGGTAGACCGCAAGGCGTTGCAAAAGCTGCTTTAATCGCCGTGCGCATAGCGTGACAACCGATCCGCAAGCTTTCCCACACCCAGATGCAAAGCGACCGTCAGGCAGGCCAAAACGATCAGGGCGGCGAACATCAGGTCGATTTTGGCCCGACCATTGGCCAGCAGCATTAGATATCCCAGCCCCCGCGACGCCCCGACCCATTCGCCAATGACGGCCCCGATTGGCGCATAAACTGCCGCCAACCGCAGGCCCGTCCCCAGCGCGGGCAGCGCCTGCGGGATCGCGATATGGCGCATGAACCGCCAGCGGCTTGCGCCCATCGTCGCGGCCAGATCGTGATAGCCGGGGGCCGCGCGGCGCAACCCGTCGTGAAAGGCTGATGTCACGGGAAAGAAGATGATCAGCACGGTCATCACGATCTTGGACCCCATGCCATACCCGAACCACAGCGTCAGCAGGGGTGCGAGGGCGAAGACCGGGACCGCTTGGCTGAAGACCAGCAGCGGCAGCATCAGCCGCTCTGCCCTTTTTGACAGCGCCAGCCCGATCGCCGTCGCAGCGCCTAAAACCGTGCCAAGGATCAGGCCCAGCAGCACTTCGATCCCCGTCACCCACGCGTTTTGCGCGATTAAAACGCGGCTTGCCCAAGCGGCCTGCATGACCCGCAGCGGCGAGGGAAGGATGAAATGCGGCGCGCCTGTCAGTGTGACCGCCGCCTGCCACAGGGCCAGCGCAAGCAGCACCGCAGCCAAGATATCCCGCCCCCTCATGCGGCGCAGCGCAGATGCGCCAGCAGGCGGCTTTGGCTCGCGATAGTGTCCGGGGCGTCGATGGCGCGGGGCGGGGATTGCGGCGCGGTCGGCCAGACTGCCGTCCCTTGCGGCGACAGCAGGACGATCTGATGGGCCAGCCGCGCGGCCTCTGCCGGGTCGTGGGTGACCAGCAGGACGGTGCGGCCCGCCAGAGCCTGCGCCGCAAGGTCCTGCATATCGGCGCGTGTCCCTGCATCAAGGGCCGAGAAGGGCTCGTCCAGCAGAACAACGGGGCGATCCTCGCACAGGGTGCGGGCAAGGGCGGCGCGTTGGCGCATGCCGCCGGACAACTGGCGCGGCATGTGATGTGCGGCGCCTGACAGACCGACACGGCGCAGCAGCTCTGCCGCGCGGGCACGGTCGGGGATCGTGCCCCGCAGGCGGGCGCCGATGCAGACGTTATCCAGCACATTCAGCCAAGGCAGCAGCAGATCAGACTGCGCCATATAGCTGACGCGGTTTTGCAGGCTGGCACCGTCCGTGGCTGCAATCTGCCCGGCAAAATGGCCACCCGTCGGCAGGCCAAGCAGCAACCGCAGGATCGTCGTTTTGCCGGTGCCGGACCGCCCAAGCAAGCAGGTCCATTCCCCCGCCCGCAGGTGCAAATTCGCGCGGAACAGCGGCGCACCCCCAAGGGCATAATCCCCCGCCAACGTGATGCCCGGCGGGGGTGTCATGCGTCCAGACCCATCTGCCAAAAGCCGACCTCTAGCTGGGTCGCCGTGGTGAAACGCTGCTGCAACCGCGCAGCACGAGGTGAGGTGGCCAAGCTGCCGATCCGCTGCGTCACGGCGTCGTCGATCATCGCGCCAACGCTTTTGCAAACGGCCTGATAGTCCGGCGCGGCATAGGTGTCGATCCAGTCCTTATAGGGCGTGTCCGGCGTGCAGGTCTGCGCCAGATGCAGGCCGATTTCGCCGTATCCCATGACGCAGGGCGCAAGCGCGGCCATCAGATCAAGGAAATCCCCCTGCAGGCCCGCGTCCAGAACGTAGCGGGTATAGGCAAGGTTGGGCGCAGCCTCGGCAGTTTGAAAAAGGGCCGCCTCGTCAATGCCATGCGCAGCGCAGACCCCGATATGCAGGGCCATTTCGTGATTGACCAGCGCATCAACGGTTGCAGCGCAGGTGCGCATCTCCTCCAGCGTTTCCGATTTGACCACGGCCAGCGACCACGCGCGGGCGAAGTGCACCAGAAAGACGTAGTCCTGCGTCAGGTAGTGCAGGAACGCCGCACGCGGCAGCGTCCCGTCGCCCAGTCCCGCGACAAAGGCGTGGCGGGTATAATCGCGCCACTGCCCCTGTGCGCCGCCGTGCCACAGGGCAAAGGTTTGCCCGTAATCCGGTGCCGTCATGGCGCGGTCACGTCAATCGCGATGCCGGACACAGGAGTCTGGTCAGGCACAAGGCCAGCTTCGGCCAAAAACGCCTCGAACGCGGCATAGCGGCCGACGTCAAAGGCGGCGGGGCGCAGGGCAAAGCGCGGGATCGTGTCGATCCAGGCGCGGGCGTTCAGGGTGTCGTCAAGCTCTGTCGAGGTGGCGGCGAAGACCTTCCAACTGTCTTGCGGGTGGTTGACGATATATTGGGTCGCCTTCTGCGTGGCGGCCAAAAAGCGGGCGATGCGGTCTTTGTCCATCGTGTCCGCGTTGGCGACATAGATCAGCTCGTCATAGGACGGGATGCCTTCTTCTTCGACGAAAAAGCAGTGGCCTTTGACGCCTTCAAGTTCCATCTGGGTCAGTTCGAAATTGCGAAAGGCCCCGATGACCGCGTCGACTTGGCCCGACATCAGCGACGGCGACAGGGACCAGTTCACGTTGACCATTTCGACATCGTCCGGGGCGACGCCGTTGTGGGTCAGGATGGCACCCAGCATCGCCTCTTCAACGCCGCCGACAGAAAAGCCGACCTTTTTGCCCGCAAGGTCGGCGGGGGATTTGATCGGCCCGTCCGCCAGCGCCAGCAGGCAATTCAGCGGGGTCGCGACCAGCGTGCCGACACGGCGCAGCGGCAGGCCTTCGTGGATTTGCAGGTGGAGTTGTGGCTGGTAGGAAATCGCCAGATCGGCTTGGCCCGCTGCGACCATCTTGGGCGGATCGGACGGATCAGCCGGGGCGATGATCGTGACGTTCAGGTCTTGATCCGCGAAATAGCCCATTTCCTGCGCTACAATAATCGGGCCGTGGTCGGGGTTCACGAACCAATCCAATAGAACGGTCATGTCGTCAGCAGCCCAAAGTGGCTGAGCGGTGAGGGCCAATGCGGCGGTGAGGGTGGTCAGTTTCATGGTCTGTGCCTTTCAAATTTCCGGCGTATCGCCGCATGCAATGAGTGAGATTTCGCCGCCCCGTTTGGTCCGCAACGTGCTGGCCGCCTGCCATGCCCGCAGGCCAGAGCGGCAGGCGAAAACGATGCGGCCCGTATCAGGGAAAGCCTGATCCGCGATCTGCGCGTTGGTCATGCGCAGGGCGGTGGGGATGACGGGGAATGGTGCCTCTTGGGTATCGCGCAGGTCGATCACCAAATCGGCGGGGCCAATCTGCGCGGGGGCGATAAAGCGAAAACCGGCTTCGGGCTCTGGCGCTGTATCAAAACGAAAGCCGCTGGCGCGAAAACTCGCCATGTCGAACTGCAACATCTGCCCTAGGGGCGACGGGGTTTGCCCGATCAGGACAGCCAGCGCCATCTGCGCCTGCGCCGCCCCGATCAGCCCGACAACGGGGCCCATCACGCCTGCGGTCGCGCAGCTGGCGGCGCGGTCCGGCAGATCGGGGAATATGGCGCGCAGGGATGGGGCACCGGCGCAGAACCCGCCGACATAGCCGGTAAATCCAAGGGTCGAGGCGCTGATCAGCGGTACCCCAGCGACAAGGCAGGCGTCAGACAGGATGTAGCTGGCGGCAAAGCTATCGGCGCAGTCCAGCACAAGGGTGTGGGCCGCAATCAGCGCAGCGGCATTTGCCGGATCAAGGGGGCACTGCAATGTGTCGATCTGAATGTCATCGTTCAGTTGCCGCAGGGTCGCGGCGGCGGCGTCTACCTTGGGTTGGCCGATGTCATCCATGCGAAACAGCGTTTGCCGGTGCAGGTTGGACAGGGACACGGTGTCCGGATCGACGAGCGTCAGATGTCCGGCACCCGCCCCAACCAAATATTGCAGCACCGGCGCGGCCAGCCCGCCAGCGCCGATGACAAGCACACGGGCGGCGCTGATGGCGGCCTGACCTGCGGGGCCGACCTGGGGCAGGATTTCCTGGCGGCTATAGCGGCTCATCGGGTGGCCGCCAGCCAAGTGCGGACCCGCGCCTCTGGGTCTGTGTGCAGGGTGATATCCGTCACGGCGGACACCGTGTCTGCCCCGGCGGCAAAGGCCCCCGCCGCGCGGTCAATGGTCATGCCGCCGATGGCGATCAGGGGCGTTTGACCGATCAGGCTGCGCCATGTGGTCAGCTTGTCCACCCCTTGCTGGTGCCACTTCATCTGCTTCAAGATCGTCGGATAGATCGGGCCAAGGGCGATGTAGTCGGGGACCAATTCCAGCGCGCGGGCCAGCTCTGTGCGGTCATGGGTGCTGACGCCAAGGCGCAGGCCTGCGGCGCGGATTGCGGGCATGTCGGCGGTGTCCAGATCCTCTTGACCAAGGTGCAGCCAGTCGCAGCCTTCATCAATCGCGATGCGCCAGTGATCGTTGATGACCAGCGTGCAGCCCTGCGCGGCGCAAAGCGTTTTGGCGCGGCGGATGTGACCCCGCAGCACGGCTTCGCTGGCGTCTTTCATCCGCAATTGCACCAATTTGATGCCCAGCGGCACCAGCCGTTCCAGCCAGTCGGCGCTGTCAAAGATGGGATAGAAACGATCAAGGCTCATCCAAGGAACGCCTTTCCAAGCAGGGGGGTGGACGGTGCGGCCATGTCGCGCGGCTCCATCGGGTCTGCGTGCGCGGCCAATTGCCCGGCGCGGATTGCCAGCGCAAACGCCTCTGCCATCGCGGCGGGATCGCCGGCTGCGGCGACGGCGGTGTTCAACAGCACGGCGTCAAATCCCAATTCCATCGCATGTGCGGCTTGCGATGGCAGGCCAAGGCCCGCGTCGATCACCAATGGCACATCCGGAAAATGGGCGCGCAAGGCCCGCAGGCCAAAGATGTTGTTGAGCCCGAGCCCCGACCCGATGGGTGCCCCCCAAGGCATCAGGACCTCGCATCCCGCATCCAGCAGGCGGTCTGCGACAACCAGATCCTCGGTCGTGTAGGGGAAGACCTGAAAGCCGTCGGCGGTCAGGATGCGGGCGGCTTCGACAAGGCCAAAGACGTCGGGCTGCAGCGTGTCGGCATCGCCGATGACCTCTAGCTTGATCCACGGCGTATCGAAGACTTCGCGGGCCATATGGGCGGTGGTCACCGCCTCTTTCACCGTGTGGCACCCTGCGGTGTTGGGCAGAACGCGTACGCCCAGATCGCTGATCAGCCGCCAGAAATCTTGGCCTGCGCGGTCTTGTCCGCTTTCGCGGCGCAGGGACACGGTGGCGACACTGGCTCCGCTGCGGCGGAAGGCGTCGGCAAGGATCGCAGGCGACGGGTATTGCGCGGTGCCCAGCATCAAACCGCCGGGCAGGGCGGTGCCATAAAAATCACGCATCACTCAGCCCCCCTGCATCGGCGCAAGGATTTCGACCTGATCGCCGTTTGACAGCGCATAATCCGCGCGGTCGGTGGCGGGCACGAATTTGCCGTTCACCGCGGTTGCCACTTTGGCATTGGCGAAACCGTAGGCGTCCAAGAGCTCTGCAAGGGTCGCTGCCTGCGCCGCGATGGGCGCTCCGTTAAGCTGCAGTCTCATCCATCACCTCTGGCATTTGGTTGTCGAAAATCAGGTCGGCCACCATGCGGGCGGCGGCGGGGGCCAGCAGAAAGCCGTGACGGAACAGGCCGTTCAGCCGGATCAGATTGCCGTTGCGGCGAATGCGCGGCAGGTTGTCGGCAAAGGCGGGGCGGCTATCGACGCCAACCTCGATCACCTCGGCTTCGGCAAAGGCGGGGTGCAGGGCGTAGGCGGCGGACAGCAGTTGCAGCAGGGCGCGGGCGGTGATGTGCGGGCCTGCACGGCCTTCGATCATCGTCGCCCCCAGCATGAATATGCTATCCCCGCGCGGCACGATGTAGAGCGGCGCGCGGGGATGCAGCAGGCGAATGGGGCGGGACAGCGACACGTCAGGGCAAGACAGGATCAGCATTTCCCCTTTCACGCCGCGCAGGTCCGCGATCGCGTCTCGTGCCGCAAAGCCGCGGCAGTCGATCGCCAGACCGCGGGCGGCGTGATCTTCGGGGCGCGCGTCGGCGATTTGGAAGGTGCAACCATCTGCCACAAGGCCAGCCCGCAGATCGGCAAGCGCGGTGCGGGGGGACAGATGCGCCTCTTGCGCGAAATACAGCCCGCTGGTGAAACGTCCGGCAAGATCGGGTTCCAGCGCGGCGATGGCGTTTTGATCGACGGTGCTGTGCCCGGTCGTCCGCTTGGCGAAGCGTGCAAGTTCTGCCCTATCCCGCGCCGGAGAGATCACCAGAGAGCCGCAGCGTTGCACTGATCCGGTGCGCCGGGCCCACCAATCAGCCGCCTCTTGGCCTAGCCGCACCACGGGCTCCTCGGCGCTTTCGCCTTCGCAAAATGGGGCCAGCATGCCGCCCGCCCACCATGAACAGGCGTGGGGGCCGGGGGCGGCGTGGCGGTCGATGACCGTGACCTGCGCGCCGCGATCCAGCAAGGCGCGGGCAGTGCACAGGCCTGCAACGCCTGCGCCGATGACGGTGACAGAGGCGGTGTTGGGGGTCATGCCCAGACCGCGTGGAAATGATGCACCGGACCGTGACCGGCACCGATGTGCAACTGATCGGCGGCTTTGATCGCGCCTTGCAGATAGCGGTGCGCGGCCGTGACGGCGGCAGGCAGGTCCAGCCCCAGCGCCAGTTGCGCCGTGATCGCGGCAGAGTAGGTGCAGCCGGTGCCGTGGGTGTTGCGGGTGGCAACGCGGGGGGCGTTTAGCGTGGCCATTACGCCGTCCGGGCCGATCAGGATATCGGTGCAAACCGCACCTTCAGCATGGCCGCCTTTCATCAAAACGGCCTGCGGGCCAAGGTCCAGCAGGCGCATGCCTTGGGCGATCACCTCATCCTTGGTCGTGGCGGGGGCGGTGTCCAGCAGGCGGGCGGCCTCTGGCAGGTTGGGGGTCAGCAAGGTCGCGCGGGGCAGCAGCGCCCGGGTCATGGCGGCGACGGCGGCATCTTGCAAAAGCGCGTCGCCGGATTTGGCGATCATTACGGGATCAAGGACGATGGGGCCTGTAAATCCAGCCAGCCCCAGCGCCACGGCATCGATGATAGGCGCGGAAAACAGCATCCCCAGCTTGATCGCCCGCACATCCAGATCGGACAGCACTGCTGCAATCTGGGCGGCAACGATGTCGGCGGGGATCGCGTGCAGATGGGTGACAGCGCAGGTATTTTGCGCGGTCACAGCGGTGATGACACTGGCAGCATAGGTGCCATTGGCGGACATCGCCTTGATGTCAGCCTGCACGCCAGCGCCGCCACCGCTGTCGGATCCGGCAATCGTCAAGGTGATCGGAGGGGCAGTGTTCACGGCGGCAACTTTCCAAGTTTTGGGAAATGCCGACGTGAAAAAACGAGAATACGCCCCAAGAGTGGTGCGTTCTACCCGTTCCCTACGCCGGTATAACCCGGATCAGGTTCGACGGGTCGGTGCGTGCACCTCTCAGCCCCTAAGGGCCCCCCGACGGATAATATGTCTTGCGCCGCCCCCAAGTTTGGGGCGGCGATTTGACCGGACGCTAGTTGCGAATTTTGCGGATCGCAACAGCGGAATGGTTGTGCCGGGGGCGCGCACTGCAACCGCGTGCCGCTGGGCGTCCCCCCGGTCGCGGGGGCTTTAGGACGCGTAGGCCCCGGCAGAGTAGGTCAGCTCGTAGCTGTGGCTGTAGATCTCGAACACGATACCAAAAGGGTCTTCGACATAGACCATGCGATACGGTTTTTCGCCGGGGAAATATTCGCGGATCGGCATCCGCTGGCGGCCGCCTGCGGCGACGATGGCTTTGGTCAAACCTTCGACATCGGGGTCTTGGACGGCAAAGTGAAAGGCGCCGTGGCGCTTGTGTTCCAGCTTTTCATCAGGGGCATAATTGCCAGGGAATTCAAAGATTTCGATACCGATACCATCGGCGGTGGAAAGGTGCGCGATGCGCAGCGACACCCAGCCGGGGCCGAAAACATCGGTGCACATCACGCCGATGGCGCTGTCATCTTCGAACGCTTCGGTGGGCTGCATGACGACGTAAAAACCAAGCACGTCGGCATAGAATTTTACGGCGGCGTCAAGGTCGGGAACGGAGAGGCCGATGTGGGAAAAGGTGCGGGGTGTCTGGGACATTTTAGGTCTCCTGCAAGGTTGCGATACCCATCAGATAGCGATGCGTGCCTTGCGTGTGAAATTATGATATGCAATAAAAATCATAACAAAATATTTGGTTAACCTATGCTGAACGCGACTTGGCTCGAGACCTTTACAACCCTGTGCGAGGCGGAACATTTCACCCGCACGGCGGCGCGGTTGAACATGACGCAGCCCGGCGTGTCGCAGCATCTGCGCAAGCTAGAGGCGCAAGTCGGCCAAAGCCTGATCACGCGGCAAGGCAAAAGCTTTACCCTGACCCCGGCGGGGGAGGCTGTTTTGGCTCTTGGTCAGTCCCGCCGCGCGCAAGAGGACGCCCTGCGCCGCACAATCACCGCCGATGATCGCGACAGTGGCACCGTGCGGATCGCCTGTTCCGGCAGCTTTGCGATGCTGCTGTATCCCGCGCTGATGCCTTGGATGCAGGCTGCGCCTGATCTGGCGATCCACCTGCAAGCCGCGCCGCAAGCGCAGGTGCTGTCGGGGCTGATTGACGGGCAGTTTGACGTGGGCGTGTTGGACGCAGACCCCGGCCACCCGCGTCTGCAAGCGACGCATTTGGGCGAAGAAGAATTGTGCCTTGTCCTGCCAGCAGATGCGCCGGATACGCCGCCCAGCTTTGCCGATTTGCAGGCGCGGGGGATGATCGGGCATCCTGACGGCGACGCCTATGCCGATGACCTGCTGCACTTGAATTTTCCCGGCGCATACCCCGGTGCCGACAGGCTGCGCGTGCGTGGTTTTGTCAACCAGATCGGCCAGATTCCGGCCCCGGTGGCGCAGGGCGTTGGCTATACGTTGTTGCCGCGCAGCGGGGTAGAAGCCTTTGCCCGCAGGGACTTGCTAAAGGTCGTGCAACTGGCAAAGCGGCGGCGGCATCCGCTGTGGCTCGCGGGGCGGCGCGGACGCACGATGTCGGCGCGGCTGCGGTATGCCAGCGAACTGATTGCATTGGCGGCGGGACAGTTAAGCTAAGTTAAATGCCCTAAATTCGCGCGCGGCCTTGATACGCAACGGCGCGTCTGACGCCGATGTGATCTGCAAAGCAAAACAATCGAAAGAAACTTGCGACGGATGCTGCATCACCGCGCGTTCAAGCCGGGATACATCTTGGCATCAAAGGGGCACAGGGCGTGCGCAGACTATTTTCAGTGATATTCTCGGTTGTGATTTTGTTTGCGATCTATGCTGCGGTCTTTGGCATGCCGGACCGCGTCACGAGCGCTCTCAATCTAGAAACGGCAGAGGCACAAGGCGATCAGGCCGCAGCGGCTGGCCCTGCCGCTGGGGGCCGCCCCGGTGGCGGCGGACGGCCCGGCGGGGGCAGCCGTGCGACGACCGTGGTGACCACGCCGCTGGAACTGCAACCCTTTGAGGTCGTCCTGAACGCGCTTGGCACCGCTGTCGCCCTGCGCAGCGCCGATGTTGTGTCCGACACGGCGGGCGAGGTGACGCAGGTGAACCTTAGCGCCAATACCACTGTCGCGGCGGGTGATGTGCTGGTCCAACTGGACGCCCGCACCCAGACGCTGGATCTGGAAATCGCGCAGGCGCAACTGGATCAAGCGAACGAGACCGTTGCGCGTTATGACCGCCTGCGGGCCAGCGGCAATTCCACCGTGACCGACGTGACCCTGTCGGATGCGCGTATTGCCCAGCGGTTGGCCGAGGCGAATGTCGGCTTGGCGCAAGTGGCGCTAGACGACCGCACCCTACGCGCGCCCATCGCAGGCAAGCTGGGGCTTAGCGATATCGAGGTCGGCGATCAGTTGTCCGCCAATGATGTCGTCGTCACCATCGACAATGACGAAGCCTTGTTGGTGGAGTTTGAACTGCCAGAGCGTGCCATCGGCATTCTGCAGGACGTTCAGACCGTCGTCGCCAGTACCCCCAGCTTTACCGGGCGCAATTTCGAGGGCGAGGTGGTGTCCTTTGACAGCCGTCTTGATGATGTGACCCGCAGTGTGACCGTCAAGGCGCGGATCGATAACGCCAGCAGGGAACTGTGGCCGGGCATGACCTTTGCCGTGCGCATCTTGCAAGAAAGCGACCCGCTGCCTGCCGTGCCCGCGACGGCGATTACGTGGTCGCGGGCCGGGTCCAGCGTTTGGATCGACGCCGATGGCAAGGCAGAGCAGGTCGCCGTGACGATCCTGTATCGACGCGATAGCACCGTTTGGATTGATGCTGATATCGCTGCAGGCACCGCTGTGATCAGCGAAGGCGCGCAAAAGCTGCGCGCTGGTGCGGCGATCACGACGCCGGATGCCGTGCGCAGCGGTCCCAAGGACGGCGCTGCCAAAGAAGGCGGGCCGCGTGTGGGCGCTGACGCAAGTGCACAAACCGCGCCAGCAGGTGATCCGACATGAGCGGGACTTTGAAAACGGGCTCTATTAAAAAAGGTTTTGCCGACCTGTTCGTGGCGCGGCCCTTGCTTGGGATCGTGCTGAACCTGCTCATCCTGATCGCGGGTCTGGCGGCGCTGTCTTCGGTCGATGTGCGCGAAATGCCTGACGTGGACCAGCCGGTGCTGTCTGTGCGCACGTCCTATGAGGGCGCTGTGCCATCCACCGTCGATCAGGAAATCACCCAGGTCCTAGAGGACGCGCTCAGCGCGCTCGAGGGGCTGTCCTACATGGAATCCAGCTCCTCTACCGGGTCCAGCCGCATTACGATTGACCTGTCTGAAGGCACCGATGTCGACGTCGCCGCAAACGAGGCCAGAGAGATCGTATCCGCCACGCTGCGGCAGTTGCCGGACGATATTGACGACGATCCCAGCGTGACGAAAAGCGATAGCAACGCCGATGCGATCATCCGTTTGGCCCTACTGGGGGACGCGAGTTTTGACGAACTGACAGCGATTGCCGAAGGCGCGGTCTATGACCGGCTGTCCACCATCGACGGTATCGCCGAGGTGACTGTGCGCGGCAATCGCGCGAATGAATTTCGGGTCACGCTTGATATGCGGTCCTTGCTAAGCCGGGGGCTGGACGTTGCAGACGTGACCGATGCGCTGGCGTCCTTGCGCGATGACACGCCGCTGGGGTCGGTGGAAACGGATGCGCAAACCTTGGCGCTGCGGGTCGGCAATGCCGATGTGACTGTCGATTCCGTCAATCAGGTGGCGATCAATGCGACGACACGCGTGTCAGACGTGGCCTTCGTCCAGATCGTGCCAGAGGACAGTGATGTATCCACTCGCGTGAATGGCCAATCTGCGGTGGGGCTTGATATTACGCGGCAATCCGTGGGCAACACGCTGACGATTTCCAAGGCCGTGCGCGCAGCTGTCGACGATCTGCGCACCACCCTGCCCGAAGGGGTCGAGCTGCTGATCGCATCCGACGATGGTGTGTTCATTGAAGGGTCCATCGACGAGGTGATCAAATCCATCGGCCTTGCGACGGTGATCGTTGTTGCCGTGATCTTTGCCTTCCTGCGCTCGCCGCGCGCGACGATCATCCCGGCGGTTACGATCCCGGTGTCGCTGGTCGGCACGGTCGCGGCGATCTGGATCACAGGCTTTTCCGTGAACTCGATCAGCTTGCTGGCGCTGGTTCTGGCCACGGGCATGGTCGTGGATGACGCCATCGTCGTGATCGAAAACATCGTGCGCAAACGCAAAGAAGGCATGGGCCCCTTTGCCGCCGCCGCCGCTGGCACAAACGAGGTGTTCTTTGCCGTGATTTCAACCACGGCGACGCTTGCCGCTGTGTTTATCCCGATTTCATTTCTGCCGGGCCAAGCGGGCGGCGTGTTCAGCGAATTTGGCTTTGTGCTGGCGTTTTCCGTCACGCTGTCTTCGCTGACGGCGCTGACGCTGGCCCCCGTCATGGCGGCGTTCCTAGACCCGGGAAAACCGGGCAAGGCAGAGGCGGAGCCGAAGCCGAAAAGCCGCATGGCGCGGTGCTTTGACGCGATCATGGACCGGGCAATCCGCGCGCCAATCCTTGTGCTGACCGTCGCCATGGGCTTTGCCATCATGGCCGCAGGCGCGTCGCAGACCCTGTCGTCCAGCATCACACCAGAGGAAGACCGCGGGTTTTTCCTGATCCAAGCGCGGGGCGCGGCTGATACAACCGTCGCCTATCTAGACACGCAGGTCGCCCAGATCGAAGCGATCCTTGATCCCTACCGCGCCAGCGGCCAGATCGACGTGGTGCAAAGCATCATCGGCGTCGGCGGCGGCACCAGTGCCTTTATCGTGGTGCGCTTGCCAGATTGGGCAGATCGCGACTGGTCGCAGGCAGAACTGATCGCCAAGATTAACGCCAAGCTGGGCAGCGTGCCCGGTGTGCAGGTCAGCGCCCGGTCCACCAACAGTCTGAACATTCGTGGGGCGGGGCAGGGCCTTGGGTTCGCGGTGACGGGGAACAACGTCGATGCGATGACGGATGCGGCTGATACGCTGGTGGCGGCCATGGGCAACGACGACAGCTTTGTGAACCCGCAGCTGTCTGGCGACGATGTGCAGGCGCAATACGAAGTGCGCGTGGACCCCGAAATGGCCGAAGTCTTTGGCCTGACCGAGGCAGAAATCACGCAAACCGTCAGCACCATGATCCAAGGCAGCGTGGCCGTCACCGTGTTCCAAGATGACACAGAAACCGACGTCAATGTCGTCGCGGGCGGGCCGCCGATTGACGATCCAAGCGATATCGAAGGCATCTTTTTGCAGCTGCCCGGCGGCAGCTTTGTCCCGCTGTCGTCAGCGGCAACCTTGGTGCCCGTGGTCAGCCAGTCCAGCATCACCCGGCAGGGCGGATCATTGGCCGTCTCAGCGCAAGCGAACCTTGCCGAAGGCGTCGATTTGGGCACGGCCATGGCGCATCTGACCACAATCGCCGAGGAGGTTTTGCCAGACGATATGGGCATCATCTTTACCGGTGAAGCCGCAACACTGACGGACGGTCAGTCGGCGATGTATACCGTCTTTGGCGTGGCGTTTTTGATTGTGTTCCTTGTGCTGGCCGCCCAGTTCGAAAGCATCGCGAGTGCGGTTGTGATTATGCTGACCGTACCTTTCGGTCTGGCCGCGGCCTTGTTCGCGATTAAACTGACGGGCGGATCACTGAACTATTACAGTCAGATCGGTCTGGTGATGCTGATCGGGGTCATGGCTAAGAATGGCATTCTGATCGTCGAATTCGCCAACCAGCTGCGCGAGGCCGGGCAGGATATCGACAGCGCCATCCGTGACGCGCTGGCACTGCGCATCCGGCCTGTGATGATGACGATGGTGTCCACCGTTTTTGGCGGCCTGCCGCTGATCGTCACCTCTGGCGCGGGGGCAGAGGCGCGGATTGCCGTGGGTTGGGTCATCGTCGGCGGGCTTGGCTTTGCCACTGTCTTTACCCTGTTCCTGACGCCGGTGTTCTATCGCTGGATTGCCGTTTGGGGGTCAGAGCCCGGGATGGCGTCCAAACGCCTGCAAGGCGAGCAGCAGGCCGGCGGGTTCGACACGACGTTTGACCGGGTGTGAGTTTTAACGCCGTAAAACCGGCGGGCTGACGTTTGAACCATCAAAGTGAAAAGGAAATTGACGATGCAGCGTGTTTGGACGACCTCAATTTTTATCGCGGCAGGGTGCTTTGCACCTGCCATGGCCTTTGCCCATTCGGATGTGGACAGCATTTCCGACAAAGCTTTGGTGCAGCCTGCGCAGATCGTGGACTGCACGCTGGAAAATGGGGACGCGGCGCAATGCGCGTCCTATACGCTGAAATTCGTGCCGGATGATTTGGAAATCGGGCCATTCTGCCCCGCGACACTGGACGACGTCGGCGGCATTTGGGACTGGGATGGAGAGAACGCAGGCCTTTACCGGATCGACGGCGACTACTTTAAGATGCTGTCAGGACTTGGCTACACTTTCTACAACGACGACGGCGTCGTGAACCTCTTTGACATCCGCGTCGAAGGGCCAGAGGCAGAGCACGAATGTATCGCCGGATCGCTGGACGCGGGCAGCGAGATGTCGATCACCACGCTGATCCCGATCGCACCCGTCTTGGCGGACGCGCCGACATCGCTCGGCACCGTGGCCAAGGTCGGGATCGCGCTCGACGGCGTTCCGATCTTTGCCGATGCGCCCAGCGTGCTGGACACCGGACATATGCCCGCGCTGGATACCTGCGGCGGCCACGTCGATCCGGGCGGCTGGTATCACTGGCACGCCACGGCGACGGATATCGACACGGTCTTTGCCCAAGACGGTGTTGACGCCAGTTGCGCCAATGTCGCGCAAGATCAGACCGCGCAGTTTGCCTATGCCTTTGACGGCTTTGCGATGTTCGGCTCGCTTGAGGCAGATGGAGCGGCACCTGTCGGGCTGGACCAATGCGGCGGCCATATCGGCACGACTCTGGGCAGCGCGGAAGAGGTTTACCATTACCACGCGGGGGACGGTTTTCCGAACCTGCCGACCTGTCTGATGGGCGTTGTTGCGCAGGATAACTTTGCAACAACTGCGGCGCAGGGCATCGGTTCTGCTGGTGGGCCGGGCGGCGGTGGCCAAGGTGGTCCCGATTTCTCAGGCACTGCAGCGGCGCTGGGCGTTGATCTGGCCGCTCTGCAAGCCGCACTTGACGCAGAGGGGGGCCGGGACGCTGACCTTGCCAAGGTGGCCGCACGTTTGAATGTGTCGCTGGACGATCTTCAGGCCGCTATGCCGGGGCGACCATAACGGGTTACGAAGTGGTGTTCAGTCCAAGCTGGGCTGAACACCCCCGCAGTTCAAAGCAAGAAGATATGCGCAAAGATCACGGCCTGCAGCAGCAGAAACACCGTATCGACCGCGATCAGGACCAAGCCTTTGACGCCCGGCGCAAACAGCTTTTGCAGCGATGTTTTGACCCCAAGCGCCGAAATCGCGACGACCAGCAGGAACCGCGACGTGTCGTTGACGAAGTTCAGCAGCCCCTCTGGCAGCGGCACGAAATTGCGCAGCAGCATCAGCGCGATGAAGGTGACGACGAACCATGGCAGGCCAGCGGTGCCGCCAGCGTCCTTTCGGAAAATAACCGCGACGACCAGCAGGACGACCGGCAAAAGCGCGACGCGCAGCAGCTTGGTAAAGGTGGCGATATCGCCTGCGGTGTCGCTGACCGAATAGCCTGCGCCGACAACTTGCGCGACGTCGTGGATCGTCGCGCCAATCATGTAGCCGCTTTCGACGTCCGCAAGGCCAAGCCGGCTGAACAGCATCGGATAGACGATCATCGCGATGGTCGACATGGCGGTCACGCCGACGACGGTCAGCAAGACGTCTTCTTCTTTCAGGTATTTCTTGGGTAGCACCGCCGCTATGGCCATGGCGGCAGAGGCACCGCAAATCGCGACAGAGCCGCCGGTCAGCAGGCCAAACGCCGTCGTCCGCCCAAACAGCCGCGCAAACACAACACCGCCCAGCAGGGTCAGGATCAGCATCCCCACCACGCCGATGATCGGCGTGATGCCCAGTTGTGACACATCCGCAAAGGTCAGGCGCAACCCCAGTAAAGCGACCCCGACACGCAGCAAGGTTCGAGAGCAGAAGGTAATGCCTTCCATCGTGCGCGGCGTGTCGGTCATAAAGTTGAACGCCATGCCGATCAGCAGGGCAAACAGCATTGCAGGGGCGTTGTAGTGATCCGCTAAAAAGCTGGACGCCAGCGCGACGGTGACCGCCAGAATAATGCCGCCGCGATGATCCGCGATCCACGCCAAAGTTTGCGGAACGGGGCCAGTTTGGGGGCGAGGTGACAGGTTCATATCGTCTGGTCGGGACATTGGCGGGCCTTGATCTGGGGGCGGGGCGCGGCGTGGCAGCCGCGCCCGCGCAACCGAGGGGCTACATCCGGCCTTTCCAAGGCACAAGGCGCTGGATCATCAGCCGCATGAAAAGATCAAAGGCAAAGGCGATAAACGCGATGACAAAGATGCCCATGATCACGACGGGCGTTTGCAGGAACTGACTGGCCGACAACACCATATACCCCACACCCTTGGTCGCGGCGACCATTTCGGCGGCGACCAGCGTCGTCCAGCCAAAGCCGATCCCGATGCGCATCGCGGTCAAAATCTCTGGCAGTGCGGATGGCAGGATGACGTGGCGCAGCACCTGCCAGCGGCTTGCGCCAAAGGAATAGGCCGCGTGGATCTGTTCAATCGCAGCAGATTTCACGCCAGACCGCGCGCCCAAAACGATGGGCGCAAAGACCGACAGAAAGATCAGCAAAACCTTAGAGGTCTCTCCGATGCCGAACCAGATGATCATCAGCGGCAGATAGGCCAGCGGCGGGATCGGGCGATAGAATTCAATCGGCGGGTCAAGCAACCCGCGCATGACCGGGCTCATGCCCATGGCCAGTCCCAGCGGGATGCCGATCACGCAGGCAAGGATGAAGGCACCAAAGACGCGCGCTGTCGAAATGCCCACGTGTTCCAAAAACGGTGTGCCGGTAAAGCCTGTGTCCCAGATCGATAGAAATTTCTGCAAAACGGTCATGGGCGCGGGCACAAAAAGCGGTTTGACCCAGCCCATGAATGTCACCAGCCACCACGCAAAAAGCAGCGCCGCGATGGACAGGAGCGACAGCCACAGCGTGTTGCCTTGGCCGGGGACGCCGTAAACTGCGCCCGGTTTGACTGGACGGCTGCGGGATAGGCGGGCGAACAGGGACGGTTTTTGGCTCATGCCATGGCCTCTTGGTCGGCAAAGACGATGTCCAGCACCTGTTCGCGCATCGCGATAAAATCGGGGCTGGATTTCAGTGCGCGGGCAGGGGTGCCGTTCAGATGGGCGCGCGAAAACGGCAGGTCAAAGGTATGGGTGATGCGGCCCGGACGCGGCGACATGACGACCAGTTTGGTGCCCATGAACAGTGCTTCTTCAACGCTATGAGTGATGAAAAACACCGATTTTTGTGTGTCGTTCCAAACCTTCAGGATCAGCTCTTGCGCCTTTTCGCGGGTCAGTGCGTCCAGCGCGCCAAGCGGTTCGTCCATCAACAAAATGCGCGGATCGCAGGTCAGGGCGCGGGCGATGCCGACCCGTTGCTGCATGCCGCCGGACAATTCGTAAACCGGCGCATCGTGAAACCCGTCCAGCCCCAGCATATCTAGAAACGCATCGGCCGTTTTGTTGCGCAGCGCCTTGGGCACGCCTTGGATCTTCAGGCCAAAGGCGACGTTATCGCGCACGCTAAGCCATGGCAGCAGCGCATGTTTCTGGAACACCACCGCACGATCCGCGCCGGGGCCAGACACCACTTTGCCATCTAGCAGCAACTGACCCGAACTTGGGGCCAGAAAGCCTGCGATCAGGTTCAAAAGCGTCGATTTCCCGCAGCCAGAGGCACCAAGCGCGACGACAAATTCAGCATCCTTGATCGTCAGATTAATTTCGCTAAGCGCCGCAACTGGCGCACGACGTTTGGCCGCCGGATAGACGACCGAGGCGTCCGTAATGATCAGTCCCAAACGGGGGCTCCTTAGCTGGGCAAAGCGGCGGCTATTGCGTCGCGGCGGCCGCAATATCGGCGTTCACAAAGGGGGCATAATCATCTGCGACCGTATCGATCCGCCCGGCTGATTTTAGGAATGCGGCGGTAGATTGCATCACATTCGCCGCATTGCCCAGCCACGCCGGGCCGGTCTGATCTGCCAGCGGGACAAAGGTATAGCCCTGCAAAATTTGGGGGATTTGGTCCGCTGGCGCGCCGGTCAGATCGGCGATGGCCGTCACGGGCGCACTGCCGGGTGTCCACGCGGCAGGATCGGCCAGATAGGCCTGATTGGCACCGTCCATCACGCGGGCAAAGGCGGCCATTTCAGCCGGGTGCGCGGCGGCGAAATCCATGTCGACGACCCAAGCGTTAAACGTCGGATAACCCCAGTCCGCCGTCTGATCCGCGCCGACGATGCGCGTGCCACTTTCCAGCAGTTGGGTCTGCACGGGCGGCCAGATAAAGGCGGCGTCCAGCACGCCCATGCTCCAGCTTGCGGCGATCTGGTCGGGGGGCATCGACACGATGGTCACGTCAGCCTCGGTCAGGCCAGCGTGGGTCATTGCGCCCATCAGGGAATAATGCGCTGTCGATCCGACCGGAACGGCGACGCGTTTTCCTTTTAGATCGGCAAGGGTGGTGATGCCCGATCCGTCGTGTGCGATCAGGCTTTCCGCTTGGCCGATCGCATAGGACAGCATGAACATCTGCAAATCGACGCCCTGACTTGCCGCAATTGCCAGAGGCGACGAGCCCAGTTCCGCCACCTTCACATCGCCAGAGGCCAATGCCGCGATGACCTCTGTGCCAGAGTTAAAGACCCGCCATTCGATGTCCCATCCGGTTGCAGCGGCGAAGGCGTCGGTGCCACGCACTGCGTTCATCGGGGTCGGATCGCTGAAGGTCGCGATGACCATCGTTTCGGCCGCGAGGGTAGAGGCCGAAAACGCCAGCGCCGCAGTCCCCATCATGATCATCTTTGAAGGGCGGGTCATAGGTCGGCTCCTGAATGGAATAATAGGATTATGCTGCATTCTTCGTGGTCGAAAGGGGCCGAAGGTCATTTGTATGGCCCTCGCGCAAGACACGATTGTCTGGCGCGGATTGTGGTGATTATGAAATGTCGCGGCCCGCGTTGCCACCCCTCCTTTTTCGAACGGGGCGCAGGTTACGCGTGCGTGAAGGGCGAATGTACCGTCCTTATGACAGGGGTGCGACCGCAGCCTTGATTGGCAGGCGTCGACGGCACGATCCGCGACATTGCGATCTTGCCTGCAATGTAAGTAGCCAACGGCTATTTATAGCGCGGCGCGGATTAGCAAAAGCCGCGCCGTTTTGTTTAGGGGGCATGCCCTTGCAGTCCAGCCATGCGTCACCGTGGCCTGACTGGTGCAACAAGATCTGATCGGGCACCCTGTGCAGGAAACTCTGCCGATCAAAACCGAAGTGGTGACCTAAAACGGTCGCGTGATGTCCATTTTGACGCGAAAGACTGTCAGACAGTGCAAACCGCGTTGATCGGCGTCATCATCGGCGCATTGCTGGGCACCGGCGGTGCCTTTCGGCCCGGGCGCAGTGTAAGGCTTTGCTGCGAAAGGATCGCGCATGACGACGTTAAAACTGGGGCTTATCGGGGACAATATCGCCCGGTCCCGTTCGCCTTTGTTGCACCGGCTGGCGGGGGCGCAAAATGACCTAGCGGTGACCTATGATCGGCTGGTCCCGGTTGATCGCGGCGCGCCGTTCGAGGAGGTCTTTGCCGCCTGCCGCGACGGGGGCTATCGCGGGGTCAACGTGACCTATCCCTATAAAGAACGCGTCACCCAAGGGCTGCGGATCGACGATGCCTTGGTGCGGGCGATTGGGGCGGTCAATACAGTGATCTTTACCGCGGATGGGCCGCAGGGCCACAACACGGACTACACTGGGTTCAAAGCAGCCTACGCGCGGGTGCGCGGTGATGTGGCAACCGGTCCGGTGCTGATGATCGGCACTGGCGGTGTCGGGCGGGCCGTGGCCTTTGGCCTGATTGCACTTGGCGCGACTGATTTGCGGTTGGTGGACCGGGATCTGGCCAAGGCCAAAGCTTTGGCCGCCGACCTGCGCTGCGCGGCCCCGAATGTGCAGATCAGCGTTGGCAGCGACGCCGTTGCAGCAGCGCCGGGGGCGGCTGGGCTGATCAACTGCACGCCGGTGGGCATGACCGGCTACGAGGGCACGCCGCTTGCCGCTGCAGCAATGACCGGGGCCGAATGGGCCTTTGATGCCGTCTATACGCCGGCTGACACGCAATTCCTGACCGATGCCGCCGCCGCTGGTCTGACGGTGATGTCCGGGTGGGAGCTGTTTTTTTACCAAGGCGTGCACGCTTGGGCGATTTTTGCCGGGCTACCGCTGGACGAAGACGCGCTGCGCCATGATCTGATTCACACAAAGGAAGACGAATAGGAATTAGATCACCGAAGGCAGCGCGCTAAGCATTCGACTGTATCCTTAATGCGGTTTGACCGACAGGTGGAGTTTTTACCGCCCCTTTTCAATTTTCATCGCCAGCGGGGCTTCTGGAGATTTCCTGTGGGAGTTGCGTCAGCCATATTTTGGAAATCGTTTTCGTTCTTATAGACCCGAATCTCGGCACCATAAAAGCTGTCGTAGTATCTGTCGTCCACACCTATGAGGGCTGCGTAAATGTAATCGACGTTTTCATACCCGATAACCAAGAAATCGGTAAGATCTCGACCGTATATTTTTTGGTCAATCGCACTGGCACTTATTACGTTAAAATAGGACGTTGTTGGCGTGAAATATAGCTCTGTTGGGGCGGTTCCCCGCGCTAAGGAATAGCTGCTTTGGTCTTCTGGCACCGAAGATGCGTTCGATGTGCGTTCTGTCGCTATTTCATGGCAAAATTCGACCCGCGTATCGGTGTTTTCAAAGGTGCAAGCGAACAAGGTCTGCATTGGTGGCAGGCAGTTTGCGGATGCCGCTGAGCTAAACAGGACGAATGCAAGACCCGCAGATGGTATGTATTTCAAGCGGTTCTTCATGGATCGATCCGATGTGTTTGGCGCTGTGGTTCGAGGCGTGTTGGTTTTTAGGGTGCCAGACGGGCATCTGTATTACGCAAACTGTTCCACAGCCCAATCTTTTTGAACGCTTATAAAAGCCTAGCATTGCATGGTTTTTTGCTCACATTGATAACGCTGCCCAGTCCTTCTTGTTCAAGATAGTTTAAGTATTTAGGGCAAGGTGATGACGGACGTGCGTCAGTGAAGTTAGAGATGGAGCCATCATGATCCCGGCATATATGCTTATCGGTGCCCTGGTGGTTTTTGGCGTTCCTGCCGCCATCATCTATCTTTTGATATCAAATGCCAACTTGCGTCGCCGCGTTGCCATTTTAGAGCAAGCATTTGCGAGACCGGAAAACGCCACGCCAGCCATTCCCGTCCAGCGCGCTGGCCCGCCACCGCTAACTAAGATTTCAGAAACTGACGGTGTTGGCGGCGACTTTCATGAAAGGCCATCTCTGCCTCAGCCGGACACTTCAGCCACCGCCTCGCAAGCTATCGTGTTCACCGCAGTCAACATGAGGAAGCTTACCAGCTGGATCACTCAGAACTGGTTCTACGCGGTGTCAGCGCTGTCTCTGGCTCTCGCCGGGGTGTTCTTGGTCATCTACGGCGCTGAACAAGGCCTGCTTCCGCCATCGATCCGTATCATATCGGCTCTGGTGCTTGGTTGCGGCCTCATAGCTGCAGGAGAGTATATCCGACGGCGATATGGCGACGGGAAAGCAGTCAGCACGACTTACCTGCCATCCACGCTTTCAGGAGCAGGTATCGTCACGCTGTTTGCGGCCATACTCGCCGCACGTTGGCTATATGGCTTTACCGGTCCAGAGGTGACATTGGCGGGTCTGGCAGCGGTTGGTGCCATCGCCATGGTGCTAGGCTGGTTCTACGGTCCCTTCCTCGCCGCAGTAGGTATCCTTGGCGCAATGGCCGCACCGTTTGTCATTGGTGGACCATCGGAAGATCCTTCAGGCCTATATGCATACTTCGCGGTCGTTACCGTCATGGGGCTGGCCATCGACACATTTCGACGCTGGGCATGGGTGTCGGTGCTGGCGCTCATTGCAGGCTTCGCGTCAGGATGGCTGCTGAGCGTTGGTGCCGGAGCGATCGTTTCAATCTCGTTTGTGCTTTACCTTGCCGCACTATCGTTCGCCGCGATCACGATCCCGGTCAGAAGCCTGAAGCCCGATCATCAGGGGGCGCTGCTTAGCATGTCCATTCTGGCGCGGTCGGAAGGCGCTGCTTGGCCAGAGTTCCCCGCGCGCCTCGCTGGAGCTGCAATTTTAGCCGCGAGCCTTTTGATCTTGCATACGACGTTGGAAACATCAGACCAAAGCTTGTTCTGGGTCGCCGTTCTAACACTTACCGCGCTGACCATGGCGCTGATCGTCTGGGCCCGCAATGCACCTGCCTTGGCCGATTTGATCGCCTTGCCGGCCGCCGCTCTGCTGGCCATCGTATGGAGCAGCTCTCGAGTTTGGTCAGGCGTCGTCAGCGCCTCTCAGAGCCCGATTTAAAACTATTTGAGTGAGTTCAGTGGTTTGTGATTCTGTTCGGTTGTGAAGCTGAATGGAGATCACAATGGCTTGGACTGAACTCACCCGCCGTCAACATGATCGAAAAGGCGATAAATACGCAAGCGATATGAAGGATGCGGAATGGGCGTTGATAGCGCCTTCGATGTCGCCGCCGAAGACAACTGGTCGGCCCCGTACGACATGTTTGCGCGACGTGGTCGACGCACTCCTCTACATTGCAACGACCGGATGCCAATGGCGTATGTTGCCCAACGACTTCCCGCCGGTTTCAACGGTTCGGGGCTATTTCTACGCGTGGCG